>CAVZAT010000012.1:0-116069 GCA_963773335.1 uncultured Microthrixaceae bacterium | reverse complement strand
TGAGTCCGGCGCCGCCTCGGGCCCGTGCCTCGAGGTAGGCGGCTTGGCGCTCGCTGACGGTGCCGTCCTCGTTGGCCAGGCGGTCCCCCATCGGTGCCAGCACGATGCGGTTGCGCACGGCCATCGGCCCGATTCGACCCGGCGACAGGAGGTGCCGGAACTCGGGGTCGACCGCGGCCGGCGTCGATCCGTCGGTGCTCATCGGCGAGGTCGCCGGGCCGCGCCGACGTGGTGGCGCGGCGGCTTCACGGCGGGTCGACGGCCGCGCCGTCGCGGTGGGGGACCACGGCGTCGGGGTTGCCGGCCAGGGCCAGGTATTCGGCCAGCGCTCGTCGGATCTCGTGGCCGAAGGCCACCTGTACGGCCCGCATGGCGATCGGGCGGAGCTGGCGGAACCCCTCGCTGATCTCCGCGGCCGTGTCGTTGCCGGCGAAGCCGTGGTCGGGATGCTCGGCGAACAAGGTGACCAGCTCGTCGGCCAGTCCCGCCATGCGCGACTGCATGGTGGCCCAGGCTGCGGTCGACACCTCGGCCGCGATGCCGGCGCTGATCATCTCCGCGGCCAGCTCGAGAACGACCAGGCTGGGCACCTCGTAGGAGTCGGGCTGGCCGCGGACCTCGGAGATGAGCCCGACCTGCTCGAGGTTGGCGAGCACCCGGGGATCGTCCAGGCCGATCAGGCGCAGCACCTCGGGGCCGTCGACCGCCGCCGAGTGGTCGTCGATCCAGGGCTCGAGCAGCTGGTCCTGGATGGTCAGCAACACGGTGAAGGCCTGGTGCTCCCCCTCCGGATCCCCGAGGAACTTGGCCACGGCCTCCAGGCTCATCCCCCGCCCGCGCAGGGCGGCGATGAAGCGCAGCCGGCCCAGCTGCTCGGGCGCGTAGTACGCGTTGCGGCCCACGCGACGAGGCGCCTCGATCAATCCGGACTGACGGTAGAAGCGGATGGTGCGGCTGGGGACACCGCTGAGCGCTTCGAGCTGATCGAGGGTGTACCCATCTTCGCCGGTGAGGTCGACCGGCACCTCATCGGTGATCTCGCTCTCCTCGGTTCGCCCCCAGTCCCCCGTGGCCACGGCTCCATGATGCCCGGCGGCGGTCGTGGTCGGCTACCTCGGTCGCGGGTGGCGCCCCGGGGCAGGGGACGGCGGGTAGCGTCGGCCCGTGTCGCGACCCAGCCTGTCCACCCTGGCCGTCGTGGCCGGCCTGATGGTCGGGGCCGTGGCCGCCGGCGGGCTGATCGCCAGCGGCCGTCTGGACGACCGGGCCACGGCCACACCCGCCAAGCCGGCCACCGCCGACTTCCTGGCCGCGTTCCATCGCAGCCTGACCGGCACCTATGTGGTGAACGGCACCTACACCCGCACCATCGAGTGCCTGGTCACCCAGACCCGGTGCGTCAACGGCCAGACCCTGCGCTCGGGAGCCCTGGTGGTGCAACGGCCGCCGGATCACCTGCGCCGGCAGAACGGACAAGTGGCCGGCGCCATCAACGGTCACGTGATCTCGTGCTCGCTCCAGAGCAACGGGCAGTACCTGTGCGGGCCCACCCCCACCACCGAGGCCTTCGCCCAGACGGTGACGTCGCAGATGAACGCGCTGAAGGACTACTTCACCGGGCCGATCCCGCTCTACCGCGTCGTGCACGCCGGTCCCGGCTGCTTCGAGCTGACCCAGGTCCGCGAGTACCCCAGCGCGCCCTATGGCAGCTTCGCCCGCATGTGCTTCGACGCCCCGACCGGGGCGATCTCCTACGTCAAGCGCCACCTGGAGGGCGCCACCGACGTCTTCGCGGCCACCCACGTGCGGGGGGTGGTCTCCGACACCGACTTCAGCATCACGCAGGACCCCGCGTACGACTCCCACTACGACACCAAGCCCGGCGGATGATCGACTCGAGGGATCACCAGGTGCGCCGGGGAGGGGCGGGCGGAGGCCACGAGGGCGCCCAGCACCCGAGAGTGCTGGTGGCGATGCATTGGAGGGAGTGTGACCCCCGCCCAGTTCCCCGGCCGGTGGGGGCGAAACCACCGGTACCAACTACATCGGGTTTGTCCATAGGTCGCTTGAGCTATTTTCGCGCGTTGCGCCCGGCCGAGTCGCGTGCCTGGTCGGGGCAGTCCCATCCCTCTCCGCCCATTTGGGAGCCCCGGTGCTCGTCGCCAGTGACCAGTTGCTGGGCGGGGACCCGCTGCCGTGGTTGGTGCTGGCCGTCGGCGCCGCCCTGGCCCTCGGGACGGTCTTCGCCCTGGTACGGGGGGAAGGGGATCCCACCGACGGTGAGCTGGCCCGTCCGCCGTTGGTCCGGAGCGTGATCATGATCGTCATCGGCCTGGTGGCCGCCGTCTGGGCCTTGGCCAGCCTGATCAAGGGCTGAGGGCGCGACGGGTCGGTCGTAGGCTGGTTCGATGACCGCTCTGCGCATCGGGATCCTGGGGGCGGCGCGCGTCGCGCCCGGCGCCCTGATCAAGCCGGCCCGGGGGCTCGAGGGGGTCGTCGTGGCCGCGGTGGCGGCGCGTGACCGGTCCCGGGCCGATGCCTTCGCGGCCCGCCACGGCATCGCCACCGCCCACGGCCACTACGCCGAACTGGTGGCCGATACCGACCTCGATGCCATCTACAACCCGCTGCCCAACGGCCTGCACGGCCAGTGGACGATGGCTGCACTGGAGGCCGGCAAGCACGTCCTGTGCGAGAAGCCCTTCACCGCCAACCGGGACGAGGCGGTGGAGGTGGCGGCGGTGGCCGACCGCTCCGGCCTGGTCGTGGTCGAGGCCTTCCACTACCGCTACCACCCGCTGGCTCGACGCATGCGCGACGTGGTCGAGAGCGGCGAGCTCGGGCCCATCCGCCACGTCGAGGCCTACACCTGCTTCCCGCTGCCCCGGTTCGACGACATCCGCTACCAACTCGACCTGGCCGGCGGGGCGCTCATGGACGCCGGCTGCTACGCCGTGCACCAGCTTCGCCTGGTCGGCATGGGCGAGCCCCGGGTCACCTCGGCCCGAGCCCAGCTGCGTTCACCCGGGGTGGATCGGGCCATGCAGGCCGATCTGGTCTTCCCCAGCGGCGCCACCGGCCGCATGGTGTGCTCCATGTGGTCGCGTTCGTTGCTGCACCTGTCCGTGCGGGTCTTGGGCGAGGCGGGCGAGATGCGGGTCTTCAACCCGCTCGCTCCCCAGACCGCGCACCGCCTGTCGGTACGAACCCGCGACAGCCGTCGGGTGGAGCACTTCACCCGGCGCTCGACCTACTCCTTCCAGCTCGAGGCCTTCCGCGACGCGGTGGCCGGGGAGGACACGCGGCTCACACCGCCGGCCGACGCGGTGGCCAACATGGCCGTCATCGATGACATCTACCGGGCGGCCGGGCTCGAGCCCCGCCAGCCATCGGGCCGGAGAACCGATCAGGTCACCTTCCAGCGGTTGAAGTAGGTGATGCGCTCGACCGGTCCCCGTGTCGCCGGCTTGAAGTCCTCTCCCTTGGTGTAGGCCACGGGCAGCAGCGCCACCTGGGTGATGTCGTCGGGGATGCCCAGCAGCTCGGCGGCTTCGGCCTCGTGCGCCAGGTGCAGGGTGGTGAAGCAGGTGCCCAGGCCCCGGCTGCGCAAGGCCAGTTGGAAGCTCCACACCGCGGGGATGATCGATCCGTAGAACGAGGCGGCCATCACCGGCGACGTGTCGGTCAGGCGGCCCTTGATGCAGGGGATGACCATGGCCGGCACCTGGCCCAGGATCTGGGCCAGGTGGTCGGCCGAGTCGAGCACCCGGATGGTCTGGTCGGTCATCTGGTCGCCGCGGTAGGAGGCCAGGTAGCGGGCACCCATCCGCTGGTAGAGGTTCCCGAGATCGGTCTTGGTGTCGGGGTCGTCCACGATGAGCCAGCGCCACGTCTGCGCGTTGCCCCCGGTGGGCGCCTGGACGGCCAGGCGGATGCACTCCAACAGCACGTCGCGACCCACGGGTCGGTCGAGGTCGAGGCGGCGTCGCACCGACCGGGTGGTGGCCAGCAGCTTGTCGGTCTGGGCGAGGTCGAACATGGCGCCGGTCTAGCTCATCGTCGAAACCGATGCTGGCCCTGCGCCCTGGCTGATGCCGTCCGACGGCGGGCTGGTGGGGTCGGGCAGGTGCTCAGTCGGGCTGGTGGCACACGGCCTCGACGTTGTTGCCGTCGGGGTCGCGCACGAAGGCGCCGAAGTAGTTCGGGTGGTACTCGGGCCACAACCGAGGCTCGTGCAGCACCTCTGCGCCCGTGGCCACGGCCGCGTCGAAGAAGGCGGTCACCGCGGCGCGATCGCCAGCCGCGAAGGCGACGTGGACCTCCTTGTTGGGCTGGGCGGTGGCCTCGGTGCCGATCCAGAACTCGGGTCGGTCGGTGCCGTACCCGATGGCGGGCCCGACGTCCATGATCCGCCGGCCACCGAGCGGGTCGAGCGCCGCGTCGTAGAAGGCGGCGCTGGCGGCGAGATCGGCAACCTGGAGGGACAAGTGATCGAGCATGGCCTCAGGCTAGGTCACGCCCCGCCACGGGTACGGTGGGATCGTGCGCGTCACCGAATGGCTGCCGCCCGAGCACCGGCCGGAGGGCCAGGCCGAGGTCGAGATCCAGGTCGGCTGCGAGGGGGCCGGGCTCATCGCCACGCCAGCCGCGACCGCCATCCCGCAGGTGCGGGTGGCCGCGGACTGGTTGGTGGGCGACCCCGAGGTGGCGCGCATCGAGCTCGATCAGCAGTGCTGGGTGGATGTCGTGCGCGGCTTGGTCGATCGCCCCGACCAGGTGCACGACGAGCTCGCCGACGAGGTCGCCTGGCAGCAGGGTCGGGTGTTCCGCTACGAGCGGTGGATCGACGAGCCGCGGCTGAGCTCGTGGCAGGTCGGCGCCACCCGTCACCCGGCCCTGGCCGAAGCCCAGGAATGGATCTCCCGGCGCTACCAGGTGTCGTTCGACGGCGTGGCCCTGGCCCAGTACCGCGACGGCCGCGACAGCGTGGCCTGGCATCGCGACCGCGAGCTCAAGTGGCTCGACGACACCGTGATCGGCGTCCTCACCCTCGGGGGCCGCCGGCCGTGGTTGTTGCGCCCGCTCACGGGGGGCGCCGGGTCGAGTCCGACGATCTGTCCGACGCCGTCGACCTGGCCCCGGCCAGCGGCGACCTGGTGGTGATGGGCGGGGCCACCCAGGGGGCCTGGCTGCACGCAGTGCCCAAGACCCGCGGGCCGGTACGCAGCCGGGTCTCGGCCCAGTGGCGCTGGACCTCACGCCGAGGCGAGCCCGACCGCAACCCCTCGTACTACGCCCCCCGCCACTACACGGGTTGATCGGCCGACTTGTTTGCCTCCGGACGGCGAGCCACTCTGCGGGCGCATTCGGCATGCGGTGTCGCCGTTCGAGCGGCTTGACCCCGATGCGCCGCGGAAGTGCGGGCTAGGCCACCTGGTCGGTGGGATGCACGACCTGGAGGGCCACCAGGTCCTGGAGCGAGTCGATGGTGGCGCGGACCTCGGCCGGCGACTCGTCCTGGAGCCCGCAGGCCACCAGCAGCGAGGACCCGAACAGGCGGGCGCCGAACTCCACCACCATCAGCTGGAAGGTCAGGTACCTCGCGCTGCGCTGGTCGGCGCCCTGGCTCACGAAGTGGTCGATGAGGCTGTCCGACATGGGGAACCGACCCCGGAGGTGCGTCGGGTCGACCTGGTCGAGCACGGCCCGCGCCGACAGGTGCACCGTCTGGTCGAGCAGCTCGTCCTGCCGCTCGGTGACCTGCCCACCCCGGGTCAGGGCGGCGCCGCGACCAGCGCCGGTGAGGTCCTGGGTCAGGCGATCGACCGCCGCGGTCAGCAGCTCGGTGGTGGACGACCATCGGTCCGTGACCTCGTCAGAGGGCACGCCTGCTTCCAGGGCCACCCGCTTGAGGGTGACTCGGCTGGTCGGCTCGGTGGCGAACACGCGGATGGCGGCGCACAGCACCCGATCGTCGATGTCGGCGGGATCGGTGTCAGGCATGGGAAATCCTGGAGAGGGTCACTGTCACAGAGCGTGTTACAGTCCGTGTGACATAGCGTCACGAAAGGATACAGGACGCCGGTGTCCCCTGCCAACCCACGCCAACACGCCAAGGCTCGAGACCACCGGGCCGCCGTCGAGGCCGCCATCGTCGACGCCATCGAGACCTTCCTGGCCGACCATTCGTTCCACGAGCTCACCGTCGAGGAGGTGGTCGCGCCCACCGGCCTCGGTCGCACCGCCTTCTATCGCTACTTCCCCGATCTCGAGACCGTGTTGTTGCGCCGGCTGGCCCAGATAGAAGCGGAGTTGGGCGAGGCCACCGACCGGTGGCTCGAGCCCCTCCCCGACGGCGACCCCGAGGACGGGCTGGCCGACGCCTCGATGGCCCTGGCCGTCGTCTATCGCCGCCACGCCGCCATGTTGCGGGCCTTCGGGGAGGCGGCCGCGGTCAGAGCCGACGTGGAGGCGGCGTGGCGCAAGCTGCTCGGTGAATTCATCGCCCGGGCCGAGGAGCGCATCGACGCCCTGGCCCGCACCGGTCGGGTGTCGATCGAGCGTGCTGACGAGGTGGCCCGTGCCCTGGTGCTGATGACCGAGCGCTACCTGCTGGAGACCTACGGACGGGGTTCGGACGTTCCCACCGACGTGGCTGCCACCACGGTGGCCCAGATCTGGCGTCGCACCCTGTTCTTCGCGCCCGGATAGCTTCGGGGAGATGCGACGAGGGACGACCGGGTGAACGAGGACGACGAGCAGCCGGCGCGCTGGTGGCAGGAGGCGGTGGTGTACCAGATCTACCCCCGCTCCTTCGCCGACTCGAACGGGGACGGGGTCGGCGACTTGGGCGGCATCCGGGCCCACCTCGATCATCTGAGCTGGCTGGGCGTCGACGCCGTCTGGTTGTCGCCGTTCTTCCCGTCGCCCATGAAGGACTACGGCTACGACGTCAGCGACTACTGCGACGTGGATCCCGTGTTCGGCACACTGGCCGACTTCGATGCCCTGGTGGCCGAGTGCCACGCCGCCGGCATGCGGGTGCTGATCGACTGGGTGCCCAACCACACCTCCACCGAGCACGCGTGGTTCGAGGCGTCGCGCTCGTCGCGGACCGACCCCAAGCGGGATTGGTACATCTGGCGCGATCCAGCCCCCGACGGGGGACCGCCCAACAACTGGATCAGCGACTTCGCCAGCCCCACCGCCTGGCAGCTCGACCCCACCACCGGTCAGTACTACCTGCACCTCTTCCTGCCCGAGCAGGCGGACCTGAACTGGCGCAACCCCGAAGTGGTGGCAGCCATGCACGACACGTTGCGGTTCTGGCTCGACCGGGGCGTGGACGGGTTCCGCATGGATGTCGTGCAGTCGCTGCTGAAGCGAGACGACTTCGCGGATCTCGAGGATCCCAACGAGATCCTCTTTGGCGATGCCCACCTGGACACCGCCGACACCCACAGCGCTGTTGCGCGACATCCGCCGACTGATCGACGACTACGAAGGCGACCGGGTGTCGGTGGGGGAGACCTCATCTGCTGTCCACCGGGAAGATGGCGGCTTACTACGGTCACGACGACGAACTGCACCTGTGCTTCAACTTCCCGCAGATCCTGGCCCCGTGGGATGCCGGTCGGTGGCGCCGCCGCATCGAGCGCACCTACGAGGTGCTGGATCCGATCGGGGCCTGGCCCACCTGGGTGCTGTCCAACCACGACGTGCCACGCCACCGCACCCGCTACGGCGGGTCGGAGGCGGCGGCGCGTGGTGCAGCCGTGATGGCCCTCACGCTGCGGGGCACGCCCTTCCTCTACGAAGGCGAGGAGCTGGGGCTGGTCGATGCGGTGATCCCCCCCGAGCGCAAGCTCGACCCGATCGACCGCGACGGGTGCCGGGCACCCGTGCCGTGGACCCGCGACGCGCATCACGGGTGGGGCGCCGAGCCTTGGCTGCCGTTCCCGCCCGAGTCCTCGGAGCGGTCGGTGGCGGCCGAGCGCGACGACCCGACCTCGGTGCTGCACCTCTACCGACGGGTGCTGGCCGAGCGGAAGCGCTCACCTGCCCTGCGGCTCGGCACCATCGACCTGCTCGAGGGCTGGCCCGACCCGGTCATCGCCTGGGACCGCCGACAGGGCCTCGACCGACGACGGGTGGTGGTGTCCTTTGCCACCGAGCCGGTCGAGGTGGCACCTGACGTCTCCGGAGCCGGCGGGTCCTGGCAGGTGGTGTTGGCCAGCGACGGGGTCGGGGAGGGCCGACCCTTCACCGGTCACCTCGAGCCGACTCAGGCGGTAGTCCTGGTCCCGGCCCCGTGACCACCAGCCGCCTGACCCAGCTACGCGAGGTCACGCGTGACACGGCTGACCATCTGCGCCACCTCGACGTGTCCGGGCGCCTCACCGAACACATCGACACCAAGATGCTGGAGATGGCCCGCCAGATCGGGGCCACCTCGACCGGAGAGTTCTTCGAGTCGGTGAGCGAGGACTACCTGGTCCTCGACCCGCGGCCCGACGCCGTCGACCACCACACCGCCTACCTGCGCGCCAACCCGGTCTCCACCGCCGACCAGCAGGCCATCCTGGGGATCGTCGACGTCATGCAGGGCGACCAAGTGGCGGGGATCACCGACCGCTTCGCCGAGTTCGCCCGCGACGAGAAGCTCTTCGAGCGGGTGACCGGCGGGGCCAAGTACATCTTCCCCAGCAACCACCTGGCCCTGCCTGACCAAGGCTTCACGCTCGGGTACTTCCACAAGGCGGCCCACGTCACCACCGACATCGATCGCCTCGAGCACTACATCTCGACGATGGTCGGGCGACTGCTCGGGTACTACGAGGTGGGTGGACTCAACGTCATCGACGGGATCCTGCGCAAGGCGGGCGGGGTGCTCAAGTCCTTCCCGGTCAGCGGGACCGAGACCCTCGACGAGTCCCGGATGGTGGAGGACGATCTCGACCCGCTGCTGCGACTGTTCCGCAAGGTGTGCAACCACCAGACCAAGCGCGAGTTCGAGCGGCTCGTGCACGCCAGCACGGGCCACATCGTCCTGCTGGCCGGGGGCGGCTCGCACGACACGGTGACCGCCACCGGCGACGTGGAGATGCACCCGTTCGGCCGCGCCACCCGGGAGATGGTCGCCCGCGACGATCCCGAGGTCCGGGTGGTGCCGCTGTTCGTGGACTACGGACCCGACGCCAGCCTGGTGGACTTCGGCACGCCCCGCCACGTGGCTGATCCCGATGACGTGCATGCCGTGGGCGAGGAGATCGCGCAGCTGGGCAACCGCCAGCGCCAGGCGGCGCGCCGTACCCATCCCGAGGTCGAGCGCTTCGCCGGCACCATTCAGTACCGAACCGGTTGAGCGTCGCGGGATGGCCAGGGTCGACGAAGGCGGCGGCCGCCAGGCCGGAGCCGCTGGACCGATGACACCCGGATGGCGAAGCACCCGCAGGGCGCCTTGCCGACCGGAGGGTCAATGAGATCGGTAGCGGGCCACGGTGATGGGGACGAACACGGCCACCAGCGCCGCCGACCACAGCAGCGAGACCATCACGTGCTGCGCGGTGGTGCCGGTCAATCCGGCGTCGTGTGCCCCGCCCAACACCGGCAGCGCACGGCGTCCACCATGGGGGTGATGGGCTGGTAGCGGGCGAAGGCCTGCATCCAGCCCGGCATGGTGTCGATCGGGACGTAGGCGGTCGAAGAAGCCGGCGTCGACGTCTTCGGCCACTCCGGCCGCACCCCCCATGCCGGAGAAGAGCACGCTGGTGACCACGAAGCCGGGCACCAGGAAGTCGACGTAGGGCACCGGCCCGGCCTGGATCGCCCCGCTGAAGACGTACCGGAAGATCAGCAGGAACATGGTGCCCTGGATGGTGCTCACCACCAGCAGCTGCGGAGTGCGGACGAACTTGCGCACAGTGCGACCCGCCACCGAGGTGGCGAAGCACTCTGGATGAGGTGGGTCCGGATCAGGCCGACATGGGGGGCACCGCCTCGGCCAGGGCTCGGCGGCGCCGGCGCGACTGGGTGCGGCGCTCCTCCACCTCCCCGGCCCGTTCGTCGGCTCCGGCCTGGACCCGCGCCGTGTGCCTGGGCCAGCCGCCGCCGGGGCCACTCACCCCCGCCGACCGCGGCCGCGGCGAGCTCGACCCAGCGCTGGTGGGCCACGGCCCGGATGTTGAAGAGGCCGATCGGCACCAGCTTGTCGCCGATCTGGGTGATGGAGCCCGCGGCCAGCCGGGCCCGGATGGGGGCGTAGTGCTCGTCGAACCGGGGTGGGACCGGGTTCGTGTCCGTGGGGCGGAAGTCCAAGAAGCGCTCGGGCTCGAACAGGGCAGGCGTGAACAGATCAGGGTCCTGCCGCTGACGCATCTCACGCAACACGTACTTGTAGCGCTCCATCCCGATGGCCAGGTGGTCATGAGTCCCGAGGAGTCGAACCAGCGGGGTGGATCCGGTGCGTCCGCAGCCGAGCACGAAGCAGTGCTCGAGCGACGATCCCCGGCTCCCCCGCGATGGGGGAAGGTCTGCTCCCGTGCCGTCCGATGGTGACCCACCTGATCCCGTCCAAACCCAGTCGCCACGCGACAACGGTACTGGTGGGATGCCCGCAGGTCGCGCCACTTGACGTTTGAGGGAGACGTCTCTAATGTCCGCGGCCTTCCGTCACGTCTGGGGGCCGATCCCACGCCGTGGGAGGCACCGCTAGGCTTGTTCGACCTACCACTGTCCGACCTGGGGGTTTCGAACCGTGCGCTTCCGTCGACAGGCAACTGAGACGACTGCTCCGGGGGGCGAACCGTCGAGCGCCCCGGCGACCGCGACCCCGCCGGTCGTGGGCCAGCCCGCGCCGCTCACCCCCGCGGCCAAGCCGGCACAGAAGACCCATGCGCTCGACAAGGCCAAGGCCAAGGCCGTCGACACGGCCAAGTTGCTGGGCAAGTACAGGGCGCTCGAGCAGAACGTGGATCGGCTCAACGAGCTCGTCGAGGTCGATCGGGCCATCGCCGCCACACGCCCCGCCCGGTCGGGCCAGCCCACCTTCGAGGATCTCGCCCTCGAGATCCCGCAGCGCCGATGTGGCTTCCTCGATCGCGAGGATCTCGACGAGTCGACCCTCGACCCGGACCAGCTGTTCTTCCGCCAGAACGGCTACCTGATCAAAGAGGGGCTCATCCCGGCCGAGTTGACCGAGCCCTACCTGGCCGACCGGCTGGACTTCCCGGACAAGGACCTTTCGATCTGGGGCGGCAGCTATATGGCCATCCCGTCCATGCGCGACGTCTGCCTGTACCGACCCCTGGTCGATCTGGTCGAGCGCCTGGTCGGTGAGCCGGTGGGCCTGTTCCTGACCCTGTCGGGCCTGGAGACCACCCGGCGCACCTGGCACCAGGACTTCTATCTGAAGCCCGGCTACGAGAACGTGAACTACTGCGCGGCATGGATCGCGGTGGGCGACGTCGACCCGGACAGCGGGCCCTACGAGTTCGTGCCCGGCACCCACCGGCTGCCCTCGATGCGCCAGGAGCTGGTGTGGGAGTGGCTGACCCCCGAGGAGCGCAGATCACCGGCGGCCTACCGCATCGCGGAGACCTTCGTGACTGATGCCTGCGCCAAGATGTTCGTCGAGCGCGAGCTCGAGCCGCAGTTCTTCGTCCCGAAGCGGGGTGACGTGTTGATCTGGCACCACTCGCTGCTGCACCAGGGCTCGCGCGCCCGTCGGCCCGAGCTCATGCGACCCGGGCTGATCGCCCACTACAACTCGCTGGCCAAGCAACGCCAGCTCGGCCGCGAGATGGTGCAGCACCCGAACGGATCGTGGTACCGCTCGCGCGACGACTACGAGATCATCGTGCCCGGCCAGATCGAGTCGCGCGACTTCAAGGCCCAAGCCATCGCCGCTCGCACCCAGCGCTGAGCCGCCCCGGCGGTCGGGCTTCGGGCCGCCTCGGGAGGTCCCGGTCAGCATCCTGACCGAACCTGAGCAATGGACCAACACCCGATGAAGGCTCCGTGGATCGCGCCGATGCTGGCCACCGTGGCCGACGCGCCGTTCTCCGACCCAGACTGGATATTCGAACCCAAGCTCGACGGCGAGCGGGGTCTGGCTCATCGCGAGGGATCGCGGATCGAGCTGTGGTCGCGCAACCGCAAGTCGCTGGATCGCACCTATCCGGAGATCGTCAAGGCCCTGGCCGCGCAGGTTCCCACCGACTTCGTGATCGACGGTGAGATCGTGGCTTTCGACCAGGGTCGGCCCAGCTTCTCGCGCCTCCAGCAGCGCATCGGCCTGGTGGAGCCGGCCCAGGTCCGTCGGAGCCCGGTGCAGGTGGCCTATGTGGTGTTCGACGTGCTGGCCATCGACGGCCAGCGCATCACGGGGCAACCGCTCACCAGCCGCCGCCAGGTGCTGATCGACCGCTTCGCATCGGGGGAGGTGGTGGTGATCAACGGCGCCTGGGTGGGCGAGGGTGAGACCCTGTTCGCCGAGATGTGCGCGGCGGGGTTGGGAGGGCGTGGTGGCCAAACGGGCGGCGGGCGCCTATGTGTCGCGGCGCTCCCGGGATTGGCTCAAGATCAAGTGCGTGCGGCGCCAGGAGTTCGTGGTCGGCGGCTTCACCGAGCCCCAGAGCCAACGGGTGGGATTCGGAGCGTTGTTGGTCGGGATCCATGAGGGCGACCGGCTGCGATACGCGGGCAAGGTGGGCACGGGGTTCTCCCAGCGCGCGCTGACCCAGTTGCGGGCCAGGCTCGAGGCCATCGAGGCGCCGGAGTCTCCCTTCGGCACCGACCCGGTTCCCGAACGCTCGCCGCGCTGGGTCAGACCCGAGTTGGTGGTGGAGGTGCGCTTCGCCGAGTGGACCCCCGATGGGCGCCTGCGCCACCCGGCCTTCGAGGGGCTCCGCGACGACAAGGATCCGGCGGAGGTGGTGCGGGAGTGACGATCATTAGTGTGGGTTCATGAGCCCCGAGCCCACGCCGTCCCCTGCGCTGGAGGCGGTGCTGGACGCGGCTGCGGACTGCTACCTGCGCTTCGGCGTGCAGAAGACGACGGCCGCCGACATCGCCGCCCGGGCCGGGATGTCGCGGGCCACCCTGTACCGGCGCTACGGGAGCCACGAGACCATCTTCCTGGCCGTGCTCACCCGCGAGTCCGAGGCCATGGCCCGCGACGCCGACATCCACTTGGCGGCCATCGACGATCCGGCCGAGCGGCTGGTGGAGGGCATGCTGTTCACCATCGAACAGGTGCGGCAACGTCCCGTGCATGCGGCCGTGTTCACGAGCGATTCGGCCGGGTGGGCGGCGACCCAGGCGGTGTCGCTGTCGGCGCTGCGCCGGTTGGGCGAGGCCGGCATCCGACCGATGCTCGGTGTTCCGTCGCCCGGCGGATCGGAGGGCGAGCAGATGATGACCGACCTGGTCGACTGGATGCTGCGCATCCTCATCTCCTACTCGTCGGTGCCCGGCGCCGCGGGGCTGGACCGCGACGACATCCGCCGCCAGCTGACCACGCTGTTCCTGCCCGCGTTCGACCAACTCACGGCCGTGCGCCGTCCCTGATCCGGCACGCGACCTCGGCCTGCGCCCGGCATCGCGCGGTCAGGTCACTTCAGGTCGGCCAGGCTCTGCCCGTTGGCGAAGGTGATCGACGAGCCATAGTTGCCGGTCAGCTTGAACACGTTGCTGGCCGAGCAGTTGTACGGCCCGTGGTTGGCCTTGTAGCGGATGATGGAGAACCCACTGGGCGTGGCCTTGACGGGCACGAAGCAGTTGGTCGGCACCTGGGGCGTGGACGGGTTCACCGGACCGCTCAGCCCGGCCCCGTCGAACGAGGTCGTGTGGATGCCGTGCTGGTACACGCACAGGCGGGTGATGTCGTTGCCGCACGCCTTGGCCGATTGGGCGAACAGCAACCAGGCCGCGAAGGCGTTCAGTCCCAGTGAGGCCGTCTTGAGCCCGTTGGGCAGGTAGGTGTTGAAGAGCTGCTCGTACTGGGGGATGGCCGGCACGTCGGTGGCGGTGAACGGCGTGGTGGCGTCGTTGATGAACACCGGGTTGCTGCTCGAGCGCGCCCCCCGCCTGCTTGACCAGAGCCGGGTCGTACATGTTCTGCGGTCCGGCCACCCAGTCGAGCTTGTAGTCGATCTGAGCCAGCGCGGCCACCAGCCCGGCCAGCGGCGCGGCCGAGCCAACGAAGTAGAGGCCCTTGACGCCCTTGTCCTTGATGGCCTGGGCGAACGGCAGCCAGGTGGGTTCACCAGTGGCGTTGTACTGGGTGTCGTACACGGTCTTCCATCCCAGGCTGGCCCCGGCCTCCTGGTACTGCTTCTTGTTGGTGATGGTGGTGCCGGTGTTGGCCGTGATGTACCCCACCGCCTGGCCGGCGGAGGGGTACGTCTGGTTCAGGTAGTTGGCCAGGCCGAACATCACCGCGGAGTTGGAGCCGCCGTTGGTGGCCTGCACCTGCAGGTCCGAACCGCGGGCCTCGGGGGTGACCACGTAGCCCGGGAAGTCGGGCAGCAGGCAGGCCAGGCGGTCGGCCTGGCCGGTGTTGTCGAACACGCCGCCCCCGCCCACCAACGAGAAGTCCTGTTGGCACGCGGTCTGGATCACCGACTTGTAGTCGAACAGCTTGGCGTCGAGGTGATCGATCTGGATCTTGTGGCCGTTGATGCCGCCCAGGGCGTTGCACCAGGACACGAACACGTCGCTGGCGTCGTAGAGCTCCTGGTTCAGCCCGGGGTACCCCGAGTAGCCGACGTCGGAGATGGTGCCGATGCGGATGGTGGAGGCGGTGAGGCCGAGGACGTTCTTGCCGGTGGTGGCCCCGACGTCGGCGGCGGAGACGGTGGCCGATGATCCGCTCGGGGCCTTGCCGCACACGGGGGTGGTGATGGTGCCGAACTGACCGTTCATGGGCGCGCCCGACGAGCCCGTGGCCGCCGAGGTGCCGCTCGGGGCCGTGCCGGCGGTGGTGCTCGAACCCGAGCGCGAGCACCCGGCCACCACGGCGAGCAGGACGACGGCGAGCGTGGCCGCGACGACGCGGCGCTGGCTGGTGTGCACGTTGGTTCTCCCCCTTGGCGGTCGGTGCCGCTCCCCTGGTACACCCACCGGCTCGGCGTCGGAGCAGGTCGGCCGCCCCAATTCAACCACACCCGGCACGGGTGGCGAGACGCAAGACTAGGGTTGTCTCACGTATCAGGGGGAGGCAGGATCATGAAGGCGTTGCAGGTCACGCGCAACGGCGCGCCCGGCGAGGTGCTGGCGGTGGTGGACGTCGACCAGGTGGAACCGGGACCCGGCGAGGTCCGGGTGCGGGTGGCCGCCGCCTCGCTGAACTTCAACGACATCGATCGTTGTCGGGGCAAGCTCGTGTCGGTGCCCACGGCGCCGCCCTACACGCTGGGTATGGACGTGTGCGGTGTGGTGGACGCGACCGGCGCGGGCGTTGAGGCCTGGCTGGGTCGGCGGGTGGTGGCCATCACCCAGACCGCGCTGGGCGGGATCGCCGAGTACGCCATTGCCCCGGCCGTGTCGGTGTTCGACGCGCCGCCCGAGCTCGACGATGCCGAGGCCGCCGCCTTCCTGCTGCCCTTCCACACCGGCCACCTGGCCCTGTTCCGGCGCGGGCGGCTGACCGCGGGCGAGACCGTGGTGATCCACTCGGCGGCCAGCGGCCTGGGCACCGCGGGCATCCAGCTGGCCAAGGCGGCCGGTGCCCGGGTGATCGCGGTGGCGGGCGGGCCCGAGAAGGGCCGGGTGTGTACCGACCTGGGTGCCGACCTGGTCGTCGACCACCAGACGACCGACTTCACCGACGCCGTGCTTTCGGCCACCGACGACGTGGGTGCCGAGGTGGTGTACGACCTGACCGGCGGCGACGTGGTGGCCCCGTCGTGGCAGTGCACGGCTCGGGAGGGTCGCTACCTGGCGGTGGGGTTCGCCGACGACGACGACAACGGCATGACCGGTCGCCCGCTGCGGATGGCCTGCATCGCCAACATCTCCATCGTGGCGGTCATGCTGGCGTGGGTGGACCACGTCGATCCGGGTATGCGGCGGTTCGGCTTCAACCCCTTCGGGCGCGACGTGGCTGACGACATCCACGACGATCTGTGTTCGCTGATCACGGCCGGGCGCATCCGGCCCTACGTGGGCCGGCACGTCTCGATGGTCGAGGCCGGCGCCGCCCTCGACGACCACGAACAGCGCCGGGCCGTGGGACGCACCGTGGTGGTGGTCTCGCCGTGACGGCCGCGTCGCCGGGCAACCACGACGTCACCTACCGCGACGCCACCTTGCGCAGTCGCCCCCTCAAGGTGGTGAACACCCTGGGGGCCCAGACTGGCCCGTGCCGGCACCCAGATCCCCTCCCTCTCGCCTGACAAGGTGGTCTCGGCCGCCCTCAAGGCGGCTGACGTAGACGCGCCCATGCTGGCCGACCTGGGATCGGACAGCTACCGCGAGCCCCTCGACCGGTTCCTGGCCGCGGCCGTCGACGAAGCCGAGCTGACCACCTTCGGGCGGTTCCTGGTCGTCCGGATGCTGGTGGGCGCGTTGACCAACCGCATCGAACTGCACCGGTGGGTGAGCGAGCACCCCGAGGTGACCCACGAGCGCGTCGAGGCGCCCTGGGTGATCGTCGGCCTGCCCCGGACCGGTACCAGCCTGCTGTCGAACCTGCTCGGACTCGATCCCATGGCCCGGCCGTTGCTGCAGTGGGAGGCAGCCCGTCCCATCCCGCCCGCCACGCTGGACCGGTCGGCCACCGAGCCGCGTATCGCTCGCCACGCCAAGGATCTCGAGGGGCTGATGAAACTCAATCCCGCTCTGTGGGCCATGCACCCCTTTGGGGCCACCCTGGCCGAGGAGTGCGTGTCGTTGTTCATGTACGACCTGCGCACCATGGCGCTCGAGACCCAGGCCCACGTCCCCAGCTACGCCCGGTGGCTGGAGCAGGCCGACATGGCGCCGGCCTACGCCCAGCACCGGGCTGCCCTCCAGACCCTCCAGTCCCGTCAGCCCACCCAACGCTGGATCCTCAAGACGCCCAACCACCTCTGGCACCTGGACGCGCTGGTGGACTGCTACCCCGACGCCCGCATCATCTGGACCCACCGCGACCCGGGGCCGGTGGTCACCTCGCTGGCCAGCCTGGCCAACGCCGGCCAGCGGCCGCTGACCTCGCGCACCGATCCGCGTCCCACGGCCGAGGAGTGGAAGCGCAAGTGCCACCACGCGCTGACGTCGGCCATGGCCTACGACGACGGGCACCCGCCGGGGTGGTGTCGTCACCTGCGCTACGACGAGCTGCTCGCCGATCCGGTGGCCGCGGTGACGGACCTCTATGCGTCGGGGGGCGAGACGGTCAGCGACCTGCACGTGCGTCGCATGCAGGCCTGGCTGCGCGACCGTCCCCAGGACGCGTTCGGCCGCCACCGCTACGACCCGGCGGACTTCGGGTGGACCTATGAGGGTCTGGCCGACGAGTTCGCCGGCTACGCCCACCGCTATCTCGGTTGACTCGTCTCGACGGACGCTTCCCCCTCTCGGGATCGGTGCCCTCGAGGGCGTCAGATGCCTTGAAGTGCACAGAGTTGCTGGGCAATGGTGGGGTCGCCGCGGCACGGGCCGGGTTCGGGTGAAGACTTGGCAAAGTGATCCGGGTCCGAAGATCGGGAAGGGCAGGGTGAGTCGATGCACGTGCTGGTGGTGGAGGATGACGATGCCATTGCCGAGCCGTTGTGCAAGGGCCTGGTCCGGGAGGGCTACTCCGTCGAACGGGTGAGCACGGGCGCCGCGGCCCTGGCTGCGCCTCCCGCGGATGTGGTGCTGCTCGACCTGGGTCTGCCGGATGTGGACGGCTACGAGGTGTGCCGCGTCCTCCGCGAGGGATCGGCGGTGCCCATCATCGTGATCACGGCTCGGGGCCAGGAGCCCGACCGGGTCCGCGGCCTCGAGCTGGGCGCGGACGACTACCTGGTCAAGCCCTTCGGGTTCCGTGAGCTGGTGGCCCGGATGCGGGCGGTGACCCGCCGCGCCGAGCCGGCGCGGGCGACGGCCGACGTGGTCAACGGAGACCTGGAGATCGACCGGCGCGCCCGGCGGGTCCGGGTGGGCGGCACCGAGCTGACGCTGACCCGCAAGGAGTTCGACCTGTTGGCGCTGCTCGCCACCGATCCCGGGGCGGTGCGCACGCGGGAGGAGATCCTGGAAGAGGTCTGGGACCCGCACTGGTACGGCCCGACCAAGACCCTCGACGTCCACATGGCCTCGTTGCGGCGCAAGCTGGGTGACCCGACCCGGGTCGAGACCGTACGGGGCGTGGGTTTCCGCTTGCGCGACGATCGCTGACGCGAGCCTTGCGCCGTCGCCTGCTCACCAGCTACCTGGCCCTGACCCTCGTCGTGCTGGTCGTGCTCGAGGTACCGCTGGCCCTGGCCTACGGCGCTCGGGAGCGCCAGCAGGTGGCCACCGGTCTCGAGCGCGATGCCTATGTGATCGCCAACTATTCCGAGGAGACCCTGGAGGGTGACGCCCACGCCGACATCGCTGGCTATGTGGCGGACTACGCCTCCCGCACCGGGGCTCAGGCGGTGGTGGTGGACGCGGCGGGCAACGTGGTGGCGGACTCCCGGTCCTCGGTGGCGGCCGCGTCGATCGCCCGCGGTCCCGAGATGGTGGCCGCCCTGGCCGGACGCACGGTCACCGGCAGCCGGTCGGGGTCGAGCTTCGGCAGTCCGGTCATGGTGGCGGCCGTGCCGGTGTCGAGCGCCGGGCGGGTGCTGGGCGCGGTACGGGTGACCTACGGATCGGACAAGGTCAACGACCGCATCCACCGGTACTGGCTGCTGCTGGCCGCCATCGGGCTGGCCTGCCTGGTGGCCGCCGCTCTGGTGGGGATCTTCCTGTCGCGATGGGTCACCCAGCCGCTGGCCCCCATGCGCCGGGCCGCCGTGCGGTTGGGCCACGGCGACCTGAGCGCCCGCGTGGGCCCCGCACCCGGCCCGCCCGAGGTGCAGGAGGTGGCGTTCGCCTTCGACGAGATGGCCGGTCGCCTCGAGCAGTTGGTCGACGCCCAGGAGGCGTTCGTGGCCGACGCGTCCCACCAGTTGCGCACGCCGCTGACCGCCCTGCGCCTGCGACTCGAGAACCTGGAGACCGAGATCGCCGGAGCCGACGCCCAGGACGATCTGGCCGGCGCTCGGCGCGAGACCCAGCGCCTGTCGCGCCTCATCGACGGCCTGTTGACCCTGGCCCGCGCCGACCGGGGGACGGACTGGTCCGATCGCCACGTGGTCGCGGTGCAAGCGGCCACAGATGACCGCATCGACACCTGGCGACCCATCGCCGAGGAATGCGAGGTCGACCTGGTGGGCGAGGCCTCGGACCTGCAGGTGGAGGTGTCGCTCGACCGCCTGGCCCAGGTGCTCGACAACCTCTTGGCCAATGCCACCGACGCCTCGCCCCGGGGCAGCCAGCTACGCCTCTTCGCCCGCCCCTCGCCCGACGGGCGCTGGGTGGAGCTCCACGTGGTCGACCAGGGTCCAGGGCTCGACCCGGAGCAGCGCCGGCGGGCGTTCGATCGGTTCTGGCGGACGTCCACGGCCTCCGAGGTGGGCGACGGCGACCGGCCCAGTCTGGGCGGCAGCGGCCTGGGCCTGGCCATCGTGGCGCGGTTGGTGGCGGCCGACGGTGGCCGGGTCGAGCTGCGCGAAGCGCCTGGTGGTGGTGTGGACGCGGTGGTCAGCTACCCCAGTCCCTGACCGAGCCCTTATCGGGACGCGATGGTTCTTTGCCAGTTCTTGGGCTGACCTGCAGACGGTTCTCAGGCCGATGCGCCGACAATGTCTTCATGGATGCACGGACTCGTACCCGGGGCTTGGCCCGGGTCAATCGACTGACGGGGTGGCTGGCCGGTGGCGCGGTGGTGGTCAGCGGCGCCTTCGTGGCCATGCTGGCCCTGCCCCATGCCAGCTCGGGGGCGGCTGGGACCTCGACCCCCACGACCGCTCCGGCGGTCGGTGATCCCGGGGTCGCCGGCCTCCCGTCCTCCGCCGGGGTCACCACCACCACGCTCGATCCCTTCAGCGGCAGCGTCTCGGATGGCGGCGGGGTGGTGTCGTCGCCCCAGCTGAACCCACCCGTCCAGGTGCCGCGAGTGTCGTCGCGACCCAGCCGGGTGTCGTCGGGAGGATCGTGACCGATCACGTCGCCTCCTTCCGGGCGCTGGGCACCACCGCCACCGTCGTGACGACGCGAGCCGCAGCGCTCGATCCCGCGGTGGCCGCGGTCCGAGCCGAGCTGGACCGCTTCGACGCGACCTGCTCGCGCTTTCGTGCTGACTCCGAGCTGATGGGCCTGAACGCGGCCGCGGGCCGGGCCGTGGCCGTGTCACCGCTGCTCCTGCTGACCGTGCAGACCGGCCTGTGGGCGGCGGTGGCCACGGGCGGGATCGTGGATCCGACCCTGGGCGCGCACCTGCAGGCCCTCGGCTACGACCGCGACTTCCGATCGGTTCCCCCCCAGGGCGAGCCGCTGGACATCCATCTGCTGCCATCGGCGGGGTGGCGCGCCGTGCGCGTGGACGCCCCGGCCAGCACCGTGCGCGTCCCGCCCGGGGTCGAGCTCGACCTGGGGGCCACGGCCAAGGCCCTGGCCGCCGACCGATCGGCTGACGCCGCGGCCCGGGCGGGCGACGCCGCGGTGCTGGTCAGCATCGGCGGTGACCTGGCCGTGGCTGGACCGCCTCGCCCCGACGGGTGGCCGGTCCTGATCACCGACGATCATGCCGAGCGTGACGATCGCGCCGGCCAGACCGTCACCATCGTCGGAGGTGGCCTGGCCACCTCGGGAACGACGGTGCGTCGCTGGAAGCGGGGCGACGTCGAGCTGCACCACCTGCTCGATCCCCGCACCGGCGGACCGGTCCGCTCGTGCTGGCGCACGGCGACGGTGGCCGCCGGTTCGTGTGTGGAGGCCAACGTGGCCTCCACCGCCGCCATCGTGCTGGGCGACGACGCCCCCGCCTGGCTCGAGGCGCGCCACCTTCCCGCACGTCTGGTGTCGTCGAGCGGTCGCACCTCGGCGGTGGCCGGCTGGCCGGCCGACGAGGACCTCGACGACGCCGAGGTCGGTCGGGGCCAGCTCGAGGTGGTGAGGTCGTGATCGGCGCGGTCACCACCACCGGGACCACCCAGGCGCTGTGGTATCTCACGCGATCGACCGGACTGGTCTCGTTGGTCCTGCTGACCCTGGTCATGGCCCTGGGGATCAGCCAGGTCCAACGTTGGGCGCCGGCGCGTTGGCCCCGCTTCGTCACCGCCACGCTGCATCGCAACGCCTCGTTGTTGGCCGTGGCTTTCCTGGCCGTCCACATCCTGACCGCGGTGCTCGATCCCTTCGCCCCCATCGACATGGCCTCGGCCGTGGTGCCGTTCACGTCCTCTTACCGGGGTCTGTGGCTGGGTCTGGGGGCGGTGGCCTTCGACCTGATCGTGGCCCTGGTCGTCACCAGCCTGCTGCGCCAGCGGATCGGCCATCGCGTGTGGCGCACCGTGCACTGGGCCGCCTACCTGAGCTGGCCCATCGCCTTCGTCCACGGCCTGGGTACGGGCAGCGATGGCCGGGTCGGCTGGGTGCAGGGGGTGGACCTGGTCTGCCTGGTGGTGGTGCTGGCCGCGGTCGGCTGGCGCCTGGGTGCCAACTGGCAGCTCGACCCGGCCCGCCGTGCGGTGGGGGCCCTGGGCAGTGCGGTGGTCCTGGTCGTGGTCCTCGGCTGGGCAGCCACAGGACCCACCCAGGCCGGTTGGGCCCGCAAGGCGGGGACGCCCAAGTCGCTGCTGGGCTCGACCCAGGCGCTCGGTGCGACCTCGGCAACCTCCGGCGCCGGTGGCTCGGGGTCACCGACCAGCACCACGCAGGGCGCGCTCTCCCTCCCGTTGCACGCGCAGCTCCAGGGCACCATCGCCCAGAGGGGCGACGACGGGCGCAGCACGGTCACCATCCAGTCCCAGTTGATCGACGCCACCTCTGGATCGGTGCTCGGTCAGGTGCAGATCGTGCTGCGGGGGTCCGCCCTCGACGACGGGGGTCTCGCGCTTCGTGAAGGCTCCATGACGCTGGGACCCAACACGCAGCCCCAGGCCTACACCGGGGCGGTGACCTCGCTCGACGGGGACCTGGTCGCGGCCCAGGTCCAGCAGCCGGGCGGTCCCCTCTACAACGCCCAGGCGCGTCTGGTCATCGACGCAGCCTCCCAACAGGTGACAGGAACCATCGATGTCCACAGCTGAGGCGTCCACGGCTCGATTGGCGGCCACCGATCCGGTGCGCCTGCTGCCGCGCCCTTCGGCCATCGAGTTGGACGAGCACCTGGCCCGCTACGGGCCCCGACCGGTGGGCACGCGTGACCTCATCGACCAGGTGGAGGCCGCCGGCTTACGGGGTCGAGGTGGCGCCGGGTTCCCGACCGCCACCAAGTTGCGGGCGGTTGCCGCCCGGTCCCGAGCTCCGGTGGTGGTGGCCAACGGCACCGAGGGCGAGCCGGCCAGCGCCAAGGACAAGGTGCTGCTGCAGGCCGCCCCCCACCTGGTGCTCGACGGGGTCGAACTGGCCGCCGAGCTGCTGGGCGCGGCCGATGCCTACCTGTGCGTCGACCGCAACTGGCCCAACATCCACGCCGCCGTGGCGCGAGCGGCCGAGCAGCGCCCCGCCCCCCGCCGCCGATACCGGTTGCAGGTCGTGTCCGCCCCTGATCGCTACGTGGCCGGCGAGGAGACCGCCCTGGTCCACTGGCTCAGCGGCGGCGAGGCCAAGCCCACATTCGTCCCGCCGCGTCCGTTCGAACGCGGGGTGCGGGGGCGGCCGACGCTGACCAGCAACGTGGAGACCTATGCCCAGCTGGCCCTCATCGCCCGCTTCGGCGCGGACTGGTACCGGGCGCTCGGCTCCGACGCCGCTCCGGGCACCACGTTGTTGACCGTCACCGGCGGCGTGGGCCAACCCGGCGTGTGCGAGGCGCCCGGGGGGAGCAGCCTGGATTCGGTGATCGCCGCGGCCGGCGGGGCCGTGAACGGGGTGCAGGCCGTGCTGGTCGGCGGCTACTTCGGCACCTGGATCCCCGGCTCGGCGATCGGCCAGGTCGCCCTGGACCCGTCAGCCCTGTCGGCGCACGGCGCCAGCCTCGGGTGTGGCGTGGTGGCGGTGTTGCCCGGCGGGGTCTGCCCGTTGGTCGAGGTGGCCCGGGTGTCACGCTGGCTGGCCAACCAGAACGCCGGGCAGTGCGGGCCCTGCGTGAACGGCCTTCCCGCCCTGGCCGACGCGGTGGACGGGATCGTGGCCGGCCGTCCGGCGGGCCTCGACCAGGCCGCCCGGCTCATGGGGCTGGTCAAGGGCCGCGGAGCGTGCAAGCACCCCGACGGCATGGCCCGGTTCGTGGACAGCTCCCTTCGGGTGTTCGCCGATCACGTCCGACAGCACCAGGTTCAGGGCGCGTGTCCCACACATCGACCGCTCCTGCCGGCCCCCGAGACCGGAGGGTGGCGATGAGCCGCAAGCTCGAGGTGAACCCCATCACCTGCGTGGGCCACGGCATCTGCGCCGAGCTCTTCCCCGAGCGGATCACGCTCGACCCCTGGGGCTATCCCATCATCGATCCCAAGCCCATCCCCCAACGGCTCGAGTCCCATGCCCGGCGGGCGGTGGCCAACTGCCCCACCCTGGCCCTGCTCTGGCGTCGAGAGACCTGAACCTCGCTCGAACCGGTACCTGTCAGGCGCTACCGGTGCCCCTCGGGGCGCTGGTCGCGGCGCGAAAGGGTCAGCCGCCCGAGACCTGTGACCAGCTCGTCCCGATCCACGAGAGCGACCAGATCCCGAGCAGCACGCCGCTGACCAGCACGCCGACCAGCAGGAGGCGGCGGACCCCGACCCCCGGGACGGCGGCCGCCCGTTGGCCGTAGTCGGCGCTGGCCAACCGGGGCGTTTCCAGCAGGTGGCCCAACACGTGGAGGGTCATGGCGCCGAACCAGAGGACGAAGCTGGCCTTGTGGGCCAGGCTCAGCAGGTGATTCTCGGGGCCAGCCAGGAGCAGGCCGACGCCGGTGCCGATGACCAGGAGGGTGGTGGCGATCACGAAGGGACCGAGCAGCCGCAACAGCAAGGGCGGTGGTCCCTTGTGCACGTAGGCCGGATCGCCCGTGTAGTAGCGGAAGATCCGGTAGCCGGTGCTGGTCGTCTTCACCAGGACCGGGGGCACCAGCAGCATGCCGATGAAGACGTGGGTGGAGAGCAGGCCCCGGACGTGGCCCAGGATGGTCAGGCCCTCGGCCGCGAACAGCACGAACAGAGTGGCCCCCATCGTGCCGGTGATGCGGGCGTTGGCCTCCACCCCAGGTGAGTCGTCGGATCCGACGGGCGGGAGCGCGCGATCGCGGGTCGTCTCGTTCACCGTGATCAGCCTGTCTGACCCGGCCGTAGAACGTGTCGCGACCTGGGCTAAGTCTGGGCAAAGAGCCGATGAGGGTCAGCCGACCGGTGAACCGGCGCCGACCGTTGTGGTGCCGACCGAGGAGGCGCATCACGGCTCGGCCCGGACGCGCTCGCGGACCATCACCTGCTCGGGGTCGTCCTCGTCGAGAACCATCGCCACGTGGCCACGCTGGAACCCGGCCTTCTCGAAGGCGCGCTGAGACCGGCCGTTGCGCACGCTGGGCCCGGCCATGCAGCGGACGAGATCCGGGTAAGCGGGCCAGACGACCTCGTCGACGAACCGGCTCAGGACGGCGGATCCGAAGCCGCCACCCATGACGTCGGCCTCGCCGATGAACAGATCGATGCCGGCAGCCTGGTCCACCTCGACGGCGCGGCCGTAGTCCGGGTTGTCGTCCAGCCGGTAGCACTGGATGAACCCGACGGGTCGCCCGCCGGAGAGGATGAGGAAGGTCAGGGTCGGATCGATGCCGTCGACGCAGGGGCCGTAGGTGGCCTCGATGCCGGCCAGGTCGGTGGGCTCGGTCCACCACTCGGCCACGTGCGGCCGCCCGATCCAGGTGGCCACCAGAGCGAAGTCGGTCCGGGTCAGCGGCCGGAAGCCGATGGTCGGATCCCCGGGCACGCCGGATCAGGACTCCGGCACGTAGTGGCGGGCGCCGTCCCCGTCGAGGAACACCCGCATCGTGCGGCCGGTGCTCGGGTCCTGGAAGCGCTCGTCGGTGGCCTGCCAGTCCGGGTGGGCGCGGGCGGACTCGCCGTGGCGCCTGACGGTCCAGGTGGTCACGAAGAGCACGACCAGTGCGACGATCACCGCGAGGACGATCATGGATGGCTCCAGCCCTATCCCGAGACGGGCGGGGTCCAGCCGGCGGGGCCCGCGCCGCGGGGGTTGACCACCACTGCGGTGCCGTAGGCCACGATCTCGCTCATGTTGTTGCCGATCTCGGTGGAGTCGAACCGAACGCCGATCACGCCGTTGGCCCCCATCAGCCCGGCGTTCTCGAGGAGCCGGTCGAGGGCGTGACGGCGAGCATCCTCCAGTACCTCGGTGTACTGGCTGACCTCGCCCTGGCGCAGGGAGGAGAACCCCCCGACGAAGGACCGAGCGAACCCCATCGACCGCACCACCAGCCCGAACACCACTCCGAGGTGGCGCTCGATGTCGTGACCGGGCAGTTCGAAGGTGGTGGACATGCTGACTGCGTCGGGCGACCGCGATCCGGGGCCGAGGGGAGTTCCAGGGGCTCGCGGCGCGTCCGGTTCCACCCCGCCATCCTGTCAGGGCGCGCCCGGCCTCGCCTGCGTCGCCGGATGGTCCCACCCCGCTCCGCCGCGCCACACTGGATCAGGGGCCGTGGTCGACGCGGCCCGATGACGCATCGAACAAGGCACGGGGTAGGTCCATGGGGACGCTGATCGACGACACCGACCACCAGGTCGGCCTCCGCGTGATCGGTGGCCGGCTGAAAATCTCGCCGGAAGAGCTGGCGGCCGCCACGGGCTGGGTGCTGAAGCCCGAGGGGCTGTGTCGTGACGACGTGTGTGTGCCCGTCTACGACCGCGACGCCCTGGCAGCCGCCGACGGCTGGGTGGACGTCGAGACGTTCGCCCGGGCGTTGGGGCGGGTGGTGGCGACCGACGTCGACCACCAGGTGGCGGTGCTCGGCGACGGTGCGGCGCAGCGACGCGACACGCTCGAGTCGCTCGACGCGCCCGACGTGGCGCTGCCGGGCCTGGACGGGCGGACCCATCAACTGTCGGAGTGGGGCGGGCACAAGCGGGCCATCGTGGCCTGGGCCAGCTGGTGCGGATGCCGATACGAGATCGCGGCCTGGCAGGAGCTGCGCAACGAGTTGGCCCCCGCCGGCTTCGAAGTGCTCTCGGTCTCCCTGGACGACGACGTCGAGGCGGCCCGGCCCTGGGTGGAGGCGGCCGATCCGCACCCCGAGTTCCCGGTGCTGGTGGATCCCGATCATCGCATCGCCGAGCTGTACGGGGTGGTCAACGTTCCCAGCGTGGTGTGGATCGATGAGCACGACCGGGTGGTGCGGCCTCCGGTGATCGCCCCGGGCGACGACCAGTTCCGAGAGTTCACCGAGATCGACAGCCAGGTCCACCACGATCAGCTGCGCCGGTGGGTGCGCGACGACACGCTGCCGTTCGGCGTGGGCGAGACCCGCGAGCACGTGGATCCCCCCACCCAGGAGCTCCAACAGGCCCGGGTGGAGCGCCGCCTGGCGGCCTGGCTGCATCGCCAGGGCCAGGACGAGGCCGCGGTGGTGCACTTCGATCGGGCGGTGCAGCTGGCACCGCTCGACTTCACCATCGTCCGCGGATCCATGCCGCTTCGCGGCGACGATCCCTTCGGGCCCAACTTCTTCGAGTTCTGGGAGCGTTGGCAGGCCGCCGGCCGCCCCGGCTACGGCTCCGCCGTGGCCGAGGGCACTGAAGGCCCCCGAAGTTCCTGAGAGCTGGCTCTCCTGAAGTCGTGGAGCGCCTCCAGCTGCACAGATTTCCTGCGATGGGACGGGTGGGGTGTGGTGCCGCTAGCGCACCGAAGGCGTGGGGGCGGGTGCCTCCCAGCGGCGTCGCAGAGCGTCGATGGCGATCCGCAAGCTGGCCCGGGTCGGGTCATCGGGACGCGGTCGGGCCACGATCACGGCCACGTGGGTGGCGCCGGTCAGATCGGGCTGGCGCTGGCGGGTGACCTCGGCCAGGTGCGGCCGGTCGAGGTTGAACGGCGTGGCCAGCCGGGCCACCACGTATCCGTCGTCGGCCAGCTCGTCGCAGGCCGCGCGCAGCGGCCGAAACCGATGAGCGACCTCCACGTCGAGAGCCAGGGTGATGGCCAGTCCCCCGGCCCGCAGGAGCGCGGCTCCGCCCCGCAGGAATCGGACCGGCAGCTCGACCCCGAGGTCACCGCCGTGGGCGAACAGCTCGCGGGGCGCGGCCGATTGCGGCGCCAGGGGGACCCAGGGCGCGTTGGCCACGACCAGGTCGAAGGCGCCGGCGCGCAGGCCCGAGGCCACGTCGGTCAGACCGAGCCCCACCCGGTGCCCGTCGGGGCAACGGTTCAGGGCCAGGGTCAGCGCGGCCGCGGTGGTCACACTGGGGGCCACATCCGTCCCAATGACCACGCGGTACCGCGAGGCCAACACCGCGGCGGCCAATCCCGTCCCGGTGCCGAGGTCGGCGGCCCGCTCGCCCTTCGGGGCCAGACGCAGCGCGGCCTCCACCAGATAGGTCGAGTCCTGGCCGAGGTAGACGATCTCGTCGCCCCAGCCATGCTTGGGGATGGCGGTGAGCACCCCGGCCACGTCCGACACGGTCGTGGCCAGCCAGACGTGACCGTCGGCCACGGCGGCCAGTCCCGCGTCGGCCAGGGCCTCGAGGTGCGTCGGGCCGATCCGGCGGTCCACTTCGTGGAGCGCCACCGGGGCGCCTCGCATCAAGTCGTCCGCCCAGGCTCGGTTCGGCGCTCGCAGGACGTCCCCCAGCACGGCCAGGGCCGCTCGGGCGCCGGCGCCGAGGGTGACGCCCGTCCAGCGGAGCACGGTCGGCCTCGACATCGGGAGCTCGGTCGGGGCTGTCAGCCAGCTCCGTCACTCGCGGCCTATTGCCTGAGGTAGGCGTCCATCGCCGCGGCGGCCTTGTCGGCCGTCTTGGCCTTGTTGACGGTGACGTCCGGGGTGGCGGCATCGATCTTGAAGGTCGGGGAGAGGCCCAGGTTGAGCAATCCGGCCCTGATGTCGAAGCCGACCACGTCGGGGTAGTCGCTGGCTGCGCCCTCCAGCAAGCCGACCTCCTCCTCGGTCAGCTCCAGGCCCTCGAAGGCGGACAGATCACCCTCGACCACTGCGGCCCGGACGCCGTCGTCTTCCAGGGCGGCGATTCCCTTGGTCAGATCTTCTGCAGACATCGGGATCCTCCGAGCGACCGGAACCCGACGATCGAGCACGGCCACCATCCAGACGGTAGGTGGCTGATCCCGTTACATCCAGGGTTCGCGCCCTGGTCCCCGTCGTTCCACCCGAGTTGTGCAGCTGCGCGCCCCGCAGATGGACAGGTGCTCGGGTGCATCCAGTGGCACCGGGGGGTGGCGCCGGATGGTGATAGAGCAGTTCCGACGAACGGAGGCACCATGTCAACTCTCCCCGAAGGCCGGCTCCTCGAAGGCCGCAACGCCATCATCTACGGCGGGGGTGGCAGCATCGGCGGCGCCATGGCCCGTACCTTCGCCCGCGAGGGCGCCCGCGTCATCGTGGTCGGGCGCACCGCCCGGACGCTCGAGGCGGTGGCGGCCGACATCGCCGCCACCGGGGGTGAGGCCGAGGCCGCTGTGCTCGACGCCCTCGATGAGGCCGCGGTCGATGCCCACGCCGAAGACGTGGCCCATCGGCTCGGCTCGATCGACATCTCGTTCAACTTGATCAAGCGCGGCGACGTGCAGGGCACGCCGCTGATCGAGATGGCCACCGACGACGTGCTTCGGGCTGTGGTGAACGGCCTGCGCAGCAACTTCCTGACCGCCCGCGCCGCCGCCCGCCACATGGTCGGCCAGGGCTCTGGCGTGATCCTGCACCTCAACAGCGCCTCGGGGGACGGGGCGATGCCCGGCATGGGCAGCACCGGGCCGGCCGACGCGGCCACCGAGTCGTTCATGCGTTACCTGGCCGCCGAACTCGGGCCCCGCGGCGTGCGGGTGTGCGGCATGTGGACTGCGGGGGTGGCCGAGACGCTCTCGCCCGAGAAGCTGATGGGGGTCGGCGGCCCCGACGGTCCCACGCCCCGGTCGGCCGAGGAGCTCATCTCGGGGATGTCGGTGTTGGGCCGGACGCCCCGGCTGGCTGACGTGGTCGAGGTGGCGACCTTCCTGGCTTCCGGCCGAGCGTCGGGCATGACCGGCACCATGGTCAACGTCACCGCCGGTCTGGTGCTGCGGTGACCACCGCGCCCGTGACCCGCGGCGCGTCGAGGAGCCATCCTCGATGAGGAACTCTGGGCGAACCAGAATCGATGCTCCACCTGGGTGGGGGGCCCGTGCCAGACTGCGCCATGGCCTTCGGTCAACAGTCCGGGCCGCCGGCCACGTCCCGCCAGGTGAACGAGTTGTTGGGCCTGCTCAACGAGGCCGGACACGTGGACTTCCGCGATGCCCGCGGACCGATGGGGTTCACCCAGCGTCAGGCCGGGGGCAAGTTCACCCGCGACGAGGCCGATGCCTTCATCCGCCAACTCCACGCCGAGGCCGCCGGCGACGACGGCAGCGAGCCCCGAGCCGACCTGGTTCCGGTGGTGCGCCTGTCCAAGTTGGATCAGCAGCTTCGAGCGGTGCCGACCGAGGCCCTGGCCGCAGAGCTTCAACGCCGCGGCTGGGTCGTCATGGAGCCGTAGCCGCGACCGTCAGCGTCGGGGGAGACCCGGGTCAGGGGGATCCGGGTCGGGCCTGTCGAAGCCGGCCGTCACCAGGTCGACGCGCCGTACCTCGGGCGCTTCGGCCTGCACCGCGACTCGCCTTCGTCGCTGAGCGTGACGATCTGGAGCTTGTCCCACCTGGAAGTCCATGTCGCGCCGGGTGGCCGGTCGACACGGCGCCGGAGCGTCGGGCCGGCCCGCGGTGTCCGGGCGGGAGCCGGGCCCGACTCGTACACTTCCGCTCCCATGGCCTTGGCCTACCTCGCGGCGTTCGGCTGTGCCCTCTGCTACGGCGTTGGATCGATCCTGCAGGACATCGCGGCCAAGCGCATCGAGGCTGACACGAAGCTCGACGCCCGCCTGCTCGTGCGCGTCACCACCCAGCTGCCCTACATAGCCGGCCTCGGGCTCGACCTGGCGGGCTGGGTCCTGTCCTTGTTGGCCCTGCTGCGGCTCCCCCTGTTCGCGGTGCAGTCCATCGTGGCCTCCAGCATCGGCGTGGTGGTGGTGCTGTCGTCGGTGGTCACCAAGCGACCCCCGACGTCGCGCCAACTGGTCATCCTGGCGGTGCTGGGAGTCGGGCTGGTGGCCCTGGCCGCCACCGCCGCGCCCGATCGACCCGCCCCGGCGCCCGCCTGGTTCACGGTGGCCCTGTGGGTGGCGGTGGTCGTGATCGCCGCCGCGGGCGTGGTGGCGGCCCGCACCGCCGCGGGCGACCGGGCGGCCGCGCTGCTGGGCGGCCTGTCGGGCCTGGCCTTCGGCGGCGCGGCGCTGTGTGCCCGGGCCATCGAGGCCCACGGCCGGGCCTCCGAGGTCCCTGGCGACCCGCGGTCGTGGGCGCTGCTGGTCTTCGGGGCCTTTGGCATCGCCCTGTACGCCGCCGCCCTCCAGCGTGGCTCGGTCACGATCGCCACGGCCTGTCAGTACGCGCTCGAGACCCTGGTTCCGTCTTTGCTCGGCCTGCTGGTACTGGGTGACCGGGCCCGCAACGGGTGGGCGGGGGTGGCTGCGGTGGGGTTCGTCCTGACCCTCGGTGCCGCCATCGCCCTGACCCTCGACACTCCCGCGGAGACGCCCCGGCTCGATCAGCCGTCGGTTACCCACCGCCGCGACCCCTGATTAGGTGGAGCAGGTGGCACGCCTCGGCTCTGGGCGGTGGCCCGGGCCAACATGGCCGCGCTGAGCGCCATGAGCGCCACGGCCACCGCCACCACTGCCTTGGTCGGGCCATCGACGGCGTGCAGGCGTTCGTGCATCAACGCCAGGCCGAGCACGCTCGCCACCACAGGCTCGGACACCTCCAGGAGGGGGAGCGCGGCGCGCAGGTCGCCGGCCTGGAAGGCGCTCTGCAGGATGAGGAATCCGGCAGCCACGACCGCGCCGAGCGCGTACGGCTCCCAGTGATCCGCGAGGGTGTCGGTCAGGCCGACGTGCCCCAGCAGGTGGGCGAAGCTCTTCATCAGCGTCGAGCTCACCCCGAAGGTCATGCCGGCCGCCGCGGCCATCGCCGCGGCTCGGTAGCCACCGGCCAGGCGGTGGCTCAGGCCCAGCGCCCCCAACACCAGGGCGGCCACCAGCGCCAAGGGGAGCGCCCAGGCCCGCAGATCTCGCTGGTCGACCCCGCCGCTGGGCGCGGCCACCACCAGGAAGATGGACAGGCTGGCCATGAACACGACCGCCCATCCGACATCGGCCCAGCTCAGCCGAAGCGTTCCCACCATCGCGCCCAGGACCAACGAGAACAGCAGGCTGGCCACCAACAGGGGCTGCACGAACACCAGGGTGCCCAGACCCAGCGCCAGCACCTGGAGACCGAACCCGCCCAGGTCGACGCCGATCCCCAACCACCAGATGGGCTGTCGGGCCAGGTACCAGAGCAGGGCGATGCGCAAGGAGGTCTCGGGCGGGGCGCTGGCCGCTTTGCGCTGCTCGATGACGTTCGAGGCGGCGTAGCAGAACGCTGCGCCCAAGGCGATCGCCGCCACCACGAACTGGTGCGTGACCATCGGCGTCCAGCGTGCCATCACCGCGGCCGAACCGCGCGCGGGTTCTGCGTCCGCAGGGGACGCGTCACCCCCTCGCCCGCCTTCCCGGCACGTGTGACCACCGTTTCGGTGGTTCGATGTGCCGGCTGGTGGCGGGCGTTGGTTCCCGGCACGTTTGACCACCGTTTCGGTGGTTCGATGTGCCGGCTGGGCCCTCCGACTCCTTGTGAAGGGCCTCGGCGATCTCGGCGGCCACGTCGGTCTCTGACGGGGCCATGGCCGGCACGGCCAGCACCACCTGGTGGATGACGCCGGTGAACGGGAACGGGGGTTGGTACTCCTCGTGCACTGGGAATCCGGCGTGGGCCCCGACCAGCAGGCCGGCGCCCCCGATCTGCCAGCGGAATGGCAGGCGCTCCGTCGCCGGGGACTGGGCCACCTGGGTCCCGTCCACGGCGAGGGCCAGCTGGCTGGGCCCGCCGCGCACGTGGTCGTAGCTGACCGTCAGCGTGTGGGCGCCGGGACCGAGTGGGTCGGCGCCGGCCAGCCGCAGCGGCGTGGTCCCGGTGGTCAGGACGAACACCGGCCGGCTGCCGAGCAGGTAGAGGGCCCAGCCGTTGCTCCAGTCGCCCAGGGTGGCGATGGCGCCCTCGGCCCCGGCGTCACCGACGGTGACGGTGGCGGTGAGCTCGAAGCCGAACAGCTGGGGTGGCAGCACCTCCTCGGCTACCGGTCCGCCGCCGGGGGCCAGCTCCACCAGCCACCGGGGACCCCACGGGGATGGTTCCAGCGCGCGCCAGGCGGCTCACCATGTCGTCGCCCAGCGGCAGCACCTGGTTGGCGCCGGCCTCGCTCCACCATCGCTCGACCAGCCGGGCCAGTCGATCGGGGTGCTCGTCCGCCAGGTCCACCGCCTCGGCGAAGTCGTGGTCGAGGTGGTACAGCGACCAGTGGTCCTCGTCGAAGTGGCGGCTGCCGGGGATGGCGGCCTCGGCGGCCAGGCCCGGACCCACGTGGTCAGTGGTGGCCTTCCACCCCTGGTGGTAGATGGCCCGGCTGCCCATCATCTCGAAGTACTGGGTGTCCCGTGACTCGGGAGCGGCCGGGTCCGTCAGCGTCGGACCCAGGCTGACGCCATCCATCGGGAGCTGGGTCACCCCGTCGACAGTCGTGGGGGCCTCGACGCCCACCACCTCCAGCACGGTGGGGGTGAGATCGATGGCATGGGCGAACTGGCTGCGCACGCCGCCCGGATCGGCGACGTGGCCGGGCCAGCGGATCACCAGTGGCGTGCGCACCCCGCCCAACCAGGCGTAGCGCTTCCACAGCTTGAACGGCGTGTTGCCGGCCCACGCCCAACCCCAGGGGTAGTGGTTGTAGGCCCGGAAGCCGCCGATGTCGTCGATGCGGGCCAGCTGGTCGGCCGGGTCCTCCCGCCCGTCGCCCAGGAATCGGTGCTCGTTGAGCAGGCCGGTGGGCCCGCCCTCGGCGCTGGCGCCGTTGTCGGACAGGAGCATGACCATGGTGTTGTCGGCCACGCCCAGCTCGTCGAGGCCGGCCAGAACCCGGCCGATCTGGGCGTCGGTGTGGCTCAGAAACCCGGCGAAGGCCTCCATGAAGCGAGCCGCCAGGCGCCGCTCGTCGCCGCTCAGCTCGGACCAGGGGGCCACCCACTCGGGGCGGTCGGGCAGGACGGTGCCCGTCGGCACCAGGCCCTGGTCGAGCTGGCGGTCGAACGCCCGCTGGCGGAACGCCTCCCACCCGTCGTCGAAGGCTCCGCGGTAGCGCTCGATCCACGGAGCCGGGGCGTGGTGTGGTGCGTGGGTGGCGCCGGTGGCGAAGTACAGGAAGAAGGGCCGGCCGGGGGTGGCCTGGTGCTGGTCGCGCAGCATGCGCAGGGCCTGGTCGGCCAGGTCCTCGGTCAGGTGGTAGCCCTGTTCGGGGGAGCGGGGCGGATCGATGCTGCTGTTGTCGCGCACCAGCGACGGGGTCCACTGGTTGGTGTCGCCGGCCAGGAACCCGTAGTAGCGCTCGAAGCCCAACCCGAGGGGCCAGTGGTCGAACGGTCCCGACGCGCTCGACTCCCATCGGGGAGTCAGGTGCCACTTGCCCACGGCCAGTGTCGAATACCCGGCGTCGCGCAGGATGCGGGGCAGGGTGGCGGCCGTGGGTGGGATGGCGCCGCGATAACCGGGATAGATGAGGGGCAGGTCGCTCAGGAAGCCCATGCCCACGGCGTGGTGGTTGCGACCCGCCAGCAGGGCGGCGCGGGTGGGCGAGCACAGCGAGGTGACGTGGAACCGGTTGTAGCGCAGGCCGTCGGCGGCCAGCGCGGCCACCGCCGGCGTGTCCACGTCCGAACCGAAGGGGCTCAGCTGGGCGAAGCCCAGGTCGTCCAGCACGATGACGACCACGTTGGGTGAGCTGGACGTGGTGGCGCGTGGGTCGATCGGTCACAGTCCTACCGGTGCGGTCAGGCTCATGCGGGTCAGCATCGCGCAGGTCGGGACGGCGGTGGAGGGCGACGAACCGCAGGGCTCATCGTCGGCCACCGGCTCCCGCGAGGCGGCCGTCGTCCGCACCGGACCCGGCACCTCGGTGGCGTCGGGGAGGCGGTGTCCGTCGGTCACCTGGAGACCGATCCGAGCGAACCGATCTGATCCACACGACACGGGAACGGTACGCCTCGTCGTAGAGTCGGACCCGGAGGTGCGCCATGCGAGCCTGGTGGGTCGACGAGGTCGGTTCGGTGACTGACCGTAATCCGCTGGTGTTCGGTGAGCGACCGGACCCGGAACCGGGCCCCGGCCAGATCCGCGTGCGGGTGTCGGTGTGCGGCGTCTGTCGGACCGACCTGCACGTGGTCGAGGGCGATCTCGAGGTGCACCGGCCTCACGTCGTGCCCGGCCATGAGGTCGTGGGTCGTGTCGACCGGCGGGGCCCGGGGGCGGAACGCTTCTCGGTTGGCGAGCGTGTCGGAGTCGCCTGGCTGCGCGGCACCGACGGGTCGTGCCGGTTCTGCGTCCGAGGCGACGAGAACCTGTGCGTGGCCCCGCAGTTCACCGGCTGGGACCGCGACGGCGGGTACGCCGAGCTGGCGGTGGTCGACGAGGCCTTCGCCTACCGGCTGCCCGACGAGTTCAGCGACGAGTCGGCCGCGCCGCTGCTGTGCGCCGGGATCATCGGCTACCGCGCGCTGCGGCGGGCCGAGCTGCCGGTGGGCGGCCGGCTGGGCATCTACGGGTTCGGGGGATCCGCGCACCTCGCCGCCCAGGTGGCCATGTTCCAAGGGGCGACCGTGCACGTGCTGACCCGCTCGGCCGCGGCCCGGGCCCTGGCCCTGGAGCTGGGGGCGGCCTCGGCCGGCGACGCCTACGACGAGCCGCCCGAGCCGCTGGACGCGGCCATCCTGTTCGCCCCGGTGGGTGACCTGGTGCCGGTGGCGCTGCGGGCCCTGGATCGGGGCGGCACGCTGGCCATCGCCGGGATCCACCTGAGCGACATCCCGCCGCTGCACTACACCACCGATCTGTTCGAGGAACGCCAGGTCCGCAGCGTCACCGCCAACACCCGCGCCGACGGCGAGGAGTTCCTGGCCCTGGCGGCCCGGATCCCGCTGCGTCCGACGGTCAGCCCCTACCCGTTCGACCGGGCCGACCAGGCGCTGGCCGACCTGGCGGCCGACCGGGTGGACGGGGCGGCGGTGCTCCGCCTGCCCGCTTCGGACAGCTGAGCGGACGGCCTCAAGCCGGTGGCGTGGTGATGATGGTCTCGTCGGGGTTGGGGCAGACCAGCACCGGGCAGGGGGCGCCGTGGATGACGCTCATGGTCACGCTGCCCAACAGGGTGCGGGCCATCCCCGGCCGCACGTAGCTGGACATCATGATCACGGCCGCTCCCACTGTCCGGGCCTGTTCGTTGATGGCGTCGGGCACGTTGGAGGCGACCGGGAAGTCGGTCTTGGCTTCGACCCCGAGTTCGCGCAGGCGGGCGCACGCATCGGCCACCGCCGTGTCGACCGGATCGGTCCTGTCAGCGTTGAAGGGGTGGACCACCTGCACCAGCCACGGCTCCAGACCCCAGTCGGTGGCGACGCCGGCTACCTCGGGCAGGATCTGTCCGGCCCGTTCGGTGCCGTCCAGCGGGACCAACATGCGTCGCTGCTCGGGCCACTGCGCCGAGCAGTGCCGACCCACCACCATCACCGGCCGGTGCAGCCCATGGAGGAGCTCCTCGCAGGTGCTGCCCAGTACGGCCGCGCTCAGGCCCGAGCGCCCGTGCGCGGTCAAGCACACCAGGGCGTCAGGACCGGCATCGATGGTCGCCGAGGCGATGCCCTCGGCCACCCGGTGGCCGGGCTCGGCTATGACCAGCGCCGTTGAGACCGGTACGTCGTCGATGCCGCCGGCCACCTGCTGAAGGTACCGATCGTCGGCTTCGGCCGTGGCATCGGACGACACCTGGACCAGCCGGATCGAGCCGCCCCGCTCGTGGGCCACTGCCCGAGCCACGCGCAGCGCCGCTTCGGCGAACTCGGAGCCGTCCAGGGGGGTGACGACGACGGACACGGCAGACCTCACTCGGGCTCGCGGGCGGATCGGTGACGGGCAACCGGTCCTCGCCGGCTCCAGCGTCGAGTCTGACCCTGCCATCCGGCCAGCCCGGGACCTAGAGGCAAAGGTCCCGAGCCCGACCCGAGGGTGGGACGGGCTCGGGACGTTGGACTCTGTTGCTCGGGCCGCGCTGGCGCGACGCTCGGCTCGTGACCGTCATCGAGGAGCCGCCCAGAGTCGCTTCGCGATTCCCGGGGCACATGGCGCCCTCTGACGCCGTGATGTGGGACATCGAGCGCGAGCCGCAGCTGCGCTCGACGGTGGTCGCGGTGGCGCTGCTCGACCAGGCCCCCGACTGGGACCGCCTGCGGGATCGCCTCCAGTCGGGCACGCGCCAGGTCCTTCGGTTGCGCCAGCGGGTCGTCACTCTGCCAGTGCCCGGCGCGCTCCCCCTGTGGGTGGACGACCAGACCTTCGACCTCTCGTACCACCTCCGGCGGGTGTCGGTCCCCGACCCGGGCGGCCTCCGCCAGGTCCTCGACCTGGCCCAACCCCTGGCCATGGCCGCCTTCGATCCGGCCCGGCCCCTGTGGGAGTTCACCGTCGTCGAAGACATGGCCGGTGGCCGGGCGGCGTTGATCCAGAAGTTCCACCACACCATCACCGACGGTGTGGGGGCGGTCCAGATGGCCCTGACCATGCTCGACGCTCGTCGCGACGGCGATCCCCCACCGGCTCCAGAGGTCGAGGCGGGCGATGAGACCTCTGCCCTGGTCAACGCGGCGCGGGCCATCTGGCGGGCCCCGGCCGGAGCCGCGCGCTCGTCGTGGGACGTGGCCCGCGATCCGTTCGGCGCCAGCGGTCGAGCACTGGAGCTGGCCCGCTCTATCGTCAAGACGGTGGCGCCCGTGCCGGCGTCGGAGTCCTCGTTGCTCGGCGCCCGGAGCCTGGCCCGAACCTTCGACACCATCGAGGTGCCGCTGGCCGATCTGCGGGCCGCGGCGCACGTGGCCGGCGGCACGGTCAACGACGCCTTCCTGGCCTCGGTGGTCGAGGGGCTGCGCCGCTACCACCAGCGCCACGACTGCGAGATCGGTGCCCTCCGCCTGAACATGCCGGTCAGCCTGCGCACCGCGCAGGACCCGATGGGAGGCAACCACTGGGCCCCTGCCCGCTTCTCGGTCCCGGCGGACATCGACGACCCGGTGACGCGCATGCAACGGCTCGGCGAGCTGGCCCGGGACTGGCGCCACGAACCCGCGCTGGCCCACACCGACGCCATCGCCTGGTGCCTCCACTGCCTGCCCCAGGCCGTCACCACCAGCGTGATGGGCGCCATGCTGCGCCACGTCGACGTGGTGGTGACCGACATCCCCGGCCTGGTCGCTCCCGCCTACCTGGCCGGCGCCGAGGTGCTCGAGCAGTACGCCTTCGCCCCGACCGGGGGGGCGGCGCTGAACGTGTCGCTCGTCTCACACCTCGATCGCGCCTGCATCGGGGTGGTGGTCGATCGAGCGGCCGTCCCCGATGAAGACGTCGTGGTGGCCTGCCTCGTCGAGGGCATCGAGGACGTCGTCTCCGTCGTCGGTCATCACCCCGTGCGAACGGCTTGAAGGAGCCCCGCTCATGTCCCTGCGCCAAACCCTGATCGCCGACCCTGTGGCCTTCGAGCCCATGTCGGCCCTCGATGCCAGCTTCCTCTACGCCGAGAGCGAGCGCACCCCGCTCCACATCGGCTCGCTCACGGTCTTCGAGGGGGCCAGCTTCTTCGACGAGACCGGGCAGTTCCGTCTCGACGACGTCCGGGCCCATGTGGCCGCGCGGCTGCACCTCATCCCGAACTTCCGGCGGCGGATGGCCACACCGCCGTGCGGATTTGGCCGCCCCGTGTGGGTGGACGCCGCCGACTTCGACATCGAGGACCATGTGCGCCTCATGGTCCTGCCCGAGCCCGGGTCGCGAGCCGAGCTGGCCGACCTGTGCAGCCGGTTGTTCGCCCGACCCCTCGATCGCACCCGGCCCCTGTGGGAGCTCTGCTTCGTGGGCGGGCTCGACGATGGCAACGTGGCCATGATCGAGCGGGTGCACCACGCACTGGTCGACGGCATCTCGGGGGTCGAGGTGGCCGCCGCCCTGCTCGACACGGAGCCGGAACCGGCGCCCGCCGCGGCGCCGGGCTGGAGGCCCGAGCCGGTCCCCGGCTGGTTCGCCCTGGCCACCGAAGGGATGCGCCAGCAGGTGGTCAACCCGGTGGACTGGCTGCGGACCATGCGGGGGCTGATGTCGTCGCCGGTCGAGTTGGTCCATCGCAGCCAGGGGCTGGTGGAGGGCGTCTCCTCGCTGGCCGATCCGCTCCAGGTCCTGCGATCGTCGATGAACGCCGAGATCGGTCCACGTCGGCGACACCTCCAATGGGTGACCGTGTCGTTGGGAGACGTGCGCCACGCAGCCCACCGCCGACACGTCACCATCAACGACGTGGTGCTGGCTGCGGTGGCCGGCGGCTTCCGAGAGCTCCTGTTGGCCCGGGGCGAGCCCGTGGCCGATCGCCGGCTCCAGGCCTTGGTGCCCGTCTCGACCCATGGTGCAGCCGAAGCGGGCTCCTACGGCAACCACGTGTCGGGCATCGTGGCCCCGCTGCCCATCGGCGCCGAGACGGCCGGGGAACGGTTGGCCCTGGTGGCCGAAGCCATGGCCCGCCACAAGGCCCGTCATCAGGCCGAGGGCACCGAGCTGATGGTCGAGGGGCTCGAGCTGCTGCCGCCGGCGGTGCTGGCCGCGGTGGTCCGGACCATCCACCACCAGCCGCTGTTCCACGTGGTGGTCACCAACGTCCCCGGCCCACCGAAGCCTCTCTACTTCCTGGGGGCCCGCCTCCTCGACGCCATCCCGGTGGTGCCGTTGGGGGGCAACCTGGACGTGAGCATCGGGGTGTTGTCCTATGACGGACAGCTCACCATCGGGTTCTTCGCCGACCGGGACACGTGCCCGGATCTGGGTGTGTTGACCCAGGGGGTGCGTGAGGGCTTCGACGAGCTGCTGGCCAGTCGACCAGCGCGGCGACGCCGGACGGCGGTCGTCCGATGAGCGCCGATCGTTCGGGCCAGCCGACCGGCTCGACCGCGTCGACCAGCGCGGCGACGCCGGACGCTGGGCGTCCCGCTCGCAACGGGCTGTGGGATCACCTGGCCCACACCTTGGCCCACCGGTCGGGCTGGGTGATGGCCGGGGCGATCCTGCTGTCGGTGGTGCTGGCCGGCGGTGCCACTCGGCTCACGTTCGCCACCGGCCAGGACAGCTATCTCAACTCGGGGTCGCAGGTGGCGGTGAACAACCGGCAGTACCAGGCGCTGTTCGGCGGCGAAGCCATGGTCACGATCTTCACGGCCCGTCCCGGACACTCGATCCTCGAGCTGTTCGAGCCGGCCAACCGGGCCAAGCTGGCCGCGCTGGGTGCCGCCCTCGACCACACGGCCGGGGTGCAGAGCGCGGCGACGCCGCTCACGGCCATGAACTGGAACCAGGCCCTGGTGGCGCCGGCCAAGGGGTCGACCGATCCGACCTCGAGCGTGGCCGGCAAGATCCTGTTGTCGGCGGCCGACCGTGAGTCGAACCCGGCCCGCCGCCAGATCCGCCTGGACGACGCCCTCACCACCGCCACCCGGCTCGACGCGGCCGGCGTGCACAGCTACGACAACCCGGCGTGGGTCAAGTTCCTCCTGGTGGACAACCAGGGCAACGTCCGGGAGGCGTTGCGGCCCTTCTTCCCGACCCCGCCCGGGGTGGCCCCCACCTTCGCCAACGCCCGCCGGGCTGAGATGGTCGTCCGCCTCGACGGCAACCAGACCAGCCAGCAGGAGGGGGCGGCCACGGTGGCGGTGACCCGAGCCGTGCACGCGGTGTCCTTCGACGGGTTCACCACCTCCACCACCGGGGCGCCGGCCCTGCTGAAGGTGATCAACGACTACCTGATGGACGGCATGTTGGTGCTGGGGGCCATCGCCGTGGTGGTGATGATCGTCGTGTTGTCGGCCGCCTTCCGGGTTCGCTGGCGCCTGGTGCCCCTGCTCGTGATGGCCCTCGGGGTGGTCTGGACCTTCGGCCTGTTGGGCTACGTCGGGTTCCAGCTGTCGATCGTGACCATCGCCGGGCTGCCCATCCTGATCGGGTTGGGCGTCGAGTTCGCCATCCAGATGCAGAACCGGCTGGAGGAGGAGATCGCGGTCGGGGCGACCGCCGGGGATCCCGCGGGCGCGGGCGGGGGAGGTGGCTTCGTGAGCCGGGCGCTGCGCCACATCGGTCCGGCCCTGCTGGTGGCCACCGTGGCCGCCGTCATCGCCTGCCTGGCCCTGAAGGCGTCGCTCACCCCCATGATCCGGGACTTCGGCGTCCTGCTGGCGGTGGGGATCGTGTTCGGGTTCCTGGCCGCCATCGTCGTGCCCGCCGCCCTGTTGTCCATCCGTGAGCGGCGGCGACCGACCACCGAGGAGCACCGCCAGGTCCGGGTCGAGGCGGCCATGACCCGACTCGGGCACCTGCCGCACCGGTTGGTGATCCCGTTGATCGTGGTGGGCCTGGCCCTGTTCGTGGGCGGGCTGTTCGCCGAGGAGTCGACGCCCATCCAGACCGATCCCAACCAGTGGGTGGACCAGAACAGCCAGGTGATCCACGACATCAACTCGATGCAGGCCACCACCGGTGCCTCCAGCGAGCTCGGGATCTACCTGACCGACAGCCGTGGCGTGTTCACCGACGAGATGAGCGCCTTCACCACGGCGTTCGCCCTGGATCAGTTGCAGCGCTTCCCGGGCAAGCTCACCAACGTCTCGAGCCTGGCCACCACCGTCTACTACCTCATGGCCGTGCCCGGGGCCTCGCGCCTGGCACCCACCGGCGCCGACCTGCGGGCCGCCTACGACGTGGCCCCCCATGACCTGCAGACCTCGATGGTGGCGGCCCACGGCACAGCCGCCAACGTCGTGTTCCAGACCGGTCCCTCCACGCTGGCCGTGCGCAAGACGGTCATCGACGAGATCCGGGCTGAGGTCCACCCGCCGGCCGGCATCCACGCCACCCCGTCCGGTCTGGCCGTGATCGGCGTCGGCCTGCTGGACAACCTCACCGCCAATCGGCTGCTGCTGACCTCCCTGGCACTGGGGGGCGTGTTCGTGTGGATGCTCCTGCGCTTCCGCAACCTGGTCAAGGCGGCGCTGGTGATGTTCCCCATCCTCTTCGCCGTGGGCCTGTCGGCCACGGTGGTGAAGCTGTCGGGTATCACCGTGAGCCCGTTGGCCACGGTCGGCAGCCCGCTGGTCATCGCCATCTGCGGCGAGTTCACCACGCTCATCTTGTTCCGGCACCTCGAGGAGCGGGCCCGCGGCGCCGAACCCGACGAGGCGGCCGACATCGCCGCCGCCCGGACCGGGCGGGCCTTCTTCGCCTCGTCGTTGACCACCGTGGGCGGCTTCGCCGTGCTGTGGTTGTCCCCGTTGCCCCTGCTCCGCGACTTCGGCGCCATCGTGGCCATCACCATCGCCATCGCCCTGTTGAGCGCGGTCACGGTGCTCCCCCCGCTGCTGGTGTGGGCCGACCTGCACCACTGGCTGCCCCGACCTCCCCAGCTTCCCACCGGCTCAGAGCCCGAACCGGCACCCGAGCCTGAGTCAGCCGTGGGTCGCGGATCGCGACCGGGCTGACCGCGACGGGGCTGACTCGCCGCCCGCGGGGTCAGCCGGCGGCGAGGGGGATCGTCGAGGGCGGGTCGTTGCGGTAGACCGCGTCCACGAACTCGGCGATCCGATCGGACAGTCGGTCGGGGCGCAGCCGCAGTTCCAGGGGGGAGCGGGCCTGCTCCAGGGTGGCGTGAGGCATGACCTCGGCCAGCCGGACGGCGTCGTCGAAGGGGTGGATGGGGTCGCGTCGGTGGGCCACGATGAGCGTGGGTACCTCGATGCGCGACCGGTCCTCGATGGTGGGTGCCACCGGCCCGACCAGGATGCCGTGGAGCACCGACGCCATCACGTCGGGCGGTGTGGTGGCCGCGCCGATGACGCTGTTGAGCGAGCCGAAACGGGTGTAGGGCAGCGTGCGCAGTGGCGCGGTGACGATGGGCAGGATCCGACGGGCGTAGTGGGCGCCGAGCAGGAGCGACCCGAAGATGATGGCGGCCGGCGGTACAGCCCACTCCAGCACCGGCATCTCCAGGATGAGCCCAGTGACCCGTTCCGGTCGGAGCGACGCGGCGAGCAGGCTGACGTTGGCGCCCAGGGAGGTGCCGCCCAGGATGGCGCTCGGAACGCCCAAGTGGTCGAGCAGGGCGAAGACCTGAGCGGCGTAGTCGTCGATGCGGTACTGCGAGGCGTGCTCGGGCTTGTCGCTGCGGCCGTGGCCGAGCAGGTCGAGCAGGATCACCCGGTGGCCGGTGGCGGCCAGCGCCGTGGCCAGATCGCGGTTCATCTCCGAGTCGAGCAGCAGGGCGTGCAGGTACACGACCACCTCGGGTCCTGAGCCGTACTCGTCATAGGCGAGGTGGTGACCACGGTGGCGGAAGTGGTGGGTCTGAAACGTCGCAGACGGCGAGGCGCTCACCACCTCAGTCTGCGCAGTGGCGATCCTGCTCGACAGGGCCGAAAGTCATCCCGCGTCGTCCGGCCAGGTCCGGTCGAACCACCGGCGGACGCGGCTGGTGCCGAACTCGACCTTGTCCGCGACCAGCGCCTGGGACGGCCCCTCCAGCCCGCCTTGCGGCGCCTGCCCGCTCACGAACGTGACGTCCACCTTGGCCACCTGGTCGAGACCGAACTCGAGGTAGCACAGGCCGCGACCGTCGTAGGTCGCGGCGGCGTCGGCACGCCGGATGGCTGCGCTGATCTGGCTGGCCACCACCATGGCCTGGCCCTCGGCGAACACGCCCGCCTTGGGTGTGCCCACGCTGGTGACGTCGCCCACCGCGTAGACGCCGGGGAAGGACGTCTCCAGGGTGAGGGGGTTCACCGGGATCCAACCCTCGACGGTGAGGCCCGACTCGGCCACCACGTCCGGCACCCGATGCCTGGGCACCCCCAGGAAAAGGTCGAAGGCCAGTTCGTCGCCGGTGCTCAGCACCGCCGTCCTGCGCTCGGCGTCGAGGTGGGTGACCGTTCGATCGGGCAACCACTCGATGCCCCGTTCGGCGAAGGCGCCCAGCAGGGCCTCCGATGCCTGGGGCGACGGCGGGATGGGCAGCCCCATGGGCATGACCAGCGAGATGTGGCTGTCCTGGCGCCGACCTCGTTCGGTCAGGTAGTCGTGCAGCAGCAGGGCGGTCTCGCTGGGGGCTGGTGGGCACTTGAACGGGGTGGAGGTCACTGCCACGATCACCCGGCCGCCGTCGAAGTCGGCGAGCACGTCGCGCACCGCGAAGGCGCCGGGCACCGTGTAGAACTCGTGACCCGCCTCGACCAGCCCGGGAGTCGCCCCCGGATCGAGGTCGGCACCCAGCGCCACCACCAGGATGTCGGCGTCGAAGTCCCCAGCGTCGGTTTCGACCCGCTTGGCCACGGGGTCGATGGCCTCGATGGTGGCCTGGACGAACCGGACCCCCGGCTTGACGATGGCCGCATAGGGATGGCGAACCGACTCGGCCAGGGCGCGATCGAACATGACCTCCAGCTTGGAGAACCCGAACACGAACGAGTCGCTCCGGTCGATCAGCACCAGCTCGATCTGGTCGCCGAACTGATCCGACAGCTCGGCAGTCAACTCCAACCCCCCGAACCCGGCTCCCAACACCACGACGCGCATGGGCGGAACCTAGCCCGGGACGCACGTCGAGTTGGTCGCCGGGGTCCGATCAGTTCGCCAGGAACCGGTGGGTGTAGGCGGCGAAGCGCGACCGCAGCTCCTCGGTGTCGAGGCCCACGTCGATGGGGCGGTATTCGATGCGTCCCAGCCGGCCGCGCCGGTGGCCGGCCAGGTAGTCGGCCATGGCCGCGTCGGCGGTGGCGGTGAGGGGCTGGTCGGCCAGGTCGTAGATGCGCCGAGCCGTGGCCAGGTCGTCGGCCATGAACTCGTCGAAGCGCACGTCGAGGGAGCGGTCCGGGTCGAGCACGTGCCGGTCGCGTCCGCACGCGCTCAGCATGACCTCGACGCGGTCGGCCCACGATCGCCCCAGCCCGGCGGGGTCGACCGGATCGGCGTGCATGCGGGCGGTGTAGGCGATCATGGTGGCCAACGAGACCACCACCTCGACCGGGTCTCGATGGGTGACGACCACGGTGGCGTCGGGGAACACGGTTCGCAGCACGCCGAACTGCTCGAGGTGCTGGGGTGACTTCAGCACCCAGCGGTCGGCGCCCCGCAGGTGCTGGAGGGCCTGGAGGACGGTGCGCAGGTAGCGGTAGTGGGGCGTCTGGTCGTGGGCGAGGTAGTAGCGCTCCCAGGTGGGGACGTGGGCCAGCGTCTCGAAGTACATGGTCGAGAAGTCGATGGCCAGGAGTTGGATCTCCTCGTGCACGTGATCGGTGGTCATCTCGTGCATGAGCGGGAACAGCGGCATGGCCTGGTTCATGAACCACACCCCGGCGTCGGCCCGGGCCCGCCGGCCGGCCGGGTCGGTGTCGGCCTCGGCCGCCCGGGGGATCGGTTCCAGGCTCTCCCAGTAGGGCAGGGTGGTCAGGGCCGGATCGGCGGCCAACAGGTTGTGCAGGTGGGTGGTCCCGGTGCGGGGCAGCCCCGCGATGATGATGGGCGGAACCAGTTCGATCTCGTGGATCTCCGGGTGGCGGGCCAGCAGGTCGGTGAGCAGCAGGCGGTTGGTGAGCAGCTGGAGCAGCTGGGCGTGGAACGAGACCACCCCCATCGGGCTCAAGCCGGGCACCTCCACCAGCGCGTCGACCAGCACCTGGAGCCGTTCGGTGTAGTCGCGGGGGCCGAAGTCGTCCAGGCCGGTCTCCTCGGTGGCCCGACGGTGCAGGGCCTCGACGTCGAGCTCGCAGCTCGGCGCCATGGCGGCCATGGCCTCCCGCATCTCGTCCACCTCGGGGCTGAACCGCGGCGCCCCCAAGTCGTCGATGTGGATGGCGTCGGCCATCGTGGTCCCTCCGGGTGGCGGTGATCCTCAGCCCTCTACAGTACGGGCCGCCGTTCCGCTCGACCGGGCACGATTGTTTCGACCGGCTCCCCGTCGTGAGGCGGCGACACACTCGTCCCGCAGGGGGCTCAGGGGGATCATGACGACACCGCAGTGGCGATCGACCCAGGCCTGGCGCGACCTGCTCGACGGCTTGGCCGAGTTGGACCAGACCTTCCTGGCCGGCCCCAAGTCACTCGATGACGAGCAGTCGGTGGCCGAGGGCTACCGGTTCCTGCTCTCGGTGCTCGGTGTGGCCGCCGACGCCTACCTGTTCGCCGATCGCACCCGGCCGGTGTTCGTGGACATCAACACCCCGACCCGGCGCGACCGGCGCTGGGGTGGGGACAACACCGACGCCTACTACGCCATGGCCCCGATCGATCCGGCCCGGACCTATCGGGTGTCCGGCCAGCGAGGTGACAGCGCCTACTTCTCGCTCACGGTCTACAACGAGCCCTCGCCCGGAGCCTGGTCGAACCGGATCGTCGGCATCGCCAACGACACCGACCTCGACATCGACCTGGACGACGGCACCTTCTCGTTCCTGCTGGGACCGCACCGGCCGGCCGGCCACGACGGTCCCTTCATCGAGCTCAGCGAGGATGCCGCGGTGGCGGTGACCCGCGACTACCAGGTCGACCCCCGCGTCGGTCGGCGAGTGACGTGGTCGATCGAGGCGCTCGATCCGCCCGACCCGCTGCGCCACCGCGACCTGGACACGGCCCATGCGCTGCGCTCGGTCCTCGCCTGGGTCCGCACGATGTTCGACATCGTGCCACTGGCCCTCGCCCCGCGCGATGAGACCACCCTGGGACACAACTCGCCGCAGGTGGCCAACCAGTTCGCCGAGCCCTACCAGGTGCTCGACGCCAACTACGGGTGGTCGGCCCGCGACGCCTGCTACGCCTTCGCCACCTTCGACTTCGAACCCGGCGAGGCCCTGGTGGTCACCCATCGACCGCCGGCCTGTCGCTTCTGGAACCTGACCATCTGGAACCCGTTCATGGCCGGCCACAGCCTGGGAGACGCCCCCGTGTCGATCAACGGCGGCTCGGCCGTGCCCAACGCCGACGGTTCGGTGACCGCGGTGATCGCCCGGCGACCGCTCGATCATCCCAACGCTCTGTCGACGGTCGACCACGCCCAGGGGGCGCTGGCCTTCCGCTGGTTCCTGGCCGACGTCGTGCCCGCTCGTCCCACCGTTCAGGTGGTCCCTGTGGACCAGGCCCCCACGCGGGTGAGCTGAGCGCTCCCCGGGGACGGTGAACGAGACTTCGTCAGCGAGCGCCGCCGCTGGGGCTGTGCGAACATGTGTTCGTGAACGGCGCCGCCACCATCCTGCACGCCGATCTGGACGCCTTCTACGCGTCGGTCGAACAGCGCGACGACCCGGCGTTGCGAGGACGTCCGGTGATCGTGGGCGGCGGAGTGGTCCTGGCCGCCAGCTACGAGGCCAAGGCGCGGGGCGTGCGCACGGCCATGGGCGAACGCCGGGCCCGGGCCCTGTGCCCCTCCGCGGTGGTGGTCCCACCCCGGATGGAGGCCTACTCGGGGGCCAGCCGCGCCGTGTTCGATGTGTTCCGCCGCACCTCGCCGCTGGTGGAGGGGCTGTCCATCGACGAGGCCTTCCTGGAGGTGGGCGGCCTGGCCCGCGTCTCGGGCACGCCCACCCAGATCGCCGTCCGCCTCCGCCGACAGGTGCTCGAGGAGGTCGGCCTGCCCATCACCGTGGGGGTGGCGGCCACCAAGTTCCTGGCCAAGGTGGCCAGTGCGGTGGCCAAGCCCGACGGGCTGTTGGTGGTGCCGGCCGGCGAGGAGCTCGACTTCCTGCACCCGCTGCCGGTCGAGCGGTTGTGGGGGGTGGGGCGCATCACCGCCGAGAAGCTCCACGCTCGGGGGCTGCGCACCGTCGGTCAGGTGGCCGAACTGGATCCGGCCGACCTGGTGGCCATGTTGGGTCCGGCGTCGGGCCACCACCTCCATGCGCTGGCGCACAACCGCGATCCCCGGCCGGTGCGCACCGGCGGCCGTCGACGGTCGATGGGCGCGCAGTGCGCGCTCGGTCGCGGTCCGCACACCCCGGCCCGGGTCGATGCGGTGGCCGTGGGCCTGGTCGACCGGGTCACCCGACGGATGCGGTCGGCCGGTCGCGTCGGTCGCACGGTGATGTTGCGGCTGCGCTTCGCCGACTTCACCCGGGCCACGCGGTCTCACACGCTCGACGAGGCCACCGCCCAGACCGCGCCCGTGCTGGCCGCCCTGCGATCGCTGCTGGCCGATGCCGGCCCGTTGATTCGCGACCAGGGTCTGACGCTCGTGGGCGTGTCGGTCACCAACCTGTCCGATGCGTCGGCCGTCCAGCTGGCGTTGCCCTTCGACGGTCGCATCGATGGGTCCCTCGACGGCGCGCTGGACCAGGTCCGCCGACGCTTCGGCTCGGCGGCGATCGGTCGCACCGTGTTGATGGGCCAGCGGCTGACGCCCTCGGTCCCCCTCTTGCCCGACTGATACCTGGTCGTGCTCGGCCCGTTGCGGCCACCCGACGCCGCCTGTTCTGCCCTCCCCCCGAAACTGGGCAGCAGAATGTGCGGTATCCGACGGCAAAGATTCCCAATTTCGTGAAGGGGAGCGTCGGCGCCACCTGGGTCAGGCGGCAGGTTCGTCGGGAGCGCGGCCGGTCTCGAGCAGCGTCTTGAGCGAGGCCAGCACGATGGGCCAACCGCCGCTGACGCTGGACAGCACGATGCCGTCGGGCTCGGCTGCTTCGTGGATGACCGTCAGCTTGACCAAGGGCTCGCCGTCCTCGATGTCGAAGGTGACCTTCGAGCGCGGCTCGGCCTCCCAGGCGGCCACGGACTCGTCGCTGAACCCGATGTTGTGGGCCAGCTCCGGGGTCATGGTGTGCCACGTGTAGGACAGGCGGGTGAACGGGTCGGACTCGAGCACCACCTGCTCGGGGTCCTCGATGCGGGCCCCGTGGTTGTTCCAGACCATGGGTGAGCCGGGCTGCCAGTCGGTCTCGAAGGTCAGGTCCCAGTAGCGCCGGGTGAAGGCGGGATCGGTCAGGCCTCTCCACAACTGCTCGGGGGTGGTGCGGATGTAGGTGGTGTAGACGAAGGTGGGCTTGGACTTGGGGGAGGTCGACACGGGGGGCTCCTCGAGTGCTCGTTTGAGGTCGGCCAGGGCTTCGGCCCGGCCGCGGTCGTAGTGGCTGATCCACCGGTCGGCGATCTCGTTGATCGGGGCGGCGTTGAGGTAGTGCAACTTCTCCCGGCCGTGGCGCACCGTGGTCACCAGGCCGGCGGCCTCGAGGATCGCCAGGTGCTTGCTCACCGACTGGCGGGCCATGTCCAGCCCGGCGCACAGCTCGCGCAGGCTCTGGCCGTTGCGGGCCTGCAGGCTGTCGAGCAACGTGCGCCGGCTGGGATCGGCCAGGGCCCGGAAGACGTCGTCGAGGTCGGGCACGGGTTCGGGCGTCAACCCCAGCTGCTGATCTTGCGGTCATCCGGATACGGGTGGGCCTGGCCGCCCTCGAGCCTCGACTTCAGCTCCAGCAGGAAATACCCCCACTTGGTCGAGCAGTGGGCCTGGAACGCCCCGGGCTCGCGCCAGCCGGCGTTGGTGAACAGCACCATCGTCTCGCCGTCGCCGTCGCCGTCGCCGAGCTCGAAGGTGAAGGTGGTGTCGAGCCACTCGTCGGGGCCCTCCACGCAACGCCACACCACCCGCTTGGCGGTCACCTGCTCCACCGCCATCACTGCGGCCGCGTCCTCGCCGCCGAAGTAGAAGGCCACCTTGCCGCCTTCGCCCGCTTCGCCACGGGTGTCCTGGGTCCACCAGCTGGCCAACCCGTCGCGGGTGGTCAGGGCCTCGTGGACCTGGGCCTGGGGGGCGTGGATGCCGATGTGGTGCCGGATGTCGCTCATGAACTGCTCCAGTCTGTCCGAGTGCTCGGATGCCGGCTGCCCACTATTAGGCAGCCGATCAGCTGCCTGTATGATGCGCAGCCATATGGCTGCCTGTCAACCCCGGATCCGATCCGAGGCCCGTGGATAAGGTCGGGCCATGCGCATGGCCAACGTGGACGGACGGGTGAAGGTGCTGGTCGACGGCGGCGCGGTCGACATCGGCCGGGCCAGCGACGGGCGTCTCCCCGCCGACCCGGAGGCGGCCTACCAGCGCTTCGACGAGCTGGTGGCCTGGGCCGCCGGTGTCACCCAGGCCGACGAGCCCTTTGCCCCCGCCATGGCCGGGCCGCCCAGCCCGACGCCTCGCCAGGTCTTCGGGATCGGCATCAACTACCGGGACCATGCGGCCGAGTCGGGCCACGATGTGCCCGACTTCCCGGTGGTGTTCACCAAGTACGTGAGCGCCTTCTCCGGGCCGGTCTCGACGGTGACCCTGGCCCCGGGGTCGGTGGACTGGGAGGTCGAGGTGGTGGCGGTGATCGGGCGCACGGCCCGACTGGTGCCGGTGGGGCGGGCATGGGCGCACGTGGCCGGGGTGACCGTGGGCCAGGACCTGTCCGAGCGCCAGCTGCAGCGTCGCGGCCCGGCCGCCCAGTTCGGCCTGGGCAAGTCGTATCCGGGCTTCGCGCCCACGGGTCCGGCGTTGGTCACCCCCGACGAGCTCGACGACCCCGACGACCTGGCCCTGGGCTGCGAGGTGAACGGCGCGGTCCGCCAACAGGCGCGCAGCGCCGACATGATCTTCGGCGTGCCCGAGTTGGTGAGCTACCTGTCGGGGGTGGTCACGCTCTATCCCGGCGACGTGATCTTCACGGGGACGCCACCCGGGGTGGGCATGGGTCGCACGCCGCCGATCTTCCTGCGTGGCGGCGACCACCTGCACAGCTGGATCGAGGGCATCGGCGCGCTCGACCAGACCTTCGTCGACGCCGAGACCTGACGGGACCGGACCGCCCCGACGGGGATCGGGCGGGACCGGCCTAGCGGGACAGGATCGTGACCGCAGCCGTGCCCGGCGCGCCGTACACCTGGGCGTAGCCCACGCGTGGGTCGCCCGGGACCTGGCGGTCACCGGCCTGGCCCCGCAGCTGCACCACCAGCTCGTGCACCTGGCGCAGCCCCGAGGCGCCGATGGGCTCGCCGTTGGCGATGAGCCCGCCATCGGTGTTGACCGGCATCGGCCCGGTGATCTCGGTGGCGCCGTCGGCCAGCAGCTTCTCCTGCTCGCCGTCGGCGCAGAAGCCGTTCTCGGCCATGTGGATGACCTCGGCCCCCGCGTCGGTGTCCTGGAGCTGGATCACGTCGACGTCTTCGGGCCCGATGCCGGCCTCCTCGTAGGCGGCCGCCGACGCGTAGACCGTCGGAGCCACGTCCTCGGCCACCGGGGCCCAGGTGGTGCTCACCTCATAGGCGCCGTAGTTGCGGCTGCGCAGGGCCGTGGCCCTCACGTACACCGGCGTGTCCGTGTAGCGATGGGCGATGTCGGCCCGGCACATCACCAGCGCGGCCGCGCCCTCGTCGGGCGCGCAGAACATCTTGGCGGTGAGCGGGTAGTTCAGCATCGGGGAGGCGAGGATGTCCTCCTCGGAGATCGCCTGGCGCCGGAACGCCTTCGGGTTCAGCACGCCGTTGCGGTAGTTCTTGGCCGCCACCTTGGCCAGCGTCCCGTGCGAGATCCCGTGGTCGTGGCAGTACCGGTTGATCTTCATGCCGAAGAACTTGGTGGTGGTGAACTGGCCGTTGTCGCCGTACCAGGCCGGCACGTTGGTCAGGGTCGGGTCGACCTTGAACGCACCCCGGGGGTGCTTGTCCATGCCCACGGCCACCACGATGTCGCCGTTGCCGGCCACGATGGCGTTGGCCGCCTGCTGGGTGATGGCCGCGCCGGTGGCACAGGCGTTGAACACGTTCATGAACGGGATGCCGGTGAGGCCCAGGATGCCGGTCAGGGGATCGGCTTGGGCCACCTCCCAGCTGCCGCCGAAGGCGCAGGACACGTCGGACCAGGCCACCCCGGCATCGGTCAGGGCCAGCTCGACCGCGTCGGCGCCCATCTCGAAGGCGGTCTTGTCACCGAAGCGGCCGAAGGGGTGCAGGCCGACCCCGACGATGGCTACGTCATCCACGATGGGCTCCTCAGCTCGCAGGCGCGAAGGCGAACGTGACGATCTCGTCGCCGTTGCGGTCGGTGTAGAAGGGCACGATCCGCAACTCGACCGCCATGTCGAAGTCGAGCTTCGCCGGGTCGGCCTCGGTCAGGCGGGCCTCGACGCGAACGACGTCGTCGAGCTGGACCAGCCCCACGCCGAACGGCTCGAACGATGCCCCCGTCAGGTCGCCCCGGTAGTCGATCGTGGGAGGGAAGCCCTGGGTCGTCCACGAGACCAGCGTGCCGTGGGTGGGCAGCAGCAGCTCGGACATGTCCGGCCTGGAGCATCGCGGGCAGCGGGACTGGACCGGGAACGTCACCGCTGCGCAGTCGTCGCACCGGCTTCCGATCAGGCGCGGCTCGTCCGATGGCCAGGTGAAGACGTCGGCGATGGGTCGTTGCACGGGCCCAGAACCTACTCGTCAAACCTCTAGATGTCTCAACCGTCGAGGCGGCCGCGCCTCAGGACGCGGGGGTGGTTTCGGCCACGGGCAACTCGACCGTCACCGACGGGCTGTCGCCCACCTCGATGACCAGCTCGCTCACCACGCCCGCGGTCTTGACGTCGTCGATCGCCGCGGCCAGCGCGGCGGTGCGTTCGGCCGTGTCCACCACCGTCACCCGGTCCACCGGCGACCGCATGGACAGTCGGTTGAGCGACTTCTCCTTGCGAATGTGGCCGAGCACCTCGCTGGCCATCTCCAGCACATTGGGATCGCCGAGCGCAGCTGGATCGATGAGCTCGGCGCCGGTCGGCCAGGTGGCCCGGTGCACCGACGCGTCGTGCCACCACGACCACGCCTCCTCGGCCGCGAAGGGCAGGAAGGGGGCGAAGAGCCGGGTCAGGGCGTCGAGGGCGATGGCCAGCGCGGCCCGGGCCGAGTCGGCGGCAGGGTCCTCGCCGTAGGCGCGGGACTTGACCAGCTCGACGAAGTCGTCGCAGAAGGTCCAGAAGAGCGCCTCGGACTGCTCGAGCGACCGGTGATAGCTGTAGTCGTCGAAGGCGGCGGTGGCGGTGTCGACCACCTGGGCCAGGCGGGTGAGCAGGGCGCGATCGAGGGCGGCGGTGGGGGCCGCGGCGGGCGTGTCGGCGATCCCGAGCCCGAGCACGAAGCGGGTGACGTTGAGCAGCTTGAGGGCCAATCGCCGCCCGACCCGCATCTGGCCGGCGTCGGCCGCGGTGTCCACCCCGGGAGCCGAGCTGCACGACCAGTAACGCACGCCGTCGGCGCCGTGGTCGGTGACCAGCTGGCCGGGCGTGACGATGTTGCCCTTCGACTTCGACATCTTCTTGCGGTCGGGGTCGAGGATCCACCCGTTGATGCTGATGTGGTCCCAGGGTCGGGCATCCGCCTCGAGCAGCGAGCGCAGCAGCGTGGAGAAGAGCCAGGTGCGGATGATCTCGGGACCCTGGGGACGCAGGTCCATGGGGAACGTGCGGCCGAAGAAGTCGGGGTCGTCCTCCCAGTTGCAGGTGATCTGGGGGGTGAGCGACGAGGTGGCCCAGGTGTCCATCACGTCGGGGTCGCCCACGAACCCGCCGGCCACGCCGCGCTGGGCGACCTCGTAGCCCGGTGGGGCGTCGATCTGGGGATCGACCGGCAGGGAGTCCTCGGTGGCCAGGATGGGCTGATCCAGATCCGGCTCGCCGTCAGGACCGACCGGGTACCAGACCGGGAAGGGCACGCCGAAGTAGCGCTGCCGGCTGATCAGCCAGTCCGAGTTCAGGCCTTCCACCCAGTGCTCGAAGCGGATGCGCATGTTGGCCGGGTGCCACACCAGCTGGCGGCCGGCTTCGAGGAGCCGGGCGCGCAGGGCTTCGTCGCGGGCACCATTGCGGATGTACCACTGGCGGCTGGTCACGATCTCGAGCGGGCGATCGCCTTTCTCGTAGTAGCGGACCTCGTGTTCGACCGGTCGGGGCTCGCCCACGGTCGATCCGGAGGCCTGGAGCAGCTCGACCATCTTGCGGCGGGCCGCGGCCGCTGTCGTCCCGGCCAGCTCGGCCCAGGCCTCTACCCCCGGAGCCGGCAACCAGGCGGGCGTGTCGCGGCTCAGGCGTCCGTCGCGGCCCAGGATGGAGCGGGTGGGCAATTCCAGCTCACGCCACCACACGATGTCGACGGTGTCGCCGAAGGTGCAGACCATGGCGATGCCCGAGCCCTTGTCGGGTTCGGCCAGTCGGTGCGCGAGGACGGGCACGGCCACCCCGAAGACGGGGGTGGAGACGCTGGTGCCGAACAGGGGGGCGTACCGGGGATCGTCGGGGTGGGCCACCAGGGCCACGCACGCCGCCAACAGCTCCGGTCGGGTCGTCTCGATCTCCACCCCGGGACCGTCGGCCTGGCCGAACCGGAGACGATGGTATGCGCTCTTGGTCGTCCGGTCCTCGAGCTCGGCCTGGGCCACCGCGGTCTGGTAGTCGATGTCCCACAAGGTGGGGGCCTCGGTCAGGTACGCCTCGCCCCGGAGGTAGTTGCGCAGGAAGGCGCGCTGGGCGGCACGCCGGGAGCGCTCGTCGATGGTGGCGTACTTGAGCGTCCAGTCCACCGAGAGCCCGACGGCCCGGAAGACGTCCTCGAAGCCCTTCTCGTCCTCCTCGGTGAGCGCCTCGCACAGCTCCAGGAAGTTGGGCCGGGAGATCAGCTTGCGCTCGTCGTCAGGGTCGGGCACGACCAGGTCGTCCTGGTAGGACAGGGTGGGGTCGCAGCGCACGCCGTAGTGGTTCTGCACGCGTCGCTCGGTGGGCAGGCCGTTGTCATCCCAGCCGATGGGGTAGAAGACCTCGCGGCCCCGCATCCGCTGGAACCGGGCCATGGCGTCGACCTGGATGTAGCCGAAGGCGGTACCGAGGTGGAGTTGGCCACTCACCGTCGGGGGCGGGGTGTCGATGGCGTAGACGTCTTCGCGGGGTCGGGTCCGGTCGAAGTGGTAGGTCCCGTCGGCCTCCCAGATCGCGCTCCACTTGGCCTCGAGGCCTTCGAGCGTGGGCTTTTCGGGGACGGTGGCCATCCGCACAAGCTACCTGCCGGTCGAGATCTGCCGATTCGGGTTCGGTACGGGATCCCGACCGGCTGGAGCCAGGTGGGCCGTCAGGGCTTGCGCAGCACGAAGTTGACCAGCCGATCGGCCACCACCACCGTGCGCGCCACCTCGCGGCCCTCGAGCAGCGAGGCGATGGGGCCGAGCTGGCGGGCCCGATCGGCCAGATCCCCCTCCGGCGTCCCCTGGTCGACGGTCATCCGGGCCCGGACCTTGCCGTCGACCTGGACGACCAGCTCGACCGAGTCCTGGGCCAGCAGGGCAGCGTCGGCTTCGGGCCAGCGCTGGTCGTGGACCGATCCGTCGTGGCCGCGCCGGGTCCAGAGCTCCTCGGTGATGAACGGGCAGATCGGCGCCAGCATCAACAGGGCGGCGTCGACGGCCTCGTCCACCGGCGCGCCGCTCACGCCTGCCCGGTTGGCTTCACGCACCGCGTTGGTGAGGCCCATGAGCTTGGCGATGACGGTGTTGTACTTGTGGGCCGCGTAGTCCGTCGTGGCGCCGTCGATGGCCAGGTGGGTGGCCCGCCGCAGCGTTAGGGCGTCGGCTGCCGAACCACCGTCGACCGCCGGCGACCCGGCGTCGGCGTCGGCGCCGTCGAGGGCCAGGCGCCACAGCCGGCTCAGCCATCGGTGCATGCCCGACGGGGACACCTGGGCCCAGTCGATGTCGTCCTCGGGCGGAGAGGCGAACAGCATCGTGGCCCGCAGGCTGTCGGCCCCGTAGATGCCGTACACCTCGACGGGTGTCACCAGGTTGCCCCGGGACTTGCTCATGGAGGCGCCGTTGAGGATGACCTGGCCCTGGTTGAGCAGGGCCTGGAACGGCTCGTCGGCGGCCAGCAGCCCCTGGTCCCGTAGGGCCTTGACCACGAAGCGGGCGTAGAGCAGGTGCAGCACCGCGTGCTCGACGCCACCGGTGTACTGGGCCACCGGCAGCACGGCGTCGGCCAGGTCGCGGGGCCAGGGCTGGTCAGCGTCGTTGGGGGACAGGAAGCGCAGGAAGTACCAGGACGAGTCGACGAAGGTGTCCATGGTGTCGGTGTCGCGCTCGGCGTCGGCCCCGCACTCGGGGCAGGCCACGAACTTCCAGGTGGGGTGCACGGCCAGCGGCGACCCGTTGACGCTGAAGTCGAGGTCGTCGGGCAGCTCGACGGGCAGGTCCGCCTCGGGCACCGGGACCGGCCCGCAGTCGGGGCAGTGGATGACCGGTACCGGCGCGCCCCACGACCGCTGGCGTGACACCAGCCAGTCGCGCAGGCGGAACTTCACGCTGGCCTCGGCCAGCCCTCGCAGAGGCCAGCGCGGCGGTGATGGCCCGACCTCCCTCGACGGTGTCGAGGCCGTCGAACTCCCCGGAGTTCAACAGCGTGCCCGGGCCGACGTAGGCCTCGGTCATGGTGTCGGCGTCCAGGGTGTCGGCCGCCGACCTGTCGGCGCTGCTGCCCGCGGGGCGGATGATGGCTCGCACGGGCAGTCCCTGCTGGCGGGCGAAGTCGAGGTCGCGCTGGTCGCCGAAAGGCACGGCCATGATGGCGCCGGTGCCGTAGTCCATCAGCACGTAGTCGGCCGCGAAGGCGGGCAGTTGCTCGCCGTTGATCGGGTTCACCACGTCGAAGTTGAGTCGCAGGCCGCGCTTGTCGGGCTGGCCCTCGAAGGTGGAGAGCCGCTCGATCTCCGACCGCATGGTCACATCGGCACGGAAGGCTTCGAACTCGGGATCGTCACCCATGTGCGCGAGCACCAGCGGGTGCTCGGGTGCGAACACCGCATAGGTGGCGCCGAAGAGGGTGTCGGGCCGGGTGGTGTAGACCTCGACCTCCTCACCGGTGCCGGCCACGCGGAACCGCAGGATCGCCCCCTCAGAGCGGCCGATCCAGTTGCGCTGGATGTTCTTCACGCGATCGGGCCAGTCCAGGCCCGACAAGTCGTCGAGCAGCTGCTGGGCGTAGGAGGAGATCCGCAGGTACCACTGGACCAGGGGGCGGCGCACGACCAGGTCGTCGCTGCGTTCGCAGCGGCCGTCGATCACCTGCTCGTTGGCCAGGACGGTTTCACAGCCCGGGCACCAGTTGACCAGGCCCGCCCGCCGCTCGGCCAGGCCGGCCTTCATGAGCTGCACGAAGACCCACTGGGTCCACCGGTAGTAGCTGGGATCGCAGGTGTTGAGCCGGGTGGACCAGTCGAACGAGTAGCCCAGCCGGGCGATCGAGGCGGCCTGCTCCTCGATGTTGGCGTAGGTCCAGGTGCGGGGATCGATGCCACGCTTGCGGGCCGCGTTCTCGGCGGGCAGGCCGAACGCGTCCCAGCCAATGGGGTTCAGCACTCGCTCGCCCAGCATGCGACGTTGGCGGACGAGGGCGTCGTGGATGGAGAAGATCTCGGCGTGACCCATGTGCAGGTCGCCCGAGGGGTACGGGAACATGGTCAGCAGGTAGGTGGGGGGATCGGCCGCGCTCGGCGACGTGGCGTAGGTGCCGTCGGCGAACCAGCGTCGAGCGATCGGCTCCTCGATGGCGAGGGGGTCGTAGCGCGCCGGGTCGCTGGCGACGTCTGGGTCGACGGGTTCCTGACTCATCCGATCCTCGTGGGTTGCTGGCTGACGACGCCGGGAAGCGGCCGACCGTGCTGATGGTCGATCCAGTGTACGGACCGGCGGCGCGACCCGGAGACCGGACGGACGCGCCGCTCAGTCGGGCAGATCCAGGAAGTCGCGGGCCAGACGCAGCAGGTCGGTGGCCAGGTGCTCGTCGTCGACGTCGGCCACCAGGGGATTGGTCACGGCTCCACCGATGGCCGCGGAGATCATGGCCACCCGCACCCGGACCTCGGCGTCGGTTCGACCGCCGGTGAGCACCACCGACAGGCGATCCATGAGCTGGCGGAACGGCTCGTGACGGGCGAGGAGCCGGACGATGACCGGATCGTGCTGCACGGCGCTGACCATGCTGCGATGCTCGACGGCCTGGTCGATCACGTGTCGCAGGACCAGCTCGCGGGCCTCGGGGGCCGGCTCTTCGGCCTCGGCCAGCTCCAGGGTCTCCTCCAGCTTCACCAGTTCGACCTCGATGGCGGCCACCACGATGTCGTCTTTGGCCGGGAACTGGTGGTACACGGCCGCCTTGGTCACCCCGAGGGCGTCGGCGATCATCTGCAGCGACGTGCCGTTGACCCCGTGTTCGCCGAAAAGCACGAGGGCCGCATCGATGATGCGGGTCTGCGCCTCGCTGCGCCGGATCGACCGCAGTCGAGCGGTGGCCACGGGCTGGGTCGCGCTCACCCCCCCAGACTAGCCGAGCGGCTTGCGCCCCCTAGCCGATCGGCTAGTGTGGACGGAGCCGAGAACGGAGGGATGTGGTCATGACCGATCAGCAGCTCGACAAGGACCTGCAGGAGTTCCTGGCTGTGCGGGAGCCCGGGGCGGACCTCTCGGCTCGCGAGCCTGACGAGTTCGCGCTGTCGTTGCGTGTCGATCTGGAGAACTACAAGAAGTTTCCCCGGCTCGACGACACCGTGACCTACAAGAAGCAGGGCCGCGACCACCGGGCTGACATCGCGGTGGACGAGAGCCTCGAGTTGGCTGACTACAGCGGGCCGTTCCGGGCCGATCTGCGCTTCTCGGACTTCTCCAACGACGCGCTGATCAGCATGTACTCGCTCAGCTACGAGTACTACATGCTGCTGGTTGACTCGTGGTCGGCCGAGGTCGAGCGGCGCTACGGCACCGAGGCCAAAGACGAGCTGCAGTTGTCGGCGTGGACCAACGGCATCGTGGGTCACCTCGATCGCATCGCCGGGGAGTTCGACGCCATCGCCGACGTCGACGAGCTGCCCCCGCTCGACCACGGCGTGGTTGCCTTCAGCCTGTTCAAACCCGATCCCCGGCTGGCCGACTGCGACAAGGAACGGCTCGTGCAGCTGTGCCTGGGCAGCCACGAGTTCTTCCTGCTGGTCATCGAGGCCTGGGCCGCCGAGGTGGTCGTGCGCTACGGGCTCGACGAGATGTTCGACATCCAGTGGACGCTGTGGAGCGAGAAGGTGCTCCCGGAGATCCGCAGCATGAAGGGCCGCTGGATGAACATCACCACCAACGACGTGGCCGCCTTCATGAAGGACATCCAGATCGACTCCACTTCCTTCCCGGGCAAGGCCTTCGAGCTGACCTTCGAGATGCCCGAGCCGGATGTGGGCATCATGACCTTCAACCGGTGCTGCGCGCCCGACCAGTGGGAGGCGCTGGGACGACCCGACATCCTGGAGAAGAACTGCCACTCGACGTGTCCGGCGTCGTTGATCGAGACGGCCAAGATGTACAACCCGAACATGAAGGTCGACATCCTGGCCATCCCGCCCCGCGTCGACGAGGGCAACGTGTGCTGCAAGTGGAAGCTGTCCATGCGCGATGAGTCCGATCCCGAGTACGTTCCCGTCGAGCTCGGGCGCAAGCCGGGCAGCTGAGCCCGGCGACCCCGGTCGCGACCCCGACGGCCCCGGCGGAAGCGGGCCGTGAACGGGCCCGGCACGCCGCTCAGCGAGTCGACGTGTGCCTGGTGGGAATACCAGCGCCCCGCCACCTACCAGGTCGAGTCCACCTTGATCGAGGTGCCGGCACGGGACGCCACGTTGCCGGGGTGCCGACTGAACCGGGACCTACGGGCCTCATTCGAGGTGACCAAAGGCCCTGGGCGCGACCCCGGCCGGTCCGCGACCGTGGTTGCCGTCCCGACGCCCGACCGGGCACCCGCGAACAGGAAGAGGTAGCAGTACATGAAGCGTCGAACACTGGACCTGATCTTCAGTGTGGGGGGCCTGCTTGCCGCCGTGCTGATCCTGGTGCTGGGGCTCGTGCTCCAGAACCAGGCCAACTTCGCCAAGAACTACGTGCACGACCAACTGGCCCAGCAGAAGATCGTCTTCACGCCGGCGGCCGCCCTGAAGGCCGACGAGAACGATCCGTGCCTCAAGACCTATGCCGGTCAGCCGCTGGTGACCGGCGCGCAGGCCCAGTGCTATGCGAACCACTACATCGGCGTCCACGTGACCCTGGTCAACGGGGGCAAGACCTACTCCGAGACGAGCGCGCAGGCCCGGGCCCTGCAGGCCCAACTGGCCGCCCTGCCCGATCAGAGCAGTGCCCAGGCCAAGCAGCTCGCGGCCCAGGTGGCGGCCACACAGGCCAAGGCCACCACCCTGTTCCAGGGCGAGACGCTGCGAGGGCTGCTGTTGACCAGCTACGGGTTCAGCATCTTCGGTGAGCGGGCCCAACAGGCGGCCTGGGTCTGCTACCTGCTCGCCCTGGTGTTGTTCCTGGCATCGGTGGCCGGCTTCATCCACGCGGCCACCAAGTCCGCCGACCACCCGATCGGCGTCCACGACGCCTGACCCTGACCTCGGCTGACGCGACCTGTCCTCCACGCGGAACCTGTCTCGCCCCTGGCCCCGGTTCGGGGCCGGGCGGCGGGACGGGTTCCGCGGCCTTTGGGGCGGGATCCGCTCAGCCTCGGGAGCAGGCCGAGCCCAGGCTGCGGTCACCGGTCGACCACGGCGCGGCCTCGGGGCGGGGCCAGAAGTCGCCGGTGACGGGATCCTGGAGGTACTCCACGGGTGCGGGCTCGGGCCCGGCGATGACGGCGATGGCGGACAGGAACCGCTCCACGTCGGCCGGCGTGGTGGACAGACCGGCGCTGGCCCGCACCGCTCCGGGGATCCGCGTGCGGTCGCCCCGGTGGATGTCGTCGTGGTAGCGGGCGATCTCATCGGCCGACAGGCCCAGCAGCCGCACCAGGTACGGATGGGCGCAGAAGCATCCGTGGCGCACCCCGATACCGAACTCGGCACTCAGGCGGGCGGCGACCAGGGCGTGGGGGAGGTCGTCGACCACGAAGCTGGCCACGGCCAACGTCGGGGTGTCGAGGTCGGGGCCGAGGAGCCGCACGCCGTCCATGGCGGCCAGACCCCGGCGCAGCTGGTCGGCCAGGGCGGCCTCGTGGGCCCCGATGGCATCCCAGCCGATCGAGGTGAGCTCGTCGATGGCGGTGTGCAGGGCCACCGCGCCGATGAGGTTGGGGGATCCGGCCTCCTCGCGCTCGGGCGGGTCGGTCCACACGACCTCGTCGAGATCCACCAGATCGACCGCGCCGCCTCCGGCCAGGAAGGGATCGCCGTCGGTGAAGGACAGGCGGGGACCGATCAGCACTCCGGTGCCGAACGGGGCGTACATCTTGTGACCGCTCCAGGCCAGGAAGTCGGCCTGGCTGGGCAGGGGGTGGTGGGGGGCCAACTGGGCCGCGTCCACGAGCACCGGGATGTCCCGCTCATGGGCGAGTTCGAGGATCTGGTCGACGGGTGGGCGCCACCCGGTCACGTTGCTGGCCGCGGTCACGGCCAGCAGCCTGGGTCGAGCACCATCGTCGAGCGCGGCGGCCACATCGTCGGTCCCGAAGCGGCCCTGCGGGTCGCACTCCACGTAGCGCCGCTGGGCCGCGGATCGGGCCCAGGGCAGCAGGTTGGCATGGTGTTCGACCACGGTGGTCACCACCACGTCGTCGCGGGTCAGCCGCAGTCGGTAGGCCAGGTGGTTGATGGCCTCAGTGGCGTTGCGGCACAGGATGGCGATGTCGTCGTGACCCTCGCGCCCCGCGAAGGCCAGCGCCGCGGCGCGGGCGTCCTCGTAGGCGGCGGTGGCCATCTGGGACTTGTAGCCGGCGCCCCGGTGCACGCTCGAGTACCAGGGGACGAACTCCTGCACCCGGGCCGCCACCGCGGGCAGGGCCGGGGTCGACGCCGCGCTGTCCAGCGACAGGTATGGACGGTCGGTTCCGTCCACACAGGGCACGGGCAGGCCATCGCCCACCAGCTGGATCGGCAGAGTGGTCATGGGCGCCTGAGCGTAGGCCGTCGGGGGCCAGCCGGGCACATGCGAGACTCGGGCCGTGACCGACCTCGCCGGACCGCTCGCACCCGTGAAGGTCCTCGACCTGACTCGCATGTACCCGGGTGCCTTCTGCACGTTGCTACTGGCCGACCTGGGCGCGGAGGTGGTCAAGGTCGAGGCGCCCGGCGCCGGTGACGGCCTGCGGCCGATGGCACCGCCGGGCCGGTTCAACGCCGCCCACGTGGCCCTCAACCGGGGCAAGCGCTCGCTGGTGCTCGACCTTCGCTCACCTGGCGCGGCCGACGTGCTCCGCCCGCTCGTGCGTTGGGCCGACGTGGTCGTCGAGTCGCACCGCCCCGGCCAACTCGACCGGCTCGGCCTGGGCTATGAGACCATGCGGGAGGAGAACCCCCGTGTGGTGTGGTGCTCGGTGACGGGCTTCGGCGACACCGGCCCCAACACCGATGCGCCCGGCCACGATCTCACCTACCTCGGCTACGCCGGTCTGCTCGACCGCCTGGCCGACGGGCCGGCCACGCCACCGGCGACCACGATCTCGATCCCACTGGCCGCGTTGATGGCGACGGCCGGCGTCCTCGCCGGGCTGGCCGAGGCCGACCGGAGCGGGCAGGGGCGACGCCTCGACGCGAACATGGTCGACAGCGCCATGTGGGTGCTGGCAGAAGACGTGGCTCGCGCTGCCAACGATCCGGCGCCGGGGTGGGGCACCTTCGCGGCGCGCAACGTCTACCGGTGCGCGGACGGGCGCGACGTCACCGTGGCGGCCAGCGAGCCGAAGCCCTGGGCCGCCCTGTGCGAGGCGCTGGCTACGCCCGAGCTGCTCGGGCATCGGCTGGGCGTCGACGACGAGGGCCCGGTCATCGCCCGCTTGAGCGAGGTGTTCGCCTCCAGACCGGCCGCGGCGTGGGTGGCGGAACCCGGCCTTCGGGGCGGTGTCGGTCCGGTGAACCAACCCGCCGACCTGCTGGAGGATCCGCAGGTGACCGACCGGCGAAGCCTGGTCGAGCTGGGCGGGTCCGGCGCTCGGGTGCTGGCCAACCCGATCCGCTTCGACGGCGAAGGCGGGGACTCGGCCACGCGGGCGGGCTCGGATCCGCCGAACCTGGGGGCGGACACCGACGCCGTGCTGGCCGCCGCCGGGTTCAGCGCCGATCAGATCGCCGCTCTTCGAGCCGAGCAGGTCGTGGCGTGAGCCCCGCACGTGATCTGACGATCGATTTCGCGCTGGCAGGCAAGCGGGCGCTGGTGACCGGTGCCGGCCAGGGGGTGGGTGAGGCGATCGCCGGGTTGCTGGCCGCGGCCGGTACCGAGGTGGTCGTGAACGACTTCTTCGCCGAGCGGGCCGAGGCCGCAGCCGCAGCCATCCGGGCCGCGGGTGGCGCGGCGAGCGCGTTGCCCTTCGACGTCACCGACCACGCGGCGGTGCACGACGCGGTCGGCGGCGCCGGGGGCGTCGACATCCTGGTGAACAACGCCGGCAACGCCGGGACCGATGGCTTCGGGACCCCCACCCGCTTCGTGGACACCACCCCCGAGGAGTGGACCAAGTACCTGGGGGTGAACCTCGGGGGGGTCATGAACTGCGTGCATGCGGTGTTGCCGGCCATGGCGGAACGGGGCTGGGGGCGCATCATCACGATCGTGTCGGATGCCGCCCGCAGCGGCGGGGCTCAGATGGCTGCCTACAGCGCAGCCAAGGCCGGGGCGGCCGGGTTCACCCGGGCCATCGCCAGCGAGGTGGCCCGCCACGGTGTCACCGCCAACAACATCGCCCTGGGCACCATGCGCACGCCGGCCACCGACGCGTTCTGGGACGATCCCGCCCGGGCTGAGCAGCGCAAGGCGCTCATGGCCGACTACCTGATTCGCCGGCCCGGCGACCCCGACGACGTGGCCTGGATGGTGGCCACGCTGGCCAGCCCCCGGGCCTCGTGGGTCACCGGTCAGACCATCCCGGTCAACGGCGGCTACTCCTTCGCCCTGTGAGGGCGCGGACTCGAGGGTTCAGACGGGTGGCTGTTGGTCGGCCATCTCCCGCAACTTGTTCTTGAGGACCTTGTCCAGCGTGCCCAGCGGGAACTCCTCCACCGCGTAGACGGCGCGGGGAACCTTGAAGTCGGCCAGTCGTTCGCGGCAGGCCCCGATGATCTGGGCCTCGAGCGCCGCCTCGTCGGTGCCCGGGGCCGGCACCACGAAGGCCACCACCACCTGGTCGAGGAAGTCGTGGTGCTTGCCCACCACCGCCACCTGGGTGACACCGGGGACGGCGGTCACGACGTCCTCCACCTCGCGGGCCGAGACGTTCTCGCCACCCACCTTGAGCAGGTCCTTGTCACGTTCGCGGTAGAAGAGGTTGCCGCCCGGGCCGAGCACCACCATGTCCCCGGTCTTGAACCAGCCGTCCTCGAACGCCTTGGCGTTGGCCTCCTGGTTGTCGTAGTACTCGAGGAACAGCTGGATCCCCCGGGCGCCCCGCAACCACAGCTCGCCCGTCTCGCCCTCGGCGCACAGGGCCCCGGTCTCCTTGTCGACCACGGCGAACTCGTAGCCGGGCGTGACATGGCCCATCGACCGCTCGGGCAGGTGCTCGGACGGCTTGCCGTTGGTGGCGTGGATCACGGTCTCGGTCATCCCGTAGGCGGCGTAGACCTCGATCCCCAGCATCGCGTCGAGCACCTCCATGATCAGGCCGAAGACCCCGATGCGCAGCGTCGTGGACGCCGGGCGATCGGGACCCGAGAGGGTGCCGATGCAGAACGGCATCAGCGAGATGTGGGTGATCTGGTTGGCGGTGACGACATCCCAGAACCGGCTGGAGGACCACTTGGGCATCAACACCGCGGTGGCGCCCACGCCCAGCACCGAGAAGAACGACCAGCTCTGGGCGTTGACATGGAAGAGGGGCAGGTAGATCAGGTACCGGTCGTTGGTACCCAGATCGATGTTGCGGGGACCGACGCGGCTGGCCCAGATGGCGTTGGCGTGGGTGTGCACCACCGCCTTGGGCCGGCTGGTCGTGCCCGAGGTGAACATGATGCCGAACGGTCGCATCGGTTCGATCGGTCGCCCGGACCACGAACGGGCGTCGCCGGCCAGCGCCGCGAACGGAAGGCGCTCCGGCCCGCGTCCGCTCGCGCTGGCTGTGGCGTCGGCCCTCAGCGCATCGTCGGCGATGACGGCGATCCACTCCAACGCGGGCGCGGCCTCGGCCACCGCGTCGGCCAGACGGGCGTCGACGATGGCGGCGACGCACCCCGTGTGCTCGGCGAAGTAGGCGATCTCGGCTACCGCCGAGCGCGTGTTGGTCGTGACCGCGACGGCGCCGAGCGTGGCACAGGCCAGCCAGGCCAGGAGCATGTCGGGGGAGTTCTCGGCGTGGATGAGCACCTTGTCCCCCACCGCCACGCCCTGCTCGCGAAGCCCGACGGCCAGGCCATGGGTGGTGTCGCGCAACTCGGCGTAGGTCCATTGCCGGCCGGCGCCGGTGGGCGGATCCCAGACCAGGGCCGGGTGGTCGGGCTTGTGGGTCGCCCAGTGCCCGAGCAGCCAAGGGATGTCCTGGCCGTGCATCTGCAGTTCCTCGATCGCGGTGCGGTCCATCGTCGGCTCCTCGTCTGCTTGGGCGGTGACACCGTAGGCCCGGCGACGACGACCTCGTGCCGGTTCCCGCCGGGCGGAGCACCGCACAGATGGCCGCACTGACCTCAAGAACCGAGCCATGTTTCCGCCCCGCCAGTCGAGCGGCATGGGAGTGCTGATCACGTTTCGGGCACCCGCTCGTCCACGGCGGGGCGACCCCCTGACGGATAACGAATCCACCACGGTGGTCGCGCCGCCTGAGAGGCCGGCTCTGTTTCGAATCTCGTCGCCGCCGCGGACGCGGTGCATCGACGACCCGCCTAACGTTGAACCCATGACACCGGAGGAGATCGCCGATCTCGCGCACCTGCGCCGGGCGCGTGACCTGATGGACCGCGACTACGCCGAGCCCCTCGATGTCCCGGCCATGGCCCGGGCCGCGCTCATGTCGCCTGCGCACTTCTCCCGCAAGTTCCGCGCCGCCTATGGCGAGACGCCATACACCTACCTCATGACCCGTCGCATCGAGCGGGCCAAGGCCTTCCTACGTCAAGGCATGTCGGTCACCGACGCCTGCATGGCCGTGGGATGCACGTCGCTCGGCTCGTTCAGCTCGCGCTTCACCGAAATCATGGGAGAGACACCGTCGAAGTATCGGGCCCGCGACCACCGCCACCTCGAGGTCGTCCCGTCCTGTGTGACCAAGGTGAGGACACGACCGCAGCGCACGTTGGCCTCCACCTGAGCGACGACGCGGCACGGCGCTCGGCGTCGAGCAGGATCGGAGAAGCACACGCCGGCCACACTGCTCGTAGGGTCGTCTCATGGCTGTCAACCTCTCCACCATGTTCATCACCGTCAACGATCCCGACGAGGCGCTCGGCTTCTACCGTGACGCACTCGACCTCGAGGTCCGCAACGACGTCGCCTCCGACGGGTTCCGCTGGGTCACCGTCGGAGCGCCCGGCCAGGATGTCGCCATCGTGTTGTCCCAGCCCCACGGCGGTCGCTCGCAGACCGAGGGCGACGCCCTCCAGTCGCTGGTCACGAAGGGGTCGCTGCAGGCGGCCATCTTCGCGGCCGAGGACCTCGACGCCACCTTCGAGAAGGTGCGGGCGTCGGGGGCCGAGGTGCTCCAGGAGCCCACCTCCCAGCCGTGGGGGGCGCGGGACTGCGCGTTCCGCGACCCGTCGGGCAACCTCGTGCGCATCGCGCAGGCCTGACCGTCGTCACCACACGATGACCAAGGCGACGACGACCAGGGCGACGACCCGAGCCACCGCGGCCAAGGCGACGAGGACCAAGGCCAACCGGAGCCGCACGAAGTCGGCGTCGCCGGCGGCGGCCGACGGCCACGACCTGATCCGCGTGCACGGCGCGCGCGTGAACAACCTCAAAGACGTCAGCGTCGAGATCCCGAAGCGCCGGCTGACGGTGTTCACCGGCGTGTCCGGTTCGGGCAAGAGCTCGCTGGTGTTCGGCACCATCGCCGCGGAGTCCCAGCGTCTGATCAACGAGACCTACAGCTCGTTCGTGCAGGGATTCATGCCCACGCTGGCGCGACCCGAAGTCGACGTCATGGACGGACTGACCACGGCCATCATCGTCGACCAGGAGCGGATGGGCGCCAACCCCCGTTCCACCGTCGGAACCGCCACCGATGCCAACGCCATGCTGCGCATCCTGTTCAGCCGACTGGGCAAGCCCCACATCGGCTCACCCCAGGCGTTCTCGTTCAACACCGCGACGATCAGCGGTGCTGGGGCGGTCACCTTCGAGAAGGGCGGCAGGACGCGGAGGGAGAAGCGCTCGTTCACCCGCACCGGTGGCATGTGCCCGCGCTGTGAGGGCATCGGCTCGGTGACCGACTTCGATCTGACCCAGCTCTACGACGACACCAAGTCGCTCAACCAGGGCGCGCTCACCATCCCTGGCTACAGCATGGACGGCTGGTACGGCCGCATCTTCCGGGGATGCGGCTACTTCGATCCCGACAAGCCCATCCGCAAGTTCACGAAGACCGAGCTCGACGATCTGCTCCACAAGGAGCCGACCAGGATCAAGGTCGAAGGCATCAACCTCACCTACGAGGGCCTGATCCCGAAGATCCAGAAGTCGATGCTGGCCAAGGACGTCGAGGCCATGCAGCCCCACGTCCGAGCCTTCGTGGAGCGGGTGGTCACCTTCACCACCTGTCCCGAGTGCGGCGGGACCCGGCTGAACGAGGCGGCACGGTCCTCCAAGATCGACGGGATCAACATCGCGGACGCGTGCGCTATGCAGATCAGCGACCTGGCCGACTGGGTCCACGGCCTCGACGAGCCATCGGTGGCTCCCCTGCTGGCCGCGCTGGGACAGGCCCTCGACTCGTTCGTGGACATCGGGCTCGGCTACCTCTCGCTCGACCGGTCATCGGGCACGCTGTCGGGTGGCGAGTCCCAGCGCACCAAGATGATCCGCCAGCTCGGGTCGTCGCTCACCGACGTCACCTACGTGTTCGACGAGCCGACGATCGGGCTGCACCCCCACGACATCGCGCGGATGAACGGACTGCTGCTGCAGCTGCGGGACAAGGGCAACACCGTGCTGATGGTGGAGCACAAGCCGGAGGCCATCATCATCGCCGATCATGCCGTCGATCTCGGCCCTGGCCCGGGCTCGGCCGGTGGCCAGGTGGTGTTCGAGGGCACGGTGGACGGGCTGCGATCCAGTGGCACGATGACCGGGCGTCACCTCGACGACCGGGCCTCGTTGAAGCCGTCGGTGCGCACGCCGTCCGGTGTGCTGGCGGTGCGCGGCGCGAGCACGCACAACCTGTGCGATGTCGACGTCGACATCCCGCTGGGGGTGCTGGTGGTGGTGAGCGGTGTGGCCGGGTCGGGCAAGAGCTCGCTGATCACCGGGTCGGTGTCGGGCCGCGACGGGGTGGTGTCGATCGACCAGGGCGCGATCAAGGGCTCGCGGCGCAGCAACCCGGCGACCTACACCGGGCTGCTGGATCCGATTCGCAAGGCGTTCGCCAAGGCCAACGGGGTGAAGCCGGCGCTGTTCAGCGCCAACTCCGAGGGAGCGTGTCCCAACTGCAACGGGGCCGGCGTCATCTACACCGATCTGGCGATGATGGCCGGTGTGGCCAGCGTCTGCGAGGTGTGCGAGGGCAAGCGCTTCGAACCCGACGTGCTCCAGTACCGCCTCGGTGGGCGCGACATCAGCCAGGTGCTGGCCATGGCGGTGACCGAGGCGGCGGAGTTCTTCGGTGCCGGCGAGGCGCACACCCCGGCCGCCCACAAGATCCTCGATGGGCTGGGCGACGTCGGGCTCGGGTACCTCGCCCTGGGCCAGCCGCTCCCCACGCTGTCGGGCGGCGAGCGCCAGCGACTCAAGCTGGCCACCCACCTGGCGGAAAAGGGCGGCGTCTACGTCCTGGACGAGCCGACCGCCGGCCTCCACTTGGCCGACGTCGAGAACCTGCTCGGCCTGCTCGACCGGCTCGTCGATTCGGGCAAGTCCGTCATCGTCATCGAGCATCACCAAGCGGTGATGACGCATGCCGACTGGATCGTCGACCTCGGCCCCGGGGCCGGCCACGAAGGGGGTCGGATCGTCTTCGAGGGTACGCCCGCCGACCTCGTCGCCGCCCGCTCCACCCTCACCGGCGAGCACCTGGCCGCCTACGTCGGAGCCTGACCGGGCTAGCCCTATTGGTTGTGGCGGTCGTGGTGTGGGGCGCGGTCCCCGCACGCGGTCGGCGCGATCGCCGATCCATCACCCGCCTGACCGGCCTTCTGGACCCCGACCCGGATCGAAGCGGGGGGTCTTCAGGCGAGCTGACGGGCCAGGAACCAGACCGAGAATGCCACCAGCATCAACCCGAACGCCAGGCGCGCCTGGTTGGCCGGCACACGCTGAGCGACGCGGGCGCCCAGCATCGACGCGGGGATCAACCCCATGGCGAACCCGGCCGCAACCATCCAGTCGATGTGGCCGAGGGCCCAGTGGGTGGCCAGGGTCGGAACGGTGAGGATGCCGACCACCACCATGGACGTGCCGGCGGACTCGATGGCGGTGAGGCCCAGCACCAGGACGAAAAGGGGGACCAGCAGGAAGCCGCCGCCGTTGGCCAACAGGCCGGTGAGCAGACCCACGCCGAACGCCGAGCCGACCACGATCGCGGTGCTGTTGCGTCGATCGGCGGCACGCCCCGATGCCCCGGCCCGGTCCGGCAGCACCAGGCGGACCCCGATGACGAACAGGAGCAGGCCCGACAGGACCAGGAGGCGGTCGCCTCCGACGAGCCGGGAGGCGAAGGCGCCCAGGAGCGTGCCGGGGATCCCACCGATGACGGCGAGCACGGCCACGCGACGGTCGAGGTTCCCGGAACGCACGTAGCGGCGGGCACCGGCATAGGCGGCCGGGATCATGGCCGGCAGCGGGGAGGCGACCGCCATGAGGCCCGGTACGCCGAGGACGGCCAACACCGGGGTGGCGAACGCCGAGCCGCCCGCTCCGAACATGCCGAAAACGAACCCGACGCCGAGCCCAGCCAGGACGTACTCGACGAATGCCACCAAAGCAGTGTATACCCCTAGGGGTATCTTCCGATACCCTATGGGGTACCAGTACCCGGACGACGGAAAGCAGACCGATGGCCACGACGCGCTCGATGCCCGACCCGACCACGGCGGTCACCGCCGGTGGTGCCGCTCCCAACGAGCCGTGGTTCGCCCGGCTGGCCCGCTTCTCGGCCCGCCGCCGCCGCCTGGTGATGATCGTGTGGCTGGTCGCCACCCTGGCCGCGGCACCGCTCGCGCTCACGCTCACCAGCGCCCTGTCGGGTGCCGGATGGGATGCGCAGGGCTCGGTCTCGGCCCAGGTGCGCCAGGAGCTGCGCCGCGACTTCCCCCAGGTGGGGGCCGAGGCCGCCGTCGTCGTCTACCGCCAGAGCCACCCCATCGCCACCGACCCTGCGGGCCTGAAGCACCTTGTGGCCGATCTGCAGGGCGCTCCCGGGAGCGCAGCCGTCGTCGATCCGACGACCCAGCCGGCATCGTCGGGGCTCCTCGCCGCCGACGGGCGAACTGCGCTGATCCCCGTGCAGTTGGCCGCGTCCAACGACGCCGGCCTGCCCACGTCGGCCAGTCGACTCATCGACCACGTCGCCAGTCTGCGCCTCCCGACGGGAGCGGTGGCCAAGGTCACCGGCGAGTGGGCGGTGTGGAGCGACTTCAACCAGAGCAACGCCGAGGCGCTCCATCGGGCCGAGCTGCTGTCGGGGATCCCGACGGTCATCTTGCTGCTGATCGCGTTCGGCTCGGCCATCGCCGCCGGAATCCCGCTGCTGCTCGCCCTGGCCGGCATCGCCGTCGGCTTCGCCGCGCTCCACCTCATGGGTGACACCACGCCGCTGTCGGTCTGGGCCATGAACTTCTCGATGATGATCGGTCTGGCCGTCGGCATCGATTACAGCCTGTTCATCGTGTCTCGCTACCGCGAGGAGCGAGAAGATGGCCTCGACGCCGCCGACGCCATCGCCAACACGCTGTCCACCGCCGGCAAGGCCGTCTTCCTGTCCGCGCTCACCGTGGTGCTCTCCCTGGCCGCGGTGTTCGTGGTGCCGGTCATGGTCTTCCGGTCGATGGCCCTGGGGATGATCCTCTCGGTCGTCGCGGTCGCACTGGCCGCGCTGACCCTGCTCCCGGCCGTGCTGGTCTCCCTTGGCGACCGAGTGCTCGTGGTTCGCAACCACCAGGATCCCGACCGGGCCGCCGAGGGACGCTGGGCCCGCTGGACCGGACACGCCCTGCGCCACCCCGGGCGCACGCTCGCCGCCGGTCTCGCCCTGCTCCTCCTGCTGGCCGCGCCGGCGATCGGGATGCACCTCGGGATGCCCGGAGCTCGCGTCGTCGACCAGGGGCGGTCGAGCCGCGACGGCTACGACATGATCGTCACGTCGTTCGGTTCCGGCGCCGCCGCGCCCCTGTTCGTCACCGTCGACGCCGCCCACGCCCCGACCGTGGTCCGGCTGGCCCAGGCCGAGTCCAACGTGGTCGCCGCGCAGATCGTGGCTCAACCCGCCGCCCTCCGGCCGCACCGTCGTCCGCGTCACCCCGGCCACCCCGGTGGACTCCACCGCCACCTCCGACCTGGTCACCCGGCTGCGTGCCGACCTCGGCGCCCAGGTCCCCGACGCCCTCGTGGGGGGGCCGGCGGCCCAGAACCACGACCTCACCGCCGTGCTCACGGGCCGAGCACCGCTGGCCATCGGCATCATCATGGTCGTGGCGTTCCTGCTGCTGCTCGTCGTGTTCCGCAGCCTCACCATCGCCCTGTCGTCGATCGCGTTGAACCTGATCAGCGTGGGGGCGAGCTTCGGTTTCGCCACCCTGGTCTTCCAACACGGATTCGGTGCCGGCCTGCTCGGCGTCCACCCCCAGGGCTTCGTCGATGCGTGGGCGCCACTGTTCTTCTTCGCACTGCTCTTCGGGCTGTCGATGGACTACCAGCTGTTCCTGCTGGCGGCCATCCGCGAACGCTATGAGGCCACCGGAGACACGCAGCTGGCCATCCGCGAAGGCATCGCCCGAACCGGGCGACCGATCACCAACGCGGCCCTCATCATGATCGTGGTCTTCATCGCCTTCGGCGTGACCGGTCCCATACCGCCCACCGAGCTCGGCGTCACCCTGGCCCTCGCCGTGCTGGTCGATGCCACCATCGTGCGCATGATGCTCGTCCCGTCGCTCATGGGGCTCCTCGGCGACCGCAACTGGTGGCTACCCAAGTGGCTCGGCCGGCTGCTCCCCGACATCCACTTCTCGCATTGACCGGTGCCTACGCTTCTGCCATGGGCTTGCTCAGCGCCGACAACCCCCGCGACACCGCCATCGCCTGGCTGTTCGTCACCGTCCAGTTCGCGCTGCTCGCCGTCATCCTGCTGGTGCCCGCCGGTGATGCCTGGACCACCCCGCCTCCCCTGGCGACGGTCGCCCAGGCACTGGAGTGGATCGGGATCGCCGTGCTGGTGGTCGGGGTGATCAACCTGGGCCGGTCCCTCACCCCACTGCCCAGTCCCGTCGCCCACGGTGAGCTTCGCACCGGTGGCCTCTACCGTCTCGTGCGCCACCCCATCTACAGCGGGATCGTCGCCCTCACCGTCGGCGCCGCGGTGCGCTCCGCAAGCATCGTCGTGGTGGTCGCCACCGCCGCGCTCGCCGCATGGTTCTCGATCAAGGCTCGTTGGGAGGAGGCCAAGCTCCGAGCGACCTACCCCGGCTACGCCGACTACGCCCGCGGCACCCCTCGCTTCGTCCCCTTCTGGCCGGTCAGGCGAGGCGCATGAACATCTTCTCGACCTCGCCGAGGGGATAGCCGTCGGCCTCGGCCTCCTCGGGATTGGCGAGGCAGTAGGTCAGCCCGGCGCTCACCAGCCGGAAGCCGGCCTGTTCGAGGGCCCGGTTGGCCGCGGAGATCTGGGTGACGATGTCGCGGCACTCACGGCCGTCATCGAGCATCCGTTCGATACCCTGCACCTGGCCGGCCACCCGGCGCAGGCGTTTGCGCAGATCGTCGGTGATCTCCTCGGGCAGTTCCATGTCGTCTCCTGAGTGATTGGCCTGAACCGCTCCGTCAGCATACCCCACCAGGTATCCGATCCTGATCGTCGACAGCCGGAATATACCCCTAGGGGTACTGGTTGACGTCACTGTCGAGTCACTCGCCCGTTCAGATGGGTTTCTGCCCGCTCTACCTGCTGTGGCCCCTCCACATCGACCACGCCCACGAGTCCGTCGTCTGACCCCGTAAGGAGATCACCGGTGAACAAGCAGATCAGCGCCCGCGAGGTCGCCGCCCGACTGGGCGCCGACGATGAGCCGTTTCTGCTCGACGTGCGCGAGCCCGACGAGGTAGCCGAATGGGCGATACCGGGCGCCATGAACATCCCCGTCGGCGACTTGGCGCAGCGGATCGCCGAGGTCCCCCGAGACGAGCAGGTCGTGGTGGTCTGCGCGTCGGGCGGACGTTCGGCCCAGGCCACCGGCGCACTGACCCGAGCCGGCCTCGACGCCTACGACCTCGTGGGCGGCATGGCCGCATGGGGTGCCGTCTACGACACCGCCGAGCTGCCAGCTGGACCCGCCACCATCGTGCAGGTCCGTCGCCGGGGCAAGGGTTGTCTGTCCTACGTCCTCGGCGCGGGTGACGAGGCCTTCGTGGTCGACCCCTCGATCGACATCGGCCACTACCTCGAGGTCGCGGCTGACAAGGGCTGGCGGATCACCAGGGTGTTCGATACCCACCTCCACGCCGATCACCTCTCCGGTGCCCGCGATCTGGCCGAGGCCACCGGCGCCACCCTGCACCTGAACCCGGCTGACACGTTCGCCTTCGAATACACGCCGCTTCACGATGGCGACCGATTCGAACTGCCCGGCGGCGTGGCCATGTCCGTGGCGACCATGCACACGCCGGGTCACACCCTGGGCTCGACCGTCTACCTCGTCGGTGACGACGCCGTGCTCACCGGTGACACGCTCTTCGTCGAAGGGGTCGGCCGTCCCGACCTGGCCGACCGGGCCGAGGAGTTCGCCCACAACCTCTACCACTCCCTGCAGGAACGGGTCCTCACGCTGCCCGACGACACGTTCGTGCTACCGGGTCACTACAGCGAGGGCGTTGCCGTGCACACCGGAGAACCCGTCGGGAAGCCACTGGCCGAGCTGCGCCGCAGCCTCGAACCGCTGTCGCTCGACGAAGGTGACTTCGTCACTTGGGCCACTGCCCGGGCTGTGCCCCGACCTCCGAACTACGTCGAGATCATCAAGGCCAACATGGGTCGGCCCGAGACGTCCCTCGCGTCGCTCCAAGCCCTCGAGCTGGGCCCCAACCGCTGCTCCGCCTCCTGACCCGCCTCCGCAACCCGCCACGTCCCGAAAGGACAATCTCATGGCTACCTTCACCCACGCCGACGACCCGACAACCTTCGACACCGAAGTCCTCCACTCCACCATCCCGGTGGTGGTCGACTTCTGGGCTGAATGGTGCGGGCCGTGCCGTATGGTCACCCCCGAGCTCGAGAAGCTGGCCGACGCCCACGCCGGCGAGCTGAAGGTCGTGAAGGTCGACGTGGACGCCAACCGCACGATCGCGGGCCAGTACGGCATCCAGGGCATCCCCACCATCGCCCTGTTCCGGGACGGCCAGGCGGTGGCCCGCAGCGTCGGAGCCAAGCCCCGAGCCGCGATCGAGGCGGACCTGGGCCTCACGCCCAGCTGACGCTCGTCGGCCCGGCAGAGGATCGTCCCATGGATCACTACCACGAGGTCGCCGCAGACCTGCGCGGGCCGACCCGGGAGTTGCGCCGCGCCATCCCCGACACCTGGGGTGGGTTCGCGAGCCTTCACCAGTCAGCCATGGCCGAGGGCGCCCTGCCCACCCGCATCAAGGAGCTCATGGCCCTGGTGGTCGCGGTGATCGAGCACTGCGACGGCTGCGTCGCGTATCACGCTCATGGGGCCGCAGTAGCTGGCGCCAGCGAGGGCGAGGTCGCCGAAGCCCTCGGCGTCGCCCTGCTGATGGGTGGGGGCCCGGCCAGCGTCTGGGCTCCCCGGGCCTTGGCCGCGTACCACGAGTTCGCCCGACCACCGGCGACGGCTGAACGACCAACCCAGGACGGCTGAACGACCCGGGCGACGGCTGAACGACCCGGGCGATGGCTGAACGACCATGCCTGCACGACCAACCGGAGGAGCAGCGATGGACGCGGCGGGCCTGGAACGACCGGTACGTCGGAGCCGAGCGGCCGGCGCTCGATTGCGTCGTCCGCGTTCGTCGATAACCGCCTTCAGGGCCCGTCCCGTTCAGCGCGGCGCGAACGGGTCGACATCATCACCGGGGACGGCTGAGCCAACCGGGTGCGTCGATGGTGAGATCGGGCAGGCGGGCCGCGAGCCCCGAACCCACTGCACCACGTACAGGCCACCCGCGGTCAGCCCCGCCGCGATCCAGCCGTAGCCGTCGTTCCCGGCGAAGGTCGCCACGGCCAGTCCGACGAGGAACGCCGGAACCAACAGGCGGGTGATCCCGCAGACGTTCACCGGCCGATCAGGTCTTCGGGGCGGTCCGGGAACCGAACCACGAGCGCTTGGTGCGCGCCGGCTTCGACCTCGGACCCTGATCGCAACGGCACCGCTGGGACGCGGGCACGTCGCCGAGCACCTGCTCGACGTGCTGGCCGCAACCGGCGTAGGTGGGACGTTGACAGGTGGGGCACTGCACTCGTCTACACATACCCCCTAGGGTATCCGACTCCTCCTGCCGACGACAACCGCGCAGACGGTCCAGTCGCTGGCGTGCGAGAGTTGGGGGCCAGCGGTCGTCCCGCGGCGATTTCAGGGGCGGCGGGCGGCGCGTATGACAACGTGGCGTGGTGCGGTCAGCTCGGCGATGCGGCCGCCATGGCCGCGATGGCGGCGAAGGTCTCGAGGTCGTCGATGGCGGCGACCATTCGGGCGATGTTGGCGGTGGTGACCTCGGGGCCGTAGTTCTCGGGAGGGCAGATGAGCCAGCCGATCACGAGGCCCCACACCGCCGCGGCACGGTACTGGGTGAAGGCGGTGTCCAGTGTCGGGACGGTCTCGACCCCAGCGGACGCCAGCTGGTCGAGGTACTCGGCCAACAGGTCGCGTTGATGGGCTCGCCGGATCTCGGGGTCGAGGGCGGTGATCAGGATGTAGGTGACGTCATGGGCCCAGCTTCCGCGCGCCATCAGCTGCCAGTCGAGCAGCCCGCCGCGTTCGCCCGGCAGCAGGTAGGTGTTCCCGACGTGCGGATCGCCGTGCAGCAAGGTGGTCGGCGCGAGCGTGTGTCGTCGTTGGACCTGCCAAAGCAGTTCCCACAGCTGGGCCAGGGTGCGGCCGAGGGGTGCGATCAGTTCGGCCTTGAACGGGTGGCGCGCCACCTGGTCCTCGACGAGCTCGAGGCCGATCGTGTCGAAGACCTCGAACATGCCGCCGCTCATCGGCGTGGGCACCCAGGACAGCTCGGCGGTGAAGCGGGGGCTGTCCCAGAAGCGGGCGTGCACGGTTGCGAGGTTCCCGAGGATGGAGCGCACCTCGGTGAGGCTCACCGGATCGAGGGCTGAGGGAAACCGTGCGCCGCGTGCGGTGAGGTCCTCGAGCAAGAGACCGAAGCGGCCGGTGGGCGGGTCGAAGTGGCTGGCGAACACCTGAGGTGTCTCGATGTCGAGCTCGTCTCGGATCTCGCGGTAGAAGCGGACCTCGTTCTCGTACATCGCCTGGGGCGCGTGGGGCGATGCGAGCATCGTCTTGAGGATGAGTCGGTCGGGCAGGTCGCCGCTCGTGCCGGGCGCGTAGGTGAGGTCGACCACGACGCGGTCCGCCGTCGAGGCCACACCTTCACCGGCGTGCTTGGCGGCGACGATCTCGACCTGGTCGACCACCACGCCTGGCACTCGGTCGGCCAGTGCGGCACCGAGGACTTCAGGGGTGAGGTCGTCGAGGTTGGCGGGGAACACGACTCGGTCGGTGCGGCCCTTGTGGGATGGTTCGGTCATCGGGGGCTACCTCCGGGCACGGGCTGACGGCGGAGCGCTCCGATGGTCGATGCGAAGGCGTCCTCGTCGGCCAGAGCGCTGAGCTGGGCGAGCCCGAGGGCGAACGCGATCCAGAACCACATCGTGTCGCCGACCGCCACATCGCCCGCCGCGGGTTCTTCAGCGTCGGCCAGGTCGCGGAGGACCTCGACGATGGGGAACGACGGGCCGTCGCGGAAGATGTCCTGGAGGTCGGGGTGGCGCCGGACCTCGACGTACATCGACGCGAGGAACTCGACGTAGCAGGGATCGGTGGTACGCAGCGACTCGAGGGCGTCGAGGAGCACCCGGGGGAAGATCGGCTCGTCGGGTTCGGCGCGCCGCGATCGGTCGAGCTCGGCGATGAGCAGGTCCTGGACGTCGATGAACACCGCCGTGAAGAGTTGCGCCTTGGACCCGAAGTGGTTGTAGATCGCGGTGTGGGTGAGGCCGGCGGCTTCCGCGATGGCCCGGATCGACGTGGCGGTGTAACCGTGGGCGGCGAAGAGAGCCCGCGCCGCGGTGAGCACTGCCGCCATCGTGTCGTCGGTGGACGAGCTCGCTGGGCGACCGCGGCGCCGGCTCACTGGCTGCGGAACGCGGTTTCGACCTGGTGGTCCAGCTCGAGGAAGGCCGTCCCGCCGTCGGCCTCTACGACCAGCCGGTCGAGGACGCCGCTGAACGCAACCTGTGGGTCGTAGTCGTCGCACACCGGCAGGGGCCGGCCGATGCCGGCCAACAGCGATGCCGATGAGTTCGGGGTCCACAGTCCAGGCCATTGGTGCGGGAGTCGGGCCTCGCCGAGCAGCTGGCCGTCGGCGACGCAGGCCAGATCCATGCCGTCGCCGCCACGGCGCCCCACGATCCGCAGCTCGGTCGCTCCCACCGGGAGGGCGACGGCCATGGTCGTGAGGTACTCGCTGACGAAGCTGCACGCGAACGTGAGTGTGCCCTCGCCCGCATACCAGACCCATCCGCCGTTGTAGTCGCCCTGCTCGGCGAGTACCCCGACGGCATCCTCTGCCAGGCCCGAGCCCAGATCCGCGGTGATCGTGAAGCCGTTGGACAGCACGGGTGTGTTGTCCTCGAAAACCCGCTCCCCGGGCCGCAGCTCGACACGAACGGCACCCGTGGGCCAAGGGAGGAAGAGGTGGGCGATGCGGTCCGTCACCCCGTCGCTCAGTGGGAGGACCCCGTTGCGCTCGGCCTCCTCGTACCAGTGGGCCACGAGGCGGTCCCGGATCTCGGGGTGCTTCTCGGCGATGTCGTGGTTCTCGGCCGGGTCGCGGCGCGTGTCGAACAGGTGCCAGTGGTCGAGCGCGAAGTCGCTGCTGCCTTCGATGAGGTCACGCTCGGCGTGGGTGAGCTGGTTGACGTGGTTGGTGACCACCTTCCAGCCGTCCTCGTACATCGCCCGGCTGCCCCAGCACTCGAAGTACTGGCTGGTGCGCGGATCGGGTGCCGCGGCCGACGCCAGCATCGGACGCAGGGACACGCCGTCGAGGACCATCTGGGGAATGCCGCCGACCACCTCGGGCGGCTCCACCCCGATGAGGTCGAGGATGGTGGGCAACACGTCGATGGCATGGCAGTAATGATCGCGGATCTCGCCCGCGCCGCCGAGACCACCAGGCCACGAGATGATGCACGGGTCGCGGACGCCTCCCTCGAACGTGTAGCGCTTGAACCGTCGCACCGGGGTGTTGCCGGCCTCGGCCCATCCCCACGGGTAGTGGTTGTAGGTGCGGCGCCCGCCCAGCTCGTCGATGAGCCGCAGGTTGAGCGCAAGGTCTTCATCGCGCCCCTGGGCGAAGCGGAACTCGCTGACCGAACCATGCGGGCCGGCCTCGCCGGAGGCCCCGTTGTCCGACACCAGTACGACGATGGTGTCGTCGCGCTCGTCGATCTCGTCGAGCGCCCCCAGCACGCGCCCGATCTGGGCATCGGCATGGCTGAGGAACCCGGCGTACACCTCCATCATCCGCGCATACAGCCGTTGCTCGTCGGCAGCGAGGCCGTCCCACTCGGACACGTACGGCGAGGGGCTGGGCAGTTCGGTGTCGGGCGGCACGATGCCCATTCGGATCTGGCGGTCGAGGGTGGCATGGCGCCACGTCTCCCAGCCGGCGTCGAACTGCCCCCGGTAGGGCTCGATCCATTCGGGGCTCACGTGGTGCGGGGCGTGGGTCGCGCCCAGGGCCAGCCACAGCAGGAACGGCCGGGTGGGCTGGTTGTGGCGGAGCTCGCGAACACGGGTGATCGCCTCGTCAGCGAGGTCCTCGCTCAGGTGGTAGCCCGCGTCCGGCGTGCGGGGCGGGTCCACATAGGTGTTGTCACGGACGAGTTCTGGGGCCCAGTGGTTGGCGTCACCGCCGAGGAAGCCGTAGAAGTGCTCGAAGCCCTTGCCGAGGGGCCAGCTCTCGAACGGACCCGACGGGGATCGCTGGTCGCGCGGCGTGAGGTGCCACTTGCCGACCGCGAACGTCGCGTAGCCCGCGTCACCGAGGATCTGGGCCAGCGTGCCGGCCTCGTTCGGGATGCGCCCGGTGTAACCCGGGAAGTTCATCGGCAGGTCGGGCAGCATGCCCACACCCACCCGATGGTGGTTGCGGCCGGTGAGCAGGCACGCCCGCGTCGGCGAGCACACTGCGGTGGTATGGAAGTTGGTGAGCCGGACACCGCTCGCCGCGAGACCGTCGATGCACGGTGTGGCGATGTCCGATCCGTAGCAGCCCAACTGCGCGAACCCGGTGTCGTCGAGGACGATCATCACCACGTTGGGCGCACCGGCCCGAAACGGCGGCGTGGCGCGAGCCGAGGTGGAACCGGCCGCGCTCAGTGCCACCACCGTCGCGTCGTCGATCGATCCTGCGCCCATGCCCTGAAAGTATCACTTGGTACTTTCCTGTGTCGCCAGGCGGCTGCGCCTCAGGGGCCACGGCTCCGGCTCCTCGGTGGCGTCGACAGCTCGGGCGTTCGTCGCGGTCCGTCGGCCCTACGCCGAGCGCACCGCTGACCCTCAGTGAGTCACGAGCGCCCGAATGGGTCGAGGGAATCCGCGGGCAGGGTCCCGGCGATGACGTCTCGGGCGACGTCGACGAGGCGGAGGTTGTGGTTGCGGGCGTGGCCCCGGAGCCGGTCGAAGGACCGGTCCATGGCCAGATTGGTTCGTTCGGCCACCATCCCTTTGGCCTGTTCGATGATGACGCGGCTGTTGAGGGCATGGGTCAGTTGCTCGTTGACGACCTGGGCCTCGGCCACGGCCCGCTGTTGGAGGATGGCGATGGTGGCCACATCCGCGAAGGCCTGGGCCGCGACCAGGTCGGGGGATCGCAGACCCCCCGACCTGACGCAGAAGAGGTTGAGGGAGCCGATGGTCTGGCCCCGCAGCCGCATCGGCAGGGCGTGGACGGATCCGAAACCTGCCTCCAGGGCGCGGGGAGCGAACCGGGGCCAGCGGTCGTCGGTCTCGTTCAGCTGCGGGTTCGCCACGGCCCCGCCGGTGCGGAAGCACTCGGGGCAGGGCCCTTCCTCTGACTGGAGCTCGAAGAGCTCCAGGACGTGCATGGCCTCACTGGAGGATGCCACCACCCGCAGTTCGCCTTCGGCGTTGGCCAGCATGAGTCCGGCGGCGTCCGCGTCGAGCACCTCGACGCAGCGGTCGACCAGCATGGTCAGCAGCTCCACCACGTCGAAGTCCTCGACCAGGGTGTCGGCCAGCTCGGTGAACGTCTGGACCAGTGCGGTCTCTCTCAACATGGCGCTTCCCTCGTCGTGGGTGGTGACTGATGCGACCCTGCTATCCCCAACACACGTGGAGCACTGTATGAGCGGGGGCTCGAACTGGGGGCCTGGGGATCGGATTGGTCGGGTCTCATGGGCCCGCGTCTCGGTCGAGTCGCAAGGTGCGGGCCACCACGTCGTCGGCTACGTGTTGCAGGGATCGGTCGTGGCTGAAGGCGTGCGCCCGCAGCCGGATCAGGGCCTGGGCCACCGTCACGTCGAGCTGCGCGGCGACCATGCCCGAGGCCTGGTGGATGACGAAGTAGAAGTCGGCGCCGGCCTCGAGCTCGACGGCCATCTGGCCGGGCGCGGCGCCGGCCTGCATGGCCAGCACCGCCCGGGTGGCGATGTCAGCCATGGCGAGGGCGTCGCCGTGCTCGTCGTCGTCGAGCCCGCCGGGATGGTCGCGGTACAGGTCGAGCGCGCCCAGGCGGACCTGGCCCAGATGGAGGGGAAAGGCGAACACGGCCCGCACCCCCGCCTCGACGGCCGGGGGGCTGAAGGCGGGCCAGCGGAGGCGCGCGGGCTCGGCCAGGTCCGGCTCGGCCACAGGTCGGTCGTGATGGTAGGCGTCGACGCACGGGCCCTGGCCCAGGGTGAACTGCAGCTCCTCGATGGTGGCGCTGACTTGATCGGTCGATGTCAGCGTGCCCTGGGGCAGATCGCCGGACATCAACATGATGCCCGCACCGTCCGAGCCCGTGACTTCGGCGCTGACCTGCCCCAGACGCTGGGTGCCGAGCTCCGCGTCGTCTCCCACCAGCATGGTCAACAGGCGCAGGCGGCGTTTGCTGGTCATCGGTCCGGGGCCGACGGCTGGCGGGCCGGTTCGGTCACGCGCTCGACGGCTGCGTGTTCCGGGCGACCTCGATCAGAGCGCCCAGCCCGGACACATCGAGGAGGTGCCGGCCGAAGGTGGTGGGCGAGCGCAGCATCAGAGACCGGGAGCGGAGACCCAGGAACGCCCCGGCCTCGTCCAAGGCACTGATGGTGGACGAGTCCATGAACGCCACGTCGGCCAGGTCGATGGCCACATCACCGTCGCACCCCGCGATGGCGCCAGCCAGCTGCCTGGCCAAGGCCGACACGTTGGTGTGGTCGTACTCGCCGCGAAGGTGCACCACCGCCAGGCCGGCTCGGTCGGCATCGAACGTGACCATGGTGTCGGGATGCGACGCGCTGTCCCGTGGGGATCTGTCGTGGATCATGGTGCGCTCCTGGTGTTCGATCATGCAGATCGCGCTACCAGGGTCTGGAGCACCGCTCCCGGGTCGGCTAGTCGGCCGGCCCGACACGTAAGGGCTCTGTCGTGTCCATGACGACGGTACACCCCACACCGGTCATCCGCTCCGACGACCTACGAGGTTGCGTCGTTGCCCCTACCGCCCCGCGGACCAGACACGCCCTGCGTGCCTCCGGGGCGGTCGTTGGCGCCTCGGATCCAGCGTTCGGGGGACACCTTCCAGCAGGCGCGGGCCCGCGCGTTCTGGGACCCTTCGCAGGAGCGGGTCGGCGCACCACCCCGGCGCGATGTCATCGCCTCCGGCGGGCGCTTGTCGCGAGCGCTGTACGCCGTCCGAAACTCTGACCCGGCGACACGGCGTCGGCCCTCCGCTGGCGGAATGGGTTGGCGGTCGGCAGAGCTGCCAGAGGCTCGATTCAACCAGTAGATGGTGAGGTTCCTGCTGCTCCATCACCCCGGCCGGGCCAGGCGCGGCGGCCCGGGATGACGGCGCCGGGGACGTCGGCCTTGTCAGGCGGTCTCGGGTGCGAGGCCGTTCCACGACCAGCGGGGGATGGTCAGGCCAGCGGGAACGTCAGCCGCAGAGCCGTGGAAGCGGGACATGGTGGTCATGGTCGCCCACGCGAAGTAATCGTGGAGCGCCTGGAAGACGCGTTCGTCGTCCCCGAGACCCACGTCCATGAGCGCTGCGTCGAAGCAGTCGATGGCCCGGAGGTCCATCTCCTCGTGGGGCCCGTTGCCACTGTGCATGCGCACGACCGAGGTCTCATCGCCATACCGCTCCGAGTACCTGGCAGGGCCACCCAGTGCCTCCGCCCAGTAGACGGCGAGTCGTTCGGTGTGGTCAGGCGCATACCCGTGGCTGAACGCATGACTCACGACCTCGTCAGCCAGCACGCGGACGTGCCACGCCTCCGCCAACCGCAGCACGGCATCGGCACCACCCATCGCGTCGTAGATGCTTTCCACCACTTCAGCGTCGCGTAGTTCGGGGTCCTCCGGGCATCTGGCCCACCAGCGATCGCCGGGCGGCCTATCTCGCACCCCACTCCCCAGGCCGATCGCTCCGCTGAGGCGATGGGGAGTGCCAGTTCACGATCGCTCGTCCGGTGGTGCGCACGTCGGGCACCCACCATTCACCTCGGCTCTGGTTCGGTCGTGAGCGACATGCGCCGTCCCAGAGCACCCCTAGGTGAGGGTCGGGGTGGCGGATCGCCGGTCGCCGAGCGTCCGGGCTGGCGACACCAGCAGCGCGACCCCGGCCAGAAGGGCAGGGAGGTTCAAGGGGAAGAAGAAGTAGGTCGGCGTTGCGACGGAGATCACCAGCAGCGCGCCAGCAAGTCGATCGTGCCTACGATCAAGCGCGAGTGCGGCACCCAGTGCACAGAGCGGAAACGCGACCGACGCCAGCCCCACAAGCATCTTCGCATCGTCGTTCACGTTCGGGATCGAAGCCAAGGCCACTGCCGCGCCGATGACCGCCCAGGCGATCGAGCCGCCTACCACCATCTGACGTCGCGTCATAGCCGTCCTCCGCGGGGCGTCCTTCACGGTACCTGCCCCGTCGCATCCCGTCGCTCGGTCGAGGACGCGGCACTGCTGGTCGACTCCCTCTACCTGCCGACGGTCGACCACGGCGCGAGGGCTCGGTTCGACCCGTGGTCGTCGCCCCGATGGGCCTCAGCCGCTGGCTACGGTCGGCCCGTCGTCCGAGAAGGCGACCATCGGCATCGATGCCATCATCGCCCGGCGGCTGGCGCCGGTTCCGTCGTAGCTGTTGCCCATGGCGGCGAGGAGGCGGCGTGCGGTCGCGGGGTGAGCGGTCTCGTAGGCCGCGAACCGGCGGGCTGCTTCCTCGTCGTCGAGGAAGCGTTGGGTCGGGGTCCACGTTCGGTTCCGCACCTGGATGGCGATCGCGGGCCGGGCCACGAGGTTGCGGTACCAGTCGGCCCCGGGACCCGTGCCCGAGCACACGATGTACTCGTGGGTCCGGACGTCGTGTTCGACGACCTCCACGGTCGTCCGGTGCTCCTGGTCGGTCTTGCGGCCCCGATGGGTGATCAGCACGAAGCGGTCGCCCAGGAGGAAGCCGAGCCGCATCCGGTACAGGTGTACCGGCATGGACAGGAGGGACTTGAAGGCGCCGGTGGGCTTCTGACGGAAGCTGAACGAATCCGGAAGGCGCACGAGCACGACGGTAGCGAGCCGTCGAGCTGGCGGGAGGTGACGACCACGCTGGCGGGGCATGCTGGGTCCAACGCTCGGGCGCGTGCTGACGGTACCTTTCGCCCACCCGCGTCCACGCGGGCCCGAAAGGAAGAGGATCGAGGATGACGACCAAACCGAGTTCACCGCAGATCTCCAGGCGGGCGGTGCTGGCCGGTGGCGCTGGCCTGGTCGGTGCCGGCCTCCTGGGTGCGGCCTGTGGCTCGTCGTCCTCGACCTCGTCGAGCCCGTCGACTGCGGCGGCGGGCTCCGATCTGGGTGCGGTCGAGCACGTCGTCTTCCTCATGCAGGAGAACCGCTCCTTCGACCACTACTTCGGGACCTATCCCGGGGTGGCCGGCTTCGATGATCACCCCAAGGGCAAGCTCGGAAACTTCGCCCAGGCCTGGCCCGGAGGAACGAGCGACCCGCTCCTGCCCTACAACCTCGCCTCGGCCACCGCCCAGCTCTGCGCGGGCAACTCCGACATCCCCATCCACGACTGGGCGCCCCAGCATCAGAGCTGGAAAAGGGGGACCAACGCCGCGTTCGTGTCGACCCACGCCGAGGCTCAGTACGACGGCGCCGCCAACGCGCCGCTGGTGATGGGCTACTTCACGCGTCAGCAGCTCGGCTTCTACTACGAGCTGGCCAGCCGCTACACCATCTGCGACCACTACTTCTGCTCGGTCATCGGGCCGACCATGCCGAACCGGATCATGTTCATGTCCGGGATGCTCGACCCCACGGGGGCCCACGGCGGCCCGGTCCTCGAGACGCCGGGGTTCGACAACTCCAAGGAAGCGGTGGCCTCGGTCCAGTGGGACACCATCCCCGAGGTGCTCGAGGACAAGGGCGTCAGCTGGAAGATCTACCAGCAGCCGGGCACCTCGGCGGGGCCGACCCAGGACACCGCCCTGGCGTCCGGCTTCAACGTGATGCTCTTCTTCAAGCAGTACGTGAACAACCCGAAGTCGGCGCTGTACCAGAAGGCGTTCCTGCCCAGCTGGCCCGACGACTTCGAACAGGACGTGAAGACCGGGGCGCTGCCGGCGGTGAGTTGGTTGCTGCCACCGCTCGGCTACTCCGAGCATCCCAACAGCTCGCCGGCAGCCGGCCAGTACTTCGTCCACCAGGCCCTGAGCGCCCTCATGGCCAACGCCGAACTGTGGTCGAAGACGGTGGTGGTGCTCTGCTACGACGAGAACGGCGGCTTCTTCGACCACGTCCTCGCGCCGACCGCGCCCGCGGGGACGGTCGGTGAATACGTCACGGCGTCGCCGCAGCCTGCGGACGCGGCCGGGATCGCGGGCCCGATCGGGCTCGGCTTCCGGGTGCCCGCCATGGTGATCTCGCCGTTCAGCGCGGGGGGCTACGTCGACTCGACGGTGTTCGACCACATCTCGTGCGCCAAGCTGCTCGAACAGCGATTCGGCATCGTGGCCCCGAACGTCAGCGAGTGGCGACGCAAAACGGTCGGGGACCTGACCTCGACGCTCGGTTTCTCCAAGCCCGATGACACCGTGCCGTCGTTGCCGACCACCCCGTTGGACCTACCCGCGGGTTGCCCGACCCTGACCGACGCCGGGCCGTTCCTGTCCCCGCCCGAACCGATCAACGTGCCGGCCACCGGTTCGATGCCCACCCAGGAGCCGGGAACGGCGCGCCGCCGCTGAGCGCGGCGCATTGGCGTCCGCCGGTGGCGGCGGGATCGCGAATCTTCAAGGCCCTGTCCGGCGTTGCCCCTCCCTCGTCAAGAGGCGCGACATCGCAGCTGCAGGCGAAGATCGCGACCCGCTCATCGACGAGCAAGTGGACGACTTCCATCGGCGGGCTGCCTTCGGATGAGACCGCGGTCGGTATCGAGGATCCCTCGATACCGGGTTCACCCGCTGACGCCCCACCTGCGCCGCGCCAGCCGAGAGACGCCGATCCGCCTTCCGGTCGCGGGAACGGGGCTGGACGGCGTCGGACGACGGCGGATGTCCCATCCATGTGCGATGGCGGAGGACCTCAGAGTGGGGCCTCGAGCGGGCGCGGACAGCGATCCCTTGTCCCGTCGTCGTCGGCGCGCTTGTTTGGGTGGCCCCGTCGTGGGGGCGAGGACGGCTTCGATGCTGCGCGCGGCTTCGGTGCGGAGTGTGGGAGTGACACCACCGGCGGCTCGTCCGGTCGTGGCTCCGGCGATGCCGTCGATCAGGGCGCAAAGGGGCTGGCGAGCCAGGAACCGTGGAACCCGTAGGGGATGCGCGTGGGGAGTTGGACCGTGGCGACCGGCCCCGCGGCCACGTCGTCGGCATCGAGCACGATCATCTCGCTGAGGCCGCTGGCGGCGTCGAACGCGTAGGCCAGCAGCCACCCGGGGCCGCCGGGCCGATCGGTGGCCGGAGCGAACACGGCCTCGCCGGGTACCCGTCCGGGTCCGAGGTCGTAGGTGGTCGATCGGTCCCCGTCCAGGTCGTAGACGGTGATCGATCCCGATCCTCCGGGGGCGTCACGGTCGGCCATGGTGGTCACCCACGCTCGGTCGGCTGGCTGGCCGACAAGGCGGTCGTCGACCCGAGGGAACTCGCAGGGCCGGTCGTCGAGCTGGCGTTCGTTGACCTGTCCGCGGGCGAGGTCGATCGTCCAGCGCCACAGGTTGGCGGATGGCATCTCACCCGGTGTCGCCCACAGTTCGGGGTAGCGGACCACATCGACGGTGATGGTCGAGCCGTCGTCGTGGGCGTTCACCGGGTGGAACACGTAGCAGGGGTCGATGTCGAACCAGCGCACGGTGCCGTGCGGGTCGTCACGCCGCAGCACGCCCAGACGGGCGCCGTAGGACCGGTCGAACTGGTAGGGCATGGTGCCGGCGATCGCCCGCTCGAGGTCGAACACGACGGGAAGGTCCATGAAGACCACGAAACGTTCGGTCAGGTTGAAGTCGTGCATCATCGTGGCGCCGGGCACCTCCACCTCCCGGCTGGTGACCAGCCGCCCGGTGGCATCGGCCACGTGGTAGGTGAGGAAGGGCGGCACGTAGCCGTAGCCGAAGAAGTGCATCTCTCCGGTGACGGGGCAGATCTTGGGGTGGGCGGTCATGGGCGTCCGCAGTCGCCCGGCGAAGTCGTGGGGCCCGACGGTGTCGAGCTCGTCGGTGAGCTCGTAGGGCAGTGCGGACTCGTCGAGGGCGAGGATGCGCCCGGCGTGGCGCACCACGTGGGTGTTGGCCTTGCCGGCGGTGAGATCCCGATTGCCGGCGGAATCGAAGGTCGTCGCCCCGGCCGTCAAGGTGGCGGTCTGCACGTACCGGCTCCGGTAGGACGTCGCCTGGCCGTCTTGCAGCTGCACCCCGTGGACCATCCCGTCGCCGAAGAACCAGTGGGGCGAGTCGCCGGTCGCGGGGTTCGGGCCGTTGCGGACGAACGAGCCGCAGAGCCCCTCGGGCATCTGGCCGGTGACGGGCAGGTGCCGCGCGGTCGTCTCGTCCGGAACCGGGGCGTAGTTGCCGGTGAGGTGGAACGGGGTGGTGATCGAGGTGGTGGTCATGTCTGTTCCTTTCGGGCGGGGCGGTCAGGCGGGCTGGGCCACGCGGTCGCGGAGGCGCTGGCGGTAGACGGTGGTGAAGACGACCGGAACGGCAAAGCCCATCGCCTCCGCTCCGATCCATGCGGGGGTGGCCGCAGGCGCGAGGGCGAGGATGGCGGCGCACGCGGCGGCGGTCCCCAGGAAGCTGGCGGCCCAGACCGCGGTGATGGTGGTGTTGGCTTGGCGGAACAGCGGGAGGTCCCACAGCTCCTCCGGGGTGGTGCGCTTGGCGATGGTCGAGGTGAAGGGCTGGCCCTCGATCAGCGACCAGGTGGCGGCGGCGCCCAGCGCGAGCAGTGACAGCGCCGGGGTGTAGTGGTGCACCGGGGTGTCGGGCCGGAGAAGGCTGACGATCGTCAGCGCCAGGAAGAACCACCGGGTCGTGACGGTGAGGTCGTCGACGTCGCCGTGCTCGGCCTTCTGGCGGCGCACCTCACCGGCGGCCACGACGAAGGCGATCGCGGCAGCCGCTCGCCAGTCGATCAGGCTCGAGGCGAGCCCGTAGACGATCCAGGGACGGAAGCTGCGCAGGTAGGACATTTCGAGTGCTCCTTGACATGTCATCAGTGACAGGTCAGACGGTAAGCCTGCTCGACAGACATGTCAAGAGTGGAATATCATTGGTCCATGAGCCTCCGCCACGCCCTCCTCGGACTCCTGGCCGATCACCCCGGAAGCGGGTGGGACCTGCTCAAGCGGTTCGATGCCTCGCTGGCGTTCGTCTGGCCCGCGACCCAGAGCCAGCTCTACACGGAGCTTGGTCGCATGACCGGTGACGAGCTGATCGAGGTCACCGCCACCGGGGCGCGCAACCGCAAGGAGTACGCCATCACCGAAGCCGGCCGTGACGAGCTCACCCGCTGGATCACCGAGGTCGAACCGGAGCGAAACCGACGCAGCGAGGCTCTCCTGCGGGTGTTCTTCCTGGGGAACGTAGATCCTGGTCAGGCCCGCGCCTTCCTCGAGCACGAGGCGACCGTGTACCGCCAGTTCGGTGAGCTGCTCGACCAGGTGGCGGCGGACACGACATGGGACGACAGCGAGTTCGACCGCTTTGCTCGCATCGCGCTCGAGAACGGCCTGCGTGTGGTGGCCGCCAACGCGGAGTGGGCCACCTGGGCCGTGGACCAGGTCGACGCCCGTCAGCAGCGGTTCGAGTCGTAGCTGGCAGCGCCGCACCACTCGTGGATTTCGCTTCGCGACGTGGACGGCCTCAGCCGTGGAGGAGCGTGTAGCCGGCCGTCGCGACGAACGCGACCCAGCACACGAAGCCCGCCAGGCCGAAGGCCAGCAACGGCGTCGAGGTTTCGGCGACGGCGGGCGCGAGCGCCGTGTTGAGGGCCAGAAGCGACGCACCCACGATGCCGACCGGCTTGAACAGGGCGGGGACCACGCGTGTCTGCGAGGCGGCTTGTGACAGGCCCAACAGCGCGACGGCCATCGAAAGCGTGAGCACCGCGAACACAGAGTTGTGCAGCAGCCAGACGACGGTCACCGCTTCGGGTGCGGCCGCGGGCTGGTGTGCCAGGGTCATGAGGGCGACCTCGCAGGCCACCATCGTGGAGAAGATCGCGACGATGCCGCAGACGCCGATCACGCCGGTCTGGGCCCACGGGCGGGTCCTGGGATCCGCGCTCGTGGTGCGGGCCCAGAGACCGCCGGCGAACAACGTGATTCCGAATCCGCCGATGCTGAAGAGCACGACGAGAGTCCACTCGATTCCCCGGTGGGTCGCGAAGTAGTGCACGACGGCGGCGGGATCGGCGTCGTTGGCGGGTGAGCCGGCGCCCCTCAGGATGTTCTGCACGATGATGGTCACCGCGAACACGATGCCGCCAAGCCCGGCCCAGCCGAGCCGACCCGGCCGGGTGCCACCGGCCGCGTCGGGCGCCCCCTCCCGAGTTGGGGCGAGGCTCGTATCGGCGATGGACGTTGTGGTGCTCATCAGGAGCTCCTTTCGCAAGATGGCGAGAATTGCCTGTCTGTTGTATTCGATTCAAGTCAGTAGATAGTTATTCTACTTATCTGATCCTGTGTCAAGTGATATGCCTTGGGGCATGACGCAGCGACTCAGCCGGCGGGCCTTGCAGGCGCAGCACACACGGCGCGACATCATCGGTGCGGCGCGGCGCTGCTTCGCAGAACGGGGCTACCGCGCGACCGCGGTGAAGGACATCGCCGACCAGGCCGGCGTTTCGGTGCAGACCGTCTACGACAGCGTCGGCTCCAAGGCTTCCCTCGTGCTCGCACTCAACGATCTGCTCGACGCCGACGCCGGCATCGGTGGCCTCGTCGAAGAAGCGTTCTCGGCGCGCTCGGCCCGAGAGGTCGCGAGGCTTCCCGCGGCGATCACCCGCTCGATCCTCGAGAACGCAGGCGACATCGTCCGCATCATCGTGAACGCCGCCGCGACAGAGCCCGAGGTCCAACAGGTGCTGGCCGACGGGCGCGCCAGAAGCCAAGCCGGCGCACGGATGTGTGCCCGCGAGCTCGAGCGGCGCGGCGCGCTGCGCAAAGGCGTGGGCGTCGACGAGGCATCGGCGACGATGAGCGTGCTCGGTGACGCATCCTTCGGCCTCATGCTTCTCGACGACTACAGCTGGACGACCGAGGAGATCGAGACGTGGATCGCTGCGGCGATCTCCCGCTTGGTGGTGAGGTGATTCCCGAACGCGCCCAGGGCAACCTCGACCCGACGCGGGTGCATCTGGCGCGCATGGCGTGGGCTTGCATGGATCGATGGTGCTGTGGAGCGGGTGACCAGAATCGAACCCGCCTCCTCAGCTCGGGAATCGGAGTAGGGGGCCTGGACGGGGCGGCATCCAACTGATTCGGACGCCCGACTTGCGGAGGCTCGGCCACCCACACCCGGATCCGTCCTGAGAGCAGAGGGTCGTCCACGTCGATGATGCTGCTCGGGCTGGTAGGCGGCAACGCGGGCATCAGCGCCCCGGCAACTCGGCTCGACCGACGCCGGCCACTGGGCCGTCCCGCGATGTCCCGAACCCGGTTAGGGGACATGCGTCCGACATGCCAGGATGGGTGGAACTCGGCGCCGGGGACGAGCCGATCTTCATTCTGATCTGCGCAGCGCAGGAGTGCCCGTGGCCAGAGTCCCCGGATTGCCGTCAAGCCCATGACCGTGGTCTTGGTCGTTGTCACTGTGGCGTGCGTTGGCGTCGGGATCATGTACCTCGCCACCCCGGCCGGGGCTGCAACCCGCCTTCGTGTCTGGGAATATGGCTGGCTCAGTGTGCCGCCACACGACTCACGCGCCGCTCATGTTCGGTCTCGCGGTCCTGGCTCTCATCGGCGCCTGTTTCACCACCAAGCCATCGTCGAGCACCGCCGACCCCAATGAGCGCTGACCGCGGTCGAGGCGGCGGGGACACCCGAGTCGAGGTGCTCGTCGACGTCCTCGTCGAGGCGACGCGCAGTGGTCGGGCCGAATGGAACGTGGGGGACAGCTATCAGACCGTGGTCTTCCGAGGTCCGGACGGATCAGTGGTCCTCTACCCGGTCAACGGCGACGAGAAGGCGCCGTACGCTCTCGAGGTGCGGGACAAGCAGGATTCCGTGCTTGATGCCAAGGTCACCGCCTACACGGCCAACCGGTCGAGCCTCACCCCACTTTCACGCCAGATCGACGAGCTCTACCACCTGGCCCGCGATGCTGCGGTCGCCCCTGTCGTCGATTCGATCCTCGACGAGCTGAGCCCGCACACCACAAGGCCCGACCGCACAGACTGAGCCACTGCTGCCGCCGTGGTGTTCGAGGAGCGCTGTGGCCTCGCTCAGGTAGAGCTGGACGGCGATTCGGTGTTGGACGAGCCTTTGGCCATCTCGAGCGGCACCTCATGCTCGCGGGGGTGAGGGTGGCGAGCCGAGGATGGGGTTTGGCGGCCCGCCCTGGTGTGGCGTCGATCAAGCGGTTGAGCAGTCGTCAGGTCACGCCTCCTACGGCCGGATACTCATCGACCGGTGGGACCTGTGCATCTTCGTGTCCGCCGCGTTCGAGGAGATCCTGGCTCGCAGCTGAAGCGCCCGATGCCCGGGTAACCATCGCGGCAGCGGCGCGAGGTCAGCGAAATCACCTCGGCGCGGGCCAGCGCCGCCGCTCCGACGACGCCGGCGTCATCGCCGAGCGCGGACACCGCGAAGCACAGCTTCGGACTCGGGTGCAACATCCACGGACGCGACGCCTCGAAGATCCGGTCGGCGAGGTCCTGGCCCAACGTCTCGGCCATCGCGCCGCCGACCACCACCAGAGAGACGTCGAGCAGGTTCATCGCCGACCCCACCCCGACAGCGATGGCATCAAGGGCAGTGTCGAACAGCTGAGTGGCCAGTTCGTCCCCGTGGTCAAGGGCACGAGCCCAGACCTTCGAGGTCGGCCTCGACCATCGGGTGGGCAGTCCCTGCCATCATCCGCCTCCCCGCATACGCCTCGACACAGCCCCGTCGACCACACGAACACAACGCGCCACCGGCGCGCACGATCACGTGGCCGATCTCACCGGCCGAGCCGAACGAACCGTCGTACGGACGACCGTGCAGGATGAGCGCGCCGCCGATCCCCGTACCGACCCACACACCGAGCACGTCGTCATGGCCACGGGCCGCCCCAGCCCACCCACTCGCCGAGCAGGCCCACGTTCGCATCGTTCCCCAACACGACCGCCACCCCCGACGGCGGAGGCCCCCGACCGACCGCGTGACTCGATCAGGCCGCACGAGCTGAGGGTTCCCAACCGCCGGGGTCAGGGCCGGACCGGGCTGCGATCGGTTCCAACGCGCCGGTCGTGTGGATTTCCTGCTCGAGGCGTCGACCGGAGGCGTACCGGGCGGCGAGCACGACCGCACCCGATGCGACGGCCACGAGAAGCACGAAAGCCAGGACGAGGACTAGGACTAGGACAAACATGAGCCACTCCTTCAGATTGGCCGTCCCCAAGCCACCCGGTTGAACGGGTGAGGGGCAAGGTCCGTCTGTAACCACCTACCCGGTGGGCAACCCGCCAGTGTCGCGACCTCGTTACGACTTGCGCGACCTCCGTCACCGCCGACGGGCCGCCGCCTCAGACGTGCGGAGCTCGTTGCCGGTTCCGCCGACCCGACGATAGGACCGGATCGACGCGCAGACCGTGTCATCCCACCCGGGCGGCTCGATCCGCGTCCCGGTTCGGAACGAACTTCGTCACTGTCCGTTGGTTCGCGGCTGGCGGAGGGAGACGCACGTGGTACGGCATGAGCGACGAGTGCGGGACGGGGTGGGATGCTAGGCACGTGAACGGGGAGCTCGGAGACCAGCGCCCGCGGGGAGCCTCACCCCGACCGTGGAAGGATGTGCTCGCGGCCGTCGCCGCGGTCGCGGCGGTCATCGCCGCTTCGTTGGTGCTCGCACCTGCCACGGGCGCGGCGACCCCGAGGCTCGCGGGCAGGGTCGAATCCGGGGGTATCCCGCTCGACGGCTACGAGGTCACCCTCTATCGCACCGTACCCGATGGTGTGCCCGAGGCGGTCGGCCGCGACGTCACCGACTCATCGGGTGTCTTCTCGATCGACAACCCGGACGCATCCGATCCGACGCGGGTCTACTACCTGCTCGCCCGCTCGCCGGCACCCAACGAGGCTGTGCTGGCAAGCGTGCTGGGCGCCCAGCCAGTCGCCCCCGCGACGATCAACCCGGTCACCACCGTCGCGTTCGTCTACGCGACGGCCCAGTTCCTCGACGATGGCGCGGTGGTGGGTCCCGTGCCGGGGGTACCCAACGGCGCGTCCATGGCGGCGAATCTCGCCGACCCGGTCACGGGTGCCGTAGGGTCCGTGCTCGACACCTCGCCCAACGGCGGCGACACGTCGACGCTGTCCACATTCAACTCCCTGGCCAACGTGTTGGCCGCCTGCGTTGCCAGCTCGGCCGACTGCGCCGCGCTGCGAGCCGCGGCCACGCCAGCCGGCGGGGTGATGCCAGGCGACTCGTTGCAGGCCTTGCGCAACGTGGCGCGTGAACCGACGCTCGGCGTCGGTGAGGTCTTCGCCATCTCCGAGACCGGCCCGACCCCCTACTCTCCCGCCCGCATCGTGCCACCCACCGCGTGGACGATCGCGCTGCGGTTCGATGGCGGCCCGGACGTCCCGGACGCGGTCGCGCATGAACGGTCCGGGCAACCTCGCGATGGACGAGCACGGAACGATGTGGGTTGCGGACAACTACACCTACGCCCCGCCTGGACAGGAGGCGTGCGCCGGGAACATCGTCCTCCGCTTCGCGCCAAACGGCGCCTACTACCCCGGCTCCCCCTACACCGGCGGCGGGTTGAGCGGAGTCGGGTACGGGATCGCTCGCGACCGGTACGGGCAGATCTGGCTCTCGAACTTCGGCTTCTCCGCGACGGAGTGCGCCGCCCAGCCTCCGCACAACTCCCTGTCCCTGTTCGGAGCAGACGGCTCCGTCATCTCCCCGGTGGAGGGCTACAGCTCGCCAGGCCTGAACTGGCCCCAGGGGATGACCTTCTCGCCCAGCGGGGACCTGTGGGTAGCGAACTGCGAAGGCGACAGCGTGACCGTGCTGCGCGATGGCAATCCTGGCGACTCCCAGACGTTCGGCGATATCGGGGTGAAGAAGCCCTTCGATGTCGCGTTCGGTTCGGACGGCAACGCCTATGTGACCGGCACGGAGAGCGACAACCTGGCCGTCCTGCGCCCGGATGGCACGCCGGTGCCCGGCTCTCCGTTCGGGGGGTTCTCCCGTCCAATGGGGATCACGTCGAGCAGCCGCGGCGAACTGTGGATCGCAAACTCGGGGCTCGTCGACCTACCCTGCCCCAACAAGAACGTCACCTTCGTCCCACCGCCGTCGCTCGGCTACGTGAATCCGGCGACGGGCGAGCGCGAGACGTACAGCGGCGGCGGCCTGCTCATCCCGTGGGGCGTCAGCGTCGACGGCCACGACAACGTGTGGGTGTCCAACTTCGGCGGCGAGCGGCTGTCGGAGTTCTGCGGACGCGACAACTCGCCCTACTGCCCCGAGGGGAAGGGCAAGGGTGACCCCATCTCGACCGACCAGGGCTTCGTGTTCGACGGGCTGACCCGCTCCACGGCCGCGGTGGCCGACACGGCCGGCAACGTTTGGGTGACGAACAACTGGAAGCAGGTCCCCGCCGAGATCAACCCCGGCGGATACCAGGTCGTCGTCTTCCTCGGCCTCGCCGGACCAGTCCAACCGCCCGCGCCCGTCACCAAGCCGGAGCCAACGACGACCGCAGCGGCTCCCGAACCCGTCGCGTCGACTCCCAGCTTCACGGGCTGAAGCAACGTGCCCCCTGAACGCCATGTGCAGCAAAACAGGAATCTTTCTACCCCCTTCATTATTTCGCGCTTGATCCTGGCATCCCTGATCGACCTACCCAGACGGTGGATGTCGATGCGGTGACGTTTGCTTTCTGTATGCGGGAGGAACCGATGTCACTCGCTGAGGTGACGGCACCGGTCGACCAGTGCCTTCTCATCAGAGGGCATCCCGATGGCGGATGTCATCCGCATCGAGCCCTCGACGAAGCATCGCCCCACAGTTCACCCTGATCACCGGTTGACGCGCTCCAGGGCTCTCGGGTGGGCCCGAGCTGTCGCTCGACCAGTTCGACCTGGTAGCCGTCGGGGTCGGCCAGGAACGAGATCGTCAGCGTCCATCGCTCGGGGGACATGGGCTCGACGAGTGAGTTGTACCCGGCGCGACGGCCTTCTCGTCGAGGGCTCGAGCGTCGGTGTGTGCGTACAGCTTCCACATCGAGGGGCCCATGTCGATTGAAGCGTCGTTGTCGACCTGCTGGGCGAGCTGGCGCTTGCTCCCCTGGTTGGGGTTCTCGGTGATCGCTTCGGCGTGGCCGGGGATGTCGGTACGGCTGGTGCAATCCAGGCCGAGCAGCTCGTAGAAGGCGATGCAACGCTCGAGGTCGGTGACGTAGAAGCAGTACTGGCCGACGGCCATCCATCGCTCCTCGGTGGTGAGGCCGAGCCGAGGCTCAGGCGTCGTAGTTCGAATAGAACTGCCGTGCCCACTGCGCTGCTCGAGCAGCTTCTTCTCGCTCTTGGTCACGACCGGGCGTTCGACGTAGCGCTTGTTCTCCCAGATGGGCAGGTCCTGGCTGACGCCGGTCGAGAAGTTGACGGCCGCCTCTCTGGCCGCATCGGGTCCGCCGGCGGCCGGGGAGGTGAAGATCCACCGAACCTTCACGTTCTCCTCGTCGATCGGGGTGGTGGACGAGATGAAGGTCGTGTAGCCACTGATGCGCAGCACCCCGAGCCCGAGGCCGAAGCCTTCGCGCACGAAGTTGCCGTCGTGGCTGGTGGTGCGCTCCTAGGCGCCGTCGATGACGAAGTCGTCATCGGGGATGGCGTCAGTGCCGTGCACGTACATGAAGTGGCGAAGTCGACGTTGTTCTCCGCCATCTCGAGCTGCAGGTCTGCCACGTCGATGCGAGCTCGTGCCGCCATGACCTCGGCTGAACAGCTCGGGTACCTCGGCACGTCGTAGCAGGGTCGTCCTGCTCGCCGTGGTGCCACGCCCAGATCATCCGGTTGCGCTCGATGCACGGATACGAGCGGACTCGAGCCTGGCTCGGGATGCGATCCATGTTGCCGTAGGGGATCTCGTTGCACTGGCCGGAATCGCCGTCGTATCGCCAACCGTGAAACAGGCAGCGAATGCAGCCGCCCTCGACCCGGCCGCCGACGGCCAGGTGGGCGCCGAGGTGCGCGCAGTAGGCGTCGACCACGTGTGGCGCGCCGTCGTCGCCCCGGAACAACACGACGTCCTGGCCGAAGACCTTGAAGGTCCGCATCTCCCCAGGGTCGAGGTCACGAGCCTCGGCGACGACGAACCAACCGTTCGGGATGGGAACGGAAACCGGGGCTCAGCTCTTGGGCTGCGCACGATCGGGCGTCGGTTGCGGTCCACGAGAGATTGAGGATCCCGGGCATGGGGAAGCCGGTGAAGGTCTGGTGGTCGTGCTCGCTGATCGACATGATCGGGCTCCTGTGGCTCAGACGTGCGAGGGCACTCGTTCGATGCGGGGTCTCCGTGCACCTCGTCGGCGTCGGTCCGATGCGGTCGACCAACCGAGCGACGGCCTCGAGATCGATCTCGTAGACCCCGCCGCGGTGAGTCCGAGTATGCGCGGATCGCTGCTCGGGATCGCGCAGCCGGTGCGAGACCCAGTGTGACGAAGCAGCAGTTGCGATCGCGGCGCTCGCTCGGCCTCATCAAGAGGTCCTGCCGGAACGTGTCGCCGAACTTGCGGGTGTAGTGCCCGCCGATCCACTTCTCGTCCACCTTGCGGATCTGATAGTTCCGGTACACCGAGGACGGTGGCCCGGCGTGGCCATCGGCGGAGATGACGAGGTACCTGTCCATGACCGATTCCCCCCCGCCCCCTGAAGCAGTTCTCGAATCGCCAATCAGAATAGACGCGAAGCGCCACGTCCTGCCCGACATCTGCCGACCGACGTCGATTAAATCGTCGTGCGGGTCCAGGCGTCTGGCGCCGGGCAGCACGACTTCTACGCGTCTGAGCCGCTTCGTCGACGTCATGGGGGACTCGCTCGATTGGCAGACCTACAGCTCCGCCCGTGGGACCGTGCTCGAGCTCATCGACACCACGCCCCCGGACCCGGACGCGTCGAGGCGAACGACGGCTAGGGGATGATGATCTTCATGGACCCGCCGGGCCACCACGAGCTCAGGCGGCTGGTGAGCAGAACCCCCACCCCACGCCGTGTCGTCGCCCTCAACAGGCAAGGGAGTCGCCCCTGACGGCACGGACCCGAGTCTGTCCGGCACCCCGGCCTCATTCAAGTACGGTCTTAGATAACTCATTCGAGATCGCCGGGCCCGGCCATGTCCCCCGACCGCCACGCCGAGGGCCGATACGCTCGGAATCATTCGGAAAGTGCGATGCGATCGATGACGACGGAGCCTCGTTGACCCAGTCAGACCCCGCCCGGGTGATGCCGCCAGCTGGCGGGGATCGGCCCAAGATCGGCCGTCCGGCCCGCATCGATCGGGCCATGATCGCTCGAGCCGCGTACGAGATCGGACTCGATCGGGTGACGATGAAGGGGGTGGCCGATCGCCTCGGCGTGAGCGTGCCCGGTCTATACCACCACGTTCGCGGTCGCGACGACCTGATGCGACTGGGTGCTGAGTACTCGGCGGCTCAGCTGCACGTCCCCGTCGACCGCGACCAGCACTGGGCGGCCTGGTTGCTCGAGTGGGCCCGATACAGCCATGACGCCTTCGTGGCTCAGCCGGCTTTGCTCGGCCAGTTCCTCAGCGGCTCGCTGGGAGTCGATCGTATGGTCACCCATGTCAACGCCGTCATCGGGGTGCTCTCTCGTCACGGGTTCAGCCCGATCGAGGCAGTGGATGCCTATGAGATCGTCAGTGATTGTGCCCTCGGCTCCGCGGTCGGCGAGATTCGCGAAGCCGAAGCGGCCCGAGCGGGTCGTCCGGTCGCAGCCGAGTACCTCCGTGTCCTTGCCACTGAACCGCCGGATGCGCTCCCGCACCTGCGCGCGCTGGTGGCGGCCAGGACCGACGCGCCGACGGACTTCACCGGCCGGATCATCACCGTGCTGGCCGGTATCGCCCTTCGCCGCGGCGAGCCGTGGGAGCCGATCTTCGCGCTGGCGGACTTCTCGGGCAGCGCCAATGACATCGAGGCCTTGCACGCCTAGATGGTCCGGTCTTCCGGTTCGGTCGCCTCGCGTGTCACTCCACCGGAGCAGCGCCGCTGCGCTGGGTGGCGCGCTCATCCGGCCCAGGTAGGACGCGATGCCCAGCGGGTCGTTTCGGACCACCTCCGGCGGTCCCTCGCAGAGCATCCGGCCCGCCTCGAGGCAGTAGACGCGGTCGCTGATCCCCATGATCACGGGCATGTCGTGCTCGATGATGAGCACGCTGGCCTGTAGCTCGGATCGGATCCGCAGGATGAGAGGACCGAACGCTTCGCTCTCGCGTTGGGCGATGCCGGCGGTGGGTTCGTCGAGGCAGAGGATGTTCGCCCCGGACGTCATGAGGCAGGCCAGCTCCACTACCCGCCGGGTCCCGTCGACCGCTCGTTGATGAACCGGTCGGCGAACGTACCCAGCCCGAGGAAGGTCAGGACCTCGTCGGCCTCTGATCGGGTGCCTCGGCGCCACGGACGAACGCCGGGTACGGCCAGCCCGACCGTGTCACGCACCGTGAGGTCCTGGAAGAGCTCGGCGCCTTGGAAGGACCGGCCGAGGCCGAGGCGGGCCCGCTTGGTCGGCGTGAGGTGCCGGGCGTCATGGCCGAGGATCTCGACGCGACCCTGGCTCCGCACGTACCCGCCGACGGCGTTCATCAGAGTGGACTTGCCGGCGCCGTTGGCACCGATCAGCCCGACTACCTCACCGGGACGAACAAGCAGGTTGACATCGACGACCACCAGACACGACGAAAAGCTGACCGACAGATCGGTCACCCGGAGAACGGCGTCCAGTTCGGGGGGAGCCTCACGTCGGGTGAGGCTGAGCCGGCCTGGCAGCGTCTGCTCCTCCACCTCCGGGGTGGGGACCTCAGGCATCCCTCTGGCCAGGAAGGCGAAGGCGGCGTCGCGGAGGTTGTACAGCACCTGCACGAGTCCGCCGGGGAAGTAGAGCAGGAGGACGAGCATGCCGGCCCCGCTGGTCAGCAGTCCGACCTGGACGCTGTTGTTGAAGAGCTCGGGGAGCCCGATGACGAAGAAGGCACCGAGCACCGCCCCGCCCACTGAGGACAGCCCGCCGACGACCACGATGGATATGACCCGCAATGACTCCGTCGCCGGGAAATCCCCGGGTGCGGCCGCCGTGAGCAGTCCGACCAGCAGCCCACCGGCCAGGCCGGCGATCCAACCCCCGATCCCGAAGGCCGTCATCTTCACCGAGGTAGGTGAGATCCCAAGTGATGCGGCGGCTCGCTCGTTGTCGCGCACCGCGATCATCGACCGCCCGAGGCGGCTGCGCTGGAGGAGAGCGACGCCGATCAGCACGGCACCGAGCGCTATCAGGCAAACGATGTAGTAGCTGCCCTCGGCGCTGAGTGACCAGCCGTGGCTGAACAATGCCTCCGGGACCGGCACGATCTGGCGTGGGAGTTGGGCGCGGACGTCGCCGTGAAGGAACACGTCGAGCCACAGGAGCCACGACGCGGTCATCACCGCGAATGCGAAGGTGGTGACGGCGAGGTACAGGCCGGGCCGACGCAGGGCGGGGGCGCCAACGATGATGGCGGCGATCGCGGTGACGCAGGCGGCGAGGAACAAGGCAGGGAAGAATCCGATCCCGGCGTGCACCAGGGCCGCGGTGGCCAGGCCGCCGACTCCGACGAACGCGAACTGTCCCAGTGAGAGCTGGCCGGCCCATCCGGTGAGCACGGTGAGCGACAGGGCGACCATGGCGTAGAGCAGGACGCGGCTCCACGACGAGCGCTCGGACGGCAGATGGAGGAACACGAGTGGGAACAGGGCTACGAGGGCAACGAAGCCGATGCCGAACGCCGGCAGCGATCGGACCCACCATCTGGACTGAAGCGCCGCCGGGACGGGCCGGATGCGTGGGGCGAACGACCACCGGCCAGAGCCGGCTTCGGCCAGAACTCGCCGCCGACCGCTCACCAGGAGCGTGACCAGGACGATGACGAAGAGCATCAGGTCCAGCAGCCCGCGCTGGGCGTTGAAGTTGTAGTTGATGAGGCTCTCGGCCACACCGATGGCGATGCCTCCCGCAAAGGCGAGGGGCATCGACACCATGCCCCCGATGAGCGCGGCGGCCAGCACCCGCAGCAACAGGCCCGGTCCGACTCCGAGCACGGACCCAGCTTCGGGGTTGAGCGGTCCGAACAGCATCGCCGCGGTGGCCGCCAGCCCGCCGGCGATCACCCAGACGATCGTCGACATGCGCTTGATGTTGATCCCTGAGAGGCGGGCCGCGTCCGCGTTGGCGGCCGCCGCCCGGATGGCCAGCCCGTACTTCGTGCGGTTGAGGAAGAGCGTCAGCGCGATGACCAGGATCGGGATCACCATGATGACTGTCAGTTCCGACCCTCGTATCAGTACGCCTCCGATCCGCCACGACCCGGTGAACGCGGTTGGGTACGGCCCCACCTGGGTGACGTTCGGGAGGATCAACTCGAAGAAGAGGAGCAGCTGCGCGGCACCGATCAGCGCGACGAGGAGGATCACCCGTGGTGCCGAGAACAGTCGACGCACGATCACCAGCTCGAGCGCGGCACCGATCAGGGCACCGACCACGATGCCGATGGCCAGCGAGAGCCAGAACGGTGCATTCCAATCGATCACCAGCCGGTACAGGAGCGCGGCCGCGAACCCGCCCATCTCGCCGACGGCGAAGTTGATCACCCTCGTCGACCGGAACACAAGGACGACGCCGACCGCCATCACTCCATAGGTCAGTCCGGTGATGGCGCCCGACGAGATGACCTGCTTGGAGAAGCCGATGGCGAGCAGCGCGGTGAGCACGTCAGCGGCCCAGGAAGACGGCACGGGCGAGGTCGTCGCGTGCCGCCAGCTCGACGGTCGAGCCTTCGAAGCGAATCTCGCCCTTCTCCATGAAGAGCGCTCGGTCGGCGATGGCGAGAGCGACGTTCAGCGACTGCTCGACGATGATCATGGTGATGCCGGCATCGCGGAGGTGCTGCACAGCCTCGAGGACCTGCTGCACGACGACGGGAGCCAGGCCGAGCGACAGCTCATCGATGATGAGGAGCTCGGGCTCATGCACCATCGTCATGGCCAGTGCCAGGATCTGCTGCTGGCCGCCGGACAGGTCGTCAGCCGCGGTGTCGAATCGCTTCTCGAGCATGGGGAACAGCTCGATCGACTTGGCGATCCGTCTGGTCTGCTCCCTACGGTCATAGAGGAACACGGCCATCCGCAGGTTCTCGTGCACGGTGAGTGGGCCGAAGGTGGCGCCTCCGCCGATGAGCTGAACCAGGCCGACGCGGACGCGCAGCTCGGGGTCGGCGTAGGTGATCGTCCGGCCCCGCAGGCGCACGACCCCACGCTCAGCCACGCCGAGGCCGCTGATGACGCGAAGCAACGTCGACTTGCCCGCGCCGTTGGTCCCCAACAGGGCAAGTGTCTCGCCTTCGTGCACGTCGAATCCGACGCCGAACAGCACCTGCACCTTGCCGTAGGAGAAGTCGAGGTTGCGCACCTGCAGCACGGGGAGGACGGCCTCGGGTTGCTGCATGCGCGTGCGCTCGTCGCTCTCCTCGCGGAGGTCTTCGACGACCATGGCCATGTCGCCGCGGATGTGGCGGGCACCAAGCGCGATGAGCCCTCCGCCGATGAGCGCCGACGGCAGCACGATGATGGCCAGCGCCGTGCGGGGGCCGTAGGCGTCGCTCAACAGCCCGGTCAGGATGGCACCGAAGAACGAGCCGAACAGAAACACGTAGATGCCGATCATCGCCGTGCCCCGAGCTCGCAACCGATACGGGATGATGGTCGAGATCACCGCGGGCAGGATCACGAAGGCTGCCTGGGCGCAGGCCGTCGCGACCGCGAGCAGTGGCACGGTGGTCCAGATGTTGGGCATCGAGATGGCGATGACCAGACCGACGCCGAAGAGGGCGACGAGCAGACCGACGAAGCCCATGGCGGCCGGTGGGCTCTTTCGGAACAGCGCGGTCGGCCCGACGACCCGAGATGGCGATCGCGATGAGCGTGGGAATGGCGATGACGGTGGCTACGACGCCCCGTTGGAAGGCGTCCAGACCGAGGTCGTGGTCGAAGTAGAGGCTGAGGAAGAGCGGCGCGCTGAACAGGGCGAAGCCGAGGGCGGCCATGCCGACCAGGAAGTAGTAGAAGCTCTTGATCTGTCGAAGACGCTCGAAGGCGACCGACAGCGAGATGGGCAGCTCATCCTCGACCTCGGGCAGCTCCTCGCCGAGCACCGACTGCATCTCGTAGCGACCCCGTCGGGGTTCGGTGATGGTGGTGGCCGACAGCGCAACAGGCAGTGCCAGCAGGCCCAGCAGGATGAAAGGGAGCCGCCAACCGCTACCCCCTCCGGCCAGAGCAGCCACCGACCCGGCCAGGAACGGGGCGATCATCGTGCCGATCGCCTGAGAGCCGCCGAGCACCGCGAACACTCGGCCTCGAGCCGGGATCGGGTAGGCATCGATGAGCAGTGGTGCGCTCACAGGAAGCGAAGCCGACTGACCGAGCCCTGCACCCAGGCGGACGATGAACATCTGCAGGACGTTCTGCACCGCTCCGGTGAGCACGATGATCACCGACCAGATCGTCATGGTGATGGCGATCAGCTGCTTGCCGCGACATCCGGTCCGACAGTGACGACATCGGGATCGCGCCGACCACGAACAACACGCCGGTGGCTCCGCCGATCGCTCCCAACACGGCTTCGGAGACGTGGAGCGTCCGCTGGATGTCGGGAGCCAGCACGTTGAACACACCGCCATTCCTGACCATGGCGGCCCCGAGCAGCCCGATGATCGTGATCGTGCGGCCGCCTCCGATGCGCACGGCCTCGCGCAGCGACATGGCCTCGTCACCCACGCCCGGCAGATCAGCATCAGCGAGGAGCACCTGAGGGGCGATCGTCGCCTCAGCCCGCCGGGTGTCTTGTTCGAGGACGGCGGCCGCCAGGATGCGACCTCGGTCGACGGATTGGCGCGCCCGTCGGATCTTCACTGGTGCTCCAACCTCAGGGGGCGATGACGATCGGCTTCTGGTTGTCGACCGGTTGGAAGGTCTGGGTCCCCGCCGAATACCTCGAAATGAACACCGACGTTCCGGCGTAGTGCTTCTGTTGGCTGACCGAGCCTGACGGGTTGGCCAGCATCAGCCTGGTTTGTAGCTGTTGCAGGGCGGCGTGACCGACGCCTGGTCGACGGTGCCCTTGACTGCCTTGATGGCCTGAGCCAAGGACTGCATCTGGATGCAGGTCACCGCGGTGAAGCCGTACCCGTCGGTCCCTCGCGGGAACTTCTCGGCGCCGCCGGCCAGCCGCGATCTGGTTGCAGCTGGCGGCGGCGGGGGTGGTGTCGGTGAAGTTGATGTCGAGGCCGTAGGCGCCGTCGTAGTTCTGCTTGGCGTTCGCGTAGAACTTGGCGACGGTGTTGGTGACGTTGTTCCCGATGGTCATCCACTGCGGTTTGTAGCCGAGGGTCTGGGCCGCTTGGACCGTGGCCGAGCCGGCCAGTGTCTGGGCGACGAGGAAGACGACGTTCACCCCTGCATCCTGCATGCGCTGGATGGCCACGGTCTGCTGCTCACACGTCTGTGAGCCTTCGGGGCGCGGGAGCACCGCCTCGGCTGCCACCGTGTACCCGAGGGCCTTGATCCCCGGGACGAGGGCGTCGTCGGTGACCTCCTGCTGGTCGGCGAGATCCTGGCGGATGATGCCGATCTTCTTGCTTTTGAGGAGCCCGGCGCCGTTCAGCACGCGAGGCCACGCCTGATACTCGCGGGTTCTCCTCGATCGAGATGTGTGAGCCCAGCGAGAACAAGCGTCCCTTGGCCACGGCGTAGAGGCTCTTGGGCCAGCTGTCCATCGTGATGGCGATCACGTTGTGATCGGCGGCCACGCACTGGACCATCGAAGCTGGAAGCGAAGCGGTGATGATCACGGCGAACGGCTTGTCGTCCTCGGTGGCTTGCACGCAGGCCTGGGCGCCCGAGATCGGGGTTGAGGATGGCGTCCGTCCCGTGGAGCACATGCGAGATGAGGTCGATCTGTCGCCCGGCAACCCCGCCGTGGCTGTTGATGTCGGCCACGACCGCAGTCATCGTCTTGGCGGCGTCGCCGATCTCTGGTGCCAGATGCTGGGAGGTCAGCTGGGACAGGTCGGCCGAGATCATCGAGACCTTGATGGTGGTGGCGGTGATGCCGACGGTGTTGAGGGCGCCTCCTCCCGTGCCGCTCACGCTGGCCGTGGGCCCGGCGTCGTTGCTGGCCGACTTGGCGGTGCACGCCCCCAGCAACATGCACACGACTGCCAGCAAGGCATATCTACGACGGCTCTTCCGCATCGCCGATCCCCCCGGACGTGACGTCGAGCGACTTATCGAGACTTACTCCGAAACCTAGTGCAACCAGGCCAGGCCCGGGCGACGATTCCGAGTCGCGCCGCTCCACGGTTCGGGCTCGCCTTGCGGACCAGCCGATCCCACGCTCGGTTTGGCAACGGCGCGGTGGCCACGAGAGGTGAACTACCTGCGCCAGCGAGCCTGATGCCATCCGCCCCGCCTCGAACTCGCCGAGGAGCTCGGACACGGGCACGCCCAGCTCGCGCTCGACCAGCTCCTCCGCGACACCCGGCGGATCTGCTGGGACCGTCGCCTGCAGCTTCCCGAGCTCCCGCGCTCGCGACCGCGCTACGTTGAGGAGTCCCCCCTACGCTCCGCCCACGCCGCGAAGCCGTACTTGCCGAGCACCTTGGCGATCTGTTCGAGCCGCTCAGGGTGACGCCTCGAGGCGGCTGGCAACTCGGACGCGGCAGCTCCTCTCGCGCTCGCCGATCGGGGTCGTGGTGAGAGTCTGCCCCTGTGGTGGTGGTCAGGCTTCTAGTCGGTCGCGCAACCCGCGACCCACCCGATGAGCGAGCTGCTGGTGGCGAACCGGCCCAAGGTCGGCCGGACCATGCCAGCTATCCTCTGGCGATGACGCACGAGGGCGAGGCCCACGATTACGGCGCCGACATCTACACCGAGGCCGACGGGGGCGACACGCTGGCGAACCTCGGTCCGCTCCGGGCCATGGCCGGCGTCTGGACCAGCGCCGAGGGCGCCGACGTCCATCCGGTCGGACCGGGTTCGGATGTGACGGGCCCGGTGATCGACGGCAGCGAGCACAACCAGTTCGTCGAGCGCTACGAGTTGCACCCGATCGACCCGCAGACCAACGGGCCGCAGCTGTTCTACGGGCTGCGCTACCACACCCACCTGGTGAAACCGGGCGAGGTCGAGACCTTCCACGACCAGGTCGGGTACTGGCTCTGGGAGCCCGCGGCTCGCACCGTTGTGCACACGCTTGCCATCCCACGCGGCCAGGTCCTGCTGGCGTCCGGCCCATCGGGACCCGACGCCACCGAGTTCGAGGTCAGCTCCACGCTCGGTTCCGTGACGAGCGGCATCGTGTCGAACCCGTTCCTCGACCAGGTGTTCCGTACGGTCAGCTTTCGCATCCGGGTCACGGTCAATGAAGACGGCACCTGGTCCTACGAGGAGCACACCCAGCTGCGCATCCCTGACCGCGAGGGACTGGTCGACCATGTCGATCGCAACACCCTCACCCGGATCGGCGACCCGATCCCGAACCCATTGGCTGCAGCCACCGACTGACGGCCCGTCGAAGGCGACGAGCTCGGCGGCTGTTCGATCTCTTCCTGGCTCAGGGCGGCGGCCGACGATCGCATCCGTTCGGGTGCGTGCTCTTGGGGACACGCAGGGACGGCGGGACCCATCCTCGTGTCGATGCCTACTGACTGCCCCAGGGTCCCGAGGTGGAGGCGCTTCATGGTCGTCGTTCCTCTGTCCGGCGCGGCCTCACGGCGATCAGCGTCGTTCGAAGCGGAGGTGGACGACGGCGGGCGTGGCCTTGTGCTCGACGCAGGCGTAGCCCGGTGGCGGTGACGACTCGGGGAAGATCCGTTCGCCCCTCCCGATGAGCATCGGCACGAGGACGATGTGGAGCTCGTCGATCAGGCCCGCGGTCAGGTACTGGCGCAGCGACGCAGCGCCGCCCATGAGGCGCACGTCCTGGCCGTCGGCCGCCGCGAAGGCCTGCGCCAGCGCGTCGTCGATGCCATCGGTCGCGAAGTGGAAGGTCGTGCCCCCCTCCATCGGGATCGGTTCACGCGGGTGGTGGGTGAGGACGAAGGTCGGCGCGTGGTAGGGCGGGTTCGGACCCCACCAGCCGACCCAGCCGTCGTCGGTCCACGGGCCGCGCGAGGTGCTGAACATGTTGCGGCCGAGGATGACCGCGCCGATGCCGTCGAAGCTGTCCGCGACGTAGTGGTCGTCCTCGTTCTCCTCGCCCCCGGTCAACCCCAGCATTTCGTTCCCCGATCGGGTGGCGAACATCCAGTCGGTCAGGCCCTCGGTGTGGTCACCGAACGGTTCCTCCAGGCGCTGGTCGGTGCCCACGGCGAGGCCGTCGAGCGACATCATCAGGCAGCGGACGACGAGCTTCTGGCTCTTCGAGGGCATGCGATAGCTCCTTGGTGCGCGGCGGACGAGCGCCGTTCGGGATCCCGCTCACCCGTCGGCCGGGAGCGCAGGGGCGAGCCCGGCCGCGGCGTAGCGGCGTTGGTGGCGGGCGAAGGCGTCCCAGTCCCAGGGCGCCGGCGTGCCGGCGAGGTGGGGTGCGAGCCGCTCGAGCGACGTGTGGAGGCCGACCGCGTAGCCGTTGTCGATCGCGGTGGCTGGATCGGTCACGAAGTGGCTGAGCCGGAGCACGCAGTGGTCGCCGACGGGCTCGAGGTCCCACCGCACCCGCGAGCCCGGGTCGATGTGGGTGTGCTCTAGCAGCACCGGTGGTTCGACGCGCAGGATCTCGCACGTCATCGTCACCGGCTCCTCACTGGTGCCCGTCATGACCATCAGCCCGCCGGGCCGCAGATCGACGGTGATGTCGGCGTCGAAGGGGAGCCACCACTCGGCAAGCCGGGCCGGCTCGGTGATTGCCGCCCACACCTCGGTCACCGGGTGGGCGAGGTGGCGTTCGAAGCGGATCACCGCGCCCGACGCGGTGGCTTCGATCGTGCCATCGGGCTCGACGGGATCGACAGCCGGGTCGGACGATGACGCGCTCATGGCGTGTCCTTCACGTGGATCGCCTTCGTGCGGTCGAGGTGCTGCTCGAGCGCGTCGAGCCGGTTCGTCCAGTGCACGCGGTACGGGGCGAGCCAGGCGTCGAGCTCGGCGAGCGGCTCGGCCCGCAGGCGGTAGATGCGGCGCTGGGCGTCGGTGCGGACATCGACGAGGCCGGCGTCGCGCAGCACACGCGAGGTGGCGTGACACCCCCGGCTGGTGCATGCCGGTGAGTCGCACCAGCTCGCCGACCGAGCGCTCGTGCTCTCGGACGTGATCGAGGATGCGACGGCGCGTCGGTTCGGCGATCACGTCGAGCACCTGGAGGGTGGCGGGCATGTCCGCACTATATGCGTACAGCCATATATATGTCAAGGAGCATCAATGGGTCGAACTGGCGGCGCACCAGCGAGCGCGTGCCAAGCCGTGCCGCCCGTTCGGGCCGGCGTTGCTGGCGGATTCCTAGACTGCGCCGGTGTCAGAGCCGTGGGTCCGGTTCGAGGATGACCAGCTGCTCGTCGTGGCCAAGCCCGCGGGCGTCAACACCCATCGCGCCGACGTGCATGCCCAGGACGGCATGTACGAGTGGGTGCAGCGCCAGCGCCCAGACCACTCGTTGGCGATCCTGCACCGCCTGGACAAGGCCACGTCGGGGTTGCTCGTGTTCGGCCGCACCACCGCGGCCAACCGGACCCTGGCCCGCCAGTTCGAGGATCGCACCGTGGCCAAGCGCTACGAGCTGCTGGTCGGCCGCGACCCTCGACGGCCCCCGGCGGCCCGCAGCGATGCCCCGGTGGGCGAGGGCGTCGGGCCGGCGGCCACCGACTTCGAGCGTCAGGCGCTGGGCCCGGCCGTCGAGCGGTGGGCCGCCCATCCCCATACCGGGCGCACCCACCAGGTCCGGGTGCACGCCGCCGCCCTGGGCATGCCCATCTTGGGCGACGACCAGTACGGGGGTGGCGAAGCGGCCCGGTTGTTCCTGCATGCGGCCGCCCTGGGCCTCGACCACCCGAATGGGGGACACCTGGAGCTGAACGATGACCGGCCGGCCACCTTCGACCGGGTGCTGGCCGGGGACGACCCGACCGAGCTCTCGCTGACCGCAGCCGTGGCCCACGAGGCCCGGGCCGGTCTGTTCGACCGGACCGACACCGACGCCTACCTGTGGATCGACCGCCACCACGACGGCTTCGCCGGGTTGCGTCTGGAGCGGCTCGGGCAGGTGGCCCTGGCCATCAACTACGACGAGTCGGCGGCGGCTCTGCCCCGGGCCTGGCTGGACGCCTGGCACGACACGCTGGACCTGCGGGCCATCTACGAGCAGCGCCGTCCCCGGGGCGGCGGCGGGGGACCGGCCCAGCTGGTGAGCGGGGCGGCTGGCCCGCGCTTCGAGGTGACCGAGCTGGGGTGTCGCTACTTGATCGACCTGGGGGCCAGCCCCACCTCCAGCGGGCTCTTCCTGGACCAGCGCGAGACCCGGCGGCGGCTGGGCACGGCCGACCTGGTGGGTCGCACGGTGCTGAACGCGTTCGCGCACACCGGTTCGCTGTCGGTGGCCGCGGCCCGCGCCGGTGCCCAGACCGTGTCGCTGGACCTGTCCCGCCGCTACCTGGACTGGGCCCGCGAGAACCTGGTCGCCAACCACCTCGACCCGGCCGACCACGACTTCATCTACGGCGACGCCCTGGACTGGATGGGACGCCTGGTCCGCCGAGGTCGCACCTTCGACCTGGTGCTGGTCGACCCACCCAGCTCGAGTACGGGGCGAAAGGGGCGGGGGCGCTGGCGGGTGGAGCGCGACCTGCACACCCTGGTGGAGCGGGGGGCGAGGCTGTGTCGGCCGGGGGGGACGCTGTTCGTGTCCACCAACCTGCGCCGCATGCGGTGGCCGATCTTCCTGGACCAGGTGGCCCAAGGTCTGGCCGCGGCGGGCCGAACGGGGTCGGTCGAGACTCAGACCGTGCCCCTGGATCACCGCAGCGGCCCCGGGGATCCCCCGTACCTCAAGGCGGCGTGGATCCAGCTCGACGCCGAGCACGGCTGAGGCGCGGGTGATCGTTCGTCCCACCGTGCCCGGCGTGTTTCGTCAGGAGCCACCATCGGCACCCTTCAGGCAATGGCACCCGTATGACACCAGCCGAAGGACTGCCGGCGAGTCCGCGAATCGGGACGTGGCATGGGTTCGGCGGGCGGCCCCCATCGCCTGGCCCCGGCTCGGCCAGCGGGTTCCCGAATCGCCGCACTGCGCCGGAGGCGACCTGTCGGGGCGGGGAGAGTTCCGAGGCCGGGCGGGGCGGGGTCGGGTCCAGAGGACGGGTCGCTGCTGACGTGGCCATGAGCTCTCCTTCCGTGATCTCCTTTCGGGGTCTTCACTTGCCTATCGGAATTCGATGAGTATCATGGTATTGACTGTTAGCTTTCCTTCCAAGGAGGTTCGTGATGCTGATGCGTACCGATCCCCTGCGTCAGTGGGATCGCTTCTTCGACCAGGCGGGAAGCCCGCTGACCGCGGCGATGGACGCCTTCCGCCTCGGTGACGTGATCACCGTCCAGTTCGACCTGCCCGGTGTCGATGCCGACTCGATCGACCTGCAGATCGAGCGGGGTGAGCTCCGTCTCAACGCCCGCCGCCGCAGCTCGACACCGGAGGGTGCGCAGTACCTGGTCCGTGAGCGCCAGGACACCACCGTTTCGAGGCGGCTGATGCTCGGCGATGTCCTGGATGTCGAACACGTCGACGCTGAGTACCACGACGGGGTGCTCACTCTGCGGATCCCGCTACACGAGAGTGCAAAGCCTCGCCGAGTGGATGTCCGCCACGGCGCCGACACCGACAAGCAACGAGCGATCACGGTTGAAACCGCCGGCTAAGCAACCCGGCAACACGGGGGGGCGGCGGAACGCCGCCCCCCCGAGCCGTTCGTGGCAGGAACGGCTCGACGACCCCAACGAACCCCTGTACACGGTGGCAGTCGCCGCCGACCTCCTCGGCCTCGACCACCAGACCCTCCGCCGCCTGGGCGACACCATCTCCCAACACAGCGCCCGACCATCAGGCAACCAGCGCCGGTACTCCCGCCACGATCTCCAAGCCCTAAGCGCCGCCGCCGAACTCACCAACCGGAGGTACGCCGGGCCCGCGCTCGCCCGCATCCTCGAACTCGAACGACAGGTACAAGCCCTCTCAAACGGGTCTGCTGCACGATCGGGTGACATCTGATCTGTGGTGCCGAGAGGCGCTGCTGGATGTTCGCCATGCCCAGGCCCCTACCCCCAGGAGTTCCGCGAGGACCGGTGTGCAAACCCGAGTCTCCCAACTGAGACCCGAACCCACACGAGGAGCGGAGGCCCCGCTCCTTCATCGCACCACCTAGGGGCGCGTCAAACCCGGGCCCTTCTTCGAAGGTGGAGCCGGTCTGTGGCGCGTGATTCCCGGTCCCCGACCGATGCGAAGCACTAGGGTGACGCTCGCGTCAGGTCGGAGGGCCGACGGAAGGGGGGGCGGTGAGCCGCTGGAGAGGTTCGACGCGACTGCTCGTGGCGCTCGTCTGCGCCGCCCTGCTGGCTGCCTGCTCGTCGAGCGCGTCGTCGACCAGCTCCACGGCGCGTACCCCGGCCGGCTCTCGGGTGGTGAAGGGCGGCAACCCGGGCAACGCCGCCTACCTCGTGTACTGGGACCAGAACGAGGAGCAGGACTTCCTGTCCATGCCCTCGGGGCGGCAGGGTCAGCTGCTGCCGGCCTGGGACCCCAACGGGCAGATGTGCGTGTTGCCGGACGGCCGATTCGTGGTCGGCTACGACCCCACCCTGCCGGCCCAGCGCAACCTGGGTAGTGCCAAGCCCTACAAGCAGCCCGGCGACGGTGAGGAGCTCGACCAGCCGGACGGTTCGTTCAGTGGCCAGACCCTATATGTGCCTGGCCCGTACAAGATGCCCGGCCAGAGCATCGGCAGCGACTCCCCGCCGACGGCCAAGGGCGTGTTCAACGACAACCAGACCTACACCGGTTGCGCTATTGACCGGGCTGGCAACGTCTTCGGTAGCGACATCGCCACCGCCCAGGGTGACTACCCGCCGCCGAGCAGCGGAAGGCTGGTGGAGTGGTTCGCGCCCTCCTACCGCTCGGCGTGCATCGTGTACGGACCGACGGCCGGCGGCTACGGCCCCAACCACACCGACGGCACCGGCGGCCTGGCCCAGCCCGGGACCATGGCCGTGGCCGACAACGACGACCTGCTCGTCCCCGAGGTGGGCAGCTCGAGCGTGCTGCGCTTCGCCCACACCTCCCTGCCCGACAGTCCCTCGGACTGTCCCGGCGGAGCGTACCCCCGCAGCCGCGTGCAGGTGTCGACCTTCCTGGCCAACCAACCCTTCGCCTCGGGGGTGGCCAAGGACCCCACCTGCGACTGCTTCGCGGTCAGCAGCTACGTGGGCAACCCCGCCATCCGATGGCTGAGCAACGACGGCAAGCCCGTGGCCGGTCGGGCGCCGGTGCCGGGGGTGGCGGTGGCCGACTTGGGCAAGGACCCCCAGGAGTACAACCCGTTTGGCCTGGCCTTCGCCCCCGACGGGACCCTGTACTTCGTCGACATCCACATCGCCTGCACGGGCACGCTGACCAACTGCGGACCAGCCGACTACGGCGGCCGAGTCATGAAGGTCACCTTCGACCACGGCCAACCCTCGACGCCGATCGCCATCGCCACCGGGTTCGACTTCCCGACCAGCGTCACCGTGTGCGTCCCGGCCAAGTCGGTGTGCCCCTACCCCACCGGTCGCCTCGTGGCTCCCCTGCGCGGGCCGTCGGAGAACCCGGCACCCGACAAAGGGCCGCCCTCCAACGCCCCGGCCACGGCCGGCTTCGGTTGACGGTCCGCGGCCGCCCGTGAGGTCGAGCCACCCGTCGACTCCCCCCGCCTGGGGCGCCCTGGCCATCGCGGTGGCCTTGGCGGTGCTGGCCGGGTGCGGCAGCGCGGCGACAGCCGGCCACGGGCCGGCCACGACGACGACCGCGGCCACGGTGAGCCACACCCGGCCGGGTCCGGCGGACTGGCCCGGTTACGGCCACGACGCCCAGCACACCTTCGCCGGTCGCACCACGCTGACCGAGTCGTCGGCCAAGACCCTGAAGGTGGCCTGGTTCTTCCCCACCGGCGACGCGGTCACCGCCACCCCCACGGTGGTGAACGGAACCGTCTACGCCGGCTCGTGGGACGACACCTTCTACGCCCTCGACTTGGCCACCGGTGCCCTGCGCTGGAGGTACCACCTCCAGGCGCAGGACGCGATCACGCCCTATCCCGGCCAGCAGCCCCGCGACGCCACCTCCGACGGAGGCCTGGTGACCTCATCGGCCTGGTTCCAGCCTGGGCACGGCAGCCGGCCCGACCTGGTCATCTTCGGCGGCGGCTACACGCTCTACGCCCTCGACGCCGCCACCGGCGCCCTCTACTGGCGCCACGACTACCCAGGCCGGCTCGGCCAGCCCCCCGATCCGAACCACGACGGCACCCGCATCTTCTCCTCACCGGTGGTGGTCGACGACAAGGTGCTGTTCGGCGTCGACGTGGACGGCCAGAAGGACAAGCACGGCTACGTGGCCGCCGCCGACCTGGCCACGGGCCGACCCGTGTGGGAGTTCCAGACCGACGTCGACGCCGCCGGCCACGTCCTCGACGACGGCTGCGGCAGCGTGTGGTCGTCGGGCACCGTGCTGCCGCGCCTCGGCCTGGTCGTGTTCGACACCTCCGACTGCAACTTCGCCGACGCTGGTCCTCTGGCCGAGGCCGTCATCGCCCTGCGCATCAGAGACGGGCACCTGGCCTGGACCTACCGGCCGGCCCTGGCCTCGGTCGACTGCGACTGGGATTTCGGCGCCACGCCCAACGCCGGGCTCAGTCGGTCGGGGACCGCCACCTTCCTGGGCGTCGGAGGCAAGAACGGGACCTACTACTCGCTCGACCCGGCCACCGGTCATCTCCGCTGGTCCACCAACGTGGTGTTCGGCGGGTTCGCCGGAGGGTTCATCGCCACAACGGCCTATGACGGGCGGCGTGTCTACGGCGCCACCGCCCTGGGTGACTACGGCAAGTTCGAGCACGGCACCCAGGTGCTGTGCGATCCGAGCGACCCGCGCGACACACCCATGCAGGAGCCCTCGATGCACGCCTTCGATGCCACCACTGGCGCCGTGGCCTGGCAGGCGGAGCACGCCCCGTCGTTCGCCGCCACCACCGTGGCCGGCGGGATGACCTTCAGCGGCCCCGCCCTCGACGGCAACGTGCTACAGGTCCGCGACGCCGCCACCGGCGCGCTGGTCATGACCGCCACCACCCCGGGGCCCATCTGGTCGGGGGTGGCCTCGGTGGGCGACGCCCTGGTGATCGGCGTCGGCTCATCCTACGTGGGCCACCCGGCGGGCATCGCCGCACTCACCCCGGACGGAGCACAGCCGACGACGGGGCGATGAAGGGTTGACCCGCAGTCTGCGAGCCCAGCGCGACCTGGTCTGCCAGGGGTTCCGGCACGCAGGGCGTCTGCCGCTGGTGCGAGAATCCTGGACGTCGGCACCGAGGTCCTGTGTTGTGCGCCTCGCCCTGCACCGAAGCACCCGCGACTTGGGCGCTTCCTCCAGTTCGGCGCCACCGGCCACGTCGACCGCGCAAGGACCGCCCGATGCGATCGCTGCGGCATTGACTACGAGCCCCTGGCGGACTGAGCGCCGAACGAATCAGGCGCATCGGGCATCTCTCGAGGCCGAGGGCCGTCTCAAGCGATCGCCGGTGAGCTAGTCGCGAGGCCGACCGGCGGGGGAGAATGAGGACGTGACCGAAGCTGACACTCCCCACCCCGACTGGGACGACGCCTATGCCGGCGCGTCACCGCCCTGGGACATTGGCCGGCCGCAGTCGGCCTACGTCCGCCTCGCCGAGGCCGGCAAGCTCACCGGCGCACTGCTCGACGCCGGCTGTGGCACCGGCGAACACGCGATCCTCGCGTCGCTCCACGGCGCCCGCGCCCTCGGCATTGACGTCTCCCCGCGCGCAATCGAGGTCGCCCACCGCAAGGCGGCAGAGCGCGGCATCGACACCAGCTTCCAGGTGCATGACGCGCTCCAACTCGACTCGCTAGGCGAGATCTTCGACACCATCGTCGACAGCGGGCTGTTCCACGTCTTCGACGACGTCGCTCGCATCCACTACGTCACTGCACTGCGCGCCGCGCTCCGCTCCGGTGGCCACCTTCACCTCATGTGTTTCAGCGACCGCGAGCCCGGAGACTGGGGTCCCCGCCGGGTCACCGAAAGCGAATTGCGCGCCGCGTTCGATGGTGACTGGCGCTTCGAGTCACTTGCCCCCGACCGCTTCGAAATCAACCCGGGCCAAGGCACCCCGACCGCTGAAGCCTGGCTGGCGGATGTGGTCCGGGTAGCGCCCGAGTAGTCGTGTTCGACGAGCGCCAGCCGGAAACGTTTCGACCTGAATCGTCGAGCGCCGATTGGACTGATCTTGCTTGAGACCCGGGACCGCCCGCGTTGTGCGGACATCGGGGTCGCCTACCATCCGCTGGCCCTTCTGGTTCGGAGGCCTGACTGCGGTGACGAGCGTGTGGGCAGGGATAGCGGCCGCGGTGTGGGCGCTGTTCGAGGTGTACCTGCTCGTCCGGGATCGGGTGCGATCCAAGGGCCGCACCGACCACGACGCCGGTACCCGGGCGATCATCCGCGTCGTCATCTATGCCACGTTCATCTCCGGGATCGCGGCGGCCTACAAGGTCCCAGCGCTAGCTGTGACGAGCGGGGACGGCTGGGCCCTCACCGTCGGGGTGACGCTCATGTGGCTGGGGCTGATCATTCGCGTGTGGGCCGTCGTCTCGCTCGGCCGAGCGTTCCGCACGACCGTGGAGGTCGACGCCGAGCAAATGATCGTCACCACTGGCCCGTACCGATGGGTCCGCCATCCCGCCTACACCGGCCTGCTGATCCTCCTCGCTGGGTTCGGGCTGTCGCTCGCCAACTGGTTGTCGCTCGCCGTGTTCGTGGCGCTGCCCACGATCGCGGTGCTGCGGCGCATCAAGGTCGAAGAAGCGGAGCTGACCCGCGTCCTCGGCGACCGGTACAAGACCTACCAGATCGGAACCAAGCATCTCATCCCGGGCGTGTGGTGACCCTCGCAGCACCCCCACCACGAGAGAACGAACATCCCCACCAGATTCACCCGACCAACCGCACCTCTGGGTCTGACGCCCAATCGGCACGCCGGCGCTCGGCGGGAGGTCGGCGGAAGGGCTGATTGGAGCGGGTTGCCATGGCGGGCGCTGTGCATGCGCCGGGTGGGACCGGAGAGACTGTGGGTGTGGACCGGCCGATGGATGAAGCGCAGCGCGCCGCGTGGTTGGTCCGCCAGCCGCCGCCGGCCTCGGCGTTGGCGTGGCTGGTTCGGGAGCTCGACGCGGCCGCCGTCGTCGGGGTCACCCCGATGGCTGGCGGGTCCACGGCCGCGATGCACCGGGTCACGCTCGTCGATGCAGTTGACCACCAGCGCGACGTGGTGTTGCGCCGCTATGTCCGCCCCGAGATCCTTGCCGAGTCGCCCGATGTTGCCTCGGTGG
>CAVZAT010000011.1:0-53178 GCA_963773335.1 uncultured Microthrixaceae bacterium | reverse complement strand
ATGTAGCCCTGAACCCGCCCGTTCACTGCGACCTGGCCCCAGCTCCGCCCGATGCGCAGCGACGGTGTGGGGTTCGAGCCGCTGCATCCGGTCCTGAAGTCGACCCTCGACACCGGCGCGGCCAGTTCTCGGCGGTCATGAGATCGGCCACCGCCCCGATGCCGAGACCACCCTCTCTGTGACCCTGGGCCGCCATCGTCGAGTGGTGCTACCTCCACCACGTCTGGATCGACACCGTCGGTGACGTTGCCGAGCGCGTGCAGGTCCTCCAGCAATCCGAGCAGTCGCGATGCTCGTGGTCCACCGAGCCCAGACGAGGCGGACGGCCCGTCGCCTCGACCGAGTGGCTGCCCCGGCCCCCCACCCGACGCGGGGAAACGTGCCGAGGCAGTGGGGAGGCCGGATGGCCCGTCGGGGAGGGCGAATACCCTGAGCGGGTTGACCAACACTATCTGATTCGCCGTGGGACGCATGGGGCAAGTGACGCAGACGGCGCCGCGTTCCGGGATGTCACCGGCGTCCCGACCAGGTCCATCCCGCGAGCGATGGCACGGTCAGCCGGAGGTCTGTGCAACCCGGGGAGGGACGCCCTGGCTAGGGTGGCGCTGGCGTTCACCTGGAGGGGACGAGCACCATGGGCGAGCAGAGTGGGCAGGTGGAGGAGCAACGACGACCCGAAGGCGGTGAGCCGGGAGCGTCAGAACCCGTTGACGTGGCGGCGGTCGAGCCTGTGACTGGGCCGGCGGTCATCGACCTCCGATCGATGTTCACCGATGAGCCGACACCGTTGGGGGACGAAACCGGTCAGCCCTCGTCGGAAGCGTGGAGTCGTGAGGAATCCGGCTGGCGCCTGAGGCTGGCCACCTCGCCCGGCCACGAGGTCGATGTACAGCTCCCACCGACGTTCGGCCCCGCGGGCGGGGCCGACCCTGCGATTGCCCCCGTCGGTCTGCTCGAGCGGGACGAGGCGGCGAACGGCGTGCTCGTCCAACACCTGGCCGTTCACGCCCTGGAGCCAGCGGGCTGGCCGGCGGCCGTGGCCCCGGCCGCCGACTTGGTCCAGATCTCCCGGCCGACCCCGGTACCGCGCAGGGCGTCGGTCGGCGAGGTGTTGAGCATCCACCTGCAGGACCAGTGCGCCGAGCTCCTGGCGAACGAGGGAGGGGTTCGAGCCGGTGTGGGGGAATCGGTCCACCGCATGCGAGTGGCGACCAGACGACTGCGGAGCCTGCTGGCCACCTACCGTCCCTGGTTGACCGGCAACCGCGGTGAGCGGGCACGAACCGAGCTGCGGTACCTCGCCGAGGACCTCGGACGAGCGCGACACCGACATCCTTCACACCCGCCTCGACCAGGAGATCGCCGCACTGCCCGACGAGCTGGTCGTCGGCCCGGTCGTGGCCCGAGTCGCTCGGCAGCTGCACGCCCGGCGGGGGGCGGCCTTCGATGCCATCTGGACCGACCTGGAGGAAGACCGCTACCAGAGGCTGGTGGAGCAACTGGCTCGGCTGGCGAAGGACCCGCCGCTCGGGGCCGCAGGCCAAGCGTCGGGCCAGTGCGGTGCTCGGTGGGGCCCGCGTCGGCGAGGATGGAGGCCGGGTGGGTCGAGCGCACGTCGCATATGTTCGGGCGTCGGACCCGGCACGCGGAGAGGCCCTCCTCCACGAGGTGCGCAAGGCGGCCAAGCGGGCCCGCTCGCGGCGGAATCGGCCGAACCGGTGTTGGGCAAGCCGGCGGCCCGGATGGCCAGGCGGATGCAGAAGGTCCAGCAGGTGCTCGGGGAGAATCAGGACAGTGCCGCCGCCCGCCTGCTCATCCGCCATCTCGTGTTCCAGGCCCACCTGGCGGGCGAGAACTGCTTCACCTTCGGCTTGGTCTATGGGATGGAGATGGCTCGGGCCTCTGAGCCCCGTACTGCGGCCGAACCGGCGATCCGGTCGGCCCTGGCCGCCGCTGCGGGACTTCCCAAGCGCTGAACCAGCCCCGACTGGACCGCCCGCCTCGGGATCGGCCGGTCAGCCGGGGCTGGTTGCTCCACCCCGGGAGTGAGCCGTAGAGCTGGGTGGCCTGTTCCAGGACGAGACGCCCGGTCTGATCCGAGCCCACCGAGGCGTATTCGTACCCGCGCCGCAGCACGGGCCGCGGCGCGGCGCCATCCCCCGGTCGGGATCCCCCGCGACCTGGCGTACGTGGCCGAACCAGCGGGTGTGATCGTTGCCGCGCAGGACTCGCAGCCGAAGTCGACCACCGGCCTGATGACTGCGATGACCGGTGGGGCATCAGCGAAGGGCCAGCACCAGGCCATAGGCGGTCCAGCGGCCCACCGAGGCGCTCACCAGAGCGGCGACGGGCCGCGGCGACCGACAGGAGGCCCTGAGGGTCGATCGAGGCCCTTCCGCCGCGAACGAGACCCTCCACGTGGTCAGGTTCGTGACGGGCAGCCGGGTACCGTTGGTCAACCAGGCGATGGCGGCCATCTGGTGGGTCGTCCCGGCCCTGAGCAGCAGCAGCGGTGGGTCGATCATCACGAAGGCCACGGGTGCGACCACGTCGACCGACGTCGTACCGGTCAGCCCGGCCAGGCTGGCAGTGACCGAGACCGGTCCCTGCCCGACGGCGCTGAGCAGTCCGCCGGACGAGACGGTCGCCATGCCCGGGTTGGAGCTGGTCCACGTCACCTGGGAGGTCACGTCCTTCGAGGTGCCGTCGCTGAAGCCCTCCGTGGCGCTCAGCTGCTCGGTGAGACCTTTGGGCACCTGCGCCTGGGCGCGGCCACGCTCAGGCTCACCGGTGCCGCGGCGGGGGAGTAGACGACGTCCACCCAGTAGTTGGTGCCGTTGAAGGTGCCGGCGGGGAAGGCGGGTGTCGGACTGTATGCGAAGACCCCGTTCGGCGCGGTGGGGTCGCCTCCCGGCACGCTCAGCGGCGGGGCGAGGTACACGCTGTTCACGAAGTAGCCGGGGTCGTAGGCGTAGTGCCCGGTGTCGGTGTGGTAGCCGGCGACGTAGGTGGTGTTGGCCGTGATGGCGACCGGCTGGGAGAAGGTGACCTGTTGCCATCCGTCGGCGGTCTCGTTGGAGAAGGTGGCTTGGGCGAGCAAGGTGCCATCGGCGGTCCAGAGGCTGCCGATGTGGATGCCGGTGTTGGCGGAGGCCTTGTAGAAGCGCACGCCGCTGATGTAGCCCGAGGTGGCCGAGCTGAACTGGACGCCGAGCTCCACCGCGTTCGAGTCACCCGAGTCGACGTTGGTGGGCGTCACGTTCGGGCCCCACAGCGATGTTCGCGGCTGCTGGTGGTGGAGGGGAACTCGGGCTGTATACGACGTCCACCCAGTAGTTGTCGCCGTTGAAGGTGCCGGTGGGGAAGGTCGGGATGGGGCTGTAGGCGTACAGCCCGTTCGGATTGGTGGCGTTGCCGAGGGCCGTCAGCGGTCCGTTGGTGTACGAACCGCCGGTGAAGTAGTCGGGGTCGTAGGCGTAGTGCCCGGTGTCGGTGTGGTAGCCGGCGACGTAGGTGGTGTTGGCCGTGATGGCGACCGGCTGGGAGAAGGTGACCTGTTGCCATCCGTCGGCGGTCTCGTTGGAGAAGGTGGCTTGGGCGAGCAAGGTGCCATCGGCGGTCCAGAGGCTGCCGATGTGGATGCCGGTGTTGGCGGAGGCCTTGTAGAAGCGCACTCCGCTGATGTAGCCCGAGGTGGCCGAGCTGAACTGGACGCCGAGCTCCACCACGTTCGAGTCACCCGAGTCGACGATCGCCGGCGTGGTGCTGTCGGACCACAACGAACACACGCAGGGCGTGTCGGCGCCGGCCGGCACCCCACCGGCGGCCCCGACCGACAGCGCCACTCCAACCAGCACGCTGAGGACCGTGGCCAGACAGATCGACCGCACGCCCCGGCTGCGAGCTGTTCGCAGCGATGTCCTCGAGCCGGTGCTCGTGTTCATGGAAGCCCTCCATCTCATCGGTCGTCGGGGGGTATCTTCCACGCCGTGTCTGGCCCGGGCCTGAAGGGCAACTGGCCATCGCCTGAAGTTGTGGCTCGCGCCTGAACTCTTCTTCAGCAATCAGGTGTCGACCACGCGCTGACGACTCGCGACACTGGACTGGCGGCGCCGCGCGACGTGGCTCCGTCCGCAGGCGAGGTCCATGCGTCTGCTCGCGTCCCAATCCGGAGGGGCCCCCAGGATGTCGATCGTTTCGTCCGCCGTCCGCATGCGCCGGGGCCTGCTGGTCGTGGCCCTCCTGGCCGGTGTGATGGCGGTCGGCGCTGGGCTGGCGCCGTCCCACGCCGATGCCGATCCGCTGATCGCGTACCCGAACCTGCAGGTCGAGGTCCCCACCAACCAGATCTCCATCTCGAAGCCGGCGCCGTAGACCGCGTGCTCGACTTCACCCACATCACATGGAACGCCGGGGCCGGCCCCCTCGAGTTCCAGCCGTCGTACAACTCCGCCACCGGCACCTCGACCGCCGTGCAGAACCTCTACACCCTCACCGGAAATGCCACGTGGAGCTTCGTGAAGTCGGTTCCGGTCGTGAAGCCGATGCTCTGGCATCCTCCGACCGACTACGCCTTCCCCTTATCCGGGTTCGCGCTTCTCCACGGTCGGCTCCGACGGAGGCGTGGGCACGCCGGTGGCCAGCAGCCCCAAGGTCAACTTCTGCATGACGGGTGACACCCTGGTGGGCGGCGTGCCCAACACCACCACGACCAGCGTGCCCGCCGCCTCCAACTGCTCGAACCCCAACGGCGTGCTGGGCCTGTCGGTCGGGTGGGGCGACGAGTACGACTTCACCGACTCCGGCAACAACATCGACATCTCGAACCTGGCGGATGGGACCTACTGGCTCCGGGCCCAGGCCGACCCCGATGGCTATTTCGCGGTCGGGGGCGCCGACCAGAGCATCACCGACACCGAGCTGCAGATCACCGGCACGACGGTGAAGGTCGTGCAGCAGGTCAGGCCGACGGTGAACCGGCCGGTGGTCACCATCACCAGCCCGGTCGACGGTGCGTCGATCACCGGGGCCACCACCATCCGAGCGACCGTCACCGATGCGGCGACCGTGACCAGCGTGCAGTTCCTGGTGGACGGCGCACCGTTCGGCTCGGCGATCACCACCGGCGGTACCGCCTTCTCCGTGCCTGTCGCCGGTCTCTCCCCTGGCCAGCACGTGATCAGTGCACAGGCCATCGACTCGAACCACCTGATCGGGACCGCGGTGGGGGTGACGGTGACCACGCCGGTATCGGTGGGCGCCATCCAGCTCGACCAGCAGATCCACGTCGACGGCAACAACAGCGTGACCACCAGGACGTTCTCCACGGCCGCGGGCAACGAGCAGCTGCTGGCCCTGGTGGGAGCCGACTCGTCGGCCTCGGGCCAGACCGCCACCGTCTCGGGGGCTGGCCTCACCTGGTCGTTGGTCAGCCGGGCCAACAGGCAGATGGGCGACGCCGAGATCTGGCAGGCGTTCGCCTCCTCCAAGCTGACCAATGTCACCGTTACAGCCACCGGAACCCAGAAGAACAAGGATCTGTCGTTCGACGTCGTGTCCCTGGCGAACACTGCGGGCCTCGGCACGTCCGCCAGCGCCGGTGCCAAGACCGGGACGCCCACCGTCTCTCTGACGGCACTGGGCACCGGGTCGGTGGCGTTCGGGGTGGGCGAGGACTACGACCGGGCCAAGGCCAGGACGCTGGGCTCCAACCAGACGTTGTTGTCGCAGTGGCTGGACGCCAGCGGCGACACCTACTGGTCGCAGTACACGTCCACACCCGGTCCGGCCGCGGGCCAGCAGATCACCATCAACGACACAGCCCCGACTGGGGACCGGTGGAACCTGGCCGCGGTGGAGGTGCAGGCGGCATCGGCCATCACCGGCCCGCCGGCGGCCATGATCGCCACGCCCACCTCGGGCCAGAGCGTGTCGGGGACCATCCCGCTGACGGCCACCACCTCCACCCAAGGTGGGGCGACCGTGGAATCCGTGCAGCTGCTGGTCGACGACCAGCCGTTCGGTCCGGCGCTGACGGCGGCTCCCTATACGCGCTCACTCGACACCACGACGTTGGCCGATGGGCCTCGCAGCGTCGCACGCGGTGGTGACTGACAGCAACAACGCCGTGGCCACGGCCACGCCAGTCGGCTTCACCGTGGCCAACACGGTCCCCACCTTCACCGTTCAGATCACGGCGCCCGCGACCGGTGACACGGTGGCCGGCACCGTCTCGCTCAGCTCGTCGGTCACTTCGAGCCATCCGGTGACCAGCGTGCAGTACTTCCTCAACGGTCTCCCGCTGGGAGCCGTCCAGACCACCTCGCCCTACTCGCTCTCGTGGGACTCCAAGACGGCCAACAACGGGCTGAACACGTTGACCACGGTGGCGACCGACAGCACCAACGCCGAAGCCACCTCGGATCCGGTCACCGTGGCCGTCAGCAACATCGCCGTGTGCTTCAACATGGACGTCGATGTGGTGGCCAAGGGAACCGGTCCGCGGACCACCGCAGCCTTCAACACCGGCATGGGTTCGGAGCTCCTCTTGGCGTTCGTCGGCTCGGACGGTCCGGCCAGAGGTGGGCAGACGGCCACGGTGACTGGTGCCGGGCTGACCTGGTCGCTCGTGTCGCGAGCCAACACCTCCGCGGGGGACGCCGAGATCTGGCAGGCCACGGCGGCCACCACCCTGGCTGGCGCCAAGGTGACCGCCACCCCGTCGGTGAAGGGCTACCACATGTACCTCAACGTCGTGGCCATGCAGGGAACCGGTGGCATCGGGGCCTCGGCCAAGGCCAGCGCGGCGACCGGCGCCCCCCACGTAGCGGTGACCACCACCCAGCCCCAGTCGCTGATCTTCGGGATCGGCAACGACTGGGACTCGTCCACCGCCCGGGCGCCGGGCGCCAACCAGCTCCTGCTGAACCAATGGCTCGACTCCAGCACCGGCGACACCTACTGGACCCAGGAGTTCACGGCCCAGACAGGAGCAGCTGGATCCGCCGTCGCCCTCGACGACACGGCACCCACCACCGACCGTTGGAACTTCGCGGCCGTTGAGGTCCTGGCCGCAAACACATCGAGCTACACACCCTGACGCCGATGATCGGCAGGCGTCGGGCCGGGGGACCGGCGGCCGACCGGCCGGTGAGCGCTCAGGTGTTGGCCGGTCGCACCACGATCGTCGAGTAGGCGCCGGACACGAACAGTCGGGGAGCTCCGGAGCCGTCGGCGGCGACGGCCCACGTGTCGTCCGCCGGCGTGCCCGACGTCGAACGTGGGAGACGCGTAGAGGACGGTGCTGTTGTCGAGCCACTCGACCTGGTCGTCGACGCTGCGGGTCTCGGCCAGGGGATGGTCGACGAGGGTCGACAGGTCGAGCACCGACAGCTGCCACTCGACCCGGCCGAGCGGACCGATGTGGCGCTTCTTGAAGGCGATCCGGCTCCCGTCAGGCGAGATCGACGGGCACTCGACACCCGAACGGAGCACCAGCATCTGCCGGTGGGCGATGTCGCCGCGCACCAGGTAGTAGTTGCCGCCGGTGCTCTCGGTGGCGTAGAAGCGGTTGCTGTCGGAGGGGTCGAAGGTGACCCCCCACAGGTTGCGATCCACGCTGTCGATCGCCTTGCCGTTTCGCAGCGTCGTGAACTGCTCGAGGTCGCCGAGCACCTTCCCGGCTTGCAGGTCGTAGAGCTGGGTCCGGGTGGAGTAGCTCGTCCCGGCATAGGAATCGCCGTACACGAAGGTCGTGGTGGCGCCGTACCGGCCGTCGTGGGAGACCCGTGCTCGGCTGGGGAGGCCAACCAGCCCGATCATGAACAGCCGATCGAAGCGCGGGTCGAAGATCACGGCCTCATAGGTGGTGATGGCGCCCTGGTTGGTGATCAGGCACAGACCGCGGTCGCCGCCGTAGGCGACGCGATCACAGCTGAGCGAGGTGAATCGCGGGTGCGCCACATCGTCGAGGGGGGCGATGGTCAGCCGGCCGAAGTCGGCATTGACGTTGGTCGAGCGATAGAGCAGCCACGGTGCGTGCTCCACCTGGGCCAGCTCCGCCTGGCCCGCCGTGGTACCAGCGCTCCCGCCACGGGTCTGGACCACGGCGTTCTGATGTTCGGAGAACACCACGTAGCCGACGGCTCCCACCACGCACACGAGGCACAGGAGGGCGAAGCCCAGGAGGGGTCGGCGCCTCACTCGGCCGGGACGGGAGCCGGGCGACGCAGCGTGGCCACGCCGATCACGACCATGCCGACCAGACCGACGGTGAACAGGTGCAGAGCCGTGGCGGGCCCGAAGGCCGTCCAGGCCGCACCGAAGGCCACAGACGCCACCAGGTGGGCGATCGCCACCGCGCCGATGACCACACCCATGCCGCTGGTACGCAGTGAGTCGGGGATCAGCGGGCTGATCAAGGCCATGAGCACTCCGTCGGTGGCCGCGTAGTAGCCGCCCAGAAGAGCAAGCATGCCCAGGATCGTAGCCAGGCCCGTACCCCACGACCCGACGGCCAGAAACGCGCCGACCAGGAGGATCTCGCCTCCCTCGAACAGCGCAGCGGTCCGATGCGGTCGGCCAGCCGCCCGCAGGGAACGGCGGCGAGCAGGAACACCACGGACGTGCCGAAGAAGAGGAGGGGGAAGTATCGCGGCGCTCAGGTTCACCCGCCGTTCGAGGGCCAGGTACAGCAGGCGCGTCGCCCGGGGTGAGCAGGGCGAACCCGACCGCCAGCAGCCACACCCGTCGAAACGCGGCTCTTTCAGGAGCACCGCGGCCGCGGCCACGATCGAGCGTCGGGTGCTGACAGCTGCTCGGGCTGGTCGGCGCACGGTGGTCCTCGACGAAGAAGTACAGCACGCCCAGGCCGATCACAGAGATGAAGAAGGCTGACCACGAACACGGCCTCGAACCCGGCGGGGTTCCGGGCCAACAGGAGCGCGGCCAGCAGCGGTCCCGCCACGGCTCCCAGGGTGTCGAAGGCCCGGTGCACCCCGAAGGAGGCCCCGAGCTTGTCGCGGGCGCTGCTAGCGAGATGAGGGCGTCCCGGGGGGCGGTGCGGATGCCCTTGCCCAGCCGATCGAGGTAGATCGCGCCCAGCACCGGGACCCAGCTACCGCTGGCCAGCACCAGGATCAGGCCCGCTCCGGCGGAGAGGCTGTAGCCGGTCCCGGCCACCCGCTTGTGCCGCTGGTGGCGGTCGGCCGCCACCGCGGCCACGACGCAGAACACCGCGGCCAGGCCCTGGTACAGCCCGTCGACCGCCCCGAACTGCAAGGGCGAGAACCCGAACCGGGCCACGAACAGCAGGGGGAGGACCGCCGCGACCATCTCGGTCGACACGTCGGTGAACATGCTGGTGAAGCCGAGCATGACCACGTTGCGTGACACGCCTCGCGCACGGCTTGGTGGCCGCGGGGGTCGCTCCGCCAGGGGCGGCCTCGTGCCGAGGTACACGTCTCGATGTCGGCCCCGTTCCTGATGCCAGCCTGAAGGTGGCCTGGTCCTTCGCTGAACCCGGCCCGGACGGTCCCTGGGGAACGCGGTGCCACGGATGCTCGGACGGATCCCTTCGGTAGTATCCGTCACCTCCATGGCGAGCCGGTCCGATGTCGTCGTCGTCGTCACTGCCGCGTTGCTGCTGGGCAGCGTGCAGCAGTTCGCGTTCAGCGGGCTCCTCGACCGCCCGGCCGGGCACTGGTTCTCGAGTGGAGGTGCGCATGGCCCGGAGCGGGTGCAGCGCCGCGCCGGGCGCCACCAGGTCGGGCTGACCAGTGTGGCCTGACCAACCAGACCCGATCCCCGGCCAGCTTCCAGGTCTTGAGCGGCGACCACGTGGTCGGCCAGGTCGAGTCGCTTCCGGCGCGGGGATCCTCGGCCTCTCGCTCGACCTCGGCCCGGGCGTGTACCGGACCACCTGTCAGATCGGCCCTGCCGCCCACCCCGGCGAGCTGGCGGTCGGCGGTGGAACCGGGGGGTCGCGCTCGAGCCAAGCTACCGACCTGCAACACGCCGCCGACCAGTACCGCACCTTCCTGGCCGCTCGGGTCGATGCCCTGGTGACCGATCTGACCAGCCTGGCCGCGGCCGTGGGTCGCCGGGGTACCTGACCGGGGCCCGGGCCGCCTACCTGCACAGCCGGGCCGACCTCGGCGAGGTTGAACCGGCGGCCGACAATTTCGGCGACGCAGAACCGGCGGGCAGGCAAACCTGGCCGAGGCGTTGGACGGACCGTCCGACGCCGGCCCCGGCGACCGCGCCTGGTGGGCTGCGCGTGGTCGAACAGGGTCTCTGGGGAACAGGCCCGGTGCTACTGGCGCGGCGCAGGCCGGGGCCCGCGCCCTGGCCACCGCCCGGAGCTGCAGGTGCGCATCGGGGCCATGCACCTCGACGCCGTCGAGGTGGCGGGCGGATCGGGCGATGAGTTGGCCAGGCCATCGCTCGGGCGTCCGGCGCCGCGCCGGCCGCTCGGGTCCTGGCCGTCACCGACCTGCAAGCGGCCGCGGACGGGGCTGCGGGCCTGCTCGGGGCCCTTCATCCCGCCCTGGTCACGCCGTGACCCGGGCTGGATTCGCCCTGGCCCAGCGACTGGCCAGGCTCGACGCCGCCATCACTGCGGCCGGGTCCGCGCCGGCCCCCCACCCTGGCTCCCCGACCTCGAGCTCGGCCGTGGTGGTCGCCGGCGACGCCCTGGCCGACGCCCTGGCCCAGATGGCCCCTGTGCTCGACCGGCCCAGTCGTTGACCGGCGAGCCCCCCGTCGCCGGGTCGCCGGCGCGCATTCCTGGCCGGGGCCGGCGGCCTGGGGGGACTGGCCCTGGCGTGGGGGCCGCGCCGCATGGGACCGGACCGGACCCGGCCTCGGCCGCCCCAGTCGCCGCCGGCCGGGGAGGCGCCTACCCGTTCTGGGGAGCGCACCAGGCCGGCATCGCCACGCCGGCGCAGGACCATCTGCGCTTCGTGGCCTTCGATGGTGGCGCCGCGGCGCCAGGACGTGGTCGAGCTCCTCCGAGCCTGGACCGGCCGCCGCCGCCCGTCACCCAGGGTCACCCGGTGACCCCCTCGATGACAACCTGGTGGCCCCTCCCGGCGACACGGGGGAGGCGGTGGGGCTCGGCCCGAGCCACCTGACCATCACCTTCGGTGTGGGTCCGGGTCTGTTCGAGTCGGGCGGCGTCGACCGCTTCGGGCTGGCCTCCCGCCGGCCGCCCGGCTGGCCGACCTTCCCGCGTTCGCCGGCGACCGGCTCGACCCGGCCCGATCGGGGGCGACCTGGCCATCCAGGCCTGCGCGACGACCCGTGGTCGCCTTCCACGCTGTACACAACCTGGCCCGCATCGGGCGGGGCGTGGTGGCGCCGGCTGGTCGCAGTCCGGATTCGGCCGGACGTCATCCACCACCACCACCCAGCAGCACGCCCGCGGAACCTCCTGGGCATGAAGGACGGCACCAACAACATCCGGGCCGACGACACGGCCGTATGGACGAGCAGGTCTGGGTCGGAGCCGGGGGCGGCTGGATGGTGGGCGGGAGCTACCTGGTGGCCCGTCGGATCCGAATCCTGCTGGAGTTGTGGGACCGGTCCTCTCTGGAGGACCAGGAGGCCACCATCGGGCGGCACAAGATCAGCGGCGCCCCGCTGGGCCGGATCCACGAGACCGACCCGGTGGACCTGGCCGCGCCGGACCTGGCCGGTCAGCCGCTCATCGGCCGGACACGCCCACATCCGACTCAGGCCGCCGCCGTTCGAACGGAGGCGCCCGCATGCTGCGCCGGGGTACTCCTTCGACGACGGCGTGGACAGGTCCGGCGAGCACGACGCCGGGCTGTTCTTCATCTGCTACCAGCGTGACCCCGTGGCCAGTTCACGGCCATCCAGCAGACGCTGGCCGACCAGGACGCCGCTCAACGAGTACATCCGCCACACCGCCAGCGCCGTGTTCGCCTGCCCGCCCGGTGCGCCACCAGGCGGCTGGATCGGCCAAGACGCTCTTCCGGTAGTGGCTCAGCTCGCCGGGCCGCCTCCACCGAGTTCGGTCAGCTCCAGGCCGCCGTCGGGAGTCTCCCGGTAGGTGCGGCCGCATGCGCAGGCGTCCGGGGGTGACATCGGCGCCGCAGCGCAGACCCATCCCGCCGCCGGGCCGGGACCCCCAGCATGAGGGCGTGGGCGGCGACGTCGGTGGTGACCACTGCGCCGGCCCCGATCAGCGGCGTACTCGCCGATGGTGATCCCGCACACCACGGTCACGTTTGCCCCAGGCTGGCCCCCGCCGCACCACCGTGGGTACGAACTCGCAGGGCGCAGGGGGTGGCCGATGCGGGGGCGCAGATCGTTGGTGAACGTCACCCGGGGACCGATGAACACGTCGTCGCCGATCTCGACCGCGTCCCAGATCAGGCTGGCGTTCTTCACCGTGACCCGGTCGCCCAGCGGGCCCGGCCCTCCATGAACACGTGGTCGCAGATGTTGCAATCCTCGCCGACCCTGGCCCCCGCCAGCACGTGGGCGAAGGCCCAGATCCGCGTCCGGGGCCGACGTCCTCGGTCTCGCAGATCGCCGAGGGGTGGACCTGAACGGAGGGATCCAGGGGCATCGCCGAGATCTACTGGTCTCACGGCCTATCCACGTCTCCGGGCTGATCCGTGAGATGGACCGTAACCGAGGGGCGGCTTCTGATGCCAGACGGCGTAACTCGCCCCGCCTCACCGTCTCCGCAGTGGATCGCCAGTTCAGCTCAGACAAGTTTCGAAGAAAATCTGCCCTCCGCGATGGTGATCTCGAATTTCCGGCCACACTCTGTGTTCGGAATTGGGAGCATCCACCACCGATGGTGGGATGAGGGCGAAGCAGGACAGCGGAAATCGATCCGGCCGGTTGTTCCTGGCCGTCTCAACTTGTCGAAGAGGACGATGAGCGTCGAGTTGGTGCCGGCGAACTGGCGCCAGGCTTCAGCCGCTCCTGCCGCGCGCCGACGAATGGGTCGACCGATGCTCCGCTGCCGCCGAGCGAGGAGTGATCCGACTCGACCCCCGACTCCGTGTGCTCGACGCCTGTGTCACCGCCCGACGGATCATGGGTCGTCGACTCGACGAACTGGTGGGCTCGTGCTTGGTCGATCTCGTGGAGGACGGAGCGGCCAACCTGGCGGCGCTGTGCCGGCCAGCTGGTAGCCGGGGACATCGCGGTGGGGGTGCTCGAGGTGCGCCCCCTGGCCCGGCTGGCAGCTCTTCCGAGATCGTTGTTGACGGTGAGCTGGCTACCCGGAGCGGCGGGCGATCGGCCCGGAGCGCCAGGGGCCGGCTTGTTCGTGATCGTCATCTCGCCGGTGGAGCGCGATCCCGCGGCGCCCGGTGGACGAGACCACGAGCGGGCAGATCGTGGAGCGGGTGCCCGACCTGCTCCTGCGCTACCGACTGTGGCCCGAACGGGGGTTCGACTACGTCAGCCCGTCCTGCCATGAGTTGCTCGGCTACCCGGCGACGGCGTTCTACGCCCGCCCGGATCTGTTCATGGACCTGGCCGTCGATCGTTCCGAGATCTCATCGCTGTTCCAGCGGTGGGAGGGCAACGCCGTGTCGTCCCCCGACCCGGTGATCCACCTGCGCCACCGTGATGGCCGGATCCGGGCCTTCGAACTGCGGACCGCGAGCATTCGCAATCCCGAGCGCCGATTGCTGGCAGTGGAGGCCGTGGGTCGTGAGGTGACCAAGCGCGACGATGCGGAGCAGGAGTTGCGGGCGATCGTGGCCTTCCGTCGCAACATGCATGAGGTGGCTGGACAAGATCTCGACCAGGCAGACCCGTTGGAGGTGCTCCGCGCCGCGCTGGCGGCCGTCTGCGACCACACGGGCTGGGAGGTCGGACATGCCTTCGTGGCTGGCGCAGAGCCTGGTTCGCTGGCTTCGGCGGAGGTCTGGCACCTCGCTCTGTCGACCGATATGAGTCCTTGCGCGCCGTGACCAGTTCCCGGCAGTGGCCGACCGACACCGATCTGGCCGGTGATGCCTTCATGCTGGCCATCCCGACGGTGAGCCAGGTGGGCGGAGCTCAGACGAACGAGCGATCTCGCCAGGCCATGGAGTGTGGTCTGCGGATGGCGGTCGCGGTTCCGGTGCCGGTGGACGAGGGTGTGGGCGCGGTGCTGGAGTTCCTGACCGAGAAACCGACCCCGCCCAGTCCGGGTCTGATCCGAGCGCTCGAGGACGCCGCCGCTGAGGTGGGTCGGGCCATGATGCGCACCAGCACCGTCTTGAACCTCCGACGTCTGGACGAAGCTCGCAGCGAGTTCGTCGCCCGTGCCACCCATGAGCTGCCGCGGCCCGGTCGGGTCGGTGGCACTGATGGCCTCCGCTCTGGCCCGCCAGGCCAGACAATCGTCGGCGAAGGACCTGGCCGCCTCACTCGAACGCCTCTCCGAACAGGCGGAGCGCATCCAGTCGATGGCCACCAGGTTGTTGGCCCTCTCCCAACTCGAAACCGACGGACTCGAGGTCAAGCTCGAGTCCGTCCCGGCCGCCGAGGCCGTCGCCGCTGCCGTTCAGGCCATGCTGCCCGAGCTTGGACCTCCCGTGAGCGTGGAGGTCGAAGACCCGGAGCTGCGCGTGCTGGCCGACCCGCTGCTGCTCGACGAGATCCTGGCCAACCTGCTGGCCAACGCCCGCCGCTATGGCGGCCCGAACATCGCCATCCAGGTCCACGGCCGGGACGGAAAGGTCGAGTTCGCGGTGTGCGACGACGGGCCCGGGGTCCCGCCTGCGGTGGCCGAGCATCTGTTCGAGCCCATGCGGGAAGAAGCTCGCCTCCTCTGACCACTCCGGTTTGGGGCTGGCTCTCGTTCGCCAGATGGCCCGGTCGCTCGGCGGCGATGCGACCTACGAGCCCACCGACGAGCGGGGCGCGCGCTTCGTAGTGAGGCTCGAAGGGCACTGAGCAGCCTGCACGGGCGTCAGCGGCGCAGTCCGTTGGCATCGTGGCCCGTCGGCGAGTGGATTCAGCAAGACCTCAGTCCGGCTTCAGGTGGGCTTCAGGCCGCCATACCACGCTCAGTAGCAGGCACTGGGCTGTCTGGATCAGCCCTCTGTGCGCGTCCCCGAGCAAGGACATTGCCAGCCGTGCAACCAGTTTGGAAGCGCCTCAGCGTCGCCTGGGTCATGGTCCTGTTCGCAGCGGCCACCGTGATCGTCCCTTTGGCGGCGCCGGCCCAGGCCGACCCGTGCGGGGCCGGAGGGAACCCGGTCGCGTGCGAGAACTCGAAGCCGGGCACCCCGCAGTCGGTCTGGGACTCCGGGACCGGCGACGCATCGATCGAAGGTTTCGCCACCGACACGAGCGTGAACCTGGGCGCACCATCTCGCTTCAAGGTCAAGACGCCGGCCTCAACCTACCACCTCGACATCTACCGCATCGGGCTACTACGAGGGCAACGGGGCCGCGGCTAGATCGCCACCGTCACGCCGTCGGCCAGGCTTCCCCAGACCCAGCCGGCCTGCCTCAACGACCCCGCCACCGGCCTGTCGACTGCGGCAACTGGGCCGTGTCGGCGTCTGGACCGTCCCGACCACCGCCGTCTCCGGGCATCTACTTCGCCCACCTGGTCCGCGACGACGACACCGGCGACGACAACCAGATCCTGTTCGTCGTGCGCAACGACGCCAGCCACTCCGACCGTCTCTTCCAGACCTCGGACACCACCTGGCAGGCCTACAACGACTACGGCGGCAACAGCCTCTACGTGGGCGCAGCCGGTCGGGCCGCGCCTACAAGGTCAGCTACAACCGGCCGTTCGCCGACCCGGGGCGACACGCCGGGCGGGCAGGACTTCTTCATCGCCGACGAGTACCCGATGATCCGCTGGCTCGAGTCGCAACGGCTACGACGTCAGCTACATCACGGGCGTCGACACCGACCGCCGCGGCGCGCTGCTCACGAACCACAAGGTGTTCCTGTCGGTCGGGCACGACGAGTACTGGTCGGGCCGCAGCGGGCCAACGTCGACGCGGCCCGCGACGCCGGCGTGAACCTGGCGTTCTTCTCCGGCAACGAGGTCTTCTGGAAGACCCGCTGGGAGACCAGCATCGACGGCTCGAGCACCACGCTACCGCACGCTGGTCACCTACAAGGAGACCCACGCCAACGCCAAGATCGACCCCACCTCGGACCTGGACCGGCACCTGGCGTGACCCGCGGTTCAGCCCGCCGGCCGACGGCGGCCAGCCCGAGAACGCGCTGACCGGCACCATCTTCACGGTCAACGTCCGCCACCGACGCCATCACCGTGCCCGGCCGCCGACGGCAAGGATCCGCTTCTGGCGCAACACCAGCGTCGCCACCCTGGCCGCCGGGGCCGGCGGCGACGCTGCCGACCGGCACGCTCGGCTACGAGTGGGACGAGGACTCGACAACGGCTCCCGGCCGGCCGGCCTGATCGACCTGTCCAGCACCACGCTCACACCGAGGACCGAGAAGCTGCTCGACTACGGCACCACGTACGGCCCGGGCACCGCCACCCACCACCTCACGCTCTACCGGGCGCCGAGCGGCGCGCTGGTGTTCGGCGCCGGCACCGTCCAGTGGTCGCTGGGGCCTCGACGACCATGCACGACGGCGGCGCGCAACCCGGCCGACCCGCGCATGCAGCAGGCCACGGTCAACCTCCTCGCCGACATGGGCGCCCAGCCGACCACGCTGGCAGCCGGCCTGGTGGCCGCCACCGCAGTCCACCGACACCACCGCCGCCCACGTCACGATCACGCTCGCCCGCAGCCGGGGCGTCGATCGGCAACGGCGGGCACCGATCACCGTGCACGGGCACCGCCACCGACGCCGGCGGCGGCAGGTGGCGCGGGGTCGAGGTGTCCACTCGACGGCGGCACCACCTGGCACCCGGCCACCGGCACGCACCTCGTGGACCTACACCGGCTCGATGCACGGCACCGGCGCCCAGCCGATCGAGGCCCGGGCCGTCGACGACAGCGGCAACCTGCAGACCACCCCGACCACGCGTCAACGTGACCGTCGTCGTGCCCGTGCTCGATCTTCGGCCTGACCACCGATCCCGTCCGGCCGGGCACGCCGGACACGGCGTCGACCCCCGACCCGACGCCGAGCGAGTTGGGCATCAAGTTCCGCACCGACGCCAGCGGTTACGATCACCGGGGTGCGCTTCTACAAGGGCGCCGGCAACACCGGCACCCACACCGGAAGCGCTGTGGACGCTCGACCGGCCAGCTGCTGGGCAAGGTGACCTTCACCGGCGAGTCGGCCACGGGCTGGCAGGAAGCCGACTTCGCCACGCCGGTGGCGGTGAGCGCCAACACCACCTATCTGGTGTCCTACTACGCACCCAACGGGCACTACGCCTCCAGCGAGGCGTACTGGAAGACCTCCGGCAGCACCCAGGGGCCCATCCGCGCCCTGGCTGACGGGGTGGACGGGCCCAACGGGGTCTACAGCTACGGCGGAGACGCCTTCCCGTCGACCTCCTTCGATGCCACCAACTACTACGTCGACGCCGTGTTCACCACCAGCCCGTCCGGCGACACGACTCCGCCCACGGTCATCGCCCTGCAGCCGACGGCCGGCACCTCGAGCGTGTCGACCTCGGTGGTCGTGGGCGCGGCGTTCTCCGAGGTCATCCAGCCCTCCACCGTCTCGTTCACGGTGTCGGGTCCCAACGGACCCGTGGCCGGTTCGACCAGCAGCCTCTGGGGCGTGATCTTCGGGTTCACCCCCACGGGTGGGCTGGCACCCGGCACGACCTACACGGCCACGGTGAGCGGCGCCAAGGACCTGGCCGGCAACACCATGACCTCGCCCACCACCTGGACCTTCCGGACGGCGTACGCGCCGAACCCCCCGGGCGTGTGCCCCTGCAGCCTGTGGAACGACACGGTCGTGCCCAGCATGCCCAACTCCGGGGACACCGAGCGCGCTCGAGCTGGGCGTGCAGTTCACCTCCGACATCGAACGGGACCGTGACGGGGGTCCGGTTCTACAAGGGCGCGCAGAACACGGGCACGCCACACCGGGAGCTGTGGTCGGCCTCCGGGACGCTGCTGGCCAGCGCCACCTTCACGTCGAGTCCGCCTCGGGTGGCAGCAGGTGACTTCTCGACGCCGGTCGCCGTCACCGCGGGCACGACCTACATCGCGTCCTACCAGCACCAACAGCGGCAACTACTCCGACACCATCGGGCAGTTCAACGGCGCCTCGGTGGACAACGCGCCCCTGCACGCGCTGGCCGCGGCCCCCACGGCGGGCAACGGCGTGTACGCCTACGGGTCGACGCGGCCTTCCCGAACGAGACCTGGAACAGGCAACAACTACTGGGTCGACATGGTCTTCTCGCCCGGCACCGACACCACCCCGCCGACGGTGCTGTCGACCTCGCCCGCCAACGGCGCCACCGACGTCCCAGTCTCGACCACCGTCTCGCCGACATGAACGAGCAGCTGCAGACGGGCACCGCGACCGTGAGCCTGACCAGCTCCGGGGGATCGCGTGGCCGGCGCCGTGGGCTACGGCCCCTCGACCAGCAGGTCACGCTTCACCCCGGCGCGGCGTTGGCCGCCGGCACGCTCCACACCGCCACCGTCAGCGGGGCCAAGGACGTGACTTGCCGGCAACCACGATGTCGCCCCGTTCACCTGGACTTCACCACCGCCGCGGCGGCCGTCGTGTCCGTGCACGCTCTTCGGCTCCGCCGTCCCGGCGGAGCTCGACTCACGAGTCGACGTCCGGTGGAGCTGGGCGTGCAGTTCACGCCCGCACCACGGCTGGTTCGTGACCGGGGTGCGGTTCTACAAGGGCGGCCGGCAACGCCGGCACCCACACCGGCAGCCTGTGGACCTCGTCGGGGACCCTGATGAGCACGGGGACCTTCACCAACGAGACGGCCTCGGGCTGGCAGCAGCTCTTGTTCTCCGACCCCGATCGCCATCACCGCTGGGCACGACCTACGTGGCCTCGTACCACGCCCCCAACGGGCACTACGCCGCTGACCCCAACTTCTTCACCTCGACCCTCACCAACGGCCCGCTGTCGGCCCCGGCCACCACCAACGGGGTCTTCCTCTACGGCGCCGGCGGGTTTCCCGACCAACAGCTACAAGGCCACCAACTACTGGGTGGACGTGGTCTTCAGCGTGACCCAGCCGCCCGACGTGGTCCCGCCGGTGGTGAGCTCGGTCTCCCCGGTCGACGGCGCCACCAGCGTGCCCACGACGGCGACGCCGAGCGTGAGCTTCGACGAGCCCATGACCGCCGGCTCCATCACCATGGCGATGACCAGCGCGGGGGGACCGGTGGCGGGCACCGTGAGCTACGACCCGTCGACCTTCACGGCCACCTTCACGCCCACGTCGGCCCTGGCCAACTCGACGGCGTACACGGTGACGGTGACCGGGGCCAAGGACGCGGCCGGCAACTCGCTGACCGCCCCGTACTCCTGGGGCATCACCACCGCGCTCCCGAACCCGGTGGCGGGATCGCCGCCCTACACGCTCTGGCCCGACGGGGTGGGTCCCTCACCGGATTCGGTCGACGATCCCAACCCGGTCGAGCTGGGCGTGAAGTTCCGGGTCGACGTGCCCGGCACCATCACGGCCATCAAGTTCTACAAGGGCGCGGCCAACACCGGGCCGCACACGGGATCGCTGTGGACCTCGACCGGTTCGTTGCTGGCCACCGGCACCTTCTCCGGTGAGTCGGCCGCGGGCTGGCAGACGCTCACCCTGACCACCCCGGCGTCGGTGGAGGCCGGCACCACCTACGTCGCCTCGTACCACACCGGCTCGGGGGACTACGCAGTGACGCCGGACGCCTTCGTGGCGGCCGGGGTCGACAACGGCCCGCTGCACGCCCTGCAGTCCGGGGTGGACGGCACCAACGGGCTGTACCTGTACGGGTCGGGCGGCTTCCCAACCTCCGCCACGTCGGGCAACTACTGGGTCGAGCCGGTGTTCGTCCCCTCGGGCTCATGAGCCGGCTCGGGGTTGCGGTCGTCGGCGCCGGCTACTGGGGTCCGAACCTGGTCCGCAACTTCCAGGCCTCGCCCGGATGGGACCTGCGCTGGGTGTGCGACCTCGACGCCGAGCGGGCCGCAGCGCGTCGCCGGCGCCGCAGCACGGTCCAGGTCACCGTCCGACTCGACGACGTGCTCGCCGACCACGACGTCGACGCGGTGGCGATCGCCACCCCGGCCGGCCACCCACACCGAGGTCGTCGCTGGCCGGCCTTCGAGGCCGGCAAGCACGTGCTGGTGGAGAAGCCGCTGGCCGCCATCGCTGGCCGACGGGACAGAAGCTGGTCGACCGCGGCCGAGGAGCCGGGACCTGGTCCTGATGTGCGACCACACCTACTGCTACACGCCGGCCGTGCTCAAGATCCGCGAGCTCGTCGTCGCCGGGGAGCTGGGCGAGATCCAGTACGTCGACTCGGTCCGCATCAACCTGGGCCTGGTCCAGCCCGACGTCGACGTGCTTCTGGGACCTGGCGCCCCACGACCTGTCGATCCTCGACTTCGTCCTGCCCGGCGGAGCTCCGGCCCGACGAGCGTCGCCGCGCACGGGCGCCGACCCGCTGGGCGCCGGCCAGGCCTGCGTCGGCTACCTGACCCTGCCGCTGGCGCAGCGGCGCGATCGCCCACGTGCACGTCAACTGGCTGAGCCCGACCAAGATCCGCACAATGTCGATCGGCGGCTCCAAGCAGATGCTGGTCTGGGACGACCTGAACCCGCCAGCAGCGGCTCAGCGTCTACGACCGCGGCGTCGACCTGCAGCGGAGCGTCCGGGAGGCGAGCCGCGCAACGGCGTCACCAGGTCTCCTACCGGCTCGGGCGACATGGTGCACCGGCCTGCCCGAGGGCGAGGCCCTGCAGGGCGGTGGTCACCGAGTTCGCCGACTGCCATCCGCGACCGGACCGGGCCCCGCTGACCGACGGCCGGTCCGGCGCTGCGGGTGCTGGCTCTGTCTCGAGGCCGCCAGCCGGCAGCCTGCGACCAGCGGGCGGCTTCGTCGAGGCCGGACCGGTGCCGCTCGAGGCGGAGCGTGTCCGATGACCGGCGAAGCTCGCAACGGGGCGACGCGGTCCTGGTCACCGGGGGCGCCGGCACCGATCGGCTCGACGATCGTCGACCAGCTGCTCGACGCCGGCGCCGCGCGAGATCGTGCGTGCTCGACAACTTCGTCCGCGGCCGGAGGGACAACCTGGCCGGTGCCCTGGCGACGGGTCGGGTGACCGTGGTCGAGGGCGACATCCGCGACCGCGAGCCGTGGTCGGCGAGCCGTGGTCCGGGGCCAGGACGTCGTGTTCCACCAGGCCGCCATCCGCATCACCCAGTGCGCCGAGGAGCCCCGGCTGGCCCTCGAGGTGCTGGTCGACGGCACGTTCAACGTGCGTCGAGGCCGCGGCCGACGCCGGGGTCCGCAAGGTGGTCGCCGCCTCGTCGGCGTCGGTCTACGGCCATGGCCGAGGTGTTCCCCACCACCGAGCGCCACCACCCGTACAACAACGACACCTTCTACGGGGCGGCCAAGACCTTCAACGAGGGCATGCTCGCGCAGCTTCCGCGCGATGTACGGGCTCGACTACGTCGCGCTGCGCTACTTCAACGTGTACGGGCCCCGGATGGACATCCACGGCGTCTACACCGAGGTGCTGGTCCGCTGGATGGAGCGGATCGACGGCCGGCCAGCCGCCGCTGATCCTCGGCGACGGCAGCCAGACGATGGACTTCGTCTACTCCGACCGACATCGCCCGGGCCAACCTCCTGGCCGGCCGCCGGCCCTGTCGACCGCGAGGTGTTACAACGTCGCCCGCGGCGCAGGAGACCAGCCTGCCGAGCTGGCCGCAGACGCTGCTGCGGGTCATGGGCTCCGACCTCGCGCCGGTGCACGGACCGGAGCGGGCCGTCAACGGCGGTCCGCGCCGTCTGGCCGACATCGCCGGCGGCCCGCGACGCGACCTCGGCTTCGCGGCCGAGGTCGATCTGGACGAGGGCCTGCGCGGCTCGTCGACTGGTGGCGGCCGCGCGGGCGCGGTCGCGCCGGCAGGACCTCGCGACCGCGATCGGGCGCCCGAGGCATCGGCGGCGGACGGCGATGGACCGATCAGCGTGATGCGGCCCTGGCTGGGGAGCCGAGGAGATCGAGGCCGTCGCCGAGGTGCATCGCCTCCGGCTGGGTCGCCCAGGGTCCGCGGGTCGCGCGAGTTCGAGGCGGCGCTTTCGGCCACGGCGCAAGGCGCGCCGCACGGCGTCGCGGTGTCGTCGTGCACCACCGGCCTGCACCTGGCGCTGGTCGTGGCCGGCGTCGGCCCGGGCGACGACGTCGTCGTCCCGTCCCTCTCGTTCATCGCCACGGCCAACGCCGTGCGCTACGTCGGCGCCCGCCCGGTCTTCGCCGACGTCGACGCCGACCACCGGCAACCTCACCGCCGACACCGTCGAGGCGCGTGCTCACCCCGGCGCACCCGCGCGGTCATCGTCGTCGACCAGGGCGGCGTGCCGGCGGACCTGCGAGCCGATCCGGGAGCTGTGCGACCCGCGGGGCATCGCCGTGGTCGAGGACGCGCCTGCGGCGCCGGGTCGACCTACCGCGGCACGCCCGGTCGGGCGCGGGCGCCGACGTGGCCGCTGCTCCTTCCACCCCCGCAAGATGCTCACCACCGGCGAGGGCGGGCATGCTCACCACCGCCGACGCCGACTGGGCGGCCGGGCCTGCGCCGGCTGCGCGAGCACGGCATGAACATCTCGGCGGCCGAGCGGCACGCCAGCGGCGCGGCCCGGTCCAGGAGTCCTACCTCGAGGTCGGGCTTCAACTACCGGATGACCGACCTGCAGGCCGCCGTCGGGCTGGTGCAGCTGGGCCGCCTCGACGAGATGGTGGCCGAGCGTCGGCGCTCGGCGCGCCGAGGCTACCGCGACGCGTGCTGGCCAGTCTCCCGGGCCTGCAGCTGGTGGCCGACCCGCCGTACGGGACCACCAACTACCAGTCGTTCTGGGTCGATGCTGCCCGACGACTTCCCCGTCGACCGGGACGAGCTGCTCGCCTGGCTGGCGGCCGACGGCATCTCCGCCCGGCGCGGCATCATGGCCGCCCACCTCGAGCCGGCCTACGCCGGGCACCCGGCACGCCGCGCTGCCGGTCACCGAGCGGCTGACCGCGAATCGCTGATCCTGCCGCTGTTCCACGGCATGACCGAGGCCGACCAGGACCGGGTGGTCGCGGTGCTGGCCGACGTGCCAGGCGGTCGGACGGCATGAGCCCGGCCCCGCCAGCAGCTGGTGTTGATCGGCGCCGGCGGCCTCGGCCGCGAGACGGCCGAGCTGGTTCGAGCCATCAACGCGGCCACGCCGACGCTGGGATCTGCTGGGCTTCTGGACGACGACCCCGGCTCGAGGGCACCGTGGTGGCCGGCTTGCCTGTGCTCGGGCCGATCGGCCTGGCCGCCACCATGGACGCCGGCGTGGCGATCTGCACGGCCCGACCCGCCGTCGGCTGTTCACGCCGGGGCTGGTCGAGCGGCTCGGTCTGCCCGCGCGGTCAGCTCCCCGCGCGTCGATCCACCCGGCTGCGTCACTGTCCAATTCGACGGTGGTCGGGCCCGGCAGCCTGGTGCTGGCCGGAGTGGTGGCCACGGCCCAGGTGCGGATCGGGGCACATGTCGTCGTCATGCCGCAGGTCGTGCTCACCCACGACGACGTGGTGGACGACTATCGCGACCCTGGCCTCGGGCGTCCGCCTGGGTGGCGGGGTGCGGGCGGCGACCGAGGCCTACCTGGGCGCCGGCGCGCTGGTCCGCGAGGGCGTGACCGTCGGCGCCTCGGCCTCGTCGGGATGGGCGCCGTGGTGCTGGCGGACGTGCCCCCCGGTGAGGTGTGGGCCTGCGGTCCGTCCACTGCACGTCGGCCCCGGCTGCGGAGGTCTCCGTGGTGAGCACATCACATGACTCTGGAGGCAGACGATGACGGTGGCCGGCATCGACGTCCCCGCGACATCCCGTTCGTCGACCTGGCCAGCCAGCACGCCGAGATCGCCGACGAGGTGGAACGAGGGCTTCCGCGCCGTGATGATGCGCACCGGCTTCATCGGCGGCCCGACGGTCGAGGCCTTCGAGGAGGAGTTCGCCGCCTGGTCCGGGTCGTCGCCACTGCGTCGGCGTCGCCAACGGCACCGACGCCATCGAGCTGATGCTGCGGGCCGCCGGCATCGGCGGGGCGACGAGGTCATCCTGCCGGCGAACACCTTCATCGCCACCGCCGAGGCCGTGGCCCGCGCCGGCGCCCGCCCCGTCTTCGTGGACTGCGACCGACCGCTACCTCCTGATCGACCCCGACAGGTCGCACGGGAGCGTCACCGCGCGGACCCGGGCCGTGATGGCGGTCCACCTCTACGGACAGATCGCGCCGATGGAGCGCCTGGCGCAGGTCGTCGCCGACCTCGACGCCGCGCGGCACGACATCGTCCTGTTCGAGGACGCCGCGCAGGCCCAGGGCGCCACGCCGTCACGGCCGGCGGGCCCGGGCTCGCTGGCTTGGCTCGCGGCCACCAGCTTCTACCCGGGCAAGAACCTCGGCGCCTACGGCGACGGCGGCGCCGTGCTGACCGACGACGACGAGCTGGCCCGATCGGGTGCGGGCCATCGCGCAACCACGGGCGACGTCGAAGTACCAGCACGACGTCCTGGGCTTCAACTCCCGGCTGGACGCCCTGCAGGCGGTGGTCCTGCGGGCGAAGCTGGCCGCGCCTCGAAAGTTGGAACCACGCCGCCGGGAAGCCGCGGCCGCTACCAGGAGCTGCTCGGCGACCTGCCGGGGATCCGCCTGCCGGAGACCATGCCGGGGAACGCGCACGTCTGGCACCTGTACGTGGTGCGCCTCGAGGAACGGGACCGTTCTTGGCGACCTGGCCAGACGTGGTGTGCATGCGGGGATCCACTACCCGGTTCCGATCCATCTGCAGCCGGCCTTCGCCACCTCGGCCATCTCCCAGGGGACTTCCCCTATGCCGAGGAGGCCGCAGCCCGTCTCCTGTCGCTGCCCTGCACCCGCACCTCTCCGCGGCGACCAGCAGCACATCGCCCAGACCATCAAGGAGGAGCTGGCATGAACCAACTGGAGCCGGCTGGCACCGCGATCGGTCGTCAGGGATCGATGGAGTTCTGGACATCGATCAAGGTCCTCCTCCGCCGGTGGTACCTGGTGGTTCCCTGCCTCGTGCTCACGTTGGTGGTCGGCGGCTACTTGGTGCACGTCGCGTACCGGCCTACAAGGCCACCGGGTCCGTGCTGCTGAGCGGCAGCGGTCGGGCCGCGCATCCGGCCACCTCGCCGTCAACGGTGGCCGGGGTCAACCCCTACGCCAACATGGATCAGAGCCAGCTCGCCTACCGGTCGGCCAGGCGGCCAGCAGTTCGACCATCAGCGAACAGATGGCAGCCGCGGGTGCCTCGGGAACGTTTTCGGTGGTGGCGATGCCCAACGAGCCGGCGATGACGCTATCGACGATGGCCGAGACGCCGGCGCTGGCGCTGCGCTCCTACCGAACGTTGGTCACCCTTTTGAACGCCGAGCTCGACCGCCGGCAGCTGGCCGTAGGGGCACCGGCGAACACGCTGGTCGGGGTCCAGACTGGACCATCCCGACCACGGCGCTGCCGCAACGCGGCCAAGGTCAAGGCGTTGATCCTGGTGGCGGCGTCGGGCTGTCGCTCACCCTCGGCCTGAGCCTTCCTGGTCGGCGCCATGCTCACCAACCGCGTTCCCTGGTCCAGCTCGGTCGCCGTGACGAGGACGAGGAGGGCGAGGGCGATGACGACGCCGGCGGACCACGCGATCCGGCCGGTTCCCGCACTCGACGTGGACGACGCCGAGTGCCTGCCCATCAACGAGGACGAGGTCGAGCCGGCACCACGGACCCGGCGGGTGTCGAGGTACGAGTTCGCTCTGCCCCCGACCTCCGAGCGGAGCCCCTCGCACGCCGGGGTCGTCGACGGTGTCACGTCTCGCGCCAGCCTCCCGGTGTGGTCACCCCAGGAGGAGCAGCCTCGAGCCGCGGGTGGCTGAGCCTGCCCGGGACGATGAGCGCGACCATCTCAGTCGGCGAGCAGCCGGTCACCTCCGGTGGCCGGCGGCTGCGACGGGGCACCCACGGCCATCGCACCTGGGATGTCGTGTCGCTGCTCACGCGTCTTCCTGGTGGTGGCCTTCGTGATCCCGTCGCCACTGGTCTTCAAGCCCCTGGGTGCGAGTGGCACTCCCGCCGACCTCATCGGCCTCGGCTTCCTGCTGTGGTGGGCCCTGGCCAAGATGGGTTCGGCCCAAGGGGTCGATCGCGGCGCGCAGCCGGTCCGGGTGGCGCTGCTGCTGCTGATCGTGGCCGTGCTGGCCAGCGCGGCCGGCATGTTCCTGCGTCCCTATACGGCAGAGATGTCCAACGGGGCCTATCGCGGCATCGTCATGTTCGGTGCCCTCGCTGGGGTGGGTCTGCTGGCCGCTGACGGCATTTCCAGCCTGGAGCGGATCCACACCTTGATGCATCGCCTCGTGACCGGCGTGTCGCTGGTGGCCGCGCTGGGCCTCTTCCAGTGGCTCACCGGCTATGACGCGGCGGCAAGGATCTCGATACCCGGTCTCTCTCGCAACTTCGACCTCACCGACCAGGGCGCGTTCGTCCTTCGTGCGGGTGCAGTCGACGACCGTCCACCCGATCGAGCTCGGCTCGTTGCTGGGCATCACCCTGCCCATCGCGGTGAGCTACGCCTTCCTGGCCAAGGACCGCCGGACGAAGCTGATCCGTTGGGCCCAGGTCGCGGTGATCACCGCGGTCATCCCCATGGCGCTGTCCCGCACCGGGGTCATCGCGGCCTTCATCGGCATGTTGGCCATCGCGATGGACTGGGGCTGGGCCCGTCGGGCCCGGGTGGCGGCGGCCGCCGCGGCCTTCGCGGTCGCCATGCGCCTGGCCATCCCCGGCCTGATGGGGACGGTGGTCGCCATGTTCACCAACATCAGCAAGGACTCGAGCACCACCGACCGGGCGGGTCGATGGGAGATGGCCGGCCACTACTTCCAACTGCACCCGTGGTTCGGCCTGGGGGTGAACACCTTCTATCCGGTCACCAACCGGTTCTTCGACAACCAGTACCTCGGGGTTGCGACCGAGATGGGCGCTGTCGGCCTGTTCGCTCTGGTCCTGTTGTTCTTGATCATGGTGTTCACCGCCCGTGGCGCGCGGCTGCGGGCGGTGGACCCCGAGACCCGAGCGCTGGCGCAGGCGCTGGCGGGTGCCGGTGCCGCCATGCTGGTGATCTTCATGACCGCCGACATGTTCAGCTTCGCCATGGAGATGGGCATCTTCTTCATGCTGTTCGGCGCCGCCGGCGCGCTCTGGCGACTGACCGGCGGTCAGCGCGGTGGCCTGCCCGGGGCCCAGCCCCGGACTCGGCGGGTCGTGCCTTCCCGCAAGGGCAACACGAGGCGCGTCCCGACCGAGGGCCTACCCGGCCCGACCTACCGGTCTGCGGCGGAAGGCGGGACGGCCGTGGCCACACCTTGGAGGCGGTAGGCCGCCAGCAGGGTTTCGCCCGCGTGCTCCCAGGTCAGACCCCGGGCGCGGTCGATCGAAGCGGCCCGGAGCGACATGCGAAGATCCGGATCCGAGAAGAGGCGCGTGAGGTGATCGGTCAACGTGGCCACGTCGCCGATCGGGTGGACGAGGCCATGCTCGAGATGTCGACATTCACCGGCGGCCGCCTCGGAGACCGCAGGCACCGCCCCGCTGGCCATGGCCTCGAGACAGACGAGGGGCGAACCCTCCTCGAGGCTGGGGAGCACGAAGACATCGCTGTGTCGCATGAGCTCCGGCAGGTCGTGGCGATGGCCCAGCACCTCGACGCCGGGCAGCGACAGCAGCGGCTCCACGACCTCCCGATAGCTGGGTCGTAGGTTCCCGGCGATGAGGAAGCGCCCCGTCCGGCTGGCCGGGGTGTCCCGCCACGCCTCGAGGGCGAGGTGCAGTCCTTTGCGAACCGTCCCATACCCGGCGAACAGCAGCGTGAACGGGCGGTTCGCGGGATTGGGGTCGGGGTCCGGCCGCCAGCGATGATGGTCGTAGCCGTAGTGGTGGCGCACGAGCTTGCTCGGGTCCACGCCCTGATCGATGAAGGTACGCACGACGAAATCGGACGGGCACAGCAGGTAGTCGGCCAGCTCGTACTCCTCCTCCTCGAGCCGGAGGAGGTCGGCGTCCCACCACCCCTCCGAGCCTGGGGCCAGGACGATCCCCAGTCGATCGCACTCCGCCTGCACCGCGCTGAAGAGGTATCGGGTGTGGGCGTTCGGTCGTTCCACGAAGGTGGGGATGCCGAGCTGGGCGGCGGCCAGCAGCGTGCGACGAGCGGCGCGAGGCCAGGCATGCACCAGGTCGATCTCGTCGTCCATATGTCGAAGTCGCGAAGCAACGATCTTGTCGTGCCAGGACAACGCGCGTCGGTCGCCCACGACACGGTAGGAGATGCGCGCCCGCCTCCATGCCAGGGTCTGGGTGACGGAGACCTCGTCGGGGACCGGTCGGTGGAGCACGCCGGGAAAGGCCGTGACCCCCGCGCCGGCGCCTGCCAGCCCCCGGACTTGCTGCCAGGCCGTGTAACAGACCCGGTCGGCTCCCAGCTTCTGGGGGAAGCTGTAGAGGACGCGAATCGGATCAGCCATCGCGCCGAAGCTCCAGGTCGACCGACGGGTCTGGGCCGTAGACCTCGGCCTCGATGGTGGCCACCGCGGTGTCCTGGGCCGGCTTCCACTTGTCGGCCCGGATGGCCCCTGCGGTCTTCACCGCGCGCTGGCCGCCGTCGGGTGCTTCCACGGCCTGGCTCAGGGCATCGGCCAGACCCACCGGGGTGGGGAAGGCCCAGGCCACGGCGGGGTGATCCAGGTCGGCCCGGGCATACGGCGAGTCGTTGACCACCGCGATGGTGCCGCAGGCCAGCATCTCGGTGGCGATGAGCGAGATGTTGGTGAACGAGAGGGCCAGCCCGGCGGTGCAGCGGTTGAACAGCGCGCTCAGATCGGTGGGGGTGAGGACGCCGTGGCGGGTGGCGGGGAAGTTGACGCTGGCCGACGAGTCCCCGAACAGGTGGATCTCCACCTCGGGGTGCCGGCGGTGGAACTCCTCCAGGGCCAGGGCACCGACCCGGAAGCCGCGGCGGGCCACGTCGGGCTTGGCGTAGAAGACCACCCCGTTGCGTTCCCCCTGGTTGACCAGACGGTAGACGTCGGTGTCGCAGCCGAACTCGGCCACCACTGCATCGACGCCGACCTCGGCGCGCAGCACCTGGGCCACCATGTGCCCGATGGCGATGGACCGGAACCCGAACCGGTACGTGTCCTCGGCCAGCGTGTAGTCGGAGCCCCGGGGGTAGAAGAAGGGTTCGAAGTCCTGGATCAGATACAGGCGCCGAGTCGGGGCCGTGCCGTGCACGGCGACGGCATGGGCAGTCGGCCAGGAGGTGGCCACCAACGCGTCGGTTCCCCGGATGCCGTCGCGCGCCGAGCGGACCTCGGCCCGTACGCCCGGCCAGTGCTGGCGGATCACCTCCAGGTGCCGGCTGGTGTCGCCGTGATAGCGGTCGTAGAGGTAGATGACACAGGTGTGGCCGGCCTGCTCCAAGCCCTCGACCAGGCGGAAGGTGGTGGTGTGGCCTCCCGAGCCCGCTCCGGGCGGCGTCATCACCCATCCGACGTCCAGGGGCTGGTCACGGGGGGGCCGCATCCTGGGCGTGGGCAGGGAGAGGTGGCGGGAATCCGCCACGTCGCCCGGCAGCAGCGGGAAGTCCGCCTGGTCCGCGCCGAACCGTCGGGACCCAGCTCGGGCCAGGCGCTGGATCAGCCCACGCCCACCTTCGGTCTGGACTACCCGCCAGGCCTCGGTCGAGCGTTGACCCAGTCGCTTCAGTGAGGTGGCTGGCATCAGACCCCGTCACGTAGCCATCGTCGATAGACGATGGCTGATCGGACGCGGCGGCTGGCGGCCACCGCGAAGAAGTGGGGCACGAACGGGGCCAGGCGAGGTCCCACCCGCCGTCGAGCCTCCAGGCGACGCCACTGGTGGAGCGATGCCGCGCCGGGATAGACGTCGAGAGCAAAGGCCACGTAGCCCTCCGGGGAGTCGTGGACGCTGGCCCGGTCGTAGGTGCGGCAGGCCTCGTCGAGCGCCTCGGCGGCCAGCGAGCGCTGGGCCCTGCGGTGGAGGCGTTCGGCGTCGGGGATCTCGTGTCCCACCCCGTCGAACAGGGTGTCGAACACCAACCGTCGGTGTCCCAGATCCATCAGCTTGGTGGTGGAACCGGTGAGGCTGTGGGGGTGGTCGCGATGCAACGCCTGGTCCGGCCCTTCGAGGTGGGCGATGTCGGATGCCGTGGCGATCCGCAGCCACATCTCCATGTCATGGGCGAAGGCCAGTTCCTCGGCGCTGGCCGCCCACCACATCGACGACCGAGCGTCGCATCACCACCTCCGGCGAAGTGATGGGGTTCCAGCCGAGCCGGCACCGCCCTCGAGCCAGGCCCTCCCGGGCCAGATGGTCCAGCTGGCCGTTCGGCGCTGGCACTGGTCGGCACCTGGGGCTCGGTGAAGTGCAACGGGTGGCCATAGACCAGCCCGACGCTGCGGCTCGGCCTCCATCACGGCCACGGCTCGGGCCAGCGCGCCGGCGGTCAGCAGGTCGTCGGCGTCCAGGCGGACCAGGTACTGGCCTCGGGCGTGGACCAAGCCGTCGTTGAAGGTGCCCACCGGGCCCTGGTTGGACTGATGGGCGATCACCTGGACCCGAGGATCGGAGGCCCCCAGTGCGCGGGCCAGGGTCAGGCTGTCGTCGGTCGATCGGTCGTCGACGATGATCACATCCACCTCGACGCCGGGCTGTTCCAGGGCCGAGGCCACGCAGGCGCCCAGATATCGCTCGTAGTTGTAGCAGGGCACCACCACGGTGACGCGGGGCCGGCGGCCGGCGGGCATGCCGACGGGCAGGCGCTTGCGGGGCTGGGCGGTGCTCGGGTGGCTTCGCCGTCCGCCGTGCAGGGTCACGTCAGCTCCCTCTGGGTCGCGAGCTCGACGTTGGGGAGGCCGATGCCGCTTGGCGTGAGGTCGATGGTGTCGTCGATCGGGTCGGCCGCGACGATGCTGTCCGGGAGATGCTCACGCTCGGCCCGCCGGGCGCGGACGTCTCGGTCTCGGGCCATGGTGCGCAGCTGGCCGGCGTAGGGGATCGCGTAGAGCAGGACCCCGGCGGCCCCACCCAACACGCAGGCCACCGGTGGGCTGGAGAACTGCTGGCTGACCAACCAGGCCACCCCGGCCGTGGTGGCCGCCCACACCGTGGGCGGGGCGAGGACCCGCAGCACGCCTTGGGGTCGCACCCCGGCTCGGCTCAGGAAGTACATGTAGAGGGGTAGCATCAGCCCGACGGCCACCACGGCCTGCGCGGCTCCCGCCCCGGCGATGCCGTAACCGTGCACCCCGATCAGCAGGGCGATGACCAGGCCGATCAGCCATGGGATCTGGGCGATGAAGACCGACCCGGGTCCGTCCCAGGGTCACCAGGAAGTCGCCGCTGAGCTCGAGCAGGATGCGCCCGGCGCCCAGGACGCACAGGCCGACCAGGGCGGTGGCGGCCAGGCCCCAACGTTGGCCGTAGACGGTGACCACGAGGGGTCGTCCGACCGCTCCGAGGATGAAGCAGATGGGCAGCGTGATGGTGGCCACCAGCTTCAGCGCCTGGAGGTAGCGATCGGGCATGTCGGCACCGTCGCGCTGGACGTGGGCGAAGCCCGGGAGCGAGACGCTGCGCACCACCGTGCCCAACACGTTCATCGGCCAACCCGAGATGTTGAAGGCCAGGACGTAGAGGCCGAGGGCGGTGGCCCCCAGCAGTCGCCCCACCACGACGTAGTCCACGTTGAGCACGGAGAAGGCGATGATGTTGGCGCCGGCCAGGGGCAGACCGAAGGCGAGCAGCCGCCGGACCTCGGCGTGCGCCCATCCCGGACGGAAGCGGCCCGGTCGATAGGTCAGGAGCAGGACTGTCGTGAGCATCTGGCCGGCCACCCAGGACCAGGCCAGCGCCATGGGTCCCCATCCCGACAGCGCCAAGGTGATCACCAGGACACCACTGCTGATCGTGTTGGCCATGTCGGCCACGAAGATCCGGTCCATCCGGAAGTGACGCCGAAGGAAGGCCGTGGGCACAGCGCTGAATCCAGCCAATGGCAGGGTCAGGGCCATGACGGCGATGGCGCTCGCCGCCTTGGGAGATCCCAGCAGTCGGGCGGTCAGCGGTGCGCTGGCGGCCATGAGCAGGCCCAGCAGACATCCGGTGACCACCGCGATGGTGACCACGGTTGGCGCCGCCCGCTGGGATTGCTCGTCGTCATCGCGGATCAGAGCCGCGGCCACCCCGAGGTCGCTCATGTTGATGACGATGGTGTGCACTACCAGCGCCACGGCGAACACGCCGAAGTCGTTCGGGGCCAGGATTCGGGCGATCACCACACCCTGGGCGAACTGGCCCAGTCGGCCGAAGGCGACGTCGAGGGTGGTCCAGGCCGCTCCCCGGCGTATCAAGGCGGGTAGCGCCGCCGGGGGGGTGTCGTCGCTCACACGCCACTCCGACGCCAACGGCGCCAACGGACGCGCCCGTTGAGGTCGCGGGCGATGCGGCGCACAGGCGACCGACACGGTGGCCGTCGGGCCCGAGGTCGGCGCAGTCGGCGCTGCAGCGCCTTCCACTCGCGCGACGAGGGGGCCTCGGGCCAGACCGGGAGGCGAAGTCCATGAGATCCTGGACCGACTCGGGGTCCGTGCACCCTCGTCATGATCGGTGCAAGCTCGGTCGAGGGCGTCGATGGCCAGGGCGCGCACGGCCTTGACGTACAGGCGTCGCCATCGGGGAGCGGGTGGTCAGTCGAGCGCAGAACCGAGTCGAATGCCGCCCGCCGTCCCTCGAGGTCGATCAGGTGGCCGGCATAGGTCGTGCGCTGCATGCTGCCCGGGTGGATCCGGTAGAAGGCCTGGTTGGCGCCGTTGATCCGACCGACGTCGGCCACCGCGGCGGCTCGCAGCCACATCTTCGAAATCTCCCGGAGTGGGGGAGCCCGGGGTTGTAACCGCCGATCACCTGTTGCACCGCTCCGCATCACCACCTCGGGGCGGTAGATGCAGTTGTTCCCGTTGGCAGCGCTGCCGGATCCACTCGTGGCCGGACCAGACGGTCCAGCCCCGCACGTCGGTCATCGTGGGGCGGCACATCGGAGAATTCGACGCGGATGTCCGTAGACGAATCCGACCGACGGGTTGGCTTCCATCAGGGCGGTGGCTCGAGCGAGCGAGCCCGGACGAGCAGGTCGTCCGCCCGACAGCAGGACGACGTAGTCCGGATTCGACTATCGCCAGCCCGTCGTTGTAGGTGGCGATGTGACCCTTGTTCTGCTCGTGTGCCGAGCAGGCGGATCCGGGGTCGGCCCGGGCCAGGTCGGCGGCCTCGGCGCCCTGCCGTCGGGCGAGGCGTCATCGACGATGATGACCTCGAGCTCGACCTCGGTCCTGGTCCAGGGCGCTGCGCGACAGCTCCGGCCCAGGTAGTGGCCGTAGTTGTAGCAGGGGATGACCACCGACACCGTCGGCGGACGCACCAGTGGACGCGGGCGGGTCGCGGCGACGTCATCAGAGTCGGGCTTCGACCACGGTGCCGGGGTGTCGAAGGTCGTGTCTCATCCGGTGAGGTCATCTCTCTTGCCCGTGAGGTCCTCGTACTACGTGCCCCGGAGGCCGGCTCACGGTACCGGCTGGCTTCTGCTCCCCAGTGTGATCGTCGTCCTGAAGTCGTCCTGAAGGGCCAGCCTTGCGCTTCCTGAAGCTGAATGAGCTGGCCCTCATTCCCTTCCTTCAGTGAGAAATCAGGGTTGCTTCAGTGCGAATTCAGTGCCGCCGCTGACACTCATGGGTTCCACGTCGAGGGTGGATGAACCAGTATGAATGTGCGTCAGTCACGGCGGGTGCAACGAATGGGTGAGTGACCACCATCACCGATACCGCGCCCCTCGTGCCCCGATGTCGGCCTCGCCTGGCCAGAGACCTGTCCCCGACCGTCATGCCTCGACCCTGCGCCGACCTCTCGCTCTCGAGGGTCGGATGCTGCTGGTGGCGAACGGCGGAGGTCACCTGAGCCAGCTGTGGCACCTGTACCCGCGGCTCCCCGACATGGGCCGGCCCCCGGTGTGGGTGACCAGCGAGACGCCGCGCAGTCGCGCACCCTGCTGGCCGGGGAGATGGTGATGTGGGCGCCAGCCGTCGCCCCCGTGACGTCGTCAACGTGGTCCACTGCCTGGGCTTGGCTCGCAAGATGGTCCGCCACGCGCCGGCGATGGTGGTGAGCACCGGCTCGGGGATCGCCCTTGGGTTCCTTCCCCTGTTGGCCGCCGCCGGCGTGCCGGCCCACTACGTGGAGAGCGCCACCCGGGTGGATGGCCCGTCGCTGAGCGGCGGATCCTGGGCCGCATCCCGCCTGTCCACGTGTACACCCAGCACGCACGCTGGGCGAACAGGCGCTGGACCTACACCGGCTCGGTCTTCGACGGCTTCGAGGCGGTGCCCCGCTCACCTGTGCCGGAGCGCATCCGCAAGGTGGTGGTGACGGTCGGCTCGCTCAACTTCCCTTTCGATCGCATGCTGCGCCGAGCTGCGGCGATCATCCCTCGTGACGCTCAGGTGTTGTGGCAGGTGGGCGCATCCGATGTGAGCGGCCTGGGCATCGAGGCCCGACGTACGGTACCGGCCGACGAGCTGGCGGCTGCCATCGCGGACCCGACCTGGTCATCGCCCACGCCGGCACCGGGTAGCGCCCTGACCGCCGCACGAGGCGGGTCGATGCCCGGTGCTGGTGTCCCGCGACCCCGACTTTGGCGAGCACATCGACAACCATCAGATCCAGACCGCCAACTACCTCTCAGGACTGGGCCTGGCCGTCTCGCGGCGGGTGAGGACCTCACGCCCGATGACCTGTGGGAGTCCGCGGGTCGCACGGTCGTGTCCGCACGGTTCGCGGAACCGCTCGTGCTGGCCTGACCGATGCCACGGGGAGCCTGAGCGACGAGCCTCAGCAGGTGGTCGGCGGTAGGGGGAGGCCGCGTTCGTCTCTGGGACGTAGTTGCCTGACCAGACCATGCCGGGCCGGGCAGGGTTGAACCCGTACATGTAGTCGGTGCCACCCCAGCCGTTGTTGGACGAGAACCCCGTGTTGGTGACCGTGATATAGGAGCCGGTGCAACCCTCGGCCATGTCGGCGCCCGCTCCGCCGGCAAGGAAGGAACTGTCCACCGTGATGTGGGTGGCTGGCCCCCACGAGGCGCCGTTCATGAAGGCTCCGGTGACGCTGTTGCTCGTGGCGCCAGCGTAGAGGAAGTCGTGCTCGATGGTGATGTTGGTGCCGCTGTCGGCGTCCACCGACTCAGTGTGCAGCGACCCGTTGTTGGTCGAGAGGGCAGCCGAGTAGCTGTCCTGGATGACCACGTTCGAACCGGCCCAGAAGTTGTGGACGAAGCCGTGGACGTCGCACCGCAGGCAGGTGTAGTTCACGTCGCTCACACCGCCGGAGTCGAAGTTGGCGTTCATGCTGTCGACCTCGGTGTCGACGATGCGCAGACCCGTCACCGACGAGCCGACGCCGCCGTCGTTGATGGCGCTGGGGGCCGCCTGGCCGTTGCCGCCCGAGCAACCGTCCTGCGTGCGGATGAGCGAGTTCTGGATGGTGACGTTGCTCGCCTTCACGGCGATGCAACCGTCGATCCACTCGTTCGAGATGACTGTTCCGGCCTGGGTGATGGTCTGATCACCGACGACGTGGCGCAGGGTAGAGGTTCCGGCCAAGATCTGCGCCTCGGTGAAGCCTGTTCCGTTGGTCACACCGGTGTGGGCGGCCCAGCAGCTGCTGGCGGAGGCGGTAAGGGCGCATGGCACGCTGAATCCGTTCGGCGCGGTCGTCGGTTGCGTGGTCGTGGGCTGGGTGGTCGTCGTGGTCGTGGCGGGCGACGTGGTGGTGGTGGCGGAGGTCGCGTCGTGCTGGTGGTCGTGGCGGGCGCTCTCGTGGTGGTGGGGGCCAGGGTGGTGGAGGTCACGGTGGCGGTCGGACTGGGTTGGAAGGTCACGTCGACGTAGTAGTTGGTCTGCTTCCACGACGAAGTCGGGAAGGTGCCGGCGGCGGCGCTGTACTTGTACAGGCCGTTGCCACCCTGGATGCCGTCGGCCAGGGCCTGGACCTGCTGGGTACCGGCTCCCTTGCCGGCGAAGGCGTAGTCGTCGGCGGAATAGTGGCCAACATTGGTGTGGTACGAGACGACGTAGGTCTGCCCCGGGCTGACGGCCACGGGTGTGGCGAAGGAGGCGCTCTGCCAGCCCTTGCGCGATTCGTGGCGGAACACCACCCGAGCCAGCCTGGACCCCGACGCGGTCCAGAGGGTTCCCACGTGCGTGCCGCCGTTCTTGATGCCCTTGAAGTACCGTACGCCCGAAATCGTCCCGGCCGTGAGCACCTTGAACTTGACACCCACCTCGACCGCCTGCGCGTCCGGATCCCACTGCGTCTTGGGCACGACCGAGCCGAAGATGGTCTGAGTCGGGGTGCCGGCCTGGGCGGTCGCGAGGACCCCTCCAACGGCCGCGACCATCGAGATGCACAGCACAGCGGCGATCGCTCGTCGCTTGCCGGCGGACGCAGCGATCCTGGTGAAGCCCTCGTGGCGGGTCATGCCTGTTCTCCTCACGCTCGCGTTCCGACTGCCATCGTGGAAGCGGTCTGGCGGGGTCGCGGGTACAGCAGTTGAGTCGGCTGCTGGGTGGGGTCGGCTTTAGGAAGACTTTGGGTCGTACGGCCTGAGCCATCCGACCCATGTGGGTTCACAGCGGTGGAAGCGATGACCGAATGCTACAGTTTCGTGACGAAGAAGGGGGCATACCGGCACACTTTTGCCGGCCACTTGCCTCCCCGTCACTGAAACGCAATCTAGTCGGGTCATCGGGTCGAGGCCTTGGCCACGGCCCGGATAGCGGTGAGCTGCAGGAGATTCGCATCCGGAGGCCCATGGGTCTCGTACACGAGGTACACGACCACGCCCCGGGTTCGGGCCACGACGACGGTCGACGTCGTCGTTCCAGCGGTGGGGACGGCAACCGCGGCCGATTCGTCTCCGACCTGGGGCATCACCACCAGCTGCGTCTGGCCGAGCCCGGTGGAGGTCGCCGCGCTGGCCTTGCTGGGGCACCCGTGGAACACCTGGCTCACGAGCTGGTCGAACCGGCGAACGGCGCCGCTGGTGGAGTAGCTCTCGAGCACCTGCACGACGTTGGGGATCCCGATCGGGGAACGGAAGCCACGAGCCGCCACCGGCACGTTCTGATTGGTCCCGCTCACACTGGCCAGGCAGCTCAACGCAGTCGGGGAGAGATCCGTCGATGGAGGTACCACGGTCCAGTCCTGCGGGAAGTCCTGGGCGGTCAGGAGCCTCTTGTTCAAGCGCTGCTCCCGCGCCGTCAACGATGGACCCTGGCGCCAACGCATCACGCCGAGGACCGCGACCGTCGCCAGCACGATCACGCCGATGGCGCCGATCGCGACGACTACGGCGAACCGCGGCTGGCCGACTCGCCGCGACCGATCATGGCGAGGGTCCGCCGGCGATGTCGGGGGCGGACCGGCGACCCCGGTGCGCAGGGCCGGTGCCCCAGATCGACCCGGTCCACTTCGCCCGGCATCGAGTTGTGGAGCGGTCGGCACGGCGCCGGAGGGCTTCGGGGCCGGGATGGCGGGTGGACGTGGGGATCGGGGAGGACCGGCGGCAGGTGCATCCTTCGGTCGCTCGCCCACCGTCGATCGAGATGTCGGTCCGGTGTGCGACACGAGGTCGAGGATGCCGGGACCGGTGGGGTGGAGCGCTCCGCCGCCGAGTCGGGTGCAGTGCCGGGACGGGTTGGAGGCGCCTGGATGGTGGGTTGCCAGTCCGGCGGCTTGAGGTGGACCGGGTCGTAGCTGCAGTTGTAGCACCAGTCCCAACTCGGTTCGACTGCGACCCCGCACTCCGGGCACCGAACGGCATCACCCGCCATGGCTGCGCCATTTCCTCTCGATGCGCCGAGCGTATCGGAGGCCGCCATCGTGTCGCCCGAGCGGGCATCGAGTCGGTAGCTGGTCATCGGGCCGGCACGCTCCAACCCCGACGCCACTCCTGGCGGCGTGACCACAGCGCCGACCACGTGCTCGGCGCCGTCCGCGTCGCCGTCGAGGGCTGGGCCACCACGTGCCGCACGACGGACGTGGTCGGGCGCGGAGCCAGACCCCATACAGCAGCAGAGCCTGGGCCAACGAGCCTGCGGGGCCGGGCCAGAGCTTCTTCAGCAGCGTCACCTTCCCTCGAAACAGCATCACCTCCTTATCGACCGCGGGGGACGAACCCCCAAGGAGATGGATGATCTCGGCCTCTGGCGTGATCATGGATCGGTACCCGGCGGCTCGGGCCCGTATTCCCAGGTCAGCGTCCTCGCCGTACATGAAGAAGCACTCGTCGAAACCGCCCAGCCGCTGCCACGCCTCGCGCCGGACCAGCAGCAGGCAACCCGAGACGATGTCGACCTGGCGCTCGGTGTCGCGAGCCCAGCGGCCCAGCCCTTCGGGGTTGAAGACCTGGCTGCGGGGGAAGGCAGCGGACAGGCCCGTGGCGAAGCACACCAGGCTCCACAGCGTCGGTCGACCCCAACACGACATCGGGTCGAGGTCCCCGTTGGGCCGAAGCGTGCGACCCCCCACGAGAGCGACCTCGGGCCGCCGATCGGCCAGCGCCAGGAGGGCACCCAGGCAGCGGGGTTGGAGCACAGCATCCGGATTCGTCAGCAGGACAAAGTCCGTCTCGACATCGGCGGCCGCCTGGTTGCAAGCTCGGGCGAACCCGAGGTTGCTGCTGGACCGAACCACCGCAACGCCGGGGTAGGTCGATTCGACGAGGTCCGCGGTCCCGTCCGCCGACGCGTTGTCGAACACGACCACCTTCGAGCCGTCCTGCGGGACCTGATCCAGGAGGCTGTCGAGGCAGCCGATGATGTGTTCACGGTTCTGGTAGGTGACGACGACCACCGTGACGGCGCCGGCGCGGGGCTCGGGCTGGTCAGCTGGTTCGACGGAAGAAAGTCTGATGCCACACCTCCAACGACAGCAGGGTCCAGATCCGGATCGACTCGTCGTGGCGCCCACGCTCATGGACGTCGAGCAGCGACTCGACGGCGTCGCGATCCAAGGTGTTGGCCACGAAGGAGTCCGGTGACAGGAGCAGCTCCCGGGCCATGCCGCGCAGCTGTCCGCGGAACCAGGTGTCGAGCGGTACCCGGAAACCGACCTTTCGGCGATCGGTGATCGTGGCCGGCAGATGTCGCCTCGCCACCTCCTTGAGCACCCATTTGGTCTGTCCGTGCCTGACCTTCATGGCCGACGGCAGCGAGAAGGCCAGCGCGACCAGCTCGTGATCCAGGAACGGCGGTCGGACCTCCACTGATGCCGCCATGGCCATGCGGTCGCCGCGCGCTCGAGCAAGTTGTCGGGTAACCAGCCCGCGGAGTCGAAGGCCAGCATGCGCTCGAGCGGATCGTCGCCGCGCAGGTCGGGGGCCACCTGGCGAGTCTCGACGTCGGCCAGCAACCGTTGGCGTTCGGGCGCCGTGAAGGGCGCGAACCAGGACTCGAGTCGATCCGCCTCCGTTGGCGCAGCCAGGGTTCGAAGTGCGATTCTCGCTCGACCGGCTCGACGGGGCAGGGCGGATTCGGCCCACCCCAAGGGTCGGGTGCGCAACGACGCGGGCACCGCCTCGATCAATCCGTCGTAGCGCACCATACGGTACTTGGGGTAACCGCCGAACAGCTCGTCGCTGCCCTCGCCCGACAGCAGCACCTTGACCGACTGGCGAGCCCGCGCCGCCAACTCGTAGACGGCGACGTCCGCCGGCTCGGACAGCGGCGCGTCACGATGCCACGTGAGCTCTCGCCAGCGGTTGCTGAACTGATCGGGGCGCACCATGACCTCGTGGTGGATCGAGCCGACGAGTCGGCTCACCTCGCGGGCGTGAGGAAGTTCGTCGTAGCGCTCATCGCCGAAGCCGGCCGAGAAGGTCTCGATGGGTCCACCCGCGCCGCGGTGGCCAGCGCCACGATCAGGCTGCTGTCGACGCCGCCACTGAGCAGCGATCCCACGGGCACGTCGGCCACCAGGGCCCGCTCGACGGCGTCGCGGCAGTCCGTCGGACACCAGCTCGACCGCCTCGGCCTCGGACATCTGGCGTGAGGTGCCGGTGGGGAGCACCCAGTACCGAGCCAAGTGGTTGGCACCGTCGGGTCCCACCCGGAGGCGGTGGCCGGGCTGGAGCTTCCGGATGCCCTTGAACAGGGTGTACGGGGCCAGGACGGCTCGCCGAGCGAGGTAGGAATCCAGGCTGGCCGTGTCCACCTCGGGGGAATGGGGAGGGCCGGGAGGAGGGCTTTGATCTCGGAGGCGAACGCGAACGGTTCGCATCCTGGTAGTAGAAGAGGGGAAGGATCCCGAGGCGGTCGCGTATAGAGCCAGAGCCCGTCACCGTCGTAAAGGCCGTAGGCGAACTGGCCCCGGAGGCGCTCGGCGGCGCCGCTCACCGTGGAGCTGGTGCAACGCCAGGATCGCCTCGGTATCACCGTCGGTCCGAAAGGGATATGAGCACCCGTGGCGGAGTTCGCGGTAGTTGAAGATCTCGCCGTTGAAGGTGATGTGATGGCGTCCGTCCGCGGACGTCATCGGCTGGGCCGAGTTGCCGACGTCGATGATCGATAGGCGGCGGTGTCCGAACCCGACGCTCCCGTCAACCCAGTAGCCGTCGTCGTCGGGACCGCGGTGAACGAGCTGATCTGCCATCTGTCGCAGGAGCTGCACGCTGACCGACCGGCCGTCGAACCGGCGGATGCCCACGATGCCGCACATGGCTAGGCCCGGCTCGACTCGGCGAGTCGCATCGAGCTCGTCGGCGCGGTCGTCCCAAGACGTACCGGCACCGCGGCCCGGCGCGGTCCGCGGGTTGGCCGGCGCGTCGCCCCGCAGGGCGGTGCGCACCTTGGCCACGAAGTCGTCCTGGTGCTCGGCGATCAGGATGACATCGGCGAACTGCTCGAGCTGAGGTACGGCGGTGGCCACCACCGGGAGCCCGAGCGCCAGGTACTCGCGCGACTTGATGGGGTTGCTGTGCGGATCCACTCGTTTCGCAGATAGGGCATCAGCGCCACGTCGAACCCCGAGCCGTAGGCGGGGATCTCCTCGTAGGGCTTGGCGCCCGACCAGTCACGTTGGGCAGGGCGTCGAAGCGCTCCATCGGGGAGAGGGCGGCGCCGATCAGCACCACCTGGGCCTCCGGATCTCGCGGGCCACCCGCTCGATCAGGTCCATGTCGACGCGGTAGTCGTCGAGGCTCCCGAAGTACCCGACTCGTGGTTCGGGGATCGCAGCCAGATCGGCGGGGAGCTGGTCCGCGGAGCACCGCTCGAAGTGGTCGACGTCGACCCCGTGGTCGAAGAAGATGGCCCGGTCGCCGGCCACCGGAGCGTCCTCCTCCATGAGCCCGCGGTTGACGAAGAGCACGAGGTCGGCCGACCGCGAGCAGATCATGCTCGGCTTTGGCCACCGACGTCTGATCGACGTCTGGATGGTCCGAGTACTTGTCCACCTTGTTCACCACCAAGGCGCGACGCGGCAGGTCGCGCACCGCGCCTCCCATGCGGTGGGGAGCGTCACGAGGCGGATCGGACTGCGTATCCCCAGCAGCCATTCGGCCAACTTCACCTGCGTCCGTACCACGATGGCGTTGAAGGCGCGCCCGGTGGGGCTCGCGTAGAGCGGGACCACGATGGGACTCAGGACGTAGAAGTTGGGGGCATCCGAGACAGGCCGGCGGACGACCCGACACATGCTGGACACCTTCCGGGCGATGCGGCGCAAGGCGTCGCTGTCGCGGCCCGGCATCGGGAGTCGCATACCCACGCTGTTGACGAACAGGACGCGGCGGGTTCGAGCCACGCGCCGCATGAGCTGGGCCTCGGAGTGGGCGTGGCTGTCGTACCACCAGTCGATGCCCGCCATGCACGAGTAGCTCGGAGTGGTCGATCCCCGGCGCGGTCGGCGGATCTGGTCCACCGCCCACCCCGCTGCGGAGGTCATCCCTTCACCCTAGTGGGCTGGCTTCCCAGCTCTCGCGGCGTCGGAAGTGGCTCGATCAGGCGCCTACCTCCACGGCGTCGCGTCCGATCGTCTCACCGGAAGCGGGCAGGGGTTGGAGGGCGTCGGGGGCGTCGTCGAGGCCGAGGGCGACGCCTGGCGCGTCACCCGACTTCGCCCACCGACGCTCGCGAGCGCGCCGTATGGAGGTGAGGCTGTCGATGACCACGGTGTGCATGGTGGCCAGCAGGATGGCCAGATCCAATCCGAGGTGCCAGTTCTCGACGTAGAACAGGTCGAGGTGCCGATTGGCCTGGAAGGAGGGATTGTGGCGGGCCTCGACCTGCCACAGCCCGGTGATCCCGGGGCGCATGTCCAGGCGGGCCAGGAAGCCCTGATCGAATCGGGCGGTCTCCTCCATCAGCGACGGCCGGGGTCCGACCAGGCTGAGCTGGCCGCGCAACACGTTGAGGAGCTGGGGGAGCTCATCGACGCTGCTGGCCCGCAGCCAGCGGCCCGACCCGGTCACCCACGGTCGTCGGGCACCTTGAAGAACGGCCCGGTGCGCACGTTCACGGCCTTCAGGTCGGCGAGCTGGGATTCGGCATCCGCCGTCATCGTGCGGAACTTGTGGATGACGATGGGCGTGCCGTCACGGCCCACTCGCACCTGGTGGAACAGGACGGGACCACGATCGCCGACTTTGATCGCGATGGCAGCCACCAGGCTGATGGGGGCGGTGACCACCAGCAGCATCGACGCGCCGACGACATCGACGGCGCGCTTGGCCAGGGCGGCGCCAGCCTGGTCGGCGCTGGGCTCCAGGTAGAAGAACGGCTCGTGGGCCACCGGCAGGGGGCGCACCCGCTGGTGCCCGATCCGGGTCAGACCGCTCGACATGTGGACGTGCAACCCCGCGGCGTGGAGCTGGCGGACGATGTCGTTGAGCTCATCCGATGCGATCCCGTTGGCGGCGATCAGTGCGCCGGTGGCGCCCAGGCGTTGCGCGGCAGAGGCGGTGGAGGTTCGCGGCCCGAGCCATGGCCCGACCTCAGGATCCCACGACGGTGCGTCGTCGAGATGGCCGATCGACCGGTACCCGATCTCGGGGTGGCTGGCCAGGAGTTGGCCTAGCTCGTTTACGCCAGACCTGGAGCCCACCAGCACGACGGGTCGGCTCACGTCGCCACGGCGGCGCATGAGTGTCACCCACGAATCGAAGCAGCTGCGAATCAGCATGAGGAGGGTCAAGGTGAGGATGCCGCCGAGCACCACCGGCGACACGGCCGGCTCGGGTGTCGACAGCTTGCCGAGAGCCCAGGCCAGCGAGCTGAGCAGGACGGACACGGCGACCTGGCGCACCAGGGTGGCGGAGCGCAGGGCGCAGACCCGCGACCGGTAGAGGCCGAGCGCCGAGGACAGGACGAGACCGACTCCGGTCAGCACCAGGGTCTGGGTGGCGATGCTCCAGCCGCTCGCTCGTCGTCGCCCGGTGAGATCACCCACGATCAGGGCCACGCCCCACGCCAGCGCGATGGCGACAGCCTCGGTGATGACCAGGCGTCGGCGGATGTTCGGTCTGACGCTCCCGCCCCGGCGGGCGCGATGCTGGCGGATCCGTCCGACGATGCCTTCGTCCGTTTGGTCGCCCGATCGTGCCGACCACGCCCATGCGGTCATTGACGCCACCACTCCAACTCTTGTGGATCCTCGGCCCTCATGATGGGGCGCCGGCCTGAAGGTCGGCTGAAGGCGCGCTGAGGTCTTCCTGAACGGACTCAGCGGGTCGTCAGACCACATCGCTGCTCCCCGGCCCGGTTCCGATGACCACGTCGAAGCCGCTCCCACCCCGGGCCCGGGCGAGTTCGGACGCCTCGATGGCATGTCGGAGCAGTTCCGCAGCGTCGGCCTCCGGTAGATGGGGGAAGGCGACACCGACGTTCACCTGCGCCCGGCGGCCTCGGCGGACCTGCGCCGAGCACTGCTCGGTCAGACCGACCAGGCGTTCGGCCAGGTCGATGACCTCGCGATAGGAGGAGATCTCTGGGCAGAGGATTCCGATCATCTGCGGCCCGAGCAGGCCCACCGTCTGTCGGTCGCCCACCAGAACCTCGATGTTCGCCTGCAGAGCCTGGCCCAGCCCTGGGTCGGGATGTTCGTCCTCGGGCGTAGGGGCAGCCGTGGGTCGTGCCGGTACCGAGTGGATCTCGACGACCAGCGCGGCGATGGTCGTTGCCGCCGTGCCGGTGGTCGTCGAGCGCCCGCTGCAGTCGGATCACGAACTCACCGGACGTGGGATCAACCAACTCGAAGCCGACCACATCGGTGGACGGCTCCGTCGCCCCCGGTGGTGGCACCTCGGCGACCGGGCTCCACAGGACCTTGCCAAGGGCCGGCCGTCGAATCCGGTGACGGCAGCCATGAACAGCTGAACCGGGCGTGGGGCTCGGCTCGATGGCCAGCGGACCATGACCTCGCAACGCTGGCAGGCCGCCGAACGCACACCCCCGGAGATGGACCGGCGACTGGCCTCGTCGAGGGCCGAATGCCATCCCGCGCCCAGCGAGTCGTCCGTGGTCAGGCCCGAGATCGACGCCCACGACTGGTTCGCGAACAGCGCCCGCGCCGCCAGGTCGACGACCAGAAGGGGTAGGGGGAGCCAGGTCGTGGTGAGGCTGATCGAGAAACGCGGCGGTGGCCAGATCCTCCCAGCGTGTCGGCGTACCGGCCACCACCGTGGTCGGCCAGAGGTCGGCGCGCACCTCCAACGAGTGGGCCTCAGCCGCCTTATCGAGGCGGTCGGAATGGTCACGGCCACAGTGTGCGACGACGGTGAGCCTGACGGCCGTAGGCCTGTCTTCGGTCTGGCGCCGCGCCCAGCCTCACGTGGGTCGAGGGACGTCCGCACGCGCAGCTGGTGAGCTCTTTGGCGCCCCGACGTGCGACGTCAGAGGCGTGGTCCAAGGCGTCCACGATCCTCCGACCGTGGGCTCCAAGGCTGAAGCGGGCCGAGGGAATTCCTGAAAGGTTGCTGAAGTTGCTTTCCAACTGGGTCAATTCACGCGATGCATTGACGTTGGAGATAAGCCGACCGGCTTAGAGGAAAAGGGATATAGGGCGAATGATCGCAAACGCACCGCGCGTTCTCGTCGTCGACGATGACCCCTTCATGTGCGAAGCCTTGGCCATGGCCCTGTCGGCCGAGGGATACGAGGTCCGCACTGAAGCGAACGGTTCGTCGATCGATGACAGCTTCGCAGGGTTCCGGCCGTCGCTGGCCTTGGTCGACCTCGACTTCCCGGTCGGGCCCGACGGCGTGAGCATCACGCGCCGGCTCCGGGCTATGAGCGACCTGCCCGTCATGTTCGTGAGTGGCTCGACGAAGGTCGAGGACCGGCTGGCTGGCTTCAAGGTCGGCGCCGACGATTTCCTGGTCAAGCCCTTCTCCATGGCTGAGCTGCTGGCGCGGGTGCAGTCACTCCTGCGCCGTTCCAAGGCGCTTCCCGCCACGGTGTTGGAGGTCGGTGACATCTCCATCGACGACCGCGCCCACGTCGCCCGCCGCGGCGAGCACGTACTCCAGCTGCGCAACATCGAGTACCGACTGCTCTACACGTTCTGCCGCCATGGTGGCCAGGTCCTGTCCAAGGCGCAGTTGCTCGATGCCGTCTGGGGCTTCGCTCTCTCCGATCCGAACCTGGTCGAAGTCCACGTCAGCCACCTGCGGGCCAAGCTCGAGGAACATGGGCCCCGCGTGATCAAGACGATTCGCAGCGTCGGCTACGTGCTGGAGGCAGAACCAGCTCTTGTCTGATGCCTGGTCGATCCCCGAGTGGGCGGCCGACCCGGGCGTGCACGGCTTGGCCCGGGTGGGTCTGCGTCGGACGCCGCCCGCCGTGGGTGACATGACGGTGGGCGAATTCGGGACACGATGGTCGTGCCGTGCCACGTGTCAGCTGAGCGGGTTCGTGGACGGCGCGGCAAGACGTCGTGGTCCGGGGATCCCGTGACCCTCCGGGAGGAAGCCATGCTCATTCGTCGGTTGGCCGTCTGCACCGCCCTCCTGGCCACGACCCTCGTGCTGATGATGGGGCACGCGTCGGCGACCGAGGTCCCGACGCTCCAGTGCGGGGTGAACCCCACCACTGACGTGCGCCTCGACCGCGACCTCACCTGCGCCAACAGCTTCGTGATCGGCGACAGTTCGGCCACGACACCGCTCACCATCGATCTGGCCGGACACACGTTGACGGTGACCAACCCCGATGCCACGTGCAAGTTCGGCCAGGCCGGGACGTCGTGCGCGGTGTTCGGTATCGGTCCCATCCGCATGATCGACGGCAGCGTCCGCGGCGGGGTCGGGTTGGGTGCTGTGCGCGGTGCCAACGACCTCTTCCGCGTCGACGTGGCCGGGGATATCTGGGTGTCAGGGGTCGGGGGCCGTATCATCAAGAGCTCGGTGACGGGGGGCTCGGTTCGGGTATTCAGCTCGACGTTCACCCTGAAGTACAGCGACATCGTCAATGGCGGGATCTCGTTCAACGATCTCGACACGCAGATGGCGATCGACATCGAGGTCAACCACATCCTCCACAGCCCCACGGCTGGCATAGCAGGGGTGCTGGGTCAGGGAGGCGAGTTCCCGAACGACTTGAGCGGCGTCATCGCGGCCAACGTGATCACCGGTCCGACCGGCGCCGGCATCAGCCTCACCGGCGCACTGACCAACATCGGCGGGCTCGCCTTGCAGGGAAACCGGATCTTCCGCAGCGGTGCCGACGGGATCCTCATCCAGGGAGTGGCCATCCCCCCGACGCCATACCTCGGTGGCCCGGTGACCCTCACGCACAACACCGTGATCGGCAGCGCCGGGTACGGCATCAACGCACCCTGGGTGACCAATCTCTCGGGTACGGGCATCGTCGATGGTGGGCGGAACCTGGCCCGCCACACCACCCTGTCCCCCTGCGTGGGGATCATCTGTCGCCGCTGACTCACCGGCCGGTGGAGCGGTACCTCACGTTTCGTGCCGCGTCGACGAGTATCGGGGGCAGCAGGCGGCGGGCCGTGCGACGGGCATCGAAGGGCGGGCGCTTCCAGGCCTCGTCGGGTCGGGCCTGGAACTGCGTCGTCCTCGTGGCGCTGACGTCCCCGGGGGGGCGCCCGTTCGAGTAGTAGTACAGAGCCAACGAACGCCGGGTGCGATCAGGCGGGCAGGTCAGGGGTTCGGGATGGCCGTGAAAGCTCGTGTCGGTCGTGTCGAAGACCACGCACCGGTTGGCCACCGGCAGGATGCTGCGGCAGCAGCGTGACATGTCCCGGCTCCACAGCTCGAGCGCGCCGCCCCAGTCCGGCTGCCAGTCCTCGTTCAGGTAGAGCAGCAGGTTCAGTCGCCGGTCGAGTTGCAGTCGCTCGTGCCGGTTGAAGTCAGCATGCACAGCCAGGTGACCGCCGCGCTCGATCTGGTGGAGTCCGCCGCCCCAGTAGTGCGGGTCGGGGACGAGCCCGTCGATACCCGTGAGGCGCTCCAGGAAGTTCACCATGCTGGCGGAGTTGAACTGTTGGAGCAGGTGTCGGATGACGGGGGTCATGTGCTCGACATCGTCGGAGGCCAGCTTGCGCTCCTGTCGGGTGCTGAACTGCTGCCAATCGATGTCACCGGGTTGCGGGAAGGCGGCCTGCACGTCGGCCATGACCGGCGCAGGTAGGAATTCGTCGATGACGGCGTGAGGAAACGGATCAGCGCGCCGGTAATCCGGGCCGAGCTCGTCGGCCAAGGCGCGCAGGATCATTGGATCGAACGTGAACGAGCTGGTGTCCGCGCAAGCCATGGCAGGGCCGGCTGTGGAAGTGTCAGCGGCAGACATGTGGAACCCCTGATTCGAGCGTGGGCGGTCTCACTCCGAGGGTGGGACCGCTACTGACGCGCCTAGCGTCGTGCCCTGGACTGAACTCGGGCTGAATTCTGGCTGAGACGTTCCTGATCGGTGCCCCGTGGGCTCGCAGCACCCGCCTTCCGCCGATCGGTGTGGCCGCCGGTCGACCTACGCGGACGGTCGGCGCAGGCAGGCACCCCATGGTTCGATCTGGAGCGACGACTTGGGGATGTCGCTGTCCGGCTAGGAACTCGTCCACGGCGTCGGTGCACCCCGCGAAGAACCCGTAGTCGTCGAGGATGAGATAGCCACCGGGGACGATGTTGTTGAAGAGGCCGTCGAGACACGTGCGGGTCGATTCGTACCAGTCACCGTCGAGTCGAAGGATGGCGAGTGGCCCGAGATCCTTCTGGGCCTCGGGGATGGTGTCCTGGAACCAGCCCTGATGGATGACATATTGATCGGCGGGGATGCGCAGCACACGGTCGAAGAGGTCATGGACATCGTCGAGAGGGGCGTCGCCGTAAGCCGGGACGGCACACGCGCCGATGGGTACGAGCTCGTCAGGATGCTGCCCGTCATCGACATCGAGCTCGGGGTGCTCGAGACGGAACGAGTCGATCACGTCAAGGTCCTTGTCGGCTGGCTGGGGCAGCCCCTCGAAGGAGTCGAACAGATGCAGCATGCGAGGGTCCTCGCCATGGCGACGATTGGCCAACGCCATGAGCCCGATGGCACCTCCGGCCCACACGCCGCACTCGGCGATGCTGCCCTCCACACCGTCTCGCTCGATCGTGCGGGTGCACTCGTAGACGTTGACGAGCGCCGGCAGCGTCAACATCGTGTTCGGGAGAACCCGGAACACGTCGTAGGCGCGATGACGGTCGTGGGGAGCTGTCGAGGGGACCTCTGGCAACAGCTTGGCCAGCTTGACGGCGCTGTGAACGGTGCGGTTGCGCTTTGCCAGCTGCTTCGGGTCCATGACCATCGAGAGCTCCCTCATGGCCTACGAGGGGCCGACCTGTGGGTAAGCAGGAACCGCCCACGCTACTTGGGGACGTAGCGTCGCGTCGCTCGGTTCTGGTAGACGCCCGTACGGGGGCAATGGGATCGTCCGCCCGCCGCGGACGTGACTGATGGGACCGAAAGGGGCTGCGCCGATGGCCGCCACAGACACGACGCGATCCGACGCGGTCCAGCACTTGCTCGAGTATCTGATCGACCTGCTCGAGGAGACCCGGGAGCTCATGGGCACCGTGGCGACAGATCTGCGTGAGGCTCGTGTGGCCATCTTTGAGCCCAGCCCCGATCGACCCGAGTCGTCGGTCAACGGCCGCAGACCAGGCCGACGCACTGCGGAGCCAACGCGTTGGCAAAGGCGATGTTGCCGTGCGTGGTGAAGGACTCGGGTGCGGTGAGTTCGAACCCGTGGCCGTGGTTGAAAGCGGCGAGGTTCCGGGCGATGGTGGCGGATCCACCGCCTTGGATGCCGGAGCCGGCCAGGAATCCGATGCCGTCGCCGCCGTTGGCCAGCAGCAGGTTGCCCGTGATGGCCAGCGGACTGGAGCCGCCAGGATTGCCGAGGTTTTCGGCGTTCCCGCCGATGCCGTCGCCAGCTGACCGATAGATCACGTTCCGGGCGATCGTGCCCGTGATATCGGGGAGGGAGAAAGATGACTGAAGCAGGATCCCGGCACCGGGGGACTTGACGATCAGGTTGTCCGTGATGGTCAGCTGCAGACCGTTGGTCCCGTCGGAGATGATGATCCCGCCGTGGATGGTGTCGTGACGGATCGTGTTGGTGAGGGCGATGGCGTGGACGGCGCCGTCGACCTGGGAGTCTCGTAGCGTGCCGCCCGAATAGGCGATGAAGACATCTCCCTCGACGTGGACGCGCGAGATCAGACCCTCTGGACCGGATTCGCCAGCGGCGGACAGACCGATCGCGCCTCCAACGGTGCCGTTCTCGATGGTGAGGGAGATGCCTTGGTAGTCGGTGATGGCACAGTGCCGAATCGGGTCGTTGAAACCGCACCCGCCGAGGCCCGCGGGAGCAACCGAGAGAGTGTGGCCGCCGAGGTCGATGGTGATCGGTACCGCCCCGTCAGCCGGGCCAAGGAGGAAGAAGCCGGTGGCGCAGGTCAGGTCGTGGGTGAGCCGGACCGAAGTGGTGATCGGCTGACCGCACTGGAGCTCTGGCAGTGGCGCGGCGCTCGCGGTGGCCACACAGAACCAGGACCCAGCCACGATCACAGCCAAAAACGCGGTCAGTTTGCGCATCCGGTCGCCTCCTCGCTGAACGAACACGGATCGTCTACCACCTCAACCTGAACTGCGGCTGAAGCGCCACGTTCCACCTGCAGGTCTTGAGTCGGGCTGGCGGGATTTGAACCCACGGGCCTGTTCATCGATTGGGACGGGGCCGACTGTGGTAGACACGCACCGACGGCGACGACCCCGAGCTTGAGGTCGTCGGCTCCGCGGCCAGTGACGGAGCAGAGGGGGAGGTCCTGGGGTGTCGGAACCTTGTCGCGGTCGGAACCAGCGTCCACTCAGCCACGCCGCGAGCGTCGTCGTAATGGCTGCGGTCATGGTGGTGGCGGGGTTGAGCTGCAGCAAGGGCTCCACCGCGAGCGTCTCGGCCACCTTGCTGGAACCCAAGACCAGCACTGGTGACAACCCGTTCACCGACTCGGTCACCATCACCGAGGTCGGCAAATTCCCCTCGAGCGTGCAAGCCGTGACCGCTTCGTTCGAGCGATCGCTGTCGACAGATCCCGCCACCGGCACCAAGACCGCGACGGGCACCACCCCTGGCCTCTACGGGGGCACCCAGGACCAACCGGCGGGCGACAGCGGCAAGATGATCCACTACCTCACCGACCACCCCGACAAAGCCAACGCCTGGGCGTCGGTGCAGAACATCGACCCGACCACCGTCGGCGACTACATCGGCGCACTCACCCCGGTCGTGTTGACCACCGACACCTGGGTCACGGACCACGGTTACCGCAACGGCGCCGCCACCCCCCGGTCGGCCGTCCTCGAAGCCGGCACCGCCATCCTGGTCGACTCGTACGGCACCCCCCGAGCCAGATGCTCCTCCGGCAACCCCCTCACACCGCCGCCTGACCAGAAGCTCGACAAGACCAAGATTCGAGGCACCTCCTGGCCCGACTACCAGTCCGCCAACGTCACCACCGTTGCTCCCGCAAAGGCCTCCACCACCAGCCTCACGCTCACTGACATCCAAACCGGCACCACCTACACCCAAGCGGTCGGCTCGGGTGGGGGCGCGACGGGGACTTTCGTAGCCGTCGCCGGCCAAGACCCGTCGGGGCCAAGCTTCGGGGGGGACTCCTCTACGCCAGTGATGACGGCAAGACCTGGAACCAGGTCTTCACCACCCAGAACCCAGTGCAGGCCGTCGTGCATGGTCCCGACGGCTGGGTGGCGCTCACGTCGCCCGACAGCCCGTCAGGCCCAGGAAGCAGCCGTATCCTGAAGAGCAAGGACGGCCAGAGCTGGAGTGACGCGGGTGCGGTGAACACCGACACCCAGGTGACAACGCTCGCCTACGGCCACGGGACGTGGCTGGCGACAAGTGCGACGCTCGGGGAAGCCGGAGCCCCCAACCACCTCTACGTCTACCGCAGCACCGACCTGACCACCTGGGCCAGGACCGGCGAGGTCAATCTCTTCGGCCCCGACGAGCCGTTCACGGGCTCGCAGAGCCTCGCGTACGGCAACAACCAGTGGACCTTGCTCGCCTTCGCGGTGGTCGGAGCCCACTCCCTTGACTACGGCATGGCCAGCAGCCGCGACGGATCGTCGTGGCAGCCGATAACGGCGACCAGCCTCGGCAACCTCGTCGACCCGCTCGGGTCCCTCGAGGAAGGTGGTGTCGCGTTCGGCGGGGGGACGTGGGTGGTTGCCGGCACCGCCGGGAGCCTCGGCTACAACAAGGCCTACGCGGCCGTAGCGGCCAAGAGCACCGACCTCTCGAGCTGGCAGGCGACAACCGTCAGCAACGGCGATCTCGAGATCCTTGCCGTCAGCTACGGGGGCGACCACCAGTGGTACGCGACGGCCAGGAAGCAGAAGCAGGTGATGCTCTACTCGAGTTCCGACGGCCTCAGCTACCAACCAGCGGGTGACCTACCTGCGAACACGACGTTCGTGATCCGCGGCTGAGTCGCAGCGGGGGCGGCGGCCCTCGACGCCTTGATCGCTCTGCATCGGGGAGACGACCGACACCGTCCGCGCCCGCCCCGAGCAGATCCTCCAACAGCTCATCGAAGCACGATCGGGAGCGCGAGTTTCGCTCATCGCCAACATGGGGCCAGCGTGGGTGGACAGTGGCTACGTCTTCACTCAGGAGGATGGCGAGCCGCTGCATCCTCAGGCGGTCGCCGCGGCGGTGGCCGCGGCGTTCGTGAAGGCGTCGAAGCTGGCGAAGGTGCCCCGACTCCGTTTTCACGACCTGCGTCACACGGCGGCGTCGATCTTGCTCCGCAACGGCATCCACCCGAAGGTGGTCGCCGAGATGCTCGGACACTCCGCTGTTTCCGTCACGCTTAACATCCACAGCCACCTCGAGCCCGGGATGAAGGAAGAAGAGCCGACCCTAGCCAGCGCCCTTGGCTAGACCCCAGTCATCCGGCACCGTGATCGCAGGGTCGTCCAGATAGACGAAGAGATGCATCTTGTCCTCATAGAACTGGTACACGACTGAGCACACCTTGGCGTCGCGTCCGGGATCGCTCAGGCGAACGGTTGAGCCGACAGCCGGCTCCCACATCCCGTCGATGATGACGACCGCTCCAGCGTCTCCGTGTCGCCCATCGCCTTCGCAGACACACACCGCGGTCTTCACGACCGTGAGGTCGATACGTCGTCCGAGGATGCCACCCAGCTCGCTCGGCATCTGACCAGCGAGCGTGTTCCCGTCGTCGCCCACCACAAGGTGGAACGGATTCCTGTCCTGCATTGACCCCTCCGCGATGTTGGATGCCAATCCGACGCCACCCATTCCCGCCGTGAGC
>CAVZAT010000010.1:0-16196 GCA_963773335.1 uncultured Microthrixaceae bacterium | reverse complement strand
GATTAGAAGTCCGATGCTCTATCCAGCTGAGCTACGAGGGCTCGAGGGTCGGGCGGCGCCAGCCGAGCTGCTGCCGGGCGCCGGCTGCCCACGATGCGGAGGTGATCCGCGGCGAAAGGCTAGTGGCCAGCACCGCCGGGTGAGACATCTGGTAGACGATTAAGCCGTGTAGGACACCGGCGCCGGCCACGGCTCAAACGGCATCCGAACGCCAGCTCAGCGCCTCGCTCGGCGGTGGGCGCGCTGCCTATGCTTGCTCCGGGCGAGAGAGAGCGGTGTGGATGGATGCCGACGTGGACGAAGGCGGGCACGGGCCGGTCTGCGACGATGCTCGCGATCCGGGCCACTGGATCGCCGCCCGCGGCAGTTCCCGCCAGGTCGTGTGCATCGGTGACTCGACCACTCGCTCCGTGGCGGGCGAGAAGACCTGGGTTGACCACGTGGCCGCGGCGACTCGGAGCCCCGGGTGACCCGAAGCCGGCCGAGGGGTTCCGGGGCATCTGGCGCACCCGAGAATGGAGTCGCGAGGGGACGTGGCGGCGGACAACGCCCGCCGACGCCTTCGACGCGGCTCCGTTCGGCTTCGGCTACGTCAGCTCGGGGGCGCCGGCCGACGCCTTGACCTGGACCCGACCGGCCGGCGCGCCGGTCGCCGCCTTCGACGTCTACACGATGGTGGGCCACGGCCTTGGCCGAGCCCAGTACCGGGTCGACAACGGCGCCTGGCGGGACGTCAACCCGCCTGCCGGCGCTGATTCACACTTGACGAGGACGAGGGTCAGCCAGGCGGTCCACGAGCGGGTGCAGCTGCGGGCGGGCGACGGGTCGCAGCCGAGCGTCGTCGCCGCGGCCGGGCTCGACATCTTCGCCACACCTCCGGAGGCGGGGCCTCGCACCCGAGTGCACCACCTCGGCATCGGGATGCAGTACCTCGTAGCCTTCTGCCGCCGGTCCGCCGGTGATCCCTTGGCCCTGCTCGACATGCTCCGGCCCGAGATGGTCATCGTGGGTGTGACCAACGATGTCATGTGGCGCGTTCCCGACCTCTGGGAGTCGACGGTCCGCGGGCTGCTCGCACGCATCGAGCCCTATGCCGAGCTGCTGCTGATCAGCTCGTTCGAGCAGCGCCCACCCCGTCGGGTCCACGACGCCGTGACGCGGGCCGGGTCGACCCGCCTGCGGTCCGGATCCGCCTCGTTCGTGGCCAGCGACGCCAGCGAGGTCGTCTGGGGCGCCAACCTCCTCACCGATCCCCGGACCACGATCGTCTCGGTGGTGTCCGACACAGAGGTCGAGTTGTCGGCCCCCGCCACCGCTTCCGGTAGCCGAGGCGAGCTTGTCATCGGCCGTGGACGTGAGGTTGAGATGCAGGCCGCATATCGAGCTACCACCCGGCGGCTGGCCGCGTCTGTCGGGTGTCGCCACCTCGACGTCTACGAGGCGTGGCTCGCCACCGGCGCGGCGGGGTGGGACGCGGCCAACCAGGCGGGACTCATGCTCGATCGCTACCACGCCACGGCCGAGGGCCATTGCGACATCGCCGCCCGGCTGCTCGACCTGCTCGAGCGACCCGTCGACCCGGTCGCCTTCCCGATCGGGAGCAGAGCGGCGTCGCCCCGTCGCCCCCCGATGTACTCCCGCAGATCTTGCCGGGTCAGGGCTCGGTGGTCGCCCCGACGACGGGTACCGCGGAGCTGCTCGTGCCGGTGACCCTCTCCGCCGCGGCGAGCCTGCCCGTGACCGTGCGCTGGCGGACCCGCCTCATCGACGACGTCGAGATCGTACAGGCGCCTCGAACGGACTACGTCCCGGACAGCGGCTGCCTGACCTTCGCGCCAGGCCAGAGGCACGCCTGGGTGGCCATCACGGTCCGCGGCAACAGCCGCGGCGTGGACGAGATCATCGTCGTGACGTTCAGCGAGCCCGCCAGGGCGCGTCTCGGTGGCTACTGGGGACTGGGATTCGGCGTGGTGGCGCCTCCTCCCTGACCCCGATCCCCCGCCGGGTTGACGGATCTTGGGGGAAAGATGGTTCGAACGACTTGGTATGAGTGAGGACTCACTCAGATAGGGTGGGGGGATGCCGTCTTCACCCACCAGCCTCGACCAGGACAACGGCGTGGTCGCCGGCAGCGGACGATCCCCACCCCCACCATCGCCATCGCGCCGCCCCCCTACCGCCCACGGAGCGCCGGGCCACCATCGTCTCGGCCACCATCCCGCTGCTGATCGAGCATGGCTCCAACCTCACCACCCGCCAGATCGCCGACGCCGCCGGCATCGCCGAGGGCACCATCTTCCGGGTCTTCCCCGACAAGGAGTCGCTCATCGACGCCGCGCTGGAGACCGCCATCGATCCCGGGCCCACCGATCTGGCCCTGGGCACCATCGACCGGGCCCTGCCCCTGGAGGCCCGCCTGGAAGCGGCCGCCGAGATCATCCAGCGCCGCGTCGCCTCCATCTGGCAGCTCATGGCTGCAATCGGTCGCACCAAGCCCAGCCATCAGGCGGGCGCTGGCAAGGTCAGCCGGCCACCGACAGCGCGGCCCTGGCCGAGTTGTTCGAGCCGGATCGCGACCGGTTGCGCCGCGATCCAGCCACCTGCGCCAAGCTCTTCCGCGGCGTCATCTTCTCCGGCAGCCACCCGGCCCTGGCCGAGGAGCCGCTGGCCCCGACCGAGATCGTTTCGATCTTCCTCGACGGCGTGCGCGGTACCGACCATTCGACCCCAAAGGCCGGCCGGTGCTGATCCGCCTGTTCAAGACCTACTTGCTGCCCTACCGCAAGCTGCTGCTGGCCGTGGTCGGCCTCCAGTTCATCCAGGTGATGTGCACGTTGCTGTTGCCCACGCTCAACGCCGACATCATCGACAAGGGCATCCTCAAGAACAACACCGGCTACATCATGCGGATGGCGCGCGATCATGCTCGGCGTCACCCTGGTCCAGGTCGTGTTCGCCATCTGGGCCACCTACTACGGCGCCAAAGCGGCCATGGCCTTCGGCCACGACGTGCGCGGCGGCCTGTTCCACCGCGTCACCGGCTACTCGGCCCAGGAGGTGGGCCACTTCGGGGCCCCCTCGCTGATCAACCGCATCACCAACGACGTGACCCAGGTCCAGATCCTGGTGGTGATGCTGTGCACCCTGTTCGTGGCCGCCCCCATCACCTTCGTGGGCGGCACCATCCTGGCCGTGCACGAGGACGGCGCCCTGTCGCTGATCCTGGTGGCGGCCATCCCCCTGCTGGTGATCCCGATGGGCCTGGTCATCTCCAAGATGGTCCCCCAGTTCCAGCTCATGCAGGAACGCATCGACCGGGTCAACCAGGTCCTGCGCGAACAGATCACCGGCATGCGGGTGGTCCGGGCCTTCGTCCGTGAGCCCGAGGAGGTCGAGCGCTTCGGGTCGGCCAACGGCGACCTGACCGCCACCTCGCTGCGGGCCGGGCGGCTGATGGCCTACATGTTCCCCATCGTGCTGCTGGTCCTGAACGTGTCCAGCGTGGCCGCGGTGTGGCTGGGTGGCTATCGCATCGGCAGCGGCCAGATGCAGGTCGGGGCCCTCGTCGCCTTCCTGACCTACCTGGTGCAGATCCTGATGGCCGTGATGATGGCCACCTTCGTGGCCGTGCTCTGGCCGCGGGCCGCGGTGTGCGCGGTGCGCATCGAAGAGGTGCTCGACACCGAGTCGTCGGTGGTCACCTCCCCCGACGCCATCGGTGACCTGCCCACCTCGGGCAACCTCGAACTTCGAGGTGTCGGGTTCCACTACCCCGGCGCCGAAGCCCCCGTGCTCACCGACATCACCCTGACCGCCCGGCCGGGCCAGACCACCGCCATCATCGGCAGCACAGGGTCGGGCAAGACCACCCTGTTGAACCTCATCCCCCGGCTGTTCGACGCCACCGAGGGCAAGGTGATGGTCGATGGGTTCGACGTGCGCGACCTCGAGCCCGAGCTGCTGTGGAGCCACATCGGCCTGGTCCCCCAGAAGCCCTTCCTTTTCTCGGGCACGGTCGCCTCGAACCTGCGCTACGCCGATCCCGAGGCCACTGACGAGCAGCTGTGGCACGCCCTCGAGGTGGCCCAGGCCCGCGACTTCGTGGCCGCCATGCCCGGCGGGCTCGACGCCCCCATCACCCAGGGCGGTTCCAACGTGTCGGGCGGCCAACGCCAGCGTCTGGCCATCGCCCGCGCCGTGGTCCGCCAACCCGGCATCTACCTGTTCGACGACTCCTTCTCGGCCCTCGACCTGGCCACCGACGCCCGTCTGAGGGCCGCCCTGGCCCCGGTGGTGGCCGAGGCCACGGTGCTGATCGTGGCCCAACGGGTGTCCACCATCATGAACGCCGACCAGATCCTGGTGCTCGAGGACGGCCACGAGGTCGGCCTGGGCACCCACCGCGAGCTGTTGGCCGACTGTCCCACCTATGCCGAGATCGTGGCCTCCCAGCTGACGGTGCAGGAGGCGGCATGAGCGACGAAGACGATCGGATCCCCAAGAAATCCCCGGCCGCCGAGGCCCGGGGATTCGGTGGCCCTCGCATGGGCGCGGCGGCCATGCCCGTGGAGCGCTCCGAGAACTTCAAGAACTCGAGCCTGCGCCTGGCTGCCCAGCTGAGCCCCGAACGACTGGGCATGATCCTGGTCTTCGTGCTGGCCGTGGTCAGCGTGTTCCTCTACGTGCTCGGCCCCAAGATCCTGGGCAACGCCACCAACATCATCATCGCCGGGGTGCAGAGCCCGACCGGCATCAACTACACCAACCTGCGCAACACCCTGCTGCTGGCGCTCGGGCTGTATGTGGTCTCGGCCGTCCTGTCCTATCTCCAGTCCTATCTGCTGGCCGGGGTCGTGCAGCGCTCGATGCACCGGCTGCGGGCCGAGGTGGAGGACAAGCTGAACTGCCTGCCCCTCGGCTACATCGACCGCCAGCCCCGCGGAGACCTGCTCAGCCGGGTCACCAACGACATCGACAACGTGGCCCAGAGCCTGCAACAGACCCTCAGCCAGATGCTCACCTCGGTGCTGACCATCGCCGGCGTGATGATCATGATGTTCACCATCTCGCCGCTGCTGGCGACGATCGCGGTGCTCACCATCCCGGTGTCGCTGATGACCATCAAGTACATCGCCCGGCGATCCAAGAGCCGCTTCGTCGACCAGTGGACCCACACCGGCACCCTCAACGCCCAGGTCGAGGAGGCGTTCACCGGTCACGCCCTGGTCAAGGTGTTCGGGCGCCAGCGCGACGTCGAGGCTCGTTTCAACGAGAAGAACGAGGAGCTGTTCCAGGCCAGCTTCGGCGCCCAGTTCATCTCCGGCATCATCCAGCCGGCCATGACCTTCCTGGGCAACCTGAACTACGTGATCATCGCCGTGGTCGGTGGCCTGCGGGTTGCGTCGGGCCAACTCAGCATCGGCGACATCCAGGCCTTCATCCAGTACTCCCGCCAGTTCACCCAGCCCATCACCCAGCTGGCGTCGATGGCAAACGTCCTGCAATCGGGCATCGCCTCGGCCGAGCGGGTGTTCGAGCTGCTCGACGCCGAGGAGCAGAGCCCCGACGACCTCGTCCCCCTGACGGACGAGACCCCCAAGGGTCGAGTCGAGTTCGATCATGTGCGGTTCTCCTACGATCCCGAGAACCCGCTGATCGAGGACCTGTCGCTGGTGGCCGAGCCGGGCGAGACCGTGGCCATCGTGGGCCCCACCGGGGCCGGCAAGACCACCCTGGTCAACCTCATCATGCGCTTCTACGAGCTCGATGGCGGCGCCATCCGCCTCGACGGGCGCGACATCTCGAAGATGGCTCGGCGCGAGTTGCGCTCGAACATGGGCATGGTCCTGCAGGACACCTGGCTGTTCGGCGGTACGGTGCGCGACAACATCGCCTACGGCAACCTCGACGCCACCGAGGCCCAGATCCGCGAAGCCGCCCGAGCCACCTATGTGGACCGCTTCGTCCACTCCCTGCCCGACGGCTACGACACCGTGCTCGACGACGAGGGTGGGACCGTCAGCGCCGGAGAGAAGCAGCTGCTGACCATCGCCCGGGCCTTCCTGGCCAACCCGACCATCCTGATCCTGGACGAGGCCACCAGCTCGGTGGACACCCGCACCGAGGTGCTGATCCAGCAGGCCATGGCTGCCCTGCGGTCGAACCGGACCAGCTTCGTGATCGCCCATCGCCTGTCCACCATCCGCGACGCCGACATCATCCTGGTCATGGAGCACGGCCAGATCGTCGAGCAGGGCAACCACGTCGAACTGCTGGCGGCCGGAGGGCCCTATGCCAACCTCTACAACGCCCAGTTCGCGGCGGCCGCCACCGAGGTGGTCTGACCGCTCAACCCGTGCGGAGGCCCGCGCCCGGTGCCCTATGCTGATGCTCCGCCTGGTGGCCGTAGCTCAGTTCGGCAGAGCGCCGCGTTGTGGTCGCGGATGTCGCGGGTTCAAATCCCGTCGGTCACCCCACGCCGGGGCGGCTGCCCGTTCGTTTCCCGAAGGGGCAGCCGCCGCCGCATCTGCGAACCGGTGTCAGCGGGAGCGCTCGGCTCAGGTAGGGTGACCATCCAACGTGCGCCTCTAGCTCAATTGGCAGAGCATCGGACTCTTAATCCGCAGGTTCTGGGTTCAAGTCCCAGGGGGCGTACCAAGCAGGACAAGGGATCGGAGCCATCCCACCCCACCGAGATCTGGTTCCATCCCACGCAAATCCCACGCCGTCACAGTTCGGCTCTAGGCTGTCTCACCATGCGAGGTGGGATGCGGGAGCGGTCGCCGGGCGTGTGGGAGGTCCGAGCCGAGACCGGCCGGGACCCGATCACGGGTCGTCGCCGCCAGGTCAGCCGGACAGTCCGTGGCACGAAGCGCGATGCGGAGCGCACGCTCAACGCCCTGAGCGCCGAGGCGGACCAGGGCGCGCTCGTCGGCACCGAGGCCACGCTCAAACAGCTCACCGACCGATGGATCGCTCAGGTCGAGAACGACCTCAGCCCCACCACCGTCCGCGGCGATCGCGGCCTGCTCGACAATCGGATCATCCCGGCCCTCGGCACCAAGCAGGTGCACCGCATCCGCACCGACGAGCTCGACCGCTTCTACTTGGCCCTGGTCAACGAGGAGCACTTGGCGCCCGCGACAGTCCGACAGATCCACGCGGTGATCCGTCGAGCTCTGCGCCAGGCCGTCCGGTGGGGGTGGATCAGCACCAACCCGGCGGTCAACGCCAGCCCGCCGAGAGTCCCGCGCTCCGAGATCACGCCACCCGACGTCGACCAAGTGATGAAGCTCCTCGCCTACGCCAACGAGGCCGACCCCGCCTTCGGGCGACTGCTCCACCTCGCGGCCACCACCGGCGCCCGGCGAGGTGAGCTGTGCGCCATCCGGTGGCGAGACATCGACGCGGAGAGCCAGACGCTCACGATCTCCCACTCGATCGTCGAAGTCCCGGGCGGGCTGGCTGAGAAGGACACCAAGACCCACGCGGCGCGGCGAATCGCGCTCGACGAGGGCACGCTTGCCGTGCTGGCCGAGCAGCGAGCGCATGTCGAGCACCTAGCCGACGCAGCCAAGGTGGAGCTGGCCGTGGACGCGTACGTGTTCTCTCCCGAACCGGATGGACGTCAACCCTGGTTCCCCACTTCTTTCACCCACCGCTTTGAGGCGGTCCGCAAGCAGGTCGGCCTCAACCATGTTCGCCTCCATGACCTGCGACATTTCGCCGCCACCCGGCTCATCGCCGCTGGCGTGCCCGTCCGGACGGTGTCCGGCCGACTCGGCCATGCCAACCCGTCGACCACCCTGACCGTGTATGCGCACTTCCTCGAGGCCAGCGACCAGGCCGCCGCGGCAGTGATGGGCGGACTGCTCACCGCTCCCACGACGACCGACGAGGCCTGACGGCACGGACGTCCACCGTCACCCGAGGTCGGCAGAAGACCCTCCTATGCTCTCGACGTGGCCGGCGAAGATGGCGGGACTACCGGACGGCGACGAACCGTCGTCCGGTCAAGGAATTCATCGACTCCCTGACCGACGGCGACGCCGCGGCGGTGGTCGCCGCCATGAAGGATGTGCAACTCGAGGGTCTGGTCGCGGCGCGTCACCTCCGAGGCGACATCTACGAGGTGCGTGCCGAAGGCGACCGGCAGGCCTACCGTGTGCTCTTCGCGACGGAGGGTCGCTCCGGGCAGATCCTGCTCGCGCTCGAGGGGATTTCGAAGAAGACTCAGAAGACACCAGCCACCGTGATCCGCCTGGCCGAGCGCCGCCTGGCCGACTGGCGCAGACGAGGTTCCCACGCGTCCTGATATCATCAACGGTATCTCATTCATGAGGTCGAGAGGCAGGTAGCGCGAGTGTCCGATCCGGACTTTCTCGACGAGATGATCGTCGAGCGAACCGAACAGAATCCCGAGTTCCCCGAACTCGTCGAGGCAGCTATCCGCCGACGAGCCCTGCTCAGAGATCTCACCGAGAAGCGCTCATCGGCGGGCCTCTCCCAGACCGCGGTGGCCGCACGGATGGGCACATCGCAATCCGCGGTGGCCAGACTCGAATCCGCAGACGTGGACGCCAAGCTCTCGACGATCGAGCGCTACGCAGCCGCCGTCGGCCAACGGGTCGAATTCCACCTGACCGCGGATCATCCGCGCATCCACCACGCGGGCTGATCGACTGAGAAGACAAGGGCTACGACTCGACAGAGGGTGATCCGCCGCGTTGAAGAAGCGGGGCTGGTCGATCGCGGCCATCGCCCGCCACACCGGCCGTGACCGCAAGACGGTCCGGTCCTACTTGAACGGCGACCGCGAGCCCGGCGTCCGAGCGAAGCTCGAGCCGGACCCGTTCGACCGGTTCGAGGCGTACGTGCGCCAGCGGTTCGCCGATGACCCGCATGTGTGGGCCACGGTCGCTGTTCGACGAGGTCGTCGCCCTCGGCTACGACCGGGCGTATCCGACGTTCACCCGCCAGCTCCGGGCCCGGGCGCTGCGCCCGCACTGCGAGCCGTGCGCGTCGTCGAACGGGCGGGCGCACGTCGACATCGAGCACCCGCCGGGTGAGGAGATGCAGTGGGACTGGCTCGAGCTCGACGACACGCCGTGGGGCGCCAAGGCCTACGTGTTGGTCGGCGCGCTGTCGCACTCGGGTCGGTTCCGGGTGTGGTTCTCCGAGGCCGACGACCAGGCGCATCTCGTGGTCGGGATCGACGAGATCCTGCGCCGCTTGGGCGGCACCGCGAAGCGCTGGCGGGTCGATCGGATGGCGACGGTCATCAGCCCCGGCACCAGCCAGGTGCAGCGCAGCTTCGTGCCGGTGGCGAAGCACTACGGCGTCGGCGTCGATCCGTGCCCACCCCGGCACGGCAACCGCAAGGGCGTGGTCGAGAAGAACATCCACTACCTCACCCAGCGGTGGTGGCGCACCGCCCGCGTCGCGTCGCCGGCCGAAGCGCAGGCGAGCCCGATCGGTTCTGCACCGAGGTCGCCGACGCCCGCGACCATGCCGGCGTCACCGTCGCGAGCTGGCGGATGGCGAGCGCTGCTGGCGCTGCCGGACGTGCCGTTCCCGGCCGAGGTGATCGTCGTGCGCACCGTCGCCGCCAACGCGCTGGTGTCGTTGTGGGGCAACCGCTACTCGGTCCCGCCCGGTCTCGTCGGCGGCCACGTCCAGATCCGCTGGCGCCTCGGCGCCGAGACGATCGAGCTCCGCGCCGCCGGCGGGCGTCGTCGCGACCCACACGCTCGCCCCGCGAGGCGCGCAACGCACCGTCCGGCTCCCAGAGCACACCCAGGCGTTGGAGAACGTCGTGCTCGCGCGCGTTCAACACGGACCGGCCGTGTCGGCGCAAGGTCAACCGGCCGCCCTCCGACGCCGCGCTTGGTGCTCGCCGCGGAACTGCTCGGTGACCGCGGCGCCGACCCGGTGATCGACCTCGACATCTACCGCCGAGCCATCGACGGGCAGGACGTGGGATGAGCGCCACCGACACCGCCTACCAGCAGCTGCGGTCCCATCTCACCTACCTCAAGCTCAGCGCCGCCGCCGAAGCGCTCCCCGGCCATCTCGACCAGGCGTTGCAGGCCAAGGCCACCCACACCGAGTTCCTCGAACAGCTCCTCGCCGTCGAGGTCGCCGCCGTCGAAGCCCGCCGCCACGCCGGGCTGTTGCGGTTCGCGAACTTCCCGGCCCCGTGGCGGCTCGAGGACTTCGACTTCTCCGCCCAACCCTCCATCGACCCGGCCCTGCTCCGTGATCTCGCCACCTGCCGGTTCGCCGACGACGCCACCAACGTCCTGTTCATCGGCCCGCCCGGCGTCGGCAAGACCATGCTCGCCATCGCCCTCGGCCACGCCGCCGTCGACGCCGGGCTGCGCACCTACTACACGACCGCCGCGGACCTCGCGGCGCGCTGTCGCAAGGCCGCGGTCGAAGGCCGCTGGGCGAACACGATGCGGTTCTTCAACGGCCCCAGCGTGCTGATCGTCGACGAGCTCGGCTACCTGCCCATGCCCGCCGAGGACGCCAACGCGCTCTTCCAGGTCATCTCGCAGCGCTACCTGCGCGGCTCGATCATCCTCACCACCAACCGCGGCGTCGGCGCCTGGGGCGACATCTTCGCCGACACCACCGTCGCCGCCGCCATGCTCGACCGGCTCCTCCACCGCTCGGTCGTGCTCAACATCACCGGCGACAGCTACCGCCTCCGCGCCCACCGCGCCCGCGCCAAGCAACTCACGAAGGGAGCCGACACCTAGAATCCACCCACACCCGGGTGGGGAACTTCGATGAGCAACCCTGGGGAATTTCGGCGAGCGGCGTCACCGTTGCATACCTGGTGCCCTGCTTGCCTTGATGCCTGCTTGTTCACGCCAGTCAGGCAGTAAAGACCTGAAGGGTCGGTGGCGTTCAACGGGTCGCCTTCGACGTACCCGTACGCACTCCTCGTCAACGCGTTAAGGGGCGCTTCGCGTCTCAGCGGGGTGTGACCGTGGTGAGTAGGTCCCAGTTCGGCTTGCCGGCGTAGAGCAGGGCTCGGATGCGGTAGTGGGCGAACCGTCGGAACCCGAACGCCACTCGTTGACGCGCTTGATCAGGTTGTTGGCCGCTTCGGTGGGCCCGTTGGTCACCCGCGCGTGGTGCCAGGCGGCGATCTGGTCGGCCCATCGGATGATCGTGCGGCCGAGTTGGCGGATCTCGGGCGGGCAGTCACGGTCTTGGAGGTCGTGGCCGAGCCGGTCGACGTACTCGGCGGCCAGGTCGGGGTCCGCGATGTCGTAGATGCCGCGGACGGTCTCCTTGGCGTGCCAGGCGGTGCGGACCTCGCCTCTGGGGTCGCCGGCGTCGAGCAGGCCCATCAGCTTCGAGCGGCCCTTCTCGTCGAGGCGTTCATCGGCCTTGGTGAGCAGCCGCCGGGACCGATACAGCGGGTCGTGCTTGTGGCCGCGATGGCCCAGGGTCTCGTTCTGGACCCGGCGGCGGACCTCGTCGAGACGCTGGTTGGCCAGCTTCACCAGATGGAACGGATCGGCGATCTGGCTGGCGTCGGGGAGCATGGTGTCGAACGCCAGGCGCCACGGCCCCGACAGGTCCAGCACCGCCCAACAGATCGCGTCGCGCCACACCTCGGGCATCGCCGACAGCCAGGCGCAGAGCCCGCCCGAGGAGCGGCCCTCGATCACGTCGAGGAGCTGACCGGCGGCGACATCGACGATCGAGGTCGACCACGCCTGGGTCCGCCACCGCCCCAGCCGGGCGAACAGCACCTCGTCCACGCCCAGCGCCACCACGGCACCGACCCGGTCCACATCGGCGTCGAGCAACGCCGCCCTAGGCCATCACGGCGTCGTTGACCGCATGCCAGCAGGCCCCGAGCTCGCCCGCGACATCAGACACGGCCCGACCAGCCCGGCCGACCTGGATAGTCGCCCACCGCCCGGCCCGATCCGTGACCGACAGGCGCGGCGCCGCGATCCTCGGATCTTCATGGGTCCACGATCCCTGCCTGCACCACTTCCGCGGGCACAAGAGCCGGTGCTTGCGCCACCGCAGCGTGACCGGCCGCCCGAAGCACGTCAGGTCCACCAGCTCGACGACCGGCCGGTCCTTCACCCACGCCCGCTCACCACAGGTCGCACATACCGGGTCCTCGATGATCGACTCGACGGTGACCACCAGGCGCCGGTCCAACGACAACGGCTCGACGACCTCCAACACGTTCACCGCGGGAAGACCGACCAACACCTCGCACGCTGCGTAGCGTTGAACACAGCAGGGGCACCTCGGGCTCGACGACGTTAGACACCGCCAAGCTCGCAGGGCCCCTGCTACGCGCCAGGGACCCCTACACCCCGCTCATCCACGAAGAGCCCGTTAAGGGGGTCTCGGGTGAGGAAGGTGGCGGTGGTGGGGTCGTAGAAGCGGTGGGTGAGGTATTTGAATCCGCCGCAATCCCTGCTATGCCTCACCGTAGGAGTCGACTGACCAGCAGCAACATCACAATCCCGAATGTCACACCAACGGTAATGGCCTGAGCACGGCGAGCGCTTGGATCTACCGCAGTTACCAGCGAGCTTGTGCTCCGCTGATCACTTCTCTCGCGTAGCGCTCTAGCTTCTCGGCGACCTCGTCAGGGAACGTCTTTCTCCCCTTTGCCAAGTCCATGTTATTGGCCTGAACTGCCCACACCGTAACCCCACCACCCAACCGAAGGTTGACGGTGAGGAAGGCGCCTGTCTGAAGGCTTTCGACGTCCTTCCAGGCGATCCTCCTGGTTGAAAACGGGTTTACAACGACAAGCCCGAAGGACGATCCTATGAGGCGACTATAGAGGTAAGCGTGGTACAAGATATATATGATGATTGAGGTTAGGCAAACAACGGCGATCGCGGCCAGCAACCAACCGCTACCATAGAAACTCAACGCAAGAAGTAACCCCATTAGCCCGAAAACGCCAGAGAAGGCGACGAACGCCTTCGGGTTGAGATCGTTTCGGCAAACCAGCGGATCAACGGGGTCCATCAGGATGCCATCCTTAGCAGCAGCTCGGCGATGATCCGGCAAGCGGTAGGACAGTCCCCGCGGACGCGCCGGTAGCGGTTCCGAGAAGCTTGCCTGAGGAGTTACAGCCGCCTGATCAGCGGCGTAACCGAATGGGAGCCCGAAAGCACCTATCAATTCATCGGCACCGAACGCTCCCCATGCCCCGCCGGATGTGCAGGCACGGTCTGCGTCCACGATTCCTCCTGCTGAGGCGATGGCCACGACCAATGGAGCGCATAAACCAAAGGTGATTCCGGTGCACGCCACCGCACCAGCGCCCCCCGCGACCACGACGAGGTCTTTCGTCGACGGGGTGCCGCTTGGCGATGCTAATGCAACTGCCAGACTTGCTGAATGGATTGTTGAAGCAGAGTCCGCTTCCTTCGCTCGCCTGCTGTTGGTTGTGTTCCTTGGCTTGTTCGGCGCGGATTTTGCCGGCGTCGACGCCGATGCCCGAGGTGTCGCAGTGCCAGCCCATCATGCCGGCCGGGTCGGTGTTGTTGAGCGGGTCACCTTGCACGTATCCGTAGGTTGATCTCGTGGCCGCCTCGAGGGGGTCCCGGGTGAGGAAGGTGGCGGTGGTGGGGTCGTAGAAGCGGTGGGTGAGGCATTTGAATCCGCCGCAATCCCTGCTATGCCTCACCGTAGGAGTCGACTTGACCAGCAGCAACATCACGATCCCGAATGTAACACCAATGGAAGTACCCCGGTTTGACGGACACCTAATCTGAGGGGACGCGGAGTCCCCTTGGGAAGGAGTCCGCATGCCTCGTCCTCATCCACCGGAGTTCCGTCAGCGGGCCGTGGAGCTGGCCCGGTTGCGAGAGAAGCCGGTCGCGGAGATCGCGGCCGATCTCGGGATCTCTGACAGCTGCCTGCGGAACTGGATCAAACAGGCTGACCTCGACGAGGGCCGCCGCTGCGACGGGTTGACCACCGCGGAACGCGAGGAGCTGGTCAAGCTGCGCCGGGAGCTGCGGGTGGCGAAGCTCGAGGTGGAGATCCTCAAGCGGGCGGCCGCCTACTTCGCCCAGGAGAACGTGCTCCCAAAATGATTCACACCTTCATCGCCGAGCGTTGCTCGGATCTGCCCGTCTCGGTGTGCTGCCGGGTGATGGGGGTGTCCACCTCGGGCTTTCACCAGCGCCGCAACCAGCCCGTCACCGCGTGCGAGAGGGTCGAGGCGGACCGGGCGAATGTGGTGTTCGACATCTGGAAGATGTCCCGGCACTCCTATGGGATGCCGAGGGTTCGCAACGAACTGCGCCTGGGCCGTGGCGAGGGCTGCTCGCGGACCACGACCGCCCGGCTGATGGACATCTGCGGCGCGGTCGGCATCCACTACAAGAAGAAAGGCGGCTGCACCCGACCCGGTGACGGCGACGTGTCCGATGATCTGGTCAACCGGGCGTTCGACCCGGCCGGCCCCGACCGGCTGTGGGTGATGGACGTGACCGAGCACCCCACCGGGACCGGCAAGGTGTACCTGGCCGTCGTCATCGACGCCTGGTCCCGGCGGGTCGTCGGCTGGTCGATCGCCGATCACATGCGAGCCGAGCTCGTCGCTGACGCCGTGCAAATGGCGACCTGGCGCCGCCAACCCCCGAAGGACCAGACCGTGGCTCACTCCGACCACGGGTCCCAGTACACGTCCTGGCTGTTCGGCACCCGACTCCGCTCCGCGGGCCTGTTGGGCTCGATGGGCACCGTCGGTGACTGCTTCGACAACTCGGTGGCCGAGGCGTTCTTCTCCGGCCTGCAACGCGAACTGCTCGACCAGCACCACTGGCACACCCGCGAACAGCTCGCTCTGGCCCTGTTCGACTGGATCGAGACCTGGTACAACCCCCACCGCCGCCACAGCTACAACCACGGGCTCAGCCCCGCCGACTTCGAGACCGCCAACCGGCCCGACACCGAGATGGCGGCATGACCCCCGCGAAACCGTCCCCTCAGATCGCCTCTCAGCCCCTCAAAGCGACCACCGTGATAGGAACCACCCGGGCAATCAGCCCACAAACCACCCGTCCGTGAGACCGGGGTACTTCCAAACTCCTTCGACCATCTTCCTGAGGCAGTGGCCGACGATCAGCTCCGAGCGCAGGTCAACCAGTACTTCCGTCAGCACCTCGCCCGACGGCCTACGAAGAAGGAGCGGGCTCAAGCTGCTCAGCGCACGATCGAGCAGTTCCCAGCGCTTGTCGACTACTACATCAAGCTCCGTGAAGACGAAGGCGACCAGGCAACCGCTGTCAGCTCCGCACGGGTCAGCCAGACGAGGAAGGTCTTCGTCGAACAGCTCCAAGATCTTGTTGCCGACTTGGCCACCAAGACCGAGTTCTACGAGAAGCCAGCCAGCAGCTACGCCGAGGCTCTCGCCCGCGCCCAGTTCTTCAAGCAGTACATCGAGAACCAGGAGGGGTACCGCCTGATCAACCGGGAGGGCGGCATCCTCTCCACCGAGAAGCACGTCCAGCTGTACTTCGGGCTGGCGTGGTACGGATCACCGTACGATGTCAACCGCGAGGTGAACAACGGCCGGGGGCCCGGGACTACAAAGTCAGCTTGGGAGCTATCGACAAGTCCCTCATCGAATTCAAGCTCGCCAGCAACACTCAGCTCAAGCGAAACCTTGAGAAGCAGGTGGCGGTCTACGAGGCTACCAACCAGACCAGGACCTCGGTGAAGGTCATCATCTGCTACACCGCCCAAGACCAGGCACGCCTTGCCCGAGTCCTCAAGCAGCTCAGTCTGCAGAGCGAAGAGAGCATCGTCGTTATCGACGCGGCGAAGCGACAACAAGCCGTCGGGCTCAAAGGCCTAAAAATGGTGAGGGCTCTGGGGGCCGGCGTTCACCGAGGAGAATCGGAGTCATCCCGGTTTGGTCTGAGGCCCTCAGACTCCCCCAGCCGGGCCCGCAGCTGCCGGAGCACCGTGCTGCGGTGCACCCGGAACTCAGCGGCCAGCTCGTTGATTTTCGTCCCCTCCAACCGGCGTTGGACGAGTGCCTGGATCTCCAGCGAATTGAGCTGGCGCTGGGGTTGGGGCAGGGATCCGCGGACCAGAGGCGGCCTGTCAGAGGTGACCTGGGGTAGTTTGCTCAAGGCTTCAAGGGTCGGAATGTGTTCGCGAAGCTGACCCGCGAGGAG
>CAVZAT010000009.1:0-29983 GCA_963773335.1 uncultured Microthrixaceae bacterium | reverse complement strand
GATCAGAAGTTCTCCTGAGTCATTCTCGTGGAATTTCACCTGGTCGCAGCAGGTCGCAGCCGGTCTCGGCCAGACCCAGCCGATCTCATCCAGAATCACGCCGGATTGGTAGCTACCGTCGAACCACTGCTTCGATCCGCCGCGCAACCCGTCGAGCTCGGCCGCGGTGGGCTCATGCGTCCATACCTCGACGCCCTTCGTTGAGCTCCTCCCGTATTGATCGGCCTGCTCCGGCGAGAGCACGACACGGATGGGCGTGTCATCGTGGGCCAACTCCTGGTAGCGCTCGATGACGGCGCGTTGCTCCGGCTTGTCGAGGTCCAAAGCGAACACGACGCCATTGGCCTCCTCGAACTTCCGACATCCATGACCCTCGACCAGCGGGCAAGGCTGAGTGTCCCCCGGCCCCGAGCACACGCTGACCGAGAGGCCGTTGCGGGCCAGGAACGACTCATCGAAATCACTGTCGACGCCGGGCAAGACATCGAGAAGCACTCGTGTCGGCTCCACCTCTGCCATGGACCTACCTCCAACGTCTCGTTCCAGACCCAGTTCGGGCGAACACACGGAACCCCGCTTCCGGACCAGTTGGCTCGGGGTGTCAGAGCCAGCGTGCGCCTTCCGACGCAGCCACCACAGAGCCGAAAGGCCCAATCGCCGAAACCGACGATCGAGCCAGCACCGCCGAACCTCGCGTGCGTTCGAACGAATCAGGCACGTCGGCGCTCCCCGCGGAGCAGGCCTCGCGCCGGTGCCGGCTGTCAGACGTGCTCGATGTGAATGGGCGTCGGCAGGCAAGCGCGCGACAGCCGTTCGAGGTCACGATCGTCCGAGGTGATCACGGTGGCGTCGTGGTCGAACGCCAAGGTCGCGACGCGGGCGTCGATGACATCGGTGGTGCGGGACGCGCCGAGCAGCGATCCCACCCGGTGTGCCTCTTCAGGCGCGAAGGCGACGATCTCGCAGCCCCGAAGGAGTCGCCGCAGTTCCGCCTGGTCGCCCCGACCTGCTCGTCTTCCCGACGACCGGCGCGGGGACGATGGGCGTCAGCCCAAGCTCGAGCCGCACACGATGGTCGGCCCATACCCGACGGTCGTCGCGATCGGCAGCGACGGGCACACCCGCGTCGTAGACGACGTTCACGCCGTCCGCTTCGACGTTGCCGACGCGAGCTGATCCGCGACCCGGCGACGGGCGTCGGCGAGTCCGCGTCGGTGAAGGCACCGTGTTCGACTCCCACTCTGCGATCGTGGCGAGCCCGTCGCGTGTTAGCAGGGCTCGCCGATACCCGCCCCTTTGTCTGTCAGGGTGATGCGGTGTTACCCAGCCGTGCTCGACGACTGCAACTGCGAGGGGGACCGCTGGCTCGCCTCGCAGTGATTACCGCGATCGAGGAAGGCTCCGAACTGTGCCACTGGCTCTAGTCGAGCTGTCGCGCCGGTGGGTGATGGTCAGGCGTCGCGTCGCAGGGTGTACAGGATGGCGGCGCTCACCAGGGCTGCGCTCAGAGCCAGGAAGAGCGCCGCCTCGATCGTCTGGAATGCCCAGTAGTGCGACGGCGGTTGGTAGGTGACCACTTGGTGGTAGCCGAGGCGGCTGAGGCAGGACTGGAGGGCGCTTCGGCCCGTGGGTGGCCGGCAGGCGTCGGGGAGGACCAGGTGAGCGTAGGGAAGGGTGTGGCCGGCGGGTCCACCACGCGGGAGCTGATGGTCATGGATCCTGGCGGCAGTTTGGTGTCGCCGGCCAGCCCGAACGTACCGTGGTAGCTGCCAGATAGTGCGGTCGCAGGTAGACGGCGACGGCCACTCGGGCGCCCAGGTAGAGGCCGACGGTGGCGGCGAGGGCCGGGAGGGTGCGTCGTAGGAAGCAGCCGGCGGCGATGCCGAGGCAGACGGCGAACAGGGCGTAGGCGATGGGCGTCAGGTTCTGGGTGTCGAACTGGGCGCCTTCGAAGCGGTTGCCGTAGAGGGCGTTGGGAGTGGCGGACCACCAGGTGACGAGCACGGTGACCGCGACCGCGACCAGGAGCGTGGCGCCGAGGGCGGCGGCGATCTTGGTCAGCAGCCATCGCCTTCGGCTGACCGTCTGGGTCCAGACCAGCACGTTGGTGGCCTGTTCGGTCTCGCGGGCCACCAGCGTCGCGCCCAAGAACACCCCCAACAGCACCGGTACGGCGATGCTGAGGTGGACCAGGTCCACGATCGCCCCGTCTCCTTGGAACAGGTTGCCCACCAGGTCGCATGTGCCGTTAGCGGTGCAGGTGTGCACGGCGGAGGTGTACTCGTGGGCCATGGCCACCCCGGTGATGGCCAAGACCGCCGTGAACACGGCCAGACCGATGCCGGTGACCATGGTCTGGGAGCGATGTTGGCGCCACAACAACCAGATCACGACAACCCCACCAGCTGGCTCGCGGGCGCGGTCCGGCGTCCGAGGTAGGCCAGGACGATGTCTTCCAGATCGAGGTCCTCGACCTTCCAGGCCGGGTCGAGGATCGGGCCGTGCAGTTTGGCCACCATGCTCACTTCGCGGGTCGTTCGGACGGAGGTCAGGATCTCGTGTTCGCGTTCGACCGAAGCGGTGTCGCGGCTGGCGGCGGTGAGCCGCTTGTGCGAGTCCACCAGGTCGTCGATGTCGGCACAGATGACCGGCTGAGTGTCCGCGATCAGGATGAGGTGGTCACAGACGCGTCGAGGTCTGGGAGCAGATGGCTCGAGAGCAGCACCGTGACCTCGCCATCGGCCACGGCCCCGGCCAGGGTGGACAGGAACTCCCGGCGGGCCAGCGGATCGAGCGCGGCCACCGGTTCGTCCAACAGCAGCACCTCGGGGCGCTTGCCCAGGGCAAGGGCCAGCGCGATCTGGGCCCGCATGCCTCCCGATAGGTTCTCGATGCGTCGGTCCATCGGGATGGCCAGGCTGGCCAGCCGGTCCCGGACCAGCGTCTCGTCCCATCGCGGGTTCAGGTGCGCGCCCAGCGCGAGATGGTCAGCGGCGGTCCATCGGCGATACAACGGCACCTCCTGGGCCAGGTAGCCGATGCCACCCAGGAACTCGGTGTCGTCGACCGGCTGGCGGCCGGCCACCCGGGCATCGCCGGCCGAGGGTCGACTGAGGCCAGCCAACAGGCGCATGAGGGTTGTCTTGCCGGCGCCGTTGGCTCCGACAAGGCCCGAGACGCGCCCGACGGGTACCTCGATGGAGCAGTGCTGAAGTGCCCATGCCGAGCCGTACCGCTTGCCCAGGTCCTCGGTCTCCACCGCCAGAGCGCTCACGCCGTCTCCTCACCCATTTTGGCGTAGAGCGCCTCGCGTACCATGGCCTCGATGGAGCGATCGTCCAGACCGGCGCTTCGCGCCTTCTGGATCCAACGGTCCAGGCTCCGCGCCAGGCCGGCCTGCGCGCCCGGCGGAGGCCCAGGCGGACGGCGCAACACGAAGGTACCGGCCCCGGGGCGCCCCTCGACGAGGCCCTCGCGTTCGAGCTCGCGGTAGCCCTTGAACACGGTGTTGGGGTTGATGGCCAACAGGGTCACCACCTCCTTGACCGTCGGGAGCTGGTCACCAGGTCCCAGGACACCTGCCACCAACGCCTGGCGGACTTGCTCGGCGATCTGCAGGTACGGCGGCACCCCTGACCGGGCGTCCAACCGCAGAGCGATCACCCAACCATCAAATCACTAGGCATATAGTGATATGATCATCCCGGATCCGATTCGTCAACCCCGCCTCTGGGTCAGGATGACCAGCACTCGAAGTTCCATCAAGGTGGCGACCCGACACTCGATGACCGTCGTCGCGCCGATCCGTCGACGACCCGAGTCCGTCGGCGGGGAGGTCGACTGATACGTGGAGGCCACCCTCAGGTAGCGGTTCGGCGCGGATGTGGTCTCCGTGGGGCGGTGACCATGGAGGCGACCATGGGAGTGCGCCCTCGGCACGACTCGAACATGCGACCGTCGGATGAGAAGAAGGTCAAGGCCGTTCTGGCCGGGTACAGGTGTTTCTCAGCCGGTCTGAACTGGCTGGTCAGCGGGCTGCTTGTGGAACGGTCAAGACCCAGCGAGCACCGGCGAGAGGCCGGGTGGCGACATGGGTTCTTGTCCGCGTGCGTTCGACCGTCGGATTCCCAACCGACGGTCAGTCCCGCCCTGTCGAGCGCTGCCACCGGGGATCGCCGGGACACCGCGTCTCGTCGCTCCCGGAGTCCTTGGGACATGTTGGGACCCAGGTTGGGATGTCCCACGATCGGCGAATGACGGCGACCGACCCCGGGGCGGCAACTCGCCGGTCACCTGCGGTGGTGGCGTTGGGCCCGGTAGTCGTCGACCCAGGCCCGTGTTGATCGCCAGCGTCCGTCGTCACCCTTCTGGCCCCGGAGTCGTCCACGGTTCGCGGCGGTGCGCAGGGCGCCCTCCGACAGCTCGTCGGTGGCGAGGGCCGCCAGCGGCACGAGCCGGTTCGGCCCGGCGACGGCAGGGACGATGAACCGGTAGAGGTTGTCGAGAACCGCTCGGGCCAGCAGCTCTCCGAGCGGCCCGGCGTCGCCCGCGTCGGCGGATCGCAGGGCAGCGAGATAGCGGCCGCGGTCGCGTTTGTAGATGATCGCCGGGGCGTAGCCGAGACGGACGAGCATCAGGTTCAGCAGGAGGCGACCGGCTCGACCGTTGCCGTCGAGGAAGGGGTGGATCCGCTCGAACGAGGCGTGAGCGACGGCCAGGGCCTCGGTCGGGCGATCACCTCCCGAGGCCACGCCCAGCTCGCCGAGCCAAGCAGCAACGGCGGCGGGCACCTCGACCCACGAGGGTGGGACCATTCCCCGACCGAAGGGCTCGATGTCGTGTTCTCGGAAGCTTCCGGGTGTCTCGCGATCGGTTGCATTCGGATGCGGCGCCACCCCCCAGACGGGGCCGAGAGCCATCTCATGGACGCGTCGCACCTCGGTGAGCGTGAGCAGTTGCCCGTCGGTCCACGCTCCGGGCTCAAGCGCCTGGCCGTACACCCAGTGAGCGGCGTCGGCGTAGCCCTGGACCTCCATGTACTCCTTGAGCTCCTTGTTCCCGACGGCCAAGCCCTCGGCCAGGAGCCGTTCAACCTGCTTCATCACCAGCGTGTTGCCCTCGATGGCGGTGGAGTGATGGGCCTCCTGGTGCCAGATCGCAGTCCAGATCCCCTCCGCCTCCAACGGGCTGGGCAGGCCACCCATGCGCTCGCGGAGCTCTGCGAACGCGGCGTCGAGGTTGGCGTAGATCTGCACCCGGCTCGGTCGTCCCGCCACGGATCCTCCAAGTCGTACGGCTGGGGCAGAAGAACCGTACCGTACAACTCCGAAGTTGCGCGAGCAACGCGGAATTGACCGTACCGTACGACTCTCCAACCGGATGCTCTCAGCGACTGGCCAGGCTTCCCTGGGGGCTACTCAGCAGACAGCTTGGAACGCATCTCGAGTCGGCTCGCGGTCGAGCATCGCCAGGCACCGCTCGGGATGGAGCTCGCGCATGCCGTTCTGGGACTTCTTCGCCTTGGTGACCGCCATGTCCCATAGCCAACCACGCCCGGGTCGGTCATGGGTTTCTCCATGGGCTTTTTCGACCGGAGAAGTTCCGAAGTCTCCGATCCCTTGTGGGAGTGGCGCCCTCGGCACGACTCGAACGTGCGACCGTCGGATTAGAAGTCCGATGCTCTATCCATCTGAGCTACGAGGGCCGGTGGCGGCTCCCCCGCGGCGCTCTCCGAGACGTCGGGTGCCGTCGGGTGCGGACTCGATCCGCGCCAAGAGGCTAGTCGGCGCTCTGCCCGAAGCCAGAGAGGGATTCCCGCCAACCTTCGAGCGGCGGCCCAAGAGGTTCCGGCTGATCTCCTGCATGACACGCCGGGTACCGCAGTTGTCGCACAGAGGTTTGAGGCGCCGCCGTCGCCGCCGACCCCAAGCCGCGCCGTCGGGGAAATAGTTCGAACGACCGGGTATGAGTGAGGACTCACTCAGATAGGGTGGGGGGATGCCGTCTTCACCCACCAGCCTCGACCAGGACAACGGCGTGGTCGCCGGCGCGGACGATCCCCACCCCCACCATCGCCATCGCGCCGCCCCCCTACCGCCCACGGAGCGCCGGGCCACCATCGTCTCGGCCACCATCCCGCTGCTGATCGAGCATGGCTCCAACCTCACCACCCGCCAGATCGCCGACGCCGCCGGCATCGCCGAGGGCACCATCTTCCGGGTCTTCCCCGACAAGGAGTCGCTCATCGACGCCGCGCTGGAGACCGCCATCGATCCCGGGCCCACCGATCTGGCCCTGGGCACCATCGACCGGGCCCTGCCCCTGGAGGCCCGCCTGGAAGCGGCCGCCGAGATCATCCAGCGCCGCGTCGCCTCCATCTGGCAGCTCATGGCTGCAATCGGTCGCACCAAGCCCAGCCATCAGGCGGGCGCTGGCAAGGTCAGCCGGCCACCCGACAGCGCGGCCCTGGCCGAGTTGTTCGAGCCGGATCGCGACCGGTTGCGCCGCGATCCAGCCACCTGCGCCAAGCTCTTCCGCGGCGTCATCTTCTCCGGCAGCCACCCGGCCCTGGCCGAGGAGCCGCTGGCCCCGACCGAGATCGTTTCGATCTTCCTCGACGGCGTGCGCGGTACCGACCATTCGACCCCAAAGGCCGGCCGGTGCTGATCCGCCTGTTCAAGACCTACTTGCTGCCCTACCGCAAGCTGCTGCTGGCCGTGGTCGGCCTCCAGTTCATCCAGGTGATGTGCACGTTGCTGTTGCCCACGCTCAACGCCGACATCATCGACAAGGGCATCCTCAAGAACAACACCGGCTACATCATGCGGATGGGCGCGATCATGCTCGGCGTCACCCTGGTCCAGGTCGTGTTCGCCATCTGGGCCACCTACTACGGCGCCAAAGCGGCCATGGCCTTCGGCCGCGACGTGCGCGGCGGCCTGTTCCACCGCGTCACCGGCTACTCGGCCCAGGAGGTGGGCCACTTCGGGGCCCCCTCGCTGATCAACCGCATCACCAACGACGTGACCCAGGTCCAGATCCTGGTGGTGATGCTGTGCACCCTGTTCGTGGCCGCCCCCATCACCTTCGTGGGCGGCACCATCCTGGCCGTGCACGAGGACGGCGCCCTGTCGCTGATCCTGGTGGCGGCCATCCCCCTGCTGGTGATCCCGATGAGCCTGGTCATCTCCAAGATGGTCCCCCAGTTCCAGCTCATGCAGGAACGCATCGACCGGGTCAACCAGGTCCTGCGCGAACAGATCACCGGCATGCGGGTGGTCCGGGCCTTCGTCCGTGAGCCCGAGGAGGTCGAGCGCTTCGGGTCGGCCAACGGCGACCTGACCGCCACCTCGCTGCGGGCCGGGCGGCTGATGGCCTACATGTTCCCCATCGTGCTGCTGGTCCTGAACGTGTCCAGCGTGGCCGCGGTGTGGCTGGGTGGCTATCGCATCGGCAGCGGCCAGATGCAGGTCGGGGCCCTCGTCGCCTTCCTGACCTACCTGGTGCAGATCCTGATGGCCGTGATGATGGCCACCTTCGTGGCCGTGCTCTGGCCGCGGGCCGCGGTGTGCGCGGTGCGCATCGAAGAGGTGCTCGACACCGAGTCGTCGGTGGTCACCTCCCCCGACGCCATCGGTGACCTGCCCACCTCGGGCAACCTCGAACTTCGAGGTGTCGGGTTCCACTACCCCGGCGCCGAAGCCCCCGTGCTCACCGACATCACCCTGACCGCCCGGCCGGGCCAGACCACCGCCATCATCGGCAGCACAGGGTCGGGCAAGACCACCCTGTTGAACCTCATCCCCCGGCTGTTCGACGCCACCGAGGGCAAGGTGATGGTCGATGGGTTCGACGTGCGCGACCTCGAGCCCGAGCTGCTGTGGAGCCACATCGGCCTGGTCCCCCAGAAGCCCTTCCTTTTCTCGGGCACGGTCGCCTCGAACCTGCGCTACGCCGATCCCGAGGCCACTGACGAGCAGCTGTGGCACGCCCTCGAGGTGGCCCAGGCCCGCGACTTCGTGGCCGCCATGCCCGGCGGGCTCGACGCCCCCATCACCCAGGGCGGTTCCAACGTGTCGGGCGGCCAACGCCAGCGTCTGGCCATCGCCCGCGCCGTGGTCCGCCAACCCGGCATCTACCTGTTCGACGACTCCTTCTCGGCCCTCGACCTGGCCACCGACGCCCGTCTGAGGGCCGCCCTGGCCCCGGTGGTGGCCGAGGCCACGGTGCTGATCGTGGCCCAACGGGTGTCCACCATCATGAACGCCGACCAGATCCTGGTGCTCGAGGACGGCCACGAGGTCGGCCTGGGCACCCACCGCGAGCTGTTGGCCGACTGTCCCACCTATGCCGAGATCGTGGCCTCCCAGCTGACGGTGCAGGAGGCGGCATGAGCGACGAAGACGATCGGATCCCCAAGAAATCCCCGGCCGCCGAGGCCCGGGGATTCGGTGGCCCTCGCATGGGCGCGGCGGCCATGCCCGTGGAGCGCTCCGAGAACTTCAAGAACTCGAGCCTGCGCCTGGCCGCCCAGCTGAGCCCCGAACGACTGGGCATGATCCTGGTCTTCGTGCTGGCCGTGGTCAGCGTGTTCCTCTACGTGCTCGGCCCCAAGATCCTGGGCAACGCCACCAACATCATCATCGCCGGGGTGCAGAGCCCGACCGGCATCAACTACACCAACCTGCGCAACACCCTGCTGCTGGCGCTCGGGCTGTATGTGGTCTCGGCCGTCCTGTCCTATCTCCAGTCCTATCTGCTGGCCGGGGTCGTGCAGCGCTCGATGCACCGGCTGCGGGCCGAGGTGGAGGACAAGCTGAACTGCCTGCCCCTCGGCTACATCGACCGCCAGCCCCGCGGAGACCTGCTCAGCCGGGTCACCAACGACATCGACAACGTGGCCCAGAGCCTGCAACAGACCCTCAGCCAGATGCTCACCTCGGTGCTGACCATCGCCGGCGTGATGATCATGATGTTCACCATCTCGCCGCTGCTGGCGACGATCGCGGTGCTCACCATCCCGGTGTCGCTGATGACCATCAAGTACATCGCCCGGCGATCCAAGAGCCGCTTCGTCGACCAGTGGACCCACACCGGCACCCTCAACGCCCAGGTCGAGGAGGCGTTCACCGGTCACGCCCTGGTCAAGGTGTTCGGGCGCCAGCGCGACGTCGAGGCTCGTTTCAACGAGAAGAACGAGGAGCTGTTCCAGGCCAGCTTCGGCGCCCAGTTCATCTCCGGCATCATCCAGCCGGCCATGACCTTCCTGGGCAACCTGAACTACGTGATCATCGCCGTGGTCGGTGGCCTGCGGGTTGCGTCGGGCCAACTCAGCATCGGCGACATCCAGGCCTTCATCCAGTACTCCCGCCAGTTCACCCAGCCCATCACCCAGCTGGCGTCGATGGCAAACGTCCTGCAATCGGGCATCGCCTCGGCCGAGCGGGTGTTCGAGCTGCTCGACGCCGAGGAGCAGAGCCCCGACGACCTCGTCCCCCTGACGGACGAGACCCCCAAGGGTCGAGTCGAGTTCGATCATGTGCGGTTCTCCTACGATCCCGAGAACCCGCTGATCGAGGACCTGTCGCTGGTGGCCGAGCCGGGCGAGACCGTGGCCATCGTGGGCCCCACCGGGGCCGGCAAGACCACCCTGGTCAACCTCATCATGCGCTTCTACGAGCTCGATGGCGGCGCCATCCGCCTCGACGGGCGCGACATCTCGAAGATGGCTCGGCGCGAGTTGCGCTCGAACATGGGCATGGTCCTGCAGGACACCTGGCTGTTCGGCGGTACGGTGCGCGACAACATCGCCTACGGCAACCTCGACGCCACCGAGGCCCAGATCCGCGAAGCCGCCCGAGCCACCTATGTGGACCGCTTCGTCCACTCCCTGCCCGACGGCTACGACACCGTGCTCGACGACGAGGGTGGGACCGTCAGCGCCGGAGAGAAGCAGCTGCTGACCATCGCCCGGGCCTTCCTGGCCAACCCGACCATCCTGATCCTGGACGAGGCCACCAGCTCGGTGGACACCCGCACCGAGGTGCTGATCCAGCAGGCCATGGCTGCCCTGCGGTCGAACCGGACCAGCTTCGTGATCGCCCATCGCCTGTCCACCATCCGCGACGCCGACATCATCCTGGTCATGGAGCACGGCCAGATCGTCGAGCAGGGCAACCACGTCGAACTGCTGGCGGCCGGAGGGCCCTATGCCAACCTCTACAACGCCCAGTTCGCGGCGGCCGCCACCGAGGTGGTCTGACCGCTCAACCCGTGCGGAGGCCCGCGCCCGGTGCCCTATGCTGATGCTCCGCCTGGTGGCCGTAGCTCAGTTCGGCAGAGCGCCGCGTTGTGGTCGCGGATGTCGCGGGTTCAAATCCCGTCGGTCACCCCACGCCGGGGCGGCTGCCCGTTCGTTTCCCGAAGGGGCAGCCGCCGCCGCATCTGCGAACCGGTGTCAGCGGGAGCGCTCGGCTCAGGTAGGGTGACCATCCAACGCGCGCCTCTAGCTCAATTGGCAGAGCATCGGACTCTTAATCCGCAGGTTCTGGGTTCAAGTCCCAGGGGGCGTACCAAGCAGGACAAGGGATCGGAGCCATCCCACCCCACCGAGATCTGGTTCCATCCCACGCAAATCCCACGCCGTCACAGTTCGGCTCTAGGCTGTCTCACCATGCGAGGTGGGATGCGGGAGCGGTCGCCGGGCGTGTGGGAGGTCCGAGCCGAGACCGGCCGGGACCCGATCACGGGTCGTCGCCGCCAGGTCAGCCGGACAGTCCGTGGCACGAAGCGCGATGCGGAGCGCACGCTCAACGCCCTGAGCGCCGAGGCGGACCAGGGCGCGCTCGTCGGCACCGAGGCCACGCTCAAACAGCTCACCGACCGATGGATCGCTCAGGTCGAGAACGACCTCAGCCCCACCACCGTCCGCGGCTATCGCGGCCTGCTCGACAATCGGATCATCCCGGCCCTCGGCACCAAGCAGGTGCACCGCATCCGCACCGACGAGCTCGACCGCTTCTACTTGGCCCTGGTCAACGAGGAGCACTTGGCGCCCGCGACAGTCCGACAGATCCACGCGGTGATCCGTCGAGCTCTGCGCCAGGCCGTCCGGTGGGGGTGGATCAGCACCAACCCGGCGGTCAACGCCAGCCCGCCGAGAGTCCCGCGCTCCGAGATCACGCCACCCGACGTCGACCAAGTGATGAAGCTCCTCGCCTACGCCAACGAGGCCGACCCCGCCTTCGGGCGACTGCTCCACCTCGCGGCCACCACCGGCGCCCGGCGAGGTGAGCTGTGCGCCATCCGGTGGCGAGACATCGACGCGGAGAGCCAGACGCTCACGATCTCCCACTCGATCGTCGAAGTCCCGGGCGGGCTGGCTGAGAAGGACACCAAGACCCACGCGGCGCGGCGAATCGCGCTCGACGAGGGCACGCTTGCCGTGCTGGCCGAGCAGCGAGCGCATGTCGAGCACCTAGCCGACGCAGCCAAGGTGGAGCTGGCCGCGGACGTGTACGTGTTCTCTCCCGAACCGGATGGACGTCAACCCTGGTTCCCCACTTCTTTCACCCACCGCTTTGAGGCGGTCCGCAAGCAGGTCGGCCTCAACCATGTTCGCCTCCATGACCTGCGACATTTCGCCGCCACCCGGCTCATCGCCGCTGGCGTGCCCGTCCGGACGGTGTCCGGCCGACTCGGCCATGCCAACCCGTCGACCACCCTGACCGTGTATGCGCACTTCCTCGAGGCCAGCGACCAGGCCGCCGCGGCAGTGATGGGCGGACTGCTCACCGCTCCCACGACGACCGACGAGGCCTGACGGCACGGACGTCCACCGTCACCCGAGGTCGGCAGAAGACCCTCCTATGCTCTCGACGTGGCGCGGCGAAGATGGCGGGACTACCGGACGGCGACGAACCGTCGTCCGGTCAAGGAATTCATCGACTCCCTGACCGACGGCGACGCCGCGGCGGTGGTCGCCGCCATGAAGGATGTGCAACTCGAGGGTCTGGTCGCGGCTCGTCACCTCCGAGGCGACATCTACGAGGTGCGTGCCGAAGGCGACCGGCAGGCCTACCGTGTGCTCTTCGCGACGGAGGGTCGCTCCGGGCAGATCCTGCTCGCGCTCGAGGGGATTTCGAAGAAGACTCAGAAGACACCAGCCACCGTGATCCGCCTGGCCGAGCGCCGCCTGGCCGACTGGCGCAGACGAGGTTCCCACGCGTCCTGATATCATCAACGGTATCTCATTCATGAGGTCGAGAGGCAGGTAGCGCGAGTGTCCGATCCGGACTTTCTCGACGAGATGATCGTCGAGCGAACCGAACAGAATCCCGAGTTCCCCGAACTCGTCGAGGCAGCTATCCGCCGACGAGCCCTGCTCAGAGATCTCACCGAGAAGCGCTCATCGGCGGGCCTCTCCCAGACCGCGGTGGCCGCACGGATGGGCACATCGCAATCCGCGGTGGCCAGGCTCGAATCCGCAGACGTGGACGCCAAGCTCTCGACGATCGAGCGCTACGCAGCCGCCGTCGGCCAACGGGTCGAATTCCACCTGACCGCGGATCATCCGCGCATCCACCACGCGGGCTGATCGACTGAGAAGACAAGGGCTACGACTCACAGAGGGTGATCCGCCACGTTGAAGAATCGGGGCTGGTCGATCGCGGCCATCGCCCGCCACACCGGCCGGGACCGCAAGACGATCCGGGCTTACTTGAACGGCGACCGCGAGCCCGGGGTCCGAGCGAAGCTCGAGCCGGACCCGTTTGACCGGTTCGAGGCGTACGTGCGCCAGCGCTTCGTGGATGACCCGCATGTGTGGGCCACGGTCCTGTTCAACGAGGTCGTCGGCCTCGGCTACGACCGGCGTATCCGACGTTCACCCGCCAGCTCCGGGCCCGGGCTCTGCGCCCGCCTGCGGGCCGTCGCGTCCTCGACGGGCGGGCGCACGTCGACATCGAGCACCCGCCGGGTGAGGAGGTGCAGTGGGACTGGCTCGAGCCGACGACCGCCGGGGCGCCAGGCCTCGTGTTGGTGGGTGCGCTGTCGCACTCGGGTCGGTTCCGGGTGTGGTTCTCCGAGGCCGCGACCAGGCGCTCTCGTGGTCGGGATCGACGAGTCCTGCGCCGCTTGGGCGGCACCGCGAAGCGCTGGCGGGTCGATCGGATGGCGACGGTCATCAAACCCGGCACCAGTCAGGTCCAGCGCAGCTTCGTGCCCGTGGCGAAGCACTACGGCGTCGGGGTCGATCCGTGCCCGCCTCGGCACGGCAACCGCAAGGGCGTGGTCGAGAAGAACATCCACTACCTCACCCAGCGGTGGTGGCGCAGCGCCCGCGTCGTGTCGCCGGCCGAAGCGCCAGCCGAGCCGGGACCGGTTCCGCTGCTGGCGTTGCCGGACGCGCCGTTCCCCGCCGAGGTGATCGTCGTGCGCACCGTCGCCGCCAACGCCCTGGTGTCGTTGTGGGGCAACCGCTACTCGGTCCCGCCGGTCTCGTCGGCGGCCACGTCCAGATCCGCTGGCGCCTCGGCGCCGAGACGATCGAGCTGCCGCGCTGCCGGCGCCGTGGTCGCGACCCACACGCTCGCCCCGCGAGGCGCGCAACGCACCGTCCGGCTCCCCGAGCACACCCAGGCGTTGGAGAACGTCGTGTTCGGCGCGTTCAACACGGACCGGCCGTGTCGGCGCAAGGTCAACCGGCCACCCTCCGACGCCGCCTTGGTGCTGGCCGCCGAACTGCTTGGTGACCGCGGCGCCGACCCGGTGATCGACCTCGACATCTACCGCCGAGCCATCGACGGGCAGGACGTGGGATGAGCGCCACCGACACCGCCTACCAGCAGCTGCGGTCCCATCTCACCTACCTCAAGCTGAGCGCCGCCGCCGAAGCCCTCCCCGGCCATCTCGACCAGGCGTTGCAGGCCAAGGCCACCCACACCGAGTTCCTCGAACAGCTCCTCGCCGTCGAGGTCGCCGCCGTCGAAGTCCGCCGCCACGCCGGGCTGTTGCGGTTCGCGAACTTCCCGGCCCCGTGGCGGCTCGAGGACTTCGACTTCTCTGCCCAACCCTCCATCGACCCCGCCCTGCTCCGTGATCTCGCCACCTGCCGGTTCGCCGACGACGCCACCAACGTCCTGTTCATCGGCCCGCCCGGCGTCGGCAAGACCATGCTCGCCATCGCCCTCGGCCACGCCGCCGTCGACGCCGGGCTGCGCACCTACTACACGACCGCCGCCGACCTGGCGGCGCGCTGTCGCAAGGCGGCGGTCGAAGGCCGCTGGGCGAACACGATGCGGTTCTTCAACGGCCCCAGCGTGCTCATCGTCGACGAACTCGGCTACCTGCCCATGCCGGCCGAGGACGCCAACGCGCTCTTCCAGGTCATCTCGCAGCGCTACCTGCGCGGCTCGATCATCCTCACCACCAACCGCGGCGTCGGCGCCTGGGGCGACATCTTCGCCGACACCACCGTCGCCGCCGCCATGCTCGACCGGCTCCTCCACCGCTCGGTCGTGCTCAACATCACCGGCGACAGCTACCGCCTCCGGCTCACCGCGCCCGCACCAAGCAACTCACGAAGGGAACCGACACCTAGAATCCACCCACACCCGGGTGGGGAACTTCGATGAGCAAACCTGGGGAATTTCGGCGAGCGGCGTCACCGTTGCATACCTGGTGCCCTGCTTGCCTTGATCCCTGCTTGTTCACGCCAGTCAGGCAGTAAAGACCTGAAGGGTCGGTGGCGTTCAACGGGTCGCCTTCGACGTACCCGTACGCACTCCTCGTCAACGCGTTAAGGGGGTCTCGGGTGAGGAAGGTGGCGGTGGTGGGGTCGTAGAAGCGGTGGGTGAGGTATTTGAATCCGCCGCAATCCCTGCTATGCCTCACCGTAGGAGTCGACTGACCAGCAGCAACATCACAATCCCGAATGTCACACCAACGGTAATGGCCTGAGCACGGCGAGCGCTTGGATCTACCGCAGTTACCAGCGAGCTTGTGCTCCGCTGATCACTTCTCTCGCGTAGCGCGTCTAGCTTCTCGGCGACCTCGTCAGGGAACGTCTTTCTTCCCTTTGCCAAGTCCATGTTATTGGCCTGAACTGCCCACACCGTAACCCCACCACCCAACCGAAGGTTGACGGTGAGGAAGGCGCCTGTCTGAAGGCTTTCGACGTCCTTCCAGGCGATCCTCCGCGTTGAAAATGGATTTACAACGACAAGCCCGAAGGACGATCCTATGAGGCGACTGTAGAGGTAAGCGCGGTACAAGATGTATATGATGATTGAGGTTAGGCAAACAACAAGGATCGTGGCCAGCAACCAACCGCTACCATAGACTCAACGCAAGAAGTAACCCCATTAGCCCGAAAACGCCAGAGAAGGCGACGAACGCCTTCGGGTTGAGATCGTTTCGGCAAACCAGCGGATCAACGGGGTCCATCAGGATGCCATCCTTAGCAGCAGCTCGGCGATGATCCGGCAAGCGGTAGGACAGTCCCCGCGGACGCGCCGGTAGCGGTTCCGAGAAGCTTGCCTAGAGGAGTTACAGCCGCCTGATCAGCGGCGTAACCGAATGGGAGCCCGAAAGCACCTATCAATTCATCGGCACCGAACGCTCCCCATGCCCCGCCGGATGTGCAGGCACGGTCTGCGTCCACGATTCCTCCTGCTGAGGCGATGGCCACGACCAATGGAGCGCATAAACCAAAGGTGATTCCGGTGCACGCCACCGCACCAGCGCCACCCGCGACCACGACGAGGACTTTCGTCAACAAGGGGTGCCGCTTGGCGATGCTAATGCAACTGCCAGACTTGCTGAATGGATTGTTGAAGCAGAGTCCGCTTCCTTCGCTCGCCTGCTGTTGGTTGTGTTCCTTGGCTTGTTGGGCGCAGGATTTGCCGGCGTTGACGCCGATGCCGGATGTGTCGCAGTGCCAGCCCATCATGCCGGCCGGGTCGGTGTTGTTGAGCGGGTCACCTTGCACGTATCCGTAGGTTGATCTCGTGGCCGCCTCGAGGGGGTCTCGGGTGAGGAAGGTGGCGGTGGTGGGGTCGTAGAAGCGGTGGGTGAGGTATTTGAATCCGCCGCAATCCCTGCTATGCCTCACCGTAGGAGTCGACTGACCAGCAGCAACATCACAATCCCGAATGTCACACCAACGGTAATGGCCTGAGCACGGCGAGCGCTTGGATCTACCGCAGTTACCAGCGAGCTTGTGCTCCGCTATCACTTCTCTCGCGTAGCGCGTCTAGCTTCTTGGCGACCTCGTCAGGGAACGTCTTTCTTCCCTTTGCCAAGTCCATGTTATTGGCCTGAACTGCCCACACCGTAACCCCACCACCCAACCGAAGGTTGACGGTGAGGAAGGCGCCTGTCTGAAGACTGTCGACATCCTTCCAGGCGATCCTCCACGTTGAAAATGGATATAAAACGGTAAGCCCCCAAGTCGATGCTACGAGGCGACTGTAGATGTAGACCCGGTGCAAGATGTAGATGACAAGGGATGTGATGCAAACAACGAGGATCGAGGCCCACCACCCGCTGCCGTATGCTGGCTCTTCGCGGATGAGCGGGGTGTCGGGGTCCCTGGCGCGTAGCAGGGGCCCTGCGAGCTTGGCGGTGTCTAACGTCGTCGAGCCCGAGGTGCCCCTGCTGTGTTCAACGCTACGCGCGCGTGCGAGGTGTTGGTCGGTCTTCCCCGGTGAACGTGTTGGAGGTCGTCGAGCCGTTGTCGTTGGACCGGCGCCTGGTGGTCACCGTCGAGTCGATCATCGAGGACCCGGTATGTGCGACCTGGGTGAGCGGCGTGGGTGAAGGACCGGCCGGTCGTCGAGCTGGTGGACCTGACGTCTTCGGGCGGCCGGTCACGCTGCGGTGGCGCAAGCACCGGCTCTTGCCCCCGGTACGTGGTGCGGGCAGGGGTCGTCACCCATGAGGATCCGAGGATCGCGGCGCCGCGGCTGTCGGTCACGGATCGGGCCGGGCGGTGGGCGACCCCTCCAGGTCGGCCGGGCCGGTCGGGCCGTGTCTGATGTGGCGGGCGAGCTCGGTGCCTGCTGGCATGCGGTCAACGACGCGGTGATGGCCTATGGGGCGGCGTTGCTCGACGCCGATTGGACCGGTTCGGTCCGTCGTCGCGCTGGGCGTCGATGAGGTGCTCTTCGCCCGGCTGGGCGGTGGCGGACCCAGGCGTGGTCGACCTCGATCGTCGATGTCGCCGCCGGTCAGCTCCTCGACGTGATCGAGGGCCGCTCCTCGGGCGGGCTCTGCGCCTGGCTGTCGGCGATGCCCGAGGTTGGCGCGACGCGATCTGTCGGCGGTGCTGGACCTGCGGGGCCGTGGCGCCTCGCGTTCGACACGATGCTGCCCGACGCCGGTCCAGATCGCCGATCCGTTCCTTGGTGAAGCTGGCCGACCAGCGTCTCGACGAGGTCCGCCGCCGGGTCCAGAACGAGGCCCTGGGCCATCGCGGCCACAAGCACGACCCGCTGTATCGGTCCCGGCGGCTGCTCACCCGAGGCCGACGACGCCTCGACGAGGAGGGCCGCTCGAAGCTGTGGGCCTGCTCGACGCCGGCGACCCCAGAGGCGAGGTCCGCACCGCCTGGCACGCCAAGGAGACCGTGCGGGCGATCTCAACATCGCGGACCCCGACCTGGCCGCCGAGTACGTCGACCGGTCGGTCACGACCTCCAAGACCGTGACTGCCCGCCCGAGATCCGCCAACTCGGCCGCACGATCATCCGATGGGCCGACCAGATGCCGCCTGGCACCACGCCCGGGTGACCAACGGGCCCACCGAAGCGGCCAACAACCTGATCAAGCGCGTGAACAGTCGCGTTCGGGTTCCGCCGCTTCGACCACTACCGGATCCGAGCCCTGCTCTACGCCGGCAAACCCAACTGGGACCTACTCACGACCGTCACACCCCGCTGAACGCGAAGCGCCGTATGCTGCCCGTGTGCGGAGTGGCCCCATCAGTCCGAACACGGCCCAACCGCCGGCGAACAGCTTCGGGTTTATGTCATTTCGGTAGGCCGTCGGCTCAATCTTGTCCATCAGGAGATGATCGCTTAGCAGCAGCTTGGCGATTCCCCGGCAAGCGGTAGGAGAATCCCCGCGGATGCGCCCGTTGCTGATCCGAATAGCTTGCCTGGAGGATTACAGCCGCTTGGTCGGCGGCAGTAACCGAACGGGAGCCCGAAACGCCGATAAGTTCTTCGGCGCCAAACGCCCCGACTGCCCCGCCGGCAGTGCGGCACGGTCCGCATCGACAAGTCCGCCCGCCGAAACCGTCCCCTGATCAGATCGGCCGCAGCCCCCAAAGGTGAGTCCGGTACACGCGATAGCGCCAGTCCCACCCGCGACCACGATGAGCCCTTCACAAACCAGGGGTGCTGCTTGGCAATGCTAATGCAACTGCCAGACTTGCTGAATGGATTGTTGAAACAGAGTCCGCTTCCTTCGCTCGCCTGCTGTTGGTTGTGTTCCTTGGTTTGTTGGGCGCAGGATTTGCCGTCCTTGAGACGTGGGATATTTCGCAGCCATCCATCATGCCGTCGGGGTCGGTTCCGTCGAGTGGGTCGCCGTCGACGTAGCCGTACGCGCTCCCGGTCATCGCGTCGAGCGGATCCCTGCTGGTGATTGGCCGGTGGTGGGGTCGTAGAAACTCGTCGACCCGACGTTGCGCCGGCCCGAAACGGGCCCGGCACCCGATGTGACCTGGGGTTTCGCGGCTCTGACCGCCCGAGGGCCGGCCCGGCAGGACCCGCAACGCGCGGAGACGTGCTTCTGCGACAGCCGCTACCGCCGCGACGACACCTCCGGCCGGGCTGGCGCTGGTCGCGGTGCAGGATCTGGGTGGCCGGTGCGGTCACGAAACCAGTCTCGCACCCCCGGGGGACGGGTGACGGCCGCGGGGCCGACAGCGGGCCCGTGAGGTCACCACAGGCCCATGCCGAGCCCTGCCGATCCCCGCGCCTTTCGATCGCCCCACGACGACACGGGGGCTGCCAGGGTCAGCAAGGCCGTAGACCAACCCCCCTCGGTCCGCCTTGGCCCTTCTACCTACCGTAGACAGAGATGTGCAAGCCCCAGAGGATAAGAACAGCTCCAAGAAATCTGTTAACCCAGATGCGGACCGGCGATCCCTTTCGCCGCGGCAACGTGCGCTGATGGCGAAACGATGCCACCATTTCAGCGATGGGTCGACTGATGGCAATAAGCGCACCGCCGAGGGCAACGAACAGAAGCCCACCAGGCTGCATATCACCAGATATGATGACTAAACCACTTTCCCCATCCGTTCCAGCCCTGTGCCGGAACAGTCTGCGTTTGCCCACCATAAAGTCCGATTCCGAACAGAGGAGAGTAGCCACCGCTGAATGAGGCACTGCTTCCATCGTTCGTGGTACCCACACCGAAATTGCCGCCATCCCCAAATGGGCCACCGAACTCCGCAGCGCATGGATCCTGATCCTTGGCAACACAGTATTGAAGCCGATCGAGATACCGCCGGTGGAGATGCCCCAGCCCCCCGTTGTACGCCACCAGCTACCGTCCTGATAGGTCACCTGCGGGCCACACTTTACGAGGCAGGGCTCGGCCAACGTCAAGGTGAGATGCTGATCGAGCCAGGTGGCCGTGGAGCCGTTGCCCTCCTGACCGGGTGGCCGACGTCGTTGCTAGCTGTGTTGCCAACGTGGCAGGCAGTGTCGCGGACCCTTCCCAGGATGCCCGAGTGGTGACCGCACAGGCCGTTGGGGTCTGTCGTCAAGAGGGTCGTTGTGACGTACCCGTACGGGCTGTTGTGGTCTGTTCGAGTGGGTCCCTGCTGAGGAACGTGCCGGTGGTGGGGTCGTAGAAGCGGGCGTGGTTGTATTGGTAGCCGGTTTCGGTGTCGGTGTAGTTGCCGGCGTATTGGTAGGGGGTGGTGGCGCTGCCGGTGGTGTTGGTGGTTTGGCCGTAGGGGTTGTAGGTGTAGGTGGCGATGGTGGTGCCGGTGGTGTTGGTGAGCCCGCGTGTGGAGCCGAGCTGGTCGTGGTGGAGGTAGTAGGTGGAGCTGTCGGGGTTGATTTGTTCGATGGGGAGGCCGTCAGCTCCCCAGATGTAGTAGGTGGTGGCGCCGCCGGTGGTTTCTTGCAGGGTTTCGGGGAGGGGGTCGGCGGTGTCGGTGGTGTAGGTGGTGGTGCCGGCGGGTCCGGTTTTGGTGGTGCGGGTGCCGTCGCCGTTGTAGGTGTAGGTCCAGGTGGTGTTGGTGGCGGTGTACCAGCCTTGGATGTCGACGCTGACGGTGAGGGTGGTTGGGCCGAGGCTGGCCAGTTTGATGGCGCCGTCGGTGCCGAGCGGGACGATGGCTTCGATCGACTCGGTCTGACCGTTGTTGTAGATGAGGTTGAGGCCTGACGGGGCGGTGCCGGTGGAGGCGGTGACGTCGAGCAGTCCGATCGAGGTGGGGCTGATGACGGTGATGTTGGCCATGACGGCTTTGACCCCGCTGGCGGGGATGGTGGCTTGGCCGGCGACCGCGACGGTGGTGGAGCTGCCAGACGGGATCGCCGCGCACGGCGACGGGGTGCAGGTCCCGGTCCCGGTGGCGGCGTTGAGGACTCGGACGGGGTCGGTGGGCGCGAACACGTCGCCGGTGGTGGTACCGGTCGAGATCCATCCTTCCACTGAGGCGAGTACGCCGGTGGTGGCGCCGCCGTAGTTGAGAAGGGTGATCTGGCCCGAGGAGGAGACGGGGACGATCTCGAGTCCGGTGCCGTCTTGGGTGCCGGTGTGGGCCACCATCGGGTCCGCGGGGGCGGTGCCGCCGGTCGGGTAGGCGATCAGGGCACCATTGGAGGTGTTGTTGGTGGAGATCATGTTGATCGCCACTGCCGACACGCCCGTGGCGGGGATCCCGGCCCGGCCGGTGATCTGCACGGTCAGTGTGCCCAGCGCGGCGATGTTGGTGCATTGGGAGGCGGTGGTGGGACACGCCCCGGTCTGGCCCGACGAGCCGGTCTGCACGATGGTGGTGGGGTCGGTGGGGGTGGGCTCACCGCCCGGCGGCCCCACTCGGTGTGGCATACCAGCCTTCCGCGATCACACTTACGTTGGGGCTACCGCCGGATACGGCGATCTTGACCTTGCCGTCGTTGCCCAGCTTGGTGATCACCAGGTTCGACATGCCTTGGCCCGACGGGTAGGTGAGATTGGGGGTGGACGGGGCGGTGCCGTCGGACCGGTAGGCGGTGACGGTGCCAGCGGCGGAGGAGCCCGACGCGTAGATGGTCAACGCTACCGCCGACACGCCCGACGTCGGGATCCCGCCGGTCCCGGCCACGGTGACGGTGGCTGTGCCCGACACCGCCGAGCCCGAGTAGATGTTCGACGGGGCGACCGAGCTGTACTGGCCCGAGTCGGCCACGGTGGTGTTGGGGACGGTGGCCGAGATCAGCCGGTTGGCCTGGTCATAGCCGAACGCGGAGCCAGGCCCTTCGTGGGGGGCGACCGCGGTGCGGTTCCCGTTGTTGTCATAGGTGTACACGGACGCATCCGACGGATGCGAGCTGCACGAAGTCCCGGTGGCGCCCGATGGGGACTGCCAGCACAGCTGGTTGGCCGGGTCATAACCCATGGTCGGTCCGGTGGCGAGCTTGGTCAGATTGTCGGCCGTGTCGTACCCGTAGTTCGACGAGCCGACGGGCTCGACGAACACGCCGGCTGTCCGACACGTTCGACGTCACGCTCGACGGGTTGGACCAGCACAACTGGTCAGTCGAGCTGTACCCGTAGGCATCGGTGGTGTCGCCGGGCATCCCGGTCTGGGTCTGTGACGACAGGGACCCGTCATCGAGTCGGCCGTAGGTGAACGAGGCGGTGGTGGTCAACCCTTGGGCGTAGGTGATCGGGGACAGCTGGTCGGCCTGATCGAAGCTGAACGTGTCCACGTTGCCGGTCGAGGTGGGATAGGTGATGGTGTGCTCGTTGGAGTCGGCGTCGTAGCCGAAGTTGGTGGTGTGGCCGTTCCAGTCGGTCACCGAGGTCCACCGGCCGTCGTCGTCATAGCCCCGAGTCACACACTTCGTCGGCGTCGAGCAGTTGCCGCCCGGGTAGGAGAGGTTGGTGAGCAGGCCGCGGTCGTCGTAGGTGTAGCCAATTGTGTTCGTGGCGCCGTCGGTGGCCGAGGTCATCTCCCCCGCCGTGTTCCACGCCCACGACGAGTTGCCGGTGCCGTCGGTCATGGTGACCCGGTTGCCGTAGTCGTCATAGCTCAGGCCAGTTACGGCCGGGGTCGTGATCCCGCCGTTGGTGGAGTAGGTGATGCCGGCCAGGTACCCGGACTCGGAGCTGTAGCTGTAGGTCGTGCACAACACCGTCGGCGACGTCGCGCAGTTCCCGCCCGGGGACTGGTCGGACGTCATGTTGCCGTCGACGTCGTAGCTGTAGCTGGTGGCCCGGGCGTCGGGGTCGACCACCGATGTCAACTCGCCCAGCGGGTTGTAGTTGTAGGTGGTGGCGTTGCCGGCGCCGTCGGTCTGGGTCTCCAACGACCCGTCGGGCCAGTAGCCGGTGTGAGTGGTCGAGGTCCCCGGCCGGGTGGTCGAGGTGGCCTGGTCGGCATCGTCGAACCCGTAGCTGGTGGTGTTGGCGTTGGCGTCGGTCGATGAGGTCTGGTTGCCGTCCGCATCAAAGGTCGCCGAAGAGACATGACCGTCGGGGTCGGTGGTCTGGGTGACTTGGCCGAACGCGTTGGTCACATAGGTGTAGGTGTAGCTGGGTGGGGTGGTCGGGGTCGCGTTGCCGGCCGGTTCGGTCATTGACTCGATCCGCCCCACGTTGTCATAGACCCAGCTGGTGGTCTCGCCGAGCGGGGCCTGCATCGAGGCCTGTTGGCCTTCGTTGTTGTAGGTGTAGTGCCAGACCTTGGCGTTCGGGTCGGTCATCGCTGTCACATCCGCCGGGTGTGACGTGTCGGTGTGGGCGTAGCCCCACCACCCGGGTACCTTCCGGACGCGCCCGATTGGGTGTCGAGCACCGGGGTCGACACCGAGTCCACCACCGACGGGTAAGAGGTGTCGTAGGTGTAGGTGGTGGTGTCGGGATGCGGAGTCTGGAATTCGGACGCCGCGTCCTTGGTCGCCGTCAATGGCAGATTCAGGCTGTTGTAGGTGTAGGTGGTTTCGACTCCGGCCCGGTCGGTGGTGGAGGCGATGTTGCCGGCGGCGTCGTAGGTGGTCATTGACATGACCGTCCCGTTCGGGTCCACCACCAGAGTGGGCCCGGCGGTGACGGGGTCGTACTGGTAGTGCCAGGTCTGAGCCGAGGTGGTGCCGTATCCCTTCGTCTCGGCCTCCATCAGGCCGTCCTGGTCGTAGAAGTCGACCGTCACGTTGCCCTTCGGGTCGGTGATCTTGGTGGCGTCGGGGATCGAGGTGTAGTCGAGGTAGGTGCTGCGATTGTCCTGGTCGGTCTGCTCGGTCACCCGCCCCGATCCGTCATAGATATTCGTAACCGTCTTGGCGTCCCCACCCGACACCGACTGGTCCGGGTCCTCGATCGTGTGCAACAGATGCCCGCTGTAATAGGCCAAGTTCCAGGTGCCTCCGGCCACATCGGTCACCTGGGTCAGATCGCCGGACGTGTAGCCATAGTGCACGGTGCGCCCGGCCGGGTCCGTGATCGAAGTGACGTTCGAACCCGTCCACCCGAAGCTGAGCTGTTCGCCGGCCGCGTCCGTAACCGTCGACAGCTTCCCGCTCGAGTACGCCAGGGTCGTCGTGTTCCCGTCGACGGTCGTGATCGAGGTCAACTGGTCCCGACGAGTTGTAGGCGTAGGTGTCCTGGCGGCCGAGCGTCACCATCGTCCATGACCCGTCCGTGTGCTTCACCAGGGAGGCGTCGATCCGCGAGCACTCCGGGGCATACCCGCCCGCACCGTCGGGAACAAAAGTGGTCTGGGCGCCCCCGGCACACGACACCGTCACATCCCCCGAACTCGAGTCCACGGTGAGGCCTTGGAGCCGGTTCGAGGTCCAGCCGTAGCCGAGCGGGCCGTTCTGGGGACACGAAAGATCGCGTTGTACGTCCTGGACGTCGACAAGGTCACCCCGCGTCCCCGGGATGTTCAGATCGGTCTGGTCCTCATAGAAGTTCCCGTCGTAGGTGTTGACGGGGTCCCCGACACGGTTCTGGTCGGAGCTTCCGTGTCGGTCCCCGGGCGCCGAACACGAGCCGGCCGTATTGGCCCCGGTCAACTCGGTGCCCATCAACACCGACGGGAACCCGGCGAGCGAAGCCCGGGTCCACCACGTACAGGGCCGCGCCGCCGGGATTGGTGTCGAAATACCAGAGGTACTCGTGCCGATCGACCGTCACCGCCGCGACGTTCTCGCCCTCGTAAGGTCGGAGGCCCATGCGAGTGACCGGGTGGTCGTCCAGATTGGTGCCCGCGTCAACGGCCTGGGTCTCGACACCGGAGATGTAGTGGCGCCAGCGAAGGCCAACCAGCGTCCCAACGGGTCCGCCGCAAAACCGTCCCCGTGCCCCGGCGCAGTCGTCGACCTCTGTGGTCAAGTTCGAGGGATCCAACACGATCACGGTGGCGCTGCAGCCGAACGGATTGCCTTGATCGGTCCGCAGGTACAGCTCCCCGCCCGCCGCCACCATCAGATCGCCCGGGCTGAACCAATCGGGATGATCACGAACCCATTCCATCGACGGGGTACCGCCCAAATTCGAGATCCGAGCTCAACCGGATCTCTTGGCACTCAATGCAGTTCCCGGCCGTGTCCGTGACCCACACCGTGCCGCCGATGACCGCGATCCCGGCCGGCGTGTGATCGCCCGTCGCCACCTGGGTCACCGAACCCGACGACGGATCGATCTTCAACAACTTCCCCGGCCCATCCATCGACCCGTCATCCGACGACCAGTTCCCCGTCGTCACATACAAACTGCCATCTGCATACACAACGTTGTTCGGCCCCAGATTGCCGCACTCCGACGCACAGGACGACACGAACGTGCCGCTCGGCACCGGAACCGTCCGCACCGTCGCACTCCCCCCGAGCGCCCCCGTCACCTCCCGGACCGCCGCATTGCCCCGATCGGCGATGAACACATCACCGCTTCCGTCCACCGCGATCGCCTGCGTCTGACCAGAGAACGTGGCCGACGCCGCCGCCACCGTCGGTGTCCCCTGGCGAGGTGCCACCCACGATCAGCTGCGGCGCCGCACCCGGCGTGATCGGCGACCCCGTCGCCGACGCCACGCCCGGCGCAATCAACGACAAGGCCCCCAACGGGGCCGACGACCCCACCAACGTGATCACCATCAGAATCGAACCGCGACGAAGCCAACCGCGAGCCATCCACTCTCCCCAGGTCGAAACTCGACGGTCCGCTTCCCAGACGACCGATCCGCCGCTTGTCGGCGGCGCATTACAAGCGCGCGCCTCCGTAGTCAACTACCCACTCAGCGTGGTTGCGTGTCACCTGTCGGCGGCCATGAGATCCTGCCCGTAGGCGGCCACGAAGCTGCCCGGTGGTGGCCATCAGAACTGCCCGCTGGCGGCCAGTGGTTCTGCCCTCGTTGAAGTCCGTTGCTCGGCCGGGTCCGCCCGGTGGGCGCTCCTCCTGGTTCGACTGTCGGTGCTGAACAGACGTCGACCAGGAGGAGCACGTGAAGTCTCGCGAGGAAGTCATGGAGATTCTTGAAGCGTTCGATCTGACTAGCTGTTCCGGGACGCCGGCGAGTTGGCCGGCTGTTCCCATCACACCGTCGAGCGACTGGGTCGCCATCCGCGACGCGGGCGAGTTGCCCGTGCCGGGTGCGATCGCGGAGCGGCCGAAGCTGATCGACTCGTCCTTGCCCAAGATCGAGGAGTGGGTCGACCGCTCGGACGGCAAGATCCGCGCCGATGTCGTGTTCGACAAGTTCGTCGCCCTCGGGTTCGACCGGTTCGGACCGCACGGCCCGTCGGGCGGTCGCTCGGGTGAAGGCGCAACTATCGGCGGGGCCGCCGGCGGGTGTATCGGCCGTGGATCGTCGAGCCGGGGATGTGGGCCCAGTGGGACTGGGGTCAGGGCCCGACGGTCGGCGGGCGGGCCACGAATCTGTTCTGCGCGTGGTTGGCGTGGTCGCGGTTCCGGGTCGTGATCCCGACGTGGGACCGCACGTTGCCGACGCGTGATCGGCTGCCTCGACCGGGCCATGCGCGCCTTCGGGGCGCGCCGACCTACTGGTTGACCGACAACGAGAAGACCGTCACCATCGATCACGTCGCTGGGATCGCGGTCCGCCACCCGATGATCGTCGCGGCCGGGCACACTACGGGGTCACGATCGCGACGTGCGTGCCGTCCGACCCCGAGTCCAAGGGCGGGTCCGAGGCAACGGTGCGGATCGCGAAGGCCGATCTGGTCCCGACCGACGCCAACCTGCTGGCCGACTACCGGTCCTGGGCCGAGCTCATCGACGGCGTGCGAGGCGTTCATGGACGAGGTCAACGCCCGCGATCATCGGGTCACCCGCCGGGCACCGACTCGAGATGCTCGCCGAGGAGCGCCCTCCGTCTGCACCGGTTGCCCGACGTCGGCTACACGGCGGTGTTCGGCGAGACCCGCCAGGTGTCGTGGTCGGCGACGATCAGCTACGGCGGGGTCATCTACTCGGTCCCGCACACCCTGGCTGATGAGACGGTGTGGGTCCGCGTCGACGGCGACGAGCTCGTTGTCACCCACCTCGCCGGCCGCGGCGCGCCGAGGTCGCCCGCCACCGGCTGTCGACGCCGGGCACCCCAGCATCGACGACGCCCACTACCCGCCCCGCCCGGCCGGGCCCGCTGAACCGGCAGCCCAAGCCGCCAACCCCGCCGAGGCCGAGTTCCTCGCTATCGGTGACGGGGCAAGGATGTGGCTCATCGAAGCCGGCGCAGCCGGGGCCGCCGGGTGAAGGTGAAGATGGCCGACGCGGTCGAGCTCGCCCGCCTCCACGGCCCCGAGCGGGTCGACTGGGCGCTCGGTCACGCCGCGATGTTCGGGCGCTTCGATGACGGCGACCCCGCCTCGATCCTGGCCGCGCACCCCCCCGGCGAGACGCACGGGCCGGCGAAGATCACTCGCTCCAAGACGGCACCTCCGCCGTGGGAAGGCTTCGGAGCGATGCACCGCGACCGCGACCGCCGGTCATCGACGAGGTCGTCGACCTGTTGCGCCAGCTGCGCCTTCCCGCACATGCGCCGCTGCGCCGCCCCCGACGTGCTCGCCACCGCCAAAGCGCAACGCTGGGAACCCGCCGAAGCCATCCGGGCGCTTGTTCGCCGAGGAGCTCGCCGGCCGGCAACGCTCCTCGATCAGCACCCGCGCGCAAGGCCGCCGGGTTCCCGACCGGCAAGACCTTCGACACCTGGGACGAGACCATCTCATCGATCCCGCCCCCACCCAACGGTCGCTGCGCACCCTCGAATGGATCGACAACCACGAGAACCTCGTCGTGTGCGGCCCGTCCGGGACCGGCAAGTCCCACCTCCTCGAAGCACTCGGCCACGCCGCCATCGACGCCGGCCACCACGTCGCCTGGTTCTCCCTCGAGTCGCTCGGCGCCCTCGTTCAGCCGCCACCGAGCCGACGACACCACCGGCCGAGCCATCCGCAAGATCATGCGCGCCGACCTCATCTGCATCGACGACATCGGCCTGCTCCCCGTCTCCACCGAGACCGCCGAAGCGCTCTACCGCGCTCGTCGACGCCGCCTACGAGAGACGCGCCATCGCCCTGTCCTCGAACCTGCACCCCGCCGGCTTCGACGAGCTCATGCCCAAGACCATCGCCAACGCCACCGTCGACCGGCTCCTGCACCACGCCCACATCGTGCTCACCGCCGGCGACTCGATCCGCCTCACCCAAGCCACCACCGGCAAGGGGGTGAAGCCCCTGGCCAACTGACCCCGGGCAGTTCTGCTGGCCACCACCGGGCAGATCTGATGGCCACCAGCGGGCAGTTCCACTGACCGCCCACGGGCAGAACCTATTGACCGTTGACAGTCACCCGCCGTGATCGTGACATGCGCCTTCGGCGGCCGACCCTCGACGGCGAGGCGGCGGTGCTCGGGACCACCCTCGAGACGTGCGGCTTGAACCAGCCCTTATCGAGTCCGAGATCGTCGCCATGAGCGAACCCGGCACGCTAAGACTGGCATCCGCACCGGACTGGCGTGGTGAATGAGGTGCGCCTTGTTCTCTGAACGCCTACCAGCGAGATTGGCGATCCGATCACCTGGTGCAGCGCGCTCTCGAGGGAGGAAATGTCAAGAGTTGTGGATCGGGTTCCCGCTGATCACGCGGCGACCTCCTTCTGTTGTGCGTTCGATCAGCACTCCCTTCTCGAATCGGCGCCGGCGCGGACGAGCGCGACGAGGTGGGGCCCGTTGACGGCACGCCAGCGGTCTTGGGCGGCGATGATGAGCTTGTAGGTCATCGCGAGTCCCGCGGCGCGTGACCGGGTCCTTTGGTGACCTTGGTGCGCAACCTGACGGTCGCGAAAGTCGACTCGATCGGGTTCGTGGTCTTCAGGTGGATCCAGTGCTCGGCGGGGAAGTCGTAGAACGCGAGGAGCGCGTCGAGGTCGTCGACGATCTTCGCGACCGCCTTGGGCCACTTGGCCCCGTACTCGTCGACGAAGCTCTGCGGCCGCCGGCGTGGTCGCGGTCCTCGGCGTCGCGGATCTCGGCCAGCATCTTCCGCGCGGTCGGCTGCGCCGAGTTCGGCAGGGCGTTGAGGACGTTCGCGGCCTTGTGGAACCAGTACGTTGGTGGCGGGTCTCGGGCCACACGTCCCGCAGCGCGCCCCAGAACCCGAGCGCGCCGTCCCCGACCGCGAGCACCGGGGCGCGCATCCCGCGGCGTTTCAGGTCGCGCAGCAGGTCCGCCCACGTCTCCGTCGACTCGCGGTAGCCGTCGGCGATGGCGACGAGTTCCTTGGTGCCATCGAGACGCACACCGACCATGACCAGCACAGCACAGCCGGTCCTCGGCGAGACGGACGTTGAAGTGCACGCCGTCGACCCACACGTACACGAAGTCCTTGTCCTCGAGGCGGCGTTCGGCGAAGGACGCTGCTCGTCCTGCCACTGGGTCGTCAGCCGGGTGATCACCGACGCCGACAGCCCCGCCGCCGACCCGAAGAACCCCTCCAGCGCCGGAGCGAAGTCCCCGCTCGACATGCCATGCAGATACAGCAGCGGCAGCACCTCGGTCACCTTCGGCGATCTCCGAGCCCACGGCGGCACGATCGAGCTGAACCGTATCCGCTCACCCGTCTCGGATCGATCCGACGGTCGTTCACCCGCGGGCCCGGATCTCGATCCGCCCCGCCCCGGTCGTGATCGTCCGCGGCTCGGCGTGGCCGTTGCGGACCACCAGCCGCTGCCCGCGCTCGTCGACCTTCCGCCAGCGCCTCGACGTACGCGTCGACCTCGGCCTCGAGCGCGGCCGCGAGCATCCGCCGGGCGCCCTCCGGGAGATCTCATCCAGCGCCAGCGCATCTCCGCCGCGGCCGTCGTCATCAGCTACTACTTTCAACATCGGCGTTCCTTCCTCGCCGGGGTTGCAGCCCCGGCGTTCCTCTTGGTCAATGAGGAAGGTACGCCGCGCCCTCGAACAGGTGGGCGATCCACAGGTTCCGGTCGTATCTCCTCTCGAGGTCGCCCGGCCCCGTGTGGACCACTCGACAGGCGATATGGCCGCGCCGACTGTGAGCTGCATGCGACCGGCAGAGCGCCTCAACAGGGATCGACACGTGATCGCTCTCTCTCAGATGCCCTGATTCCATCCCACGCCTGATCCCACGTTTCGGTCAAGCATCGCCGGATCGGTCCGACATCACCCAGCCGCGATCGTGGCAATTCCGGGCCAAACCGACACCGACGGACCGCCGGAACGAGTGAGACCCTTCTCTTAATCCGCAGGTTCTGGGTTCAAGTCCCAGGGGGCG
>CAVZAT010000008.1:0-7474 GCA_963773335.1 uncultured Microthrixaceae bacterium | reverse complement strand
GACACGATCGCCGAGACGGACACCCAGGCTGCGCAGGACACTGGCGGCCCGGTTCGCCTCCCGGTCGAGTTCGGCGTAGGAGAGCCGGCTACTGCGCGACACCAACGCCTCGCGATCAGGTTCGGTGGCGAGCACGTGGTCGAACACCTCGGTGATCGACGTCGGTAGGTCCTGCACGCCGAGACCATACGCTCCCCCCGACACCGCTCCACCTCCCCGAACTCCGTGGCGAGAGAGGACCAGGCCCGTTCAGCCTGCCCGGCGGAGCTGTTCGAGCAGGTCGGCCAGTTCGGCCGGTCGGGACAGGAACGGCGAGTGGCCGCCGTCGATCTCGTCGGGCACGATCCCCAGGCGCTCGCCGGTGACCCGACGGGCCCACTCCGGCGCCACCATGCGGTCCTCGCGGCAGAGGATGTAGCGGGTGAGCACCGACGGCCACGCCGCCAGCGGCCAGCGCTCGGTGAAGACCGAGGAGGACTGGCCGCGCAGCTCGGACACGGCCCGAGCCGCCACCTCGGTCGGAACGTCGTGGTAGAAGGCGGCGATGGCGGCCGCCTCGGTCATCATCAGCCCGTCGTCGTCCGCACCCGCTGACTCGTCCAAGACATCGTCAGGCTCGAGCTCCGGAGCGAAGCCGGTGGCCTCCCATAGCTCCAGGCAGGTCTCGCCGGGTCGGGGGACCATGGCGGCCAACAGCACGAGCAGGTCGGCGTCGAGCCCCTCGGCCACGATCGGGCCGACGAGGCCCCCGAGCGAGTGGGCCACCACGACCACGTCGTCGGCCTCATCAACCGCCTCGACTGCGTCGACGACCACCTGGGCGTGGTCGGTGAGCGTGGCATCCTCGTCGACCGGCAGGTCAGGCGCCACCACCCGGTGGCCCCGCCCCTCCAGCTCGGCGGCCAACAGGTACCAGCACGAGCCGCCGTGGGCGCCCCCGTGGATCAAGGCGTAGGTGACCACCTCGCACGCTCCCTCATCGCTCGCGGGGGAGCATAGAGGGCTCGCCCCACTCGGCCCCGCTCGCGGCGCGGGTCAGATCGGGTCGAGCACCTCGTAGGTACCTGGCGGGGCGTCGAGCAGCTCCACCGTGCGCCGGGCGGCCTCGGCCAGCGCAACGCGGGGTGGCTCAGGGCGCTCGATCGGGTGGTAGGTGCCGGGGCCGTAGAGCTGCCCGTAGCGCAACACCAGCCCGCCAAGGGCCATCACGGCCTGCTCGAGGTCGGCCTTGGCCACGGTCGCGTCGCCCGGCGGATCCCAGGCGATGCTCTGGGCCACCACGCGTCGCGCGGCTGCGGCCTGGGCCGCGGCGAGCAGGTTGGTCGTTCCTTCGCGGCGCATCCGGTTGTTGGACGACCCCACGGTCGGGATGAGCGCGGGATCGTCGGGCAGGTCGGTGAGCTGGTGCAACACCAGGTCGGGGGCGAACGCGACCACCGCCGCGACGAGCGCATCGAGGTCGTACACGTCACAGGTCACCGGCTGGGCGCCCGATGCCTCGATGACGGCCGCCCCCTCCGCCGAGCGGGTCATGCCGGCGACCACATGGCCGTCGGCCACCAGCAGGGGGAGCAGCTCCTGGCCGATCACGCCGGACGCCCCGGCCACGAAGATCCTCACGGCTGGCCCGTCTCCGCGGTTCGATCCATGCGGAGGACCAGGCTAGGGCCGCGGCCTGCAGACCGACCACCGCGAAGCAACCAAGGCGGCCGCTGATCCGCGTACGCGGATCAGCGGCCATCCGCCTCAGATGTCGTAGTTCTGTTCGGGGGCTATGGGCTGACTTGCGGCTTCGTATGGATCCTCCGCCTGACCTGCGGAAACGCCAACCGCCAGTGACCGCCACGAACCAGGGTGGGCCGTTCTCCGACGGCCCACAGACGGCCCAAGGACTACGACGTGGAGTCATCCCGCAGGCCCCGCAGACGCCTGATCTCGGCGACGAGGCGCGGGATGTCGTCCCAGGCATGGGCGATGAACGCTGCGCTCTCGTCCCATCGACCTTCGCTCACGTCGGCGTACCGCGGTTGCTGGACGAGCGTGGCAGCGACGATGTCGCCGTGATCGAACTCAGGCCACCGTTCGCCCTGACCCGTCCTGTGATCAGGTGCCGGCGCCGCATCGCGAGCGATGGCCGGAGACGCGACGCCTACTGGTCCGAAACAGCGGGCATCGTCGTGAAGATCGTCCAGTCGCGGTCGACCAGGCCCGCGTCCTGCACCTGACGGAGATGCTCGCGCACCATGGCGGTCACCTCGACGGACAGGTCGTGGGCGGAAGCGGCGCGAAGCGCGAAGTCGAGGTCCTTGGCCATGAAGTCCGCCGCGAAGCCGGGGGCCCAGTCGTTCGACGCCGGCATGGCAGGCTGCAGGCCCGGCACCGGTGCCCGGGTCTGTAGCATGACCGAGTTCGCGGTTGCACCCAGCAGCGCCTCGGCCACGAGCGCGGCGTCGAGGCCGTAGGACTCGGTCAACCGGAACGCCTCACCAAGGCCCTGGACGTTGGCCGCGATGCAGATCTGGTTGGCGAGCTTGGCGATCTGGCCGGTGCCGGCCGCTCCGAAGTGCACGATCGTGCCGGCGTAGGTGTCGATGACCGGACGGGCAGCGGCCACGGCGACGTCGTCGCCGCCGACGAGCACGGCGAGGTTGCCCGCCTGCGCCCCGGCAGGACCGCCCGACACCGGAGCATCGACGAACGCATGACCCAGCTCGGCGCAGCGCGACGCTAGACGTTGCGCATCGGCCGGGTCGATCGTCGAGTGGTCGATCAGGATCCCGTGCTCGTGCCCGCCGTCGCGCCAGCCGGCGAAGACGCCGTCTGCCCGCTCGAGCACGTCCTCGACGACCGCACCGTTGGGCAGACAGGCGGCGACGATCCGGCTCGCGGCGGCGACGGCTGCCACGGAGTCACCCTGTTTGGCCCCCGCCTCGACCAACGGCGCGCAGGCCGCCGAAGTGCGGTTCCACACCATGACCGAATGACCCGCCGTGACCAGGTGACGCGCCATCGGCGCTCCCATTCGTCCCATGCCGAGATAGCCGATGTCCATCTGCGCACCCTATCGATGGGTGAAACGACGGGCCGGCGACCACCGGCAACAGGTGGGTCGGCATCGGTGGTTGCTTCCCGGCGGGTCAGGTCAACGAGGGAGGATCAGGCCGGGCCCAGCTCCGACGATCCACGGACCGGCGGCGCGATCGAGACAGAACAGCAGGAATGTGATGGTGCCAAGGACGAGGAGCGCCATGCTCAACGCCGTGCCTGCACCTCCGCCCGTTTCCGTGACGACCACAAGGACGGCAACGAACGGCATGAGCGCGGCACCGGTCGTTGACAACATGATCGACGCGCAACCGTTGATCCGACGATGCTCGTCCAGTTCGAATCGTCGATGCGCGAGGGCCATCGAGCCCATCTCTGGTAGCACTAGGTCCGGCGGCTCGCGACATCTGAGGGGGCAAGAGCATGGCGCACGATGTGGTGATAACGGACGGCACGGTGGTCGACGGAACCGGGGCGCCGGCACGGCGGGCGGACGTCGCGATCGACGGTGATCGCATCGTCGCGGTGGGCAAGGTCGACGCCGCCGGTGCCGGGCAGGTCATCGACGCCGAAGGCCGCATCGTGACCCCCGGCTTCGTGGATCTGCACTCGCACCTCGACGCGCAGGTGAGCTGGGACCCGCTGATGTCGTCGTCCTGCTACCACGGTGTGACCTCGGTGGTGATGGGCAACTGCGGCATGACGTTCGCGCCGGTGCGACCCGGGCAGGCGGAGGTGCTCGCCAACGCGATGGAGACGGTCGAGGACATCCCGGCGTCGTGCATCCTCGGCGGTCTGCCGTGGACGTGGGAGGGCTTCGGTGGCTATCTCGATGCCGTCGGCGCGATGACGATGGGTATCAACGCCGGTGGTTACGTGGGCGATGTGGCCGTGCGTCTCTACGTGGCCGGCGAAGCGGCGTGCGAGCCCGACTTCGAGGCCACGCCCGACCAGCTCGCCGAGATGGCCCACCTCGTCGAGGACGCAATGCAGGCCGGCGCCCTCGGGTACTCGATCTCGCGCAGTCTCTTCCACCGCGTCCCGGATGGCCGGAACGTGCCGGGTACGTGGTCGCCGCCGTCGGAGTTCTTCGCGGTCGCCGAACCGCTGAGGAGGCTCGGTCGCGGCGTCATCGAGTCCGCACCTCGTTACAACAGCTCGAGGGCAACCCGGTGACCGCGGGTCGGCGAGGAGCTGGCGTGGATGGCCGACGTCTCAGCCGTCACACCGGCCGGCCGTTCAGCTTCAACCTGCAGCAGATCGCTTCACTCGGCACGCACTACCGCGAGGTCATCGAGCTGGCGATCGAAGCGAACCGCACCGGCGCGCAGCTCCGCCCGCAGATCACGCCCCGCGGCGTGGGCGTGTTGTTCTCGCTGGCCGCCAACTCCCTCATCGACGACCTGCCGTCGTTCCAACCGTTCAAGTCAGCCGACCTGGAGGGTCGGCTCGCCGCGCTGCGCGACCCGGAGGTGCGGGGCCGTCTGATCGCCGAAGGGGCGGGCAAGGCGATGGAGCCGTTCGAGCGCATGTACCTGATGCCCGCCGATCAGCCGGCGCGGTACGACTACGCCGCCGCGACTCGATCGGCGCGCTCGCGCGGGCCGCGGGCACGACGCCGGTCGAGGCGTACATCGACGCGCTCGATCGCCTCCGACGGCCGCTCGCTCGTCAACTGGCCGGTGATGAACGAGCAGACGACGCCGAGCGAGAACTGGTCACCTCGCCCGTCACGATCATGGGTCTGGCCGACGCCGGCGCCCACGCCACGCAGATCATGGACGCCGTCACAGCCGACCTACTTCCTGGCGCACTGGGTGCGCGACCGAGCAGGTGCTCACCCTCGAGGAGGGCGTCCGGGCCGCTCACCGCCGACACCGCGTCTTCGTCGGCTTCGTGGATCGTGGCGAGTCGTCCCGGGAGCTTCGCCGACATCAACGTCGTCGACCTCGACGGGCTGTCGATGCCCGTTCCCGAGATCGTCCACGACTTTCCCGGTGGCATGCCCCGCTTCGTGCAAAAGGCGATCGGCATCGATCACACCTTCGTCAACGGCCGGCACTTCATGGAGCCACGGCGAGCACACGGGCGCGCCCTGGCGGCCGTCTGCTGCGCAGCACCGACTGACGTGTTCGCACCGCCGGTGTCCATCGTGGAGCTTCCGCGGCGCCAAGAGCCGGTCGATGGTGGCGTTGGCCACGCCCAGGCCGATGCGGGCGACGGCAAGCCAGGGACAAGAGAGTGAACTGCGTCACGGTCCACGGGCGGTTCTCTAGTGGGGTGGCGCGGATTGTTCCGCCGGTAACTCAGGCGACCTTGCGTCGGTTCTCGAGCTCGATGATGCGGGGGTCGTGACGGTCGCGGTTGCGGCGTCGGATGTAGGCCTGACTCCCTTCGGAGAACGTCTTCCAGTCGGGGTGGTCGCTGCCGTTGATGACGAACTCGACGTAGGCCCAGAAGTGGCACTCGATGCGGTTGAGGTGACTCGCGTTGGTCGGGGTCGGTAGCAGTCCGACGTTGTTGTCGACCGCCCACTGGCGGATGGCGGGGGTCCAGTGCGCGGAGAGGTTGTCCATCACGATGTACACGGTGGTCTCGGCCGAGTAGCGCCGTCGGATGTCTTTGAGGGACTCCAAGGTGACCTCGCCGGTTACGCGACGGCCTTCGAGGTGGCCCCACAACCGATCAGCGCCGACGTCGTAGGCGCCCATCAGCTTCCGGACACCGTGGTGGCGGTGGTAGGTCGCTGGCGGCCGGGACGGTTCTTCTCGAACCAGCCAGGACCGGCGTGGGGCTTGAGCGAGATCGGACCGCACTCATCGAACGACACCACCACCCCGTCGATGGTGCCGGCCTCGGCGCCCTGGTACGCGGCGAGAACCCAGTCCTTCTTCTCCTCGAAGAGCGGGTCGGTGCTCCACTTCCACGTGCGGGTCCGTTGCGCGGTGATCCCCATCGCCTGCAACACCCGGCGGAGATGTTCTTTCGAGATGGTCTTCACGATCCTGGACCGCACCAGGTAGCGGCGGAGCGTCGTCAAGGACCAGCGGGTGCCCGGTTCACCGAGATCACAGGGACGGGCAAGGGCGACGGCACGGATCCGCTCGCGGGATACGTCATCGATCCTCCTCGGACGCCCGCCCCCGGTAGGAGGTCGCAGCGACTCCATCCCATCCGCGTTGAACTCGGCGATAACTCCGGCGGGTCTGCGGCCCCGGCCCGGCACCGACCCAGTCACCTACGCCACCAAGGTCGCGCTGCGGACCCTGGGACAGCGGGTGCTGGTCCTCGACGCGGAGAAGGCCGCCCTCGACGAGCTCATCGGCGCCCACGTCGCCCGGGTTGCCCCTGGCCTGCTCGCGTTGCCCGGCGTCGGGGTCGACACGGCCGCCTTGTTGCTGGTCGCGGCCGGCGACAACCCCGAACGGCTGCGCTCCGAAGCCGCCTGGGCCCACCTCTGCGGGGTCGCACCCATCGAGGCGTCATCGGGCAAGGTCACCCGACGACGGCTCAACCGGGGCGGGGACCGCCAAGCCAACCACGCCCTGTGGCGCATCGTCATCACCCGCATGAGCATCGACGAACGCACCAAGTGCTACGTGCAACGCCGCCTGCGCGAGGGCCGATCCAAGCCCGAGATCATCCGCGCCCTCAAGCGCTACGTCGCCCGCGAGATCTACCACCAGCTGCCACGCCCCTAGATCGCCCGAGCGGCGGGCCTGACCCGCGAACCGGCTGACACCCCGACGGGGTTGTCCTCATAACGATCCGTCGGTCCGCCGCTCGAGCACCACCTGAATCACGGTCGAGACCCTGGTCGTCGTGGCCTCATAAGAGCCTGCCGTCGCCCCGCGACTGGCCCATCCCTGTCGTGCCCGACACCACCCCCGACCACCAGAAACCCACCCTTGACAGACATAGGAGCATCGCTCGGTCTGCCGATCGCGTGGCACATCCATGGCACATCCACAGCCGTCCCAGGTAGCTCGGCCGGGTCCGCCCGTTGGGAGATGGGCAGGTCAATCGTCCACTCGAGTGCGAAGACGACCGAGTGCTTCCGCCAAATTCTGCTTGCCAAGCCGACTTCCGGTGGTGGGAGCACGGAGATGCGCCCGGGACCGGCGTTGCAGACCGAGGGGCCTCTCCCTCCGCCCGAGGGCCTCTGGCGCCCCTCAGAGGGCCTGTAGGGCCCGTCACCGGCGGCGGAGGCCGGGAAGAGGCCCGGCTGCACCTTCGGAGTCCCTGACTCGCCCAGTCAGGGACTGGGCGAGTCAGGAACCGATAGGTAACGCTCCTCCGATTCCATGCCATTTTCATGCCACAGTCCGCCGAGAAACGTCCGGAGACGACCAAAGTTGACGGAGAACGAATCAGCAGGTCAGGGCCACTTTTGCGCCATCGGCGCAGGTCACGAGCTTGCCCTGACTAA
>CAVZAT010000007.1:0-686494 GCA_963773335.1 uncultured Microthrixaceae bacterium | reverse complement strand
GCGGCGCTTGAGGTCTCGCAGCAGGTCAGCCCAGGAGTCGGTGGACTCCCGGTAGCCATCCGCGAGAGCGACGAGCTCCTTGGTGCCATCTGTTCGGACGCCCACGATGACCAAACAGCACAGGCGGTCCTCTTCGAGCCGCACGTTGAAGTGCACGCCGTCGGCCCAGATGTACACGTAGTCGCGGTCGTCGAGGCGGCGTTGGGCGAAGCAGCGCTGCTCGGCCTGCCACTGGGTGGTCAGCCGGGTGATCACCGACGCGGAGAGGCCCGCGGCGGACCCGAGACCCTTCCAGCGCCGGCGCGAAGTCACCGGTGGACATGCCGTGCAGGTACATCAACGGCAACACCTCGGTCACCTTCGGCGATCGCCGCGCCCACGGCGGCAAGATCGCCGAGCGGAACCGGGCCCGCTCACCCGTGTCGGGATCGACCCGACGGTCATCGACCCGCGGTGCCCGCACCTCGGTCCGACCTGCGGCGGTCGTGATCGTCCGCGGCTCGGCGTGTCCGTTGCGGACCACCAGGCGGTGGCCGCGCTCGTTGAGCTGATCCGCCAGCCCGGCGATGTACGCGTCGACCTCCGCTTCGAGCGCGGCGGCCAGCATCCGGCGGGCACCCTCCAACACGATCTCATCCAACGCCCAGCGCATCTCCGCGGGGCGTCGTCATCGTCACTACTGTCAACATCGGCGTGCCTTCCTCGCCGGGGTTGCACCCCCGGCGTTCACTCGTTTGGTTCAACGAGGAAGGTACGTCGCGCCTCGAGCGGGTGGCCGATCCACAGGTTCAGGTCATACCTCTGCTCGCGGTCGGCGTCTCGTTCGAGGATGGAGTCGCCAGTCCACTGGGTGAGGCCGAGCGACCTGGTCCTGGAGAGTGCCCTGGTGACCCCGTGTGACCGGCGGTGAGGAGCGCCGACGCGCCGATTGGTGCGGCGCAGCCGCACACTCCTATGACACGTGGCGCACGGATGAGCCCTCCCGATGGCTTGTGACGTGCTGGGTTCCGGCCAGGCCTCGGCGCTCAGCTGACAACCCAAGTCCGAGCCGCCGCTTCCTCGGAGGCTTCAAAGGCCTTGATCTCGCCGGGGATCAGATAGCCGAAGACATCGACTGAGTGCCGCAGCCAGTCCTTGTCCGAGACGAAACCGCGACCTTCTCCCAGCGAGTGACGTGTCCCATGCCGACCTTGGTGTCCTGCCACGCGGCACCGGCAGAGAATCCGTGGAGGTTCTTCACCCAGGATCTAGAAGGATCGAAGCCTGTCTCTCGTCTTGAGCGCTGCCTCGACCGCCGGCTCCAGAACCGTTCGATAGTCCTCAGCGCTGAGCTCCCCGCTGGCCCTGAACCCCAAGACGAAGTCCGGTAGGTCCGAGTGGCTCCAACATGGCATCGCCCCGACTGGTCGCTGTTGCCCGCACCCTAGGTCCACCAGTCACCGAGGGCAATCACCGCTGCCGTGCTACGGCCCTCCACCAAAAGCCACCCAGAACGGACCTCGGCTCGGTCGCGGCGGGGAGCCCTACGTGCCTTTAGGCGCTCTTTGGGCCACCGTTGGCGTAGTACGACTTTGGCTGAGTCGGGTGACTTCGAAAATGAGCCCGTGATGCTTGCGGCGTTTCGACCGCGGCGTTTCGACCGCCCTGCATTCGCCTGGGGAGGGCATCGATCGCGCCCGTGGGTGTCATGGACGCACCGTGCCGCTGTCAATGTGGCTCCCTCCACATAGCCCACACGACCGGTCCGCGAGGCACCGAGATCTCATCGGTGACCACGAACCCGTCGCTCGTAGAACGGAATGTTGCGTTCCTTCGAAGACTCGAGGTAGATCCGGTCGCCGTCCCGGTCACAGCGATCGAGGACCGGCGCCATGATCGCCGAGCCGCCGCCGTGGCCCTGCCAGGCGGGATCGGTCCCCAAGCATCTGGAGATACCAGTGCCGTTCGGTCGGGTGATGTCTGGGGAAATACATCAGTCCCTGGGCGCACGACACGATCCGCAACCCAACAAGACTGGTGGTCACTAGCCTGAGCCTGGCATCGGCGTACCAGGCCAACGGGAAGGTGCCCGGGGGGTTCCAGATCGCGGCGCAGCGGCCGTCATCGCCGGTGTAGACCTCGCCGAACGGGATCGACACGCGAAGCAACGCACGGAAGAACCGAGGCAGCTTCCGCCGCCGAGCCCTTTCGTGGGGAAACAGCCAGGTGGTGAGCGGGTCATCGTCGAACGCGCTGGCCAGTGTGGTTCGCGAGCACCTGAACATCGACGGGTTCCGCCCTCCGAACCGTGTGGGCACCCACGGAGCGCACAATAGCGACCGCGGTCCATCGTCGGTGTCGGCGCCACCTCCGGTGGCACGAGGGACCCCACTCGGGGCACCTGCTGTTTCCCGAATCGGCGCTCAGAGCGTGTGCCGATGTGCCTGATTGAGTGGGTGGTGACGCTTTCGTCCGTCGTGGTTCCCGGCGGGCGGGCTCTCGAAGTGCCTGCCGGCCCCTGGTGGGGTCTGGCTTTCTAACGAGTTGCCGGCCCGCCGGGTTCCACTGATCGCGGTGTGGCTCGAAAGAGGTGTGCACCTCGTCTCGGATCAGGAGTGCCCACCGCGATCCCCCTTACCAAGGAGGATGATGATGACGGTACTGATCGGGGTGGACCGTCACAAGGGTTCCCACACGGCGGTGGCGATCGACCGCGACGAAGCAGTGATCGACGAGCTGCGCGTCGAGGCCACGGTCGGCCAAGTCGACGAGCTGGTCGGCTGGGCCAAAGGGTTCGAGTCGCGATCGTGGGCGGTGGAGTCGGCGGGCGGGCTCGGCTATCTGTTGTCCCAGCAGCTGGTCGCGGCCGGGGAGACGGTGCTCGATGTGCCGGCCACGTTGGCGGCGCGGGTGCGGGTGTTGGGGCACCGGGCGTTCGGACAAGAACGACCCCAACGACGCCCGGTCCGTCGCGATCGCCGCGCTCCGCGCCCCGGCCCTCGCGCAGGTGCGCCCGGAGGATCATGTGAGCGTGCTGCGCTTGTTGGCCAAACGTCACGGTGATCTGGGTCGGGCCCGGAACCGCACGGCCTATCGCCTGCATGCCATCGTGGCCGAGTTGGCGGCCGGCGGGATCGACAAGGAACTGGTGACATCCCAGGTCAGAGCCCTGATCGACGACCTCGCGGCGACCACCGCCACCCAGGCGGCCCGGCTCGAGATCGCCGCCGAGCTCACCGAGGACCTGGCCCGCCTCGACACCCAGTTCAAGGCGTCGAAGCGGCGGCTGGCCGACGCGGTCACCGCCTCGGGCAGCTCGTTGACCGACATCTTCGGGATCGGCCCGGTGCTGGCCGCCATGATCATCGGCTACACCGGCGACCCCACCCGCTTCACCGGCCCCGACGTGTAGGCCAACTACAACGGCACCGCCCCCATCGACCGCTCCTCAGGCGGCCATCGCATCCACCGGCTGTCGCGACGCGGGAACCGCCAGCTCAACCACGCCCTGCACATGGCCGCGGTCACCCAGATCCGCCACGCCCACAGTCCCGGCCGCGGCTACTACGACTCGAAACTCGCCGCCGGCAAGACCAAGAAGAAAGCGCTGCGAGCCCTGAAGCGACAGCTGTCCAACGTCGTCTACCGCCAACTCATCGCCGACCACCGCGCCGCGCACTGACGCTCGGCTGAAAACGGGCCCGGGAAGACAGACGGGAACGACTCTTGCCAGCGTGGCCGACTCCACATCCCTGACATCGGCTCTTGGGTCAGGTCATTCCCGGACCCACCCCAACCCTAGACCCACCACCCGACCGAGCGCCGGGGGGACCGCGTCACGCGCCCCAACACGCCCACCGACCCCCTTGACAACCAAAGAGGATTCGATCGGTGCTCGGCCCGAAGGCAGGCAGTTCTAGTTGCGATGACCAGCGCCGCGGCTGACTCCCGGTCAGCGATGAGAATGCGCAGGTTGGTTCGTCGTACGTATCGGCACCACCGCCGCAACTCGCTCGGAGGAACATATGGGGAAGCTCATCTACGCAACCAACACCTCGCTGGACGGCTTCACGGAGGACGCCACCGGCTCCTTCGACTGGTCGGTGCCCGACGAGGACGTGCACCTGTTCTACAACGACATGATGCGCGGGATCGGCACCCAGCTGCTCGGCCGCCGCATGTACGAGACGATGGCCGTGTGGGAGACGGAGCCGGGCGTTCGCCGAGGAGTCGGCGGTATTGGCCGACTTCGCCGCTGCGTGGCAGGACTCGGACAAGCTCGTCTACTCCACCACCCTCACCGAACCGATCACGAAGCGGACGCGCATCATGCCAGCGTTCGACGCCGACGAGGTGCGGGCCATTAAGGAGGCGTCGGCGGCCGACCTGCTGGTGGGCGGACCCGGGCTCGCCGCCCACGCCCTGCGCGCCGGTGTCGTGGACGAGGTCCGACTGGTGCTCGCCCCGGTGACGGTCGGCGCTGGCAAGCCGGCCTTCCCCACCGATCTGCGCCTCGACCTCGAGCTCATCGACGAGCGCCGCTTCGGCAACGGCGCGGTGCACGTGGCGTATCGCGTGCGGCGCTGACCGAACCTCATCAACCACGAGCGTGGGCCGAAGTGCCGTTCTGTATGCCCCCGAGCCCGGCTCCGAGGGCGGCGTCGACAAGCGGGTGAGCCCGCTGGCCGATCAGCGCGCCTCTTGGACACTCGGGACTCAGGTGGTGGCGGGGGTGATGACGCCGAAGCCGAGTCCCCAGAATCCGCCCATGTGGGCATTGGCGGGGTCGTGGAACGAGACCATGAGGAACTCGTCGGGTGAGGTCGGGTTGCTGTCGGCCAACACAGGGATGTGGACGACGGTGCTGGTCTGGCCAGGGGTGAAGGTGACGGTGCCCGAGGACGCGGCGTAGTCGGTCGTTGGTGCCTCGGGTCCGAGCCAGGGGTTCGGGGCGATGCCAGGGAGGTAGAGGGTGTTCCAGGCCACTGTGACCGTCGACGGGGATGGCTGGTCAAGCGTGACGGCGACGGCCAGGTCGGCGGTGCCCGCCGTGGGGGCGGCCACGATGCCGCTGCCGGGCAGCACGGTGGCGCAGCTGTCAGCGGTCGTGTCGTAGCTGACGCTGACTTTGCCATTGCCGGGCGTCGCCATCAGCACAGAGCTGACCGAGGTGGCTCCCTGGCTCACCCATGACGAGCCGCCGCCGCCACCACCGGCACCCCCGCCCCCGGCGCCGTACCCGCCGCCGCCACCACCGCCTGTTGAGGCGCCGCCGTTCGCGGTGCCGCCGCCTCCTCCGATCGTGACCGGGTTGTCGGCTATCGACGCACCTTGCTGGCCGTCGGCGCCCACCGTGCCGGCGTTGCCCCCGGGGAGCGCCCCCTCGAGCGTCGAGACGCCACCTCCTCCGCCGCCCGCGGTCAGCAGCGGGCCGGTTGCGTTGAACACGCCCGCGGCACCGCCGCCCCCACCGCCCATGGGGGACCGCCTCCACCGCCTCCGCCATAGCCGCCCGAGCCGCCTTGGCCGGAGTACTGGCTGGGGTCAGTGGTGACCGTCGACCCGCCCGCTTGCCCGCCACGACCTCCAACTGGCTTCCGGGGGTCACAGGCACGTGGGCGTGCACATGGGCACCCAACCCGCCGACGGCTGTCACAGCGTTCGCGCCGCCTGCGCCCCCTGATCCGCCGATGGCAACCACGGTCACCCCGCAGATCCCCGCCGGGACCGTGTAGGTCTGCAGCGAGCCGGTTGCGGCCTACACCTTCGTCACGCCAGTGGAAGCCGCGCCGTCGGCAAAACCGGAACCCGTCCCCACCAGACAAGTCGCCCCGAGCGCACCCACCACCACCACCGACCGACCGATGCCACGCACACCAAGGCGCACGCTCATACACACCCCCCACGGCCCAGAGCCCGGACCGGGACGTTACCGCACACGGTCAGAGGGCATCGCTTGGCACTGCACGACCTATGCCCCAGTGGCCGCAGGGCAGCCGCGCCGAACCGGCGTTAGGTCTCCGGTGCGGGCTGTCCAGGACGAAGTGCTTGGCCCAGGTTGACGGCGAGTTCCGAGTCCCGGCTGGTCTGGGCATGCGCGTACACCCGGAGGGTGGTCGAGGCGTCTGAGTGGCCGAACCGGCCGGCGACGGTGGCCAGGTCGTAGCCGGCACCGATCGCCCAGGTGGCCGACCAGTGCCGCAGATCGTGGAGCCGCCACGACAGGTCGATTCCCGACGCTTCTCGGGCGCATCGCCACCAGTACCCGATCCGATCAGGACGGGGCGGCACGCTCGAGTCGCCGAACATCCACGGCCCGAGCGCCTCGCGCTGTTCACGCAGGCCCTCGAGGATCGCCACCGTCTCCGGGTCCAGGGCCACCTGACGCTTCTCACCGCCCTTGGTCGGATCGTCCCGCACGATCGTCCGCCGCTCCCCCTCGACCTCTTCGGTGACGACCGTGAGCGAACTGTCGATGGCGAGCTCGGAGCCCACCAGGTCGCTCCATTTCAGTGCAGCCAGCTCGGAACGCCTGGCTCCGGTCGGCCGCCAGGCGCAGCACGGCGGGGGCCAAGGGACCCAGGGCCGTCGCCGTGTCCAGCACCCGCTGGACGTCGTCCTGGGTCATCACGCCGCGGGGGGTTCGTTTCGGCCGCTCGTAGGTGGCCAGGGCCGCAGGGTTCAGCGGGATCCATCCCCACCGCACGGCCTGTTGCAGCGCGGCCCGCAACGTCTGCAGCTGGTTGCGGATCGAGCCTTCACCGGTGCCGCTCTTGCGAAGTCGGGTGATCCACCGGTCGACGTCGGAGACCTCCAATCGGGCCAGGGTCATCCGGCCGAGGCGGTCTTGGGCGATCAGCTCGGCCCGGCAGGCATGGTCACGGCGGGTGTAGGTCGACCAGCCACCCTCCTTCAGGTCGCGCCAGGCGTCGAACAGCTCGGCCACCGTCTGTCGGGCGGCCTGACGCAGGGGCACGATGGCCAGCTCGGCCGCCACTCGCTCCGCGTCCTTCTTGCCGCCCTTGACCGTTCGGGACAGCTGAACGGGCGTGCCGTCTCGATCACGCCCGGCGAAGCCCCGGACCTCCCACGCCTGGCGCTTGCGGATCTGCCCCTCAATGGGACAAGAAGTGCTGGTCAGACTACTCGACGCGCAGACCGGTGACGGCCCGGCTGATCACCAGCTGCTGGATCTGCTCGGTGCCTTCGAAGATGTCGAAGATCTTGGCGTCGCGGTGCCAGCGCTCCACCGGGTACTCCCGCACGTAGCCGTAGCCGCCGAGGATCTGGATGGCCCGCTCAGTCACCCACACCGCGGTGCGGCCCGCCTTGAGCTTGGACATCGATCCCTCCGCGTTCTTGTAGGCCCCGTTCTTCGACAGCCAGGCGGCCCGCCACACCAGCAGGCGAGCGGCGTCGATCTCGGTGGCCATGTCGGCCAGCATGAACCCGATCCCCTGGTGCATGGCGATGGGCTTGCCGAAGGCCTCGCGCTCGGTGGCGTACTGGAGCGCGTACTCGTAGGCGGCGCGCGCCACACCCACGGCCTGGGCCGCCACCGCCGGACGGGTGGCTTCGAAGGTGGCCATGGCCGGCTGCTTGCCGCTGTGCACCTGGGGGTTGGCCAGGGCCTCACGAGCCCGGGCCAGCTTCTCATCGAGCTTCTCCTTGCCACCCAGCAGGCAGCTGCCCGGCACCCGCACGTCGTCGAGGACCACCTCGGCAGTGTGCGAGGCCCGGATGCCCATCTTGGAGTACTTCTGACCCTGGGACAGACCCGGGGTCTTGGGGGGCACGATGAAGCTGGCCTGGCCCCGGCCCCGCAGCTCGGGGTCGACGGTGGCCACCACCACGTGGACATCCGCGATGCCGCCGTTGGTGATCCACGCCTTGGTGCCGTTGATGCACCCATTCGTCGGTGGCCTCGTCGTAGACGGCCTTGGTGCGCAGCGACGAGACGTCGGAGCCGGCATCGGGCTCGCTCACGCAGAACGCACCCAGCTTCACGTCGTCGGGCGTGCCGTAGCACTGGGGCACCCACTCGCCCAGCTGCTCGGGGGTGCCGTTGCCCATGATCCCGGCGGCGGCCAGCCCGCTGCCCATGATGGCCAGTCCGATGCCGGCATCGCCCCAGAACAGCTCCTCGATAGCCACCGGCATGGTGAGCCCAGTGGCGTCGCCCAGCATGGCGTTGGCCATGAAGTCGAGCCCGTACAGGCCGATCTTGGCGGCCTCCTGGACGACGGGCCAGGGGAACTCCTCACGCTCGTCCCACTCGGCGGCCGCCGGCCGGATGGTCTCCTCGGCGAAGTCGTGGATCCACTTCTGGAGGGTGAGCTGGTCCTCGTTGAGCTGGAACGAGATGTCGGACATGGTGGGCTCCCAGGTTCGAGCGAATGAGCCGGTGCCGCCGAGCGGGCGTCGGGTAGATGGAAGTTACCCACCGGTAACTTCAAACGGTAGTACGGCTGCCGGTCCGTTGACAACCGGCCAAGGGTCCCGTCCTCGTCTCAGGCGGCCGGAGGATTCACCGCCCGGCCCACGGAGGGCACGCAGCTCAGCGCGGCGACCACCAGCACCGCGCCCACCACGTAGGGTGCGCCCACCCCGATCTGGGCGAACAGGATCCCGGCCAACACCGGTCCGGCCACCCGGGCCAGTGCCGCCACCGACTGCTGCCAACCCAGCCAGGCGCCCCGGGCCCGCGCCGCCCGTCCGGCGATAGCCGAGGACAGCGTGGGCGTGATGAGGCCCTGGCCCAGCACCAGCAGCGCCAGCGCCGGCACGAGCGTGGCCCAGCCGCCGTCGACGGCCAGCAGGGCCAGACCCGAGGCGTTGGCCGCCAGGCCGGCCCGCAGGGTGCCCGACTCGCCAAGACGGTCGTTCACGCGGCCGATGATCCCCACCTGCACGGCCACCAAGGCCAGGCCGATCACCGTGAAGACGGCGCCGGTGCCCGCCTCCTGCAACCCGAAGCGGCTCTCGGTCAACAAGGCGAAGGTGGACTCGAAACCGCTGAACGCCACCATCCCCACGAACGACACGACCAACAGGCGGATCAGCGCCTGCTTGTCGAGGCGTCCGAGCACACCCGGTGTCCCCGCGTCGGCCGGCGCCCGATCAGGGCCCACACCCGCCACTTCGGGAACACCCATGGCCTCGGCGGTCTCGGCCGCCTCGAAGGGCGTCCCCGGCTGGGGTCCGTCCACCGTGCCGGCCAGTTCGAGCTCGGCGGCCAGGGCGGCGGCGTCGGCCTGGGCCTGCGCCGCGGCCGCCGAGTCGTCGGCGTTCGGCGTGTCTACGGGGGCCCCGGCCGGTGCGGCCACGGCTCGCGGACCGTGGGTCTCGGGTAGGCGCCGGATGGCCACCAGGGCGTTGACGCCCGCGATGGCTGCGGCCACATAGAACGGCACCCGAGGACCCGCCAGTGCCCCCACAGCCACGATGGCGGGCCCGGCCACGAACCCCACGCCGAAGGCCGCGCCCAGCAGGCCCATGAGTCGGGCCCGGTCCCGCGGGGCGGCCACATCGGCCACTGCGGCCTGGGCAACCGACACGCTGCCCCCCGATCCCCCATCGATCAGACGACCCACGAAGAGCAGGGCGATGCCCCCGGCCAGCCCGGTGAGCAGGCTGCCGATGGCCGTCCCGAACAGGGCGATGATCAGCACGGGCTTGCGTCCGACCCGGTCTGAGAGCCGTCCCCACACCGGTGCAAGGGCGAACTGGGCCAGGGAGTAGGAGGCCACCAACAGGCCGGTGGTGGTGGCCGTGGCCCCGAACCGATGGGCGTACTGGGGCAGGATGGGCAGGACGATCCCGAAGCCGACCAGGTCGATGGCCACCGTGGTCCAGATGATCCCGAATCCGGGTGGGAGCGGCTGGCGCTCTCGGCCGCGACGGCGGGAGGTCGAAGATCGGGCCACGGTCGCAAGCGAACGCGACCCGGCCGCCCGAGGTCAAATCGCGCGGATCGCCCGCATACGGAAACTGGGCATCGAATTGTTCGGTATCCGAACGCAAGGATTCCCAATTTGGCGGGCAGCTTGCGGGAGTGGGGTCAGGATCGGCGGATCTGGGTGCCGGCCGGGGTGTCCTCGACCACATAGCCCAGCGCCACCAACTGGTCGCGCAGCTCGTCGGCGCGTGCCCACTCCTTGGCCGCCCGGGCCTGGTCGCGCTGGGTGGCCAAGGCCCCGGCCTCAGGGCTCACGCCCGACGGATCGCGATCGGCGTCGGCCCCTGCGCCGGCGCTGGGGGGAGCCAACTGGAGCCCGACCGCGTCGGAGATCTGGCGCACCGTGGCCAGGATGTCGGCCGCACCGGGGTCATCCGCGGCATCCAACGCCTGGTTGCCCCGACGCACCAGCGTGAACAGCAGGCTGACGGCGCCGGGCGTGTTCAGGTCGTCGTCCATGAGGCGGCGGAACTCGTCGAGCTGGTCGGCCTCGGGTGTCCCGGTGGCCAGCTCACCGGCCCGGCGCACGAAGGTGTCGAGTCGGCGCAGGGCAGCCGACGCGTCATCCGCGGTGGCGTTGTTGACCTCGACCGGTGAGCGGTAGTGGCTGCGGAGCACCAGCAACCGGAAGGCGCGGGGGTCGGACTTCTGGATGAGGTCGAGCAGGTTGTCGAAGTTGCCCAGGCTCTTGGACATCTTCTCGCCGCCCACCTCGACGAAGCCGTTGTGCATCCAATGCCGGGCGAAGGTGTGGCCCAGCGCCACGGCCTGGGCCCGCTCGTTCTCGTGGTGGGGGAAGGCCAGGTCCTGGCCCCCACCGTGCAGGTCGAAGCCGTCACCCAGCAGGTCGAGCGACATCACGACGCACTCGGTGTGCCATCCCGGACGGCCCGCACCCCATGGCGACGGCCACGAGGGCTCGTCGGGCTTGTTGGGCTCGCCTGACTCGTCGGTCTTCGACTTCTTCCACAGCGCGAAGTCGATGGGCGACCGCTTGTCGTCGTCCACCTCGACGCGGGCCCCGGCCTGGAGCGAATCGATCGACTGGCGCGCCAGCAGCCCGTAGTCCGGCACCGACTCGGCCACGAAGTACACCCCGTCAGAGGTCTCGTAGGCGTGACCGGCCTCCACCAGCTGACCGATGAAGCCGACCATCTGGTCGACGTACGCGGTCGCGTGGGGATCCCGGGTCGGACGCTCGACGCCGATGCCGTCCATCCCCTTCCACCACACCTTCTCGCAACGATGGGCGATCTCCTCGGCCGGGCGACCCTCGTTGCGGGACCGCTCGATGATCTTGTCGTCGATGTCGGTGATGTTGGAGACGTACGTGACCTCGTAGCCGCTCCAGGTCAGGTACCGACGCAGCACGTCGAACACCAGGGAGAAGCGGCCGTGCCCCAGGTGCGGCGGCCCGTAGACGGTCGGACCGCACACGTACATCGACACCTGCCCGGTCGGCGGGTCTCGAAGGGCACGACCTCACCCCGAGCGGTGTCGAACAGGCGCAGCATGGCGGCGAGGCTACCGCCGGGTCCCGCGGCCACTGAGCGGGTATCGCCCGCCAGCCGTCCGAACGCGAGCCAACCTGTGCGGTGGAGCGCGCCGAGGGCGCCGTCCACCGCACAGGTTCGGGTCTGAGCAGCGGGAGCGCAGGTCGGCTCAGCCCAGGTTGGCCGCCACGAAGTCCCAGTTGACCAGGTGATCGAGGAAGGTCTCGATGTACTTGGGGCGGGCGTTGCGGTAGTCGATGTAGTAGGCGTGCTCCCAGACGTCGATGGTGAGCACCGCCTTGGCCGCGTGCTTGAGCGGTAGATCGGCGTTGGCCGTCTTCATGATCTGCAGGCCGCTGCCGTCGTCGGCCAGCCACGCCCAGCCCGAGCCGAACTGGGTGGTGGCCGCGGTGGTGAACTTCGCCTTGAACTCGTCGTAGGACCCGAAGGCGCTGTTGATCTTCTCGGCCACGTCACCGCTCGGGGCACCGCCACCGGTGGGGCTCATGCAGCTCCAGTAGAAGGTGTGGTTCCAGACCTGGGCGGCGTTGTTGAACAGGCCGCCGTCGGCCTCGGCGATGACCTCTTCGAGGGACTTGTCGGCCAGGTCGGTGCCCTCGGTCAGCTTGTTGAGGTTGGTCACGTAGGCCTGGTGGTGCTTGCCGTAGTGGTACTCGAGCGTCTCGGCGCTGATGTAGGGCGCCAGCGCATCCTGGGCGTAGGGAAGCGGGGGAAGTTCGAATGCCATGCGGGTTCCTCTCGTGGGAGCTGCCTGCCGGTGCGGGCGACCGCACGGGACCCTACCCGCCGTGACCCGCGAAAATCACAGAAGCGAGACCCCGAAGGGATCGGGGGTCCCGCTTCTGAGCTGGTCCGGAAGGCACCGGCCGCCAGCCGATGCCCCTGGACCGATGACACCCGAATGGCGAAGCGCCCGTAGGGGGGCTTGCCTACGGACGGGCCGGGCAGCTACGCCGCGCCGGCCGCAGACGGGCCAGGCGCGGTAGCTGTGCTGCGCGTTGTAGATGTTGGTGGCCACGGCGATCTGCTGCTCCCGGCTCGCCTGCCAGGCGGAGGGCGCGTGCAGGCCGTCCCGCCGTAGGCGCGCCACGTGGAGGGGCTGAACTGCAGCCCACCCGAGTAGCCGTTGCCGGTGTTGTCCGCCCAGTTGCCACCGGACTCGCAGGCGGCGATGCGATCCCACACCGACCCGGCGGGGGCGGCGGGTGCCGGAGCCGAGGCCGCCGGTGCGGGCGCGGCGTGGACGACCACCTTCGGGGCGGGCGCCGGCGCGGGCGGCGCCGGCGGGGCGGGCGTGAGGTAAGCCGTGAGCGCAAGGCGCTCGAGGGGCGTGGCGTTGGCGTAGGCCACGCTCAGGCGAAAGGTCGGGCTGACCGTCCAACGATGACGGAAGGCCTGCTCGTCGGCGACCGTGACCGGGACAACCGGGTTCGGTGGTGCCACCGGCGGCAGGGCCACCGGAGCCACGGTCGTGGGGGTGCTCGAAGGAGTGGGGGCGCTGGACGACGTGGTAGCAGCCGCGCCGGCCTGGTTGGAGGGCGACCCGTGACCCCGGATGAGACCGGGCGCCACGATGACGCTGAGCGCGATCGCGCCGGCGAGGGTGACCTCGGCGGCTCGGCGCGCGGCGACGTTCTCGGAAGGGATGGTCGAAGGACAAGGGACAGCTGCCTTTCGCCCGGAACCGGGCTGAGGGGTGGTTGCGGCCCCCTACTTTCGACAACTTCGTCACCGGATCGCAACTTTGTCGCCATGATTTCGTTGTGAAACGGGTCACCTCGTGGTACGGAAAGACAGGAGAACTCATCAGGATGAGCTGTCCCACATGGGACATACGGCCTACGTGGTGACGATCGCGTCACCTGAAAATATCGGCAGATTTCTCCCCGCCGAGCCTGTTTCAGGTCCGATTCGCGCCGGTTGGCACCCGATGAGGGGTGGGCGCGGGGTCGGATCAGACCATGATCGGAGCGGCGAAGCCCCCCAGGATCTCGTCCAGCCACGCCCCCACCGCCAGGGTCGTCCGGTCCCCACCGAAGGGGCCCATGATCTGCACGCCGACGGGCAGCCCATCGGGGGTGAGACCGGTCGGCACCACCGTGGCGGGCAGGCCGGGGGCCGTGGCCAGCCCGGCCCACACCAACAGGCTCATGTAGGGCTGGTCTTGGCCGTTGATCTGGATCACCCGTTGGTCGAGCGGCCCCTCCGTGTCGTGGGGAATGGCCGGTACCGCCAACACGGGGGTCAACATCACATCGACCACGTCGAACACCTCGGACCACTGGTGGGCGATCCGGTGGCGCGCCTCGTCGGCCCGGTGCCACTCGCGGTGGCTTTGGGACATCCCCCGCAACATCGCCGCCGGCCGCGAGTCGTCGTCGACGGCCAGTCCGGCGGCCAACTCGTCCACGAGGGCGAGCACGTCTGGCGGGTACCCGGTGCCGAGGGCCGCGGACAGAAGGTTCAGGTAGACGAGGTGCTGCTCCTCGAGCGGGGCGGGCGGCCGCACATCGTCGACCACGGTGGCCCCGGCGGTGGCCAACGCTGCCACCGTCGACTCCAGGCGATCGAGCACGTGACGGTCGGTGGGGGCCACCGCGTCCTCCAGCCAGACACCGACACGCAGGTCACCGATCGAGGCCAGCCGAGCGGGAAGCGGGGGCGCGGCGGCGCCGGGCAGGCCGAAGGCGTCGACCCCCAGCACGTCGAGCCCGAGCATCAGGTCCCGCACCGAGCGGCCCATCGGCCCCACCACGTTCAGGTCGGCGGGCGCCATCGTCCCGGGCGGTCCCGGGATGTGGCCCCGCTGGGGCACGAGGCCCCACGTCGGCTTGTGGCCGTAGGTGCCACAGCAGTGCGACGGGTTGCGGATCGATCCCCCGATGTCGCTGCCCAGCTCGAGCAGCGTCATCCCCGTGGCCAGGGCGGCGGCAGCCCCACCCGACGAACCACCGGGCGTCCGGGTCAGGTCCCACGGGTTGTTGGTGCGCCCGAAGAGCTCGTTGTCGGTCTGCATGTCGCCGGCGTAGAGCGGCAGGTTCGTCTTGGCGTAGACGATGGCGCCAGCCGCCTTGAGCCGGGCCACGGCGTCGGCGTCACGGGCGGGGGTGTGGCCGGCCAGCTCCGGCGCGCCCGAGGTGGTGGTCAGGCCCTCGGTCTCGAAGGCGTCCTTGATGGTCATGGGCAGGCCGTGCAGCGGACCCCAGCTGCGGCCGGCCGCGTGGTCCTCGTCGGCGCGTGCAGCTGCGCGCTCGAGCCCGCTCGACGTCGAAGGCCACCACCGCGTTGACCGCGCCGTTGTCGCGCTCGACGCGAGCCAGGTGCGCCTCGAGCAACTCGGCGCTGCCCAGCGAGCCCTCGGCCAGGGCGGCGACAGCCTGGCTGGCGGTGGCGGTGTCCAGATCGATCATCCCGGCAGTCGATCAGCGCAGCCGGGTTGCCGCAAGCGGACCCGGCTTCAGCCGGTCGATCCCGACGGGATCGAGGAGGCGGGAACGGCAGTGCCGCCCGGTGCCCCCGACGGCGGGACGGGGGTGGTGGGCGGCGACCCCGGACTGGATCCGGATGATCCCCTGCTCACATCGCCGCTGGTGTCGGTCGTGTCCGCACCCGTGTGCCCGGCGGGATCGAACCACTTGCGGTCGATGGCCAGCACGGTCCACCTGCCGGTGCGTGGTCGACGAGGTGAAGCGGTAGGCGGGGATGAGCCAGGTGGCGCCGTCGGTGCCGGCCAGGGGTTCGAGGACCAGCGCGGCCCCGTCGATCCGGATCCGACGAGGCGCCATCGTGACCGTCACGGGTGCGGTGACGGTGGGCGGCGGGGTGACCGTCGTGGTCGTCGACGGCGTCACGGGTGCGCAGGATGGCACGCGGCCCGCCCGCGCCCCGCAGCTCACCGTGGTCGGCGGTGCGGCGACGGTCGTCGTCGTCGTGGGACAGGCCCCCATCGTCTCGGACGGCCCCGACGCCGTGCGGATCGCCGGGCATTCGGGCGGTGACACCGTGCCTGCGGGTCGGTTCAGCTGGGTCCCCGCCAGGGTGGTGGCGGTCGCCGACCCGGCCGATGCGTCACCCTGGCCGCCACCATGGGCTCGACCTGGGACAGGCCCCGGCCCTGGTTGAGCGCCTCGATGCCGGCGGCGGTGCCGAGGAGCGGGTAGGCGTCGGCCTCGACCGGCTGGGCCCACGACCCCGACGCCGATGACACCTCGGCGCCGGGCCCGAAGAAGAGCGACACCCCGACCGAGGCGGGTCCGACCGATGGCCCGGTCGACGACGCCACCGTCCAGGCCGGGTGTGGCCGTGACCTGGGTGACGTCGGTCGTCGCCACGCTGGACACCGACCAACCTGCCAGGTCATAGCCGGCCGCGGCCAGGATGGCTCGGGCCTTGGCCTCGGCCTGGGCGCCGGACGGAGGTGGCCGGACATCGACGGAGGCACCGGGCACGGTGGTGGCCGGCGCCCCGCAGCCACCGACCGAGATGCCCGCCGGCGCGCTCGGACCCGGCCCGATGGCCTTCGAACCGGCCGTCGAATCGGACGCCGATCGCCGGCTGGCCCATGGGCACGGCACACACCGCCGGCGCCGACACGGCCACGCCCGACATCGTCCAGGTCCAGGGCCCAGCGGGCTGGTCGCGGGTCACGGTCAGCGAGCGCAGGCCGGATCCCGACACCGTCCACCCGTCGCTCTGGGCCACCACCGAACCCGACAGGCCGAGGGCATCAGCCAACCGGTTCACGATGTCCGAGGTGACCACCGAAGGCGCCAGGCGCCAGGCGTGGGCGGTCCCGTCCAGCGCTGGCAGCCCGGCGGCGGCCACGTAGGTCACCGCGCCACCATCGCCGCCGATGGTGGACGCCGGGGCCAGCGCGGCCGCCGCCGGACCGGCCAGGTCGGTGCGAATGGGTAGCTCCCCGGGCTGGCCGGCAGCCACCGACCCGGCGTGGTGGCGCCAGGCAACCAGGCCGACGATCAGCACCCCCACCGCCATCAGGACCGCCATGAGCGTGATGGGTCGTAGCTTCACCGGTGCGCCTCCCAGGCTCGGACCGGGCGAACCCCGACCCTCGACACCGTTCAGACGCCGACCGGGCGCTCCCGGTTCCCGCCAGGTTCCCGCCGCCTGAGGTCGAGAAGCCTCAGCTCCAGAAGCCTTCGTGCAGGACGCGGGCTTCGTCTTCGAGTGCGGGCCCGTCGACCACCACCGACCGGCTGCCGGCGGCGAACACCTGACGGCAGGGCAGCGCCAGCGTCGGGTTGTCGGGATCGTCAGTGCCGGTCATGGCCAACAGGTCCACCTCCGGGCTCTGCGACGCGCACGCCGGGACGGTACCAGCGGCGACGGTGGCGGAGCTGAGCCTCCGAGGCGGGGCTGAGGCGCAGGTCGGCCGGGCGGGTCAGACCTGGCGAGCGCGGGCCAGGGCCGTCGTCGGATCGAGTCCGGCCCGTCCCACCAGGTAGCAGGCGATGGGTGCGGCGGTGCGCGCCGACGCGTGCGCGGCCGCTCCGGCCAGATCCAACAGGGTGGCGATGGTGTCGGCGTCGGGCGCCTCGACGCCCAACGAGGCGGCGAACCCGGCCAGCCATTCCACCGGATCGGGATTGGCGGCGGCACCAGCCGCGGCGTCGGGCGAGGTCGGGTCGTCAGGCACACCTCGACCTTAGGACGTCGGGGTCACGGTCAGGCTCGACAGCGGCTCGAATCCTTCGTTGAAGGCCTGCACGTCCCCGGCCGGGTCGGTGGCAGTCGAGGCGCAGTCGGCGGGAGCGGAGCTGCTGCGCCGCCGTCGCAGCCAGATCCACCGCAACGGTCACCAGGGTCCGCGGCGACTGGCCGGCGGCGCAGGTGGGCACGTTCAGGTTCTGCAGCAGCACCGGAGACGACGCCTGGCCAGAGGCCAGCGCGGCGCGATGCTCGGTGATCCAGTGCTCCACCTGGGTCACGGCCGCCGCGTAGTCGGGCTCGGCCACTCCGGCCGGAGCCAGCCCGGCGCTCGAGGCCAGGGCCGGGATGCCTCGGCTGGCCGCGGCCCGGGCCGCGCCCACCGTGCCCGAGATGTTGGTGGAGGTGCCCAGGTTCTGGCCGAAGTTGACCCCGGAGATGACCACCTGGGGCCTCTGGGCCAGGCCGTGCTGGTCGACGGCCCAGATGACCGTGTCGGCCGGATAGCCGGCCACCGCCTTGGCGGGGTACCCACTGGCCGTCTTGACATCGGTGACGGCCAGGGTGCCCGAGGTCGTCTTGCCCCCGGTGCCGCTCTGGTTCGCCAGCGGCGCCACCACAGTGATGGCCACGTCGGGCAGGGTGCGCAGACCTTGGACCACGGCGTCGATCCCCGGGGCCGAGTAGCCGTCGTCGTTGGTCACCAGGACGCGCAGGGGCGCGACTGCCGCGCTGGTGGTCGGGGCGGCGGTCGTCGTGGACGCGGTGGAGGACGTCGAGCTCGAACACCCGGCCGCCATCACCGCCACGGCGACCACCGATGCGGCGGTCGCCATCCATCCGAGACCCCGCTCCCTTGCCCTGATCGTGCCCATCTGCGGCCCCCCGACTCAGCTCGAGCCCGATCGTCGCGCCTGGTGCCGCTCGGTGCCAGCTCCTGGCGCGCCGCTACAGCACCTTGGACAGGAACGACTGGGTGCGCTCGTGCTGGGGGTTGGTGATCACGTCGCGAGGCGTCCCCGCCTCCACCACCACGCCTTCATCCATGAACACCAGGGCGTCGCCCACCTCGCGGGCGAAGCCCATCTCGTGGGTGACCACGATCATCGTCATGCCCTCGGTGGCCAGGTCGCGCATGACGTCGAGCACCTCGCCCACCAGCTCGGGGTCGAGGGCCGAGGTGGGCTCGTCGAACAGCATGAGCTTGGGCTCCATGGCCAGGGCCCGGGCGATGGCCACCCGCTGCTGCTGGCCGCCGGACAGCTGGGCGGGGTAGTTGTCGGCCTTGTCGCTCAGACCGACCCGGTCGAGCAGGCGAGCGGCGCGTTCGCGGACCACCGACCTGGACTCCCCCTTGACCCGGATGGGTGCCTCCATCACGTTTCCCAGCGCCGTCATGTGGGGGAACAGGTTGAAGTGCTGGAAGACCATGCCGATCTCCTGGCGCTTCTGGCACACCTCCCGGTCGCGCAGCTCGTAGAGCTTGTCGCCCTGCTGGCGGTAGCCCACCAACTCGCCGTCCACCGACAGCCGCCCGCCGTTGATCTTCTCCAGGTGGTTGATGCAACGCAGGAAGGTCGACTTGCCCGACCCCGATGGTCCGATCAGGCAGAACACGTCACGGGGCGCCACCTCCAGGTCGATGCCCTTGAGCACCTCCAGGCGACCGAAGCTCTTGCGCACGTCCACCGACTCGACCATCGGCGCGGCCGAGCCGCTCACGCGGGCGCCATCCTTGGCTCGCGGGCGCCGATGAACCGGCGCAGCTTCTGCAGCGGCGTGAGCGGGAGCTCTCGCAGCGAACCTCGGGCGTAGCGTCGCTCGACGTAGTACTGGCCCACCGTGAGGATCGACGTGAGCAGCAGGTACCACAAGCTGGCCACGACCAGCAGAGGGATGGTCTGGTACGTGCGGTCGTAGATGATCTGGGCCGACTCGAGCAGCTCGGCATAGCCGATGACCAGGGCCAGCGAGCTGGTCTTGAGCATGGAGATGGTCTCGTTGCCGGTCGGCGGGATGATGACCCGCATGGCCTGGGGCAACACGATGCGCCGCATCGTCTGGAGGCGGGTCATGCCCAACGCCGAGGCGGCCTCGCCCTGGCCCTCGTCGACCGACAGGATCCCGGCCCGGGCGATCTCGGCCATGTAGGCCGCCTCGTTCAACCCGAGCCCGAGACACACGGCGACGAACTTGGTCACCAACGTGTCCACGTGGCTGGTGATCAGCCAGCTGGGCCCGAACGGGATCCCGAACGAGATCGAGTGGACCACCGAGGGCAGGGCGAACCAGAAGATCAGCTGCACCAGCACGGGGGTGCCCCGGAAGAACCAGATGTAGAGCCAGGCCGCGCCCGACACGATCGGGTTGGCGGCCAGGCGCATGATGGCCAGCACCACCCCCAGCACGATGCCCATCAGCATGGCGATGATGGTCAGCTCGATCGTCCGCTCGACGCCCACCAGGATCGACGACGAGAACAGGTAGTGGCCGATCGTCGACCAATCGAACTGGGTGACGAGCCAGTGGGCGAACTGGGCGGCCAGGACCAGGATGATGATCGCCGCCACCCATCTGCCCCGGTGGCGCACCGGGATGGCCTTGACAGGCGCGGGTCCACCAGAGCCGGTGACGCCTCCCCGGCCTTCGGTGGAAGCGTCACCGGATGCCACCGAATCGGAGGTGGCCACCCCTCGCCTTAGCTCGAGGCGCCGTTGAGTGCGAAGTTGCTGATGGCGCCGGACTGCACGCCCCACTTGGCCATGATCTTGGCGTAGATCCCGTCGTTGTCGAGCACCTTCAGGGCGCCCAGGATGGCGTTGCTCAACCCGGCGTAGTCAGAGGCTCTTGGGCACCACGATCCCGTACGGGGCGGTGCCGTAGGGTTGACCGGCCAGAGCGAACTTGCCGCCCGACTGCTCGACCGCGTAGGCAGCGACCGGCGAGTCGGCCATGACCACGGCCACCCGGCCGCTGGCCATGGCCACGTTGGCCCCGTTCTGGTCCGGGAACTGCTGCACATCGACCTTGGACTTGCCGGCCTTGGTGCACTTGGCCGACTGGGCCGTGGCATCGGTGGCCTGGGTCGTGCCCTTCTCCACGCCCACGCTCTTGCCGCACAGGGCGTCGAGCGAACCCAGGTCGCTGTTCTGGCCCTTGGTCACGTAGAACGAGGTGCCGGCGGAGAAATAGGTCACCATGTCCACCTTCTGCTGGCGAGCCAGCGTGTCGGTGAACGAGGACATGGACACGTCGTAGCGGGTACCCATGGCGGGGATGATGGAGTCGAACGAGGCGTTGGTGAAGTCGAACGGAACGCCCAGCACCTGACCGATGGCGTGACCCAGATCGATGTCCATGCCGATGATCGTGGTGTTGTCGCTGGCGAAGAACTCGTTGGGCGCGTAGGAGGCGTCGGTGGCCACGACAGCCTTGCCCGCCGAGGTCAGCTTGGACGGCACCATCGCAGCCAGGCTGGCGTCCTTGGTGGCGGCCGGGATCGGCGTGTTCGGCACCGTTGTGGTCGGTGCCGCGGTGGTACCCGTGGTCGAGGTCGACTTCGAGCTGCTGCAGGCTGCGGTGACCACCAGCAGGCCCGCTGCCAAAGCGACCGCGGCCACTCTGGTCCACGCGGGCTTCGATCCCCCGCGACTGATTCCGTGCGTGTCCATCGGTGCTCCCTCCGGCGGCGTCCACGATCTGATCGATCGCGGATCGACCCTATTACAACCGATCCGCGACCCAGGGCCGCTGCATGTGACGATCTGGTCAATCCTCGGGCCAGTCGGGCTCGGTCGAGCCTGGAGCCCGGCTGGCCCGTAGAGTCGGGGCCATGTGGCTTCCCTGGCCCTACGCGCTGGCCGGAGCGGTGATGCTGGTCACCGCCGCCGTGCTGATCCGGCCGCGGGGACGCCTGTGGACCGGCGCCCGGCCCTTCGCCTTGGAGATCTCGCTCATCCTGGTCCTCTACTCCCTGTGGCGCATCGCCGGCCAGCTCTCCGTGCTGCACACCGGCGGCGCCGAGACCCGGGGCCTCGACATCTGGAACCTGGAGCAGGCGTTGCACCTGCCCAGCGAGCTGACCATCCAGCACTGGGTGCTCCCCCATCCGTGGCTGGTGCAGGCCGCCAACGCCTACTACGCGGTCCTCCACGTCCCCGCACTGATCGCCATGTTGATCTGGCTCTTCGTGCGCCACCGGGAGCGCTACCCGGCGGTGCGCAACACGCTGGCCCTGTTGACCGGCGCCTGCCTGCTGGTGCAGTTGGTGCCGGTCATGCCGCCACGCTTGGTGACCTCGCTCGGGTTCGTGGACACCGGCCACCTCTACGGCCAGTCCGTGTACACCGCGCTCGGCCGGGGCGCCTCGGACCAGCTCTCGGCCATGCCCTCGCTGCACGTGGGCTGGGCCCTGCTGGTCGGGATCGTGGTGGTGGTGGCCAGCACCAGCCGGTGGCGGTGGGTCGTGCTGGCCCATCCGATGCTGACCATCACCGTGGTGGTGGTCACGGCGAACCACTGGTGGCTCGACGGCGTGGTGGCCGGAGCCCTGCTGGTGATGTCCTACGGGCTCGACCAGCTCGTGCGCCGAGGTCTGGCCCTGGGCCGACCGCGACGTTCCGCCCACGTCGCATCAGAGCCGATCGGTTCGGGCCCGCTCGATCTGGCGCCACAGGAGGCCGTCGCCTCGCTGAGCGCGGTCCCGGTCGAAGCAGGCCTCGGTCGATGAGCGTGGCCCGCTCGAGGTCCGGACAGGTCTCGGTGGATGTGCGGACCCGCGCCGCGGCCGATGTCCGACCGGTCGACGCGCCGGCGTTCCTGGGCGAGGAGCTGCCCGAGCTGGCCGCCCATCGAGCCGACCTGGTGGTGCCCGGAGCCCGTGAGCTATCGCCCCGGTCGTTGGCCCTGGAGGTCGAAGGCGCCGGCTGGGTGCTGTCCTTCGATGGCGATCGGGTGGCGGTGACGCCGGGCGCGCTCGACGCGGCCGGGCAAGCCCCGAAGGCCCGGGTCCGCCTCGACCCCGAGGCGCTGGCCGACCTGGTCAACGACCTGCGAACCCCGATGGGGCTGTTCACGGCCGGCGATCTCGACCAACCCGGGGGACGACTCGAGGACTTCCTGGACTGGTGGGTCATCCTGCGCGGGCTGATCGATGAGCGAGCCGTGTACACCGCGGGGTCGGTCGCCTTCTCCGACCCGGATGGCACGCGCCCTCGACCTGCACCGCGCCTTCGCATTGGACGACGACCGCGCGGAGATGTCGCACTTCCTGGCCGAGGCCGGTTACCTGCACCTGCGCGGCGTCTTCGATCCCGCCGAGATGGCCTCGGTCTCGGCCGACATGGACGCGGCCGCCGATGGCTACACCCAGGGCGACGACAACTCGTGGTGGGCCCGCACCGCCGACGGCACCGATCGGCTGGTGCGCATGCAGCGCTTCCAGCGCCAGTCCGCGGCCACCCGGGCCCTGCTGGACGATCCCCGACTGCGCGCGCTGGCCGGACCCGACGGTCTGACCAGCGACGGTCACCGGCTGGGCAAGCCGGGCACCGACGCGAACCTGGTGGAGGCGCTCATCAAACCCATCGGGGTGGTGGCAGGCATCTCCGACGTGCCCTGGCACAAGGACTGCAGCCTCGGCAGTCACTCCTACCGATGCTGCTCGATGACGGTGGGCATCTCGGTGACCGGTGCCGACGCCGAGTCGGGCCAGCTGGGTGTGGTGGCCGGATCGCACCGGGCACTGATCCAGCCCGCCTTCGTGCGCCGGAACCTGGACCTGCCGCAGGTGGCGCTGCCCACCGCCACCGGTGACGTCACCATCCACCTGAGCTGCACCTTGCACATGAGCCACCCGCCGATCGACCGTGAGCGGCGCGTCCTCTACACCGACTTCTCGCTGCCCAGCCCCGACGGCGCCCGATCTCCCGGCGAGGCCAAGCTGGCCCGCATCCGCAAGGCTGCACCGCGCACCGTGAGCCAGCAATCGACCGCCTGACCGACCCCGTCCACCCCATTCACCTCGATCCACCCCATCCACCCCGATCCGACGTGATGACCGGGCGCCGGGGGCCGATGCGCACCTCCACGCCGGGCGACCAGTGCACGAGGGGATCGCCGAGCGGTTCGGACAAGCCGGCCGCCTGGATCACGTCCTGGTGAAGGTGCACCAATCGGGCTCGATGGAGCGGCCAGGGATCATGCCGGGCCAGTTGGTGGCCCAGCCCTCGGCCCTCGCGGGTGTAGAGCCGCCAGCGCGCCGTCAGCCAGTGGTCGAGCGCGCTGAGCTCGGCCGGCTCATAGGGAGCACCCACGTCGACCACCACCTGGCAGGTGGCGCCGACCGGGCCGGGCCAGCGGCGCCGCGACCGGTAGGACACGACCGGACCGTTCACCTCCAGGCACATGGAGGACCAGCAGTAGGGCAGATGGAAGTGCCGACGGGCCACGACCACGGGTGCGAGGCGGGCCGCGTCGAGCGACAGGAACCACACGCCCACGGTGCCGTCGGGGCCACGCACATAGGTGCGAACGTTGGTCTCGCAGAAGCGCGACATCCACGGGACCGCGGGCGCCCGGGGCGGGCGCACGAGCATGGCGAAGGGCACCAGGCCCACCCAGGCCCGGCCCCCGAACGTCTCGACCTCGAGGCCGTCGGGCAGCAGGGCGGCCACCTCGGCCGGGTCGTAGCTCCAGTGCAGGAACGTGAGCAGGTCCCACCGGTGGATCATCAGGGCCCGCGGTAGGTCGACGGGGCACAACGGGCCGACCTCGGGCGCAGCGGGGGACTCTGCGTCCGGCGGGTCGATCACGCTCAGCGGCGATCTCACATGGGTATCATACGAACGTATGAATGAGTCCACAACTCGAGAGGCCCTGCTGGATGCGGCCCGACTGTGCGTCCGCCGGGACGGGCTGTCGGGGGCCACCTCACGCCAGATCACCCAGACCGCGGGGGTGAACCTGGCCGCCATCACGTACCACTTCGGGTCCAAGGACGACCTGGTGGCCGAGGCCCTGTTCGCCGAGCTGGAGCGACGGGTGCAGCCGGCCCTGGACCTGCTCGGTGCACCCGGCCCGCCGGAATCCCGACTGCTGCACGTCGTGGGGGCGCTCAGCCAGGAGTTCGAGCGCAGCCGCCGTGACACGCTGGTCTACTTCGAGGCCCTGCTGCTGGCCGTGCGGGACCAGCGCTACCGGCGCAGCGCTCTCAAGTTGTACCGCTCGCTGCGCGTCCGGCTGAGCGAGGTCATCGCCGAGATGGCCACCAGCGGCTCGATCCCCACATGGGTCGACCCCGAAGCCATGGCCGGGCTGATCCTGGCCGTGGCCAACGGCATCGCACTGCAGAGCCAGCTCGATCCCCGGGGACCGGATCACCGGGCCATCAGCGCCGAGTTCGCCCAACTCCTGCTGGCTGCCCGCCCCCGCCCCTGACCCGTCCTCGACCAGCGACGGCGGCCGCGCCCGGCCGGGACCGGCGATAGCGTCCTGATTCATGAGCATGGGGGTGCTGGCCGATCCGGACACGTTCTCGTCGGGGGCCCCCCACGATCTGCTGGCCGAGCTGCGGGCCCGCGAGCCGGTGTGCTGGCAGGAGATGGCGGATGAGCCCGGGTTCTGGGCGGTGCTGCGCCACGCGGATGTCGTGCACGTGGCCCGCGAGCCCACCCTGTTCTCGGCCAGCCAAGGCGGCGTGGTGCTCGAGGATCTCGCGCCCGACAGCCTGGAGATGATGCGGGGCATGTTGCTGGCCATGGACCCGCCCCGCCACACCACCTACCGCCGCCCCATCGCCGACAGCTTCAAGGCCAGGATCATCGGCCGTCTCGAACCGCAGATCCGCGAGATCAGCCGCGGCCTCATCGCCGAAGCGATCGAGCAGGGCGAGGTCGAGTTCGTGCACGACGTCGCCTCGGGTCTGCCATCGCGGGTCATGGGTCAGCTCATGGGGTTGCCGCCGCAGGATTGGGCACACCTCCACGAGCTGTCCGAGCGCCAGACCTCGGGGCAGGACCCCGACGTGTTGGCCGGCCAGGAGCCCGACTACAGCTCCTCGATCGAGATGGCCGTGTACGCCATCGACTTCGCCACCGCCCGCCGGGCCGGCGAGCCCCAGGAGGACCTGACCACCCTCATCCTGGACAGCGACTTCGGCGGCCAGCCGATGAGCGAGGTCGACTTCGGCAGCTTCTTCGTACAACTGGTGACCGCCGGCAACGACACCACCAAGACCATGCTGTCGTCAGGGCTGCACACGCTCTTGACCCATCCCGACCAGCTGGCCGAGCTGCGGGCCGATCCCTCGTTGCTGCCCAGCGCGGTCGAGGAGATCCTTCGATGGGCAAACCCGCTGCACTACTTCCGCCGTACGGCCGCAGCGAACACGGTGGTGGGATCCACGCCCATCGCCGCGGGCGACAAGGTGGCCATGTACTACACGTCGGCCAACCGCGACGAGGACGTCTTCGCCGACGCCCAGGCTTTCGACATCCACCGCAGCCCCAACCCGCACCTGTCCTTCGGGATCGCCGAGCACTTCTGCCTGGGTGTGCACCTGGCCCGGCTGGAGGGCCGGGTGTTCTTCGGCGAGCTGCTGTCCGCCTGCGACCACCTCGAGCTCACCGGCGACCCCGTCCACCTGCGCTCCAACCTCAACAACGGCTTCAAGCGGCTGCCCATACGCGTCTCGTCGGCGTCGGCCGCGTGAGCGGCGCGCCCGGGGACGGTGGTCGCTACGCGGGCACCCCGTTCGACGAGGACGAGGCGACAATCGCCGCCTACCTGGAGGACCTGAGCGTCCCCGCCCTCATGATGTCGATGGTGCACATGACGGGCGATCCTGCGGTGCTGCGGGGCGAGCACCGACCGGTGGGCATCTACCTCAACGAGGTGCAGGGCTTCATGAGCCCCGAGAGCCAAGCCGCGGTGCGGGCCGAGGCCCTCGAGGTGATCCTGGCCTACCGCGCCGGCGGATACGTGCGGCCGCCGGCACCGGATGACGAACTGCTGGCCGAGATGATGCGGGTGCTCTTGAGCGAAGCGGTGCCCGAGGAGTACCTGGGCCTGATCGGTGAGGAGCTCGAGCTCGATGGCGTCGACCCCCGCGCCGTGCCCTGGCCCGACGGGCTCGACCCCGACGACGATCGGGTGCAGTCCTTCCACGTCGTGGTCATCGGGGCCGGGATGTCCGGGCTGCTGGCCGCCATCCGTCTGGGCCAGGCCGGGATCCCCTACACGGTGGTGGAGAAGAACGCCGGGGTGGGCGGCACCTGGTACGAGAACCGCTACCCCGGTGCCCGGGTGGACGTGGGCAACCACTTCTACTCGTACTCGTTCGCGCCCGACGACCACTGGAACGAGTTCTTCGCCCGCCAGCCCGAGTTGCAGGCGTACTTCGAGCACTGCCTGCAGCGCTACGGGGTAGCTGACCACGTGCGCTTCGCCACCGAGGTGCATCGGGCCACCTGGAACGACGATCGCGCCATGTGGTCCGTCGAGGTCGCACCCAGCGGGGCCCACCCCGACGACGAGCCCGAGGTCATCGAAGCCACCGCTCTGATCAGCGCGGTGGGCCAGCTCAACCGGCCCAAGCTGCCCGACATCGAGGGTCGTGATGACTTCGCCGGGCTGGCCATGCACTCGGCCCGCTGGGTGGACGGGACCGATCTGACCGGCCAGCGGGTGGCCGTCATCGGGACCGGAGCCAGTGCCTTTCAGATCGTGCCCGCAGTGGCTCCGGACACCGAGCACCTGACGGTGTTCCAGCGATCGGCGCCGTGGATGTTCCCCAACCCGAACTACCACGCCCAGGTCGGCCCGGGCGTGGCCTGGGCCGTGCGGCACCTGCCCTACTACGGGCGCTGGTACCGGTTCCTGCTGTTCTGGCCGGCCTGCGACGGTGGCCTGTCCGCCATGCGCGTCGACCCGGACTACCCCCATCCCGACATCGCCATCAGCGAGATCAACGACGCCGCCCGCCAGGTGTTCACCCAGTGGATGGCCGACCAGGTCGGCCACGACCCCGAGCTGCTGGCCAAGGTGGTGCCCGACTACGTGTGCCTCGGCAAGCGGACGTTGCAGGACAACGGGAGCTGGCTCGGCGCGCTGACCCGCGACGACGTCGACCTGGTCACCGACCCGATCGCGCGCATCGCGGCCGACGGCGTGATCACCACGGATGCCACAGGCCACGAGCGCCTCCGCCCGGTGGACGTGATCATCTACGCCACCGGTTTCGAAGCCAACAAGTTCCTGTGGCCGATGACGATCGTGGGCCGGGGCGGGCGCGTGCTGGGCGAGCAGTGGGGGGACCGACCCACCGCCCACCTGGGCATCACCGTCCCCAACTTCCCGAACCTGTTCTGCCTCTACGGGCCCGGCACCAACCTGGCCTCAGGCGGCTCCATCATCTTCCACGTCGAGTGCCAGGTCCGCTACGTCATGGGCGCCCTGGTGGCGCTCATCGCCGGCGACCACGCCGCCATGGAGGTGCGACAGGAGGTGCACGACGAGTACAACCAACGGCTCCAGGCCGAACTGGACACGATGGTGTGGTCGCACCCGTCCATCGCCAACAGCTGGTATCGGGGACCCGACGGTCGCATCTACGGCCTGTCGCCGTGGCGCCTGGTCGACTACTGGTCCTGGACGCGGGCGCCCGACCTGGCCGAGTTCCAGTTCACCTGACCTCACCCCGGCCGCCCATGTGCCCGGGCGTTCGTGCTCAGCGTGCGTACCCCTCAGGAAGCGGCACTCACAGGTGCTACCGCCTCGGTGGTGGCCAAGAAGTCGTCCAACACCTCCACGAAGCGCTCGGGCGCCTCGACCTGGGGGAAGTGGCCGACGCCGTCGAAGATCTCGAGGCGGCTGCCCGGCATGGCCGCATGTGCCGCCTCGGCGTGGTCGACGGGGATGATGTCGTCGTCGGACCCCCAGATGATCAACGTGGGCATGTCGCCCACCAGGTAGAGGCGGTCGGACGCCCCGACCGCCTGGCCGCCCGGATCGACGACCGACCGCAGGGTGCGGAGGAAGGCGGCCCGATTGTCGGGATCGGCCAGCGAGGCATAGGCCTGCCACATCTCGGCCAGTCGGGGGGCGCCCACGCCGTGGGCGCCCAGCCATCGGCTCATGGCGTTGCCCTTGGCGGCCACGAAGGCCGGGGCCACCACGGGAAGCACCAGGTCGGCACCCGGCAGCGACAGCACCCGCAGCAGCCAGCTCACCTCGCGGCCCAACCCGCCGCTCGAGACCAGCGCCAGCCGATCGCACCGCTCGGGGAACTGGTAGGCGAACTGCATGACCACCCCGCCGCCCAGGGACTGCCCGACCAGGGTGGCGCGGTCCATGCCCAGGTGGTCCATCAGGTCGCGGATGCCGCTCGCCATCGCCCCCAGCGAGTAGTCCCCCGACGAGGGCGCCGAGTGGCCGTGCCCGGGCAGATCGAGCGCCACCACCCGGTGGTGCCGGGCCAGCGCCGGCATGACGTCGCGCCAGGTCCGCGAGCTGCCCGCCATCCCGTGCACCAGCACCACGTTGCCGGCCGCGCCGGACTCGGCGCCGGCCACGCGGTAGGCCACGTCGTGGCCGTGGATGGATGCGTGACGAAGCTCGATCAGAGCGGTCATATGTGCGGTCTACCGGCTCCCGGGCCGAACCGCCAGGGTCTTGGGTCCCGACCAGGCGGTCATGCGTCACGCACCCGGATCGACGCTCAGTCGGCCTGGTCGGTCGGGCGCACCAGGATCTCGTTGATGGCCACGTGGCGGGGCGGGTGACGATGAACTCGATCGGGTCGGCGATGTCGGAGCCCACCAGCCGTTCCATGTCAGCGGAGCGCTCGGTGGACTGGGCTCGGATCTCGAGGCGGAGGTGCGTCGCGAGCTCGGTGGCGACCGCGCCGCGTTCGACCCGCGAGACCCGCAAGTGGCGCCCGGTGATCTCCTGGCGCAACGCCTCGGAGAAGGCACCCACCCCGAACTTGGTCAGGTTGAGCTGGACCATGCGGTCCCACTCCTCGAGCGGTGCGTCCTCAGCCGGGCCCAGCAGCCTCACCCCGGTGTTGTCCACCACCGTGTCCAGCCGCCGAGCTCGGCGGCCAGCGCGTCGAGCCGGTCCCGGCGACGGGCGGCGCTGGCAACCGTCCCACCCAACGATTCGGTGGAGGCGGTCGATGGCGAGGTCATGTGGGCCTCCCGGTCGGCAGTCGATGGCCCCGGAGGGTACCGATGCAAGCGAACAGACTTGGCCCGGCCGGGGGGGGAGGGAGCGAGGGTCAGGTGGCGGCCGGGGGTTGGTCGCCAAGCCTCTCGGGGTGCTCGGCCTGCTGCTCGGCCATGTTCTTGTCCACCGCGGCTTCGAGCGCAGCCCGGTCGATGTGCTTGCCGAACATCTGGGCCATGGCCTGGATGCCGTCGACCTGGGCCTGGCGCATGAAGTCGCTCCGCTGCTCGGGACTCATGGCCATGATCTTCGCCTCGACCGTCTTCCGGTCGGCCTCGCTCATGTTGGGGCTGAGGACGGTGCCGTCGGGCAGGGTGGGCATCTTGAGGGCGTCGTCGTCGGCCACGAACTCGGGGAGCAGGCCGATGAGCTTGGTCATCACCTCGACCCGTTGCTCGTAGTCGGCCGCCGAGTGCAGACCGTGGGAGCACAAGCAGATCAGCCAGCCCATCTGGTAGGAGAACACCCAGTCGTCGCGGGTCAGCAGCAGCTCCATGACCGGCGGGGTGATCACGTCGTTGGCCAGCTTGGGGTTGACCGTCATGACGTCGAAGGTCCGGTTGAACTGCTCGCTCTCGAAGTCGCAGTGCTTCAGGAACAGGCCGTAGTAGTCGGCCCGGTGCTGGAGGTTCACGTACAGCGGGGGCAGCACCATGGGATTCTTCATGGCACAGACCGACGCCCAGGGGTCCTTGCTCCGGTCGAGATGGAGACCGACCACGCTCGATCGCATCGCGTTCAGGCGGACGTTGGCGATGGTGAAGGGCTGGCCGCCGGCCTCACCCTGGAAGACGTTGGTGTACTGGTTGTCGGGGTTGATGGGGACGTCGCTATCGACGTCACGCTCATAGCCCCACAGGTTGCGCAGCATCTCGTGGGTGTACCTGGTGACCTCGTCGTCGAACCCTGGGGCGGTGGTCGGCCCGGTCCAGCCCCGCGAGGCCGCCAGATCGGCCATGCCATCGATCGGGTCGGCGCCACCGGGTTGGGCCCGGTCGTGCTCGATCGCCTTGCGCAGCTCGTGGCGTTTGGCCCGGCGCCGGATGCTCAGGGGGATCTGGATGATGATCAGCAGGATCACCAACCCGATGGCGATGGCGAAGTCGCGCAGCAGCGGGTTCTGGTTCAGCGTCGTGCGGATCTGACTGGTGTCCACGGCGAGCAGGATCATGGCGTCCTCCGGCCAAGGAGACGGGCGGTTCGGCTTGCGGTTACGTCAGGTCTCCTTCGCCCTCTGGGCGACCGGGCCGGCGTCGCCCATGGACAGGCCGGCGGCAGTGATGATGTGGGCCAGGTGGGAGAAGGCCTGGGGGAAGTTGCCCAGCATCCGCCCGGCCTCGGGGTCGTACTCCTCGGAGAACAGGCCGACGTCGTTGCGCAGGGAGACGAGGCGATCGAAGATCACTCGGGCGTCGTCGGAGCGGCCGATCAGCTGAAGGTTGTCGGCCAACCAGAAGGTGGTGAGCAGGAAAGCGCCGTCGCCGGGAGGCAGGCCGTCGGGGTTCTGGCCGTCGTTGGTCGAGTAGCGCTGGACGAAGCCGTCCACCAGCAGCTCGCGCTCGATGGCCTCGACCGTGCTGACGATCCGAGGATCTGACGGCGGCAGGAAGCCCATGCGGGCCAGCATGAGCAGGCTGGCGTCGAGCTGATCGCAGCCGTAGTACTGGGTGAAGCTCTGCTTGGCCTCGTTCCAGCCCTGCTCACAGATCTGGTCGTGGATCAGGTCCCGGGTCTTGCCCCACCGCTCCACCGGCATGTCGGACCAGCCTCGGACCCGGGCGATCTTCACCGCCCGGTCGTAGGCCACCCAGGCCATGACCTTGGAGTGGGTGAAGTGACGGCGCGGGCCGCGGATCTCCCAGATCCCGTCGTCGGGTTGGTCCCACACCTGGTCGAGGTGGGCCATGACGGCCACGATCATGTCGCTGGCCAGACCGTGGTGGCCGTCGGGCTCCATCTGATCGGCGGACACACCCGAGGACACGCCGGTCCAGGCCGCGTCGAGGACCTCACCGAACACATCGAGCTGGAACTGCTCGCTGGCCTGGTTACCGATGCGCACCGGCGTCGAACCCTCGTAGCCGGGCAACCAGTGGAGCTCGAGCTCGGTCAGGCGTCGCTCGCCGCGCACGCCGTACATGATCTGGAAGTCACCTGGCGAGCCGGCCACCGCTCGGCGCAACCACTGGTACCAGGCCATGGCCTCCTCGTCGTACCCCGCCATGAGCAGGGCCTGGAGCGTGAAGGACGAGTCGCGCAGCCATGAGTAGCGGTAGTCCCAGTTGCGGACGCCGCCGATCCACTCGGGCAGCGAGGTGGTGGCTGCGGCGCACACCGCGCCGGTCGGCGCGTAGGTGAGCGCCTTGAGGGTGATGAGGGAACGGATGACGTCGTCGCGCCACTCGCCCTGGTAGGTGCAGCGCGACGCCCAGGCCCGCCACCAGTCCTCGGTGCGACGCAGGCTGGCCATGGCATCGAGCGGGAGCGGCGGCGAGTCGATGGCCGGGAACCACGACAGCGAGAAGCTGCGCTCCTCGCCTTCGGTGACGGCGAACTCCGCCTCGCTCGACATCCGTTGGGTGCCCTCGATGAGCACAGGGCTGTGCAGCTGCAGGCCATCCTCGCCGGCGATGAGGGTCAGCCCGTCACCGGTCTCGGTCACCCAGGGCACGATCGAGCCGTAGTCGAAGCGGGCGATCAGCTCCATGTGCATGTGGACGTGGCCGGAGCGTCCCTCGACGATGCGGAAGATGGTGGGGTTGTCCGAACGGGGAGACATGAAGTCGATGACGGCCACGCTGCCGGTGGCCGTCTCGTGCAGGGTCTCCAGCACGAGGGTGTTGCGGCGGTAGCGCCGGGTGCTGGTGACGTCCTGGGCGGTGGGGGCTATCAGCCAACGCCCGTGGGACGGATCGCCCAGCAGCGCGGCGAAGGTGGCGCCACAGTCGATGCGCGGGGTGCACCACCAGTCGATGGATCCGCGGCGATCGATCAGGGCCACCGTCTCGGTGTCGCCCACGATCGCGTAGTCCTCGATCAATCCGGTCATGGCTCAAGTCTGTCCGACCCGGTCTCCGCACGCGCCGATCCGGCGGGCGCGCCTCCGTGGGCTGGTCCGAGGACGCGACGCCGCTGGGCTCGGGCACGGGACCCGGCGATGCCACAGCATCCGGCGCCGACCTGGCGGGCGCCATAGCATCCGGCCCCGTGGGGACCAGGAGGGGGAGCATGAGGGGGAGATGGTTCGGCGCCACCGTGCTGACCGCCGCGACGCTGATGGCGGCTGCCTGCCAACCCCCGATCGGCTTCCCACCCAGGCGCGGTCCTGACCCAGGAAGGGGCGCCAACACATCCTGGCCGCTGCCGAACCTCGACCTGGGCAACACGCGCGACGCCTCGGTCTCCCCCATCGACTCACGCAGCGTCGATCGGCTTCAGGTGGCCTGGAGTGCACCGCTGCCCGGATCGGGGACCTTCGGCAACGCCTCGACCAACCCGATCGTGGTGGGCGCCGCCGTCTATCTGGAAGACCTGTCCGGCAACGTCCGCAAGTTCGACCAGCGCACCGGCGCGCTGGTGTGGACGAGCAACCAGTCCGACGCGGGCAAGCCGATGATCGGGCCCAACGGCGTGGCCGTGGACCGGGGCAAGGTGTTCGCCGTGTCCGGCCGGGGCGACATCGTGGCCCTCGACGCCATGACCGGGGTGGTGGTGTGGCGCTCGACGGTGGTGGGCACACCCAGCCTGGGCATCGACATCCAACCCACCACCTACCGGGGAAAGGTGTACGCGGCCACCGTGCCGGTCAGCCTGGCCGGGATCTACCACGGCGGCGACGCCGGGACCGTGTTCGCCCTCAACGAGACGGACGGGTCGATGGCCTGGTCGTTCGACACCGTGGCCAGCCCCGACCTGTGGGGCAACCCGACGATCAACTCCGGCGGGGGCGCGTGGTACCCGCCAGCCATCGACGTGCACACCGGCCTGATCTACTGGGGCACGGGCAACCCGGCGCCCTTCCCGGGCGCCCCCGGGTATCCGAGCGGGTCGAGCCGACCCGGCGACAACCTCTACACGAGCTCGACGGTGGCGCTCGACGCCATGACCGGCAGGCTCGCCTGGTACAACCAGGCCACCCCGCACGACCTGTTCGACCTCGATCACCAGCTCACGATGGTGGTGCCCAGCCGGCGAGGTGACGTCGTGATCGGCACGGGCAAGGACGGGTGGGTCTACGGGCTCGACCCGCGGACCGGGCGGACCCTGTGGAAGACGTCGGTGGGCAAGCACCAGAACGACACGGTGCGCGACGTGACCCAGGCCATCACCGTGTTCCCCGGGGACTTCGGTGGGGTGGAGACACCTCCGGCTGCGGCTGACGGGGTGGTGTACGTCCCGGTGTTGAACGAGCCGACCACCTATCAGCCCGAGGCCTTCGGGTTCCAGGGGACGGTCGGCACGATGGACGGCGAGTTGGTGGCCATCGATGTGGCCACCGGTCGGGTGCGGTGGGACGTGCAGGTGCCGGGTGATCCCCTGGGCGGGGCGACGGTGGTCGGCGACCTCGTGTTCACGGGACTCCAGGACGGCAAGATCCTGGCCTTGTCGAGGCGAGACGGATCGACGGTGTGGACCTACCAGGGCACCGGCGTGATCAACGCCTGGCCGTCGGTGGTGGGCGACTCCATCATCTGGCCCGAAGGTGGCGCCCGGCCGGCTCAGCTGCTGACCCTCAGCCTCGGTCGCGCCCGGGCGACGCGAACGGGGACCACTGGGCGGTAGGTCAACGCTCGCTCGTGACCCCGTGTGATCGCGTGGGAGCCCGAGTCGGGCCCGCGCCGGGCCCGGCCGGAGCCGGGACCGAGACCGAGTCCTTCCCGTTCGTAACAGGTCATGCGTACTGTCGATCTGACCGGCGCAGGCGCGACGGTCGATTGGAGATCACGGCATGCCCGAGCGGTTGCTCACCCCGACCAAGATCACGGCCTGGCTCGACTGCGCGCACTTCCTGACGCTGAAGAACCAGGTCGAGGATGGGACCCGCCCGACGCCCGGGAGCAGGTTCGGCTCATTCGCGCAGCTGTTGGCGACGAAGGGGCTCGACCACGAGCGCGACTGCCTGGCCGAGTACGAACGCCAGGGCAAATCGATCCTGATCATCCCCGATCGCCGACCCGGTGAAGCCTTCGGCGCCTGGGTCGAGCGGGTGGGCGACCCCTTCGGCCAGGGGTACGAGCTCATCTACCAGATGCCCTTCGTCCATCGGGGTGTCCGGGGCATCGCCGACTTCCTGATCCTGGTCGAGGATCCCGACACCGGGGTCGTCGGCTACGAGCCGGTGGACGCCAAGCTGGCCCGGGTCGAGGCCAAGCCCGGCCACGTGCTCCAGCTCTGCTTCTACGCGGAGGCCATCGAGGCGGCCACCGGGGTGCGCCCGCGCCAGGTGCACCTTTGGTTGGGGTCCGGCCGGGTCGAGACCCTGATGGTCGACGAGTTCCGGGCCTACTGGCACCGCATCCAGGCCCAGCTGGCTCGCGTGCTCGACGCCGGAACGAGCGACCGCGAGCCCACGGTGCCCGAGCCGTGCCACCACTGCGCCTTCTGCGAGTTCTTCGACGTCTGTGAGGCCCGATGGCGCGACGAGGACTCGCTGATCTACGTCGCCGACATCCGCGCCCCCGAGCGGGCCGTCCTGGTCGACGAGCAGGTCGCCACCCTGGAGGCGTTGGCGGGATGCACCGACACCGTCGACGGTCTACGACCCGACCGGCTGCGACGGCTCGTCGGCCAGGCCGCTCTCCAGGCCGCCGCTCGCCTGCAGCCCGAGGGCGAGCACCCGCCCTACGACATGATCGAGCCGGGCGACGACCCGGTGTGGGGACGCGGGCTCGAGCAGCTCCCCGCGCCCGACGACGGCGACGTGTTCCTCGACTTCGAGGGCCACCCCTTCTGGCGGGCCGACGCCGGGCTCTTCTTCCTGTTCGGGCTCATCTCGCGCGCCACCCAGACGGCGAGTGGCGCTATCGGGCCTGGTGGGCCCACGATCTCGAAGAGGAGGCAACGGCGGCGGCCGAGCTCATCGACTTCCTGGCCGAGCGCCGGGCGGCTCATCCCGGGATGCACGTCTACCACTACAACCACACCGAGCGATCCTCGCTCGAGCGCCTGGCCGCCGACCACGGTGTGGGTGAGGTAACCCTCCGCCGATTGGTGGAGACCGGATGCTTCGTCGACCTGCTGGTGGTGGCCCGCAACGCCATGCAGGTGGGCACCGAGGGGTACGGGCTGAAGTACCTGGAGCGGCTGACAGACTTCGAGCGTGGCCACGAGATCGACGCGGGGGCCGGCGCCGTGCTCGAGTACGAGCGCTATCTGTCCGAGCGCGATCAGGCCGCGCTCGACCGCATCGCCTCGTACAACGAGGACGATGTGCGGGCCACCCGAGCGCTACGCGACTGGCTGGTCGAGCACCGCCCTGCCGGGACCCCGTGGCGGTTGGCGGCGCTCGAACCTGACGGGCGGGTGCCCGAGCTCGACGAGCAGGTGGCCCAGCTACACGAGTTCGGGCCCGAGACGGCCGAGCGCCTGCTCGGGGACGTGCTCGGCTACTGGTGGCGCGAGTGGCGTGCCCATGTGGCCCCGCTGATCGTCAAGGGGCAGGCCGAGCCAGGCGAGCTCATGGACGACCCGGCGGTGCTGGCCGGCCTGCATCCGATCAGGCTCGTCGCTCGGACGGGGAAGACCGGCAAGCCCCTCGAGACGGTGGCCATGCGCTTCGCCCTGCCCGACCAGCCGAGCGACGATTTCCACGACCGCGGCGATCAGGTCATCTACGTGACGCCCGATGGCATGGTCGGGTACGCCTCCATCGATCGATTCGATCACGACGCCGGAACGGTGGACATGATGTGGGGCGATCGCAACGGCGAGTTGGGCTTCGTGCCCACCGTCGTCGTGCGCAACGACTGGGTCCCACCCAAGCCGAAGCCCGAGGCGCTCGCTGAGATCGCCTCCCGCGTGCTCGACCCGACGGGGCCGCCGCCGAATCGGGCGTCGATGGCGTTGTTGCGCCGTGACCTTCCGGCGTTCGTGGCCGATGGCGGTCCGACGGGGTTCGGCGAAACGGGTCGGGTGTTCACCGATGACCTCGACGAGATGGACGCGTGGGCCGACCATCTCGATCACAGCTACGTGGCCATCCAGGGTCCGCCGGGCACCGGCAAGACGTTCCGGGCCGCGTACCTGGTGCGCACGCTGATCCTGGCGGGTCGCCGCGTGGGCATCACCGCGCAGAGCCACCACGCCATCGACAACCTGCTCGACGAGATCCTCGACGTGCTGGAGCGTGAGGGCGGACTCGATCAACTCAAGGCCGTCCGGCGAGGCACGGCGCCGGCGGGCGTTCCGCCGCCTCACGTCGACTACACCACATCGAATCCCAAGTGCGCCAAGGAGGAGTACAACCTGGTGGCGGGAACGACATGGCTGTTCGCCGGCAAGGACATGCTCGAAGCGCCCGTCGACGTGTTGCTCGTGGACGAGGCGGGGCAGTTGGCGCTGGCCGACGCCCTGGCCGCCTCCCGCTCCGCCCACAACCTCGTGCTCCTGGGCGACCCCTCGCAGTTGGCGCAGGTCGCCCTGGCCACACACCCTGGGGGTGGCGGACGCAGCGTGTTGGGTCACGTCCTCGGTGATCACGTCACCATGCCGAAGGATCGCGGCGTGTTCCTCACCGAGACGAGGCGGATGCATCCCGATGTCTGCTCGTTCATCTCCGAGGAGATCTACGAGGGCAAGCTGACCAGCCACTGGTCGTGCGTGCAGCAGACGACTGCGTTCGGGACCGGCCTGCGATGGCTGCGGGCGGACCACGCGGGCTGCTCGACCGAGTCGGCGGCGGAGGCCGAGGTGGTGGCCGCCGAGATCGACCGGTTGATCGGAACGGACTGGACCGACCAGGACGGGCGGAGCCGTCCGCTCGCCGCCCGCGACTTCATGGTGGTGGCGCCCTACAACGACCAGGTCAGACTTCTGCGGTGGCGGCTCGATCGTGACGGTCGCACCCGGGATGTGCCGGTGGGGACGGTGGACAAGTTCCAGGGTCGCCAGGCCGCGGTGGTGTTCTTCACCATGACAACCTCGACGGCGGCGGACATGACGCGAGGCGCCGACTTCTTGTTCTCGCGGAACCGGCTGAACGTGGCCATCAGCCGGGCGCGCTGTCTGGCGTACCTGGTGTGCACCGACGAGCTGCTCAACAGCCGAGCCCACGACGTCGATCAGATGCGCCTCATCTCCACCCTGTGCGCCTTCGTGGAGCGAGCCGTCAACTCGCGGTGAACGTGTCCGGTGCCCCACCGATGCTCGTCGCCTCAGTTGGTACTACTCGTCGCAGGAGCGTCTCCGCGGAAACGGGGATCGCTCGACGGGCCGTGACCGCGCATCCGAGGCCACGCCCGACCCCCGCCCGCTAGGTTCGACCCACCGACACCAGAGGAGACCGCGATGCCCGCCGACACGCTCCAGGACCTGGCCACCGAGGCGTACCTCTACGGGTTCGCACCGGTGTTCAACCTGAGCCAGATCCAACGGTCGGTCACCCGCGGATTCGGGGCGTTGCCCGCGGCCCCGTTCAACCAGTTCGGCCACGCCTCCAAGCTGGCCGGCCCCGGCGACACCTTCGTGAGCGTCAACAACGACACCCTCTACTCCATCGCCATGCTGGACACGACGGCCGGCCCGGTCACCCTCGGGGTGCCGGCGGTGGGCGAGCGCTACTTCGTCCTCCAGTTCGTCGACGCCTGGACCAACAACTTCGCCTACATCGGGACCCGTGCCACCGGCTCCGACGGTGGCACCTTCCTGCTCACCCCGCCCGGGTGGAGCGGCACCGTGCCCGACGGCCAGCGCCAGATCTCCCTGCCCACCACCGTGGCGGCCATCGTGGGGCGATGGGCGTGCTCGGGCGTGGACGACCTGCCGGCGGTGGCCGAGCTGCAGGAGCAGCTCTCGCTCACCACCTCGGGGCGCTCCACCGGGTCGCCCATCGCGGCTCCCACCGCCGGCGTGCCCGACGAGTTGGCCTTCTTCGAGCAGGTCCGCACCTGGATGGCCGCCTTCCCGCCGGCCGAGGCCGACATCGACTACCAGTCCCGGTTCGCACCCCTCGGCCTGCTCGACTCCACCTCCCCCTACCTCGATGCCGCCCCCGCCCTGAGCGCGGCGCTGGTGGCCGGCCAGGCCGCCGGCAAGGCGCAGGTCGAGGCAGCCACCAAGCGGCGGGGGCACCGGAAGCGGCGGGGGCGCCCGAAGCGGCTGGCTCGCGAACCCGCATGTGTTCGACTACAACCTCGACCATTTCGAGCTGGGCGCCATCGACGCCCCCGAGTGGAAGATCCCCGACCGGACCATCTCCTATCTGGTGCGCGCCGCTGCGGCCCGGGCCGGGCTGTGGGGCAACCACGGCTACGAAGCCGTCTACGCCCAGGTCTTCGTCGACTCCGATGGCCGACAGCTCAACGGCGCCGACCGCTATGAGATCCGCTTCCCCGAGCCGCCACCGGCCCGCGCCTTCTGGTCCCTCACCATGTACGACAGGCCCGACTACTACCTGGTGGCCAACCCGATCGAGCGGTACTCGATCGGCGACCGCACTCCAGGACTGGTCACCGCCGCCGACGGATCCATCACGATCCGCATGCAGCGCGACGAACCCGACGCCGCCGCTCGGGCCAACTGGCTGCCGACGCCCGAAGGCGACTTCCGGCCGATGCTTCGCATCTACATCCCCGCTCCGTCCGTCCTCGACGGCACCTACGCGCTGCCGGCCATCACCCGCCTGTCCTGAGCCGGGTCGTCCCCGCCGTCCGCCCGCCGGGCCGACCCCAGTTCGGCTGCTGCCCACCACGGGAGTGGTCGAGCAAACCGAGCTGACGCCCATGGGCCGGCCCGACGGAGGAGTTGCGCGATCGCGGAACGGCGGCGATCACTGGTGGCTGGTGATGACGAACGTGTGGGTGGCGGTGCTGCCACCGGCCCCGTGGGCGGTGAGCAGCAGCGTGTGGGGACCGTTGCAGCTGAACGAGAAGTCGTAGCTGCCCGTCGTCGGCAGGCCGGCCTGGTACACGCCGGGACCGTCGACCGAGAGATCGACGCTGGTGGCGTGCAGGGCGGTCCACGTCAGGTGCACGTCGGGCTGAACGAACGCCGTGGTCGTGGTGCTGACCTGCGGATCGGGACACGACACCGATGACGGGCTGGCGCTGACCGCGCGTCGAAGGCCACCGCGGTGGAGACGGTCGTGGTGGGGGCCTCGGCGGTGGTGGGGGCGACGGCGCTCGGTGTGGGCTGGGAGCCCCCAACCGGGCTGGTCGGTGAGAGCGACGGATTCACCAGGCTGGTGGCGGAGATGGCCACCGAGACCGTGGTCGACGCGTGGGCCGAGCCGGCCTGGGCCGAGCCGGCCTGGGCGGCGCCGATCGAGCGGGCGGAGCGCGTGACCGGTCCCGTGAGCGTGGAACAGGACCAGCCCGACGGCGACGCACACCGCCGCGGCGGCGACCAGCACGAGGACCAGCGCCAACTTGGTGCGCTCACGATCGCCGCCCGCCCCGGTCGGTCCGTCGGTGCCGGATCCGAGGGACGGAGCCGAATCGACGGCGTCGGCCCGCCGCTGGCGTCGGCGCGGTCACGGGATCCTCGGGTCGTGGTGAACCTGCGACGGTGCTCGTGTTCATCGGACATCCTCCTCGGCGATCCGTCCTGCAACACCGACGACGAGCCGAGCCTCGAGTTACGCCGACCTCCCTGAGTCCCCGTCCGATCGATCCACCTTTGCTCGACTGGCGGCCACGGCGCGGCGAGGCCCCGGCTCGACCGATCGTTTCGGTACTAACCTGACGGCGGCGTCATGTTTGGGGCCGGGCGGCACCGGAGGTGCCCGCGGGAACAGGGGGTGGCGATGCAGATCGACGATCCGGTGCTGGTGAGCGTGGACGACCACAGGGTGGAGCGGCCCGACCGGTTCGACGGGCAGCTGGCCCCGCGCGACCACGACATCGGCCAGTCGGGCATGCGCCGATGACAGGTCAGCACCACCGCCACGAGCGCGACCGGGTCCGGTGAGCCGGCGACCAGTCATCGTCGGCGCGGCCACCTCGGACTACCCGCACCTGCCCGAGATGAGCGAGGGCGCGGTGCACGCCCAGGCCTCGGAGCGGGCGCTGGCCGACGCCGGGCTGACCTTCGACGACGTCGACGGCTTCGCCAGCGCCGGCTACTTCCCGCTCTACAGCGTGGCCATGTGCGAGTACCTGGGCATCCACCCGGGCTGGCTGGACGAGACCAACATCGGCGGGGCCTCGTTCGAGGTGCACCTCGAGCACGCCGCCCGAGCCATCGAAGCCGGCGACTGCGACGTGGTGCTGATCAGCTACGGCAGCATCCAGCTGTCGTCGATGGGTCGTCAGATCGGGGGCGGCGGCGGGACCGGTGTCACCGCCAGCCAGACGTGGGACGGGTTGTGGGGCAACTCGCTGGTGGGGTGCTACGCGCTGGCGGCCATGCGGCACATGGTCACCTACGGCACCACGTCGGAGCAGCTGGCCGAGATCGCGGTGACCATGCGTCGTCACGCCGGGTTCAACCCGATGGCCCAGTACCGCGATCCACTGACCGTCGATGACGTCGTCGGATCACGGCTGGTGGCCGACCCGTTGCACAAGTTCGACTGCTGCGTGGTGTCCGACGGCGGGGGTGCCTGCGTGGTCACCACCGAGGAACGGGCCCGAGACCTGCCCGGCCGGCCCGTCCACGTGCTCGGCGCGGCCCACGACATCAGCCACGCCATGAACGTGTCCCAGTCCGCCGACCTGACGGTGAGCGCGGCAGCCCGCTCCGGACCCCGGGCCCTGGCCCGGGCAGGGGTGGCCCCGGGCGACGTGGACGTGTTGCAGCTGTACGACTCGTTCACCATCACCGTTTTGCTCACGCTCGAAGACCTGGGCTTCTGCGCCAAGGGCGAGGGCGGCCCGTTCGTGGAGGGCGGGCGGCTGGCCTTCGATGGCGCCCTGCCCACCAACACCGACGGGGGCGGGCTGTCGGCCTGCCATCCCGGCATGCGTGGCATGTTCCTGCTGGTCGAGGCGGTGCGCCAGCTCCGGGGCGAAGCGGGCGCCACCCAGGTGCCCGGGGCCGAGATCGCCCTGGTGCACGGAACCGGCGGCTACCTCTCCACCGGCGCCACCGTCGTCCTGGGCACGGACCGGCCATGAACGCCCACGGCCACGAACAGGACCCGCGATGACCACGACGGTTCGCCCGGTGCACGATCCGGTGCTGTCTGACGACGCCAAGGCGCGACCCGCACCACCCGCCGACCCCGAGCTGGCGCCGTACTTCGCGGCGGCCGCTGAAGGACGCCTGGTCGTGCAGCGATGCGAGCACGGCCACACCCAGCTCTATCCCCGCCGTCACTGCATCGTGTGCCGCCAGACCGTCGAATGGGTCGACGCCTCGGGGTTCGGCTCCGTCTACTCGTTCACCGTCATCCGCCAGAGCTACGCACGCGCCTTCCGCCATCTGCTCCCGCTGGTGGTGGCCCTGGTGGACCTGGATGAGGGACCCCGGATCATGACCAACCTGATCCACGTCGACCCGGCCGCGGTCCAGATCGGGATGCGCGTCGAGGTGTGGTTCGAGCGCGTCGGCGAGACCGCCGCCCTGGCTCTCTTCACCCCAACCGCGCCATCGGATGGAACCGAGGCGCGGCGGGCGTGAAGCCGGGCGTGACGTCGAGACGTCAGGTCAACTTGGCGTAGAGCGTGTTCTGCGTGGCGTCCATGTCTTCGAGGAAGCACCCCTCGGTGCTGTCGAGGAGCGCGAGCCAGGTCGGATCGGCGGACATCTTGTCCATGGCCGTCTGGTAGGCCCCCAGGTCGGTGAACCCGGTCAACCAGGCCACGCCGCTGTAGGGCCCGGTCATGTTCCGGGCGAACATCGTCGGCTGACCGGTGATGGCCTCGGCCTTCTGGGCGATCTCCACCCCGACGGTCATGGCCTGCACCAGATGCCCACCGGCGCAGATGGCCCGCACGCCGCTGACCAGGCGGTTGGTGTCGCTCGGGTCCGGCTCGCCCGACACCGTCTGGTACAGGATGTCGTCGATCACGCCGTCGATGAGCGTGGCGCCTTCGGCGGCCAAGCCGGTATATGCCGCGTCACCGTTCAACGCATTCAGACCGGCCTCCATCGCCGTGAGGTCGGGCCACCAGGTCGTCCAGGTCACCGTGCCGAAGCCGGGCGACAAGGTGTTGGCCCAGCAGTCCACGGTGTTGCCGCATGCCGTGGCTGCCGCCCCGGCGATCCTGACGGCCCAATCGAGGCCTTCGGCGGTGGCCAGTCGGCCCTGTCGCGTGAACAAGTACATGAGTCCCTCCTCCGCGCACCCGAGTCTCGGGTCGCGCTCGACGGTAGCCCGCCATGGAAATTCGTGCGTCGGTAATCACCTGAATACGAAACGACAACTTGTCGGAATTAGCGAAATTGTGTTGAAGAGTTGGGTTGAAGAGTTGGGTTGAAGAGTTGGGTTGAATAGTTGGGTTGAATAGTTGAGACCACGGGACGTTCTGCGGGCACCAAGCACGGCCCGGCAAGACTCAGATTTCCCGGCCGCCGGGGACGGGTCGACGCCAGCCTGCGATCATGGGAGAGCCGGCCAACGAATCGGGAGGCACCATGGAGGTCAACGAGTTGCTCATCGAGGTGTTCGGGCGGGTGACCGACCACGTCCACCGGGCGGTCGACGGGCTCGACGCCGAGGCGCTGGCTCGCTCGCCCGGCCCCGACACCAACCCCGTGGGTTGGCTCGTGTGGCATCTGACCCGGGTGCAGGACCATCACGTCTCCGAACTGCTCGACCAGCCTCAGGTGTGGGTGACCGGCGACTGGGCGGGTCGGTGCGGGGTCGATCCCGATCCGGACAACACCGGCTACGGCCACCGCGCCGACGAGGTGGCCAGCATCCGCCCCGACAGCGCGGATGCCCTCATCGGCTACTACGACGCGGTGTCCGAGCGCACCGACGAACTGCTGGCCCGGACGACCGCGGCCGACCTCGACCGGGTGGTCGACCGCCGTTGGGACCCGCCGGTCACGCTGGGGGTGCGGCTGGTCAGCATCGCCGACGACGACATCCAGCACGCCGGCCAGGCTGCCTACGCCCGAGGTCTGCTGGGGCTCTGACCGCCGCGGCGTGGCCCCGACCACAGGCTGGGGGCCGTCCGCACCGTCCCGTCGACCCATCCGCGGCATAGTCACACCGCCGCTGGGCAGGTAGTCGGTAGGCTCGTTGCGTCACCCGGTTGCTCCGGCGCGGACGAGGCCCTTGCTGCTAGGAGTACGCCGTGACCTTCGCGGGGTTGATTCTGCAGAACGTCAGTGCCCGCAAGCTGCGCGCCGCGCTGACCGCGGTGGCCGTGGCCATCGCCGTGATGGCGGTCATGACGCTGGGAATCCTCACGTCGAGCCTCAAGACCACGGCCACCGAGATCCTCAAGGTGGGCAACGCCGACTTCAGCGTGGCCCAGAAGAACCAGGACATCCTGTCCAGCACCATCAGCACCCAGGACCTGGCCGCCATGCGCAAGGTGCCCGGCGTGGGTTCGATGGTCGGTGCCCTCATCCAGACCGATCGCTACGACGCCGGGCATCCCGGGGTCATCGAGGTGGGCCTCGACCCGGCGGCCCAGAAGCAGTTCGGCGTGGTGGTGCTGGAGGGCCAGAGCTACACGCCTACCAGTCCCGACCAGATCATGCTGGGCTACGTCCTGGCCCAGAGCATCCACAAGACGGTGGGCGACACCCTCCAGATGGGGGGCAAGACCCGCCACGTGGTCGGTATCTACCGCACCAACGTGTCGTTCGGGAACTCGACCATGATGTTCCCGCTCACCACCCTGCAATCGGAGAACCAGCTGACCGGCCAGGTCACCCTGGGCTTCGTGAAGGTCGCACCGGGCGCCAACAAGGACGCGGTGGCCAAGGAGATCGACCGGCGGTTCGTCCAGTACACCGCCATCCAGTCGGCCAGCGACTACGGCCGCGCCGACCGCACCCTGGTGCTCATCGGGGTGGCCAACACGGGCGGCACCATCCTGGCCGCGGTCATCGCCATCACCGGGGTGCTCAACACCACCCTGCTCTCCTTCTTCGAGCGGACCCGCGAGTTCGGCGTGCTGCGCTCGGTGGGCTGGTCACGGCTGCGGGTGCTGGGCCTGGTGCTGGGTGAGGCGGTGACGATGGGCTTCGTGGGTCTGGTGCTGGGTCTGGTGCTCGGTTGGGTGATGGTCAACGTCTTGCAGCACGTGAGCGAGATCCAGGGCTACTTCCAGCCCACCTATGACGTGGCCACCTTCGTGCGGGCCCTGTCCTTCGCCTTCGCCGTGGTGCTGATCGGCGCCCTCTACCCGGCGTTGCGGGCCGCCACCCTGGCCCCCCTCGACGCGCTCCGACGCGAGTAGGCGGGAGATCCCATGCAGACCGACCACGGTCACTCGACCAACCGAGGCGACGGCCAGCGCGATGACACCACCCGGCCCCGGGGCGTCGACCGCGCCATCGATCCGCGGGACGCGCCTGCCGCGCTGCGCCTCGACGGCGTGGTCAAGCACTTCGGCCGGCGCCGCGTGCTCGACCACGCCGACCTGGTCGTGGCCCCCGGCGAGTTCGTGGTCGTGGTGGGACCATCGGGGGCGGGCAAGTCGACCACCCTGCACCTGGTGGCCGCGCTGGACGTCCCCGACGAGGGCACCATCACCGTGTTCGGCGAACCCGTCGGCCACCACCACCACGAGGCCCGCTACCGCCGCGAGACCGTGGGCATGATCTTCCAGCTCCACAACCTGATCACCCGCATGACCGCGCTCCAGAACGTGGAGATCGCCATGTTCGGCACCGGCCTGTCGCACGGCCAGCGGGTGGCCCGGGCCGAGGAGCTGCTGGGCGAGCTGGGCCTGGGTGAACTGGTGAACAGCCGCCCGCCCATGATGTCGGGCGGCGAGCGCCAGCGGGTGGCGATCGCCCGGGCCCTGGCCAACCATCCCCGGCTGGTGCTGGCCGACGAGCCCACCGGCAACCTGGACGACGAGTCCACCGATGTGGCCCGAGCCGTCCTGCGGCGCCTGGTGGACGACGAGGGCGTGACCGTGCTGGCCGTGAGCCACGACGCCCGGCTCAACGCGTCGGCCGATCGCCTGGTGCGCCTGGACCAGGGCGTCTTCGTCAGCGACCTCGGGGGGTCCCGTTCCGTTCCCGTGGGGTAGGTCGGATCCCCCCGGAATTCGAAGGCTTCGCGCTGGCCATCACGACCCGGCAGCAGGCTCAGGCCGGTGTGCAGCCCGAGGCGGCCAGCTGACCGTCCTGCCCGGAGGCCAGACCGGTGCAGACCGACACCGTGACCGCCCCCGGGGGTTGGGCGCCGGTGGCATCGACCGTGCGGCGGACCTGGTGGACGCCGATCACCTCGTAGGTGGTGATCTTGATGTGGCCCCCCTGGCCGTCGGTCTGGGCCCGCTCGCGATAGATGGCCGGTCTCCCCGCTGCGAAGGCCGACAGGATGCACTGCTGCAACGCGGGCGACGGCAGGATGGTGGTGGGCCATCCCGAGGCCAGGTAGGCCGTGCCGCAGTCGATCTGGCCGGCCGGGGTGGTGCTGGCGGTGGTGGCCGGCACCGTGGTGGGCGCCGTGGCCGGCACCGTGATGGGCGCCAGCGTGGTGACAGGCACCGTGGACGTGGTCGGAACCTCGGTGCCGGTGGAGGGCGTCGCCGACGTGGCCGAGCCCACCGTCGACGAACCTGGCACCACCGTCGTCCCACCGGACCCGGTGCGCAGCGCCGTGGTCGAAGTCCGATCGGTGCGCCCGACCAACACCAGAGCCGCGACCACGACCGCCGCCGCGGCGGTGGCGGCCAGGACGAGTCGCCGGTCGCGCCGTCGGCGCCGGTCGCCCGCCTCCTCGATGGCCGCCCAACCGGGGTCGTTCGCCCCGGTCGGGTCGGTCTTGACCGGGTCGCCGAGTTCCTGGCGTAGGCGGTCGCGCAGCTCGTCCTCGGGGTTCATCGTCGGCCCTCCTCGCCGAGCGCGGGCAGGTCGGCGCGCAGGCGCTCGAGGGCTCGGGCCGCGTGGGTCTTGACCGAACCCGTGGAGATCCCCAACGACGCCGCCGTCTGGTCGACACCCAGGTCGAGCCAGTAGCGCAGGAACACCACCTCACGCTGGCGTCGCGGCAGGCCGGCCACCGCCTGGGCCAGCACCGCTCCCCCGGCACCGTCGGTGGGTCCGGGCGTGGTGTCGTCCACCCGATGCGCTGAGCGACGAGCGGCTCGGCGGGCGGCCTTGGCCACATGGCTGCGCGTCAGGTTCAACACCACCCGCACCAGGTAGAAGAACAGCTCGTCGGGCTGATTCGGTGCGCCGCGGGCCCGAAGGGCGCGGATGAACGCCTCCTGCACCAGGTCGTCGGCCACGCCCGGGTCACGCACCAGACCCACCGCCATGCGCGACAACACCCCCGCCTTGTCGCGATAGACACCGGCCAGCACCGGGTTGTCCCCTGCCGACGGGCCGCCGGGGGCACCGGCCGGCCCACCGGCGGGGTTGGGAGCCATGAGGTCCATGTTGCCCACACCCCCCAAACCTCGTGGGGACCCGATCCGGTTGACATGCTCCGGTTGACACAACAGGCACGACCCGGTCCGGCGGGGCCGGATCAAGCGTAGAGCTCGCCCAGTTCGACCGCGATGCGAGCCAATTGCTCGCGCACCTCGACAGGATCGAGCACCTCGGCCCGATTGCCCAAACCGGCCAACTCGACGGCCAGCGCGAACGGGCTGTGGCCCCGCACCTCCAGCTCCACGCGCCCGTCGGGACGAGCCGGCCCGATCCGCAGCCGGTTCCCGAACACGAATCGCACCAGGTCGAGATGCTCGAAGGCCGCGGCCACCGACGCCTTCGCCGGCAGCCGGCGCTGGTCCATCTCGTCGGTGACCGCCCGCCACTCGGCGTGGATGTCGAAATCGTCGGGGCGCTCGAAGTGGGCGGCGGTGGGTTCGGCTTCGATCATCCGATCCACCCGGAACGTGCGGCGTCCTGCGTCGGTGTCAGCCAGGAGGTACCAGTTGCCCTGTTTGGAGGCCAGGCCGAGGGGCCGGACCTGGCGCGTGCTGATGCGGCGCTGGCGGTCGAGGTAGGTCAGGCGCAGCGTGATCGACTCGATCACCGCTCGCTGCACCGCGTCGAGATGGGTCGACCGACGTCCCCCTGCCGGGTCGGCCATGGTGCCCTGCCACCCGCGGTTGCCGTCCCAGGCGGCGGCGTCGACCACCACCGAGGTGGAAGCGATCTCGGCCCGGTCGCGGAACGGCTCGGGGAGCGCCCGGATCAGCTTGCGCAGCGCAGCGGCCACCTCGGGTGTGGCCGAGGCCGGACCGGCCACCAGGAACAGGGCCCGCACCTCGTCGGCATTGAGGCCGCTGAGGTCGGTGGTGGCGCCGCCCAGCAGCTCCCATCCCCCGTTGCGACCCTGCCGGGAGTAGATGGGCAACCCGGCCATGCCCAGCGCCTCGAGGTCGCGCCGCGCCGTGCGCTCGGAGATCTCGAGCTCGGACGCCACCTCGGCGGCCGTGACCCGACCCTTGCGCTGCAGCAGCAGCAGGACGGCTACCAGCCGATCGGCGCGCATGGATCGAGGATCTCATGAAAACCGGTCACTTGCTGACCGGTTTCGGGGCGCAGCATGACACCCATGGAACCCACCCAGCACACCTCATCGCCCTCGCCGTCGCCCTCGCCCACCGGCCCCTCGATCCTCGACGACCCTCGACCACTGTTCGCGGCCGCGGTGGCCACGGCCACCGCCACCATCAACTCGGTCACCGACGACCAGCTCAGTCGGCCCACGCCGTGTCGAGCCTTCGACGTGGCCGCCCTGCTCGACCACCTGGTCCTGGTGGCGCCCCGCGTCGCCTCGTTGGGGCGGGGCACGCCCGACTTCACGGCGAGCGACGGTGGCACGGCCGGCTGGTCGGTCAGCGAGATGGCCTCGGCCTGGAACCGCGACATCACCGAGGCCGAACGGGCCTGGGAAGATCCCGAGTCGCTGACCAGGACGATCACCCTGCCCTGGGCCACCATGCCCGGCGACGGCGTGCTGCGCATGTACCTGAGCGAGCTGAGCGTCCACACCTGGGATCTGGCTCGCGCCACCGGCCAGCGCCCCGCCTGGGACGGCGGGGCCGTGGCGGCGGCCCTCACCTTCATGGAGACTGCGCTGCCACCGGAGATCCGCGGCGAGGCCGACGACGACGAGGTTCCTTTCGCCCCGGTCGTGCCCACCCCCGACGGCGCCCCGGCCATCGATCGGTTGGTCGCCTGGTGCGGCCGCAACCCCGACTGGACCTGAGCGGCCGGTGCGCCCGCCCGATCAGGGCACGGGGACGGCCCGGGCGAAGGCCAGCGCGGTGATCCGATCGGTGGACAGGTCGACCAGGTCGACCTGTACCGCCGCCTCCGGCCCGGAGCCGAGCAGTCGGCTCCGGGTGCGCACCGGTCCGGCCTGGGTGCGCTCCAGGTAGCGAAGATCGAGATCGGTCACGATCACGCGAGATCCCCGCCGCGTCCCCACCAGCTCCTCGGTGGCCACTTCAGCCACCAGCGCCACCATGGCACCCTGGAGCGTCCCGGCCGGGTTGCGCAGCTCTGGCGTCAGATCGACCTGCACGACGCCGGTGGCCGCATCGATCACCTCGATGCCCGCCTCCTCACGCAGCGGGCGGGTGAGCGGAGGCTGACCGTGGAACAGGTGGACCGCCTCTTCGAGGGTGAAGACCGGTTTCGGCAGGTCGGTGGGCTTGCGGGCCACGGTGGCGAAACCGATCGCGCCGGTGGCGATCGGGTCGCCCAGCTCGCTGGTGAGCTCGACCAGACAGGTGGACGACCGCCGACCCGCCCGCAGGATGGTGTTGAACGCATCGACGCGGCCAGGCGCCGCCACCGGGCGCATCCGCATCGACAGGTCGGTGGTGAGGGTCCACACGTCGGGGTCCCGGTCGAGCGGGATGCCGGCGGCCGCGTCGATGAGGAAGGCCAGGACGCTGGCCCGCACCACACCGTGGTGCAGGATCTCGGGCCGAGGGGTGAGCTCGAGCACCAAGGCGCCACCGTCCAGCCGTGCCGAGGTGCCCAGGCGGCCGGGCACCGACGTCTCCGGGGTCGGGAGGTCCGTCATGGGATCGGCGGCGTCGACATGGGTCGCCGATGCTAACCCTCGTCCCTCGCCGGTCAGACCAGTCGGTCAGATCACCCGGCTGGCGGCCACCAGGATGAGCACCAGCAACCCGAACAGCACCGCGCCGGTGATCCCCCGACCCAGCACCGGCGCGCCCGGGTCCATCGGTGCCCGGCGATGGGCCGGCTCTCCGATGGCCGGAGCCAGGGCCTCGGCCCGACGCAGGGCACGGCCGTTGGTCCACAGTGCCAGCGGGGTGCGCAGCACGGCCAGCAGTCCCCACCAGCCGGCGTTGAGGGTGACGTGCTGGGCGTCACGTCCGATCCCGGTGGCGCAGTCCCGGCAGAACACGCCGGAGATGGTCGACGCCCGGTAGGCCAACACCCGACCGCGCACAGCCCGGAAGGTGAAGCTGGCCGCGGGCAGCCGGCCGCACACCGAGCACGGCCCGCCTGGCGGAGTGGACTCGCGGCCAGACGTGTCGGGGGGCTCCACCAAGCCCGGGCGTTGGTCGTGCGTCGAGCTCGGCCCACAGCTCATGGCACATGACCCACAGGCTCTGGCCCACCAAGTCACCGAGCAACGGCGTGGCCCGGAACTCGGCGGCGGTGCCGGTCCACGCCGACTGGGCGCGCCGAGCCGCGACGTAGGCCCGACGTCGGGCCACCGCCGCGGTGGTGGCAGCTTCATCGTCGTCGAGGCTGCGACGGACGGTGCGGTACACCGCGGCGCTGGCCTGGGTGACGGCGTCGTCGGCCAGATCGGCATCCTCCAAGCGCGAGGCCACCGCCGACAGGCTGGCACGGGCCAACCAGGTGCTGGGTCGGCGATCGCCGGCCGGAGGGTCGGACCGCGCCTCGGGTCGCGGCATCGGGCGGGCCCGCGGCCCGGCCGATGCCCCCGACGGGAGTCGCCGATCGTAGGCCGCCCGTCGGGCGGGGTCCGACAGGCACACCCAGGCCTCGCGGACCGCCCGGAACCGGGCGGTCGCCACCCGGCGCTGGTCGGGGCTGGCGTTGATCTGGACGTCGGGATGCCACCGCTTGGCCTGGTCCAGGTAGGCGGCCCGCATGGCGACCGCGTCCGCATCCGTGGCCACGCCCAGCACCTCGTAGTGGTTGACCGGCTCGTCCTCGATGTCGGGCCCGGTCATCGCGCTCCCGCGGGGTCGTCGTCTGGTCGCGGCCCCTCGGCGACGAGGACCGGCGCCTGCTCCGCGGCCGCAAGGTATTTAGCATGGCTCACCAATGACGTCGAGGTTCAGTCCGAGGGCGGCGGTCCGCCAATCCTTCTTCTCGCTGCGCAACCGGAACTACCGCCTCTTCTTCATCGGCCAACTGGTGTCCAACACGGGCAACTGGTTGACCATGGTGGCGCTCACGCTGCTGGTCCTGAGCGAGACCAACAGCGGGTTCGCCATCGGCCTGCTCACCGCCTGCCAGTTCGGGCCCATCCTGGTGCTGTCCCCCTTCGCCGGGCTGATCGCCGACCGGGTGGACAAGAAGCGCCTCCTGACCGTCACCCAGGTGCTCGAGATGGTGCAGTCGTTCGTGCTGGCTGCCCTGGCGTTCCAGCCCCATCCCTCCCTGGGCGCCCTGTACGGGGTGGCGGCCGCCGGTGGGGTGCTGTTGGCCTTCGACAACCCGGTCCGCCGCAGCTTCGTCACCGAGATGGTGGTGGCCGGGGACGTGCCCAACGCCGTCACCCTCTATTCCGCGCTGGTGGCCACCTCGCGCATCTTCGGCCCGGCCCTGGCCGGGGCCCTGGTGGTCACCGTGGGCTACGGCTGGGCCTTCACCCTCGACGGCATCTCCTACCTCACCGTGCTGGTGGCCATCGCCATGATGCGCCGCTCCGAGTTGCGACCGGCTCCGCACACGCCCCGGGCCAAGCACCAGGTCCGAGATGGGCTGCGCTACGTCCGCCGTGTCCCCGAGCTGCGCATCTCGTTCGTGATGCTGGCCATCGTTGGGGTGTTCAGCTACAACTTCAGCGTCACCTTCCCCCTGCTGGTGACGCGCTCGCTGCACGGCAGCGACACCACCTACACGTTCGTCTACTCGGCCTTCAGCGTCGGGTCGCTGGCCGGGGCCCTGGTGGTGGCCCACCGCCGGGAGGTGCGATTTCGCTCCATCGTGGGTGGCTCGGCGGCCCTCGGGTTGGCCCTGGGTGCGCTCACGGTGGTGCCCAGCCCCCTGGTGGCGTTCCCGGTGGCGGTGGCCCTGGGGGTGGCCAGCATCGCCTACATGACCTCGACCACCGCCATCGTGCAGGTCATCGCAGCCCACAACATGCACGGCCGCGTCCTGGCCCTCCAGACGGTCCTCATGATCGGAACCACGCCGCTGGGTGGACCGATGCTGGGCTGGATCGCCGACAGCTTGGGGGCGCGGGTCCCGGTGGCCATCGGGGCGGCCGGCGCGCTGGGGGCGGCCGCCTACGGCTGGCTGGCGGGGCGACGCCTGGGCGCAGGCGAGGCGGCCCGGGAGCTCCCCGTCACCGACACCGAGCTCGACACGAACCCTGACGTCTATGCGTAACGTGTTTGCGGGTAGATTGAAGCGACATGAAGCCGGCGACCGCCTCGCGAGTCGTTCCTGCGCCTGCCCAGCCGGACGTCCCCGCTCCGGCCCGGCCGGCTCCGGCCCCCCGCCACCGCCTCCTACGCCGCCCGGGCCTGCGGGGACGGATGGCCATCGCCTGCGGGGTGGTGGCCCTGGTCCTGTCCGCCATCTTCGCCGCCCTGGCCTACGAGCAGACGCGGTCGCAACTCCTACAGGACCGCCAGGACGGGTCCCAGGGTCGGGCGTACATCAACGCTCGGTTGCTGCGGAACTCGCTGCGCACCAGCCGTCCCGACATCCCGTCCCTGCTGACCTCGGTGGCCGGCAACAGCGGATCGGTCGCCCTGGCCAAGGTGGACGGCCAGTGGTACTCGGCCTCGGTCGGGATCGGGCCCGCCGACCTGCCGGCCTCGCTGGTGAACGTGGTCGACGACGGAAACGCCGCTCGCCAGCGAATCCGCCACGCGGGGGTGCCCTACGTGGTGGTGGGCGTCCCCCTGCGTGCCTCCAAGGCCAGCTACTTCGAGTTCATCCCGCTGACCGACATCGAGTCCTCCCTCGATGCGCTCCGGGGCCGGCTGGCCCTGGCCGCCGGCCTCACCGCGATCATCGGTGCCGGTCTTGGCTGGTATGCCAGCGTCGTCGTCCTCCGGCCCCTGCGCCAGATGTCGGCGGCCGCGGTGGGCATCGCCGACGGTGGTCTCGACACCCGCCTCGAGCCGGCGGACGACGGCGATCTGGACCGGTTCGTCGACTCGTTCAACCGTATGGCCGACGCCGTGCAGGAACGCATCAACCGGGAGGTCCGGTTCACCTCCGACGTGTCCCACGAGCTGCGCTCGCCGGTGGCGGCGATGCTGGCCGCCACCGCCGTGAGCCGGCGGCCGACCGCGGATCCGGCCCAGCGCGACGAGGTACTGGGGCACCTCGAGGACCGGATCATGGCCTTCCACCGCCTGCTGGACGACCTCATGGAGATCTCACGGGCCGACGCCGGCATGACTGACCTCGACGTGGAACCCGTCGAGATCGGCACCCTGGTGGCGGCCGCGCTCGACACGCTGGACCGCACCGACGTACGACTGACGGTGGCCCCGGATGTGCCCGAGCGGATCCTCGCCGACAAGCGAAGGCTCGGCCAGATGGTGATGAACCTGGTGACCAACGCCGACCGCTACGGCCACGGTGCCACCGGGGTCGAGGTCGGCATGGACGGGGACCGGGTCCGCATCGCGGTGGAGGACCGCGGGCCGGGCGTGCCCGAGCACGAGCGAACCTACATCTTCGAGCGGTTCGCCCGCGGCACTCACAGCTCGGGGGTGGACGGCGGGAGCGGGCTCGGGCTCTCGCTCGTCGCCGAGCACGCCCGCCTCCACGGCGGGCAGGTCCGGGTCGAGGACCCGCCCGACGGCGGCGCCCGGTTCGTGATCGAGCTCCCGGTCGCGGGACCCACGGCGTGAGCGCAGAGGTGGCCGACCGCCGGGCCCGCCGAGCCACGCGAGTGCTGGGCAGCACCCTCGTGGCCATGCTGGCCGTACTGGCCCTGGCCGCCTGCGGCGTCCCCGGTCAGGAGCAGGCGCAGGTGGCCAAGCGCAAAGAAGTGCCCTTCGGCCTGCTCGACCCCACCGACACCAGCATCGTGCCCAGCCAGTCGGTCACCTCCAACGTGGTGATCTATCTGGTCACGACCGACCGCCAGCACCTGCTGGCCGTGGCCCGCGACGTGGGGGCGACCGACCCGGTGGCCGCCGCGGTGGCTGCCCTGGCCGCGGGCCCGACCGACCGGGAGGCGGCGTTCGGGCTGCAGACCGCGCTGCCCGCCCAGCACCTCGTCCGATCGGTCAAGGTGACCGAGGGCGTGGCCGCGGTCGACCTCGACACCGCCTTCGGCGACATCGGGGGGTCGAACCAGCTGCTGGCCATCGCCCAGATCGTCTACACGCTGACCGCCCAGCCCGGAGTGAGCCGGGTGACGTTCTCGGTGGACGGCGGAGCCGTCGAGATCCCCCGAGGGGACGGCTCGCTCACCTCGGGCGCGGTGTCACGCGCCGACTACCAGCAGCTGGCGCCCAGCCCCTGAGCGACCAGGAACCGTTCACGACGGCCATCTGCCCCGGCGGTCGCCTGCGAAGGCCAGGACACCACATCGCCGTGCCGTAACGTACCGGCGTGGGCCACCCAGCGACACGTCGACGGCTGGGGCACAGGCCCGGGCCGGCGAGGCGTCCCGGGCTCGTGGTGGTGGTCGTGATCAGCCTGGTCGTGGCCGCCGCCGGAGGCTGCTCGAGCAGCGACCGGGCCTCGGGGGACTTCCGGCCGGCGCACGCCGGCACGCTGACCGTGGCCACCGCCGAGATCCCCCTGGCCGGGTTGTGGGACGGCACCCCGGCCCGACCCACCGGCGGCTTCGAGTTCGAGCTGGCCAAGGACCTGGCCCACCACTTCGGCCTGGCGCACGTCCGCATCGTGATCGTGCCCTTCACCCGGATCGTGTCCGGTCACCTGGGGGGCGCCGATCTGGCGCTGTCGGATCTCACCGCCACCCCCGAGCGCGGTCGAGTCCTCGACTTCACCGATCCCTACCTGGCCGCCACTCCGGCCGTGCTGGTGCGCGCCGGACGGTCGGTGCCCGATCTGCACGCGGCGCAGGCCCTCACCTGGGCGGTCGGTCGCCGCACGACCCTCCAGTCGTTCCTGGAAGACACCATACGACCGGACGCCAAGGTGCAGCTCAGCTCGTCCCAGCACGACACGGCGACCGCGGTGGAGCAGGGCCGGGTCGAGGCCGGCCTGCTCGATCTGCCGGTAGCCGCAGCGGTGGCCCGCGGTTCCCAGGGCCGGCTCGATGTGGCCGGTCAGTTCGATTCCAACGACGACATCTCCGCCGCCCTCCCCCAGGGCTCGGCCAACCTCGACGCCACGTCGTCGGCCATCCGGGCCCTCATCGCCGACGGCACCATCGCCGCCCTGGCCAAGCAGTGGTTGGGCATCACGCTCAACGGCACCAGTGCCGACCACGTCCCCCTTATCCGAACCGGCGCTTGAGGACCCACCGATGCTGATCGCCCAGATCGTCCACGTCGAGGCCCCCACCGGCCCGGCCCTGCCATTCCTGGTGCTGTTCCTGGTGATCGTCCTCGGGCCGATGATCATCGAGCGCTTCAAGGTGCCGGGCATCATCGGCCTGCTCCTGGGTGGCCTGCTGATCGGGCCCCATGCGCTGGGCATCGTGGGATCGGGCAACACCACCGTGCCCGACCTCGGTCAGATCGGTCTCCTGTACCTCATGTTCGTGGCCGGCCTCGAGCTCGACCTGCGCCTGGTGCAGGCCAACCGCCGAGCCACGATCGTCTACTCGATGCTGACCTTCACGTTGCCCATGGTGGCCGGCACGATGGCCGGCTTCGCCATCGGCTTCAGCACCGCTGCCGCGGTGCTGTTGGGTTCGCTGTTGGCCTCCCACACCCTGGTCGTGTATCCGATGATCCGCGACATGGGTCGGGGCAACGACCCGGCGGTGGCCACCGGTGTGGGGGCCACGGTGATCACCGACACCCTCACACTCATGGTGCTGGCCGCGGTGTCGGGGGTGACGCTGGGCCAGTCCGGCGGGCTCGACATCGCCGCCCAGCTCATCACCGGGCTGCTGGCCGTGGGCGCCGGCTGCTTCGTGGTGCTGCCCCGCATCGCCCGCTTGTTCCTGACCCGATTCGGCACGTCGCGATCGGCTCGCTACATCTTCGCCCTGGTGGCCATGTTGGCCGCGGCCACGCTGGCCGAGGTCTTCGCCATCGAGGGCATCGTCGGAGCCTTCTTCGCCGGGCTGGCCCTGAACCGCCTGGTTCCCAACGAAGGCGACCTGATGGAGCGGATCGAGTTCTTCGGCGGGGCGGTGTTCGTGCCCGTCTTCCTGGTCTCGGTGGGCCTGATCATCAACCCGGCGGTGATGTTCGATCCCGAGACGCTGCGCCTGGCCGCCATCTTCATCGCCGCCTGCTTCGGCGGCAAGGCCCTGGCCGCCCTGGCCACCCGGCCCCTGCTCGGTTACGCCTGGTCCGAGGTCGGGATCCTGTTCTCGCTGACCATCCCCCAGGCCGCGGCCACCCTGGCCGCCACCATCGTGGGCTACGACATCGGCCTGTTCGGCACCAAAGTGGTCAACGCCGTGCTGGTGCTGATCGCCGTCAGCCTGGTGCTGTCGGCCACCATCACCCCGATCTTCACCAAGCGCCTGCCCGTCAGCGTGCCCAGCCCGGGGCGGGTCGGACGGCGCGTGCTGCTGGTCATCGACGGCCGGCGGGCGTTGCGTCGGGGGGTGGCCGAGTTGGCCGTGCGTCTCGCGGCCAGCGACGACGGCGTGGTCATCCCCGTGGTGGTGGGCACCGAGACCGACATGCCCGACGAGGCGGCCTCCTCACGCGCCGTCGAGCTGCTGCTGGTCGGCCTGGGCATCGACCGACCCCTCGAGGTCTTCATCGACCACACGGTGGAGCTCGGCGTACGCCACGCCGCCCGATCGTTCGACACCACCTCGGTGGTGGCCGACGACACCGACGGGACCCTCCACGACCTGCTCCAGCGGGATCGCCTGGACCAGCCGATCCTGTTCGTGGGCCCGCTGTCGACCAGTCCCATCAACCGGGCGGCCGTGGCCATCTCGAGCGACGACGACCTGGCCCTCCAGGACGTGGCCAGCCGGCTCGCCCGCATATCCACCTCGGATCCCGACGACGAGACCTGCGACCTGGTCGTCCAGGCCGCGGGCAGCCCCGCCCCCGACCTGGGCGAGCGCGAGGTCACCCTGGTGCGGGTCCTTTCGGCCAGCAACTGAGTCGGGCCGTCCCGAGGGTCCAGCCGGTGGTCGGCTGCAGTCCTGTCGCACTTGTGACGTTCGGCTCTGGGAGCGGAGCGGTCGCAGGAGGCACAGTCACCTCAACGCACGCGGACTGCCGCCCCCATGAGGTCGACCACGAGCCCGGAAGAAGCGATGTCGAAGACCGACGACCACGACCACCCGAGCCCACCCGAGCCTGCCCAGCCCGAGACTGCCGGGGTCGAGGGATCGGCGCCGCCCGCTGGGAGGAGGCGCAGGATCCACCACCCGTGGCGGCTCGCGATCGGCATGGTGGTCGCGCTGGTCGTGGTGGCCTCGGCGGTGCCCACCGTCCGGTACCTGCTGCGCAGCCACCCCGGCGCCAAGTCGGTCGACTCGGCGGTCCAGCGCTACCGCACGTCCACCACCGAGGGCACCGGGAGCGCCACCGAGTTCCAGGGGCCCCAACTGGGGGTGTACGAGGCGCACGGCACCGGCCACGAGCAGATCTCGTTCCCGCCCAACTCACAGGACGACGGAGCGGTCATGCCCATCACGGTCTCCGCCTTGAGCAAGGGGTGCTGGCGCTGGCGCATCGACTACAACACGGCCCACTGGCACGAGTACGACTTCTGCCCGGACAAGGGCGCGCTGCTGCTGGTGGCCCAAGGCAACTTCCAACGTTGGGACTTCGGCTCCCTGGTGGTCACCAACCTGGGCAGTTACACCTGCTCACCTCCGGCGCCGATCGTGGTCGAGGGCGCCCGGACCGGCCAGACCTACGAGCACCACTGCACCGGGACCAACACGGCGGCCGCCGGGATCAGCAACGTCGACGGCCCGGCCACCATCGCGGGGACCACGACGTTGACCATCGGCGACCAGAAGGTCGAGGCCCTGCACCAGACCCGGGTCGAGCACCTGACGGGCTCCCAGCAGGGCACCGTCACCGAGCAGTGGTGGTTCGACACCCGGACCGGCCTGCCGCTGCGGGCCGAGCGCCACTACCAGGTCACCTCGCCGTCGCCCATCGGCAACGTCGACTACGCCGAAAGCGGCTCCTGGCAGCTCGCCTCGATGCACCCGTCCACCTGAGCGCACGCTCCTTCCCTCGATCCCCCAACGGTCCCGATGACCGTTCCCGACGACCGCTCGGTGGCCGCTCAGCGCTGGGCGATGAGGGTGGTCAGGTCCCACCGGCCCTGCTCGTCGTAGGTCACCGCTACGCCGCCGGGACCGGTGGTGCGGGTGGTGAGGGACCAGATGTGGCGCACCGGCATGTAGGTATCGGTGCTGAACCAGTATTCGTCCACGCTGGTCCCGCTCTGGGCCCCGGTTGTGGTCCGGGTCCAGCGGACGTGGTAGGTGGACACCGACCGGTCGCCCACCGGCACGGCCGCAAGCCCGAGCGAGGTGGCGGTGCCCGCCTGGTGGCTGGCTCCGCTGCCCTGGCCCGCGTCGCAGGTCTGGTGCCAGGTGTCGCCCGCCTGGGCGTCGCCGCGGACCACGACATCGACGGGACGGCAGACCGAGGTGACATCGGAGTCGTAGTGGACGACGCCGAGGTCGAACCGCTGGTGCACGTCACCGCCCAGATCCTGTAGCTGTGAGCCCTCCAGGCAGTAGTGCCAGCTCTGCCAGTGAGCGGACGTGTATTCGATGCGGAACCACCAGCAGCGGGAGCCGTCGCGGGTCACCGTCACCGGCATGGTCGGACCCAGATGGGTCGCGCTGGCCTGGATGCTGAGCTTCGCGGTGCCGGAGCCGCTGGCCGTGTACACGCCCGGCGCCGGCCCCGACACCTGGCCTGACGGCCCCGCCGTGGTGGTGGCCCGATAGGTGCGAAGCGCCCCGCTGACCGACGCCGGCGGCGCTTGGTGGGTGCGGGTGACCAACCACACGCCGACGGCCAGCACCACGACCGCGCCGGCCCCGACGGCCGCGACCACGACGGGCCACCGGCGGTGGGGGGACCTGGTCCCAGCTCGCGTGGGCGGAGGCATCTCGGTGTCGGCCATCGATCAGCCATCCATCAGCTGGCGCAGGGCCCCGGCGTCGGCCTGGCCCAGCTCGCCCCAGCCCGGCTGGTATCCGAAGAGCTGGCCCAGGCCCACCGATGCGTGCGACCCGTCGATCACCTCGATCTGGTCGAGGGTCACCAGGGCGGGGTGCAGTTGGCCACAGGCCCGGGCCAGGCGCACCAACTCGAAGCGGAGCTGGGCCAGGTACCCGGCCACCCGGTCCGACTTGGTGTCGGGGTCGAGGCCACGCTGGAGCCAGCGCGACTGGGTGGCCACCCCGGTCGGGCACCTCCCGGTGTGGCAACGCTGGGCCTGTATGCAGCCGGCGGCCATCATGACCTCCCGACCCACGTTCAACTGATCGCACCCCAGGGCCAGAGCAGCCAATGCGTTCTCGGGCAGGCCGAGCTTGGCCGAACCGATCCACGCCACCTCGTGCTGCATGGAGCGCTCGGCGAAGATCCGGTACACGCGGGTGAAGGCCTGGCGGAAGGGCAGGGCCACGTGATCGGTGAACACGAGTGGCCCGGCGCCGGTCCCGCCCTCGCCGCCGTCGATGGTGATGAAGTCCACGGCCCGATCGGTGGCCGCCATGCGATCGGCCAGCTGCTCCCAGAAGGCGGTCTCCCCCACCGCCGACTTGATGCCTACGGGCCGCCCGGTGCGCGTCCGCGATGGTCTCCACCAGCTCGAGCAGCGAATCCACGCTGTCGAAGGCGCTGTGACCCGGCGGGCTGGCGCAGTCGACCCCTACCGGGATGTCGCGGATGCGGGCGATCTCGGGGGTCACCTTGGCCGCGGGCAACAGGCCGCCGAGGCCGGGTTTGGCCCCCTGCGAGAGCTTGATCTCCACCGCCCGGACCTGCGGGTGTTGGTCGATCGTGTCCGCCAGGCGATCGAGCGAGAAGGCGCCGTGCTCATCACGGCAGCCGAAGTAGCCGGTCCCGATCTGCCACACCAGGTCCGCACCGTGGAGGTGATGCGGCGAGATGCCGCCCTCGCCGGTGTTGTGCAGGCACCCGGTGGCGGCCGCGCCGCGGTTCATGGACTCGATGGCCGCGGCGCTGAGCGCACCGAAGCTCATCCCCGAGATGTTGACCAGCGGTGGCCGGAAGGCCTGGCTGCGGCCGCGGCGGGCGCCGAGCACCTTGGCCCCGGGCACGGTGAAGGACGGATCGGGGCGGGCATCGCCCAAACCCAACGGGAAGGCGGCGTGGTCGACGATCAGGTAGTCGCGGATGGTCTCGAGGTGGTTGTCGGTGCCGAAGCCGAAGCTGGTGTCGGTGGCCTTGGCCGAGGAGTAGATCCAGCGGCGCTGGTCCCGGCTGAACGGACGCTCCTCGTCGTTGTCGGTGACCAGGTACTGACGGGTCTCCGGTCCGAAGCTCTCGAGCGTGTAGCGGAGGTGGCCGATCACCGGGTAGTTGCGCAGGACGGCGTGGCGGGTCTGCATCAGGTCGTGGATGGCGACCAGGGCCAGAGCCACCACCAGCGCGGCCAGCACGATCAGGAGGATCACGAGCCGCTCAACCCGGTCCGTGGGTGGCGTCGCCGCGGTCCGCGGCCCGGGCCACCTGCGTCGTTGCCGTCACGAGCGATCCCCCTGACCCGGGCGTCGAATACCGACTCGGTGCGGGCCCGACGAGGCGCACGCTACACAGCGCGTCGCGCCCCGAGAAGGGACCTAGGGCTCTTACTTGTGCGATCCCGATCGGGCCACCCGGGCGGCCACCTCCTCGGGCTCGTCGACCACATGCAACAGGTCCAGCGTGCGACCGGCGACCTTGCCGGAACCCACCAGTTGGCTCCGCTCCCAGGCCAGCAGACCCGACCAGAACCCAGAGCCGACCAGGACCAGGGGGAACGCTTGGATCTTGGCCGTCTGGATCAGGGAGTGGGCCTCGAAGAGCTCGTCGAGGGTGCCGAGTCCGCCGGGCATCACCACGAAGGCCGAGGCATAGCGCACGAACATGATCTTGCGGATGTAGAAGTGCTTGAACTCGATGGCCAGGTCGACGTAGGGGTTGATCTCCTGCTCGGCCGGGAGCTCGATGCTGAGCCCGATCGACAGCGCGCCGACGTCGCGGGCCCCGCGGTTGGCAGCCGCCATGACCCCGGGGCCGCCGCCGGTGATGATGGCGAATCCTCGGCGGGCCACCGCCGCGGCCGTGGCCCGAGCCAATGCGTACTCGGGGCTGTCGGGTTGCGTGCGGGCCGAGCCGAAGATCGACACGGCCGGGCCGATGCCGGCCAGGGTGCGGAAGCCCATGGCCAGTTCCGCCTCCATGCGCGCCACCCGTGCCGGATCGTCTCCCTGAAGGGCGGCCAGGGTGCCATCGGGCCCGGCCAGCAGCTCCTCGTCCAACGTCACCGGCCGCAGCCCGGCCGGGGGGAGGTCGTGGACACAGCTGGGCGAGGTGCGGGTGGAAGCCGGGGACCGGGACCCGTCGGCGGTCGGTCGACCCGGACCTTCTCGCCCAGCCGGGGGACGACCGCGTTCCAGCCCAGACGTTGTTCGATGGCGTCGCGCAGCGCCGCCGACGACTCCGCCTCGCCATGGATGACGTAGGTGGCCTCGGGCGCCGATGCGGCCGTGCCCAGCCAACTCAGCAGCTCCTGCTGGTCGGCGTGCACGGAGAAAGCCGGCAGGTTCACCACTTCGGCCTGCACGCTGAGGTAGTGACCGAGCAGCTTGATCTGGCGGGCGCCGTCGGCCAGTTGGCGACCCCGGGTCTGCTGGGCCTGGTAGCCGACCAGCACCACCGTGGACCGGTGGTCCGGCAGGTACCGGCGCAGGTGGTGCAGGACCCGGCCACCGGTGGCCATACCCGAAGCGGACACGATGATGGCCGGAGCAGTGAGCTGGTCGAGCGCCATGGACTCCTCGACCTCGCGGATGGCCCGCACGTGGTCGATTCCGAAGGGGTCACCCACCCCCGCCAGCTCGGGCCGGATCTCGGGGTCGCGGTCAGACACGGCCCGGCGGTAGATGTCGAGCGCGGCCAGAGCCATCGGGCTGTCCACGTAGATGGGCAGGTCCGGGATCTCGCCGGCCTCGCGAAGCGACTTCAGCTGCATGAGCAGCACCTCGGTGCGGTCCACCGCGAAGGCCGGGATGACCACCACACCTCCCCGCGAGGCGGTGCGCCGGACGGCATCGGCGAAGACCTCTCGGGCGCCGGCGTCGTCGTGGGACCGGTTCCCGTAGGTCGACTCGACCAAGGCCACGTCGGTCTCGCCGATCGGGGCGGGCGGTACCAGCAGCGGATGACGGGCTCGACCCAGGTCGCCGCTGAAGGTCAGCCTCCGGCTTCTGTGGGCGGCCACGTCGAGGGCGACGACCGACGAGCCCAGGATGTGCCCGGCCGGGGTCAGGGTGACCCGCATCCCCGCCGCCACCTCGGTGGTGGCCCCGAAGGCGACCGGGCGGAACCGGATGAGGCTGTCGCGGGCCTGGGCCTCGGTGTAGAGCGGCAGGGCCGGCTTGTGCTTGGAGAACCCTTTGCGGTTGGCGTACGCCGCCTCCTCCTCCTGGAGGTGGCCGCTGTCGGGCAGCACCACACCGGCCAGGGCCGCCGTGTTGGCGCTGGCGTAGATCGGTCCCCGGAAGCCCTGGGCGACCAGTCGGGGGATGGCCCCCGAGTGGTCGATGTGGGCGTGGGTGAGCACCACCGCGTCGATCGTCGCCGGGTCGACCCCGAAGGAGGCCCAGTTGCGCTCGCGGAGCTCCTTCATGCCCTGGTAGAGGCCACAGTCGACCAGCACCCGAGCGGCAGAGGTCTCGACCAGGAACCGGCTGCCGGTCACGGTCCCGGCCGCTCCGAGGAAGGTCAGCAGCGCGACGTCGGGCCGGTCGTGTCCAGGCATGGGGGGCATGGTAGGCGTCGGCCCTCCGACGCTCGGAGCTCAGGCGCACCCCCCATGAGCACCTTCCGCAGAGCCACCGCCGGAGCCGCCATCGTCGCGGCCAGCGCCCAGCCAAGGGGCCAGCCGCCCCAGATGGATCCGAGCAAGGGCGGTGACCAGGCCAACGGGATCACCGAGACCCTGCTGAGCGGTGACACCGCCACCAAGGTCACCGCCGGCAGGCCCTGGGCGTAGCAGGCGTCGTCCACCTGGCCGATGCGCTCGTCGGGCGAGTCCGCTCCCACGAACGGGTCGGTGGAACCGGGCGATGCACGAGGCCGGGTCGTGCCCGTCGAAGAGCACCTGGCCGGGCTGTCAGCCCGAGGGCGGCGGTCGCAGCACCTGGTCGCCGGGCGGTGGTGCACCTCCCAGGCACTCTTGGACCACCGTCGGGCATGCGCGGTCCCGACGAAGGCCGGGCCGCGCTTGTACCACCGGTGCAGGTCCTCGGAGGTGACCACCATGAGCCTGGCCACACGGCCGTCGAAGCCCGAGTAGAGGCACACGAAGCCTCCGTGGGGTGACTCGACGACCCGCGGGTCCTCGCACCCGCCGGGCCACTCCCACGCCTGCCGGGCGTCGCGTCGGGGAACAGCACCGGCTGGGGCTCGCGGGCGAAGTCGAAGCCCTCGTCGCTGACAGCCAGGCCGATCCGGGACGTGCCCGGGCACGTCCGCGGTGGTCCTCACCTCGCACGAGCAGGTGGACGCGACCCTCGCAGCTCACCGCACCGGCGTTGAACAGGTGCTTGGCCGCCCAGCGCACCGCCTCGCCCCGCACCGGACCGCGGAACTCGACCGACGGGTCGGGTCCCAGGACCGGACCCGGATGACGGGTGAAGGGACCGAGCTGCCAGCCGGTCGAGCCCGCCTGGCTCACCAGCTGCCGCCGCCCCCGCCCCCGAAGCCGCCACCCACCCCGCCACCCACGCCGCCCGCGCCCGACGAATGGGGAGCCACGCTGGCCGTGCGCGTGCTGCTGACCAGCGCGGGGGCCAGGTAGACGTAGCCCAACCCGGCGCGGTCCACGTTGCCGATCTGCGCGCCGGCCGCCTCGACCGCCTTGGACCAGTGGTGGACCTCGTCGAGGGCGATGGCCCAGGCGGTGTACTGGCGCAGCACGCCACGCTTGGCCGCCTCCTCGGCCTGGGGCCCTTCGGAGTCGTGCAGGAACCGCCGGAACGACTCGACTCGGACCCACAGCCCCGAGCCCTGAGGGGTGCGGACCATCAGCTCGAACCCGGCGCTCATGGCGGCGACGCCGAGACCGGCGACCAGGCCGGCCATCGCCACCAGGGTCAGGAAGGCGGATCCGAGTCGGGCCACGGCGAACGCGCCTGCCGCGATCCCTGCCAGACCGCCCAGCGCCGCCAGCGCCCCGACCAGGCGAGCGGTGCGTTGGCGGCGACGACTCCGCGCCTCCCACAGGGGGCTGGTGGTCATCCAGTCGGTCAGGTCCGCGCCCAGGCGCTTCCACATGGCGGAGAATGACGGATCGTAGGACCCGAGGGTGATGGCCGGGCGACCGGCGAAGCCCTGGTCGAGCAGCGTCTCGACCTCACCGCCGGGGGCCGCCGGCCGGCCCGGCGCCACCACCGGTGGGGTAGGTCGCTCGGCCTGACGGGTGAGGGTCACCTCGCCCTCGTGCTCGTCGAGTTCGAGGTGGCCGGCGATGGCGGCCTCCAGCAGCCAGGCCACCTTGTGGGCGTCGAGCACCTCCTCGCTGCAGAGCAGTCCCCCCTGCCAGGCGGTGAGGTCGGCGGGCGGCGCGAACTCGATGGAGGCCATCCCTGCCAGCTCGTGGGCGCTCACGCGTCGGACCGATCCGGTGCTGGCCTCGGCGAAGGCCACGTCGGTGGCGCCGGCACCGACCACCTCGTCCCGCCCGAGCCGCTCGAGCACGGCGCGCAGGGCCAGCGCGGCCGCCAGGAACACCAGTGCGGCCACCGCCGCGGTGACGAAGGGCGACGTACCCAACGGCGGCCAGCGCACCGGGGCCACGGCCGGGAGGGCGGGGGCGGCGGCCAGCGCCGCGCCCCGGCCGGCTTCGACGGTGACCCCCTCGTGGGGGCCGAGGTGACCCACGTGCACGGTCAACAGCCCGGGCTCGGGCTGGGTCACGGTGCATGCGGTGGTGGAGCCCTCGATCCCCTGCTGGCAGGTCGGGTCGATCCAGGTCCAGGGTCCGGACACGTCCAGGTCGCTCCGGTCGATGTCGACCCCCCAGCCGGTGCCCACCCCGTTCCAGTCGAGGTTGCCGTTCACGGCGATGACCGTGGGCAAGGGGTAGGTGACCAGGTAGGCGTGGTCGCCGCTGATGGTGTGGCCGGGGTCACCAATGCGGATGTGGGCGTTGGGAACGGCGATCTCGTTGGACGTGGTCAGCACCTGGGCGGGCCGGCCGTTGTCGGTGGCGGTGATGCCGGGTGTGTCGGCGGCCAACCCGGGGACGTCGCGGTAGATGCCGTGGCGGGCGGTCCCGCTGAAGCGGTAGTCGATCGTCTCGCTCACCTGGGCGGAGCCGTTGCCGGCCACCGCGGCCTGAGCGGTGAGCCGCACGACGTGTTCGGGGCGCGACAGGAAGGCTACGGCCCAGGTCCCGGCGAACACGACGAGGGCCAGCACCACGACAACCACCAGCGATCGGCGCCGCCGTGCCCCCGGCTTCATCGGTCGCCCTCGAGCCCGTCAGCCGCACTGAGGTCCTGGGCCATGGTCGCGAATGCTACGGCGCCGAACGGGTCGCGACTCGATGTCATGGCGCCGGGGAAGACCGTCGGTCTGCCAAGGTGGTCCGATGTCGATCGGCGAGGACTTCCCTCCGGGCTTCTTCGATCGCGAGGATGCGTCGGGCGACGAGCGGTTCTACGAGCCCGACCGGTTCGTCACCCACCTCGACGAGAGGGCCATCGCCGTGGTGGGAGCGCTCTACCAGGAGCTGGCCATCGAAGGCGACGTGCTCGACGTCATGGCCTCGTGGGTGTCGCACTTCTCGGCCCGGCCGAGGCACCTGGTGGCGCTGGGCATGAACGAACACGAGCTGGCCGCCAACCCGCAGGCGGCCGACTGGGTGGTGCACGACCTCAACCGCGATCCCGTGGTCCCCTTCGACGATCAGCGCTTCGACCATGCCACCTGTTGCGTGTCGGTCGACTACCTGGTCCGACCAGTCGAGGTCTTCGCCGAGGTGGCCCGGGTGCTGCGCCCCGGCGGGCGCTTCGTGATCACGTTCTCGAACCGGTGCTTCCCCACCAAGGTGATCCGCGGTTGGGCCCTGGCCGATGCCGCGGGCTGCCTGGAGATCGTGTCGCGCTACTTCCGCCTGAGCGGCGGCTTCGACGAGCCCACGGCCGAACTCCGCACGCCACTCGGGTCCCGGGGTGATCCGCTGTGGGCGGTCTGGGCCCGCCGGGTCTGACCCCGCCTGGTCAGCCCACGAGCTGGCGGAGGTAGCACTCGACCTGGGGCACGAACGTCACGATCTTCTGTTGTGAGACGTGACCGTCATCGTCGTACACGCACAGGTTGCCGTGCTCGACCGGGCGGGTGGTCGAGGCGCACAACATCTTGTTGACGTCGAGCGCTGGGATGCCGCCGATGGCATCGCGGACCAGTTGCTCGGCGATGCGGTAGGCGTCCCAGCTGAACGCGAGGCTCCTGACGAAGAAGACGTCCACGCCGATGCACCCGCCCGAGAAGCCGGGGAGGTTGCAGTGGTACGCGACCACCATGACGATGACGAGGGCGCGCAGACCGTCGACATCCGGCTCGAAGCCCGGCTTCGGCAGCGTGGGGGCGGGGACCTCGACATCAACGGGTGTTCGGCTGGTCATCGCCACTTCCTGACCTCCCGGCGAATCGGCAAGGAAGCCGGCGGCGCGCCAGGTTCCGGCGGGTCGCTCGGGAGCCACGGGCGGCGCTGGCTCGACGCTCCCCTCACCGGATCTGGGCTCCGCGCCCGCACGGGCCCCGCGATCGTGCTTAGCTGGCACTACGTCGTCCAGCGCGGGCCGGGCGACTCAGGGGTCGTCCTTCCGGGGGCCCCAAGGGGGAGGAGACCCGATGACGCGCAGTGTGTTCATTCGCCGAGCAGGGGTGGCCATCGTGATGGTGGTCGCACTGGCGGCATGCAGCAGTACGAAATCGTCGAACACCGCCACCGGCAACACGACGGGTGGCACCTCGAGCGGTGGGAGCGCCGCCGCGCGCTGGCCAAGGCCGAAGCCGCCACCCAACTCGCCTACAAGGGCACCAACCGCAACGTCGACCCCAAGTCGTGTCCGGCGGTCACGAACAAGCACATCGTGGTGATCTCCGCCGGCCAGGCCGCCAGCAGCAGCTCGGTGCCGTCCAACGGCGCAGTGGCCGCAGCCAAGGCCATCGGTTGGCAGGTCGATCTCTACGACGCCAAGTTGAACCCGTCGAACTACGCCCCGCTGGTGCGTCAGGCCATCGCCGCCCACGCCGACGGGATCGTCCTCGACGCCATCGACTGCGACACGGTCAAGCAGCCGCTGACCGAGGCCAAGGCGGCCCACATCGCGGTGGTCGCCATCTACGGCTTCGACTGCAACGACCCGAAGGCCGGCAACGAGGCGACCGGCCTGTACACGGCCAACATCAACTTCGGGCCCAAGGCCACCAACCCGGACAAGTTCTCGGAGTCCTACGGCGCCGACCAGGCCAACTACATCATCGCCAAGACCCAGAACAAGGCCAAGATCATCGCCATCCAGGACCCCGAGTTCACGGTGCTCTACTGGACGCTCCAGGGATTCAAGAACGTGATCGACGCCTCCGGCGGATCCAAGATCGTCGACACCGTCAACGTGACCACCCAGGACCTGACCAACGGCCAGATCGTCCAGAAGATCCAGGCCGCCCTCCTCCAGCACCCCGAAGCCGACTGGGTCAAGAGCCCCTACACCTACGTGACCACGCTGGGCGTGGCGCCGGCGTTGGGGGCCAACCCGAACCACATCGACGTGATGGGCGGTGAGGGCTTCGCCGACGAGCTCGACCTGATCCGCGCCGGCAAGATCACCGCGGTGAACGTCATCTCTTCGGAGTGGGTGGGCTGGGCCTCGGTCGACACCATGAACAGCGTCTTCCTGAGCCAGAAGCCGGTCGACAGCGGGATCGGCTGGACCATGGTGGATGCCACCCACGGCCTGCCGGCGTCGGGCGAGTACATCCCGCCGGTCGACTTCAAGGCCGAGTACCAGAAGGCGTGGGGCGTCAGCTGATGAGCGACCGGGGCACTCCCCCGGAGCCCCATCCTGACGACCCAGCCAGGACCACACGGATCCGGCCTCCGCTGGGGGCGCGTCTGGCGCGCCCCCGGCGCAGCCAGCGCTGCGCATCGCTCACCTGTCCAAGACCTTCCCCGGCACCCGGGCGCTGATCGACGTCTCCTTCGACGTCGCCCGGGGCCAGATCCACGCCCTGCTGGGCGGCAACGGATCGGGCAAGTCGACCCTCATCAAGATCCTGGCCGGCGTGTACCACGGTGATCCCGGGGGCACCATCGAGGTCGCGGGCACCACCACCGCCAGCAACCAGACCACGCCCAGCTCGGCCAAGGCCCAGGGCCTGCACTTCGTGCACCAGAACGCGGCGGTGTTCCCCGCTCTGTCGGTGGCCGACAACATCGCCATCGGCAGCGCCTACGACACCACCTGGGCCGGCTCGATCCGCGGACGAGCCCTGCGCCGTCGCGCCCAGGCCCTGCTCGACCGCTACGACATCGACGGTGTCGCCCGACGACGCCGGTGCACACCCTGCGGCCGGCCGAACGGGCCATGGTGGCCATCGTGCGGGCTGTGCAGGACCAGGAAGGTGAGCAGTCGGGCGTCCTGGTGCTCGACGAACCCACCGCCTCGCTGCCCCGCGCCGAGGTGGCCCGCCTGATGGGCGCGCTCAACCGCTTCGCCCGCAACGGTCAGACCATCCTGCTGGTCAGCCACCGCCTCAACGAGGTCATCGACATCGCCGACCGGGCCACGGTGCTGCGCGACGGTCGGCTGGTCGGCACCCTCGACGGGGGCGCGATCACCGAGAACCACCTGATCGAGCTCATCGCCGGGCGGGCCCTCGACCGCATGTACCCGGAGATGCCAGCGGTGACCACCGAAGAGGTGGCGCTGGAGCTGAAGGCCCTGACCGGTGGACCACTGCGCGGCGTCGACCTGCAGCTGCGCAAGGGCGAGGTGCTCGGCATCGCCGGCCTGTTGGGCTCGGGGCGATCCGAACTGCTCAAGATGATCTTCGGGGCCTACCCGGTGCGGTCGGGCACCATCGAGATCGAAGGCCGGCCCCAACGCTTCCGCCACATCGGCCAGGCCATGGAGGCAGGGGTGGCCTACGTCCCCGAGGACCGCGGGGGCGAGGCCGTCTTCCCGGACCTGACCCTGTCGGAGAACCTGGCCGCGGCCATGGTCGACCGCTACTGGCACGGGCTGCGCCTGCACCGCCGACAAGCCGACGCCGAGGCGCGCCAGCACCATCGGCGACTTCCTCATCCGGGCGTCCTCGGAGCGCCAGGAGATGGGAACGCTGTCGGGCGGCAACCAGCAGAAGGTGATCCTGGCCCGCTGGCTCGAGCGCCACCCCAAAGTGCTGCTGTTGGACGAACCGACCCAGGGCGTGGACGTGAACGCCAGGGCGGAGATCTACGCCCTGGTGTCCAAGGCGGTCGACCAGGGCTGCTCGGTGCTGCTGGTCACCAGCGACTTCGAGGAACTGGCCCGGGTGTCGGACCGCGTCGCTGGTACTGACCGGCGGGCGGGTGTCGGCCGAGCTGCGACCACCCGACATCGAACCCATCCGACTCACTGAGTTGGCCTTGCGCACCCAGGAGGTGGCCTCATGAGCCTCGACCCCGACGCGCCTGCGGGGGCCGATCCGCAGGGCTCGAAGACCCCAGCGACGTCGCCAGTCGCGGCCCAGGACGGGGACACGGTGTCGTCCACGGCCACCGAGTCCCCGGCTTCGGCCGAATCCGGAAGCGGCTCCGCCGGCGGCGGCCGGCGTGCTCTGGTTCATCGAGCGCTATGCGCTGGTGATCCTGTTCGTGCTCACCTTCCTGTTCTTCAGCCTGTGGTCCAAGACGTCGAGCACGTTCCCGACCAGCGCCAACATCAAGAACGTCCTGAGCAGCCAGGCGGTGGTGGGCATCCTGGCCATGGCCATCATCATCCCGCTCACCTGTGGCGAGTTCGACTTCTCCGTGGGCTCCATCGCCGGACTGACCCAGGTGCTGTGCGCCGGGTTCCTGACCCGGCTGGGCTGGCCGGTGTGGCTGGCCATCCTGGTGCCCATCGGCATCGGCGCCTTCGTCGGGCTGACCAATGGCAACACCGTGGCTCGCATCGGCGTGAACTCCTTGATCGTCACCCTTGGCGTGTCCACCGTGCTGGCCGGCGTCGTGGAGTGGTACACGAGCGGCCAGTCCATCCTCATCTCGAGCACGTCCGAGCTGGTCAAGCTGGGCTCCGGCACCTGGCTGGGCATCCCGCGCACCGTCTACTACCTGGCTGTGGTGGCGCTCGGGGTCTACTACCTGCTCGAGCACACGCCCTATGGCCGGTACCTGCAGAGCATCGGCTCGAACCGCGACGCGGCCCGGTTGGTCGGCCTGCGCGTCGACCTACTTGTCCTGTTGGCCTTCGTCATCTCCGGTGCCCTGGCCGGATTCGCCGGCATCCTGTGGGTGGGCAGCACCGGGAGCGCCAGCCCACAGCTGGGCACCGTGGCCAACACCCTCCAAGCCCTGGCCGCCGCCTACCTGGGCGCCACCGCCATCAAGCCGGGTCGGTTCAACGTGGTCGGCACCCTGGTGGCCATCTTCTTCCTGGCCTTCACCGTGACCGGGCTGTCGCTGGCCGGGGTGCAGAACTGGATCAATGACGTCTTCAACGGCGCCGCCCTGTTCCTGGCGGTGCTCATCTCCACCATCATCGGCCGCAAGCGGGCCGGGGTCACCTGAGGAGCGCAGAACCATGCCCCGAAGCAACGTGGTTGAACAGCTGGCCACGGTCGACCTGTTCTCGACCTGTACCGACCGCGAGCTGGCCCTGATCGCCCAGGTCACCGAACCGATGTCGGTGGCGGCCGGCGAGCACGTGGTCGAACAGGGCAAACCGGGCAGCGAGCTGTACCTCATCGTCGACGGCCAGGCCGACGTGGTCCGTGACGGGCGTTCGGTGGCCCACCTGGCGCCGGGGCAGTACTTCGGCGAGCTGGCCGTGCTCGACAATGCACCCCGCGGCGCCACCGTCACCGCCGTCACCCCGCTCGAGCTGTACGTGCTCGGCCAACGAGAGGTGGCCGCCGTGCTCGACGAGTGGCCCGGCGTGTCCCGCCGGATGCTCACCGCCCTGGCGACCCGCCTGCGCGAAGCCGAGCGGGGCGCGACCACGCACTGAGTCACGGGCGAGACGCCCGCACGAGAGGAGCACGCGCCATGGGGGACCTGCCGATCGAGGTGTCGCCCGACGAGGTCGGATTCGACCCGAAGCGGCTGGACCGGATCGAGCGCCACTTCGCCGCCTACGTGGACGACGGGCGCCTGGCCGGCTGGCTGGCCGTGGTCACCCGCCACGGTCAGGTGGCCTACGTGAGCACGCGGGGCCATCGCGACCGCGAGGCCAGCCTGCCCGTCGAGCGCGACACGCTGTGGCGCATCTACTCGATGACCAAGCCGATCACCTCGGTGGCGGCCATGATGCTCTACGAGCAGGGCGCCTTCGAGCTGAAGGACCCGCTCCACCGCTACATCGAGTCGTTCCGGAACCAGCGCGTGTATCGCAGCGGATCGTCGCAGTCGCCGGTGACCGTGCCGGCCACCGAGCCGGTGCGCATCTGGCATCTGCTCACCCACACCTCGGGGCTGACCTACGGCTTCCACTACGCCCATCCCGTGGACGCCATGTACCGAGCCGCCGGCTTCGAATGGGGAAGCCCCCCCGAGCTGGACCTGGCTGGGGCAGTGGACGCCTGGGCCTCGATGCCGTTGCTGTTCGAGCCGGGCACCGAGTGGAACTACTCGGTCTCCTCCGACGTGCTGGGCCGGTTGGTGGAGGTGATCTCGGGCCAGCCGCTGGATCGGTTCCTGGCCGAGCAGGTCTTCGGGCCGCTGGGCATGACCGACACCGGGTTCTCGGTGCCCGAGCCCGACCAAGCCCGCTTGGCCGCGCTCTATGGCGCAGGTCCCCAGCGAACCGCGGTGCGTCTGGAAGCCGCCGGACGTGCCGCGCTCGCTCCGCCCCGGATGCTGTCGGGCGGTGGCGGGCTGGTGTCGAGCGCGGCGGACTACCACCGCTTCACCCAGATGCTGCGCAACCGAGGCGAGCTCGACGGGGTCCGCCTGCTGAGTCCCCGCACGGTCGACTTCATGGCCCGCAACCACCTACCGGGCGGCGCCGACCTCGAGGCCATCGGTCGACCGCTGTTCGCCGAGACCACCTTCGACGGGGTCGGCTTCGGTCTGGGCTTCTCGGTGGTCCTGGACCCGGCCGCCAACAAGGTGCTGTCCAGCCCGGGTGAGTACGCGTGGGGCGGGGCGGCCAGCACGGCGTTCTGGGTGGATCCGGTCGAGGACCTCACCGCGCTCTTCTTCACCCAGCTGCTGCCCTCGAGCACATTTCCCATCCGCACCCAGCTCAAGCAACTCGTCTACCAGGCGCTGATCGGTTAGCCATACCTGACTTCTGGCGCCATCGTTCGGTGTTCGTGACGGCAGGAACGCAAGATGGCCTCCGAACTGGGGCCGAGGTGGTCGACGCCCTCACCTCCATCGGCATCCACGCCCATGCCGAGGGCGAGGTGCTGGTGGTGGACGGGCAGCGGGTCGTCCCCGAGCTGGTCGAGCGCGCCCACCCCACGCCGGCCGACCTGCGCGACCTGGTGGGCGACGCGCCGAACCGCCCGCCCGCGCTGGTGGTCGCCGACCGCATCAGCGACGCCGGCCGTGACGTGCTGCGCGCCGCCGGGTGGGGTTGGCTCGACCGCCGCGGCCATCTACGCCTGTGGTTCCCGGGCCTGCGGATCGACTCGTCCCTGCCCACGGCCAGCGTCGACCGGCCGGGCACCGGCAACGTGTGGACCACCGTCGGGCTGGAGATCGCGCTGGCCGCCCTGTGCGTGCCGGACGAACCGGTGACCGCTCGACGGGTCGCCGCCAAGATCGGGCGCAGCGTGGGCAATACCCACGAGCTCATCAAGCGGTTCGTCGAGCGCGGCCTCATCGGCGCGAGGACCCACCTGCCCCTTCTGCCCACCTGTTCTGGGAGACGGCCGGACGCTGGCCCGACGACGGCTGGCTGGCCCTGCCTGTCGAGCTCGACGCGGTGGCCGCCCGGCTGGGCCCCGACGAGCTGGTCCGCGTCGACGAGCGGGCGGCCACACTCGGCGGGGCGCACATCGCGGCCGCCGGCGACCGCCTGGCCGTGGCACCCGCCCGGATGGTGGCCAGCGCCGCCGGACTGGTGGCCATGAAGGCCACCACGGTGTCGCTGCGGGCGTCGTCCAAACCGGAGAAGCGGGCGTCGGACCTCTACGATCTCGGACGCCTGCTGGTGGCCGGTCGGGTACCGGCCCAGGACCTGCACGATATGCCTCCCGCGCTGTTGGTGCTGGGCGTGGCCACCACCGCCAGCTGAGCGGGGCCCAGGTTCGGTCGAGGGGGCGCTGTTACGCGGACATGAACTCGACCCGAGGAGGTGGCGGACGGCACCCGGGATCAACAGAATGTAGACGTGTCTACCGAACCCACTTCTGCGCTCCCGGCGGGCGAGCTGATCCTCGTCGGCGGACGGGTGATCGATCCGGCCAACGGCGTCGACCAGATCGCCGACGTCGTGGTGGGCGACGGACGCATCCTCGAGGTCGGACCCGACCTGGCCGGCAACCACCCGGCTACCCAGGTGATCGATGCGTCCGGCCTGGTGGTGACCCCGGGCCTGATCGATCTGCACGCCCACGTGTATCCGGGTCTGGGCGACTTCTGCGTGCGACCCGATCAGGCCGGCGTGGAGCGCGGGGTGCCCATCGTGATCGACGGGGGCACCAGCGGCACGGCCACCATCGACCTGGCCCGCCAGTGGATCGAGGCCTCCGCGCCGCGCACGCGCATCCTGGCCTTCATGGATCCCTGCTCGCTGTACCTGGCCACCCACGACTTCATCTGCCACCGCCTCGAGATCGCCAACGACATCCGCAACCTCGACCTGGACGCGGCTGCCGCCGCCCTCCAGACCCACGCCGACTACGTGATCGGGTTCAAGGTCCGGGCCTGCCACACCGGCGACCCGTCGGTGTCACCCTTCCTGGAGGGGGCCAAGTCGCTGGCTGGCGACCTGCCGATCATGGTGCACCTGGGCCGATTCCCGTTCACGCCGACCATCTCGACACCGACCCTGCTCGAGGCCCTACGGGGTGGCGACATCATCACCCACGCCTTTCGGGGCGCGTCAGGTGAGCTCGATGCCGAGACCGGCCAGCCAGTGCCCGAGTTCCGCGACGCGATCGACCGAGGCGTCTGCCTCGACGTGGGTCACTCCGCCACCGATTTCCGATTCCGTGACGCCCAGCGGCTGTTCGACCTGGGTTACCTCCCCGATTCGATCTCGACCGATCTCAACGTGTTCAACATCGACCACCCGGTGCGCTCGCTGCCCGAGACCATGAGCAAGGTGTGGGCCCTGGGCGTCGAGCTGTCCGACGTGGTCGCCATGGCCACCACCGGGCCGGCCGCGTCCATCCACCGCAGCCACCAGTTCGGGACCCTCGACGTCGGCCGTGATGCCGAGGTGTCGGTGCTGCGCATCGAGGAGGGTCCGGCCGAGCTGTCCGACGGCTACGAGGTGGTGCAGGCCGACCGCCGGTTGGTGCCGGTGGGCTGCGTGCGCGGCGGCACCTGGATCGAGGCCACCGCCGGGCTCACCGAGACCCAAGCCGCCTGAACGGCCGACGGCCGACGCGGCCTGAAACCGCCGACCGATTCAGCCCAGTGGTGGCGTGGGGTCGTCCAGGTCAGCCAACCCGAGTCGGGCCATGCGCCGGTTGTAGGCCAACCGCCCGGCCTGCTCGAGCTCGAAGGTGTGCAGCACCCGGTGGCGCACCCGTTCGACCGCATCGGGCGTGGTGCCGTAGCGCTCGATGACCTGGCGACCGACGCGCATGTGGAAGTGCTCGTCGGGGATGATGCGCTCGAAGGTCTTCCGGACGTCCTCGGGCAATCGGGGCTCGAGCTCCACGAACGCCTGGCAGGCGCCCAGTTCGCCGGCCAGGTTGTGGGCCGCCACCCGCTCGAGCGTGTCGGCGCCCGACGGGTACCAGACGTCGATCCACTCCTCCCACTCAGGTTCGGGCTGCCAGCCGTCCAGCGAGGTGACGCCCCGCCGGGCCAGGGCCCGCATGCAGTACTCGTGGTGCATGGCCTCGTCCTCGACCTGTTGGGCCAGCAGCACGAAGGCGTCGGGCTCGGGCGTGTCACCCAGCCAGCGCCCGATGAACTGGGCGGCGCGCAGCTCGTAGTAGGCCTGGAACGAGAGGAACTCGACCAGTTCGCGCTCGCTCATGGGCCGGTTGAAGAAGCTGGCCTCGTCCGCGTCGAGGGCCGCCCGGCGGGCGTCGAGCTCGGCCACCAACTGGTCGTAGAGCGAGGGCTCGGTCTCCACGGTCGCCTCGGTCTCGTCGGCCATGGCCGCGACGGTGCCCCACCGGACCCCGGCTGTCAACGCGCCGGCCCCGAGTTCATGACCCTGTCACATGCCGGGCGGCCGGTCACCACCATCGTGGGCGCCAGCCGTCACCCGGCGACGCGCTGGCCGGGCGGTGACGGTCTCCTTCGAGCAAGCGGTCGCCGGGCGCTCCGTCGTCGGCGACGCCCGCCGGTGCTCGGGACCTGGCGGCGCGGGGTCGCCGCGGCTGGGAGGCAACGAGGATGGCCATCCCTGCCGCGATGCCCGCCACCGCACATCGTCGGAGCCATCGTGGGGTCCTCGACATCGGGCGGTCCCTCCTGGGCGATCGGGTCTCGTGGTTTGGCACCGGGGTTCAGGCCGGGTGTGGACCGGCACCCACCTTGGCGAAGGGGTATGACGAGAAACACCGGTGTCATTCGGATCAGGAGTCCGTTCTGCCGCGCCGCGCCTCGTTAGGCTCCGGTGGTGCCACCGTCATCCGAGGAGACCGAACCGACCACGCCCTCCATCGACGAGGGACGGCTGAGCGACCTCGAGGCGGCCGAGGAGAAGCGAGCGATCAGCCGTCGCCTTGACCGCAAGCTCGAGCTCTTCGAGGCCATCGTCTTGTCGATCGCCGCCGTGCTCGCCGCCTGGACCGGCTTCCAATCGGCCAAGTGGAGCGGAGTGCAGGCCAACAGCTACAGCCAGGCCGGCGCCAGCCGGGTCGAGTCGACGAAGGCATCGACCCTGGCCGGCCAGGAGACCACCGTCGACGTGATCACCTTCACCCAATGGCTCCAGGCTGCCGAGCAGGAAGGGCTGCTGGCCCAGCCGGCGACGGCGGACGTGACCTACGTACCGGATCCGAACACGTTGTCGGGCTTTCTCTACCAGCGGTTCCGTCCCGAGTTCAAGGTGGCCGTCAACGCCTGGGTGGCCACCCGTCCGCGGCTCAACCCCGACGCGCCCGCCACCCCGTTCGTCATGCCGCAGTACCAGGTGGCGGCCGCCAAGAGCGCAGCCAGCCTCGACCAGAAGGCGGAGGCACAATCGGCAACCGCCCGCGCCGCCAACCAGCGGTCGGACAACTACGTGCTGATGACCATCGTGTTCGCCACGGTGCTGTTCTTCGCCGGCATCAGCTCCAAGATGGACACCTTCCGGGCCCGCGCCTTCCTGCTCAGCATGGCCATCCTCCTGCTGGTGGGCGCCATCTTCGTGGTGGGTTCGTTCCCGAAGAACGTCTGAGCCGCGAGGCGAGGACGCGTCCTCTGGGGGAGGTCACTGCATCGTGCTGCACCTTCAGCCTGGACGTCGGAGGTCGCGGCGCCGGCGGCGGGTCGACCACGTTCCCCGGCGCGGCCTGATCAGCGGCCACCGACGTCGGGGACGGTGGCCAGGGCGGCGGCGAAGCGCTCATCGGTGACCGCTTCGTCGGTCATGGCACCGGACAGGTAGGCGTCGTAGGCGGCCAGATCGAAGTGGCCGTGTCCGCACAGAGCGGTGAGGATCACGGTCTCCTCACCGGTCTCCTTGGCGATGAGCGCCTGGCGGACGGCTGCGGCCAGGGCGTGGGTGGGTTCGGGGGCGGGCACGATCCCTTCGGTGCGGGCGAAGCGGATGGCGGCCGCGAAGCATTCCATCTGGGGGATGGCCACGGCTTCGAGCAGACCCAGTTCGTACACGTGAGACAGCAGCGGCGACATGCCGTGGTAACGGAGGCCGCCGGCGTGGATGGGGTCGGGAACGAAGTCGTGACCCAGGGTGTGCATCTTCATGAGCGGCGTGAGCCCGGCTGCGTCGCCGAAGTCGTATGCGTACACGCCGTGGGTGAGCGACGGGCACGACGCCGGCTCGGCGGCACGGATGGTGGGGTTCATGTTGCCGGCCAGCTTCTCGCGCAGGAAGGGGAAGGACAGGCCTCCGAAGTTCGAACCACCGCCGGTGCAGCCGACGATCAGATCGGGCGCGGTCTCGCCCGCCTTGCGCAGCTGGAGCAGGGCCTCCTCGCCGATGATGGTCTGGTGCAACAGCACGTGGTTGAGCACGCTTCCCAGCGCGTAGCGCACCTCGGGGCTCTGGGCTGCCACCTCGACCGCTTCGGAGATGGCGATCCCGAGCGATCCGGGGTGGTCGGGGTCCTCGGCCAGGTAGCGCCGACCGCTCTCGGTCAGGGGTGAGGGCGACCGGTGCACCACCCCGCCGAAGGTCTCCATCATCATGCGGCGGTACGGCTTCTGGTCGTAGCTGGCCCCGACCTGCCACACCTCGCACTCCAGGTCGAACAGGGCGCAGGCGAAGGCCAGGGCGGTGCCCCACTGGCCTGCCCCCGTCTCGGTGGTCAGCTTCTCCACCCCCGCCTTGGCGTTGTAATAGGCCTGGGGCACCGCCGTGTTCGGCTTGTGGCTGCCGGCCGGGCTGACGCCCTCGTACTTGTAGTAGATGCGGGCCGGTGTCTCCAGGGCCTGCTCGAGGCGGTGAGCGCGAAACAACGGCGAGGGCCGCCATTGGCGATAGACGTCGAGGACCGCGCCGGGGATCTCGATGTAACGATCCATCGAGACCTCCTGGAGGATGAGGTCCATCGGGAACAACGGCGCGAAGTCGTCGGGCCCCGCCGGCTGGAGGGTGCCCGGGTGCAGAGCCGGAGGCGGCGGGCTGGGCAGGTCGGGCACGAGGTTGTACCAGGCCGTCGGCATCTCGGACTCGTCCAGGACGAACTTGTGCTGGCGAACCGTCTCATCCATGGCTGGACCCCCTCCCACACGCTGAGGAGGACAAACGTAGCCAGCTCGTCGCCGGCCTGCCGCCGGGCGTGGTCCAGCTCCTGCTCGCATCGGCGCCCCGCAGGCGCGATCGTTCACCATGCCTGCCGCAGCCGACCTGACCTATGACCCGTTCGACCCGACGGTGGTGCGCGAGCCCTGGGCCATCTACCGCCGGTTGCGGGACGAGGATCCGGTGCACTTCGTGGCCTACGACGATCTGCCCGGTCACGACGGGGTGGCGGCCCGCACCGGCCATGCCGGGATCCACGTGCTGTCTCGCTTCGCCGACGTGTTCGCTGCGGCCCGCGACACCACCACGTTCTCGTCGAACCACGGCCTGTCCATCGACGGGGGTGACATCGAGGTGCTCGGGCTGGTCCCCACCATCGTGATGATGGATCCGCCCGACCACACGATCTACCGCCGGCTGGTGTCGCGCCGGTTCACCCCCCGGGCGGTGGCCACCATCGAGACCGAGGTCCGCGCCTTCGTGGTGGAGCGGATCGAATCCATGCGCCAGCGCATCCGCGACGAGGGCCACACCGACTTCGTGGCCGAGCTGGCCAGCCCGCTGCCCAGCTTCGTGGTGGCCCACTACCTCGGGGTGCCCGAGGCGGACCGAGCCCGGTTCGACCGGTGGAGCACGTCGATCGTGGCCGCCAACGCAGCCGGCGACGTGGTGGGCGGCGCCCGCGACGCGGTGGGTGAGCTCTATGGCTACTTCACCGAGCTCATCGAGCAGCGTCGGCTCGAACCGGAAGACGACATGGTCTCCCAGCTGGTGCACGCCTCGATCGTCGGCGAACCGGTGTCGGTCGAGGCGGTGCTCGGCTACGCCTTCGTGATGATCGCCGGGGGCAACGACACGGTCACCGGTCTGCTGGGCGGTTCGGCCGAGCTGCTGAGCGCGCAGCCCGATCAGCGTCGGCGGTTGGTCGAGGACCCGTCGCGCATCCCCGGTGCGATCGAGGAGCTGCTACGCCTGACCTCCCCGGTACAGGGCTTGTCCCGCTACGTCACCACCGACACCGAGGTGCGCGGGGTCGACCTGGCGGCCGGCAGCCGGGTGCACCTGCTCTACGGATCGGCCAACCGGGACGAGCGCGAGTTCGGCCCGACGGCGGACGACCTCGACGTCGGCCGGCCCATCGATCGGCTGCTCACCTTCTCGTCGGGCCCCCACTTCTGCCTGGGGGCGTCCGCCGCCCGGCTGCAGGGGCGCATCGCGCTGGAGGAGACTGCTGGCCCGGATCCCCGACTTCGAGGTCGACGCAGACGCCGGCCGGTACGCCCCCGGCGCCTTCGTGCGCCGCTTCGAGTCCCTGCCCATCTCGGCCTGATTTGGCCTGAGCGGCGTCGTAGGGTTCGAACCATGGACGGCATGGAGCACTACGACGCCCATCCGGCACGAGACGCCTCGCGGGCGTCGATGATCGCGGTCGAGGCCGGCGATCGCGACGGGTGGCTCGGGCTGTTCGCGCCCGATGCCCTGGTGCAGGATCCGATCGGCCAGTCGATGTTCGACCCGGACGGGCAGGGCCACCGTGGCCCGGAGGCCATCGCCGCCTTCTACGACACGGTCATCGCCTCAGGGCGGGTGGCCTTCTCCATCCGCGAGTCCTACGCCGGCGGTCGGGAGTGCGCCAACGTCGGCACCATCACCACCACGTTGGCCGACGGCAGCCGGGCCATGGTGGAGGGGGTGTACACCTACCGGGTCGACGAACAGGGCCGCATCGTGGCCCTGCGCGCCTACTGGGAACCCGACCGCCTCCGACTGGAGCCGCCGGAGTCGTGAGCCAGCCCGGCCACCGGCTGAGGCGATGGCTCAGCCGGTGAACGCCGGCGTGGTGGCCACCGCCTTGGCCACGGGTGCAGCCGTGGTGGTGGGCGCGGCCGTCGTCGAGGTCGTGGTGCTCGTGGCGATCGGGGTCGACGTCAGGTTGACGCAGTCCACCCCGGCGTTGAGCACGGCCTGGTTCACCGCCACCGCGAAGCGCAGCCGCACGGTCTGGCCGGCGAACGCGCTCAGGTCGACGGTGACCGGGGTGGGCGCCAGGGTGGCGGGATCGCCCGGCTGGGTCTGGAAGACCGTCTGGAGGACGTCGGCGGGATCGACGGAGAACGGATCCGCGGTCGCCTTCATGATGTCGACCCGGTACTGCTGGTTGATGCCGTCGATGCTGTAGTCGAGGGTGGGAGGACTGGCGAACAGCGGCGTGTCCGACTGCTCCTCGGTGGCCCTGTTCACGTAGTAGTGCGTGAACGTGAGCGTGTGGGTCTCACCAGCCTCCAGCGTCAGGTCCTGGTAGAGCACCTGCGAGCCGGGTTCTCCCTGATCGGCCACGGCCGCGTAGGTACCGCAGACGGGGGCGGGCACGGTGGCTATCGGAGATGGGTGGCGTGGTGCCCGTGTACACCGACCACGAACCTGACGGCCCATCTTGCTGGGTCGTCCATCCGGTGAAGTCGCCGGTCTCGAAGCTGCCGTTGGTGACCGTGGCGGCCATGGCCGCCTGCGGCACCAACAGCACTCCGGCCACCACCACGGCAACGGCCGTCATCCACCTCGCGCTACGCCCCAGCCTCATGTCGTTCCCTCTCAACCAGACGCGGCCATCCCGCGATCGGCGGCAATCATCGCGCATCGCCCATCGCCCGGGGCGGGATCGAGCCGAGGACCGCGGCCGACCGGGCCCCGACCCGGTAGCTGGTCGTACCGTTGGGCAGCGGCCGTGGGGGACGCGCACGTCATCAGGGACCGGCGCGGCGGTGTCGGCGGCCATCACCCAACCGTCGGCGCGCCGGCAACGGCGGCAGTTCGAACTCGAGCGGCTCCGAGGCGGCGCTGAGGGCCATGTGGAGATGGGCGTCGCGGTCCGGGTCCAGGGCGAGCTCGAAGGCCAGGGAGTGCGACGCGTCGCCCAGTCCGGGCGGCCGACCTCCACGCCGTGCCAGGTGACCTCGGCGGCGCCGGGTTCGGTCCAGAACCACTCGCCTCGAAGAACGGGCTCAGCCGCCGCAAACGCAGCAGCCGGGACACGAAGTCGTACAGGTGCCGGTTGCGGTCGACCAGACCCAGTCGAACCAGGTCACCTCGTTGTCCTGGCAGTAGGCGTTGTTGTTGCCCTGCCTGGGTTCGTCCGCGGCGCCGCAGTTCCAGCTGTCGTTCTGGGCGCTGCCGGTCGCGGTGGTCCTCGCCGTTGTCCTGGTTGTGCTTGTCGTTGCAGGAGACGAGGTCGTGGAAGGTGAAGCCGTCGTGGGCATCGACGAAGTTGACGCCGCGGATCGGGTCGTGTTCGGGATCACCGAACAGGTTGGGGCTGCCGCTCATGGCGTCGGCCAGGTCGGCGACGGTACCGTCGTCGCCCTTCACGAACCGTCGGACGGTGTCGTGGTGGCGCCCCTTCCACACGGACCCGGCCCGCCGGCGAGTGGAACCGAAGGCGGGGCCGGATCCACCAGGAGCTCCTGGCCGAGCTCGGTTGGCCGGCCGGGGCCAAGCCCCGATGCTTCGTATGCGGGCCGACCCCCGTCGTCGAGGCCACCTCCTCGGAACTGGTCGGGCTCGGGCACGCACCGGCCGAGGTGAGGACCGAACGGTTCGGACGGACAGGAGACTGACGGGACGACGTGCCATGGACGAAGTTCCCGCGCCCCGACGCCGACTGAGGCGCGCCGACCGCCACGCCCGCGCCGCCATCCGCGGTGGTCGCACGACCCCATGGTTATCGTCGTACCGATCCGGTTGTGGCACCGGACGAAGGGGGCCGATATGTCAGATTCGACGAGCACAGACCCGGGGGCGATGGTGGCGGAAGTCGGGCGCGCCTGGTGGCTGCTGGCCCTCTTCGGCGTGATCACCCTCGGGTTCGGCATCGTGTTGACGTTCAAGCCCGGCCGGTCGGTGCACGCCATCGCCGTGCTGCTCGGCATCTGGCTGCTGATCCTGGGTGCAGTTCGGCTGATCCAGGCCATCGGCGCCACCGGTGAGCGACTGGGCCTACTGGTCGTCGGGCTGCTCTCCATCCTGGTGGCGATCCTGCTCCTGCATCACACGACCACCACCATCGAGACGCTCGGGTTCATCGTCGGCATCTTCTGGACGATCGGCGGGCTGGCTGAGCTCTTCTCGGGCTTCAGCCACGGTCCCGACGGCACCACGAGCTGGCTGGTGGTGCTCCTGGGAGTCATCTCCACCGCCATCGGCATCCTGTGCCTCGTGTACCCGTCGCTGTCGCTGTCCATCATCTGCGTGATCGTCGGACTCGGCATGATCCTCTACGGGATCGTCGAGCTCGGGGTGAGCTTCCAGCTCCGCAAGCTGCACCAGGCCTGACCGCACCGGAGCTGGCCGAGGAGCCGACGTCTCCCGCCACGCACGTGTCCGCCCGCCAGCACAGGAAGTGACGATCGACCCTTCTCGCGCCGGTGTGGGGGCGCGACGGTGCACGTGTGCCGGTGAGAATCGTCCGCCGGTGGACGTGAGAGGCAGCCACGATGGCCGAGAGTCGTACGAATCCGCCGAGCGCGCTCATCGTCTGCGTGTCCGAGCACCACGGCAACACCCACAAGGTGGCCCGAGCCCTGGCCGAGGTGATGCACGCCGAGGTGATCGAGCCCGAGGACGTCGACGTGGCCGAGTTCCACCGCTACGACCTCGTCGGGTTCGGGTCGGGGATCTACTTCGGGACCGCCCACCAACGCCTGGCCCAGCTCATCGACCGGCTGCCTCACGGCGCCGGCCGGAGCGCGTTCACCTTCTCGACCAGCGGCATGTTCCTCGTCCCCTGGATGGGTATGTCGAACGTGCGGGACCGCCTGCGCGACAAGGGCTACAACCTGCTCGGCGACTTCAACTGCCGCGGGTTCGACACAGTGGGTCCGTTGCGGTTCCTCGGCGGGCTCAACCGCGGCCGTCCCGATGAGGCCGACCTGACGCGAGCCAGGCGGTTCGGCCGTGACGCCCAGGCTCAGGCCGCGGCACACGAGTCGAGCCGGACCGTCTCGTTCAACTCCGATGGCCCTGACTTCGGTCTGATAGGGGAAGGTGGACAACATGGGTGATGTGGGCGACGACCAGGACCAGTCCGAGCTCCTGGACGACGACAACCTGGATCCGGGCGACTTCCCGCCGGAGCGACCGTTCGGGCTGGGAGAGCTCGCCACCCAGGACGTCACCGCGGCGGACGAATACGCCCCCGATTCGTTCGCGGATCGCGATCGCCGCGAGGAGCCCGAGGTCGACGAGCGGCCACTGGCCTACACCGATCGTGAATCGGTGGCCGGCCTGCTCGAGCCCGACCTCGAAGGTGGGCGCGACGTCGAGGCCGACCTCATCGCGCAGGAGGCCGAGCCGGACGACGACGCGGGCGGTGCGGTCCTCAGCGACGCCTCCGATTCTCGGGCCGATCCGTCGAACCAGTCCGCCGAGGAGGCCGCCATCCACCTGCTGGATGAGTGAGCCGCACCGGGCGGTTGGTGTGCGGACCCGACGCTCGGGGTCGCGGCCGGCGGACTGGGTAGTTGACGACGACCGGACCGGGGTGGAGGCTGAGGAGTGCCCCGCCGGTGCGACCCAGATCCCGTCGTACACGCTCCCGTGGTTCTGCGGTGCAGGGACTGGACCGATGGTGCTACTTCGAGGTGAGCGATGGGTATCGCGACGGCTGAACGGCGTGCGCGCGTTGGCGATGGTGGATGCGGCCGGCGGTCATGGTTGGGGCGTTCGCGGTCGCCGGCGGTGATCGCGGAGTCGTTCGATCGCGGGTTGCGGGCAAGGGCCAACCGCGAAGGGACCGAGCTGTCGTTGGTCGGCCTGTGTGAGGTGTGCGCACAGGCGACCCAACTGCTCGTGTCGATCGTGCTGTCCGGTCCGGGCGCGACCGTTGCCGCGGTCGGCACCTCCGCCGGCGCCGGCGCCATCGAGGAGCTGCAGTTGACGCTGGGGGAAGGTCCGGGGATCGATGTGTGGGGCAGTGGCCGCCCGGTGCTGGTCGATGACTTGAGCCAGTCGGGGTCGCGTTGGGCGAACTTCGCTCCCGAGGCCTGGGCGCTCGGGGTCCGAGCTGCGTACTCGTACCCATTGCGGGTAGGGGTGATCAGGGTGGGCGTGCTCGGCCTGTACGCCGAGCGCGTCTCACCCCTCACCACCGACGCGTCGAAGGAGTTCGCCGCGCTGGCGGAACTGGTGACCGACACCTTGTTGGGTATGCAGTCGGGTGCGTCGCGGGGGAGCTGGCGCCCTCGTTGCTGCGGGCATCGCGGCCCCCGGCCGTGGTCCATCAGGCCGCCGGGATGGTGTCGGTGCAGCTGGGGTGCTCGGTCCGGGATGCCTTCGCCGCCTGCAGGCCAGGGCGTTCGTCGACGGCGTCGGCGTGGGTGAGTTGGCCCGACGGGTGGTCGAGCGCGAAGTCCGGTTCGAGCGGTGATGTCGAGTGGCGGACGCCGGTGAGCTCGCCTCGGAAGTTGGAGACCTTGATGGTGGCTGAGAGTGGGGTTCGGTGATCCAGGATCGGGAGGAGTGGCTGGCGGACACACTGGTCATGTTGGCGGACACGTTGGTGACCGAGTTCGACGTGGTGGAGTTCCTGTCGTCGCTCTGCGAACGCATGGCCCAGTTGTTGGACGCGGCCGAGGTGGGGTTGATGATGGCGGCTCCTCGGCGGACAGCTGCAGGTGATGGCGGCGACGACCGAGCGGATGCGGATGACCGATCTCTTCGAGCTCCAGTCGAACGAGGGTCCATGCCTCGATTGCTTCCAGAGCGGAATCGCCCTCCTGAACGTCTCACTCGACGATCCGGAGGTGGCGACGCGCTGGCCCAGGTTCACGCTCGATGGCCCGAGCCTCCGGGTTCCGGATGGTTCACGCCGTGCCCATGCAGCTGCGCGATCACGTGATCGGCGCGGCGAACGTCTGCCACTCGTCTCGTGTCCGGATCAGCGACCACGACGCGCATCTGGCCCAGGCCCTGGCCGACGCGGCCACCATCGGCGTGTTGCAGGAGCGGCCATCGACCAGGGAACCGTCCTGGCCGAGCAGCTCCAGCACGCGTTGGACACGCGTGTGGTCATCGAGCAGGCCAAGGGGGTGGTGGCCGAGCGTGCGAACGTCGACATGTCCACGGCGTTCGAGATGTTGCGAAGCCACGCTCGTGACCACCGGGTGCGACTGGCCCTGGTCGCCGGGGGCGTGATCGACCGGACGCTGTCGGTGGACGAGCTGCGCCGCGACGCCAGGTCAGGAGCCGACGACACCGAGGGGAGCTCCTAGCCACCCGTCGAGCCGCACGGCCCCAGAGGTGGCCCTCAGCAGACCGCCCCGGCGTGGTTGCGGATGGCGCTCAGCAGGGCGTCCGGACGAATTCCCTTGACGATCACTTCGGTGACCCCCGCGTCGGCGGGCTTCCCGGGCCAGCTGTTCGGTGGCGACCGCGGTGTAGAGCAGGCAGATGACCGCCGGGTTCGTCGAGCTGAGGCGCCGGCACAGGTCGATGCCGAGTCCGTCGGGGAGCTGCTGGTCCACCACGGCGACGTCGGGCGGCTGCAAGGAGATCGCTCGTTCCCCGTCGCGGATGGTGCCCACCGCGGCGAGGACGTCGAAGCCCTGGTCGGACAGCAGGCGTACCAGCGTGCCACGTAGCTGATCGTGATCCTCGACGACACAGACCGTGATCGGGTCCGGAGATGGCGGTGGAGTGGGGGGCCGGGCCATGGAACTGATGGTCACCGCCTTCGTCGCCGCGGGATAGAGGCCGAGTGCCCTTGTTCTCGGGCGGACGCCCCGCATGTGGGGTAGCATTGTGGTGTTCCTCACGGGTGGTGGCCCCCAGACCCCGGACTTTTCCCACGTGACGCCAGGCTTGTCCAGGAGGCGTGAGATGGGTGGTCACGGTTCGGTATTCGAGTCGACCAGTGCGGAGTTCGCGTGGTCGCTGCTGGATGCCGCGCCGGATGCGACCGTCATCGTGGCCGGGTCCGGCGAGATCCTGGCCGCCAACGACCACGTCGGAACCCTGTTCGGGTTCGAGCTCGATGAGCTGCTGGGCACGCGGGTCGAGGGCCTGATGGCCGAGCCCCTGCGGCAGGCGCACCGGGCGCACCGAACCTTCTACCGGGCCGAACCGACGGTACGAGCGATGGGCGCCGGGCTCGCCCTGCGGGCTCGACGCCGCGACGGATCCGAGTTCCCGGTCGAGATCAGCCTCAGCCCGCTGCAGATCGGCACTGAGCAGTACACCGTCGCCGCTGTGCGCGACATTTCCGAGCGGGTGGCAGCCGAGGAGCAGCTGCGCCGGGTGGTCCACACCCTCGACTCCAGTGACGACGCCATGTTCATCTTCGACGCCGACACGCTTCGGTACTCGTTCGTCAACGACGGGGCCATCCGCATGGTGGGCTACCCCCGCGACGAGCTGTTGTCCATGACCCCGCTGCATCTGGACCCCGACAGCACCGAGGCCGAATACCGAGCCATCGTCGCGTCCCTGCTGGCGGACGGCCCGATGGTGCGCCAGACGCTCCTGCTGCACCGAGACGGCCGCGAGGTCCCGGTGGAGAAGTCGTTGCGCACCGCGCCGACCGACGCTGACGGGACACGCTGGGTGATCGCCCTGGCCCGTGACATCACCGCCCGCCAGGCCGCCGAGACCGAGCTGCAACACAGCCAGGACGAGCTGCACGAAGCGAGTCAGCTGATCGCGCTGGCCAACGACCGCGAGCGCATCGCCCGGGATCTGCACGACACCGTGATCCAGCAGCTCTTCGCCGAAGGACTCAACCTCCAGGCTTCACTGGGCTCGATCACCGACGAACGCGTCCGGGCTCGGATCGAGGCGACCATCGAAGGTCTCGACATCACCATCAAGAACCTGCGCTCGGCGATCTTCTCCCTCCAGACCACCGGAGTCCGGGTCGATGGTCTGCGCGGCCAGCTGCTCGACGTGGTCACCCACACCACCGACGCGCTCGGGTTCGAGCCGCAACTCCAGTTCGACGGACCGATCGACACCCTCGACGACACCGTCGCCATGCACGTCGTCCCCGTGCTGCGCGAAGCCCTCTCCAACGTCGCCCAACACGCCCACGCGAGCCACGTCCGAGTGACCGTCACCGTCACCGACGAGGTCGTGCTGACGGTGTCCGACGACGGCGACGGCGTTCCGGGCGAGGTCCTCGGCGGCAACGGCCTGTCCAACATGGCCCACCGAGCCCGCGCCCTGGGCGGGAACTTCTCCATCGCCCCGCTCGCCGGCGGTGGATCGAACCTCGTCTGGCACGTGCCCGTCAGCAGCTGATCCCCAGACCCAGGGGAGGTGACGTATGCGGAACCCCTCGAAGGCTCGACCGAGGACCCCGGGGGGATGGGCGTACCCGCCGCGCCACAGCCGAGGTCTGGTGAGCTCATTCGTGATCGGGGTCATCCGAGTGCTCGACGCTCTCAGTCCGGGTCGATCGGCTCATGGCCCCCGACACAGACCTCGCCGTGATTCCCTCCGACTCGGAGCACGTCCTCGAAGCCGTCCGCCAGGCAGCCCAGCCAGAGACCAGGGTCTCCAACCGCTACCGTGTCGACATTCACCTCGACACAGCAGCTGTCGCCGCAGGACATGAGGTCGCTGCCTCGGAAACCGTTCGAGACCGAGGCGTGGGAGACTTGGCCAAGACCCGCCTAGCCACGGCCAGGCCCTCCCGGCGCAACAGCAGAACGGGGTCCCCCGATGCCGGGCGAGAGGTCTGAGCGGACGGCGACGAGACAGACGTGCTGCCCCGGGGTCCGTGGGTGATCGGCGAGCGGGGTCCGTCCGGTGTGCGCGCCCCGAGGGTCGAGGGAACCGTGACCCTGCCCGACGGTCGCCGCATCGGGTTCGCCGAGTACGGGCCGGCAGGTGGTCGGGCCGTGCTCTGGTTCCATGGGACTCCGGGCGCCAGGCGACAGGTCCCCCCGGGAGCCCGGGAGGCCGCAGCGGACCTCGGCGTCCGCCTGGTGGCCCTCGAGCGTCCCGGTGTGGGCGTGTCCACAGCCCATGTCTACCAGTCGATCGTCGACTGGGCCGACGACGTGGAGGTGTGCGTGGACCAGCTCGGCATCGACCGCTTCGGCCTGGTCGGGCTCTCGGGGGGTGGGCCCTACGTGCTGGGCTGCGCCCACCGCTTGCAGCCCCGAGTGGTGGCCGGCGCCGTCATCGGCGGCGTCGCCCCCACCCGCGGCCGTGACGCGGTCGAAGGTGGGCCCGTCGTGCTCGACCGCCCGCTTCAACTCGCTGTTGGGAACTCTGCGCGAACCCCTGAGCCTCGGCCTGTGGACGACGGCGAGGATCGTCGGTCCGGTCGCCTCGTCGGTGGTAAACCTCTACGCCCGCCTGTCCCCCGCTGGGGACCGCGAGGTGTTCGCCTCGCCGGGCATGAAGGAGATGTTCACCGACGACCTCGTCCGGGCGTCGCGCCGCCAGCTCCGGGCTCCGATCCTCGACCTGGTGCTGTTCGGCCGAGACTGGGGATTCTCGGTTCGCGATGTGGCGGTCCCGATGTACTTCTGGCACGGCGACAAGGACTACATCGTTCCCGTCGCCCACGGTCGACACCTCGCCGGCCTGGTCCCCGGGGCCAAGCTCCAGGTGCAGGCCGGCGGCGCTCATCTGGCCAACCTGGCCCTGGGCGGGGAGGTGCTCGACGCGATCCTGGCCCACTGGCCCGACCCGGCCTGAACCCGCCCTCGGGCAGCGGGCGGGCGCCGAGACAGACCTCAGCGAAGCCGCTCGGCGGCCCGATCGGGATCGACGCTGTTCACCAGGATCCCCGTCCCGATCTCGAATCCCGCCTCGCGTCGCAATCGGGGGCGGATGTGGATGTGCCAGTGGTAGTCCTCGTGTCGGTCGGCGGGCAGCGTGTGGATCATCAGGTTGTAGGGCGGATCCTCGAGCCGTTGGCCCAGACGGGCCAGTCCCCGGCGGAGGGTGGCGGCCAGCGCCTCCAACTCGGGCCCTGCGTCCTCGAAGCGGCGGCCATGTTCCCGGGGGGCGAGCAGCAGCTCGTAGGCCGTCGACGACCACCAGGGGCACCACAGCACGGCGTCGCGGTCGGTGGCGTCGCGCCGGAGGTCGTGTTCGAGCAGTCGAATCTCGCGGCACATGACACACCGGCCGTCCTCCACGACGTGGGCGACCTCCTCGTCGACCGCGGGCGCCGTGACGTCGAGGGCCACGAGCTGGGCATGGGGGTGCGCCAACGAGGCGCCGGCCTCGGGTCCGTGGTTGACCATGGCCTGCACATACCGGTGCCCGGCGGCGGTGTGGACCCGGACCCGATCCTGCACCGCCAGCAGCACCTCGAGCACCTCACCATCGGTGAGCTGCGCCAGGGAGCGGTGATGGGCGGGCGAGAGAACCACGACCTCGTGCACCCCGCCGGCCGACCGTCGCTGGCGCAGGTCGTCTCCATCGGTGACGACCTCGCCCGTGGCACCATCCACGATGGGATACCGGTTGGGAACCACTCGCACGTGCCAGCCTGGACCGTCAGGGTCACCCGCTCCCCGACGCGCCACCTCGGGCGGCGTCTGGCTCTCGTGACCGGGACAGAAGGGACAGTCGGCGACCGGGGCCTCGTCGGAGGGGGTGGACGTGATGGAGGGACCCGGGTCGGACGCCCCGGGGCGATCGAGCCGCCCCGGGGACAGGATCACCCAGCGGCCGGTGAGCGGGTCTCGGCGCAACTCAGCCATGACCGGCCACCAGGGCCCGGGACCACGCGGAGCCCGCGTCAGATCCTGCGCCGACCCGAAGCGCTGGGAGGCTGACGAACAAGTCGCGCGACAAGACCTACGAGTATGGATCGCCCGAACCCGCGGAGCGAGAAGATGGCGAGCAGCCCGTGGCCTCCCGAACCCGCTAGCGTGTCCCACCAGGGGTTCGATGGGACTGCAGGAAGTGCGAATCCGGCCGGTGGAACCGGCAGGTCTCGAAGCCATCATCGGCCCGGAACGCACCGGCCGCTTCGAGGCGGCCGCCGCCAGGGTGCGACAGGTGCTGTCAGGTCGCACGGTGTTCAACGTCAACTCGACGGTGACCGGCGGCGGCGTGGCCGAGTTGCTCGAGACGCTGCTGGCCACCGTCTCGGGACTCGGCATCGACACCCGGTGGCTCGTCATCGAAGGCAACCGCGAGTTCTTCGCCATCACGAAGCGCATCCACAACCATCTCTACGGCACCGCGGGCGACTCCGGTCCGCTCGGACCGTCCGAGCGCACGTGGTACGAAGAGACGCTCACGCCCGACGCCCGCGAGCTGGTCGAGCTCGTCGAACCCGGCGATGTCGTCCTGCTGCACGATCCCCAGACCGCCGGACTGGCCCCGGCGCTGCTCGAGGCCGGAGTCCTGGTGATCTGGCGATGTCACGTGGGTCTGGACGCCCAGAACGAGTACTCCCTCCAGGCGTGGAACTTCCTCTCTCCCTACCTGACGGACGTGGCGGCCTACGTGTTCTCCTGCCGGCAGTTCGCGCCCATGTGGATGACGAACGACCGACTCTTCGTCATCCCACCCTCGATCGACCCCTTCTCGACCAAGAACCAGACGATGGTCGGGGTCGACATCCGCCAGTCGCTCCAGCACGTCGGCCTCATCGCCGGCGGTGACGGCGGGACGTCGGCCCAGTTCCGCCGACGCGACGGCTCGTTGGGCCGCATCAGCCGGCAGGTGGATCTGCTCGGCACCGGACCGCCACCGCCCCCAGCGGTCCCCGTCGTCCTGCAGGCATCGCGCTGGGACGCCCTCAAGGACATGGCCGGCGTGATGGCCGGATTCGCCGAGCACCTCTCCGACATGGGCGCGGCCCACCTGGTGCTCGCTGGTCCCGACGTCGAAGGTGTGGCCGACGATCTCGAAGCTGCAGCGGTGCTCGACAGCTGTCTCGCCCTGTGGCAGAGGCTCCCGACCGTCGCCCGCCGACGGATCCACCTGGCCTGCGTGCCGATGGTCGACGGCGACGAGGCCGCGGCCATCGTCAACCTCCTCCAGCGACACGCGGCCGTCGTCGTGCAGAAGAGCCTCGCCGAGGGCTTCGGCCTCACCGTGGCCGAAGCCATGTGGAAGGCCCGACCGGTCATCGGCAGCGCGGTGGGAGGCATCGTCGACCAGATCGTCCCGGGTGAGACCGGCTGGCTCCTCGACGATCCCACCGACCTGGCCGCCTTCGCCCAGACGCTGGCCAGCCTTCTGGCCGATCCAGCGGAAGCGAATCGACTGGGCCGCAACGGTCAGGATCGGGCGCTGCGAGCACTTCCTCAGCGACCGCCATCTCGAGCAGTGGGCCGAGGTGCTCACGACGCTCGAGGTCGATCTCGGTTGGATCGAGTGGACACACGGCACACCGAGGAGGCCGTCATGAGGATCGGCGTCGTCGGGTCCGGCTCATGGGGTACGACGTTCGCGTCGATGCTGGCGCCGCGCCACGACACCATCCTGTGGGCCCGCGAGCCCGAGGTGGCCGAGTCGGTGTCGTCCGACCACGTCAACCCGAACTTCCTGCCCGGTGTCAGGCTCGATTCCTCGCTGCGGGCCTCGACCTCGCTGGTCGAAGCGGTGGAGGACCGCGAGCTGATCGTGATGGTGGTCCCCACCCAGCACCTGCGAGGCGTAGCGGAACAACTCCGCACTTCGGTTCGGCCCGGCCAGATCATCCTCAGCCTGTCCAAGGGGATCGAACAAGCCACATTGCTGCGTCCGTCGCAGGTGATCACCGAGGTGATGGTCGGTCGCCACCCCGAGCGTGTAGGCGTCATGTCCGGCCCCAACCTGGCCAAGGAGATCGCCGCCGGCCAACCGGCGGCGACGGTGGTGGCCATGCCCGAGGCCGGGCTGGCGACCCGCCTCCAGGCCGAGCTCATGAGCGACCGGTTCCGCGTCTACACCAGCACCGACCTGGTGGGATGCGAGATCGGTGGTGCCGTGAAGAACGTCATCGCCATCGCCGCCGGGATCGCCGACGGGCTCGGATACGGCTGGAACACCCGGGCGGCACTCATCACGCGCGGCCTCGCCGAGTTGACCCGCCTGGGCGTCGCCCTCGGCGGAGACCCGCTCACCTTCCTGGGTCTGGCCGGCAACGGCGATCTGACCGCGACCTGCGGGAGCGAGCAGAGTCGGAACCATCGCGTGGGGTTCGAGTTGGGTCAGGGGCGACCACTGGCCGAGATCCTCGCCAGCATGACGATGGTGGCCGAGGGCGTGACCTCGGCGCCGGCCGTGCTCCTGCTCGCCCGTCGAGCCGGAGTGGAGCTCCCGATCGCTTCTGAGGTGCAGGCGGTGCTCTCGGGAGAACGCTCAGCCGACGAGGTGGTCCGGACGCTCATGGGTCGGACGGCGACGTCGGAGCTGCACGACCTGCCCCGCGCGGATCCTGCGTGAGTCCCGTGGCCGGCCGACGTGGTCGAGTGCAGGTGCCCTCACCGGTGCTCCCCAGCCTCTGCTCCCTCGACCTCGCTCAGTCGTCGACGATCAAGTCGCCGAGCTCGCCGTCGACCAGGACACGGACGCGGTCGTGGTGCCCTCCGACGCGGAGCACCTCTTCGAAGCCGTCCGCCAGGCAGTCCCCGAAGAGATCGGGGTCGGCAACCGCACCCGTGTCCACGTTCACCCCGACGCAGCAGGTGTCCCCGTAGGACATCAGCGTGACGTTCGCCGAGGACCCCAGAGTGGGCCCGAAGGCGTAGAACCCCTGGAGCTGGGCGCCGGCCAACCAGACGGTCTGGGCCAACCCGGGCACGTTGCTGGCCAGGAAGTCGACGTGTTTGAGCATCCCGCCCAGCACGGCGGTGGGCGCCAGGTTGAGCACGCCGGCGATCGCCTCGGAGTAGGCGACGGCGGGCTCGTGGCGCTGGCGGGCGCAGACCCGCCCGATCTCGGTCATCCGCTCCACGGGGTCCTCGATGCCAACCGGGACGTCGAAGCGCACGATGGTGACCCGGTTGCCTCCCTCGGGGTCGGCGCTGGTGCGCAGGCTGATCGGCATGGTCAGCCGAAGGCGATCGACGTGGCGGGCGTACTCCTCGTGGTAGCGACGCAATCCCCCGGTCACCCCAGCGATGAAGGCGTCGTTGAGCGAGCCACCTGCGGCGTGACCGGCCGCCTTGAGATCAGCCGTCGAGCACTCCAGGATCTGGTAGTGCCACGACAGGCGGCGCTGGGTCATCACCGGCGATCGGGTGTTGGTGACCGGGCGGACGAAGTCCGCGATCGAGCGCACGTCGTCGACCAGGCCGACCACCGCGTCGCGGGGATGCAGGGCGGCCCGCACCGCATCGCCGGGCAGACCGACCAGTCGACGCAGGCCGACCCCGACCACGTGGGTGAGGTCCCAGGTCAGCGCCTCGACCACCCCGGTCAGGGCGGCCGGCCCCACCAGGCCTTCGCGGGGCGACGGGGGCAGGGGCGGCAGGGGACCGAAGTCGTCCGCCTCGGCCTGCAGGTCCACGATGTGCTGGGCGATCTGGATGCCCCCGATGCCGTCGGTCAGGGAGTGGTGGACCTTCATGACCAGTGCGGACCGACCGTCGACGAGCCCGTCGATGAGCGTGCACTCCCAAAGCGGTCGGGCCGGATCGAAGGCCGCCATGCCCGCGGTGCGGGCGAACTCGAGGACGGTGTCGACCGTGTGAGGTGCGGGGGCGCTGAGGCGTCGCACATGCCAGCCCAGCTCGAAGTCCGGGTCGGCCAGGAACCGGGGAGGTGCCAGCTTCAGCGGCGAGGACACCAACCGGCGGCGGAAGTTGGGAGACAGGCGGGTGGCCCGCTCCAATCGATCGACCAGCTGCTCCCAGTCCGGCGCCCGATCGAAGGTGGCCACGGCCACGATCGTCGAGCGCAGCAGTGGGTCGCGCTCCATGTTCCAGGCGAACGCGTCGCTCTGGCGCAGGTGGGCGTCGTGAGTCTCGACCGATGTCACCCGTGCCCCTCTCCAGGACCAGCCGTGAGTGGCTGGTCCTCGTCTGACTCATGGTCACCGTAGAACGGTCGATGGGGGCGCCCCCAGAGGACAAAGTCATCGCGCGACCCAACTTCCCCGCGGGCCGATCTCAGGTTTCTCGTCCAGGCGACCGGTTGGCGAAGCCTGGCCAGATACCGTGGATCTGGCCAATCCCTTGGGAGAGTCGCCTCGCTTGGGCAGGACGGCCGTCATGACGTGCTGTCGCCCCGTGCAGGTTCGACGCCTCGACCCCAGTGACTCTGAAGGAGTTCACCTCCGCGTCGACCTTGTTTCGAACCCTGATTCCCTCCGTGACCATGGCCGTGCGTGCAGGTTCACGATCCTCAGCACCTTCCCGCCGACGCCCTGTGGGTTGGCGACGTTCAGTGCCGCTCTGGCCGATGGGCTGTCGGCTCACGGCGCCACGGTCGACGTCGTCCGCGTGGCCGATGGCGCTTCGCCGGCCGTCGACCGCGTCGTCGGCGAGCTGCGCAGCGGCTCGCCGAGCTCGGCGGACGCCTGCGCGGAGCTGCTCAACCGCGGAGACGTGGCCGTCATCCAGCACGAATACGGCCTCTACGGTGGCGCCGACGGCGACGAGGTGCTCGGTGTCATCGCCGCGCTGACGGTTCCGTCGATCGTGGTGGCCCACACCATCCTGAGCGACCCGACCCCTCATCAACGGTCCGTCCTGGTCGCGGTGGCGGCGATGGCGGACCAGGTCGTCGTGATGTCCCATGCCGCCCGGGATCGGCTGTGCGACAACTTCGACGTCGACCCGACGAAGGTGACCATGATCCCGCACGGGGCGGCAAGCGCGGTCGCCCGACCCCAGTCACGACCGGCCAGTCCACCGACGTTGTTGACCTGGGGCCTGCTGGGCCCGGGCAAGGGCATCGAGCGGGTCATCGACGCCATGGGGCGGTTGCGCGACCTGCACGTACGACCCCGCTATCTGGTGGCCGGCCGAACGCACCCCAAGGTGCTCGCGGCCGACGGGGAGGCCTACCGCAACGCCCGCATCCAGCAGGCCTGGCACAACGGCGTGGCCGGCTCGGTCTCCTTCGACGACGGCTACCGGGACGTGGCGGCGTTGACCGCGCTGGTGCAGTCGTCGGCCGTCGTCGTACTGCCCTATGACTCGACCGACCAGGTGACCTCCGGGGTCCTCGTGGACGCCGTGGCCGCGGGCAGGCCTGTCGTCGCCACGGCGTTCCCCCATGCCGTCGAGTTGCTGGCCAGCGGCGCCGGCCTGGTCGTCGACCACGACGATCCCGACGCGTTGGCCATGGCGCTGCACCGCGTGCTCACCGAGGACGACCTGGCGGCCGACATGGCCGCCGAAGCCGCCCGATTGGCGCCGAGCATGGGTTGGCCGGTCGTCGCCGGTGCCTACCTGGGCCTGGCGGATCGTCTCGTGGACGAGCGACCTGCCTTCGTATGACGAACACCCCGGCCCCGGTGTTCGACCACCTCGTGCGCATGTCGGACCATCGCGGGGTGTTCGAGCATGCCGTGTTCGCCGAGCCTCGGTTCGAGCACGGGTACTGCACCGACGACATGGCCCGCGTCCTGCTCGTGGCCACCCGTGAACCGAACCCGACGCCGGCGGTGCGTGGCCTGGTGGAGCTCAGCCTGCGGTTCCTGAGCGATGCACAGGCCACCGACGGCAGCTACCGCAACCGGATGAGCCGGCGCGGTCGGTGGCTGGACCGACCGACGGTGGAGGACTGCTGGGGTCGCAGCCTCTGGGGACTGGGCACGGCCGCGTCGTGGAGCGACAGCGACTGGGTGCGTCAATGCGGCCACCGCGCAGTTCGAACGAGCGGCCCGCCAGCGCTCGCCCTGGCCCCGGGCGAGCGCGTTCGCGGTGTTGGGTGCCGCGGAGCTGGTGCGGGCCATGCCCGGTCACCGTCTGGCGCTCCATCTGCTCGCCGATGCCGCCGACCAGATGGCCCTTCCCCGCGACGATGCCGCCTGGCCGTGGCCCGAAGCACGCCTCGCCTACGCCAACGCCGTGCTCCCCGACGCGAGGATCGCGGCCGGAATCGCCCTGGACCGACCCGACCTGGTGCGGCACGGTCTCGATCTGCTGGGCTGGCTGCTCGAGCACGAGCGCACCGACGGCCATCTCTCGATGACCCCAGCCGCCGGGGCCACGCTGGGCGATCCGCGCCCGGCCTTCGACCAGCAGCCCATCGAGGTCGCCGCACTGGCCGATGCCTGTGCCCGAGCCGCGACGGTCGACGATGACCCCCGCTGGACCGAGGCCATCGCCACGGCCGCAGCCTGGTTCGCGGGTGACAACGACGGACAGCACCTCATGTGGGAACCCGCCACCGGCGGCGGGTTCGACGGCCTGATGTCCACCGGCGTGAACCTCAACCAGGGCACCGAATCCACCCTGGCCCTCCTCGCCACCCTGCAGCGCGCCCGGGCCTTACTGCCGGCACGGCGTTGAGCCCGCTGACGTCCGACCTGGTGGTGCGGAGCTCCCACCGGCTGAGCGCCGACCCGTCACGGGTGATCACGCGCCTGTTCGTGCCCGGACAGGAGGGCTTCGAGCATCAGGAGTCGCGGGCCGCCCAGGTCGTGGCCCGCCTCCTGGCCCTGGACGAGGACGAGGCGCAGCAGTCCCTAGACGACCTGATGGCTCGTTTCGAGGGCCGACACCGCGACCTCCGGGGCACGTTCCGGCGGCACGCGGCCGAGTTGGCCGATCGTCTCGATCCGCGACAGGAGCTGTCGGACACGCGGCAGCTCCTGATCGGTGCCACGTTCACCAGTGAGTACGCCATCGAGGGTGCGGCCCTGTGCAATCCGAGCATCGTCGCCCATCCCGACCAGAGCGGGGTGCCAGCGGGAGCTCTCCGGTTCGTGATGAGCGTCCGGGGGATCGGAGAGGGACACCGCTCGTCGACGGGCTTCCGGGTCGGCCACGTCGATCGGGTCGGCAACATCAACTTCGACCCTCAGCCGTCGCTGGCCACGACCGGGCGCAACGGTCCCGCGCAGTTCGACCGGGAGGTCTTCCGAGGCGAGGTGCGCCGGCTCGACGGCGTGGGTGAGAACGCCGAATACATCCTGGACGCGCTCGGGGAGCGGTTCACCTCGGCCGATCTCGAGTGGCAGCTGGCACGGCTCCAGCGGCAGCTGGCCACCCGCACACACGGCGGCCAGACCATCGAGCTCATGCGTCGGATCGCGTTGCGGACCTACGCGGTCCACTTCTCGGACCGGACGCACTTGCCCGAACGCATCCTGTGGCCATCCATGGATGCGGAGCGCAACGGCATGGAGGACGCCCGCTTCGTGCGGTTCACCGACGACGACGGCGCCACCCGCTACTACGCCACATACACGGCCTACGACGGTGCTCACATCAGTCAGCAGCTGCTGGAGACCGCCGATTTCCTCGAGTTCACCTCGTCGCCCATGGTCGGTCCGGCCGCGGCCAACAAGGGGCTGGCCCTCTTCCCACGTCGGATCGGTGGACGCTATGTCGCGCTGTCCCGGTCCGACCGCGAGACGAATGCGGTCGCCTTCTCGACCAACCCTCGGGTGTGGGAGCGCGCCGTTCACTTCCAGGTGCCGACCCGGGCGTGGGAGATTCTCCAGCTCGGCAACTGCGGGTCACCGATCGAGACCGAAGCTGGCTGGTTGGTGCTGACCCACGGCGTCGGCCCGATGCGGACCTACCGCATCGGCGCCTTGCTCCTCGACCTGGACGAGCCCGACCGTGTCATCGGTCAACTACGTGAGCCGCTGATCAGCCCCGCGCCCGACGAGCAGAACGGCTATGTGCCCAACGTCGTCTACTCGTGCGGCGCGCTGCGTACACGCGGGCACCCTCGTCGTTCCCTACGGGATCGGCGACTCCGCCATCGGCATCGCCACCGTGGCCCTGCCCGGACTGCTCGAGGCGCTCACCACCGGTTGACCCGGCGAACCATCCCGACGAAGGGGACCCACATGCCCGACAAGTCGCCACAGAGACCCGCAGGCAAGACCGCGGGCAAGACGCTGAAGGAGACGGGCGAAGCCAAGCGGGAGAAAAGGCAGAAACGACCCGGGCCCGGCTGACCGGGCTGCGGGCAACGGGGCTGCCTCGACGCGGCGTGGTCAGCCGACCGAGCGTCTGACCGGTTCGGCGGGAGCTCCGGTCCGGTCGGCGAACACGTCGAGCCACAGGCGGTGGCCGAACCGGTCGATCACCCCTCGGGTCTGGGTGTCAGGCCGGGCCTGGGGTTGCCCGGTGGCGTCCATCCAGCGCAGGTTCCGACCGTCGACCCGCCAGGTGACCGAGCCGATGACCACGGCCCGAGCCCCGCCGCCGGGTGCCGGCACGAAGGTGTTGGCCGAACCAGTGCAGGCCTGCCCACCCTCACCGATCGGGCTGCGGTGAAGGGTGCCGTCGCTCCAGACATAGCGCCCGGTCACCACCTGATCGTGACCGACCGGCATGATCGACGCCAACTGGTCGGCCACCAGGTCCCCGGCGCCGGCCGCGGCCGCCTCGCCGTCGTCGGAGTGGCCGCAGCCGAAGCGATCGACGTCGGGCGGATCCAGATCGGCGAGAGTGGGGATCCCCACGGCGTTGGTCCGGGGGAAGATGTAGCCGATCATGTCGTCACCCTGACCCACGACGAAGCGCCAACGCGTGTTCATGCGGGCCATGATCCAGGGCGGAGGCGACCACGACGGGTCCGGTGTGGCCTCGTCGGCCGGACCGGCGAACGACCGGATGTAGGTGTATGGGAACAACTCGCCGGGCGCGCTGGCGAACCCGCCGTCGCCGATGCGCAGCCAGAACACCTCGCTCTGGAACTCGTTGCCCGGGGGGCCGATCTCTGCTCCGGTCGGGCCTCGCGGCACCACCTGGCCGTCGAGGTAGGCCGTCTTCCCGGCGATGACGCCGATCTGCGATCCCAGACCGAACAGGGCGTTGTCGAGCGGCACGAAGAACCGCTTGGTGGCCACGTCGATCCCGCCGGACTGCGAGTCAGCTCCCCGGTTGAGAGCCGTCTCGGTCCAGCGGGCGACCTGCTCGCCCCGGGCTCGGGTGGACTGGCCGTAGCCGTAGGGAGCCCTGGTCGAATCGGTGGGGAAGATGGTGCGACAGCCCCCGTTGCCGACCGAGCTGTAGACGCCGACGGGCGTCAGGTCGCGAGCCGCGGGATACACCTGGGGCATCTCCACCGAGCCCACCGCGCCGGCCACGGTGATGGCCATGCCGCCGTAGTGGGCCTCGAGGGCGGAGCGGGCGAAGTGGTGCCAGTCCGAGGAGAGGTGCAGCGCGTCCTGCGAGGTGGAGGAGAACCCGAGCTCCTCGGCGTGGATGCCGTAGTTGGCCATGGTGAAGATGACCCGGCCGTTGCGGACCGACCGGGCCTGGAGGGCCCCGATCTCGCCGTCGGCCACGAAGGGATAGGACGACCAGCAGGTCACCAGGTTGTCGGGCTCGACCATGCCGTAGCGCAGGCGGGCGGGCTGGAGCCGCGATGCGGCCTGCTCGATGCTGCGGGCGGCGCCGGCCACGAGGAACTGCACGTAGAAGGGATCGACACCCGACGTGAACTGATTGGGGCCGGTGATGCCGATGGTGTCGGGTGCCGACTCGTCGTGAGTCGAGCTGAACAGCATCGTGAGATGGCGCACGCCGTCGGCGCGGACCTTGGCTCGCACCTGGTCCCAGATCTCGGCGAACACTCCTTCGTTGTCGACGCTGGTGAGCGACACCGTGTTGCGCCCGCTGCGGACGACGATGGTGCGCGCCCAGATCTGGTCGAGCACCGCGGTGGGCTGGCGTGGCCCGCCGTCTCCGCCGCCCAGCATGATCCCGTCCCAGCGTTGGTCGGGGGCCGCGGTGCCGCCGCCCACCAGCGGGGTCGGGCAGTCGATGAAGGGCTCACCGCTGTCCCAGATGCCGTTGTGGTTGGTGTCCATGTAGGGCTCTTCCAACGACAGCAGGTGGGGCCCGTCGTACTGGGCCAGCTGGGCGGGCGTGGCGCAGGCCGCGGCCGGATCGGGCGCACCCGAGCTGGCCAGCGGTGGGGTGACGTCGACCGCGCCAGCACCCACCTGGAACACGGCTCCCGGCCCCGGCCTCGACGGCGGCCCAGGATGATCCCAGGCCCCGGCCGGCGCGACGGCCACGGCCGACACGGTCAGAGCGGTCACCGCGGCGACCACGAGCGCGAACCGGATGGCAGCCATAGGCCTGCTCCCCTGCCGAGGCCCCTGGCGTCGGGAGCCGTTGGGATCGAGGTTAGGCGCGCCGGACTGACCGTGCCGCGGTGGCCGGGACGCGCGCCACCGACCCCGCGGGGACCGGGACGCCGACCGAGTCACCCAGGCGTCGCGTCGAGCCCGGCAAGGGCGCGGCGAGCGTCTCGGCGGCCGTTCCGAATGAAGTCGGGCCAGTCCCGGGTGCCGAGGAAGTGGCGGTAGAAGCCGATGCCCTGCACCTTCTCGTAGGGCACAGGTTCGAGCATGGTCACCTCGACCGCGGCTCTGAGCCTGGCCAGGTTCTCGCGGGCCAGCTCCACCTGCTGGGAGGTGCGGATCTGGCTGGCCACGTAGAAGATGCTGCCGGCGCGGTCCTCCCAACCGGTCGCGTCCTCACCCACGAAGCCCGGAGGGTAGAAGCCGTTCACGGCCACCACGGACTCGCAAGGATCCTCTATCTCGAGCACCGGGTGCACGGGGAAGATGTCGACGATCCCCCCGTCGCACCAGTGGCTGTCGTCGAGCGCGACGGGGGCGATGAACAGCGGCAAGGCGACGGCCATGCGGACCGCCCGGGCCACGGGCAGATCGGGATGGGTGCGGGGGCCGAGGTACTCACGCGGTTCTCCTCGATGTTCCAGATCGGAGCGTAGGTGGGGATCGGCATCTCGGCGAGGGTCATGTCACCTACCAGGCGCCGTAGACGCCTCGATGGCGTCGCCCTTGAGGATGCCGGCGAAGCCGCGACCCAGGGTCGGCACCAGGCGGGCAAGCCGGGGCCAGTCGATGTCCAGGTAGTCGTCGGGGCCGAGCCCGATGGTGAACGCGGCTACCTCGTCGGCGGGCAGGCCGGCCCCCAGGGAAGCCAACAGGGCCGAACCAGAACCCATCGACGCACCGCCGGGCGGATGCCGGCCTCCTCGAGCGCCCGGGCCACCCCGACCACCGAGGCCAGGGCGCCACTCCCGCCGGTGGCGACGAGACCGACGCGCTGTCCCCGACATCACCGAAGGCGAGAACCGGTCGAATCTGGGGAAGGGGCGACGATCGGGCGTCCGCCGATCGGTGGGGAGCCTGACGAGGGCCCGCCGGGCGTCGTCGAGGAAGCCGGCGTCTTCGCGGCAGGCCAGCCGCCCACTGCCCTGCCCGGGTGGCCATGCTGAAGTACTGACGCATCCGGAACACGTCGAAGGCGCTACCGAGCAGTGACGGGTGATGGGCACCCCGGTCGTGCCCCGCCCCGGCTCTGGTGTCCTCATCGGTTCTCACGGCGATTCCTCGGCTTGCTTGCCCTGGCTGGGGGTGGTCCTCCATCGGACGCGCACGTCGTCATGGCGCTCCCCGACCACGACCACTCGTCTGACTCATGGTCACCGTAGGACGACGAACGGAGGGTGTCCCAGAGCACAAAGTCACCCCGTAGCCGACTTCGCGTGTGGGTCGGTCGAGGCCCCGCCCACGGCGACCTGCGGTTGTCCGGGCAGACGGGCGCCCGATGTGTTAAAGTCGCGCATCCGCAAACACCGTGGCAAGGACGAGCAGCGACCTCCGGATGCGTCTCCGGCCCAGGCCGGTGAGCCGAGCCCAGAGGACGATCAGGATCCCTTCGCGTCCATGGGCGAGGAGATCGCCTCCCTGATGCGGTCCGCAGGCGAGGCGGCCCGGCGCGTGACGGCCGAAGCTGAGCGGGACGCGGCGGCGCGGATCGCGGCGGCCACCGAAGAGGCGGCGACGCTGGTCGTCGAGGCGCAGACCAAGGTGGCCGCCACCCACGACGACGCCGCCGAGCAGGCCAGAGCGATGATCGAGGAGGCGACCGGACTGCTCGAGGAGGCGAGGGAGCGAGCTCGAGGGATTCGCGGTGAGGCGGACGCCTACGCGGAGGCCCGCCGAGTCGAGCACGACGAGCTCATCGCCGAGGCCACCCGAGCTCGCGACGAGGCGACAACGATGATCGCCAAGTCGCGCCGGATGCTGGGCGCGGCCGAAGAGGAGCTGGGTGATCGAATCGAGCAGGCCACCCAGAGCCTCTCGAAGCTCACCGAGATGCGGCGTTCGTTGTCCCAACTCGAGGAGGAACATACCAAGCTGCAGGAGCTCGACGCGGACGACGAATCTCCCCCCGAGGCGACGACGGACAACGAAGCCCTGATCGATCTGACCGACTCCGACGAGTTGGACGACTCCCTGGCGGACGCCACGGCGCGGCTCACCGATCACCGATCACCGGGCGACGACCGGGCGACCGAGGCTCCGTAACCGCCGGGTCGCCGAACCGTCACACGATCCAACCACCGACAGCTGGGGAGCCACGACCATGGGATCTGACGAGACGAACGACCACGACCCGCTCGAGTACCTGAAGGTCATCACGGACGACGTGACCACCACGGGGAGGGGCTAGCCGTCATGGCCGACGAATCCGACCCGACCATCACGCTGGATCGAAAGATCGCCGCCTTCGCCGACACCTTGACCGACGACGAGTTGACGGTGCTGCACGACATCGTGCACCTGGCCTACGAGGGGGGCGAGGTGCAAGGCTTCGCCATGCCCCATCGCGCCGTGAGCCTCAGTGGGGACCCGTGCGAGGGGGGTGAGGTGACGTTCCCGAACACCTTCGATCTGATCGGCAACCTCCACCTCTCACTCCACCGCCCGCCGCCGGCGGGACCGATCCCCGCCTCCTACCCGAACCAGGGCTGAGGCCGCCGGCCCCGGCCAACGGGGCCGGGGCTGGCTAGGGTGCGCCGGTGGCTCCCGAACGGCGCAGGTGAGTTGGCGATCCCGGCACGTTGGCGGGCAATCCTGTCGGTCGGCGCGGCCGTGGTGCTGCTGGTGGTGGCGGGCTGCACGTCGTCCACCCGTCGTCCACCCGTCGTTCCCACCACCGGCGCGGCTTCCCGCGCCTCGTCGATCCCCCGGCAATCGACTGCGGTGAGCTTCGACGGGCTGTCACAGGTCGGCGCGCTCTTCGCCGGCGCGTCGGACCAGGGGCTCCACTTCTGCACGGCCAGCGTCGTGCACAGCCGGGCCGGCGACATCATCGCCACCGCCGCGCACTGCCTGGCCGGGACCGGTCCCGGCCTGCTGTTCGTGCCCGGGTACCACGACGGGATCGCGCCGTACGGCATGTGGCCGGTCGAGGCCACCTACGTGGACCCCGCGTTGGCTCGACGCTCGCGATCCGAGGGCCGACTACGCGTTCCTGCGCGTGTCACCCCAGACACGCAAGGGGCGATCCGTGGAGGTCGAGCAGGTGGTGGGCTCGGACCAGCTGGCGATCGATCAGAGCCTCACGACGCCCGTGACGGTGGTCGCCTACCCGGGTCGCGTCGGCGGTCGAGCGCTCATGTGCGCGACGATCACGTATGCGCACCTGGACTATGCCGGCTTCGACTGCGGCGGGTTCGTCGGCGGGACGAGCGGGAGTCCGTGGCTGATGGACTTCAGCACCAGGACCCATCGCGGCCGGCTCTACGGGGTCATCGGTGGTCTGCACCAGGGCGGATGCTCGCCAGACACGTCGTACACGGCCCACTTCGACGCGAGCACGGCCAGGCTGCTCGCCCGCGCCGAGCAGTCCGGCCCGGCCGACACCGTCCCGGCGGCGGGCAGCGACGGGTGCTGAGAGGATCTGGCAGGCACGGCCTCCACCGCTCGACCCTGTCAGCGGGCGGCTGGTCGCGCGGTGGCCGTGACGGTCACCGCCATCCTGGCCGCGACCCAACCGGTCACGGCCCTGCCTCGGGCCGCCCAAGGCGTTGGTGCCCAACCTGTGGCGCCCGGCACGGCCCCTCGAGCGAACCCGGAACGGTCCCCCCTAATCGGGTGCTCGCAGGCCGCGGCACGCGTGGTGCTGACCCACAGTGCCCGCCTGGCCCGCGACTGCACCTACACGGCCGGGGTGACCATCACCGCTTCCGACGTCACCCTGGACTGTCAGGGGGCGACCATCCGGGGCAACGGCGACGGGCACGGCATCGACGTGCAGGCACCCGACACCGATCCCCTCCACGACGTGCACATCCGCAACTGCCGCGTCGAGCACTTCCTCAACGGCATCCACGTCACCCGCCTCGGCTTCACCACCCTGGCTGCGGGCGTGGAGTACGTGGACGGCTTCTCGGACATCTCGGTGACCGACAGCCACATCACCGACAACGAGGGCGTGGGCCTCTACGTGGACGGCTACGTGGCCGGCGTGACGATCGCCGACAACGACATCGCCGCCAACGGCAGCAGCGGGGTCTACCTGGACACGGGCTCCGAGAACAACGTGGTGCAGGACAACCGCATCCACGACAACGGCTTCGTGGAGAACGGGCCCGAGGGCAGCGATGCCGTGTTCGAGGGGATTCACGTGCGCTACTGGGGCCCGGGGCGCGAGGGCCTGTCGCTCGACGGTTCGCGGTTCAACCGCATCCTGGACAACGAGTTCTGGCACAACTCGGCCGGGTCGATCTTCCTGTACAAGAACTGCGGCGAGTACTACATCACCCACGCGGCCAGTTCGCTCGCCCCGGCGCTACGGCAGCGACGGCAACCTGATCCAGGGAAACCGCTTCACCGGCGGCCTCAACGGGGTGTGGGTGGGTTCCCGGATGGGTGAGAACACCCTGCCCATGGAGTGCAGCTCGCCGGCGTACTTCGAGGCGCCGCTGCAACGTGTCGTGCTCGACGAGGCCACCGACAACACGGTGCGCCACAACACCTTCACCGACGTCACCTACGGGGTGCACGTGGAGGACGACCGGACCACCGTGGCCGACAACGTGTTCCGGGGCTCCGACGCCGGTGACTACGCGGTCATCGTCGGCACCCGGCTGCGCACCACGGTGCTCGACCACCCGGTGACGGGAACGGTGGTGACGGGCAACCAGAGCCGGATCGTGGGCAACCCCAGCCCCTACCGGTGGGTGAACGGCCAGCTGGACACGGTCATGAGCCACAACATCGCGCTGCGCCAACCGGCCGGCATCTGCCAGGCCCCCGAGATCCCCCACAACATCATGGTCATGGTCATCGCCGCGGCCGTCGAGACCCCGGGTCTGCCACCGCCACCGACCCCGGACCTCACCGTGCCCACCATCGGTGTCCTGGCGCCGTGCACAGGCTCAGCGCCCTGAGCGAACCCGCTCGCCGGCATCCACGGAGCCGAGTGCGTCCAGGCGGCGATCGGCGGGCGGACCAGCCAGGACGGGGCGGGCGGTTGCCGCGACCGGCCAACGGCGGCGTCTCCGGTGGGCCGAACCTGGGCTCCCCCAGCCCGAGGTCCTGCGACGAGGCTCGCTAGGGTTCGTCCGTGGCCGTCGAGCAGATCGTCAGCGAGCACCTCGACGGGGTCGCGCTGCTCACCCTGAACCGTCCCGAGAAGCTCAACGCCTGGACGCCCCGGATGGGCGCCGAGCTGAGCGACGCCATCGAATCGGCCAACGCCGACGAGCGAGTGGGGGCGATCGTGGTCACCGGCGCCGGGCGCGGTCTTCTGCGCCGGGGCGGACATGAGCGCGGTGTTCGACGCCCAGATCAAGGGGGACGGCACGGCGGCCGAACCGGGGCGGGCTCGCGAGTGGGTCGAGTTGGTGCGCTCGTCGAAGCCGATCGTGGCCGCGGTCAACGGGGCCTGCATCGGTGTGGGTCTGACCATGATCCTGCCCTTCGACCGCATCGTGGTGGCCGAGGGGGCCAAGCTCAGCATCCGGTTCGTGAAGCTCGGCCTGGTGCCTGAGCTGGCCAGCACGATGTACCTGCCGTTGCGTTGCGGCTGGGGGGCGGCGTCGGACCTGATGCTGTCGGGTCGCACGGTGCTGGGCGACGAGGCGGTGGCGCTGGGTCTGGCCGACGAGCTCGCCACGGGCGACGACATCGTCGACGTGGCCGTCGCCCGCGCCCGCTCGTATGCCGAGAACCCGCCCCAGGCGCTGCGCTGGATCAAGGAACTGCTCAGCCAGAACGCCAGCGAGACCGACGCCGGGGCCGTGCAGCGGCGGGAGATCACCCGCGTGGTCCAGGGCTACAAGACCCCCGAGCACGCCGAGGCGGTCGCCGCCTTCATCGAGGGGCGACCACCCACGTTCCGCTGAGCCGGGGACAAGGTGCTCAGACGGGAACCCGATCGGGCGGCGGGGATGCGGCGTCCGAGTCGGTCGGCGTCGGAGGCGGCTGCTCGGGGGGCGCCGTGTCCTGCGGTCCCTGGTCGAGACGGAACGGCGGGTACTCGTCGCGCATGAGCGCCACGTACGGGAGAACCCGGTAGATCCAGCGATCGAGGCCCATCACGAAGTCGAACACGCCCCGCGGGTAGCGACCGGTGAACAACAGGGTGACGGCGGCGATGAGCACGAGCAGGCCGATCAGGCCACCGAAGGGCACACCGGCCGCCGCCCAGCCGGCACCGGAACCGAGCGCGAGCCCGCCGCCCAGGATGGCCAGCACCAGGTACTGGGGGATGGCCAACAACCACCACTTGATGAGCACCAGACCGCGGGAGAGCCGCTCGGGGTACTCGATCTCGAAGGTGGCCGGGTAGTCGGGGTGGTGACCGAGGCTGAATGGCGGGTAGGCGTCTGTGCCGAGCGCGCTGTACCCGTAGAAGGTGACCCGCCACGTCCAACGCAGGACGCCGGCATTGAACTCGAAGAGCGAGCGAGGGTAGCGCTCGGTGAACAGGATGGAGAAGAACGCGGCGATCGTCACGACGAAGAACGCGATCCACAGCACGGCGAGCACGATGAAGTGCGGGATGAGCAACACCCATTTCACCAACCAGAGCCACCGGTTGAGCGGCTCGTCGAGGCGGCCCTCGAGGCGGATCGGTTGACCGGGATGGGTGGGGCGACCGGTCAGGTCGATCTCGGTACCCCGGGCGAGCGCGACGACACCGATCACGAGCATGGCCACGCCGATGATCAGCACCACTCCGCCACCGGCGAGGAGACCGATGCCCAGCCCCAGCACCCAGGGTGCCGTAGCGGCCACCGAGGCATCGACGCTCACCCCGGGTGCGCCGCTCGCGTTCATCACCACGACCGCCCAACTCCCCGACCTCAGCTTCCACTGCAGGCTCTGGGCTCCGACACCCTGGGCCGACGCGACCCAGATCCGACTCGTCACCGGCGGTGCGGCGTGATCGGCACCGTCGACGTACTGATACGACGCCGAGAAGGGAGCGACGCGGACGTGCTGCAGCTCGGCATGGGCGACACCGGCCAGGTAGTGATCGACGTCCTGCTGCCGGGCGATGCCGACGAAGACGGCACGGCCGGTCGTCGACTGGGCACGCAGGCGTACCGTGATCCTCCCGCCCAGGTCCTGGGAGGTGCCCACGCTGCCGGGATGGGTCCCGAGATCGATCCGCTCCGAGGTGATGGCCGGGCTCGTGGTCTCGAACCGCTCCGTCGCGGTGGTGAAGAACCCCTGGCTGTCGCGCTGGGTGCTGTATGCCCAGACCAGCGCACCACCTCCGACGACCACCGCCGCGCTGATCAGGCAGATCAGCGCGCCGACGACGATCAGCACGATCGAACCGAGCGGAACCTTGTGGTGGGCAAGCGGAGGCTCCGGAGGCGGAGCGACATCGGTCGACATGGACACGGCGGCCTCCCAGCTCGACGTCGAGGAACTCGTCCCGCTCATCATCCACCCCACCCCACAGGCCACAACAGGGCCGAAGTGCCCGGAGGTGGCCCATCCGCACGACGCGGCTAGCGTGGCGGGTCTCGAAGCCCTGTGACCGATTCGCCAGGGAGGGGAGCCCCGACGTGTGGAAGGTCACCTTCAAGGCGCTCGCGGCCAAGAAGTGGCGGGTACTGCTGACGTCGGTCGCCATCGTGCTCGGCGTGGCCTTCATGGCCGGCACCCTGGTGCTGTCCGACACGATCACCCGCACCTTCAACAACCTGGTGGTCAACGTCAACGCCGGCTTGGCCGCTCAGGTGCGCGGCGTCTCCCAGTTCAAGGACACGCAGGGCAACCAGCAGCGCAACCGCATCGACGCCAGCCTGGTCGACACGGTCCAGCAGGTGCCGGGCGTCAAGGACGCGGTGGCCAGCGTGTCGGGGTTCGCCATCATCGTCGACAAGCAGGGCAAGGGGCTCAACACCAACGGCCAGGCCCCGCCGCTGGCCTTCGCCTGGAACTCGAGTCCCCAGCTCAACCCGATGCGCATCGTGGCCGGCCACCCCCCGAGCGCCCCCGACCAGATCGTCATCGACAAGCACTCGGCTGACGTGACCGGCTACACGATCGGCGACCAGGTGCGGGTCATCGCCGTGTCGGGAAGCGGCACCGAGCGCGCTCTACACCCTGGCGGGCATCGGCACGTTCGGCTCGGCCGACAGCCCGGCCGGCGCGTCGCTGGTCTTCTTCACCGAGCCCGTGGCCGAGAAGCTGCTGGCCCAGCCCGGCAAGATCGACGCCATCCAGGTCTCGGCTGACCCGGGCGTCTCACAGGCCGTGGTCGTCAGACGGATCCGTGCGGCACTCGTGGGAGTTCCGAAGGTCGAGGTGGTCAGCGGCGCGACGGTGGTGCAGGAGGGACAGGACAGCTTCCAACGGAACTTCAGCTTCTTCAGCCAGTTCCTGCTGGTGTTCGCCATCGTCGCTCTGGTCGTGGGCTCGTTCGTGATCTACAACACCTTCTCCATCACCGTCGCGCAACGACTGCGCGAGAACGCCCTGTTGCGGGCGGTCGGGGCCAGCCGGAGGCAGATCACGGTCAGCGTCTTCCTCGAGGCGCTCACCGTAGGGGTGGTCGCGTCGGGCATCGGGTTGCTGGCGGGCATCGGGTTGGCCTCGGGGCTCAAGGCGCTGCTCGCCGCGCTGGGCATCGACATCCCCGCCGGCGGCACCGTCGTCAAGCCGGGCACGATCATCGTCAGTCTCCTGGTCGGCATCGTGGTCACCGTGGTGGCCTCCATCATCCCGGCGGTGAAGGCCTCGCGGGTGCCGCCGATCGCGGCGATGCGGTCGGTGGCCGTCGAGCGCACCCGGCCGAGCGTGGCCCGCATCGTCGGCGGTGGCATCGTCGTGCTGCTCGGGGTGGTGAGCCTGCTGAGCGGCCTGTTCGGCGGCGGGAGCAACGCGGGGTTGCAGGTGGCCGTCGGGTCGTTCGTCATCTTCCTGGGCGTGGCCATCCTGGGGCCGCTGTTCGCCCGGCCGGCGGCGTGGCTGATCGGCGCGCCGCTACCCGCCATCAAGGGGGCCACCGGGCGGCTGGCCCGCCAGAACGCCATGCGCAACCCCAAGCGCACGTCGTCGACGGCGGCGGCGTTGATGATCGGCGTCGGCCTGGTCGGCTTCGTGACCATCTTCGCGGCGTCGGCCACCGCGTCGATCAACCACGTCGTCGACTCGGAGATGAAGGCGGACTACATCGTCAACACGTCCGGGCCCGGCTCGACCCTCCCACCCAGCGCCGCGGCCCAGATCGGCCAGGTCCCTGGCGTGGCCGTGGCGTCGGGTCTGCGGCTCGGCTCGATGAAGTTCGCGGGCACGGTCGAACAGGTCGTGGCCGTCGACCCGGCGGTCGTCGGCGGGCTCTTCGACGTGGGCGTGATCCAGGGGAGCATGCGCGACCTCGGGCCCGACGGCCTCGCCGTCTACAAGCAGGTGGCCAAGGACAAGGGCTGGACGATCGGGTCGAAGGTGCCGGTGCAGTACGCCAAGACCGGTCCGTCGATGTTGACCGTGCGGGCCATCTACGACCAACAGGCCCTGGCCGGCTCGCACGTGATCTCGCTGGCCAACTACGAGCGCAACTTCACCGACCAGTCCGACGCGATCGTGATGGTCAAGGCCGAGCCGGGACAGGCCGCATCGGTCCGGCCCGGCATCGAGGGCGTGCTCAAGCAGTTCCCGAACGGCAAACTGCAGGATCGGGCCCAGTTCAAGGCGGCGCAGGCCAAGCAGATCCAGCAGGTCCTCAACCTGATCTACGCGCTGTTGCTGATGGCGATCATCATCGCCGTGTTCGGCATCGGCAACACCCTGGCGCTGTCGATCCTGGAGCGGACCCATGAGATCGGCCTGTTGCGGGCGGTGGGGATGACCCGCGCCCAGGTGCGATCGACGGTCCGGTGGGAAGCGGTCATCATCGCCTTGTTCGGGACCTTCCTGGGACTGCTGGTCGGCGTGTTCTTCGGATGGGTGCTCGTGCAGGCCCTCAAGGACCAGGGCATCTCGCAGCTGGCCCTGCCGCCGGGATCGCTGGTGGTGCTGGTCATCCTGGGAGCCCTGGTGGGCAGCCTGGCCGCCTGGCTGCCGGCACGGCGGGCCGCGAAGCTCGACATCCTCGAGGCCGTGACCACGGAGTAGTCGCCGCGCTCGACCATCCTGAGGTTGCCCAAACGGGGATCGCCGTCGTTGTCGATGGCCAGCCGGTAGATGGCGTCCGGAGCAGGGGACCAAGGCCATTGCCGGTGGGGATGGGACCGGCTCTCAGCGTGGCGTGGGTGGTCGGCCCCCGAGGTCGGAGGAGCATGCCTCGATCCCCGACGCGATGGCGTTGGCGAAGGCGGCCGCTCCGGTCGGGTGCCATCCGGTGTTCGTGTGGTCCGGGTCGCCGAAGTGAAGTCCGTCGCTCCAGAACCAGTCCGAGCCGTGCCCGGCGGACATGGCCGACCACCGCACCACCTCGACCGGGGCGGGGCCGCGACGGGCCGACGAACCCACCGCGGCGTTGATGGCGGGGCCGATGCGATCCAGCCCGTACCACTTCGAGGTGGCCGCCACGCGGGTGTCGATCAGCACGGTGCACTGCTGGGACAACGCGGCCAAGGTCGACGCCAGGGTCCGGCGGTAGCGGGCCAGGGCCGGGGCCCAGGCGGCGCGGGGAGCCGTGCCCGCGCCGTGGTAGGCGTCGTTGGCGGATGTGGCCAGCACGACGATGGGGGTCCCCTGGTCCACCGCTTGACGGACCTGGCTCTGCACGAACGGAGAACCCAGATCCTCGCCGTTGCGAGCCGCGACCGCAGGGACGTAGCCGGCTTGGCGCAGCAGTCGGGTCTCGATGGGGGCGACCTGCTCGACCAGTGATTCGCCGACGATCACGACGTCGGGTCGGGGCCCGCGGACCTGAGCGCCTCGCGAGCCTGCCCCGCCTGCCGTTCCCAGGCCCGAGGTGACGACCACCACCGACCCGAGCGCGGCGGCGACGCCGAGCGAAAGCGCCACCCCGATCCTCCTCGAGAACACGCGGCCCAAGGTATCGCCGGAACCCGCTGCGTCCGGTCCCACCTTCGAACGTGAGGGGCCGGTGGCGGGACCAGCTCGACGGTCACCTCCCGGGAGCGACCCCACGATGCAAGCCCACGCCCGCAGGACCGAGGCCTGCCTCACGGGCGCTTCGGCAGCCGACCCAGGTCACGGCGGGGAAGCGACCCAGGTCGTGGTCTTGGCCACCGATCCAGCCGCGGTCGACCAGAACACCGTCGCCGGCACATGCGTGTCCTCGGTTGGCTCGAACCGGGAGCGGGGAGGACCTTCGCCCCTGTGAGCCCGGCCCAGGGTCCGCCAGGCTGTGGGACAGGAGGTTCGTCCCATGCGTCACCTGTCGGAAGGGAAGTCGAGCGACCCGGACCCCGACCCGGACGCGCCGGGGCGGGTGGCGGGAGCGGCCGTGCGACGGGGCGGCCCGGCTCGGCGCTTGCGCGCCATCACCCGTAAGGAGTTCGTGCAGCTGTGGCGGGACCGGCGGACCATCGTGTTGATGATCGGCATGCCGCTCGTGTTGTTGCTGATCTTCGGGTACGGGATCCGGCTCGACGTCCACGGCATCGGGGCCGAGCTGGTCGGTCACGATTCGGAGACCATCCGGACCGCTCTCGCCGGGCAGGGACGCTTCCACGTCCGCTCCGGTGTGGTGCGCACCGAGGCCGAGGCGCGGGCGGACCTGCTGCACGGTCGAACGGCGGCGGCGGTGGTCGTCGGGCCGTCGGGGACCCCCACCGCGGTGCTGCTCGACGGCAGCGACGCGTTCGTCGCGGAGAGCTCGTTGCAGTATCTCCGAGACCTCGTGTCCGCCCCCGGTGGCGTCCCGGTCAAGGTCGATGTGCTGTTCAACCCCAGTCTCCGGTCGGCCGATTTCATGGTGCCGGCCGAGGTGGGCATGATCATGCTCTGGGTCGGGACGGTGGCGACCGCCATCGGCGTGGTGCGCGAGCGCGAGCAGGGCACCCTCGAGCAGTTGATGATGACGCCCATCCGCAAGCTCGAGTTGATGGTGGGCAAGATCCTGCCCTACAGCGTGCTGACCCTCGTCGACGCCGTGCTGATCACGATCCTGGGCCTGGTACTGTTCCGCGTGCCGTTGCGCGGCAACCCGATCGAACTCCTCGTGTTCGCGGTGCCTTACCTGGTCGCCGCGCTGTCCATCGGGCTGCTGATCTCGACGGTCGCCCAGAACCAGCGCCAGGCCATGCAGACCGCGGCCTTCATCCTGTTGCCGCAGATCCTGCTGTCGGGCACGCTGTTCCCGCTCCAGGCGATCCCGTGGGGGATCCGGTGGGTGAGCCAACTGCTCCCGTTGACCTACTTCACGCCGATCACCCGGGGTGTGTTCCTGAAGGGCCTCGGCATCGGCGACCTCTGGCCTCAGGTAGCCGTGTTGTGCCTGATGGCAGTGACCTTCACCGTGTTGGCGGCCGCCACCTTCCGGGCCCGGCTCGACTGACGTGGCCGAGCTTCCCGAGATCGAGGCCGCCGGCCTGGTGAAGCGGTTCAAGCAGACCGCCGCGCTCGACGGGGTGGACGTCGCCGTGGCGGCCGGAGAGCTCTGTGGTGTGGTCGGCGCCGATGGCGCCGGCAAGACGACGCTGATGCGCTGTGTGGCCGGGCTGTACCAACCCGATGTCGGCTCGGTCGCGACCGGGACGCGCCGGGCGGGACCATGTCGGGTTCTGCCCCCAGGGGTTCCACATGTACCCCGACCTGACCGTCGACGAGAACATCGAGTTCTTCGGCTCGGTGTACGGGCTCGACCGCACCACCCTTCGTGCCCGCGCCGTCGAGCTGCTCGAGTTCGCCGGCCTGACCGAGCACCACGATCGCCTGGCGGGTCACCTGTCAGGGGGCATGCGCCAGAAGCTGACGCTGGCGTGCTCGGTGCTGCACCGCCCGCCGATCCTGCTGCTCGACGAGCCCACGACCGGGGTGGACCCGCTGTCGAGACGCGAGTTCTGGGACCTCGTCGAAGTCCTCCACGCCGACGGCGCGACCATCCTGTTGGCCAGCGCCTACTTCGACGAGGTCGAGCGCTGCCAGCGGGTCGTGTTCCTGCACGACGGCCGGGTCCTGGCCGCCGGCAGCACCGATGAACTGGCCCAGGGCCATCGGTCCCTCGAGGAGGCGTTCCGGGCCAGGATGGCCGCGGCCTCTCCCCCCGCAGGCCCGCTGGCCGCCACCGGGGAGGGCGGTCGGTGACCGCGGCGGTGTCGGTCATCGACCTGGGTCGGCGCTTCGGGGACGTCAAGGCGGTCGACGGTGTGTGCTTCGACGTGGCGCCGGGCGAGATCTTCGGCCTGCTCGGCCCGAACGGTGCCGGCAAGACCACCGTCATCCGCATGCTGTGCGGGCTCTACGCGCCGACCGAGGGCACCGGAACGGTACTCGGCTACGACATCGTCCGCGACCAGCGCCAGATCCGTGAGCGCGTCGGCTACGTGTCCCAGGGGTTCGGGCTCTACCAGGAGCTGACGGTCGACGAGAACCTACGCTTCTACGCCGACATCTTCGCCGCACGCGACGACACCCACCTCGAGGAGGTGCGCCGCCGCCTGGGATTGCAGGAGGTGCGGCGCGAGCTGGTGACCGAGCTACCGACAGGTCTTCGTCAACGCACCGCCTTGGCGGCCGCCCTCGTCCACCGTCCGCAGCTGATCGTGCTGGACGAGCCGACGAGCGGCGTCGACCCCATGGCCCGCGACGACATGTGGGGGCTGCTGCGCGATCTGGCGGCCGAGGGCGTGACCGCGCTGGTGACCACCCACGTCATGCCCGAAGCCGAGCGCTGCGACCGACTGGCGTTGATGGCCGGGGGCCGCCTGGTGGCCATCGGCACCCCGGCGGAGCTGATCGCCCGCAGCGGGCTGACGATCGCCAGGATCGACGCCACCCCGTGGAAGGAGGCCTTCGCCCGCCTCAAGGCCCGATGGCCCGACGCCGCCCTGCACGGCACCCGAGTGCACATCCCGGTCGCCGGCCGGGGGGCCGACGAGGCCGAGCTGCGCCTGGCCCTCGAGGGCCTGCAGCTGCGTTCGCTGTCGTGGGCGCCGCCCACCATGGAGGACGCGTTCATCGCTATGGTCTCGGCCAGTGCCTGAACCATGGTCGGCCGACGACTCGCGATCAACGTCGTCGCCGGCTGAACTGCGACGATCGGCCCACGCATGAGTCCCGAACCGCTGACTCGATCCGACCAACGTGACCTGAGGGCGGGGCAGGCCTTCTTGGCGGCCAGTGCGATCGGCGCGGCCCGAACCCTCAACGCCTGGCGCCCGCTGAGCCGCACCGGCCGAGCCTCGGTCCTGGCGTTCCCCGGCGGCCTGACCGTGTCCGAGATGCCCCTGCACTCGCTCACCTGGCAGGCCCTGGCCACCACCGGCTTCGTCGCCGCCGGGAGCCTCCGGTCGCGTGCGGGTCGAGCCGGGATGGCGCTCACGGCGCTCTCGTGGGCCGGACTCGTCGGTCTGGACCGGATCGCGGCCCGGGCCGACGAGGTGCTCGAGGCCGCCCTGGTCGAGGGGCTCGGCCTGGACTACCGGAGCCGGATGGCCGGCCGCCTTCGCGCCGCCCGAGGACGTCGCGATCACGCGCCGAGAGATCGTCAACCCCCTGCCCCGACTGCGCCGCCGCTACGCCACGAACCGCGACGTCTCCTACGGCGAGTTCGGCCGGCGGAACCGCCTCGATGTCTGGCGCCGGTCCGACTTGGCCGACGACGCCGGCGCGCCGGTGCTCATCCAGGTGCACGGCGGGGCGTGGGTGACGGGGAGCAAGGAGCAGCAGGGCGCTCCACTCATGGGGCACCTGGCCGAGCGGGGCTGGGTGAGCGTGGCGGTCAACTACCGCCTCGGCCCGCGCAGCACCTGGCCCGACCAGATCGTCGACGTCAAGCGGGCGATCGCCTGGGTGAAGGAGCACATCGTCGAGTACGGCGGCGATCCCGACTTCGTCGTCATCACCGGCGGCTCGGCCGGCGGGCACCTCGCCGCGCTCGCTGCGCTCACCGCCAGCGTGGGCGCCTTCCAACCGGGTTTCGAGGACGCCGACACCCAGCGTCCAGGCCGCGGTGCCCATGTACGGGGTCTACGACTTCACCAACCGTGACCACACCGGCCGCGCCGACATGGAAGACATGCTGTCCCGGCTCGTGTTCAAGTCGAGCCTCGCCGATGCCCGCGACGTCTGGGAGCAGGCGAGCCCCATGAGCTGGGTCGGTCCCCAAGCGCCGCCGTTCTTCATCGCCCATGGCGCCAACGACAGCCTGGTACCCGTCGAGCAGGCCCGGTCGTTCGCCCGGATGCTGCAAGCGGCATCCGACCAGCCGGTGGTCTACGCCGAACTCCCCCGCGCCCAGCACGCCTTCGATCTGTTCACCTCGCGTGCGGACCCTCCACACCCTGCAGGCGATCGACCGCTTCCTGGCCGTCGTCCGCACTGACCACGGCGCCCGTGCCGTCCCCACCGATGCCCCCGAACCGGCGTCACCATCCTCCTCGTAGACATCTGGCTGACCCGGCGGCGCCCGTCTGTCGGATCGGGCTCCTTCATGCCATGGGCGCTGCCTCGGCCAGGCTGGCAATGGCCAGGTCGTGCAGCTCGAGGACCCCGTCGGAGATCGCCTGCGCCAACACGCCCACGTCCGCGGCCGTGTCGTAGTCGCCGGTGACCCCGTAGAAGAGGTAGCCGTTGTAGGACAGGATCGCCGTGCTGATGCGCACGCCGTGGGAGATGGGGACGAACGGCCGGTACTCGAGCATCTCGCGACCGAGGCAGTAGAGCGGGAACTGCGGCCCCGGCACGTTGGTGGTGACCGTGTTGATCGACTGCTGGGAGAGCCGGTGCATGACGCGGATGCCCGCCCGGGTGACCGCACCGACGATCATGGGTGGCGCGAGGTCACCCATCGTCGTCACCAGGTCGCCCGACTCGGCCATCCCCGAGCGCTTCAGCTCCCCCATCTGGGCCTCGACCGCACGCAGCCGCTCGACCGGATCGGCGAGGTGCACCGGTAGCGCATAGAGGATGGCCGACACGCGGTTCTGCGTGACATCGCTCGAGTCCTGGGCGCGCACCGACACGGGCACCAGCGACCGCACCACCGCGTGATCGGCATCCTCGCCGCGGCTCAGCAACAGCGTGCGGTAGCCGCTCGCCACCGCGCTCAGCACGACGTCGTTGATCGTGCCTCCGAACGCACGACGGACGACACGCACGTCGTCGAGAGACGACGACGAATGCGTCCACCTCCGGTGGGGACCGATCGTGCCCTCGATCGACAGCGGTTCGGTGTTGGCCAGGTTGCGGCCCAGGGCCAGGAAGCCCTCGAGGGCCCGCTCGGTTCCGCGCAGCGCGCTCGAGGGATGGCCCAGCGCGTGGGGCAGGCGCCCGACGAGGCTGGCCGCGTCGCCGGCCAAGCCGGTCCAAGCATCCAGCACCATCGCCGGCAGGCTCGGTTCTGGGGCGGCGTGCCAACCCGGGGCGTCGGGCAGCGTCGCGTCTCGGTCGGCATCGAGCAACACGGAGAGCAGTCCGACACCGGCGATGCCGTCCACCATGCAGTGGTGCACCTTCGAGATGAGGGCCCACCGCCCACCCGGGAGGTTCTCCACGAACCACTCCTCCCACAGCGGTCGGTTCCGATCGAGTGGCTGCGACATCAACCGGGCCATCAACCGGCAGAGATCGGCGTCTGAGCCCGGCGGCGGCAGCGCTGTGTGGCGCACGTGGTAGTCCAGGTTGAAGTGGGGATCGTCCACCCATACCGGCCGACCCAGCTCGAGGGGCACGAAGCGCACCCGCTGGCGGTAGCGAGGCATGAGATGGAGCTTCGACCCGATCAGGCGAGTCAGATCGGCGGCGGTCGGTGCCGGCCCCTCGAAGATCGAGATTCCCGCGATGTGCATGTGGGCGATGCCGTCCTCGAGGTACAAGAACTCGGCATCCAGGGTGCTCAGCCGGTCCACGTCGGGACCTCCTTGGTCGGCGACCTCACGGATCGCCTGCCCTGACAGTACGGATGACGCGGGTCCACGGAAAGGGGCCCAAGGTCACATTCCGCCCAGCTCGTGAGACCCGAAGCCGGCGCTGATCAACGACCGCTCGAGGAAGGTGCCGACCTCCTTCGACCACAGGTAACCGACGTGGTTGCCCGCGTACCAGTGGATCTCCGGCTCATCCCAATGACGCCAGAGGGCATGGGCCTGCGGCGGGGGCGCCATGCGGTCCCCGAGCCCGGCGTAGATGAACCGGCTCGCCTTCGGTACCCGTGGCTCGAACGCGAGTGGCGACACGACCCGGTGGACGATCTCCGCATTGCCGTCGAGGATCTCGTGCTCGATCGCACGCATCCGGATGTGGCGCGGGCTGTGAGACCGGAACAACTTCGGGAAGTCCACCACCGGGATGCCGGCCACGACGCAGTCGATGCCGTCGTCCAGACCGGCCAGCAGTGCGGCGACATAGGCGCCCAGCGAGACTCCGTACACGGCCACGCCGGGCGCGTCCTGGGCCACGATCCAGGTCAACAGCCGCCGGAGGTCCCACACTGCTTGGCTCAGCCCGTGCACCGTGTTGATGAGATCGAACGACAACATGGCCTCACCGCTGAGACGAGTGATCTTGCGCGGCCCGTGCAGCGGCAGCACGGGCATGGCCACGTTCAGGCCGAGGTCGCGATGGAGGCGGAGGGCATGCAAGCCGACGAAGTCCATGAACGGATACCCGCACGCGAAGCCGTGCACGGCGACCACCCAAGGCCGGGGTGGCCCGCGATGGCGGAGGATGGTGGCAACCGCGGTGCGGTTGGGTTCGTAGGCGGCCCAGCGTTCGGCACCCGGCTCGTCGGGGCGCGGAGCCCAACCGCTGTTGAAGAGCAGCCGCTCGTAGTGTTGACCGAGCGCCCAACCTTGGTCGACCGCGGGGTCCACGAGGGGTGGGGGGGTGCGATGGTAGGACGCCGGATCGTCCAACCATCCCCGTGTCTCGAAGAGCAGGCGGGCGTGGGCCAGCTCGGCGCCGACCCGCTCGTAGTCGGCGCGTCGGGGCATCCGGTTCGGTCCGGCGGCCACCGCCAGGAGCGTCTCGTCGATCGCGACTTGAGCGGCCAGGCCAGGCGACACCGTGGGCACAGGCAGCCCGGCGACCCCTTCGCGGTAGCGGCGGGCGACGGTCGCACCCAGGAACTGGCCCGTTCGAGGCACGGCGGTGAGCGCACGGGCGGGAGCCCGACGGGCAAGCACCCGCTCGAGGTCGCGATAGGCGCGCCGGGCCTGGCCGACCGCGTTGCCAGGAGCCCGCAGGACACCCGACAGGGGATGCGATCGGGTCGGCTCCTCCTCAGGACCAAGGCTGACCGTCACCGTCATGGTCGGCTTCCCAGCGTGTGAGGCCGAGTGGTTGGTCGCCGCTCGGCGGACGCCGCTCGGCGAGAAGGCTCGAGCCCACGACCGTCGAACAGCTCCTGAGCGGCCTCGGCCTCGCGCAGCTCGGCCACCCCGTCGATGAATCCCTCGGCGATGGCCTCGACGTCGTCGACCAGGTCCGGGCAGGCGATGACGCCGATGTCGAGGTCACCGGACTGGCTGAGCACCGTCAGGTTCAGCGCGGTGTTGGCGATCAGCGGACCCATGGGATACGTGGCGGTCACCCGGGCGCCGGCCAGGTAGAGCGGGATGGGTGGACCGGGCACGTTGGAGACGATGGCATTGAACAGCGGTGGGTGGAACCGCCCCAGGCCCAGGCGCGAGTAGGTCTGCGCCGAGGCGGTCAGCATCGGCCCCGGGACGATCGACATCAGGTCCTCGAGCAGATCGGGTCCCATGGCCTGCTGCACCGCCTTCGCCCCCAGAGCCCACTGGTGGATCGACCGCAAGGCCTCGACCGGATCGTCGAGCTGGACCGGTAGCGGCACCATGATGTTGGAGGTGCGGTTGCCGAAGCCCGGGTCGCCGGCCGTGCGCTCCAGCGCCACCGGCACCGACGCTACCAGCGGTCGATCAGGGTGGACGCCGCGGTTGAGCACGTAGCTGCGCAGCGAGGAGGTGGTGGCCGCCAGGACCACGTCGTTGATGGTCGTGCCGAAGGCGGCGCGCACCTGCTTGAGGTCGTCGAGGGCGCACTGACGGAACGCAACCGTGCGCCGGGCGGTGAGCGGGCCGTTGAAGCTGGTGCCCGGGGCGAACCCGGCCACCGCTGCGGGTTGGCGGACCATGGCCTGGGCCGATCCGGCCAGGCCTCCGACAGTGCGGGCCACCGTGCCGGGCAAACGGCTGACCCTGGACCACGCGCCGGGCACGGTGTCGGCCATCAGCCGGGCGGTCGATGGCATCGGCTCGCCCCCAAAGGGCGGAGGCTCGTCGCCCGCGCCCGCGCCCGGCTCGGGCTCGAGGTCGAAGAGCGCGGCCATCATGTCACCGCCGGCAGCACCGTCCATGATGGCGTGGTGGACCTTGGTTATCAGCGCCACGGTCCCGTCGGCGAAGCCGTCGACCAGCCAGGTCTCCCACAGCGGTTGGTCTCGCCGCAGCGGCCGGCTGGCGAGCTCGCCGACGAACCGCTCGAGAGCCGTCTGATCTGCTCCCGGGCCGCTCGTCGCCCGGTGCAGGTGGCGCGCCAGGTCGAAGGCCGGGTCCTCCACCCACCGCGGATCGCCCAATCCGCCCGGCGCGGTCACGACCCGCCAGCGGAAGGGCGGGATGAGGTGGAGGCGATTCACGAACACCGATCGCAGCCGCTCGGCCAGCTCGTCCACCGGGATCTCGCCGGGGTCGAGCACCAGCACCCCCACCACGTGCAGGTGCATGGTCGACGTCTCCATGTCGAGAAAGGCGGCGTCCATGCCCGTCACGCGCTCCATGGCTGCACCTCCGGCTCATCGGCGGGGTTCCGCCCAGCCGACGCCACCCGGGCGCTGGCCCAGAGGTAGTCCGCCTTACCGCTCGGCAGCCGCTGCATCGCGTCGACCACCACCAGCTTCCTCGGGAGCTTGTAGTCCGCGAGCGTGACCCGGAGCTCATCGCGCAGCTCCTCCAGTGTGGGTCGCCGGCCGGGTCCCGGCTGCACCAGGGCGGTCACGCGTTCACCCCACCGGTCGTCGGGCGTACCCACGACGACCGCGTCGACCACGTCGGGCCGATTCTTCAGCGCGGCCTCGACCTCCTCGGGATGGACCTTCTCTCCCCCGGTGTTGATGCACTGCGATGATCGGCCGAGCACCACGATGGTCCCGTCTGCTTCGACCCGGGCCAGATCACCGGGAAGGGCCCACCTGGCGCCCCCGATGGACACGAAGGTGGCCGCGGAGCGAGCGGGATCGCCGCGGTAGCCGATCGGCACACGCCCTCCCCGGGCCAACCGTCCGACCTGGCCGGAGCCGGGGGCAACGGGCCTCAGGTCGTCGTCGAACACGGCGGTGCGCTCGTCGAGGTGCAGGCGGGGGGCACCGAAGGGATCGTCGGCCGGTGGTGAACCGCCGAGCTGTCCCGTCTCGGAGGACCCGAAGGCATCGGCCACGATCACTCCCGGCAGCAGTCGAGCCAGTCGGGCCTTGGTCGAGGGAGCCAGCATGGCCCCGCCCGAACCCACCGCCATCAGCGAGGAGACGTCGGGCGGACGAGCGGCGTCCCGGGCCGACTCGAGGGCGTCGAGCAACGGGCGGGCCATCGCGTCGCCGACGATCACGAGCACGGCGACCCGCTCGTCGGCCACCAGGCGCCAGGTGGTGTCGGGGTCGAACCGTCCCCCGGGCAGCAGGACCAGGGAGCCGCCGCCGAAGAAGGTCGAGAAGGCCAACCAGTGCGCGCTCGCGTGGATGAACGGCGGTACCGGCAGGGCCACGATGCCCGGACGAAGGACGCGCCCGGCCAGCTGTTCGGGTCGCTCGATCACGTCACCCAGATGAACGGGATCGCCGCCGCCCATGGCCGCGAAGAAGATGTCCTCGTGGCGCCACAGCACGCCCTTCGGCCGACCGGTCGTGCCCCCGGTGTACACGCAGTACAGATCGTCAGCCGAACGGGGACCGAACCCGCGCGCCGCCTGTTCGCTCGACAGCGAGACCTCGTAGTCGTCGGCCCAGGGCGACCTGGCGCCGGCGGTGCCGTCGTCGACCTCGAGCACCAGGCGGCGTTCGTCCATGGCATCGAGGGCCGGGCCGATCGCCGAGGCGAATCCCCGATGGTGGACCAAACCCACCAGTCCGGCGTCGGCGTAGACGTAGCGCAACTCGGTGTCGGTGTACCGATAGTTGACGTTGACCGGAACCGCCCCGACCTTGAAGCAGGCGAGCATCGTCTCGAGGTACTCGGACCCATTGCGCAGCTGGAGGCCGACGAAGTCGCCCCGATCGATCCCACTGGTCAGCAACCGTGGGCCAGGCGGTCGGCCCGGGCGTCGAGCTCCGCGTAGCTGAGACGCCGTGAGTCGGCGACGATCGCGGTCTGCTCCCCGACGACGTCGACCACACTCTCGAACAGATCAGCCAGGTTGAACTCCACGGGATCGCTTTCCGGGCCACCATGGGGATGATGAACCTGTCTTCATCAAACCAGGGTCCGGGCTGGGCCAACAGGGGCCAAGGACCCTCACTCGGGTCCGGCCGACTACAGCCGAGCAGAAGGGGGTGCCGCCGAGATGGAGGAGCTGACCGGGCTCGACGCCCGCTTCCTGTACTCCGAGACGCCGACCGCTCACATGCACACGCTCAAGATCGCGGTCATCGACCTCGCCGGACGGGCCGAGGCGCTCACCCCGATCGACTTCATCGAGCTCCTGGAGGCCAGGCTCGACCGGCTGCCGACTTTGCGGCGGCGGGTGGTCCCGGTGCCCCACCGGCTCGGCCACCCCGTGTGGGTGGAGGACCCCGAGTTCGACCTGAGCCGCCATGTCCGGTGGCGCGTGGTGCCCACGCCCCGGGGGCGACCGCGAGCTCGCCGCCCTGGTGAGCGAGATCGCCTCGACCCAGCTGCCCCGATCGCAGCCCCTGTGGGAGCTGACCGTGGTCGACGGGCTCGAGGGAGGCCTCACCGCCTTCGTGGTGAAGCTCCATCACGCCATGGCCGATGGCGGGGCGGCGGTGGCCATGCTCGAGAACGCCTTCCTGCTCGACGATGCCGCCGCCTACTCGCAGCCGGCCGCGCCTGAGCCGCTCCCGACCCGCCACGAGCTCTACCGCCAGGCCGCGCAGAGCAGGACCCGGCGCATCGCCCGGCTTCCCCGCTTCGCCAGCCAGACCGCGGCGGGTCTGTCCGCGGCCGGGCGGGTTCGACGCGACAGCACCGTCACCCTCCCGGTCCCCTTCTCGTCACCCCGCACCTCCCTGAACGTGTCCCTCGACCGCGCCAGGACCTTCGCCATGACGTCGCTGCCGCTGGGCGATCTCCGGCGGATCAAGCGCACCTGTCGGGTCACGTTCAACGAGGTGTTCCTGGGCGTGTGCGGCGGCGGGCTACGCCACTACCTCGACCGGCGAGGTGAGCTACCGACTTCCAGCCTGATCGCCGGAGTGCCCGTCGCCACTCATCTGCGCGGAGCGCCACTTCAGCGGGAACCACGTCGACAACCTCATGCTGCCGGTGGGCTCCGAGATCGCCGATCCCGTCGAGCGCCTGAGGGTCATCCACGAGGCCGCGCAGGCTGCCCGCCGCGTCCGCGAGGCGCTCGGCACCGACCTGTTCGAGTATCGAGCCGGACTCACCCCGCCGCACCTGTACCCGTTGGGCATCCGGCTGTGGGCGTGCACGCGTCTGGCCGACCGGACGCGCCCGCCCATCAACCTGATCGCGTCGAACGTGGCCGGCCCCCATCGACCCCTCGAGCTCCACGGGGGGTTGGTCACCTCGCTCTACTCGGTCGGCCCGATCCTCGAGGGCATCGGTCTCAACATCACGGCCTGGAGCTACGTCGACCGCCTCTTCGTCTCGGTGCTCGGGTGCCGGGCCAGCCTCCCCGACCCCTGGGCGTTGATCGACGACCTCAACGAGGGCTTCCACGGCCTGCGTTCTGCGGCGCTGGACGCGCCCTAGCTCGTCGTTGCCGCGAGCTCAGCGGCCACGACCCGTTCTTGGCGTAGGTGCGGGGACCGGTTTCGCCGTGGGTCGGCCACCGCGTGGTGTTGAGCGACGCGCCGGATGGGATCACGTCGGTACGGAACGCGCAGTCCATGGCGCAAAGCCCGTTGCCGATCGAATCCCAGCAATGCGGAAGATCTGTTCAACCCGTGCTGGCTCGCCCATGACGAGCTCCTCACCGAAGGCGCGCTAGAGGTCCTGAAGACCGAGGTCGAGGTTGGGCTGATCGAGCCCGCCATCGACCTCCAGCACCTTGCCCGTCACGTACGCCGACGCGGGCGACGCGAGATAGATGACCGCAGCGGCGACATCCTCTGCCTCACCGATGGTTGCAACGGCGTGGCGGACTCCATCGCGGCGCGCGTCTCCGGGTCCTGCACGACGAGCTCCAACGCCGATGTCGCCACGGAGCCGACGGCGATGGCATTGACGCGGATCCGAGGTGCGAGGTCACGCGCCGCGAGGCGTGTGTAGTGAGCGAGCGCCGCCTTCGCCGCCCCGTACGCCAGATATCCCCGCCCGCTCACGCGCCCCATGATCGAGGAGATGTTGACGACCGTCCCGCCTCCACTCTTGAGCATGAGCGGCACCGCGGCGCGACACAGCGCATGTGCGGTCGCGACGTTGAAGTGGAACGCCTCCTCCATGTACTCAGGAGTCGTATCGAGAAACGCGTTCGGAATGGTGCCGCCGACGTTGTTGATGACCAGGTCGAGCCGGCCGAATGTCTCGTGCGCCACGGTCGCGAGCCGCACGACGTTGTCGAGGTCGGACAGATCAGCCGGCACGACCAGCGCCCGCCGTCCCGACACCGCGATCTGGGCCGCCACATCGTCCAGCTGCGAGGCCGTGCGGGACGACACGACCACATCGGCCCCAGCCTCGGCGAGAGCGACGGCGCTGGCTGCCCCGATCCCCCGACCCGCGCCGGTCACGACCGCGACCCGGTCGGTGAGCAGGAATCGTTCGAGAATCATCGCTTCCCCTGTCGAGAGCTTGAACCCCGGCTGGACCGTCAGAGATCGTAGATGCCGCCTGCGCCAAGAAACACGAGCCCACCGAGGAGATCCGTCAGATGAGGCTCCCCTTTGCCTCGTCGTCGCTTGATTCGGTGAGATCTGCCGGATACCGACCCTCGATCGTCCAGGGGGCTCAGCCTGACGAGGTCGCTCCTCACCAACTGTGAGGCGTCGGCAGGAGGAAGCGGCTGCGGCAGCCGCGCCAGGTCATGCGATTTGGGCAACGGCACGGCTCGAACGATGACCAGCGCCTTCAACGCCTTCTCGGCCGCGAGATGCGCAAGGAAGCACGCGGCCCGTACCGGCGATCGCTTGGCGCGGGTCGCGGTCTCGCGCTGAGAGCTCGATGACCGCCCTCGAGAGCGAACGCCTCGACGATCCCGAGGCGAAGACCGATGACTGAGTCGCGCCGCTCACTCCCGCATCCGATCAAGGCCACCTCACCCGAACCGGGAGGACCGAAGCGGCGGCGACGGTGGGTTCGCCCGCGTCGGCGCCTCCCCGAGGAAGGCGCCGACGGGGCGACCGTTCAGGCGCTCACCTGGTTGGTCACCTCGGCCGTCCGCTCCTCGGGCGGCGCTGGTGGGTTCTCCAGCGACGCGATGACGGGGAAGAGCTCCTGCTGGAACGCGTCGTTCTGCTCCTTGTTCTCCCAGACCGCGGCGACGAGAAATCCGCCCTCGGTGGGACCGGCGAAGTGGTGCAGCTGGCCCGGCGGCAGGGAGCCGTCGGCCGGGTGGGCCGCGGCGATGATGGCGTCGTACTGCTCCTGGGTGCCGCCCTCGAAGAAGTGGGTGATCAGAAAGGACATGGGCGTGCTTCTCCTTGTGATGTGGGGTGGTGTGGGGCCGCTCGATGCGGATCAGCGTCCCACCACCGAGCGGCCCCTCGGTGGTGGGATCGGCTCCCGTCAGCCGGCGACGTAGATCGTGATGGTCTCGGCGTGGACCCCGTCGTGCTTCTCGGCCTCGGCCGCCACGGGCTCGGCCAGCGCCGCCTGGAGCGTCTCCATGTCGGGCGTCTCGATGAGAACGGCCACGGTGGTGTTCTCGCCGCCCGGGTCGCGGAACGCCGAGACCGTCATGCCCCGGGCCTCGAAGAACTCGGCCCGCTTGGGCGAGTTGAACCAGTGCTCGACGTCGTCGACGTCGTGGGTCGCGATCACCTGCATGTCAGTGCCTCCTGCGGACTGCGTCCGCGGTCGTAGTTGTTGGTCTGGATGTAGGTTTGGATGTGGATGTTGGCGGGTAGGTCGTGCCCCAGCCGCTGGTGTGGAAGCGCAAGTCTGCGGTCGGCGGCGCAACGGTGCCGGCGGGCGCCGACCCGACGAGCAGCTCGCGCAGCACCTCGAAGCGCTCGGCCTGGTCGAAGGCGACCGTGAGCTGGGGATCGTCCAGGTCGCGGGCGACGGCGTGACCGATCACGCCGGCTGCCCGCCGCGACCCGGCCGCGGCGTCGTCGGCGGCGAGCCAGGCGTCGATGTCGGCGACCCGGGCGGTCACGATGACCGCAGGGAGCCGGCGGTCCCAGACGAGGTCGGACCGAAGCAGCTCGAGCCAGTGGACCTCCGCTCGACCCACAACGCCGTAGCGCACCAGCTCGGCGGTGCGGTCGGGCGAAGCGGCGAACGTCCGCGCCCGCTCCAGGTCGGCGACGGGCAGCAGGACGGTGACGACGTCCGGCTCGGTCTGGGACCGGTGGATGAGATGACCGAGGAATCCGGCGTCGCGACGCTCGGACTGGTGGTCGTCCCAGCCGGCCTTCCACCGATCGAGGTCGGCGATCCGGTGGGTCATCACCGCGGCGTGCGACGGCGCTGGTCTGCCGCTCGCGTCCCCCGGATCGATCACCGCGCCATCGTGCGCCCGCCCGCGCGTCACCCGCGCATCACCTGGGCCACGCCCCCGACGCGTGGCGCGGGCGGCGATGGGACCGGTCAGGTCAGGGCGAGCGATCCGAGGGCGTCGACCCGCTTGGCCCAGGCCGCGAAGCCGTAGGCCTCGCAGAGCTCGCCGGCCGTCGCCAGCCACGTCATCCCCTCGTCGTCGAGGCACCCGTCGGCCCGGTACCGGTTCTGCGCGAGGGCGAGGAGCGTGGCCGCCCGGTGGTAGCGCCAACCGAACGCGTCGGCCACGGCCAGGGCATCGAGGAGGAAGCGCTCGGCGTCGGCGGTGTGCCCGAGGAGCGAGGCGAGCTTGCCGGCATACGCGGCGATCGGTCCCTGCGAGGTCAGCGCGTTGAAGGACACCTCGCCGGCGAACGGCACGATCTCGGGATAGAGCCAGGCGGCCACCTCGACGTCCTCCAGCTCGAGGGCCAGCACGGCGTAGCCCAGCAGCTCGGTGGATCGGACGAAGTCGTCGGGAGTGGTGTCGGTGCGGTTGGCCATGGCGTCGTGGAGCATCTCGGCCGCGACCTCAGGGCGACCGACCTCGCAGCACACGAGCGCGTAGCCGAGCCGGAACGACAGCTCGACGCCGGGCGCCACCTCGAGGCCCTGTTCGACGAACGGGAGCAGCTCGGCGTGCCGGCCGGCGAACGTGCCCAGCGCGAAGCTCTGGGCGGCGAAGGCCAGGAGCGCCTCCTGCACACCGATCTGGAGGCCGAGCTCGACGGTCTCGGCCACGATCCGCTCGGCCTCGGTGAACGCCCCGGTCATGGTGGCGACGAAGGCGTCCAGCACGCCGATGCCCCAGCGCATCTGGGGGTCGCGGACCTCGTCGGCGACGTCGTGCAGACGCTCGAGGCATGCCGCCGCGTCGTCGGCCTCGCCGGCGCACACGGCGGCGCAGTACGCCGCGAAGTGCACCACGAAGATCAGGTTCGGGTCGGTCGTGTCGCGCACCGCGACGGTCGCCTCCCTCGCCAGCGCGGCCCGCCGCGGCCCGGCTCCCGGAGCCCACAGAGCGTGCAACACGTTTGCGGCCACGGCCGCGAACGCTTCGTCGTCGCCACTGGAGCGGGCCGCCGCGAGCGCCTCGTGCGCCAGGGCGACGCGGCGCTCGGTCTGGTCGGTACGGACCAGGCTCTTGGCGACCAGGGCCGTGAGGCGGGCTCGGGTCGCCTCGTCAAGATCGTCGCTGGCGGTGAGCGCCGCCTCGACGATGTCGAGCTGCTCCCGGGCGGGCCGTCCCAGCTTGATCGTGCCCCGGTCGGTGGCCAGCGCGGCGCGCACCAGCGTGTCCGGAGCCCCGGCGAGCGCGGCGAGACGGGCGCCCTCCCGGATGGCGTCGAGGGCCGTCGGGTCTCCGGCGCTCGACCGGGCCTCGCCCAGGCGGACGAGGAGGTCCGCTCGCAGCGAGTCGGGCCGGCCCAGCGCCTCGGCCTCACCCAGCGCCAGGGCGAACCAGCGGGCGGCCTCGTCGGGCGCCAGGTCGGCGAGCGCGGCGTCGCCCGCCACGATGGCCCAGTCGAGCGCCTCGTCGTGCAGGCCACCCGCACGGGCGTGGTGAGCGAGTCGGGGCGCGTGGTCACGGGGCGATGCGGCGTAGGTGGTGAGCGTCGCCGCGAAGGCCTGGGTGTGGAGTCGGCTCCGAGCCCGGGGGCCCAGATCGGCCTCGAGCGCCCGGGCGATCAGGGCGTGGGTGAACCGGACCGTTCCCGCCAGCGACGGGTGATCGGCGAGCACACCCGCGGTGACGGCACGGTCGAGGAGGGGCGCGAGGTCGGAGGCGTCGGTCTCGCACATGGTGGCCAGCACCCGCTCGTTGAACTCGAGGCCGAGCACGGCCGCCGCGGTCAGTACGTCGGCGGCCCCGTCGCCGAGCAACGAGACGCGGTGCCACACCAGGTCCCGCAGGGTGGCCGGGACGTCCAGGCCCGCCGGCACCGACACGCGGACCGAGCGATCGTCGATCGTGAAGCGGTCCGACCGGTCCCAGTGACCGAGCAGGTGGTCGGCAAGCAACGGGTTGCCGGCGGTCTCGGCCAGCAGCGCGTCGGCCACGGCGCCGACGTCGTGGCCCAACGTCGTGGGAACCCGGGCGTGCACCAGGTCGGCGAGCGCGTCCCGATCGAGGCCCTCGAGGTCGATGCGGGTGAAACGCCCTCGGGCCAGATCCGCCAGCGCGTCGCGAACGTGGGCCGAGACCGCCTCACCGGTCTCCCTGACGATGAGAACCAGCAGCACCGGCGCCCGCCCGAGGTTGCGGGCGAGGTACCGGAGCAGGTGAAGCGCCGCGGGTTCAGCCCATTGCACGTCGTCGATCGCGATCACCGTCGGACTGGCGGTCGCGGCCCGCGAGACGACGTCGGTCACGGCCTCGAACAGCAGGTGGCGGGTCGTGCGCTCGTCGCTGGTGGCGGCCGGCGGCGTGGTGATGCGCGTGGCGTGCGAGGGCAGCAGGCGGACGAGGTCACCGCCGTGGGTCGCGGTGTGGGCCAGCACCTCGCGATCGGGGAGCTGGTCGACGATGCGACCGACGATGGCCTGGAGGGGCTGGAACGGCGCGCTCGACGAGCTCGTCGCAGCGCCCGTAGTGGACGTCCCAGCCGCGCGACGTTGCGTGGGTGCGGGCGAGGTCGGCGACGAGTGTGGTCTTGCCGATGCCGACCTCACCCGACACCAGCACCACGCCGGTGCCGTCGTCGACGCTTCGGTCGACCTCGGCGGCGAGCCGGCGGAGCGCGGGCTGGCGTCCCACCCCGGTGGCGGTCGCTCGCAGGGTGCCGTCCAGCTCCACGGCGCGCCGGATCGTGGCGGGTCCGTGGGGGGCGATGCCGTCGACGCCCCGCCACCCCGCGGCGATTCGTCGTTCGACGTCTCGCAGCTCGTCAGCGGGCTCGGTGCCGACGGTGTCGGCGAGCAGGTCGCGGTAGGCCTGGAACGCTCGCAGCGCCTCGGTCCGGCGGCCTGAGCAGGCCAGCGCGCGCATGAGCAACCCACGAGGTCGGTCGCGGTAGGGGTGCTCGACGACATGGGCCTCCAGCTCCTGGATCGCCCGTTCGGGACCTCCGTGGGTGAGTCGGAACTCGGCGAGATCCTCGATGGCGCTGGCCCGGACCTCGTCCAGACGGCGGGCGTCGCCCACCGCCCAGGCTTCGTCGTGGAACTCCTCCAACGTCGGCCCGACCCAGCGCCCCAACGCACGGGCCATCTGGTCCGGATCGCCCGACTCGGTCTCGAACTCCTCGCAGGCCAGCGCGGCGTCGACTTCGACGTCGACGTCGAGGCGATAGCCGCCGGCCGTCGTGCGCAGCATCTCGGGACCGAGTATCCGTCGGAGACGGGCGACCGAGGTCCGCAGCGCACCTGGCGTCACGTCGAGCACCTCGCACAGCCAGCCGGAACGGACGGCACCGGGAGCGTGGAGGGCGAGCACCGCGAGCAGACGGCGTTGGCTGGCGCTCGGGACGTCGAGCGCGGCGCCCTCGGGTCCGACCAGCTGCACAGGCCCGAGCAGCCGGACCTCGAACTTCCCGGGCGTAGCCACGGGTCCGATTGTTGCCCACGGATCTCCGAGCCGTCGCCCAGGAGCGCTCTCGAGGACCGACCTCGGGTGGGTCGAAGATGCGGATACCAGGTGCGGCAAGGCCCGAACCGGCGGGCCCCTGACCTACATGCTGTTTCGATGGTCGGCGGCGGGGCAGGATTCGAACCTGCGACCTTCGGGCTATGAGATGCCCACGGCCCGTGTTCGTTCGCTCATCAGATGGCGGACCTCCTGCACCACATCTTCGTCGAGCGTCAGGGTGGCTCGCACCGACGCATCGTGACATCACCGACTTCTGAACCTCCGCGACGAAGGACGAGGCTCAGCCAACCCCCAAGCGCGTCCGCCGCTCAGAGCTCATCGGGGTGGCGGTCCGCCAGCACATCGGCCCAGTGGCCGCGACCGGTGGCGCGGAGGCGCTTGATGTACGGGCCGAGGTGACGGCGGACGTGGAAGGGTCCACCTTCGCGGCGCACCGTCTCCATCGGGTCCTCCGCGCCGGAACGCACGAGCTGATCCGACGTCCAGGTCTCCAGCAGCCCGGCGGCGTGACGAGCGGGCGCCGAGTCGCGGCGCATCAGGTCGGTCGTCTCGTGCGGATCGGTGGCGACGTCGAAGAGCATCTCGTCGGCCCAGTGACCGTGGTACCCGTCGTGCCAGGTGCGCAGGTAGAGGTGGTCGCCGAAACGCACACCCCGCTGGCACGCCCATGCTCCCTGAGAGACGACGAGGTGGTCGCGACCACCGCCGCCGAGCTCGACGGCTCGACCGTCCCACGTCGGAGGCACGGTCAGACCCGCCAACTCCACCGTGGTGGCGGCCAGGTCGAGGTGGTACTGCAGCCCTTCATGAACCTGAGGATCGACGCCGGGCCACCGCAGGACCGCCGGGATGTGACAGGTCGCCTCGTCGGCGCCCTGGTGATCGGCGTAGACGCCGAGCTCGCCGAACGCCTCGCCGTGGTCGCTACTCACGAGCACGGCGGTGTCGTCGAGCACGCCGAGATCGGCCAGCTTGTTGAGCAGCGAGCCCACCGCGTCATCGGCGTAGCGGACGCCGACGTCGTAGCCGTCGAAGATGCCCTTCACGTCGTCCATCGACGCCGCCTGCCACGGCTGGCGGGGCGGCGGGTCTCCCCATTCGTCGGGCCGGAAGCCCCACGGCTCCTGGGCCGAGTGCGGGCCCGACAGCTCCCAGTTGCGGGCGCGCACCTCCTCGGTGTGCCACGCGGGCAGGGGGTCGGACTCGAACGGGTTCCCGTACTCGGCCGGCGTGTTGTAGGGCGTGTGCGGATCCCACAGGTGCACGTGCAGGAACCAGTCGTCGGCCCGTCCCCGCCGCTCGAGCCAGTCGAGTGCGCCGGGCAGCACCTCGTCGGCCCGCTCGCCGCCCATCCCTCGCATCAGGTTCATCGCCTCCATGAACCCGGCGTTCCACCACGTCGCCGAATGACGAAACGGGAAGCTCGACAGCGACGCCGTGTGCCAGCCGGCGTGGTAGAAGACGCTCGCCCACGAGTTCCACGACCACCAGCTGACGAACCGGCGCTTGGCGCCGAGCGACCGCAGGTCCGCCGCCGCGCCACCGTGGTTCACGACGCCGTTGCGGATGCCGAACGCACCGGTGATCAGCGCGGTCCGGCTCGGCAGGCAAGGCACGTCGGAGGCGTACACGTTCGAGAAGCGCACGCCCTCGGCTGCCAGCGCGTCGATGTTCGGCGTCGTGTCGCGGTGGTACCCGGCGCAGCCGAGGTGGTCGGCGCGCAACGTGTCGATGTCGAGATAGATCAGGCGCACATCGCACTCCGGTGTCGGCGGGTCGATCCGCTCCGGCCCAGGCAGGACCGACCGCCAGACGCTACTCAGCCTGCCGGTTGGAACAGCTCGACGACGTTGCCGGACGGGTCCTCGACCAGGATCTGCTTGCCCCCGGGGCCGGTCACGATGTCATTGCGGAACGTCGCCCCGGCGGCATGCAGGCGCGCCACCTCGGCGTCGATGTCGCCGACGATGAGGTGGATGCGGTTCCATCCGCCCGGTTCGGGCTGGCGACCGTCGGGCATCGGTCGCCCGGCCGAGCTCCTGGGCCCGGCCAGCAGCAGCCGCAGGTTCCCGCGCTTGACGTCGGCGAACGCGGGCGGCGCGCTCGTCAACACCTCGAACCCGAGCATGTCGGTGTAGAACGCGATCGCCGCCTCGACGTCATCGACCATGTAGCGGACGCTCACCAGTTCATCGCTCGGCATGGGCCGACCTCCTCCTAGATGGATCGTTCAGCAGTTGCAGCAGGAACCCGATGCGCGTCTCGAGCTCGTCGGCGGCGCGCTCGAACGCCGGCAGGCTCGCCCGCCCGGTCGGGCCCTCACGCGACGGGTCGGGCATGCTCCAGTGCACCAGGTCCGGGTGCGAGGGGAACTCGGGGCAGACCTCGCGGACGCGGTCGCAGAGCGTGATCACGAGATCGATGCGCTGAGCCACGAACTCGTCGAGCGACTTGGTGCGGTTCGCGCTCGATGTCGATCCCCCTCTTCTGCATGACCCGGACCGCGTGAGGGTGGAGCGGCTTCGGATGGCTTCCGGCCGACGCGGACTCGACCGTTCCCTCCGACCGTCGGTCGAGCAGGGCCTCCGCCATCTGCGACCGTGCGCTGTTGCCGGTGCACAGGAACAGGACCCGGGGCCGGCGGCGCGAGGGTCCGACCGATCGGGGCACCGACGGCGCCGAGAGGAGCGACAGACCGGGGTGTAGGGCGCCCCCCGCCACCCGCAGCTGCTCCCGGCACCGTGCCAGATCGACCGCGTAGTAGCTGTCGCGCCCGTCGGCCGAGCTCCGGCGGGCGCGCACCAGCTCGCCCCGGCGCAACTGCGTCAGGTGGTAGCTCACCAGGCTCTGCCGCTCGTCGAGGAGCTGGGTCAGCTCTCGCACGGCCCGGTCGCTGTGTACCAGCTCTCGCAACAGCCGCCAGCGCACGGGATGCGCAACCAAGGCCAGGACCGGCGGGGCAGCCTCGGTCAGCGGCGCATGGGCGGTGGCTTGCACGAGCACGAAGGTACCCCGCCGGTCAGATTCGATCAATCCACTTTGATGTATTCAGTCGACGCTCGACCGCCTCCTGGACCCTGGCGCCGCCGGGCTTCGGACGCGATGCGGAGCATCCCCGTGTTCGGAGACACGGCTGACGACCACCTCATCAGGTAGCAGCTCCGTTCCATCGGCTGGCACGAGCTCTGTTCCGTCTGGATATCCCACGCGTCCCGCGTGTCGGGATATCAGGACACCGTATCGATGTCGTGATATTCAGGAAGTGCCATCACGTCGGGATATGTCGACAGACTCAGAAGGGCCGGGCCCCTACCGCATCTACCGCGCGGCGTCTCTGGGTGACGCCAACCGTCATTAGCGCACCGAGGCCGGTCTCACCCAGGCACAGCTGGCCGAGGCGACCGGGCTGCAGCGCAGCTATCTGTCGGAGTTGGAGCGCGGCAAGGAAACCCAAGTCCTCTCCGTGTCCAGCAGCGCGGTCCATCGCCGCGTCGTCCTCCAGGACCCGGCCGTGTTCGCCGAGCCGTCGCTTACCCGCGACCATCTGAACATTCGGGAGCCCTGTCGAGTCCTCGACCGAGGCTCAGTCGCGACGACGCCGGTTCCGGTTCGGCGTCGGGCCTGGTTCCGGTCGATCCAGCGGGCGACCCGGCTCTAAGCTCTGCGTCCGATGACGGTCGACCAGGTGACTATCGCGGTGACGATGGGCTTCGTGCCCAGCTCGGTGGCCGTTGCCGACGTCGACCACCCCGGGCTGCTCCGGGCCGGCCCGCGCGCCTCGGCTCCCTACGGCCATGACAACCTCGAGCAGCACGTCTGTCCGGCGACGGACACCTGCCAGGACGACACCGTGCACCCCGATCTGCTCGAGTTCGGCTTCGACACGGTGGATCTCTCCCGCTTCGAGGTCCTCCAGCGGGCGTGCGCCCGCGTGCGCGACGCCGGACTCGTCACCGACGAGGACGCCAAGACGATCCGCTCGGCGCTGCAGGGCGCCGTCCTGCACTGCGCCGGCGGCCGGACCCTCACCGTGCAGTTCCTGTCCGACGAGGGCTTCATCATGCGCAAGGCCGGCCCCAACGGGATGTCTGTGGTGGAACCCCGGTCGCACGGGATGAACGACCACGGCGGAGCCACCTCCGTGCATGCCGACCAGGACGTGTTCGGCACGCCGCTCACCCAGCTGATGGACGGTCGGGCGCCGTCGCTGTTCCGCCACGACTCACCCGACGGGGAAAACCGCGACGCCGGGCTCATGCTCGTCAACCTGTGGATCCCGTTGCAACAGATCACCCAGCCGTTGGTGCTCGCCGATGGACGCAGCGTCGATCGCCGCCGCCACCAGCTCCGCTACGGCCTCGCCACCGAGACCTTCCTCGAACGCGAGGAGGACATGGCGGTCAACGACATCTGGACGTTCCTGCACGACCCGGACCAGCGCTGGTACCTGCGATCCGACATGGACCACCGCCACGCCTACGTGTTCAACACGTTGAGCACCCCGCACAGCGCCTGCACGCTGCCGGGAGAGGACATCGCCGAACGGTGCTACCGCTCGTTGGAGGACGCCGAGACAGCGCTCGCCCGCGAGGATGTCGCCGCGCTCGTCGAGGCGGTCTCGCCGGTTCGGCACCCGGCGGCCCCGACCGGCACGCCGCCCGCGCTGCGCGAGGCCATCGACGCGATGGCGGCCGTGGCCGACGAGGCCCACACCGATCCCGCCCGAGTGAGCAACGAAGGGGCCGACGCGTGGCTGGCCCGATCGCGCGACGCGCGGCGCCGCGTGGTCCGCATGTCGCTGGAGATGCGGATGGTCGTTTCGATCAACGGCTAGCGACGATCTGGACCAGGAGTCATCGGCCCTCTACCTTTCGGTGGGACGGCCGGAAGGATCCCCGGTTTGCGGGCTGGGGACCGGAGGGACGAACCAAGTGCGCTCGCTGGAGTCCACCGTGCGCGATCACGGTCCTCGACACCGACCAGCGCTTCAGCTGTCGCACCGACGGCGGAGTCCAGCGCGACGCCACCGAGGGGACCCTCACACTCGAACCCACCGACGGCGGCTGCCGCGTCACCCAGTCCTACGAGATCATCAGCCTGCCGCGAGCGACCGAGTGGGTGACCTCCAAGGCGCTTCCCGAGCACATCGACCGCACCCGGTGTGGTCGCCATCGGATCGAGCTCGGGACGAGGAACTGCCGTCGCGACTGGTTCTGGCCGACGATCACCTCGACCGGTCGGGCTGATCCGACGGTGGTCCCCACTCCCCGTGGGAGCTGGGGCCGCGTTCGCGGATGGATCGTGGCGGATCGTGTGCACCTGGATCTCTGCGTGGCGGGACAGCCGGGACGGGGCTATGCGTCGCTCGACGCCGTCGCGTTTCGTGGGTCGTTCACCGATCGGTCAGGCGTTGGCACGTCGGCAACCACCCAGCGGCACCCGCCGGCACGCTTGGCGGAGTACATCGCGGTGTCGGCGAGATGCAGCAGTGTCGGCAGGTCGGCAGTCGCTTCGTCGCTCGCTCGGACGACGCCGATGCTGGCTGAGATCTCGGCGCGTTGGGCATGCTCCGCGATCTCGAGGACGATGGGTAGCTCGATCGAGCGAAGCACACGCTCAGCGACGGTCGTGGGGCATGTGTCGTCACGGGCTCGGCCCTCGCGGGAGGAGCGGAGCAAGACGACGAACTCGTCTCCGCCGATCCGGCTGACCACGTCGTCGCTGCGGACCGCATGGCGTATCCGGGTGGCGACGACGGCCAGGAGTTCGTCACCGGCGTGATGTCCGTAGCGGTCGTTGACCCCTTTGAAGCCGTCGAGGTCGAGGTACAGAGCACCGACGACGGGAAGTTCGGAGCCCCTGTCGATGAGGTCTCTCAGGCCGGCACGATCCAGGAGGCCGGTCAGTGCGTCGTGGGTTGCGGCGTAGTTCATGGCGGCATCCGCGTGCGCTCGCTCGACGATGATCGCCGCCAACTCGGCAGCACGCTGCACCCGCTGGCAAGGGCCGTCGGACACCACGTGGTGGACCGGCGTCACCGCCACGATGCGGATCGATGTGGGCTCTCGCCCCACACCGGTGACGGCCACGTGGAACACATCTGCCACACCGAGCCCGGCGAGGGTGATGGCAGCCTCGTCTTCGTGGTCGGCGACGACCCATGTCTCCGCATCGACGGCCGGCCCGCTCCACGGTGCAACGTCGGGGGCGATGATGCGCACGGCCTCGGCAACCGCCGGTCCGGTGGAGGTGATGACCTCGGCGGGTTCGACGCGACGTCGACCATGGCGCACTCGATCGCGATCGGAGGGAGCACGACCATCTCGGTGACCGTGCCTAGGAGGGTTACGGCGTCGTCGCCGGCACCGACGCCGACCAGCGTGCGACGCAACATCGAGTCCTCGTGACGGAGTCTGGCCTCGTAGATGATGCCGTTGACAATCGGGTCGTCGACGGCGCCCGCGCCGGTGAGCTCGATCGGGATGGAGGACCCGTCACGGTGCAGCGCCCGGAAGTTGAGCGACATCCAAGGGTTGCCGTCCCCACGCTCGTTGCCCTTGGCCGCAACCATCGCCAGGAACGCGGTGACGAGCCACTCCCGGTCCTCGGGATGGACGAACTCGAGCATGCTCACACCGATGCCATCCTCGGGCGTCGCCCCGACCAGTTGGAGCGCTGCCCGATTCGCCCAGCTGATGACGCCGTGCGGGTCGACGACGAAGAGCGCCGTGGGCATCTCGTCGAGCAGGCGACGGTGGATGCTGCCTTCTTCGTCGGGTGCTGCGGCCGCGCGCGTCTCGGTGTCGGCCTCACCTCCCATCCACTACAGATCGGCGATGGACACCGGAAATTGAACCGCCGGTGCCGAATCTCGGACGAGCACTGCTCGGACACCCCCAAAGCGATGAAGGCCCAGGCCCATGGACCTGGGCCTTCACTCACAGGTTGTTGGCGGGGGCAGCATTTGAACCTGCGACCTTCGGGTTGTTAGCTGCCCGGGTTCGGCGGACGAGTGCTGGGGTCGTCTAGTCGCTCCACCGGGTCACCACCACCTGACCGACGGGACCCTCTCGGTGGCGAGTCCTTCGGCGAGCGTCAGCGACGAGCCGGTGTCGCGCTCGCGGGCGGCTGTGCCGCGCCATGATCGGATCGGCTCGCGCCATCCAGGTCGCGCCGGTCAGACGCGGCGTTGCCGGGGCTACTTCGTGCCGTGGATGACCACGTGCATGGGGTTCACGTCCATGACCCCGACGTCGCGGAAACCCGCACCCTCCAGGTAGTCGACGAAGCGGGCTGCGGGCAGGAGCTGGCAGCCGATGTGCGCCTCGAAGAACTGGACGCCGCACATGATCCGCCCTGGGACGGTCCGGCAGTCGTCCTCGTGCTCGGGGAAGGGGAACTCCGAGATGAGGAAGGTGCCGCCCGGATCGAGGGCACGATGCGCGCTCGGCGACGGCCGCCTCGATGTCACGGGCCTCGTGGAGCGACACGTTGATGTGGGCGACGTCGTGGCCGCCGTCGAGGTCGAGCGTCTCGAGATAGGACTCGACGAACGTGAACCGGTCCCGGATACCCCGCTCCTTCATCTCGCGCTCGGCGACCTCGAGGCTGTACGCGTCGGCGTCGACGGCGGTGACCACCGTCTTCGGGTAGGCGCCGACGACCTTGGCCGGCCCGCGGCACGTTCCGCACGCCAGGTCCAGGAACCGCGCTCCCGACTCGAGCCGCGCCTGCACGTCGGGCAGCTGAGGCATCACGCCACCGATGAGGCGCCGGTAGTAGGCCTGGCAATGTGTGCCGACGGCGTTGATCCACTCGTGGTCGAAGTCGCTCCACCACTCCCGCTCGCCGGTCCGGGCGAACTCCCGGAGATCGAGGAACGACTCGCGCAGGGCGACGAACACCTGCAGGGCCCCGCCGAGGAAGGCGGGGTGGTCCTCGTCGAGGAGGAGCGTGGCCATGTGGTCGGCGAGTCGGTACCGGTCGCCGTCGCGATCGAGGACCTCCGCGGCGTAGGCGGAGCGCAGGATGACATGGGTGTACTCGGGATCGAGGCCGAGGTCGGCGGATACCTCGGCCGCGGAGACCCCTTCGGGGTGCTCGGCCAGGTGCTCGACGATGCCGAGCCGGACGGCGAGCTCGAGCCCCCAGACGGTCGCCGTGCCGCTCAGCGGCCCGAGCAGCTTCGCGGCTTGGTCAGGGAGGGTCGGGGTGGTGGTGGTGGCCATGAGCAGTGCTCCTTCCAATCAGCTCGTGACGGCCGATCGGACTGACCGGCCCGTGTAGGCCGCCAGGCGGCCCATGTCGTCGGCACCTTCGGGTGCCTCGGCGGCGGCCGCGAACGTTTCGCCGTCGCGGATCCGGTCGAGGGTCTGGCGGGCAAAGGCGTCCACCGCCTCGACCAGTTCGGGAGAGGGGTTGTAGGGCTTGCCGGTCGCCTGGGCGATGTCCCAGCCGTGGACGAGACCGTCGAGGGCCACGAACCGGGCGAACTCGTCGCCGGGTACCTCGCCGAAGGGTGCCGCGATCGTCGTGTCGAGCGCGCCCGGTGCCATGATGGCCTCGGCCAGCTCGGTCATCGCTCGTCCCCACTGGGCGAGGATGTCGGCGGTGTCGAACTCGTGGGGGGTGTCGCCCCGGTAGGTGGCCGCGAAGGCGGCGGCGCCGCCGACCATGTGCACGAGCACCCCTTCGACGGTGAAGTCGGCGCAAGGCGTCTGCTCGTCGAGGTCCTCGGCGTCGAGGGTGCCCACCAGCCCGCCGAGGACGGGCATCAGCAGTTCGAGTTGCGCGAGCGGTCCCAAGGTTCCTCCACCGGGTCGGGTTGGTCGGGCGGCGCCCTGCACAGCCGCCTCGTGGTCGAGGCCGGCCGTGATCAGCGAGGCGACGTCGTCGGGACGGTCGTGCCGAGCCATGGCGACATCTTCCGTCGTCGCCCCACCGTCGGTCATCGAACGCACACCCCATCTTCGTTCCGGCCCGTGGCTGCACGCGTGGGGTGTCCACCCCATCGACCTGCGAGCCGGGTCCCCGCCGCCCGCGACGCCCTGGCCACCCGGATGGCGACGCCGTACCCGACTCACGGCCCGGGGGCGCCGCGGTACCGTGCGAGTCGTGCGCGACGGACTCGCGGGCGAGACCCGATGACCGCAGAGGACCTGGCCGCGGTTCGCGACGCGATCGGTCGGCTCGACTGGCAGGCGGCGTTCGACCTCGCGCAGATCACCGACGGGTCCGATCGTCGAGCTGAGGCCGAGCGGCTCGACCTGCTCGCCGACGCCGCGTGGTGGCTCGGACGCCTCGACGATTGCATCGAGGCGCGCGAAGCCGCCTACCTGCTCTACGAGGAGGCCGGAGAGCCGCGGCGGGCGGGGCAGTGCGCGGTGTGGCTCTACGAGCACCACCTCTTCCGGAGCCGGTCCGCCATCGCAGGAGCTTGGCTGCGCCGTGCCCGAAACACCCTCGGCGACGACCCCGAGTGCCTCGAGCACGGGGCGCTCCTGCTCCGCGAGGCAGAGCTCGCGCACGGCCGGGGCGACCTCGAGTCGGCGTGCGACAAGGCGCGATGCGTCATCGAGATCGGCCGGTGCCTCCGCTCGGCCGACCTCGAAGCCGAGGCGCTGCAGACGCTGGGCCGGGTCCTCATCGATCGCGGCGATCCCGAGGAGGGGCTCGGCGAACATGGACGAGGCCATGCTCCTGGCGGTGGAGGGCCGGCTCGGGCCGTACTCGACGGGGAAGGTGTACTGCAGCCTCATCAGCGCGTGCGAGGACCTGGGGGATCTCCGTCGTGCCACCGAATGGACGGACGCGACCGCCCGCTGGTCCGGACAGCACCCGTTCGCCATCTTCCCCGGGATCTGCCGCGTGCACTACGCGGTTGTGCTCAAGCAACGGGGTTCACTCGGGGACGCCGAGGTCGCCGCCACCCGGGCGGGCGAGGAGCTCCTCGGCAGCCACCTTCCGAACGCCGCCGCGGCGTACATGGAGATCGGTGACATCCGCCGCCGGTTGGGACAGCTCGACGAGGCCGAGGTTGCGTTCGCCAAGGCCCGGGAGCTGAGCGGATCCGTGTGCGGCGGGTTCGCGCTGCTCTGCCTCGCCCGGGGAAGGGTGAACGAGGCCCGGGACGTGATCGACCGGTGCATGGTCGGGTGTGGACCGACCCCGCTGTCGCGGGCCAAGGTGCTCCCGATGTTCGTGCACATCGCGCTCGCGTCCGGCGACACCGATGCGGCGAGCGAGGCGGCCGAGGAGCTCGAGGCGATCGCCGCGACCTACGGTTCCGCGCTCCTGCGAGCGACTGCCCGTTCGAGCACGGGCCGCGTCCAGCTCGCGACCGAAGACCCGCAGGCGATGGCCACCCTGACCGAGGCGCTGCGTCTCTGGGAGGAGCTCGACGTGCCCTACGAGGTCGCGACCACCCGGACCCTCGTCGGTGCCGCGCAACGAGAAGCCGGGGACGAGGCGGCGGCGACCGAGTCGTTCGTCCGGGCCGCAGCCCTCTTCGAGACCCTCGGTGCCGAGGTCGACGCGAAGCGGGCGCTCGGCGATGCGCCGCCACCGTCGCTGCCGGCGGGTCTCACCGAGCGCGAGGCCGAGGTGCTCGCGCTCGTCGCCTCGGGTATGACCAACAGCGAGATCGCCGACGCCCTCTACCTCTCGGCCAAGACCGTCTCCCGCCACCTGTCGAACATCTTCACCAAGATCGACGTGTCGTCGCGGGCCGCGGCGACCGCCTTCGCGTTCCAGCAGGGCATCGTCGAGCCCTGACAAGCAGCAGGCCCGATCTACTCGCAGCGGGAGGACCACCGCAGAGGGGTTGGTCGCGGTCGTTGAGGACCTGGCAGTCGGGTCCCGGCGCCGACCGGTACCTTGATCTTCTCAGCGCTGGCCCGCTGGCCGCCCCACGGGACCGAGGAAACCGATCGTGGGCATCGCGGAGCTCATCTCGGTGATCGTGGTCGGGCGTCGCCGTCGCCGCGCGGTCTGCGCCGCGGTGGCTTCGATCACGATGGGCGGGTCCGGCCGCACCCGGACCGGTCACGGGAAGCCGCGCGTTGGCCGCTGACCTGTCCGTCGCCAGGGGCGGCCTGACGACCGAGCAAGCCGCGACCCGGCTGGCCACCTTCGGCCCCAACCGGCTGCCCGCCCCGCCGCGCACGCCGAGCTGGCGGATCCTCCTGTCGGAGATGGTGCACTGCCTGACCTGCGACTTCGTTGGTGGCGGGGGCAGGATTTGAACCTGCGACCTTCGGGTTATGAGGCGCTACTCGGTGATGTTGGCTGGTGACGGAGAGTGTTGGTCAGTGCCGCTGAGCTGGGCTTTCGCGTGCCGGCCTGTGCTGGCCTGTCCTGTGGATAACACCGAATTTCGGGCTGTCCGTTAGAGAATCCGTTAGAAGATCGGGCTGTGGACAACGGATTGAGGCGACCCCGTTAGGCCGCCCCTGCTCGTTGAGCGAACCGGGTTCGCTGCGCTCGAACAGAACCTTGAACAACCGCCTGCTTATTCAATGTTGTTTCGGAACTGTGAATACCGCAAGGCCGTATCTAAGCGACGGTGAGCGCTGTCGTACGCGCCGAGCCAGATCGGCGTTGACCCACACTCGCTGGTCGTGTCAACGGCAAACAATGTCCCGGGGCGCGATTACCTCGTCGTGTTCGTGTGGCACCCGTTGGCCGGTGGCCGCGAACGCGAGCGCCTTTCACCTTGAGGCAGGACGTATGTACGCGATGCTGTCGCGCCGCCGGGAAGCGTGTGTTGTGGTCGGCCGCTCCGGGGCCGAGCGGCTGCTCGGTTCGTTCCCCGACGCCGCCCCCATCCTTCTTGAATGAACCCCGAGAAGTTCCCGAAGGCTTGGAGGCAAACAGCCTTGTGCGGGAACACCTATCGGGCTTCAAAGCCGCATGAGATCCCGCCACCCCGGCCGTTGCGACCGGCATGCACCCGAAGGTCATGTCAGACCGGCTCGGCCACTCATCGAATGCCATCACCCTCGACGTCCACGGCCACATCGTGCCCGGTCTACAGCGAGAGGGCCGCGGCCGCCCTGCGCGCTGCTCGACCCTTAGCAGTTGTCTGCACGATCGGTCGTCGCGCCCCGCACCGAAGCTGGGACCGGCTGCACCGATCCGCAGCCGCGGCCGCCCTGGGTGCGCTGCTCGACCCTTAGCAGTTGTCTGCACGATCGGTCGTCGCGCCCTGCACCGAAGCTGGGACCGGCTGCACCGATCCGCAGCTCGAGTGTCCGTTCGTCGCGTTCGGGTCCGTCGCGTGCGCTTATCCCCGACAGCACCCCCACCTCTTGGGCATTTCGTCCGGGAGGCTCGCGACATCAGGAGGAACCAATGCCCCAGAAGGTCACGTACACGGTCGTCGAGGTCGCCGAGTTGCTCGGGATCTCACGTACCAGCGCCTACGAGTGCGTGCGTCGAGGTGAGATCCCGTCGCTCACGCTCGGCCGCGCGTCGTGGTGCCCCGTCGAGCGTTCGACGCGATGCTCGACTTGGACAAGACGGCAGCTGATCCAGCCATCGACAAGACAGAGCCCTGGCGCCCGTGCTGAGGTCTGCCGGTTCCGCTAAGCGGAACCGGCAAGTCTGTGCCGAACTTGATTGCCCTCGCAGGGGGGTCGACGTGGCTCCATCGTCGCGTTCCGGAAGCGACAGATGCGAGCGTCCGGTGAGTCCTGACGCAGGGGCCGGGGTGCCACTATTGGAGCCTCGCGGTCCGGCGGCGGCGACAGACGGCCGACCTCGACCGAGCCAGGGTGGACCGGGACAGCGGACTGCCGGCCAGGGCCTCGAGCGCAGTTTGCGGGACCCGCAGCAGTCGCCCGAACGCGACCACCGACAGGCCTTCACGGCCCTCGGTCGCCTGCCATTGCCGGGCCAGGCCATAGGCGGCGGGGCGCCCGATGCGCAGGATCTGGGCCCCCTCCTCGATGGTCAGGAAGCCCGTCAGCAGCTCGGTGGCGGACCCGGCAGGTTCCTGGACTCGTCGGCTGGCGTGGACGCGTCGGGAGCGCGCCGCTGCCTACACACCCACCCCGCGGGAGGCCGCACGTCGCGCTGTCACCTCGCGAGGTCCGTCCAGACGGGTTCGTCGGCCCGGGTTGGATCGGTCCCCACCAGCTGGCACCATGGCGGTCCGGCGATGACGGCGGCCGTCGAGGACTCGGCCCGCGGTGGAACTCAGTCTTCCTCCAGATGGCGGCCGCCCTGGCGGCGGGGCATGAGTGGAACAGGCGATCAGCGGAACGGCGAGGAGGATTCGTGAGAGGACACGTGGCCAAGAAGGGCGACCGCTACTACGCGGTCGTGTACGAGGGCACGGACCGAGGAACGGGCAAACAACGGCATCGCTGGCATCCGGGCGGGCGGACCCGCCGCGACGCCGAGCGGGTGCTGGCTGAGCTCGTGAAGCGCATCCACGACGGCGACTACCGGGCGCCCGAGCGGATCACCCTGGGGGACTACCTGGTGGAGCGGTGGCTGCCGACGCGGCGCAGCCAGCTCAGCTACAGCGCCTTCGACCATTACCGGCGCTACATCAACCTGCACGTCCTGCCCTACATCGGACGGATCCCACTGCAGCGCCTCACGCCCGACGACCTCGACGGCCTGTACGTGGTGCTGCTGAGCAAGGGCAAGCGCAACGGCGGAGGTGGCGGACTCTCCCCCAAGACGGTGCGCAACGTCCATGCCACCCTGCACAAGGCGCTGGCCGACGCCTGCCGGAAGGGCCTGGTGCTGCGGAATGTGGCCGACATGGCCGATGCCCCTCGGGTCCGACACCGCTCGGCGACCATGCGCACCTGGGACGCGGCCCAGCTCCGACAGTTCCTCGAGGAGATCTCGAGTCACCGATTGGCTCCGGCGTTCCACCTGGCCGCGCACACCGGGATGCGGCGGGGGGAGGTGATCGGCCTGCTGTGGCGCGACGTCGACTTCGAGGCGGCCCGGCTGTCGGTCCACCAGGCCGTGGTCAACGTCGCCTACGAAAAGCGCCTCGGGGACGTGAAGACCGACACCGGACGGCGGATGATCGACCTCGACCCGCACACGGTCGCGGTGCTGCGAGCCTGGCGGCAGCGCCAGCTCGAGGAGCAGCAGCTCGTGCGGGCTGGTGGCCGGCGACGACGGCTTCGTGTTCGCCAAGCCCGATGGCGAGCCGGTCCACCCCGACTACTTCAGCCAGGTGTTCGAGCGCCACGTGGCCGCCTCGACCCTGCCCAGGATCCGGCTGCACGACCTGCGCCACACCCACGCCAGCATCATGCTGAAGGCCGGCGTGCCGGTGAAGGTGGTCAGCGAGCGCCTCGGCCACAGCAGTCCGGCCTTCACCATGACCGTCTACCAACACGTCCTCCCCGGCATGCAGGCCGAGGCGGCCCGGATGTTCAGCGAGGCCATTTTCGGGAGTGTGCCGGACCACGACCAGGATGAGCCCGATCGCCGCAGGTGACGGCTCAATCAGCCGACAAGACCTCACGGTGGTGTCCGAGGTGCGGGTCACGACCGAGTCGAGCATCTGGCTGGTGCGTCCGACCACCTACATGAGGCTCCCCGAAACGAAGGACCACGCGGACAGCTCCACGACCTCGATGGTGCGACCCGCGACGGGGTGTGGCACAACCATGAAGGGGCGTGGCTGCTCGACTTCGGCCAGTTCCGAAAGCTGAACGTTCTGCCGGCTGGGCGCCCGGAGGGCTCACGTGGCCTGCACAGCGGTCCAATCGAGCAGATCGCCGGCTGGTAGGCGGGGCCGCCAGCGGGTCGTCGCCCAGATCACGAGCGGACGATCCGTGGGCTGCTGTTTGCTGTTCAGCAGGACAGCGAGCAGCAGCCGGCCACTCTCGTACCTGTGGGTTGGTCTATGCACCACATGCATGAGCCGACGAGCGAGGAGATCTGATCAGAGCCTGCATGGCTATGAGCTCTCGGTCCGGACAAGCGACCGGATCGGCTGCCTGTCGGACTAGCGGCGCAAAGCCTCGACGAGCGGTTCGAAGCGGTCGGCGATGGCGTCGGCGTCGATGCCGGCAAGTTCGGCGCCGGGGAGCTGTCGTAGCCGGCGGGCGGCGCGTGCCGGGCTGTCCGTCACCTGCTCGGCCAGCGCATCGGCAACCAGCCCGGCGAGGTCGAAGGGGGCGGCGCGCAGGTCGGTGACGATTGCGTCGAAGTGAGCGCCGGCCAGGCGAAACAGGTCGTAGGTGTCCGACGCCTGCTTCTCGGGACGAGAGTCGCGCCGATCCGCGAGGGCATGAGACTTGGTGGCCACCAGCCCGGCGGCGGTGACCAGCTGGCATCGAGCGGTCGGGGACCCGGCCAACGTCGATTCGTCTGCCAGACCGTCGGTGGTAGAGTGCGGCGATGATGACAGCTGCCCTGGCCGTGTCGAGGGCATAGCGGTGGCCGGTCACGAAAAGGCGCGGGTGGCCCTCGACGCCCTCGAGGTCGTCGTCGCTCAGGGGGTAGGTGTCGATGATGTCCACCTTCACACCATTGACGTACAGCTTGCCGGTCTCGTCCCGGCGGCCGACGCCGGAGCTCACGATCCGTTCGATGGCCAGCGGCTCGGTTCCCTCGACGAGTTGGTCGACGTCTCCGGTGACGCGATGCACCTGGGCAAGACGGCAGGCAACGGCGAGACCACCGACCAGCAGGCGTGCGCGCCGAGCTCGGCGTGGTTGAGCTGGTCGAGTGCCCGCACCATGGCGGCGGTGGGCGAGTCGGTGCTGGTGGCCAGCAGGATCGTCTCGACCGGCTGAGGGCCGTCTTCGACGGTCGGGTCACCAGACACGTAGGGCCCCCGCGGGGTTGAAGTCCTCGAGCAGTTCAGCGCCGCGCGCCGGATCGGCGGCGAGATCGAGCGCGGTGAACAGGGGCTGGGCCAATGGGTAGCCGGCCACGCTTCGCGCCGAGGGCTCGCGAGAGGCCAGGGCTGTGGGTGGAACGGCGACGAACGCGGCGGCCCGAAGCGGGTCGTCCGGCGGATCCAGGGCGGTGGCACGACGGAACGAGACGGCGTCGGGCAGGTACAGCTCGGGCGGGTAGTCCGCGGTGACCACCACTGCCGCTCCCCACGCCATCGCCCCAGTCGCCCCGGCAGCCACCGCGTCGGCCGGGTCAGGAAGATGTGACACCGCCGTCCAGGTGGGATGCCACCCGCCCGAGACCGCCCAGAACAGCTCGGTGACAAGCGGCCGGCCGTCGGCTTCGATGAGCGACTCGGTCCGCAGCGACGCCGCGGCACGCGAGATGCTGGAGACGTTGTAACCCGAGCGGCGAGCCACGTCGCGCAACGATGGCGGCTCGGTGGGCGACAGAAGCAACGCGCATGCCAGGGTGATCGTCGCTCCCGCGTCGAATGGGTCGCGCCGACCCGACGTCGGCGCCGACTGGGACGGGATGTCGGCGTCAACGACCAATCCTGGGGCCCGCAGGGCCAGGTGCCCTCGCCGGTCGAGGTAGCCCCAGCCCTGCTCGGTGAGGGCCTCCCGGGCGGCGCTCGAGATGTTGTCGGCGACGACCACGCCCACCGCGTCCAGCGGGACCGGACCCAGGCCGCGGGCATGGGCGGGCGTGAGGATGCTGACGGCCTTGATCGCCAGCGGCACCTCGAGATCCCGGCCCCGCAGGATGAGATCTGGATGGGGCCGGGGTCGGCCTTGGTGCGAATCAAGTACCCGGTCGGGCCCGTACGGCCGAGTTGCCGTCACGCCGAGACTGGCGAGTGCCTCGGTCAGGTCAGCGGCCGCACGCCCGCCGGCATCCGCTGCTGAAGTTCTCGGACTCATGACCATCAGCCTAGGTCGTTGTGTGTTGCATTGCAATGCAACACACAACGCTGTTGCGCTGTGGCGTTCCCCACCCGCTGTGCTCCGCGAGCGGCTCCCGTCCACCCCAGAGGCCCTGTTGGAAACACTCACCGACTCCGACCTCGCCCTGATCCCCGAGAGCGGCCGACGGTGAGCGGTACCGTCTGCTCGATGATCGGGGTGGGGCAGCGGGGACCATGAGCTCACTCGATGAGCAGGACGGCCTAGTCCGGGTCGCCGCCTTCCAGTTCCTAGAGATGCAGGTCATGATCCACGGCGACGTGCTGCCGTGGTCGGTGCTCAGAAGCGGCTTCTCTTATCGCGGCAGTCGGGTTCCGCTGCTCGGCGCATCGGGAATCTGGAAGCCGGCGATCCTCGACCTCCCGATCAGCATCACGACCGCTCCCCCAGCGCCGGGCAAGTCGGCACCCTATGAGGACGAGGTCCGCGACGACGGGTTGCTTCTGTATCGCTACCGAGGTGACTCGCCGGCGATCGCCGACAACGTGCGGCTGCGGGCGGCGTTCCGACAAGGCCGACCCTTGATCTACTTCCACGGTGTCTCAAAGGGCCGGTACCGGCCGTTCTGGCCGGTGCTGATCCGAGAGGACCATCCCGAGGACCTGCATATCGCGGTGGACATCGACGCCGGCGTGCTGGCCGGCTGGGACCTGGCCGACCTCAACTCAGCCGAGGGCATCATCGAGAAGTCCTACGCCCGACGACTCACCCTGCAACGACTTCATCAGGATGCCTTTCGAGAGCGCGTGCTCAGGGCCTACCGCCACAGCTGTGGCATCTGCTCGCTCAAGCACGTCGAGCTGCTCGACGCCGCCCACATCCTTCCGGACGCTGATCCGCGCAGTCAGCCCGTGGTCGAGAACGGCCTGTCGCTGTGCAAGATCCACCACGCGGCCTTCGACCGGCAGATCCTCGGCGTGCGACCCGACCACGTGATCGAGATTCGCTCCGACATCCTCGACGAGGTCGACGGTCCGATGCTCCGCCACGGCCTTCAGGAGAACCACGGCCAGCGCCTCGTCCTGCCTCGAAAACCCGACGATCAACCGAACCCGACCTTCCTCGAAGAACGCTACGAGCTCTTCCGCCAGGCAAGCTGAGCCCTCTCGATGAAGGTTGGACCCAGATCGATTCGGACCGCGGACCGGTGCTCGTGATCGAAGGAAGCCAGCTGAAGCGCGTCCTCGGCCAGTTCACGGTGAACGAGATCGATCGCGAGACTGCAATGCGAGCCCAGCAAGTGGTTCGCACCTTCGTGACCAAACGCGTCACCCACCAGTCGACCTAGCACGTCAACTGATCAGGCGTCCACGACGACGCCTCGTCCGGCGCTTGTCCACCCCGGCGCCAGCCACAGCGGCCCTATCGAGATAGCTCAGCCATGATCCGGCGAGCCCGCACCTGCTGCTGAAACGTCGCCGGTGACGTGTCCACGATCCATACGAATGAGCCGTCTGCAGACACTCCCGTGCTGCACCTCAGGCCCAGCTCCCGCGCACACGCTCGCGCCGCCCGTCGCCAGCGCGCGACATCGTCGATGCCGACCGTCGACATCCTGTAGACGCCTTGGCCGGCGAAGGCGACGCGGATCGCCGGCAGCAGCTCGTCGGCGAGTCGGTCGAGCTTCACGCGTTCGATGTCGACGACCCTGCCCACCACGCCTCCAGAACTCGGGCACCCGATGGCTCGCTCGACGCCCTCGGCGAGCAACCCGTTAGAAAATCCGTTAGAAGAGTCGGCTACAAGCAAGCGGCCCGATCCACAAGGACCGGGCCTGACCTGCTGTTTCGATGGTGGCGGGGGTAGGATTTGAACCTACGACCTTCGGGTTATGAGCCCGACGAGCTACCAGACTGCTCCACCCCGCGGCGTGACGGGCACCCTAGCAGCGGCGATCTGAGCCTCCAACTCCCATCTGGCTCCGTCGTAACCACGAGGCCATGAGGCCGTCGCAGGACCGCACAACCGCCATCCGGAGGGACACCACCATGGGCACCGACGAGACGACCGGAGACGACACGACCAGCGAGGTCGACGAGCATGGGGACGCCGAGGTCACCGGGCTGGCCATGGGCGGCCTGCCCTCGCTGGGTTCGCTCGGTCCCGCGCTCCCGGGGACAGGCCACACGAGCACGGCCAGGAAGGCCGGCGACAAGCCGATCGAGTACCCGACCGTCGAGCTGCAGGACGTCACCATCACGTCGGTCGAGTACGGCCGCGCCGTGTCCGACGCCACCGATCCCACCGTCACCCTCGACCAGAAGCTCACGGCCTTCACCGATGGCCTGACCCCCGATGAGCTGACCGTCCTCCACGACATCGTGCACCTGGCCTACGAGGGCTCCGAGGTCCAGGGCTTCATGGTCGACCAGCGCACGGTGACCAAGGGCGGTGATCCCTGCGACGGAGGTGAAGTGACCTTCGCCAACACCTTCGCCCTGATCGCCAAGCTCCACGTCTCCCTCCACCGTCCCCCGCCGCCCGGGCCGATCCCTACCCCGTACCCGAACATCGGGTGAGTCCTCAGCCATTCGTCCTGCAACCCGCGTCAGCAGTCCGCCACGAGCTCCATGACCAGGGTGATGACCGCCACACGAGTCGCCCCACCCGCTAGACGACCCACGTCAACCCCCACCGACCTCAGTCGACGCCCCATGGCCGGCGTCAGCCGCCGGCCATGGCCCCCACCACGTGGAGCGCCTCGGCGCCGCTCGCCACCGCCTCGGGTAGCGGCGCGTCGGGCGACTCGAACGAAAGGTCCTGCTCGCAGGCGAAGAAGCGAATGAAGGGTCGCCGCTGCCCCGTCTCCGGATCGCGCACCGTGCCGCCCAGCTCCGGATAGGCCGCCTCGAGTGCGTCGATCACCCGGCGCTGGGAGACCGGCGCCTCGACCGCCAGCTCGACCTCGCGCCCGACGCCGGCCAACGTGGACAGGTGGTGGGGCAGCCGGACCCGGATCACGGCAACGCCTGCACCTCGACCGAGAGCACCCGGGGCAGGTTCGCCACGATCGGCGTCCACGAGTCACCGCCGTCGGCCGAGCCGTACACCTGTCCACCGGTGGTGCCGAAGTACAGGCCGCAGGGATCGAGGTCGTCGACGGCCATGGCGTCGCGCAGCACGTTCACGTAGCAGTCGCTCTGGGGCAGCCCCGCGGTCAGCGCCTCCCACTCGTCGCCGCCGGTGCGGCTGCGGTACACCCGCAGCTTGCCCTCGGGCGGGTAGTGCTCCGAGTCGCTGGTGATCGGCACCACGTAGACCGTCTCGGGCTCGTGGGCGTGCACCGCGATCGGGAACCCGAAATCGCTGGGCAGGTTCCCGCTGATCTCGCGCCACGAGTCCCCGGCGTCGTCGCTGCGCATCACGTCCCAGTGCTTCTGCATGAACAGGGTGTCGGGCCGCGACGGGTGCCGGGTGATCCGGTGCACGCAGTGGCCGACCTCGGCGTCGGAGTCCGGGTATCCCCTCGGAGTGCAGGCCGTGGTTGGCCGGCCGCCACGTCCCACCCCCGTCGTCGCTGCGGAACACCCCGGCGGCCGAGATGGCCACGTGCATCCGGTCGGCATCAGTCGGGTCGATCAACACCGTGTGGGTGCACATGCCCCCCGCCCCCGGCTGCCATCCCGGCCCCGAATCCTGCGTGCGCAACCCCGGCAGCTCCTCCCAGCTCTCGGCCCCGTCGGTGGAGCGGAACAGCGCGGCGTCCTCCACCCCGGCGTACACGAGGTCCGGATCGGTCAGCGACGGCTCGAGGTGCCACACCCGGGCGAACTCCCAGGGATGGGGTGTCCCGTCGTACCACTGGTGCGTCCCGGCCGGCCCCGCATAAGCGAACTGGTTGCCCACCGGCCGCCAGGTCGCACCCCCGTCATCGGAACGTTGGATGATCTGGCCGAACCACCCGGTCGATTGCGACGCGTACAGCCGTGACGGATCACTCGGCGCGCCGACCAGGTGATACACCTCCCAGCCTCCGAAATAGGGTCCGCTCACCTCCCAGTCGCGACGCCGGCCATCCGCGGTCAACACGAACGCGCCCTTCTGCGTACCCACCAGCACACGCACCGCGGTCATCGCATCCTCCTCCGAGATCGACACCACAGTCTTACCTGCCCGGGCCGAGTGCGCCCGGGGTGATGGCGGACAGCCGCGGGGCGCGAACGGAGCCCGTCCTAGGCTGAGCGCTGTCCCATCTCGCCCCGTCCATCCACCATGGAGGAACCGCCATGCAGGTGATCGTGGCCACCGACGGCACCGATGCCGCCATCGAAGCCGCTCACCGGGGTGTCGCCCTGCTCCGTCCCGACGCGGAGATCGTGCTGGTCACCGTCGTGCCCGACTGGGAAGACCCGATGGAGGACGAGGGCGGCTTCGAGGGCCCGCTGGAGACCCCCGAGCAGGCCGACGAGCACTACGCGAACGATGTCGCCGCCGGCAACGACGCCCTGGCCCGCACCGTCGCCGGAATGGGCGACGGCGTCGAGATCGAGCTCATCTCCGCCGACGAGGACGCGGCCACGGCCATCGTGGGTCTGGCCGCAGAGCGCTCAGCCGACCTGATCGTGATCGGCGCGTCCGGCAAAGGTGCCCTCCGGCGCTTCTTCGCCGGTTCGGTGAGCGACCACGTGGTCCACCGGGCCCCCTGCCCGGTGCTGGTCGTCCGCCACCACGACGACTGACCCCGGCGAGACCCTCGCCATCCGTCCCGACCCGCGAGACCGGGGTGTAACCGCGACGCCCTCGGAACGTCGAAAGGTCAGCACGACGAGACGGAGGACGATTCCACATGGCAGTCGTGGACGCGGCGAGGCAGAAGCCGACCGACGCTGCTCCCGAGCGGGCGCAGCTGCGGCTCTCGCATTACCACGTGCGCTCCCCGATCGCGGTCGTCGACGGCCTGCGCGTGCGCGTGGTGATGGCGACGCGGACCGGGGAGGTCGTGTGCATCGCCAGCCAGCTCTGGGATCGCCTGGTCGAGGGCGACCTCGCGCCGCTCCCACCCGAGATGGTGGCCGAGCTCGTGGAGATCGAGCTGCTGGTCGATGACGACGACGAGTTGGGTGTGGTGCTCGAGCGGAGCAATCGAGCCATCGACACCTCCGACGTCTTGAAGCTGGTGGTGCAGCCCACGGCCGCCTGCCAGCTGGACTGCGTCTACTGCGGCCAGCACCACACCAGCGCCAAGCTGTGCGCCGAGCACCAACGAGCCGTGATCGACCGAGCCGAGGAGAAGCTGCGAACGGGGCGCTACCGGCTGCTCTCGATGGGGTGGTTCGGCGCCGAGCCTCTGCTGGGGCTCGACGTCATCGAGGCCATGACGCCCCGCCTGATCGATCTGGCCACCGCGTACGGGTGCCGATTCGACTCGGCGGTGGTGACCAACGGGCTCCGCCTGACCACGGACGTCGCCGCCCGGCTCGAGGCGCTGCAGGTCTCGCTGGTGGAGGTGACCATCGACGGTCCCGCCCGCTGGCACGACCGCCAGCGTCCCTACAAGAGCGGCCGCAGCAGCTTCGAGCGGATCCTGCGCAACGTGGTGGACGTGGCCGCGTCCCGGCCGTCGTTCGCGCTCAGCATCCGGTGCAACGTGACCGCGGCCAGCGCACCCGATGTCCCCGCCCTCATCGATCTCCTCGACGCGCTCGGCCTGCAGGACGGAGTCGACCGCGTCTACTTCGCACCCATCCACTCGTGGGGCAATGACGCCCAGAAGCTGTCGCTCGACCGGGCCTCGTTCGCCCGGGCCGAAGCCGGGTGGATGGCTCGGCTGCTGCGCCTGGGCTTCACGCCCAGCACGCGGCCGGAGCTGAAGCCGATCGTGTGCATGGCCACGTTGCCCACCGCCGAGCTGGTGGACGCCCACGGCGACATCTTCAACTGCACCGAGGTGTCCTACGTCCCGAGCTACGGCACCCCCAATCGTTACGCCATCGGCGACCTGGCCCGCGGGACCGATCCGCAGCGCCGCAACCTGCTCGGCGACTTCAACCGGCGCGTCGAAGCCGGCGAGGTGCCGTGCCGGTCATGTCCGTTGCTGCCCGTGTGCGGGGGGAGCTGCCCGAAGTCGTGGCGGGAAGGCAACTCGGCCTGCCCCAGCTTCAAGTGGAACCTGCCCACCCGCCTGCTGCTCGAGCTCGGCCGGCACCAAGGCCCCATCGACGACGAGGTCGTCCGCACCCGTCCCGATCCGACCGCCGCGCTCGCCCAGCTGCTCGCCCGACGCTCCCCCGACATGGTCGACGACCCGACGGCGAGCGACGACCGCGATCGCAGTCCCACGCCGGTCCGCCTGGGCACCCGGCGCCGCCGCGCTCCCCCACGACGCGCCCACCGCCGGCACTGGATCCACCCCCACCGACTCAACCATCACAGGAGCAGACCATGGCTGATCAAGACGAGCAGTACTGGAGTGACGACGAGGTGATCGACTACCTCAAGAAGCTGCGCATCGCCATCGACGAAGGACTGGCCAACGCCGGGGTCGAGGCCGACGAGGTGTCGGGCTTCGCGCTGGGTGGCTTCCAGGTCGAGCGCGCCGTCGGTCTCGCCGGCCATGCTGCGCCGGCTCGGACCGGCTTTCTCGCCCACCCCCGGTGGCCTGGGCGCCGACAACGGCTCGTGCGGCATCGTCTGCGGCACCAACCCAGGCGGCCTCGGGGGTTCGGCGTACGAGTGACGCGGCCCAGCCCCTGAGCGCCACTCAGCTGGCTCTCACGCCCACAGGTTCGTAGGGTCGGGCCCCCATGGCCCTTTCCACCACCGCTGCGCTGCTGTTGGTGGTGGTGGGCATCCTGGCCGGATGGTTGGGCGCCGTGGTCGGCATCGGTGGCGGCATCGTCATCGTCCCGGTCCTGGTGCTGGCCTTCGGCTTCGACATCCGTGTGGCGGTGGCCACCTCCCTGGTGGCCGTGGTGGCCACCTCGACCGCGGCCGGAAGCGCCTATGTGGGTCGGGGCACGGCCAACATGCGCCTGGGCATGACCCTGGAGGTGGCCACCACCATCGGCGGCATCACGGGCGGCCTGGTTGCCGTGCTCATCGCCCCGTCGCTGCTGTCGGGTCTGTTCGCCGTGCTGATGATCATCACCGCGGTGACCGTGGCTCGGGGCCGCTCCGAACACGACCTCGAGGAGGACGGCCGTCGACCACGCCGGCGCCCCGGCCGCCACCACCGCCGAGCCGGTGGGCTGGGAGGAGCCGGGACGCCTGGCCGGCGCCTACTACGACGAACACCGGGGTGCCCTGGTGCCCTACCAGGCCCGGCGGCTGGGCATCGGCGCGGCGGTGTCGTTGCTGGCCGGGGTGATCTCAGGTCTGCTGGGTGTGGGTGGCGGGTTCGTCAAGGTCCCGGCCATGACCGAAGGCATGAAGGTGCCCATCAAGGTGGCGGCCGCCACCTCCAACTTCATGATCGGCGTGACCGCCATCGCCAGCCTCTTCGTGTACTTCTCCCGGGGCTACGTCCATCCCTTCGCCGCCGCCCCGGTGGCCGTCGGGGTGGTGCTGGGCGCCACCGGCGGCGCGGCCACCTCCTCGAAGGTGTCCCCCCGGACGCTGCGCTGGATCCTGGTCGCGGTGCTGATCGTGGTGGCCGTCCAGATGGCCCTCAAGGCCGCGGGGGTGAACTTTGGACGATGACCCGCTGGACATGTCGCTGGCCGACCAGGACGAGATCCACCGCGTGCAGCGCATCGTGCAGCTGCTGTTGCGGGTCGGCCTGGGTATCGCCGTGGCCCTCATGTTGGCCGGCCTGGTGGTCAAGCTGGTCTCCGGGGTGCACCGGGCCGCCGCCGTGCGGCTGTTCGACCTCGGCGCCACCAACTCCACCGCCGATCTGCTCATGGCCCTGGGCGTGCTCGTGCTGGCCGCCACGCCCGCGTTCCGAGTGGTTGCCCTGGTCGTGCTGTGGACCCGCGAACGCGACTGGCGGTTCGTGGGCGTGGCCGTCACCGTCATGCTCACCCTGGCCGTGGCCATCGCCGTCGGCCACGGCTGACCGGCGCCGGTGCCCCGACGACGGGGTCGGGACACGTTCCCGACCCCGTCCGCAACTCGATCAGCCGACCGGGTTCGCGTCTATCACGGGTAGGTCGGGACGCCCCCGAGCGGCTGGGCCACATGGACGAACAAGTTGAAGTGCGCCCCGGCCACGGTCACCGGCCCGGCAGTGAAGATCCCGTAGTGGTCGTCGTGGATCACGTTGGCGATCACCGTGAGGGTCTGCGGGCTGACGGCAGCCAGGTACACCCCGGTGGTCTCCAGGTCGTCGGTGTCGGTCCGCAGGTTGTTGGTACCGATCCGGTTGAAGGCGATGACGTTGCCGTGGAAGTCCGAGCCCGGCGCGTGCCCGTGCAGGGCCACCCCGGCGTGACCGTTGCCGTCGAAGCGGTTGGCCACCACGGTGTTGTCATACACCCCACCCACGGGAGTTGGGTCGGCCAGGATGATGCCGCTGCCCGATGACGAGTCAGGCGCCGACGGACTCCCCAACCCGTTGCGGTCGGCGATGTTGCCCGACACCAGGTTGTCGAAGATGCCCACCCCGGTGTGGTCGGCCAAGGCGATGCCGCATCCCCCGGGGTTGTCGGTGGACACGTTGCCCACGATCCGGTTGTGCGAGGCGGGCACCCCGAGGTCGTCGGACATGTTGATGCCCACCCCGTTGGCGAACGCCCGGTTGTGGCTGACCACCGAGTAGGACGAGCTGTTCACGTCGATGCCCGAACCCATGTTGTTCTTCACCACGTTGTCGGTGATGGTGACGTGATCGGCCGGCGTGGGCACCCCGTGCACGAAGCCGGCGGTGATGATGCCGTCATCGGGCGCACCGGGGTCGGCCGAATCGGCGTTCTCCACCGTGAACCCGCTCACCGTGACCCACGAGGTGGCCACCCCGATGCCGTAGAACTGGCCCGAGGCATCGATGACCGCCCCCGGCTGACCGTGCAGGTCGACCAAGCGGTCCACCGTCACGCTCTGGTGGTACACCCCGGGGCACACCACCACGGTGCCGTGCACCGGCGCGGCCTCGACGGCCGCCTGGATGGAGCTGAACTCCGCGGTGCGACACGACCAGCCTGGCGCGCCCGACGACACCAACGGCGCCACGTACACGGTGCGCGTCGGACGCGGCACGGCTCCGGCCACGCCCGTCGCCCAACCCGACACGGCCAGGACCGACCCGACGGCCGCCACCACGGCAACCTTCGCCAGCAATCCTCTCATGAGACCCCCCTCGTGGTCTGGTGCAGGACGCCGCGCAACCTAGCCCGGTCGCGCCGGCGACGCACCCGCCCGACCACCACCTGTCTCGACCGCCTGTCTCGACCGGCCAGGCGTTCCGGGGGGCCGGGGCGGTCACCACCCGGTCAGGGACAGATCGTCAACGGCAGCGCCCGCGGACCCCGGACCTGACCCCCCGACCAGCGCACCGCGCCCGGGTCTGCGAGCTCGAAGTTGGGAAACGCTTCCAGCCACGTCTCGAGCGCCACCCGCAGCTCCATGCGGGCCAGGTGCGACCCCGCGCAGCGGTGCGGACCGAGGCCGAATGCGGCATGGCGGTTGGGCTGGCGATCCAGGATCACCTCGTCGGGCCGGTCGAACTCGGCCGGGTCGCGGTTGGCCGACGGGAACGACAGCAGGATCCAATCGTCGGCCTTCATCGGACACCCGTGCCAATCCATGTCCTGTTTCACCAGCCGGGCCATGGTCACCGGGGCATAGGCCCGCAACAGCTCCTCCACCGCGGTGGGCACCAGGGCGGGATCGTCCACCAGACGCTGGCGGTCGGCCGGGGTGCGGGCCAGGTGCCACAACGAGGCGCCGATGGCGCTCCAGGTGGTGTCGATCCCGGCGATGAGCACCAGTGCGATGGTGCGCCCGACCTGGAAGTGGTCGAGCGGGTGGCCCTCGAGCTCGGAGCCCAGCAGGAAGCTGATCAGATCGTCGCGGGGATGAGCCACATGGTCCTCGATGTGGTCACGCAGGTAGGCGAACAGCGGAAGCATGCCCGCGGCCCGCTCCTCCATCGGCCGCGCCACCCCTTCGAGTACGTGGTTCACGAACCCCCGGAACACGTCCGCGTCCTCGAGGGGCAGCCCCAGCATGTTGGCGATGACCCGCACCGGGATGTGCTGGGCGTAGTCGACCGCGCCGTCCAGCACCGGCTTGCCCCGCTGGGCGTCGACCAGCTCGGCGCAGTAGGCCCGGGTCGACGCTTCGAGCTTGTCCACGGCATGGGGTGAGAAGGCGGGCAGCAACATCCGGCGGGCGTCGTGGTGGTACGGGGGATCCGACGAGATGGGCGGGGCGATCCCGGCCGGCGCCAGCTCGTGGGGCGGGCGGAAGTCACTCACGATGATGCTGCGCGACGAGAACCGGTCGGTGTCGTAGGCGATGGCTGCCACGTCCTCGTAAGTGGTGGGCAGCCACACCCCGCCGTAGCGCGGCGAGTGGGCGACCGGGCAGTGGCGGCGCAGCTCGTCCCAGATCGGGTACGGGTCGGCGACCCAGGCGTCGTCGGTGTGATCGAAGTCGGTGGCCCAGTCGCGCACCGCCGGGTGGTCACCCATCGCGGGGATCCTCCCCCAGGCTGATGGCCTGCTCGGGACAGGTGTCGACGGCCAGCTGGGCCTCGGCCCGGTGATCGGCGGACACCACGCCGTCGCCGATCACGTACCCGTCACCCAGGTCGTCGGGTTCGAACAGGCTGGGGGCCAGGCCATAGCAGCGACCGTGGCCCTGACAGCGATCTCGGTCGATGCGCACCCGCATGGCTGGCTCCTGGGGTCGGCCGCCCGGCCGGGACGGCGGGCGCTCCCCGGTGACGATAGGCCTTTCACCGACCAGACACCCTGGCCCCGCCGACCAAACCCTGTTCGCGGGTCGAGGCCGGCCGCCGCCGAACCTGACCGATCACCCCACGGGACCGGCCGGTGTGACACGGTGACGGTGAATCGCGCCCATCGCGTCGGCGCGGCCCCGAAGAGGAGGGACCAAGGGTGAGAGGTCTGGGTCAGGACGACCTGGCGCGCATGCGCAACCAGCTCTTCTTCGAGGGTCCCGAGATCAGGCGGCAACTGAGCCGCTTCTGGCTCCTGCTGATCCTCTCCACCGTCATCGCCGCGGCCGGCGTGGTCAGCGACTCCACCGCCACCGTCATCGGGGCCATGATCGTCGCCCCGCTGATGACCCCCATCCTGGGGATCGTGGTGGCCGTGGTGCTGCGCGACGGACCCAACCTGCGTCGAAGCGTCGTGCTGGTCGTGGCGGGAGCGGCCTCGGTGGTGCTCGTCAGCATGGTGCTGGGGCTCTTCGTCCCCTACCCCGTGGTGGCCGCCACCAACGGCCAGGTGGCGTCGCGGGTGACGCCCCGGCTGGTCGACCTGGTGGCCGCCCTGGCCACCGGGGCGGTGGGGTCGGTGGCCCTGGCCCGCTCCGACATCTCCGACACCCTGCCCGGCGTGGCCATCGCCATCTCCCTGGTGCCGCCACTGGCGGTGGTCGGGCTCACCTTCGAATCTGGGGCCCACCACCAGTCGATCGCCGCCCTGCTGCTGTTCGTCACCAACGTGGCGGCCATCCTGGCCAGCGGCATCGTGGTCATGGCCATCTACCGAGCCAACCGGGCCGCCGACACGCAGATCACCCCGACCTTCCGTCGGGGCGCGGCGGTCGTCACCATCGGGGTGCTGCTCGTCGCGGTGACCGTGCCGCTCTACGTCAACTCGAATCAGCTCAACAGCACCTCGGTGCGCCAGACCGACGTGCAGGCGGTGGCCGAACATTGGGCCGACCAGGCGAACTGGTCGGTGGTGGCCGTCACCACCGCCGGCGACCGCGTCCTGGTGGAAGCCACCGGCCCCGATCCCCGGCCCAGCCTGCGCCAGCTGAGCGACGACCTGGCCGCGGCCGGGATGTCCAGCGACCGGGTGGAGGTGAACCTCATCCCGGTCGCCTACACCCCTCTCCCCAGGTAGCGACATCGTCGTAGGGTTTGGCCGTCACCCCGATCCCGGAGAGAGACGACATGCAGCTGACGGTCACCCGCCACGCATCCGCCGCCCACGCCTGCGCCACGAGATCACACCCATGAGCGCCCCGACCCATGAGACGACCAGCCGCTGGGACGAAGCCACCGCCCCCGCCCCCGACGACCTGCTCGGCGCCTGCGTCTACGCGTCGCGCCTGGCCGGCGCCGACCCCGCCCTGGTGCTGGCCGGTGGGGGCAACAGCTCGGTCAAGACCACCGAGGCCGACGTCCACGGCGACCCCGTCGAAGTCCTCTGGGTCAAGGGCAGCGGGTGGGACATGGCCTCCATCGAGCCGGCCGGGTTCGCCCCGTTGCGCCTCGCCCCGGTGGCCCGCCTGGCCGAGCTGGAACGGCTCAGCGACCGCCGCATGGCCAACGAGCTCAAAGCCGCGTCGATCGACGCGTCAGCCCCGGCCCCGTCGGTCGAGTCGATCCTGCACGCCACCCTGCCCCACCGCTTCGTGCTCCACACCCACGCCGACGCGGTGGTGGCCCTGACCAACACCCCCGACGGCCGTGACATCGTGCACCAGGTCTACGGCGACGAGCTGGTCGTCGTGCCCTACGTCATGCCCGGTTTCGACCTGGCCCGGCTCTGCGCCCAGATCTTCCCGGCCGAGGCCACCGACGCCACCCGGGGCATGGTGCTGCTCAACCACGGCCTGTTCACCTTCGCCGACGACGCCCGCACCGCCTACGAGCACCACGTCGAGCTGGTGGCCCGGGCCGTGACCCACCTCGACGCCGCCCACGCCGCCTTCGCCCACGACGAGCCCGAACCGGTTGCCCGGCCCGACACCGACGAGCAGCGCCTGGCCCTGGCCGAGCTGCGCCGCGACGTCTCCCGCCACGCCGGCCACCCCATGGTCATGTGCATCTGCACCGCCGAAGCCACCCGCCGCTTCGCGGCGCGCCCCGACCTCGACCGGGTCAGCCAGCAGGGCACGGCCACCCCCGACCACGTGCTGCGCACCAAGCGCCTCCCGCTGCTGGGCCGCGACGTGGCCGCCTACGCCGACGCCTACCAGGCCTACGTGGATCGCAACCGGGCCCGCCTCGGCGGACGCCACCTCGTTCCCGTCGACCCCGCCCCCCGCATCGTGATCGACCCCGCTCTGGGCGTGCTGGCCACCGGCCGGCGCCCGCCGCGACGCGGCCGCGGCGGCCCAGATCTACGACCACACCGTCTGGGTCATCGAGCGGGCCGAAGCCCTGGGCGGCTACCGCAGCATCTCCGAAGCCGACCTGTTCGACGTCGAGTACTGGGAGCTCGAGCAGGCCAAGCTCAGCCGCGAGCCCGCTCCCGCACCTCTGGCCGGCCAGGTGGCCCTGGTCACCGGCGCGGCCTCGGGCATCGGCCGGGCCTGCACCCTCGAACTGCTGGGCCGGGGCGCGGCGGTGGTCGGTCTCGACCTGTCCGACCAGGTCAGCCAGGTGGCCACCGGTCCCGCCTATCTGGGCGTGGCCGGTGACGTCACCGACCCGGCTGGTTTGGACCGGACCATGGGCCAGACCCTGCGGGCCTTCGGCGGCCTCGACCTGCTGGTGGTCAACGCCGGCATCTTCCCGCCCGGCGCGCCGCTCGATGTGCTCGATCCCGAGGTGTGGGACCGGACCATGGCCATCAACGCCGGGTCGGCGGCCCGTCTGCTGCGCCTGGCCCACCCGTATCTGGCCCGCGCCCCGATCGGCGGGCGGGTGGTCGTGGTCGGCTCCAAGAACGTGCCCGCGCCCGGTAAGGGGGCGGGCGCCTACTCGGCCTCCAAGGCCGCGCTCACCCAACTGGCACGGATCGCCGCCCTGGAGTGGGGGTCCGACGGCATCCGGGTCAACGTGGTGCATCCCGACGCGGTGTTCGACACCGCGCTGTGGGACGACGAGATCATCGCGGCGCGCGCCGCCAGCTACGGCCTCACCCCGGCCCAGTACCGCACCCGCAACGTGTTGGGCACCGAGGTGTCCTCGTCGGTGGTGGCATCGCTGGTGGCCGACCTGTGCGGCCCGAGCTTCGCCTGCACCACCGGCGCCCAGATCCCCGTCGACGGTGGCAACGAACGCGTGATCTGAGCGTCGGCCACGCCGCACCGAACCTGGGGCGCGGTGGTGCCCTCGGGTCTAGGAGGACGCCGCCGTGGTCGTCGTGGAGCTGGCCGAACCCGCCTCCTGGGCGTTGGCCTGGGCCACGTAGAGCGAGTACAGGTTCAGGGCGTCGAAGTAGCTGTTGAAGTCGCAGTTCCCGGCGCTGCAGCTGGCCGCCAGGTCGGCCTTGGCCTTGGTGAAGATGGTGTTCGCCTCCGCCAGCAGCTGGCCCACCGTCTGGTCCTTGGGCACCGAGCCCGTCGTGGTCGTCGTGGTCGTGGGGGCGGTGGTCGAGGTGGACGGCGCGGTGGTCGTGGTGGTCGAGCCCGACCCACCGCTCGTACCTCCGCCCGACGACGCGCTCTCCCCTTGGGGCGCTGCCCACGTACTGCAGCTCGCTGGCCGGCACGTCCGGGAACAGCTTGGCCAGCGCCTGTTGCAGCGTGGGCGCGATCACGACCGTGCCACCGAACGAGGCGACCACGTCCTGGACCTGGGGCACCTCGGTGCCACCTTGGGCCGACACGTAAAGGGGCCGCACGTACAGCAGCGACTCATCGATCGGGTACAGCACCAGCTCGCCCCAGGTGACCGACGAACCCTCCTGGTTCAACAAGGTGGCCACCCCGGCCACCGATTTGTCCGAGGTGATGGCTGCGCCCACCAACGCCGGCCCGGGTACGAGCTCGTCGCTGGGCACCTGATAGGAGACCAGTTGCCCGTAGTCGTCGTTGAAGTTGTCGCTCTTGGCCACCATGAAGGCGCTGAGCGTCTTCTTGGAGTCGTTCTTGGAGAAGGGCACGAAGGATCGGAACAGCATGAACGAGGGCTGGGACTCCCCCGGCAGCTTCAGGATCGAGTAGTAGGCCGGGACCCGCGCCTCCTTGGTCTGCACCTGCTGGCCGGCCTGGTTGATCGACGTCGTCTGCGACGGGTTCACCACCTGCTTGCCCGGGTCCTGGGCGATCGACCAGCCGGCGGTCTGGGTGTAGAAGGCCTGGGGATCGTCGATGTGGTAGTTGCCCCACATGTTGGTCTGGACCGTGAACAGGTCCTGCGGGTAGCGGAAGTGGTCCTTGATCGAGGCTGGTGCCTGCCCCCGGTCGAACAGCTTGGGGAAGGCCGACTCGTAGGCCCGGATGATGGGATCGCTCTGATCGATCACATACAGCGTGACCGACCCGTTGTACGCGTCCACCACGGCCTTCACCGAGTTGCGGGCGTAGTTGAACGACTTGTTCAGGCCGCTGCCGGCGCCCACGTCGGAGATGTCGGCCGTGGCCGCGTTCGGGTAGTGGTCGCTGGTCGTGTAGCCGTCGATGACGTAGTAGATCTTCCCGTTCACCAGGACCGGGTACGGGTCGCTGTCGAACGACAAGAAGGGCGCCACCGCCTGAACCCGAGCCTGCACGTCGCGCACGTAGAGGATCTTCGAACCCGGCGTCACGTAGCTGGAGATCAGCGGGTTCCAGTCCCCGAAGCGCAGCGCGAAGGCCGCCCGCTTGATCCACGAGTTGAGCGGAACCCCACCGGTGCCGGCGTAGCTCGACGTGCTCTGCGAGCCGTTGGGGTTGAGGTAGTCGACCTCCTTCTCCTTGGAGCTGTCCACGACGGCGTAGCCCGACTGGCCCAGCGAGAAGTACACCTGGGGCTTGGTCATCGTGACCTTGATGGCGCTGCGGGTGATGTCGGTGGGCACGTTCTTGATCAGGTAGTCCGGTCCGCCCGAGCTGTTCACCGAGTTGGCCGGCGCCAGCGCCACGCCGTAGCCGTGGGTGTAGAGGATGTGCTGGCCCTCCCAGCTCTGCGAGGGCGCCTGGCTGAGGTTCAGGTCGCGGCTCGACGCCACCACCTGCGTCTCGGTGATCTTGCCGTCCGCCCCGGTGATGCGGTAGCGGTCGCTGGCCAGACGATTGAAGTCCGTGTAGGCCAGGTACCCCTGCTGCTTGTTGAAGGTGTCCTGCACCACGTTCTTGTCCAGCAGCGGGATGTTGTTGATGACGCCGGACTCGTGGGTGATGGTCTGGGACGCCACCGTTTCGTTGGCGTTGTCCACGAACGTTCGCTGCACCACGTGGTCGAGCCCCATGGCCTGACGAGTGGCCACGATGTTGTTGTGGATGTAGGGCGCTTCGCGGGTGGACTCGCTGGGCTTGACCCGCACCGCCTCGATGAAGGCGGGATAGGCCGTCCCGGCGATGATGCCCACGAAGGCCCACAGCCCCACGGCCACCGCCGGCACCACCCACCCGCGCTGCCAGATGTTGTAGATGAACAGGCCGCACGACAACAAGGCGATGATCAGCAGCAGGTCGAGGGCGGGCAGCGAGGCGTGCACGTCCGCGTAGGTCGCGCCATGCACGTAGCCGCGGTTCGAGAAGGTCAGCGAGTAGCGGGCCAGCCAGTAGTCGAGCGCCTTGACCGCCGCCATGGCCGCCAGCAGCACCGACACGTGCACCTTGACCTGGGGGGTCACCCGCTGCAGCGGGCTCTGGGGACGGATGCCCCCGTTGAGGTAGTCGGCCACCAGGGTGATGAGCAGGATGATGATCAGCGCGTCGAACACCCACTGGGTGACGTTGACCAGGAACGGCAGGCGGAAGACGTAGAAGCCGACGTCGGTGTGGAACGTGGCGTCCTTGATACCGAAGCTCTGCGAGTGGGTGAAGAGGATCCACTGCTGCCACAAGTTGGACTGGCCCATGCCCGCGATCAGGCCGAACAGCAGCGAGACGGCCCCACGGACCAGCCAGGCCCGGGGTTCGACGAACTCGTGGTAGCGGGTGAGCAGCTCGTCCTCGGGGCCGGTGGGCCGGAAGGTGGGCGCGGTGCGGTCGGCCACCGTCAGGCTGACGAAGCACATGACGAAGAAGACCAGCGTGAAGATGATCCCCAGGGCCACCTTGGCACCCAGGATGCCGGTGAAAACCGAGCCCAGGTGGAGGTTGTCGAACCACAGGTAGTCGGTGTAGAAGCGGGCCACGCCCCGCAGCGAGGTGACAAGCAGGAACAACACCACGACGCCCACCACCAGCAGGATCCGACCCCGGTTGCTGGTTCGACGGCGGCGGCGGCGCGGCATGTCACTCGGCGCTCTCATGAGGCGGTCATCCTATGAGAAGGGACTCACGAAGCTAGCGCGGGTGCCCGGTTTTCCCGAACGACGCGCTCACGGGCGCTTCGGTGCCACCAGGCAGCGGCAGTGATCCGAGATCGGTGGCGTGGCGTGGCCGGTGGGGAACGGCTCCCCCCGAGGGATGTCCCCGGCCAGAGCGTTGTCGTCGCAGTCCGGTGAGGGGGTGTCACCGTCATCGACCACCCAGTGGACCAGGGTCCCCTCCGGGAGGCGGTCGACCAGACCCCGGTTGGCCGCGGCCAGCGCCAGGCGCGACACCAGCTCGTCGACCCGCTGGCCCTTCCACTCCCGGTAACAGGCCCGCAGCCGCTCGGCCAGCTCATCGCTGTCGCCCGCGGTCTCCTCGAAGCACCGCCCCAGCCGTTGGCGCAGCGGCTCGACCAGGTCGGCGGCCAGGTCGGCGGCCAGCTCCCCCGCCTTGGCCCCGGCGGGACCCAGCTCGATGCCCGTGTCGGCCAGCAGGTCACCGCCGGCGGTGGCCGCGGCCACCAGGCTGGGGAGCGCGGCGGTGCGGTAGCGGGCCAGATGGTCGGCCTCGGCGGGCAGGGCGGCGTCAGCAGTGGGCACGCCCTTCTGGCGGCGCACGGTGTCGAGCAACTCGTTCTGCTCGTCGGACAGCTCACGCTTGATGCGCCGGCCCAGGTTGCGCTCGATCTCCACCAGGGCCGCGTCGCGCCGGGCGATCAGCTCCTGGTCGGGGTCCATCGGCTCGGGCCCGGCGGTGGCCTCGGCCGGCTCCTCGTCGACCGGGACCTCGGCTTGGGCGGCCGTGGCCGCCAGCGATGTGAGCTCGGCCAGCTCGGCCTCGTCGACCAGGACCTCTTCGACGATCTCGATCTCCTCGACGGTCTCGACCACCTCGACGGTACCTGCGTCCTCGTCGACGACGGTCTCTTCGCGGATCCGGGCGAAGAGGCTCGACACCTCACCGGGCTCGGGTGGTGGCGGCGGGCGATCGTCGTGGGCGCCAGGTTCGGCGGCCGCCACCACGTGCGGGGCGACCTCATCAGACTGGACGACCTCATCAGACTGGACGGCCTCATCAGACTGGGCGGCCTCATCAGCCGTCCCCGCATCGGTCGCGGTGGGCGGGATTGGGGCTCGGACTGGGGCGTAGCCGCGGCCTGGGATTCGGGCTCGGCGGACTCGTCGGCCTTGATGACCTTCACCGAAGACGAGTGACGGCCCTCCACCGATGCGTCCGATGGTGCCCGCGGGCGATCGTCGTGCAGATCGGGCGACACCTCCGAGGTCGACGACTCGTCGCCTGGTGGGTTGGCCGGTGATCCCGTATCCGTATCGGTCGTCGCCGTGGCCACGGCCGCCGACGGGCCCGGCACGTCCTCTTCGGCGTCGCGGGCCGGGTCCTGCGACGGTGCCGGGGCCTCAACCTCGACCTCCACCTCGGGGAGCCCGGCCGCCTCGCGTTCGAGCTCGTCGAGGGTGGGCTCGTGTTCGTCGGCCGCCCGCAGGGCGGCGGCCTCGGCGGCCAGGCGAGCCTGGGGCAACGCCACCGTGAGCTCCTCGGTGGCCACGTCGAGGGTCTCGCGGACGACGTCGTAGGCCGACATCAGCCGGTCGCGTCCAGCCTGGAGCCGTTCGATCTGCTGGCGGAAGGCCTTGCGCCGCCGGGCCAGGTCGCTCAACATCCGCTCGCGCACCCGCTGCGCCTCGGCCACCATCTCGCGGCCGTCCTGGCGCCCCCGCTCGATCTCCGCCGCCGCCTCCGCCTCGGCCTCGGCGGCCAGCTCGGCGCCCCGTGCCCGGATGGCCGCCACCTCGGCCTCCGCCTCGGTCCGGCGCTGCTCGAGCAGCTCGGCGGCCTCGGCCCGGACCCGCGTCGCCTCGGCCTCGGCCTCGGCCCGTAGGTGCGCCGCCTCCGCTTCCGCCTCGGTCCGCAGCCGGGTCGAGGACTCCTCGGCCTTGGCCTTGAGCTCGTCGGTGCTGGCGATCGTCTCGCTGAGCAGCAGGCTGGAGGACTGTTCCGCCTTGGCCCGCATCTCGTCGGCCGCCATCCGAGCCGCATCGAGCACCCGAGCCGTCTCCTCGCCCAACAGGGCGGTGAGCCGGGACGGGTCCAGGTCGCGGCTGCGGTTGGCTTCCTCGCGGGCAGCCTGCAGCTCCCGGTCCAGACCCAGTGCCTGGGACCGTGCGTCCCGCAGCTCGGTGGCCACGGCCAGCAGATAGCCCTGGACCTCGATGGGGTCGAAGCCCTTCCGGACCGTGGTGAAGGTCTTGCGACCGATGTCGTCGGGGGTCATCCCCGAACCGCCCTCGGGCGAGTTCGCTGCCACCTCGGCGATGGTACTCAGCCCGACCCCCGGATCGGTGAGGGTCAGCCTGTCTCGTCCCCTGGGTCGGCACGCCTCCCGACGGACGCCATCGCCATCGCCGGTACGCGTCGCGAACGGCTCCGCTCCGCCGCGGATCAACCGGCGGTAGCGGGCAGGACCTTGTTGCCGCCGCCCAGTGCGGTCAGGGCGGCGAGGGCCTGGTCGATGGTGTCCACCGGCACGATCTTGAGCGAGCCCGCGTACTTGCGAGCCTCGGCCGCCTCCGATCTCGGCACCAGGAACTCGCTGGCGCCCGACGCCTTCACCGCCAGCACCTTCTGGTGCATGCCACCGATCGGCCCGACGTTGCCGTCGACGTCCATGGTGCCGGTGGTGGCCACCTTGTGCCCGCCGGTGAGCGACCCCTTGGTCATGACGTCCATGATCCCCAGCGTGAAGGCCAGGCCGGCAGAGGGCCCACCCACATCGGGCGTGGACACGCTGATGGTGACCGGCAGGTCCGGGAACTTGAGGTCACGGGTCTCGAGCACCACACCCAGGTAGGCCTGCGAGCTGTCCCTTGGGTTGGTGGCCAGGGTCACCTTCTCGGTCACCGCCGCCGGATGCTTGTCGGTCTTGGTCGGCGCCGGGTCGACGGTGATCGCCACGGTGTCACCCGGCTGGTGGGCGTGGATGATGGCCACCAGGTCCTCGGCCAGGTGCACGGGCTTGCCGTCGACGGCGACGATGGTGTCCCCGGCGTGGAGCACCTTGCTGGCGGGAGTGCCCTTGCCCAGCGCGGCCACACCGGCTCCGGTGCCAGTGGCCTGGACCTGGTAGCCCAGGTGTTCGAGGGCCACCACCGAGGCCGACGTCTTGGAGTCGGCCATCTCGCGGAAGTTCTCCTGCTGGTTCTGCGACGGCGTCTCGTTGGGGGGGACGATCTCGTCCGCGGGCGCGATGGTCACCGACGAGTCCAGATGGGCCCAGGCCCACTGCAGGGCGGTGGCTGGCCGACTGGTCACCGAGACGGTGACGTAGGCGACGGTGCCCTTCTGGGGGTAGGTGGGCGCGCCCTTCACCGTGATGAGGTTCTGGGTGCGGAAGGTGTCGCCCGGAGAGAGCAGGTAGTAGGGCACCCGCACCACCGCGGCCACCAACACCCCGCCGGCCATGAGGGCCACCACTGCCAGAGCGACGACGATCCGCCGACGTCGGCGTCGACGCCGGCTGGCCTCCTCGGGTGTCAGCGGCTCGTCGGGTCCGGTCCCGTCGAGGGCGCCCGAACCGTCGGGTTCGGGGACCGGCCCGGTTGCCGAGGCGCCACTCGACCCAAACGTCGGTCCGGTCTCAGGTCGGGTCGCCGGTCCGGTCTCCAGCTCGGGCCCCGGGGTCCCGTCGGGTAGCTTGGGGGGTGAAGTATCCACAGCGCCAGGAAGCCTGCCACGGAACCAACCTCGTCCAGGCGCGGGGCTCTCCGACCCGGTGGAGGCCATCGCCAGGGATGCGCCCGACCCCCCGCCCGACATCGGCGCCCGGCGACGGCAGGCCGCGCTGGCCGGCCACCGGAACGACGCGCCCGCCGCCCGGCGCCTGCTGGACGACCCCGAACCGGTGGTGCGGGCCACCGCGCTCGGTGCGCTGCAACGACTCGGCCAACTCGGCGCCGACGAGTTGGCCTCGGCCATGGCCGATCCCTCCCCCGTCGTGCGGGGGCGCAGCGCCGAGGTGGCCGCGGCCTGGCCCGGCGACTCGGCGCCCAGCCTGGGCGTGCTCCTGGACGATCCCGACCCCGGCGTGGCCGAGATGGCCGCGTGGGCCGCGGGTGAGCGCCAACCACCGGAACCGGCGATCGTGGCTCCGCTCATGGCGATGGCCACCGGTCACGGCGACGCCCTGTGTCGGGAGGCGGCAGTGGCCGCGCTGGGCGCCATCGGCGACCCGGTGGCGCTCGACGCCGTGCTGGCCGCCACCCGCGACAAGGCCACCGTGCGCCGCCGGGCCGTGATCGCGCTGGCCGCCTTCGACGGTCCGCTCGTGGATGCCGCCCTGGAGGCGGCCCGCACCGATCGGGATTGGCAGGTCCGCCAGGCCGCCGAAGACCTACTTGACTAGCCCTCCGGTCGGCAAGCCTCCCTGCCTCCCGAAAACTGGGCGTGGAATTGTGCGGTATCCGCACGCAAAGATGCCCGATTTGGGTGGAGGGGCGGACGGGTCAGGCGTCGGGGAAGTCGGCGGGGCGCTTGTCCAGGAAGGCGGCGACGCCCTCGCGTGCCGCGTCGGTCTGGCTGGCCGCGGCCATGACCTCGATGGCGTAGGCATAGGCCTGAGGCAGATCCATCCCGATCTGGGTGTGGAACGCCGCCTTGCCCAGGGCCTTGGATCCGGCGGACCCCCGGGTGGCTCGGGCCAGGAGGTCCTCTACCGCCCCGTCCAACTCGTCGTCGGGCACGCAGCGGTTGATCAGCCCCCAGTCGGCAGCGGTGGCCGCGTCGATGAGGTCTCCGGTGAGGGCCATCTCCATCGCCCGCTTGGCGCCCATGGTCCGCCCGATGGCAACCATGGGGGTGGTGCAGAACCAGCCGGCCTTGCCCCCCGGAGCGGCGAACTCCGCGGAGGAGGCGGCCACGGCCAGGTCGCACGAGGCCACCAGCTGGCACCCCGCGGCGGTGGCCAGGGCGTGGACCTTGGCCACCACCACCTGGGGTAGCGCCGGGAGCGTCAGCATGAGCCGGGTGCAGGCCTGCAGCAGGCTGCGCACCTCGGCCAGGTCGGCACCGGCCAGGTCACGGAAGTCGTGGCCGGCCGAGAACACCGGGCCGTTGGCGGCCAGGATCACTCCCCGAGCGTCCGAGGCGCCGATCTGGTCGAACGCGGCCTGCAGCTCGGCCAGGTGGTCGCGCGACAGCGCATTGCGCCGTTCCGGTCGGTTCATGGTCACCGTCACCACCGGGCCGTCGCGAGCCACCAGCACCGTCGAGTCGTTCGAGTTGCGCATCCCCGCACTGTCGCGCGCTCCCGGCCCCGCTGCTGGCGTCATCGCCCTCCCGGTCCCGGCCCTGACCCCGACGTGGGCTCGCCGGTGAGACAAGCAGCACGACTCGTGGCGCAGATCAGGCCATGAACATGACCTTCAGGGCGTCGAAGGCCTCGACGCAGTGCCCGGCCCCCAGCACCACGCACTCCAGCGGCGCGTCCACCAGGTGCACGGGGATCTCGGTTTCCTGGGCCAGGCGCAGGTCGAGGCCGCGCAGCATGCCCCCGCCCCCGACCAGGTGCATGCCCTGCATGATGAGGTCCTGGGCCAGCTCGGGCGGAGCCTGGCCCAGACAGGCGATGACCGAGTCGACCATGGCCGAGACGGGCTCGTCGATGGCCTCGCGCACCTCCTCGGCCGACAACACGATGGTCTTGGGTAGCCCGCTCATCAGCTCGCGCCCGCGCACCTCCGCCGCGTATTCGTTCTCGGTGGGCCAGGCCGACCCGATGGTCACCTTGATCTCCTCGGCCGTGCGCTCCCCGATGGCGATGCCGTACTCGCGGCGGATGTAGGTCTGGATGTGGGCGTCGATGTCGAACGAGCCGATGCGCACCGCCTCGAGCGCCACCACCCCGCCCAGCGAGATGAGCGCCGTCTCGGAGGTGCCGCCCCCGATGTCCACCACCATGTTGCCCATGGGCTCGTTGATGGGCAGCCCGGCGCCGATGGCCGCGGCCATGGGTTGCTCGATCAGGTGGGCCTCGGAGGCCCCCGCCCGCTTGGCCGCCTCGTTCACCGCCCGGCGCTCGACGGCGGTGATGGCCGACGGCACGCAGATGACCACGCGGGGCCGGTTGAATCGGCTGACCCCCACCCGCTGCAACAGCAACCGGATCATCCGCTGGGTGATCTCGAAGTCGGTGATGGCCCCCTTGCGCAACGGGCGCACCGCCACGATGTAGCTGGGGGTCCGACCGATCATCTGCCAGGCCTCGTGCCCCATGGCCAGCACGTCCTGGGTGCGGCTGTTCAGCGCGATGACCGAGGGCTCGTTCAACACGATGCCCTCGCCGCGCGCGTACACGAGGGTGTTGGCCGTGCCCAGGTCGATGGCGAGGTCGCGGGCTATGGCTGCGGCTCCCCGCTCGTGTCGGCCCCGAGGCCGCGGGGGCCAGCCTGGCTGGTCGGACCGTCCGGGCTCGAGATCGGGTTGGTGCTCGAGCCATTCGGGCCAAGGGACGGACCCGACCCTCCAGCAAGAGGCGCCGCGGATGCACCGGGCGCGCTGGATGGCCCGGGGGCGTCGCCGGGACGAGGCGGTGTCGACTCCACGCCAGGGTCCGGCGCCGCCCCGGTGCGGCGCGCCGACGGCGAGATGGCCCGGCGCCGCTGGCGGCTCGACGCGCTCCCCTTGGCCGCCCGGTTGGTCTCCCCGCCCAGGGCCTTCATCTCCCGCTCGAAGTCGTCGATGCTGGACATGAAGGTCTGCGGCTTGCGGTTGAGCAACCACAGCAGGACCGACACCACGATGATCACGGCGATGGCGATGAGGACGAAGGCGGCGTTGCTCATGGTTGGCGCCCCGACCCGGCAGCCGCACCGGCGTCGGCTGGGGGGATGGACGCCTCCCACTCGGCCAGGCTCATCAGGTGCTGGGCCTCGAGCCCCCAGCTCTCGCCATCGGCCCAGCGCTCGCGCTTCCAGATGGGCACGGTGGCCTTGAGCGCGTCGATGGAGAAGCGACAGGCCGAGAAGGCTTCGTGGCGGTGGGGAGCCGTGGCCACCACGACCACCGCCGACTGGCCGAGATCCACCTGCCCGACCCGGTGGATCATGACCATGCGGCCCAGCTCGGGCCAGCGGCGTCGGCACGCGGCCAGGATCTGGTGCATGCGGGCCACGGCCTCGTCCTCGTAGGCCTCGTACTCGAGGTGGGTGACGCCGCGCCGATCCCCGGCGTGGTCGCGCGCCGTCCCGCTGAAGCTCACCACGGCGCCGCACCCGACCTGGACGGCCCACGCCCCTGCCTCGTCCACCGGCAGGGTTTCGGCCGACAGCGCGACCCACTCGTCACCCTGATCTGGAGGCCTCACGGGCGACATCGTAGGCGACCGGTGACCTCGTCTCCCTCCAGCCATCGGTCCGGCCGGGCCCCGGTGGCGGCACCGGCCACGGCCGGGGCGCGGCCGATCGAATCGACCGCATCACTATCGTGTCCGCCGTGCCGATCGATGACGACCACGAGGAGGGATCCGGACTGGGGCCGCCGCCTCCGGCCGACGATCGCCTGTGGCGCCACCCGTCCGAGCTGGGTGGGGCCGTGCCCGTGCGCGTCGTCACCGCCCGACCCCACCGCCGGCGCAGCGTCACCATCGGGATCGTCTCGGGCCTGGTGGGGGCCGCGGCCATGCTGACCGTGCTGATATCGGTCGGCGCCCTCGAACATCGCCGGACCACCGTGGCCATCGAGCAGGTCAAACAGCGGCTCCCGGTCACCTCCGACGGCCAGGTGGCGGCCCTCACGGCCAAGGTGCTGCCCACCCTGGCCCGGGTCGACGCCCTGGCGCCCACCGGCACGGTCAGTGGCAGCGCCGTGGTGTTCCGCAGCGACGGCTACCTGCTGACCACGGCGGACGTGGTGAGCGGCGCCACCGGTTTGACCGTGCAGCTGTCCAACGGCACCACGCTGCCCGCCACGCTGGTGGGGGTGGACCCGTCAAGTGACGTGGCCGTGGTCAAGGTGACCCAGACCCAGATGCAGGCCGCGGTGCTGGCCGACGAGGACGACATCCAGCTGGGCGAGCCCGCCGTGGCCATCGAGTGCATCTTGGGCCGGCCGTCGGTTCCCGACGTCAGCGTGGGCCTGGTCAGCGCGCTGGGCCGGCGGGTGGCCTCGAGCAACGGCACCATGCTGGCGGACATGATCCAGACCAACGTACGGACCGGCACCAAAGAGGGGGCCGCCGTGCTGGTCGACAGCACCGGCGCCGTGCTGGGGCTGCTCACCTCCGGTGGGCCCCACCTCTCCGACGTGGCCGACGAGACCACCACCGTCTCGTCGCAGAGCAGCGGCTCGCTCGTCCTGCGCTACGCCACCCCCGTCGGCTACGCCTCCAAGGTGGCCGACGAGATCATCGCCACCGGCAAGGCGAAACACCCCTGGCTCGGCGTGGAGGCCAGCGACCTCACCGGCGACCAGCTGGCCGCCGTCGGCCAACCGGGGGCGCGCATCGACCGGGTGATCGCGGCCAGCCCCGCCCTGCGCGCCGGGCTGCTGGTGGGCGACGTGGTGGTGTCGGTGGATGGCACCCGGGTGACGTCCAGCTCGGGGCTCACCGCGCTGCTGCGGGGCGAGAAGCCACACCAGATCATCAAGATCACCTACCTGCGCGAAGGCACCCGCCGCGTGGCCGTGGCCACGCTGTCGGAGCGCGACAGCTAGCGGTGTCCTCCGATCGGCAAGCCTCCCTGCGGACGGCTTCGCCATCCGGGGCAGCACTGACCGAGCGGCTGCGTTCCGCTCCGTCGCGTCAGCGCGAGGAGCGCTTGGACCGGCGGATCACGGCGATGGCGCCGCCCACCGCTGCGGCCACGGCCAGTCCGGCCACGGCCAGGGAGATCTCCTGGCGGCGTCTCGGGCTCATGTCGGCCAGCGGACCTCCTGGGTCGGCCTCCACGTAGACCTCGTCGTTGCGGTACTGCGGCTTCCAGCCGGTAGCCCGGAGCCGGTCGTTGGCCACCACCCACGGATGCTGGGCATAGCCGCCGCTGGCCGCGCCGCCCGGCACCCCCAGTCGGTCCCGCAGATCGCGGACCCGGGCCACCCAACTGGGAGGCAGGTGGACCCGACCCACGGGACCGGCCAGCTCGGCCAGGGCGTCAGGTGACAGCCAGCCGTCGGGGGAGACGTTGAACGGGCCGTCGAGGCGGAGGCGGCGGGCGTGTTCGACGGCCGAGGCCAGATCGTCGAGGTGCAGGAACTGCGAGGGGCGGTCGGCGCCACTGACCCGCAGGGCACGCGCCGACCAGGGCGACAGCGCCAACCAGGCCACCGACTCGGCAGCCACGGTCACCGTGGGACGCAGCACCGCGGCGGACGACTCGGGGTGCTCGAGGCGCCATTCGCCCACCAGCCGCTCCACCTCAGCCCGCCCGACCGCGTAGCCGGAGGTCGCGTCGGGGCGCAGCGGCGTCTCCTCGGTGAGCGGCACCGGGTTGGTGGGCCAGGCTCCATAGGCCATGGCCGCGGACAGCACCACCAGGTGACCGACCGCGCCCGCCGCCTCCAGGCCCTTGCGCAGGCGGGTGGGATCGAGCTGGGGCAGCCCGTCGGGACCAGGCTCGGCGCCCGGGTCTCCCAGGTGCACCAGCGTGTCAGCCGGGCCCAGCGCGGCGCCGGGCACGCCGGGATCGGCGGCCGCGTCCAGGTCGATGACCCGCCTCACCATCGGATCCCCGCGCAGGGCCGCCACCACCCGGGCGCCCAGCGGGCTGGCGGTGCCCGCCACCGCCACCAACCCGCCATCGTCGGGGTAAGCGGGACGGCGCGAAGCAGGAACCATCCGGCCATGATGCCCGGCTGCGGCCGATCCCGCACCCCAGCCACCGTCCGCCGAGCCGGCTCGGCGAAGCGGAAGCCCACCGTTGTCCGCCTACCATGAAGCCGTGAGCGACTCCGGTGACCCGGGCCCGTTGGGCGACGACAACCCCTTCAAGGGCATGCCGCTGTTCGGCGACCTGGCCCGGATGTTCCAACAGCAGGGACCGATCAACTGGGAGGCGGCCCGTCAGCTGGCCCTGTCGATCGCCGTGGGCGAGGCGCCCGAGTCCAACATCGATCCGCTCGACCGCATCAAGATCGAGCAGCTGGCCCGCGTGGCCGACCTGCAGGTGGCCAACGCCACCGGGCTGTCCACATCCACCACCGGACGCGGCGTGACCGTGGTGCCCGTCACCCGCTCGGCGTGGGCCCAGCAGACCCTCGACGCCTACCGGCCGCTGTTCGAGCAGCTGGCCACCGCGCTGCACGACGACGGCCCCGCCATGCTCCCTGATGACGACCTGCCCAGCGGGGCCGACCCGATGGCCTGGATGGGCCCGCTCATGGAGATGATCGGCCCCACCATGTTGGGGATGACGGCCGGGTCACTGGTCGGGCACCTGGCCCGCCGCTCGTTCGGCCCTTACGACCTGCCCATCCCCCGCCCGGCCACCGACGAGCTGCCGATCCTGACCGCCAACCTGGACGAGTTCGGCCAGGAGTGGAGCCTGCCGGCCGACGACCTGCGCCTGTGGGTGTGCCTGCACGAGATCGCCACGCACGCCGTGCTCGGTGTCCCCCACGTGCGCAGCCGCATCGAGCGGTCCCTGCGCGACTATCTGTCCGGATTCGAGACCGATGCGGGCGGCCTGGAACGGCGCCTGGGCGAAGTCGACCTGGGCGACCCCAGTGGCATGGGTGGGCTCCAGTCGATCTTCGGCGACCCCGAGGCCCTGCTGGGAGCCATCCAGACCCCCGACCAGCTCCGCATGCTTCCTGCCTTCGAGGCGCTGATCACGGTGGTGGTGGGCTACGTGGATCACGTCATGGACGCGATCGGTCACGGCCTGCTTTCGTCGTACTCGATGGTCACCGAGGCCGTGCGACGCCGCCGGGTCGAAGCCGACGATTCGACCCGGTTCGTGGAGCGCCTGTTCGGCCTCGAACTCACCCAGACCCAGTATGACCGGGGCACCAACTTCGTCTCCGGCGTGGTGGAACGGGCCGGCGACGAGGGTCTGACCCGCCTGTGGGCCCGCGAACAAGACCTGCCCACGCCGGCCGAGGTGGACGCCCCGGGCCTGTGGCTGGCCCGAATCGACCTGCCCCTCGACTGAGCAGCCGCCAGATGGGCGGGTCCGTCTGGCTCGTCGGCGGGCCCTGTCAGTCAGACGAGTCGCGCCAACGGGGCTCGGTGAAGGTGGTGGCGTCGGGGTCGGTGGCCGGGTCGACGAAGTCGAGTGGCAACGAAGGCTGGACCATCGTCGGATCCGGCTCGGCCGGTGCCGGGTCCACGGCTGCGGGCGCGGCCGATGGCGGGGCCGCGGTCGCCGGCGCCGTGTTGGGCACGAAGGCCGCGGCCAGGGCGGCCACGTAGTCCGCGGCCAGGTCGGCTTCGCCGTCGAACACCGTGCACGGCGCCGGTCGTGAGGGTGGCGGATCGGGTAGCGACGAGACCAGCGGCTCGGACACGAAGCCCGGGGGCGGGGTCCAAGCCGGCGGGACCGGCCCGGGCACCGGTGGCGCGGGCAGGACCGGCGCGGGCAGGGACGACCGCGCCGGAGGGCCTCCAGGCGATCCGGCGCTCGGAGCAGGCGCCGCGCGGACCGCGCCCGCTGCCCCGGCCCCCGACGGCGACGAGTCCACGGCCACGCCGGGTGGGTCCAACCTGGCGGCCAACGTGGGGTCCGCGACGGGACCCGACGTGGCAGTCCCCGCGGGTCCGCGGGGCGCCAGCGAGGCGTCGACCCTGCGCAGCCCTCGACGGAACAGCTTGCGACTGGTGGACTCCCAGTCGTAGGTCCCCCGGGCCACCCGGCGCTGACCCAGCCAGTAGGAGGTCAGACCGATGGCCATCCCCACGCCCACGATGATGTAGCCCACCACCAGGGGCGTGCGGACCAGCAACGGGATGGCCGCGCCCGCCACCCAGGCCAGCTGGAACTTGGTCTCGAACCGGGCGAAGGAACGACCCCGGTTGGCATCGGGTGCGTCACGCTGGACCAGGGCGTCGAAGGCCTGTTTGGCCGTGCCCGAGGTGACGCCCAGCAGGAACGACAACAGGAAGGCACCGATCACCCCGCCGAGCAGCGCGGCGATCAACCCACCCAGCAGCGTGGCGCCCAGCGATCCCACCACGATGCGGGCCTCGGAGAACGACTTGCGTAGACGTGGGGCCAGCCAGGCGCCGGTCAACACGCCGGCCTGGGCGGCCACCACCGCACCGCTGACCGCCCACAGGTGCAACTGATGGTTCTTGTAGGACAGGGCCAGCAGTAGCACCAGGAAGCCGACCGCGCAGCGCATGAGGGCCATGGCCGAGGCGGCCAGTCGGATCCCCGCGCTGCGCAACTCGAGGCGCTCCACCTCGGTCGGCTTCTCGGCCGCCACCTGCACGCGGGGCAGGCGCGTGGCGAACACGGCGCCGGTGGCGTACACCACCGCACCCAAGCCCACGGCCAGCTGCGGGCCCCACTGGTCGCCGCCCAGCTTGAGCAGGACCAACGCGGGACCGCCGGCCACGATGGCGGCCATGCCGCTGAGCATGGCCAGCTTCGAGTTGGCCTCCACCAGCTCGTGGTCGCTGCGCACGGTGGTGGGCACCACCGAAGCGCGCGAGATCAGGTAGGCCTTCTGGAACACCAGCATCAGGAAGGCCTCGACGTAGAAGTACACGCTGTTGAGGTCGCGGACGATGAGCACGCACAGCACCGCCCGCAGGCCGATGGCAGCCACGATCATCCAGCGCCGGCCACCCTTGACCCGATCCAGCACCGGCCCGATGAAGGGCGCGGCCACTGCGAACGGGGCGAAGGTCAACAGCAGGTAGAGGCCGATCTTGGCCGGCGCCTCCTTCGGGCTGACGGCGAAGAAGATGGTCCCGGCCAGTCCCACCGTGAACATGGCATCGCCGCCCACCGACAGGGCGTGGGTGCGGGCCAGGCGGGTGAACGGCGAGGCGATGAACGGGCGGCGAGGATCCCGGACCGGCTGCGGGTAGGCCTCGCTCATGGTGGCAATGGTAGGGGGCTGGGGCCGCCGGGCGTCACGCAGGGATCAGCGGTGGGGGCTCTCGTACTTGTAGCCCAGTCCCCGGATGGTCACGATCCGGGTGGGGCTGGCCGGATGCAACTCGACCTTGGATCGCAGGCGCTTGATGTGGACGTCAAGGGTCTTGGTGTCGCCCACGTAGTCGGCCCCCCACACCCGGTCGATCAGGATCTCGCGGGTCAGGACCCGCCCGGCGTTCTCGAGCAGCAGGGTCAGCAGCTCGAACTCTTTGAGGGGCAGGCGCACCTCGTCGCCCCGGATGAACACCTCGTGGCGCTCGTGGTCGACTCGCACGTCCCCCACCTCGACTACGTCGTCATCGGCTCCCACCGGCACCGGCACCAGCTCGTCGTGGGACCGGCGACGCAGCACGGCCCGGATGCGCGCCACCAGCTCGCGCAACCGGTACGGCTTGGTCACGTAGTCGTCGGCCCCCATCTCCAGGCCCACCACCGTGTCGATCTCGGCCCCCTTGGCCGTGACCATGATGATGGGCACGTCGGAGCGGGCCCGCAGCTGTCGGCACACGTCCAGACCCGAGATCTTGGGCAGCATGACGTCGAGCAGCACCAGGTCGGGGGCCACGTCGTCGAAAAGGTCGAGGGCCTCGGCGCCGTCGCGGGCCACGCTCACCTTGAAGCCCTCCCGGGTCAGACCCAGGGTGAGGGCGTCGATGAAGGAGTCCTCGTCCTCGACGATGAGCACCGACGCGGACGGGGTCATGCCAGGCCTTCCTGTCGGAGCGGCGCGGCCGCTTGGCCGCGCTCGTCGGTGCGATCCGCGTCGAGATCGTCGCCGGGGCCTTCGTCGTGATCGTCCAGATCGGCCAGGGCCACCGGACCCGACGCCGAGGGCAGCACCAGCGCGAAGGTCGAGCCCTCGCCCAGCCGGGAGGTGACCTGCACCTCGCCCTGGTGGTTGGTGGCCACGTGACGGACGATGGCCAGCCCCAACCCGGTCCCGCCGGTGGCTCGGCTGCGGGCCTGATCCACCCGGTAGAAGCGCTCGAAGATGCGTTCCAGGTCCGCCTTGGGGATCCCGATCCCGCGGTCCTGCACCCGGATGACCACGTCGATGCCGTCGGTGCTGGCCGAGACCTCCACCACCGAACCGGGGTCGGAGTACTTCACCGTGTTGTCGAGCAGGTTGTACAGGGCCGAGGTGACTTGGCGGCGGTCGCCGAAGATGCCCATGCGCCGGTCGGGCTCGGTCACCTCGAGGCCGATGCCGGCCTGCTCGGACGCCGGACGGATGCGCTCGACGGCCTCGGCCACGACCAGGTGGACGGGGACCGGTTCGCGCGCCGGCGCCTCCTCGGTCTCGATGGTGCTCAGCACCAACAGGTCCTCGATGGTGCGGGCCAGGCGGAAGACCTCGGTCACGATGCGCTCGGCCAGGCGGGTGGCCACCGCCGGATCGTCCTCGGCCACCAAGGTGTCGGCCAACAGCCCGACTGCTCCGATCGGGGTGCGCAGCTCGTGGCTGATGTTGGCCACGAAGTCGCGGCGGGTGGCCTCCAGGCGTCGACGCTCGGAGATGTCGTCCACGATGGCCAGGGCACCGCCCAGGGCTCGGCGGTGGGCCGCCTCGCCTGCGACGCCCGACGACGGTTCGTCGTCGGTCCGGCCCGCAGGCATCGCCAGGTCCGGATCATCGGGGAGCTCATCGAGCAGCGGCGTGGTGGCGATGACCAGGGTGCGCCGGGGAGGACCGAACAACTCGATGGTGCGGCGCCCGGCCTGGCCGCTCAGCGCGGCCCCCACCAGCTCGGTGATGGCCGCCTCCACCAGGGCGTCGCTGTGGCGGGCGGACTCGAAGGTCTCGGCCGTCTGGTTGCGGAACACCACCCGGCCGGTGGCGTCGGTGATGAGCACCCCTTGGGGGATGGCGTCGAGCGCGTGGCCCAGCCGATCGGTGGCCTCGGTGGCCTGCTCGCGATCCTGGCTCGCCTGCCGACGGGCACGGGTCAACTCGTCGGTGAGCTGGTCGACCCGGGCGCCCCTGACCCGCAGTCGTCGAGCCAGCTCAGCCACGACCACCACCGCGATCACGACCAGCGCCACCAGAACCGGGACGGGGACGCCCGAGGACAGCACCACCGCCGATTCGACGGGCATGGAGCTAGGACACCTCGGGCGTCGGGCCGTCGCCGCGAGCGTTCGGGTTCGAGTCCAGGTCCAGCAGGTCGGCCCGATCATCGACGGCTGCCGGCCCGGTCTCGCCGGTGGGACTGGTGCCGTCCGCCAGGTTCAGGTCGTCGATCTGCTCGGCCAGGTGCTGTTCGGCCCGACCCCGGCGGGCCACCAGGCGAGCGGCCCCGCTGTGCTCGGGCAGCCAGCCCGTGACCATGTACTCGACCCGAGCCCCGATGTTCACGGCGTGGTCGCCGATGCGCTCGTAGTAACGACCGATGAGCGCCAGCTGGACGGCGGCCTGCAGATCGATGACCCCGGCGTGATGCGACTCGAAGATGGCCTGGATGTAGTCCTTGTGGAGCAGGTCCAGGCCGTCGTCCATGTCGTCGAGTGCCGAGGCCAGGCTGGCGTTGCCCTCCACGTACGCGTCGATCGACAGCCGGAACAGCCGGGTGGCCTCCTCGCTCATGCGCTCGATGAGACCTCGCAACCGCGGGTCGTACTGCACGCCGTAGATGCGCCGGGCACCCTTGGCCACGTTGACCATGAGATCGCCCGATCGTTCGATCTCCGACACCAACCGGATGGCGGTGACCAGGGAGCGCAGGTCGATGGCCACCGGCTGCTGCAGCGCCAGCACCTGGTAGCAGCGCTCCTCGATCTCGAGCGACAACGAGTCGAGCACGTCGTCGTCCTCGATCAGGCGCTGGGCACCCTGCAGGTCGTTGGACAGCAGCACGTCGGTGCCCCGGGGTATGCACTCGGTGACCATGGCGGCCAGGCGCACGATGTCGCCCTTGATGTGGTCGAGCTCCTGGTGGAAGGTGCGTCGGACCTCGGTCATCTCGACTCCCCCGTCGCGTTGCGGAAGCAGACCGGACCCCAGCCGGGCTCGGTCATCGCCGGACCTCGGAGGCCAGGTGGTTGGGGTCGCCGGTGATCAGGTAGCGCAGCCGCGTGCCCAGGATGGCGGCGTGATCCGCGATCCGCTCCAGCGCCTGGCCGGCCAGCAGGGCCTGCATGGCGGTGGCCGCGGCTTCGGGGCCATCCAGACGGACCAGGGCGTCCACCAGCTGGGCGTAGCCCAGGTCGAGCGGCCGCGGGCCGGTGGCCAGATCGGTGGCCAGGTCCAGGTCGTCGGTGGCCCAGGCCCGGATGGCGGCCCGGAACAACTCGATGGCCTCGTCGGCCATCACGCACAGGATGTCGAAGGGCCGGGGCTCGGCCACCAGCCGCTCGTGGTCGATGGCCGCCTTGACCACCCGCAGGCACAGGTCGCCCACGCGTTCGAGCTCGCTGATGACCCGCACCACCGAGACCACCAGCCGCAGGTCCGACGCCACTGGGTTCTCCCGGGCGAGCACGTCGTAGCAGCGCTCGGTGAGCGACACGTTCATGGCGTCGATCTCGTCGTCGGCGGCCAGGGCGTCGGCTGCCACCCGCGGATCGCCGGTGGCCAGTACCTGGCGCATCCGCTCCAGGTTCTGGTCGACCCGCAGCCCCATCACCTCGGTCTGGAGGCGGAGCTGCTCGAGCTCGGCTCCGTACCCCAGGCGGACGGGGCCGGGCCGCTCAGCCGAACCGGCCGGTGACATAGTTCTCCGTGCGCTCGTCGGCGGGGTTCGAGAACATCTTGTCGGTCTCGTCGTACTCCACCAGCACGCCGGTCCGGGTGTCACTGGTCTCGTTGACCTCGGTCGTGAAGAAGGCCGTGCGGTCGCTGACCCGGGCCGCCTGCTGCATGTTGTGGGTCACGATCACGATCGTGTAGTCGGACTTGATCTCCTGCATGAGGTCTTCCACCCGGGCGGTGGCGATCGGGTCAAGGGCCGAGCAGGGCTCGTCCATGAGGACCACCTCGGGCTGCACGGCGATGGCCCGGGCGATGCACAGGCGCTGCTGCTGGCCGCCAGAGAGGCCGATGGCCGACTTCTTCAGTCGGTCCTTGACCTCGTCCCAGAGTGCCGCCTGACGCAGCGCACGCTCCACGAGGTCGTCCAGGTTGCCCTTCATGCCGCTCAGCCGGGGGCCGAAGGCCACGTTGTCGTAGATCGACTTCGGGAACGGGTTGGGCTTCTGGAAGACCATGCCGATCCGCTTGCGCACCTCGACCGGGTCGATCTTGGGGCCGTAGAGGTCGACGCCGTGGTAGAGGATCTGGCCCTCGACCCGGGCCCCCTCGATCAGGTCGTTCATGCGGTCGAAGCAGCGCAGCATGGTGCTCTTGCCGCACCCCGAGGGCCCGATGAAGGCAGTGATCTCATGCTGGCGGATCTGGAGGTTGGCGTCACGAATGGCCCGGAAGGCGCCGTAGTAGACGTTCACATCGGACACGTCGAACACCACCGGCGGCGGGCTCGCGGCTTCAGGAGCAACCGCGGCCACGACGGGCGTCACCACCCGTGGCGCCTCGCTCATCGGCGTGACCGGCGCTGCAGTGGCAGGATCAGGACTCATGGAGGCGCCTCCTGTCCGCGGGCGCGCCAACTGGGGTGGGCGAGTCTCCTGAAGCGGCTCGGGCGATGGATGAAGCGTACCGGGTCATGCGCTGGGCCTCGTGATCAGTCGTGCTTCAGGGAGAACCGGGAGGCGACCAGGCGGGCGACGACGGTGAGCACGAACACCATCACCACCAACGTGAGCGCCGCACCCCAGGCCCGGTCGTTGGCCGGGCTGTATGGGCTCTGGGCGTTGTTCCAGATCTGCAGGGACAGCGCGGTGTTGGGCCCCCGGAACACATCCCAGTTGATGCGCCGGGCCGCCCCGATGGTGAACAGCAGCGGGGCGGTCTCGCCCGCGGCCCGGGCGATGGCCAGCATCACGCCACTGACCATCCCCCCCAGCGAGGCGGGCAACACCACGGTCATGATGGTCCGCCACTTGCGGTTGCCCAGGGCGTAGCTGGCCTGGCGGAGCTCGTCGGGCACCAGCTTGAGCATCTCCTCGCAGGAGCGGATCACGATCGGCAGCATGAGGCAGGCCAGCGCCAACGACCCACCGAAGCCGATCAGACCCCGGCTGCCCAGCGGCAGGGTGAAGACCACGAAGATGAACAGGCCCATGATGATCGAGGGCACCCCGGTCATGACGTCGCTCATGAACCGGATCACGCGGGCCAGCCGACCGTGGCCGCCGTACTCGTTGAGGTACACCGCGGCCAGCACCCCGAGCGGCACCGAGAGCACGGTGGCCCAGAAGGTGATGATGATGGTGCCCACGATGGCCGGTGCCATCCCGCCACCGGTCTTGGTCATCAGCACGAAGATGTTCTCGGTGAACCAGGCGGCGTCGAGCACCTTGGCGCCCTTGACCACGACGTAGGCGATCACGATCAGCAGCGGGATGGCCACCGCCACGAAGCTGAACCACATCCACAGTCCGGCCACCCGGTTGCGCACCCGTCGGCCGCGGCTGACGGTGACCGTCAGCAACTGTTCGACGTCGCGGGGGTCGACCGTCTCGGGGGGCGGGAGGGTGTCGGTCATGTCAGATCCCCTGGGCCCGCCGGTCGAAGCGGGTGACCAACGATCGGGCGGCCACGTTGACAACGATGGTGATGGCGAACAGCAGCAGTCCCATGGCGATGAGGGCGGAGCGGAAGGTGCCGCTGGACTCGCCGAACTGCAGGGCGATCACGGCGGCGATGGCGTAGCCCGGCAGGAAGACGTGCGAGGTGATCTGCACCGCAGCACCGATGGTCAGGGCCACGGCGATGGTCTCGCCCAGCGCCCGTCCCAGACCGAGCATGACCGCGCCCACGATCCCTCCCCGGCTCCAGGGCAGCACCGCGTGGCGGATGACCTCCCAGCGGGTGGCTCCCATGCCGTAGGCGGCCTCGCGCTGGGACTTGGGCACCGTGACGATCACCTCGCGGCTGAGGGAGGTCACGATGGGGGTGATCATCAGGGCCAGGATGATGCCCGCGGTCATGAAGCTGGCCCCTTTGGCCGCGCCTCCGAAGAACCACGAGAACACCGGCCAGGTGCCGACGGTGTCGGCGATGTTCTGGTAGAAGCCCTGGGCCGCCGGCGCCACCACCAGGATGCCCCACAGCCCATACACCACCGAGGGCACCGCGGCGAGCAGGTCGATGACCGACACCACCGGTCGCTTGAGCCGGGTGGGCACCGCCTCGGTGGTGAAGAGGGCGATGCCGACGCTCACCGGGACCGCCAGCACCAAGGCGATGAACGACGAGAGCAGCGTGCCGTAGATGAAGGCCAGTGCCCCGTACTTGTTGTTGGCCGGGTCCCAGACATCGCTGGTGACGAAGGTGATACCGGAGACCCGGATGGCCGAGCGGCCCTGGTCGACCATCGACCAGACGATGAGCCCCAGCACCGCCAGCACCAGCAGGCCGGCGGCGAGCGCCACCCCCCGGAAGACCTGATCGCCGCGACCGCCCCGGCCGCCCCGCGACAGGTCGCGGGGAAGATCCGGGCCGGGAGGAGCGGCGGTCAGGAGGTCGGGGGGTGGCGTCACGTCGTCGAGCCGGGTGAGGGTGAGGCCTCAGCCGATCTGCATGGTGTTCAACTGGGCCATCGCCTTCTGCTGCAGGTTGGATGGCAGCTTGGCGAAGTTGTTGGGGTTGGCCAGGGCCTGGCCATCGGTGAGCAGGTAGTGGATCCAACCCTGCAGCGCCTTGCCCACGGTTGCGTCGGTCTGATTCTGATACACCAGCACCCAGGTACCGGCGGTGATCGGGTAGGCGTCGCTGCCCGAGGCGTCGAGCGCCACGTAGGTGAGGTTGGCGTTGATCTGGGCGGTGGCGAGTGCCGACGAGGCGCCGCTCAGGCTGGGCTTCTCGAAGTTGCCGGCCTTGTTCTTGATCGAGGCGAACACCAGCTTGGAGGCGGTGGCGTCGGAGAAGTCGACGTAGCCGATGGCTCCGGTGGTGGCCTTGATGGCCTGAGCCACGCCCGGGTTGCCGTTGCCGGCGGTGGTCGAGGCGGCCCAGTTGACCGTGTCACCGGTACCCAAGGTCCACGAGGTGCCCGCGGCCAGCGTCAGGTACTTGGTGAACTGGTTGGTGGTGCCGGAGGCGTCCGAGCGGTGCACCACGGTGATGGACGTGCTGGGCAGGGTGACCCCCGGGTTGTCAGCGGCGATGGCCGGATCGTTCCAGGTCTTGATGGTGCTGTTGAAGATGCCACCCAGCGTGGAGGCGCTGAGCTTGAGGTCCTTGACCGAGCTGAGGTTGTAGGACACCGTGATCGGCGCAGCCACCGTCGGGAAGTAGAGCACGGTGCCGCCCTTGAAGGTCGACTCGGAACCGGGGGCGATGGGGCTGTCCGAGCCGGCCCACTGGACGACCTGGCCGGCCAGGTCCGTCTTGCCCTTGCCCGAGCCGCCGCCACCGTAGTTCACCGTCACATTTGGTGCCTTGTCGGCGAAGCCCTGGATGGCGGCCTGATCGAAGGTCTGCTGGAAGGTGGAGCCCGAGCCGTTCAGCGTGCCCGACAGGCTCGAGTAGTCGAAGCTCGAGGACGAGCCGGTCGTGCCCGTGGTGCCGCCGGTGTTGGAGTTGCTGGAACTGCTGCCGCACCCGACGGCCAACAGCGCGATGGCGGCCAACAGGCCGGTCGCCAGGATCGTTCCACGTCTGGTCAGACTCAAAATGAGGCTCTCCTTGAGATACCGGTCGGATTCGGGTGTCGCTTCCACCCGACCAAGACGCTAGGAACCGCCGGTGTCCACCAAGGGTTGCCGGGGTGAACGCGAGGTGAACGGCTATCAAAACCTGGGTGTCGAACCCCTCGTTCACCGGCCTCGGCCACCCAGCGCGGCGGACCCGACCACCCGCCGAGGTTCGTCTCCTGTTGGCCTGGCAGTCACCCCGGGTCCACTCGCTATGGCGCGATCTCGAGCTCCTGGAACGAGCGCAGCACCGGGCGATCCCGCTCGTAGGTCAGCGCCCCAACCGCGTCGTCCACCGCCAGCCAGCGCAGCTCGTCCACCTCTTGGTTGACCTCGAACGAGCCGCTCACCACGGTCATGGCCCAGTAGCGCACGACCTTGTCCCGGCCCCGACCGTCCACGTAGCGCGACGTGACCAGCTCCGGCCCGAGCCGACACACCAGGCCCGTCTCCTCGAGCACCTCGCGCCGGGCACCATCCTCGTCGCGCTCGCCGGACTCGCACTTGCCCTTGGGCAGGCTCCAGTCGTCGTAGCGGGGGCGGTGCACCACCACCACCTCGATGGCCCCCGCCCGGGATCGCCACACCACCCCGCCGGCGGCCCGGACGACACGACCCGCACTCACGCGCCCGCCGGAAGTGACAACGCCCGGGCCAGCTTCGACGTGGTGGGCGCCGGACGGCACCCGGCCGCCCGCAGCCGCTCCACCACGGCCTGCAGCACCGGGCCGCCGGCGGCGTCGCCCAGGTCGGTCCGCTCGACCTCGATCTCGCGGAACCGCCCGATCGGGCGCTGCGCCACCTCCACCGACACCAGGTCGTCGTCCAGCTCGGCCAACGGATGGGCGCCGGCCGGGTCGGGACCCAGCGCCACCCGCCGGCGATGTGAGATCAAGCGGGCCACGGGGACCAGCGCGGCGTCGGCCAGCCAGTCGGCCACCACCTCCAACACCGCGGTGGGGACGGCCACGCTCTCGTCGTAGATGTCGAGCTCGCGTCGGGTCACGGCCACCGATCGATCCGCACCGGGCGGTCGGTCTGCGTCGGCGACCGGCCGCGTGGCCGGCAGCTTCACCGTCCAGCGCGTGCCCTCGCCCGTACGGTGCCGCACGGTCACCCCGGCGGCGAGCAAGCGGAAATCGGGCGCGTCGAAGTACGTGGCGTCCAGATCGAGGGTGGGGCGGGGTACGGCATGGATGCCCGCGGCCACCCCGGTCAGGTCGGGCAGGGCCAGATCGGGATCGGCGTCGAGCTTGACCTCGTGTTCGACGTGCCCGCTCACGCCGGGCGACGCAACGCCAGGGCCAGCTCCTGCAGGCGACGGTGAGTGTCGATCTGTCCGGGGTGACCCGGCTTGTGCCAGGTACCGTCGGCGCCCAGGGTCCAGGCCAACACGTCGTCGGCCAGCTCGGTGTCGAGGATCTCGTCGAGCTGGGCCCGCAGGGCGGGGTCCGACACCGGCACCAGCGCCTCGACGCGGCGGTCGAGGTTCCGGGGCATCAGGTCAGCGGAACCGATGTAGTAGGCCGGCCCGCCGTCGGGGTCACCGTGGCCGAAGTGGTAGATGCGGGAGTGCTCGAGGTAACGACCGACGATGGAGCGCACGCGGATGTTGTCGGACAGCCCGGGCACCCCGGGTCGCAGGCAGCAGATCCCCCGGATGATGAGGTCGACCGACACCCCGGCCCGGGAGGCGGCATACAGCTGGTCGATCATCTCCGGGTCGACCAGGCTGTTCATCTTGAGGACCATGCGGCCCTCACCGGCGGCCGCGGCCACCTCGTGATCGATCAGCGCGGTGATGCCCTTGCGCACCCCGTGGGGGGCGACCAGCAACTTGCGGTAGTCGACGTCGCGGGCGTAGCCGGTCAGGAAGTTGAACAGCTGGGTCAGATCCGCACCGATGTCGGGGTCGCAGGTGAGCAACCCGACGTCCTCGTAGAGGCGGGCCGTCTTGGGGTTGTAGTTACCGGTACCGATGTGGCAGTACCGCCGCATGCCGTCCTGCTCCTCGCGCACCACCAGGGTGGTCTTGGAGTGGATCTTGAGGCCCACCAGCCCATACACCACGTGCACGCCCGCCTTCTCGAGCTCGCGGGCCCACTCGATGTTGTTCTCCTCGTCGAACCGGGCCTTGAGCTCGACCAGGGCTGCCACCTGCTTGCCCTGCTCGGCAGCACGGATCAGCGACTGGATGATGGAGCTGTCACCCGAGGTGCGGTACAGCGAGAGCTTGATGGCCAGCACCTTGGGATCGACCGAGGCCTGGCGGATGAACTCCTCGACCGAGGTGGCGAACGACGAGTAGGGATGGTGAACCAGGATGTCGCCCTTGCGGATCTCCCGGAAGAAGTTGACGTGCTCGTCATCGTCGCTGGCCAGGCGGGCCTGGGTGATGGGCACCCACACCGGGTCCTTCAGGTCGGGGCGGTCGACGCCGTGCACCGACCACAGGCCGCCCAGATCGATGGGCCCCTCGTCCTGGTAGACGTCCTCCACTCCCACGTCGAGCTCGCGCTCGAGCAGCTCGCGGATCTCGTCGCTCATGGAGGTGTCCACCTCGAGGCGGACCGCCCGTCCGAAGCGCCGCCGCCGCAGTTCGAACTCGACGGCGGCCAGCAGATCGTCGGCCTCTTCGTTGTCGACGGTCAGGTCCGCGTTGCGAGTGACCCGGAACGGGAACTGGCCCTCGATGTCCATGCCCGGGAACAACGATCCGAGGTGGGCGGCGATGACGTTCTCCAGGGCCACGAAGCGCTCACCGTCGGGGGTGACCACGAACCGGGGGAGCAGGAGGGGGACCTTGACCCGAGCGAAGCGGCGGGCCTGGGTGACCGGGTCGCGCACCACCACGGCCAGGTTGAGCGACAGGTCGGAGATGTAGGGGAACGGGTGGCCCGGGTCGACGGCCAGCGGGGTCAGGACGGGGTAGATGCGCTCCTCGAACACCTCATCGAGGTACTTGCGATCGTCGTCGTCCAGTTCGTCCCAGCTCGAGAACACGATTCCGACCGAGCGCAACGACGGCACGATCTCGTCGACGAAGATCCGCAGGGCCCGCTGGTTGAGACGGTCGACCTCGTCGCGGATGTCGAGCAGCTGCTGGGCGGGGGTGCGCCCGTCAGGGGTGGTGGTGGTGACCCCGGCCGCCACCTGGTCCTTCAGGCCGGCCACCCGCACCTGGAAGAACTCGTCGAGGTTCTGGCTGAAGATGGCCAGGAACTTGGCCCGCTCCAGCAGCGGCACCTGCTGGTCGGCGGCCAACGCGAGCACACGGGCGTTGAAGTCGAGCCAAGACAACTCACGATTGAGGTACCGACCCGAGTCCATCGAACCAAGAGTAGCGGTGGACCACAACCGCCGGTCCGACGAGAACCGGGACCGCCGCGTCAGCTCACCGACGCTTCAGCGGGTGGCCGCCATGGCGTCGTCCTCGGGGATGCCCAGGTCCCACTCGAGCACGAGGTTCTCGCGCTCGGCATCGCGCACCACCCGCTCGCGGTTGCGCCGGAACTGCGGATCGTGGGGAGGCAGCAACAGCAGCCGAGACTCGACCCGGGACCGGAAGTCGTTGATCACCTGGTGGTCGCCGAAGTCGGACCGGACCTCCCAATGGGGCGCGACCGGCCCGAGGTAGACGACCTTGACGTGGCCGCGGGGAGGCTCGGTCGGGGCGCTGGTTTCGGTCACGGACATCTGCAGCTCGCTCTCGGACGGGGCTGCTGAGCATACTCCCGCCGTCCGCCTCCCCCCGCCTCCATCTCGAAATCGGTGCAGAAGTCCCCGCTCTGACGGGGATTTCTACACCGATGACGGCGGTTTGCGGAGGGTGGTCGGAGGGCGCGGTCGCTCAGTTACCGGTGTCGCTCCGGGCGAGCAAGGTCACCATGGCGTTGGCGATCTGGCCCCGGCGGGCATAGGTGACCTGGATCCGATCGCCGGCGTGATGGGCGGCCACGGCCGCGGCCAGGTCGTTGGTGTCGTTGACCGGCTGGGAATCGACGGCGGTGACGACATCACCGACGGTCAGCCCGGCGTTGGCGGCGGCCGACGGCTGGGCCACGTGCACCACCAGGGTCCCGTCAGAGGTCTGGATGCCGTACTGGGCCACCACCGACGGGTCCAGCCCGCGTACGTCCTGGGTGGAGACCCCCAGGTCCGGCGAAGCCGGCGTGTCGTCGGCGTGGCCCTGTTCGATCTGGGTGACGAGCGGCTCCACCGCGTCGATGGCCAGGGCATAGCCCGACTTCGCGTTCGCGCCGCTGGGCACGACGTTGAGACCGATCACCGCGCCGCGGGCGTCGACCAACGGCCCACCCGCAGCGCTGGCCGGAATGGGGGCATCGGTCTGGATCACGTCGCTCGAGCTCACCTGGCCACCGGGCAGGGCCTGACCGACGGCCGTGACCACCCCCTCCGCCGAGCTCGGCGTGGCCCCGGCCTGGCTCGGTGCACCGACGGCCACCACCTCGTTGTGCACCGCCACCGAGCCGGAGTGCCCGAGCGACGCGGCCTTCAGGCCACCCACCGCCGGGATGCGGATGGCGGCCACGTCAGCGGCGCGCAGGGTGCCCAGCACCTGGGCCGGGCCCCCGCGACCGTCCGCCAGTCGCACCGACACGCTCGACGCACCGTCCACCACCTCGGCGGTGGTGACCACGACGCCCGAGGCGTCGACGATGATGCCGGAGCCCGTGACGGTGGCGGCCGGGCCCAGCCCGGGTCGTGTCACGGTCACCTGCACCACCGAGGCGGCTACGGCCTGGACCAACGCGGGCACATCCAGGGGGGCCGGCCGGATGGTCGCCGGGGTCCGGGCCTTGCGGTGGGAGCCGGCCGGTCCCAGGCCGAAGCCGAACACCACCGCGGCCACCAGTGCCACGACCGACACCCCGGCGAGACCGGCCAGGATCGGGCCGCGGAACCGGAGCGCGGCCCCTACCCTCGCCTGCCTCGCCACCGACGGCAACGGCGGCAGGCCGGCGGTGGCCCCCGAACGGCTTCCGGCCTCGCCGAACTCGGCCCGTGTCCTGCTCTCCGAAGGGGGCTCGGGGCCGAAGGTGGGCGGCGACGGGGCCTGGATCGATCCCCCGGGGCTGGTGGGCGAGGCCAGGGGTGGATGGTCAGGCGGAATCGGGGGCATGTCGTGATCGATCACCATCACCCCCCGGACGCTGTCGTGGTCTCAGAATGTAGGGCGATTTATGGGAGCTTGCGGCGCGGGGAGTACCGTGCACCACGACATCTTCGGGTCAGAACCCTCGGTCGGGGCCCCCCAGCACACCCCCCACGACCCGGAGAAATGGAGGATTCTTCCGATGGACAACGAATGGATGGCGCTAGGCAACTGCCGCCTGGAGCCACCCGCGACGTTCTTCCCCAGCGACGGGGTCGGCGTCGAGATCGCCAAGCGGATCTGCGCCGACTGTCCCGTCAAGGAGCCCTGCCTCGAGTACGCGCTCGACCAGCGGATCGACCATGGCGTCTGGGGCGGGACCTCCGAACGGCAGCGCCGTCGCATCCTCAAGAAGCGCAAGGTCTCCTCGCCGGTCCTGGTCTGAGGACCAGCCCGGCCCGCTGGCCACACCGGCTGCGAGTCGTTCCATGCTCGAGTGCGTGGTCAATATCAGCGAGGGTCGGCGACTCGACGTCATCGACTCGGTGACGGCCTCCGCCGGCGTCGATCTGCTCGACGTGCACCGTGACCGCGACCATCACCGGTCGGTGCTCACACTCGTCGGCCAGGAGGCCGCCCGGTCGGTCACGACCACGGCCGTGGCGGCTATCGACCTTCGCACACACGAGGGCGCGCATCCCCGTCTGGGCGCGGTCGACGTGGTCCCCTTCGTGCCGCTGGGCTCGTCCACCCTCGATGACGCCATCGCCGCCCGCGACGCCTTCGGCGCCTGGGCGGGCCTTGAACTGGGCCTGCCCTGCTTCGTCTACGGACCCGAGCGCAGCCTGCCCGACCTGCGGCGCCACGCCTTCGATCGCCTCCAACCGGACTTTGGGCCCGCCCGCCCCCACCCGACCGCCGGGTCGGTAGCCATCGGCGCCCGCCCCGTCCTGGTCGCCTACAACCTGTGGCTGGTCGAGCCGGACGTGGCCCGGGCGCAGGCCCTGGCCCGCCAGCTGCGCGGACCGGCGGTCCGAGCCCTGGGCCTGGCCGTGGGTGATCAGGTCCAGGTCTCGATGAACCTGATCGATCCAGCACAGGTCGGACCCGCGGAGGTGTTCGACCGGGTGGCGGCGCAGACCGCGGTGGCCCGCGCCGAACTCGTGGGGCTCATCCCCGAGGCCGTGTTGGCACGGATCGACACGGTCCGTTGGGCGGAGCTGGGTCTCTCGTCCGACACGACCATCGAGGCACGTCTCGAAGCTCGAGCACGCGCTCGCCCCTGAACCGGCTCGGTCCGGCGGCTCGAAGGTGGCGCTAGCCGGTCTGCGCGGCAGCGCGGGCCAAGGCCCGTTGGCGCCGGATGCGACGCCGTTCACGTTCGCTCATCCCGCCCCAGATGCCGAACTTCTCCCCGTTGGCCAGGGCGTATTCGAGGCAGTCCTCTCGGACGACGCAGCCTCGGCACACCTCTTTCGCCTCGCGGGTCGATGCTCCGCGCTCGGGGAAGAACAGATCAGGATCGACCCCGAGGCAGTTCGCATAGTCCTGCCACGATGGCTCCACAGGTTCGTCGGCGGCTGCGTGGTGCATGTCCGGCCTCCTTCTCCCCGCCCTGGTGCGACCCAGAGCTGTCGTTGCGACGTCGTTGTCGCACGAACAGCTCGGACCCCCTCAGGCACCGGATGGCGCCCATGGACGAGTGGCTCGTACCACAGGTGTAATTACAACACTGTGATCATGGCCGGGGAAATGGCCCAGCGCAAGGGGAAGTTCGGATATTCCCTGCAATGGCGCCCATCTCAGCCCTCGCCCGCACCACACTGGCGGGGTGCCGATCCGGACCGTCCAGGCCGACATCACTACGTTGGCCCTCGACGCGGTGGTGAACGCGGCCAACGTGTCGCTGCTCGGGGGCGGCGGCGTGGACGGTGCCATCCATCGGGCGGCCGGACCGGGTCTTCGCGAGGCCTGCCGCCGACTCGGCGGGTGCCCGACCGGCGAGGCCAAGGCCACCGAGGGCTTCGAGCTGGCGGCCCGCTGGGTGATCCACACGGTGGGACCGGTCTGGCACGGCGGCACACGGGGCGAGGCCGACCTGCTGGCGTCGTGCTACCGGCGCAGCCTCGAGGTGGCCGGCGAGCTCGGTGCCCGGTCGGTGGCCTTCCCTGCCATCTCCACGGGGGCCTACGGCTTCCCGGCCGATCAGGCGGCGGCAGTGGCGGTCAGCGAGCTCGGCCAGGCCGAGGATCTGTTCACGGACCTGGTCCTGACCGCCTTCGACGAGACCACCCTGGCCAGGTACCAAACCCTCCTGGACGCCCGAGCACACCGGCGGGGCACCGGGGGCCGTCATGGCCCCACCCCCGATGGCGTCTGCCGACATGAGTGATTCGAGTGTGGGGGGCCTCAACCAGAACCTCATCGACGAGTTCCGGGCCAACGACGGCAAGGTCGGTGGGCAGATCGTGGGCTGGCCCCTGCTGCTGCTGACCACCGCCTGCGGGGCGTAGAGGCGGTCACGCTCCTCGCCGGTGACTTCGGAGCAGATGCCCAACTTCGCCGAGTACCAGAAGGCCACCGACCGGACGATTCCGGTCATCCGCCTCGAGCGCGCCTAAGCAGATCGGCGACCGCGGACCAGTTGGCGCTTCTGCTCGATGAAATCGACCAGCACGTAGTCGCCCAGGGTGTCGGGCGTCGTGAAGAAGGCCCGACCCCGGTTCAACTCGGTGAGCTTCTCCACGAACTGGCGCAGGTGCTGGGTGGGGTCGAGCATGAAGGTGTTGATGCGGATGCCGTCGCGGGTGCAGCGGGCGACTTCGGTGAGGGTGGCGTCGACCGTCTCCCGGACCGGCGGGTAGTTGAAGAAGACGTCGCCCCGCTCGGTGATGTGGGCCGTTGGCTCACCGTCGGTGATCATGATGATCTGCTTGGTACCGGTCTGGCGAGCCAGCAGTCGTCGACTGATCTGGAAGGCGTGTTGCATGTTGGTGCCGTAGACGAAGTCCCAGGACACCTCGGGGAGCTGCTCGGGCTTGAGCTCGCGGGCTACCTCGCTGAACCCCACGATGCCCAGGTAGTCGCGTGGGTACTGGCTGGAGATCAGCGAGTGCAGGGCCATGGTGACCTTCTTGGCCGGCAGGAAGTTGTCGCGCATGGGCATCGACAGCGACAGGTCGAGCATGAGCACCGTCGAGGAGCGCACCAGGTGCTCGGTTCGCTCGACCTCGAAGTCCTCGGGGGTGAGCTGCACCGGGGTGCCGCCGCCGCTACGGCGCACGGCGTTGCGCACCGTGCGCTCGATGTGGAGGTTGAAGGGGTCGCCGAACTCGTAGGGCTTGGTGTCGTACTCCCGCTCGTGGCCCACCCCCGAGCGCTCGAGCTCGTGGCGACCCACCTGGTCGTTGGTCAGCTTGGCGAACAGCTCGCGCAGGGCGTTCTGGCCGATCCGGCGGATGCCCGCGGGGCGTCAGCTCGAAGCGGCCCTCCTTGTTCTCGATCAGGCCCGCCTCCTCGAGCATGCGGGCCAGCTCGGACATGCGGTCCAGGCTCTGGGCCGACTCGTCGCCCAGCAGCTGGCGGGCCCGATCCAGGTCGACCTCGGCCAACGCGCCGGGCGTGGTGGCCCCCCGCAGCAAGTTCTCGAGCTGATCGATGTCGCCCAGCTCCTGCATCATCTGGGCCGCCTCCGCGAACCCGAGCGGATCCTGGCCGCTGAAGTCGTAGCTGCGGTTCCAACCCATCTGCGGGAAGAGGTTCTGCAGGTTCTGGCCCAACTGATCCATCTGCCAGCGCAGATCCATATCCTCCATGAGCTGCTCGGCCAGGCCCTGCAACTGGGCCCGCTGCTCGGGCGTCATCGAGTTGAGCATGGCCTGCATGGCCGCCATGCGCTCGGCCATGATCTCGAGGAGCTGGTCCAGGTTCTCCGGGTTCTCGGGGAAGAAGTCGCCGAAGCGTTCCATGAACTGATCGAAGTCGGGCTCCTGACCCTGCTGGCGCTGCTCCAGCATCTCGTTGAGGGCCGAGAGCATGTCCTTCATGCGCGCCAGGTCCTGAGGGGAGATCTCGCTCATGGCCCCGGCCATCTGGTTGAAGTAGCTCTGGGTCAGCTGCTGGCGCAGCTGGTCGAGCAGCTCCTCGAAGCGCTCCCGGGCCTCGCTGGAGGTGAACTCGTAGTTCTGCAGATCCTTGACCTGACCGGCCAGGTCGGGTGACAACATGTCGAGCTGCAGGTTGCGCTCGGCCACCACCTGATCGGTGATCTCCTGACGACGGGTGTCGCCCGCCTCGCCAGCCTGGCGGGCTTCTTGGCCCAGCTCGTCCAGCGATGCCCGCTCGGTGTCGACCACGTCGCGCAGCTCCTGGGCGATGTCGTCGTAGACCCCGCCCAGGTCGTAGCGCTCCAGCTCGTCGCGACGCTTGCGGCGCAGCTTCTCGAGCATCTCGCGGATGCCCTGCACCCGCTCGCCGTTCTGGTCGCGGAAGCCCGACTGCATCATCCGCCGCAGGGCGGCGTTGAGGTCACCGTGGTAAAGCAGGTCGTCGGTGATCTCGCCGAAGACGTCGTCGGCGTCGAACTCGAAACCGACCTGTGTGCCGTCCCAGCGTGAGTAGCGAACCTGACGAGCCCTGGTCATGCCCCGAGGGTACCGGCAGGGCTGCCGGTACTGACCGGCTGAGGTCAGCTCTCGGTTTGACCGGCTGAGTCGGTTCCAGCTACTCGCCGGTTTGACCGGCTGAGGTCAGCGCTCGGTTGCCGGCGTCAGCAGCTCGTCGGGCCGGCTCTGGCCCGTCACCGGTCGCGACGGCCAGGTCGGCCCCCACCTCGACGGGCCCGTCTGGCGTCCGCCGACCGGCTCCCGGCACGCGTCCGCTGCAGCGTGACCCATCAGGTGGCGACGCCCACCCGGGCCGCCAGGTGATTTCGCTCGGCGCAGTCCCACGGGGAGTCGGCGATGTCCAGGCCGAGTAGCGGACGACCACGACCACCGAGGGCTCACCTGCCCCGGCCGGGGGAGGCAAGCAGGTGTATGACAGGATCGGTTGGTGAACCCCGCCGGTGACAAGCAGGCCGCGAACCAACGGGACCGGGTCCCGGACGGGTTCTGGTGGGGCACCGCATCGTCGTCCACCCAGTGCGAGGGGGCCGCTGATCGCGGCGACTGGTACGCGTGGGAGACGGCCGGAGCAGCGCCCCGCGGTCGGGTGACGGCAACGGCTTCGCCACCCGCTACGCCGAAGACTTCTCCCTGTTCGCCGAGCACGGCCTGACCCACCATCGCCTGTCGTTGGAATGGGCCCGACTCGAGCCCCGACCAGGTCACCACGATCCCGACGGCGGTCGAGCACTACCGGGAGGTGCTCAGCGCCGCCGGCGATGCCGGCATCGCCGCGTGGGTCTGCCTGCACCACTTCACGCTGCCCGGCTGGTTCAGCCAGGACCAGGGCGGCTTCGTGGACCGCGCCAACCGGGTGCACTGGCAACGCCACGTGGACTGGGTGGCCGAGACCTTCGGTGACCTCGTCTTCGGCTGGATGCCCATCAACGAACCCAGCGCCTACGCCCTGCTCGGCTACCGGCTCGGGACGCCATCCCCCCGGTGTATCCGGCTCGGCCGAGTTCGCCGAGGCCCTCGAGGCGATCCACCTGGCCAACCACGAGGCGTGGCGCCTGCTGCGCAGCGGCGATCAGCCGGTGGCCACCATCCACAACCTCGGGGTCGTCGAGCCGGCGGTGCGCACCGCCAACCCGCACGAGCTCACCGCCGCCCAGGACCGAGCCCGACGCTTCGACGACACGATGTGGTGCTGGACCCGGGCGCTCCGCGACGGCGTGCTGCAGGTGCCGGGCCGTGGCCCGGTCGAGCTGGCCGACCTGGCCGGCTCCTTCGACCTGGTCGGCTTCTCCTACTACTTCGCCCAGACCGTCTACGCCGACGACGTGGGTGCCCTATCCAGCCGACGCCCGGATGGGACCCATGGGATATGCCCCCTGGCCCGAGGGGCTCGGGCTGGTGATGCGCCGGCTGGCCGACGAGCTGCCGGGGCGACCGCTGCTGGTGGCCGAGTGCGGCTTCGGCACCGACGACGACGAATGGCGCTGCTCGCTGCTGCGCGACTCGCTGACCAGGTCGAGCTCGCCCTCGACGACGGGCTGGACGTCCGAGGGCTTCTTCCACTGGACCGGCGTGGACAACTACGAGTGGGGCTACGGCTATCGGGTGCCCTTCGGGCTCTTCGACCGTGACCGCAACGCCCGGCCCAGCGCCGCGCTGGCCCGGGCCTGGGCCACCGGCGCCCCCGAGCCGGACTGACCGCGTGAGAAGCTGAGGCACGTGACCGACGAACCCGATCCGCCGCGGCCAAGGAGGCGGCCGGGCGTCGGCCGCCACCTACGTGGCCGACGGCATGCGGGTGGGGCTGGGGACCGGCTCGACCGTCCACTACACCATCGTGGCGCTCGGGGAGCGCCAGCCCGACATCGTGTGCACCGCCACGTCGCAGCGCAACCCACGACCTGGCCACGTCGCTGGGCCTGCGGGTGATGGAGCCCGATGAGCTCGGCCAGCTCGACCTCGCCATCGACGGCGCCGACGAGGTCGACCCCGCCTTCAACCTGACCAAGGGCGGGGGCGGGGCCCACACCCGCGAGAAGATCGTGGCCGAGATGAGCGACCGCTTCATCGTGGTGGTGGACGCGTCCAAGCTGGTCGACCACCTCGGCGCCGTTCGGCACCCCTCTCGAGGTGCTCGACTTCGCGCCAGCCGTCCTGGCCGCCCGGGTCGAGCGCTCGGGGCCGCCGAGGTGACCACCCGCGGAGGCCCGCAGCGACAACGGCAACCTGCTCATGGACGCCCACTTCGGGCGCATCGACGACCCGCTGGGACTGGCCGGCCGCGTTGGCCGCCATCCCGGGTCTGGTCGAGCACGGCCTGTTCGCCGGCTCGCCTGGTCGAGCGCGTGGTGGTGGCCGGCCCCGACGGGGTCCACGAGAGCTCAACTAGCTTTGCCCTCTGGCGGCAAGCCGTCCCGCCGGGCGCCTTCGGCAGCCCAGCACCACCAGGTCGAGCGGCCCCACTCGACGCCACCCGGATGCCGAAGGCTCGGCGACCGGGCCGCCGGACCTCAGCGGCCCCGGTACTGCGCCCGGGCGCCCACGGCCTCCTTGTTGAGGCGCTTGGACAGGTGCAGGCCCTCGAGCACGAACTCGACCGCGCTGGCCACCGCCGCGGCGGCGACCGCGTGCACGCACCGTGGCCGGGTCACCGCCGAGGAGGCGGGCCACCGGTCCGGACAACGCCGGGATGGAGCCGACCAGGCGCACGTAGTCGCCCGACACCACGTCGTCGCCGGCGCTGACCACCGTCTCGCCGTCGAAGGCGTCGAGCACGTCGCGCAGGTCCTCGAGTGACGAGGTGCTCCTTGAACACGGTGAGCACCGCGGCCGACAGCAGGTGATCGATGATCTGCTCGTCGCGGCCCTCCTCCAGCGACTCGATCTCGACCTTGCCGGCGGTCGACGAGGCCAGCGCCTCGAGGTCGCTGACCCGGGGCACGACCTCGGTCTCGCCGTGGGTGCAGCGCCCGCCGGGTGGCGTTGGCCACCAGGGTCTCGAGGTTGGACACCGTGAGGCGCACCGAGACGCCCGGAGCGCTGGTTGATGTGCGGGCTCTGGCGGGCCAGGTGGCTGAGCGTGGCCACGATCTCGGCCATGTAGCCGGGCACGTCGACCCGCACGCCCTCGGCCACCAGCGGCGCGGCCTCCTGGGTGGCGATGTCGACCTCGATGTCGACGTCGAGGGGGTAGTGGGTGCGGATCTGGGCGCCGAAGCGGTCCTTGAGCGGGGTGATGATGCGGCCACGGTTGGTGTAGTCCTCGGGGTTGGCCGAGGCGAACAGCATCACGTCGAGCGGCAGGCGGATCTTGTAGCCGCGAACCTGGACGTCGCGCTCCTCGAGCACGTTGAGCAGACCCACCTGGATGCGCTCGGCCAGGTCGGGCAGCTCGTTGATGGCGAAGATGCCCCGGTTGGTGCGGGGCACCAGGCCGTAGTGCAGGGTCAGCTCGTCGGACAGGTAGCGGCCCTCGGCCACCTTGATGGGGTCGACCTCGCCGATGAGATCGGCGATGGAGGTGTCGGGCGTGGCCAGCTTCTCGCCGAAGCGCTCGTCGCGGTGCACCCAGGAGATGGGCATCTCGTCGCCCTCGGCGGCCAGCAGGTCGCGGGCGTGGCGCGACACCGGGGCGAACGGGTCGTCGTTGATCTCGGAGCCGGCGACGATCGGCATCCACTCGTCGAGCAGCTCCGTCAGTGAGCGGATCATGCGGGTCTTGGCCTGGCCCGCGCTCGCCCAGGAAGATGACGTCGTGGCCGGCCAGCAGCGCGTTCTCGAGCTGGGGCAGCACCGTCTCCTCGTAGCCCAGCACCCGGGGGAACAGCGTGGCGCCCGGCCCGGATGCGGGCGATGGCGTTGGCCCGGATCTCCTCCTTGACCGGGCGTGACGTCCAGCCCGAGCTCCGGAGCTGGCCGAGCGTGAACACGTCAGGATGAGCAGCCATGGGCCGAGGCTACCGTCGTGGCGCTGGCTGGTTCGGTCGCAGCCACAGCTCGGGCTGCGCTCAGCTCTGCGAGCCTCGTCCCACCGAGCCGGCCGACCAACCGCTCCGAGATCAGGTCGGGCGCCTCGGGCCGGCAGAAGTAGTAGCCCTGCACGCGCTGGCAGCCCAGTCGCAGCAGCTCGCGCAGCTGGACCTCGTTCTCGACGCCCTCGGCGGTCACCCGGAGACCCAGCGACGACGCCAGCACCATGACCGCGCCGACGATGGCCGTGTCGTCGGGATCGGTGCCCAACCCGTCGACGAAGGACCGGTCGATCTTCAACATGTCCACCGGGAGCCGCTTGAGGTAGCTGAGCGAGGAGTAGCCGGTGCCGAAGTCGTCGATGGCCAGCTCCAGGCCCAGGCCTCGCAGCTTCTCGAGCAGGGCCAGCGAGCTCTCGGCGTCGGCCATCACCACCGTCTCGGTGATCTCCAGGCACAGCTGGCCCGGCGGCGATGCCGGTCTCGTGAACGATGCTCCACCACCTGCGTCAGCAGGTCAGGCTGGCGCAGCTGCACGGCGGACAGGTTGACCCGCATCTGCAGCTCGTGGTCCGGGAACTCCCGGCGCCAGCGCACCTGCTGGGCGCAGCGCCTCCCGAAGCACCCACAGCCCGAGCTCGGTGATGAGGCCGGTCTCCTCCGCCAGGTCGATGAACTCGGCCGCGGCCAGCAGCCCCCGCTCGGGGTGGCGCCAGCGCACCAGAGCCTCCACGGCGACCATCCGACCCGACGGCACCTCCACCTCGGGCTGGTAGTGGACCACCAGCTGGCCGTGGTCCAGCGCCTGGCGCAGTTCGATCTCGTTCTGGAGCCGGCGGCGCACCTTGGCCCGCAGCGTCTCGTCGAACACCTCGATCCGGTCCCGGCCGAACTCCTTGGCCGCATACAACGCCGCGTCGGCGTGGCGCAGCAGGTCGTCGGCGCTCTGGTCGCCGACGGAGCTGTAGGCGATGCCCACGCTGGCGGTGGTCGACGACCTCGTGGGCCCCGACCATCATCGGCGACCGCACCACGTCACGCAGGTCGTCGGCCACGGCCACGGCCTGGTCGGCGAGTCGCAGCCCCTCCACCAGCACCACCAGCTCGTCGCCGCCCATCCGGGCCAGACCGTGCCCGCTGGACGGGCCGCCTCCATGCGCCTGGCCAGGATCACCAGCAGCTGATCGCCCAGCCGGTGCCCCAGCGAGTCGTTGATCACCTTGAACCGGTCCACGTCGAACAGCAGCACCGCCAGCCCGGTGTCGTCACCGTCGAAGGCCTCGCGGCGGTCCCGGCTCTTGGCCAGCACGTCCACCCCGGCCCGCAGCGCCTCCTGGAAGCTCCAGCGGTTGGGCAGGCCGGTGAGCGGGTCGTGGCTGGCCTGGAAGGCCAGGCGCTCCTCGGCCGTCCGCTTGGCGAAGGCCTGGGCCAAGATGCCGGCCGCGCTGCGCAGGGTCATGACGTGGTTGACCGAGAAGGTCCACTCGGACTGGGCCGCCTCGAACCCCACGAACCCGATGACCCGGCCCCGGTCGGCCAGGGGCACGGCCAGCGCCGCCCGGGCGCCCCGTGACTCGAACCAGATCGCGCTCGGCCTCCCACCCCGGGCCCAGATCGGCCACCGACGGGATGTGCACCTCCTGGTTGGCCTTGATGGTCGCGCAGGAAGGCGAAGTCACCCACCGGCACGCCCCGCCACCCTGGCGCAGCGGCTCGACCCCGGGTGCCACCCACTCGTGGGTGTTGATCATGGTGTCGCCGGTCTCGTCGAACAGGATGATCTCCACCCGGGCCGACCGCCCCCGATGCTGCCCAGCTCGGCCAGCGCCGCATCGATCCCGTCGTCGACCTGGCCGGGCGGCAGGTGGACGAACGACGAGGCGATGCGCACCAGCCGTCCCTGCTCGACCAGACGGTGGCGCAGCTCCTGTTCGGAGCCGGTTCCCGCGCCGGCCTGGCGCAGGGTGGCCACGATCGACTCCCAGCGGACCCACGGCGGCTGACGCATCCACGGTCACCGTGCAGCCAGCTCCCCGTTGGCGGCCCGGATGCGTGGGGGTCGAGGCCACCGCCGCCAGGTACGGTCGTGCCACCGCTCGACCAGTCGCAGCAGCTCGCCCAGTCGTCGGCGTGCACGTAGTCGACGATGGAGGTGCCCACCAGCGCCGATGCGTCGTGGCCGGTGATGCGGGCCAGCGCGGCGTTGGCGAACAGGATGGTGCCGACCTCGTCCAGGCAGACGATGGCCTCGTCCACGTACATCAGCAGCTGGTCGATGCTGCGCCCACGTCAGCGGCAGCGGGCCGGCGCTCCCCACCGGTCCCTGGGCCCCCTCCGGCTGGTCGCCCTCACCTGGGGACTCACGATCGCTCCACCCGCCTGCTCACCGCAGATCGCCGCCCACGGGATAAGGCGAACGGGCCTCCCACAGCAGGGCGGCCGGCCGGGGCCGGGCGAACATGAAGCCCTGGGCCCGGTCGCAGCCCAGGCGGCGAAGCTCGTCGAGCTGGCGTCGAGTCTCGACGCCTTCGGCCACCAGCCGCAGGCCGAGCGCCCGTCCCAAGCTGATGATGGCGGTCACGATGGCCGTATCGTCCGGGTCGTCGCCCAGCCCGTCCACGAACGAGCGGTCGATCTTCAGACGTCCACTGGGAAGCGCTTCAGGTAGCTGAGCGACGAGTAGCCGGTGCCGAAGTCGTCGATGGCCAGCTCGACGCCCAGGCCGCGCGAGGTCCTGGAGGACCTTGAGCCCGGCCACCGGATCGGACATGAGCGCGGTCTCGGTGATCTCCAGGCACAGGGCGAAGGCATCGATGCCGCGCCTCGGCCAGGGCCGCCACCACCTGGTCGACCAGGTCGGGCTGGGCGATCTGGCGGGCGGACAGGTTGACCCGGATGGTGAGCGGGAAGCTCGGGCCGCTCGCGCTGCCACACCCCGGCCTGGCGGCAGGCCTCGGTCAGCACCCACTCCCCCAGCTCGAGGATCAGGCCCGAGTCCTCGGCCAACTCGATGAAGGCGCCGGCCTCGAGCAGGCCGGCCACCGGGTGGTGCCAACGGGCCAGCGCCTCGGCCCCCACCATCACCCCGGTGTCGAGGGCCAGCTCGGGCTGGTAGTAGACCTCGATCTCGCCCATCTCCAGGGCCCGGCGCAGATGCGATTCGGTGCGGAGCCGCTCGGTGGCCTGGGTGCGCAGGTCCTCGTCGAAGATCTCGTAGCGGTCGCGGCCCCGGGCCTTGGCCAGGTACATGGCGGCATCCGCGTCGCGCAGCAGACCCTCGGCCGTGTCGTCGGGCGGCGTTGGCCACCGCGAGATGCCGATGCTGACGGTGGTGAACACCTCGTTGCCGTCGACCAGCAGCGGCGCCTTGAGCACCTGATGGATCCGCTCGGCCAGGACGATCGGGTCGCGGGGATCGGTGAAGTCGTCGATGAGGACGACGAACTCGTCACCGCCCAGGCGCGCCACGGTGTCGGTCGGTCGCAGGGCGGAGGCCAACCGCTTGGCCGTCTGCGACCAGCAGCTGGTCACCGGCGATGTGGCCCAACGAGTCGTTGACCACCTTGAACCGGTCGAGGTCGAGGAAGAGCAGGGCCACGGCCTGGGCCACCCGTTGGCGCCGGGCCAGGATGCGCGCCAGCTGGTCGAGCAGCAGCGCCCGGTTGGCCAGACCGGTCAGCGGATCGTGCAGCGCCTGGTGGGCCAACTCGGCCTCGGTGCGCTTGAGGGCGGTGATGTCGGTGTTCATCACCAGGACGTGCTCGACCTCGCCGTCGTCGCTAACTCGGGCACCGCCCGGGACTGGAACCACAGGACACGCCCGTCGGGCATGGCGACTTCCCATTCGGTGTCGAGTCGCTCGCCGACTCGAGAACGCCCGTTCGAGCGCGCTGCGCCACTGACTCTCGTCGGCCCCCCCGAAGATGTTGGCGGTGTGGCCCACCACCCGTTCGACCTTGATGCCCGTGAGCTGCTCGAAGGCCGGGCTGAGGTAGACGACGCGGTGGTCTCGATCGAACCGGGCGATCACCGCCGGCGAGCTCTCCACCACGGTGCGGTAGCGCTGCTCGCTGGCCCGCAGCTCGAGCTCCTGGCGGTGGCGCTCGGTGATGTCCTCGGCGTGGGACACCGTGTAGCGCAGCTTGCCGTCGCCGCCCCGCACGCCGGAGATGTGCAGGCGCAACCACAGCATCACGTCGTCGGGGCGGACCATCGCGCACTTCGAGCGACTCCTGTTCGGTCTGGCCCAGCACCACCCGTCGGTGCGTGCGGGTCAGCGTCGTCCACGTCGTCGTGATGGATGAGATCGACCGCCGGCCGACCGATCAACTCCTCTTCGGTGCGCCCGACCAGATCGCAGTAGGCCTGGTTGACCTGGATGTGGCGCCCGTCGGGTGCGCTCAGCACCATGCCCAGCGGGGCGTTGGTGAACGCCAAGCCGAATCGCTGCTCGGCGTCGCTGCGAGCCAGGGCCTGGGAGATGATGCCGGCCGCCGAGCTGCAGCACGGCGATGTGGTCGTCGCTCCAGATGCGTTCGCGCTCCACCAGGTCGAATCCGATGAAGCCGATGAGATGGCCCTCGTCGGCCAGCGGGACGGCCAGCACCGAGCGGACGCCCTGCGGCTTGAGTAGGTCGATCTCGGCCTGCCAGACGTCGGTCTGGTCGGCGACGCGAGGGATGTAGATGGGTTCGAGGCGCTCGAGCGTCCCCATCCACGCCGGGATCAGGCGCGGGTCGACGACCGGGACCGCCTCCATCTCCGAGGGCACACCGGCCTTGGTCCACTCGTGAGTGTTCTCGATGGTGCCCCGATCGTCGCGGCTCACGAACACGTAGACCCGGTCGACCCCGACGAAGCTGCCGATGTCGGCCAGGGCACCGGTGATGCAGGCATCGACCTCGTGGGCCGGCCGATGGATGAACGACGAGGCCACCCGGGTCTGCAGATCCTCGAAGGCCAGGCGCTGGCGCAGGGCGTCGAGGGTGTGGCCGCGATCCTTGGCGTCGCGGAGCACGACCGCCCGGTAGCCGACTGCATCGAGCGCGGGGCCGGCGTGCACGAACAGGAGCACCTCGCGCCAGCCATCCGGCTCCTGACGCATGAGGAGACGGGCGCCCACGTCATGATGGCCGTGACCCCGGGCGAGCCGAGCGACCACGTCGTCGGCGTCGTCGGGGTGCAGGAACTCGACCAGGTGTCGACCGAGCAGCTGCTCCTGGTCGAATCCCAAGCAGGGCGTGGATCGCCGGGCTGACGTACCCGATGGTGCCGTCGGAGGCCACCGTGAGCACGACGTCGCTCACCTGCGACAGCGTCTCGTCGAGCTGGACTCGCCCGATCAGCGCGCCGAGATCGGCGTCGTCGATCCCCTGCCTCTCGGTTCCGTGCCGCGGGCCGCCACGCGGCCGCGCCCGCGGTCGAGGGGTCGGTGGAGGTCTCAGGCACGGACTGGTTCCTCCTGTCCCGTAGTTGTCGACAACACTAGTTCTCCCTCTATCGGCGTGCCCCCGCGACATCTGAGGTGCCGATCAGCGAGGCCAGGTCATCGGGCTTCCAGCGTCGACTTTGCTCGTCGGGCGAGGCGAGTGGCTAGGTTGCGACCATGGTCGACCTGTCAGGTACCTGGCGAGCGGCCGTCGCTGGGGACGCTCCGCGGGATGAGCACCACGGCCCCGACTTCGACGACGGCTCCTGGGCCGTCGCCACCGTGCCGGGTCACTGGCGCTCCGATCCCGCCTTCACCCACACCGACGGCCCGGTGGTCTACCGCACGACCTTCGACGAGCCCGGCCGCTTCGGGCCCGGAGCGTCATCCGACCCGGACCGCCTCGACTTCGATCGCCGCACCTGGCTGGTGCTCGACGGGGTCTTCTACACCAGCGACGTGTGGCTCGACGGCGTGTACCTGGGTGACACCGAGGGGTACTTCTTCCCCCACCAGTTCGAGGTCAGCGAAACCCTGGCGGGCCGCTCCCAGCACACCCTGGCCGTCGAGGTGGCGTGCCCTCGACCCGCGAACCCCCGCGCCAAGCGGAACCTCACCGGCGTCTTCCAGCACTGGGACCTGCTCGACCAGGACTGGACCCCGGGCGGGATCTGGCGTCCGGTCCACCTCCAGCAGTCCGGACCGGTGCGGATCCGCCACTGCCGGACCCGGTGCCTCGACGTGACCGACCAGTCCGCCACGGTGGGCCTGCGGGTCGTCCTCGACACCCGAGAGGCTGCCACCGTCGAGCTGGTCACCACCATCGCCGCCCACCTCCCCACCGACGAGCTGGCCGACCCCCCCGCGCCCAGCGCCGGCCACGCCGGCTCGGCGGCTACGAGCACCGCCGCACCCAGTCCATCGCGGCGGGCGAGAACCGGGTGGAGTGGACCGTCAACGTGGGCAACCCCCAGCGCTGGTGGCCGTGGACCCTGGGCGACCAACCGCTCTACGACGTGGTGGTGGAGGTCCGGACCGATGCCGGCGAGGTGAGCGATGAGATCACGCGACGCATCGGTCTGCGTACCGTGGAGATGGCCAACTGGGTGACCTCGATCAACGGCGAGCGCCTGTTCCTCAAAGGCGCCAACCAGGGGCCGACCCGCATGGCCCTGGCCGAGGCCACGGCCGCGGAGATGGCCCGCGACGTGGCCCTGGCCCGCGAGACCGGGCCTCGACTTCCTGCGCCTCCACGCCCATGTGGGACGCCCGGAGCTGTACCAGGCGGCCGACGAGGCCGGGCTGTTGATCTGGCAGGACCTCCCGCTGCAGTGGGGCTACGCCCGTGGGGTCAAGCACCAGGCCCGTCGACAGGCCCGCGAGGCGGTGGACCTGCTGGCTCACCATCCTTCGGTGTTCCTGTGGTGTGGCCACAACGAACCGCTCCCCATCGACACCGGGCCCGACCCCGAGGGCGACCCGCGGCGTCGTCGACGTCTGGCCGCGCGGGCGCTGGCTTCCCAGGCCCTGCCCACCTGGAACCGGTCGTTGCTGGATCGCGCCGTGAAGTCCGTGCTCGAGCGCAACGACGGCACGCGTCCGGTCATCGCCCACTCCGGCGTGTACCCGCACCTGCCCCAGCTCGACGGCACCGACAGCCATCTCTGGTTCGGCTGGAAGGTGGCCGACGAGCGCGACCTTCCCGCCTTTCTGGCCCGCTGGCCTCGGCTGGCCCGCTTCGTCAGCGAGTTCGGGGCCGCGGCGGTACCCGAATCCGACGACTTCGTCGAGCCCCAACGCTGGCCCGACCTGGATTGGGAGGGTCTGGCCCGCCACCACGGCCTGGATCTGACCGGTTTCCAGCGCTACGTCCCTCCCGGCGCCTTCGACACCTACCAGGACTGGCGCGAGGCCACCCAGCACTACCAGGCCCGGCTGCTGCGCTACCAGATCGAGAGCCTCCGCCGGCTGAAGTACCGGCCCACCGGCGGCTTCGCCCAGTTCAGCTTCGCCGACAGCTCGCCGGCCGTGAGCCCGTCGGTGCTGGACCACCAGCGGATCCCCAAGGTCGGCCACCAGGCCCTGCGCCAGGCGTGCCTACCGGTCATCGTGGTGGTCGACCGCCCGCCCGACCACGTCCACCCCGGCGATCAGCTCGAGCTGGACGTCCACGTCGTTTCCGACGCACATATCTCCTATAGCGATATGATCGTTCATGCCGATCTGTTGTGGGAAGGGGAGGTGCGACGGTCGTGGTCCTGGGAAGGCGACATACCAGCCGACGAGTGCGTCCGGGTGGGCACGATCACGATCGAGGTCCCCGACACCTCCGACGACGTGGTCATCGACGTGGAGCTCGACGGTGACGGACCCGCGTACTCGCGCACGCTACGGCACCCACGTGGTGCGCCATCGTTGAGTTCGCCGCATCCCTGCGGCGGTATGTAGGTTCTGGACCGGTCGCCCCCGGCGGCGGCGCCAGGCGCGCCGTCGTTCCCGCCACGGGGTCACCGACCGACGGGGAGGTCCCTTCGTGACAGCAACCCAGCAGCCCGCACCGGACCTGAGTCCGGACATCACGGTCGCTCCGATCCGCAAGCGACCGGGCCGGCGCAAGCCGTTCCTGGTGGAGATCTACCAGACGGGCGTGGGCAAGAAGTGGGTGATGGCCGTCACCGGCATCATGCTGATGCTGTTCGTGCTCGGCCACGCCGTCGGCAACCTGAAGATGTACCTGGGCCCGACCGAGTTCAACACCTACAGCGAGTTCCTGCGCGAGTTGCTGGTGCCGATCCTGCCCCGCACCGTCACCCTTTGGCTGATCCGCATCGGGCTCATCCTGGCGTTCGTCTTCCACATCCATGCCGCCTACGGCCTGACCCGGATGAACCAGAAGGCCAACGTCCGCTACGAGAGCCGGCGCGACTACCTGGCCGCCAACTTCGCCTCGCGCACCATGCGCTGGACCGGCCCCATCGTGTTGCTCTTCCTGATCTGGCACCTGGCCGACCTGACCTGGGGGCTGCACCCCGTCGCCGTGCCGGCCTGGCACCGAGGCGCCGCCTATCAGAACGTGACCGAGAGCCTGAAGCGCCCGGGGGTGGCCGCCCTCTACATCGTGGCCAACATCGCGCTGGGCATCCACCTCTTCCACGGTTCGTGGAGCCTGTTCCAGAGCCTCGGGTGGAACAACCCCCGATTCAACAGGGCCCGGCGGGTGTTCGCCGCCGGCTTCGCCATCCTGATCGCGGGCATCAACATCAGCTTCCCGATCATGGCCCTCGCCGGCGTGACCGGCGTCTCGAGCTGAGGAGGCCACTGTGGCCGTAACCGAGTCGCCCACCGCCATCCCCGCCGATCCCCGTCTGGTCGCGGGCTGCCCCACTGGTCCGATCGAGGGCCGCTGGGACCGCCACAAGTTCGACATGAAGCTGGTCAACCCGGGCAACAAGCGCAAGTTCGAGATCATCGTGGTCGGCACGGGCCTGGCAGGCGCGTCGGCCGCCGCCTCGCTGGCCCAGCTCGGCTACCAGGTGAAGGTCTTCACCTTCCACGACTCGCCGCGCCGGGCGCACTCGATCGCCGCCCAAGGCGGGATCAACGCGGCCAAGAACTACCCGAACGACGGCGACAGCGTGTACCGGCTGTTCTACGACACGGTCAAAGGCGGGGACTTCCGGGCTCGAGAGTCCAACGTGCACCGCCTGGCCGAGGTCAGCGTGAACATCATCGACCAGTGCGTGGCCCAGGGCGTCCCGTTCGCCCGCGACTACGGCGGGCTGCTCGACAACCGGTCGTTCGGCGGCGCCCAGGTGAGCCGCACCTTCTACGCCCGGGGTCAGACCGGCCAGCAGCTGCTGCTGGGCGCCTACCAGGCTCTCGAGCAGCAGGTGTCGCTGGGCAACGTGCGCCAGTACACCAAGACCGAGATGCTCGACGTGGTGGTCAAGGACGGCGCGGCCGCCGGCATCGTGGTGCGCGATCTGGTGACCGGCCAGCTCAGCTCGCACTCGGCCCACGCCGTGGTGCTGGCCACGGGCGGGTACGGCAACACGTACTACCTGTCCACCAACGCCATGAACTGCAACGCCACTGCCATCTGGCGGGCCCACAAGCGCGGCGCCATGTTCGCCAACCCCTGCTTCACCCAGATCCACCCCACGTGCATCCCCTCGAGCGACGAGTTCCAGTCGAAGTTGACCCTGATGTCGGAGTCGCTGCGCAACGACGGACGCATCTGGGTTCCCACCGACCCTGACGACCGCCGCTCACCCGACCAGATCCCCGAAGCCGACCGCGACTACTTCCTGGAACGCAAGTACCCGGCCTTCGGCAACCTGGTGCCCCGCGACGTGGCCTCGCGCAACGCCAAGGCCATGGTCGACTCCGGCTACGGCGTCGGGCCCCTCAAGAACTCGGTGTACCTCGACTTCGCGGATGCCACCCGGCGCCTGGGCGAGAACGTCATCCGAGAGCGCTACGGGAACCTGTTCGACATGTACGAGCGCATCACCGACGAGGACCCCTACCGGGTCCCGATGCGCATCTACCCGGCCATCCACTACACGATGGGCGGGCTGTGGGTCGACTACGACTTGATGACCACCATCCCCGGCCTCTACGCCATCGGCGAAGCCAACTTCGCCGACCAGGGCGCCAACCGACTCGGCGCCTCGGCGCTCATGCAGGGCCTGGCCGACGGCTACTTCGTGCTTCCCTACACCATCGGCAACTACCTGGCCGGGTTGCTGGGCACCCCGGCCCCCTCGCCCGACGGTCCCGAGTTCCAGGCCGCCGAGAGCGAACGGCGCGACGAGATCACCCGTTGGCTCTCGGTCGGCGGCACCAAGTCGGTCGACCACTACCACCGCGAGCTGGGCAAGATGATGTGGGACTACTGCGGCATGGCCCGCGACAAGGTCGGCCTGGAGAAGGCCCTGTCCGAGATCCCCGCGCTGCGGGCCGAGTTCGAGCGCGACGTGCGGGTGCTGGGTTCGGCCGACACCGTCAACCAGTCGTTGGAGAAGGTGCAGCGAGTGGCCGACTTCTTCGAGCTGGGGGAGCTGATGTGCCGCGACGCCCTCATGCGTGAGGAGAGCTGCGGCGGCCACTTCCGCGTCGAGCACCAGACCGATGAAGGCGAGGCCAAGCGCGATGACGAGCACTTCGCCTTCGTGGGGGCCTGGGAGTGGCAGGACAAGGAGACGCCCCAGGTCCTGCACCGCGAACCCCTCGAGTTCGAGTACGTCCACCTCACCCAGAGGAGCTACAAGTGACCGTGCAGGCCCGCGCCGCGCTCGCGGCGGCGCCACCGACCGTCGTGGCTCGCCCGGCGTGCCCAACCACCCGGCGGGAGTCAGCATGAACCTGCATCTTCGGGTGTGGCGCCAGGACGGCCCCGCGTCAGCGGGCGCTTCGAGGAGTACGACGCCACCGCCATCAAGGAGGACATGTCCTTCCTGGAGATGCTCGACACCGTCAACGAGCAGCTGATCGCGGATGGGCGTGAGCCCATCGTGTTCGACAGCGACTGCCGCGAGGGCATCTGCGGCACGTGCGGGCTGATGATCAACGGCCAGGCCCACGGCCCCCAGAAGGGCACGGCCACCTGCCAGTTGCACATGCGCAAGTTCACCGACGGCGAGACGCTGACCATCGAACCGTGGCGGGCCACCGCCTTCCCCGTCATCCGAGATCTGATGGTCGACCGCAGCCCGCTCGACGCCGTCATCGAGGCCGGAGGGTTCATCTCGGCCAACACCGGCTCGGCTCCCGACGCCAACCTCATCCCCGTGCCCAAGACGGCCGCCGACGCCGCCATGGACGCGGCGGCGTGCATCGGATGCGGGGCGTGTGTGGCCGCGTGTCCCAACAGCGCCGGTCAACTGTTCACGGCGGCCAAGATCTCGCACCTCAACCTGTTGCCCCAGGGCCAGGCCGAGCGCTGGAGCCGCACCGAGAACATGGTGGAGACCATGGAGGAGTTCTTCGGGTCCTGCACCAACCACGGCGAGTGCGAGCAGGCGTGCCCGAAGGAGATCAGCATCGACTTCATCGCCTACATGAACCGCGACTACGTCAAGGCCAAGGTCAAGAACCGCCGGCTCACCGGCCAGAAGAAGTAGGCACCACCCGGGGCGGCGGACCCTACCCACGCGAGCTGGGCGCCTCCACGGTGCACAGGTCGCGTTCGTGGCGTGGAGCGGACGAGGTCAGACGACGGGGTCGGCGGCCTTGGCCGCCTTGCGGCGTTGACGCAGGTACTCGAATCCGATGGGGATCAGCGACAGCACCACGATGATGACCACGGCGTAGTCGAGGTAGTTGCCGATCCCCGGGAACTTCTTGCCCAAGCCGTAGCCCAGGCACAGCATCAGAGTCGACCAGAGCACGCCTCCGATGACGTTGTAGAGCACGAAGGTGCGGTAGTGCATCTTCGACGCCCCGGCCACGATCGGAGCGAAGGTGCGCACGACGGGCACGAAGCGGGCGATGACGATGGTCTTTGACCCGTGCCGCGCGTAGAAGTCCTCGGCCCGCTGGAGGTGCTCCTGCTTGAACAGGCGGGAGTCGGGCTTGTTGAACAGGCTCGGCCCCACCTTCTTGCCGAACAGGTAGCCGGTCTGGTCGCCCAGCACGGCGGCCAGGGCGCAGCCCAGCACCAGCACCGGGAAGGGCCACAGCACGTGCTTGGTGGCCGACAGGAGCCCGGCGGTGAACAACAGCGAGTCGCCGGGCAGGAAGAAGCCGATCATGATCCCGGATTCGGCGTACACGATGGCGAACAGACCGAGGGTCCCGACGCTGTTGAGGATCTTCTTGGGATCCAGTCCGAGACTGGCGAACAGGCCGGTGGGCATCGAGACAGCCTACTGAGCGCCGGGGCCCCCCTCGGCGCGCCCTACCGACCCGGCCGGCTCACGGCGGGGGCTGGTTGAACTCGATCCAGCCGATGCCACGACGCCCATCGGCGGCGGTGAAGCGAGCCATGGCGCGGGGAAAGCGGGCTTCGCGACCATCGACGGCCTCGAGCAGCACCGGCGACCAGCCGAGCGGCTCGACCCCGAACCCGAGGCCGGCCACATCCAGCTCGGCCGAGGTGGGGATCCCGTCGGCTCCCAACTCGGGGCGGGCGTCGAACTCGGTGATGAGCTCCAGGGGGGCGCCGGGCGACCCGTCGGCCCCCGGGACTGCGGGCTGGACGTAGCCGACGGCGAAGCCCTGCGCCGGCAGCAGGGTCACGACGTGGTAGCGGGCGCCGTCTTCCATGCGCCAGGCCGTCCAGCACCACCCCTGCGCCCACCAGTCGCGCACCCCCCACGAGTGGTCGCGCTGGCCCGGACCCTCGAACTCGATGCGCTCGTCGCCCACCAGGATCTCACCGTGCACTCGGCAGGGGATCTCGTAGCGGTCGATGGGCCAGCGGAACGGGATGCCATCGGTCTCCCACTCCAGGTCGAAACCGAGAGGGGTCCGCTCACCGCGCAGCCCGTGGTAGGTGTCGGCCGGCTCGTCGAGGGCGACCCCGAAGGCCTCCAGACCGAGGCTGAACCGCTCCAGCGGCTCCTCGACGTTGTGGTCGGCCCATAGCCCGTCGTTGCGCACCTCCAGCGACGAGTAGTTGCGAGCGAAGGGCACGGTGTGGTCGATGACGGTGACCAGGGGACGGTCCGGTCCCACCACGCAGCCCCAGTACCAGATGACGCCCTGGCCTCCCGGGCCCAGATTGGGGTAGCGCCCGATGCGGACGTATCCGCCGACGGAGCCGTCGGCGGCGGTGAAGTCGAGGTAGTAGGACTCGCTCCACAACGGCTCGGGTCCAGACGGATGGGTGAGCTCATCGGCCGGGTCGACCGGGCCGAAGGGCAACTCGAACTCGGCGGGGATGGAGGGGTCGGCGGAGGACACGGCACCAGCTTCGCAGTTCGGCGATCGGGGCGCCGACCCATCTCGCGAACACTCCGCCACCTAGTCTGAGTGCCTAGCTCTTTGCGCAGGGGGAACGACATGCACGATCTGGTGATCACCAACGGCACGGTGGTCGACGGCACCGGCGCGGCGGCCGTGCGCGCCGACGTGGCGGTGGATGGCGACCGAGTGGTGGCGGTGGGCCCCGCCGCGGAGGTGGGTGAGGGCCGGCGGATCATCGATGCCGAGGGCGCGTACGTCACCCCCGGCTTCGTCGACATCCACACCCATCTCGACGCCCAGCTGGCCTGGGACCCGATGGGTTCGTCGTCGTGCTGGCACGGGGTGACCTCGGTGGTGCTGGGCAATTGCGGGGTCACCTTCGCGCCGTGCAAGCCGGGCGACCGCGAGGAGCTGGCCGAGATGATGGAGTCGGTCGAGGACATCCCGGCCGATTCGATCATGGAGGGTCTGGCCTGGGACTGGTCGAGCTACGGCGAGTACCTGGACGCGGTCGAGCGTTGGCCCAAGGGCATCAACGTTGGCGGCATGGTCGGCCACTGCGCGGTCCGGGTCCACGCCATGGGCGAGCGCAGCCTGACCGAGGAGCCGGCCGGGCCGGACGACATCGAGCGGATGTGCGCCCTGGTCGACGAGGCCATAGGCGCCGGCGCGCTCGGCTTCTCGACCTCGCGCACCCTGTTGCACCGGGTGCCCGACGGGCGCCCGGTGCCGGGCACGTGGGCCGCCGACGACGAGTTGCTGGCCATCGCCGGGGTCATGGGCCGCCACCAACGGGGCGTGTTCGAGGCCGCACCCCGCATGGGCGAGCGTGACACCGACGGCTATCCCAACACCCGAGCCGAGATCGACCTGCTGGCCGATATCACCACGACCTCGGGTCGGCCGCTGACCTTCGGCCTGGCCCACGCCTACCGCCGCGACGACCTGTACCGGTTCGTGCTCGATCGGGTCAACGAGCACAACGCGGCCGGGGCCAACGTGCGACCCCAGACCACGGCGTCGGGGCATCGGGATCCTGTTCGGCCTGTCCCACGCCACTCCGTTCGACCGGACTCGGCCCTGGAAGCGGCTGCGCCTCCTGTCGCTCGAGGAGAAGCTGACGGTGCTGCGCGATCCGGTCAGCCGCATGCAGCTCATCGAGGCGGGGAACGAGACTCCCGAGGAGTTCTTCACCGGCGCCTACGTGCTCGACGACGACCACCTCGACTACACCCACGATCCGGCCAACTCCCTCAAGGCGGTGGCCGATCGCCGGGGCGTGACCCCGGCCGAGGCATTCATCGACCTGTCGCTGGAGTCCAACGGCCGGGTGCTCCTCAACTGGCCGTTCCTCAACCAACGGCTCGACGCGGTGACCGAGATGCTGGCCGATCCGAACGTGGTGATGGGTCTGGCCGATGCCGGCGCCCACGTGGGCCAGATCATGGATGCCAGCCAGCCCACCTTCTTCCTCAGCCAATGGGTACGGGAGCGCGGTGTGCTGCCCATCGAGGAGGGCGTACGACGTCTCACGTCGGACACGGCGGGGTTGTTCGGCGTGACCGACCGCGGCGTGCTGCGTCCCGGATCGTTCGCCGACGTGAACGTGATCGATCTCGACCAGCTCACCCTGCGCCTCCCCGAGTACGTCCACGACTTCCCGGGCGGCGCCGGCCGCTACACCCAACGCGCCGACGGCTACCGGGCCACGGTGGTGAACGGTCGGGTGGCACTGATCGACGGCGACCACACGGGCGACCTGGCCGGCGTGGTACTGCGCAGCGGCGCCTGATCAGTAGCCCTGGACCGGGTCGACCCGATCGGGTAGCGGCCGGCCGTCGAGCCAGGCCCGCAGGTTGACGGCGAAGCGCTCGAACATGGCTGCGCCGGATCCGGGCCAGCTCCAGGAGTCGTGGGCGCTGAGGCGCACCCGCGGGTGGGTGTACAGCCAGTGACCCGCCGGCAACGGCTCGGGATCGACCGCGTCGAGCGACGCCAGCGCCACCCGCCCGTCGTCGAGGGCCAGCCGCAACGCGTCCTGGTCGACCAGGCCACCTCGGGCGATGTTCACCAGGTGCACGCCAGGCTTCATGGCGGCCAGCGCGGCCGAGTCGATCAGGTGCCGGGTGGCCGGGGTGAGCGGGGCGGCCACCACCACGTGGTCGGCATCAGCCACCGTCTCGGCTACCGATCCGGCCAGCTCTACGCCCGGGACCTCGCTGGGGCGGTCGGTGCGGCGCAGGCCGCGCACGGCCATCCCGAAGGGGAGCGCCCGCTCGGCCACGGCCACCCCGATGGAACCGAACCCGACGATGGCCAGGCGCCGGCCGTGCAGCGAGCCCAGCCGGGCATCGGCACGCCAGTCCGGCGGGGGCTGGCGGATCCAGACGTCGGGGAGGTGCTTGACGAAGGCCAGCATCATCGCCAGGACCCACTCGGAGATGGGGATGGCGCTGGCACCTCGGGCGTTGGTGACCACCACGTCGTCCGGCAGCGCCCCGAAGTCCAGCCGGTCGACGCCGGTCGACACGAGATGCAACCAGCGCACCCCGCGGGTCACCAGCTCGTCGGTGTGCTCGCTCCAGCCCGGCACGGTGATCAGCACCTCGCCGACGGCGTCATCGGGCAGCGGCCCGGACACGGCCAGCGGGATCACGTCCACCCGCTCGGCCACATCCGGCGGCAGGCGCAGTCCCCGGGCATCGCCGATGTGGCTCAGCACCCGAGTGGGCGTCATCCAACCGCGCTCACGGGTCGACCCTCACGGGTGGAGCTCATCGGGTAGCCAGAGGCGGCCGACGAACGTCGGTGACAGCCAGCCCTGCCTCAGCCAACCCCCGAAGGAACTCGCGCACGCCCACGGCCCGGTCGGGCTGGCGCCGCAGCTGCTCCAGCTCGGTGACGTGCAACGGGATGGCCTGCACCAGGACCACCTCGCGATCGCTGTGGGTGAACAGGGCCTCGTCGTCGGTGATGAGCTGGTGCCACAGCACGAATGACTCCATGGCCGACTCCTCGGCGATGGGTTCGCCCACCTCGATGGTGTCGCCGGGCAGGAACACCGACGTGCGCCGGACACGATCGCCGATGTCGGCCAGGGCCCAGGCCCAGCGGGCGTCGGTCGAGTCGACGCAGATGGCCAGCTCGGGTCGCAGGCCGCCCCACATCGGGTTGGCCACCGCCGAGATACCGAAGGTGAATCCCAGCAGGGTGCCTTCCTGGGGACAGTCCATGTAGCGGATCGACAGCACGGGCTGGTCCTCGCCCGTCGGCTCGCTCACGTACTCGTAGACCCCGGTCATGCCCGCCTGGTCGTCCAACCAGTGCAGGTAGGCCTCGACCAGCGCGCGGCCGGTGGGCTCGATCGGCCAGGGGGCGACGGTCATCTGGGCGAGGTTACGGCGCGGACCGCCGGCGCGCCGCGCGATGATCACGCCCGTGCCCGACGACAGGTCAGACGATCGAGACGACCTGGTCACCCGCACCCGCCTGTCGGTGCTGCGCCTGGCCCGGCGGTTGCGCCAGCACGTGACCGCCGGGATCACCCCGTCCCAGCAGTCGGCCTTGGCCGCCATCGAGCAGAAGGGTCCGCTGACCCTGGGCGAGCTGGCCGGCTTCGAGAACGTTCAGCCGCCCTCGATCACCCGGATCGTGGGCAACCTCGAAGCCGCGGGGCTGGTGGAGCGCACCACCGCCGTGGCCGATCGCCGCGTCAGCCTGGTGCAGATCACGGAGGCCGGTTCCCGCGAGTTGGGCACCATCCGCAGCCAGCGAAACGCCTGGCTGGCCGAGCGCCTGGCCCAACTCGAAGCCGACGAACTGGACCGGCTCCGCGACGCGCTCCCGGTGCTGGACAAGATCCTCGATCTCGACACCTGAGCCCCTGAGCCGGCGCCCGGCCAGGGTGCCGTCCTACAGGTCGTCGAGGGTGAACGAGCCGCCCGCGGGAGCCGCCGGAGCGGCGGGCGCGGGCGGCGGCGCAGGAGCCGCCGGGCGGGAGCGGCAGGCGCGGGCGGCGGCGCAGGAGCGGCGCGGCAGGCGCGGCAGGCGCGGGCGCGGCGGCGCAGGAGCGGCCGCATCAGGTGCCGGGGGCGGGGGCGGCGGCACGGCGGCCGTCTTGAGGTGGAGATCGATGGCGGTGCCGTCGGCGGCCAACTGGTTCAGCTCACCTTCGATCCGAGCCCACTCCTGCGCGTCGTCCGGGCCGCCCTGGCCGGTCTTGGCGGCCCAGGTCAGCGCGCCGAGGTCGTGGAGCAGGTTGCTGACCCGCTGACCGCTCTGGGCGCTGTTGACCGTGTTGTTGATCGAGCTGCCGAGGTTGTTGGCGCCCTTCTTGACGTCATCGAGAAAGCCCATGGTGATGTCCTTTGCTGTGTGGGAATTCAGCCCTTCGAGGTGCCGAACAGACCGCCGGTGATGCCCTGGTTGTCATTCTGGTGGACGCGGGCGAACAGCGCATTGGCCATGCCGTCATAGGTCATCGACTGCAGGATCACGATGCCGTCGCCCGACAGCGTGGCCACGCTCAGGCCGGATCCCGCGAACATGGCACCCATCAGCGCCTGAGCGTTGAGAGCGCCGACCCGGCGCATCTCATAGGTGATGCAGTCCTGGAAGGCCACCACGCAGCCGGTGTCGACCTCGATGGTGCCGCCGTACTTCGCCGGGTTGAGCTCGATGAAATTGCCGGCTCCGGCGATGACCAGGGTGCCCACGCCGGTGAACTTCTCCAGCACGAAGCCTTCCCCGCTCTTGCGACCCGCCTTCCAGTTCTGAAAGGCGATGTCGAAGTCCACCGTGCTCTCGGCGCACACGAAGGCGTCCTTCTCCGCCGTCCAGCCCATCGTGCCGTCTAGCTCGAGCACCCGCATGCTGCCGGGCAACGTGCCGGCGAAGGCCACCAGTCCCGAACCGCCGTTGGCGGTGAAGTGCTGGAAGGCCACGGACTCGCCGGCCAGGTGGCGCTTGCCCATCTCCACCCCGGTCTTGAGCGCCTTGTTCAACAAGCCCGCGGCCCCGGCCGGCGCCGGCTCGGCCGCGTCGGGATCACCCTTGCTCAACCGGGTCTGGACGTCGACGTTGGTCGTCTTCCACAAGAACTTGCCGGCCTCGCAGAAGACCCGCTGCCCCTCCTCGAGCTGGAAGACGATCATCTGCATCGACTCGCCCTGGATCTTGTGGGCCAGCGTCATCGGGAGCCTCCTGGCGTTGCGTCGATCACGACCCTGATGATGACATTCGGGCGATCGGCGTGTAGTACTCCCCCACCTCGTCGATGGGTTCCTCGTCGCCGCGGATGGCGGAGAAGAGCTCGTAGAGCGGCTCGGGGACCGACTTGGGCACCTCCCAGTCGAGCTCGTCGGCCACCCCGGCCACCTCGGCGAAGGGACGCAGGAAGGTGAAGTAGACGTAGGCCCCGCATCGGATCATCTCGTCGCGGGTCATGGCCGCGATGCTGCGGTAGTGGCGGGCCTGCACCCGGCGGATGACGGCGGTGAGCTCGTCGAGCGCGTCGAGCGACACCGGGGTCAGCTGGCCCGGCGCGGCGGAGTCGCCGGTGAACAACCCGAATCCGACCAGCCGGTCCAGATAGTCCGCGGGGACGGTGTCCGAGGAGCCGAAGTCGGTGGCCGTGATCTCGACGTCGTCGAGCACCAGTCCGGCAGTGAGCTGGCGGTACGGGATCTCGGCGGCCACGTCGGACCACGGGAAGTGGCTGGCCCCGAACTTGTTGAAGTCGCGGATGAGCAACACCCGCCCGTCGTCGAGCGGGTAGGGCCCGACGTCGGCGATGCCCGACCGGGTGTCGAACCACATCAGGAAGAGGTGGTTCACGAGGGTTGCGTTGAACCGGCTCAGCCGGACCCGCTCCTCGGCGCTGCGCACGGGTACCACCCCGGCCAGGACCTGGTCGACGACCTCGGGCCCGTACGGTCGACAGGTGCCGGTGTCCCACGCCTGGCGGGTGCCGTCGGCCCGGTAGGCCCGAGCCGCCCGCTCCCAGAAGTCGAGGACCGTGGCCGCGGCCACCGGATCGTCGAGCGAGGGGTCGATGGCGGTCATGACCTTGCGACCCAGCAGCCAGAAGTTGGCGATCGACCACAGGTGCACCGAGTTGATCTCGGTGCCCGGGAGGTGACCAGCCCGGCCGATCTCCTCGGCCGGCATCGCCGCGTCGATGCGGGCCATCAGCTCGGGGTAGCGCGTGAAGGCCTCGCAGCAGGCCACCACGATGTAGGCCGTGACCGGGATCAGCTGGGACGAGTAGGAGGTGCGTTGGGCGGTGAGGGCCTGGGCGATGGGCGAGTGATAGGCGATCAGCTCGTTGGCCCGACGGCGAGCCGACTCGACGGACGGGTCGCCGGGCGAGTCGACTGCCGCGTCGGGATCAGGCACGCACGACACCGGGCTCGGTCGAGCAGTCGAGCTCGACGGTGGCCCCGTCATCGAGGTCGCGCTCGAGCACGCAGGCCATCACGCACGGGATCTGGAACTCGCGACTGACGATCCCGATGTGGCTGCGTGGCGTCCCCCCGGTGCACACCACCCCGGTCAGCTCGTGGAAGATGGGGGCCAGGAACGTGGCGCCGGCGTCGCGGACCAGCGCCACCACACCCTCGGCGCCGTGGTCCATGAGCTCCAGCACGTCGTCGGGGCCTTGGAGCACCCGCCACCTTCCCGTGACCGGAGCATGGGCGAACACCCGGTCCCCCTGACCCAATATGCGCATGGGCGCAGATCGTATCGGTGGTGCCCCGCTAGCCTGCCCACGCGATGCCCGAGACGGTCACCGAGTTCCTCTCCCCCGCCTGGCTGGCGGCGATGGCCGACGCTGCCGAGCGCGCCCATGGCACCCCCACGGACCCGGGAGGTGCCGGGTCCGATCACGAGGAGAGGTCGGCTTCGGGGTCGGGCCGGCCCGACCTGGTCATCCAGCAGGTGGTCACCGGTCCCAACGACGAGGTGACCTGGTTCGTGTCGGTGTGCGCCACCGCGGTGCGCGTCGAGTCCGGGCACCACCCGGACCCCGACATCACCCTGACCCAGGACCGGGGTACCGCCGCCGCCATCGCGTCGGGCCACCAGAGCGCCCAGGGCGCGTTCATGAGCGGGCGGTTGCGTGTGGGCGGCGACGTGCGCGTCCTGCTCGACCACCAGGGCGAGCTGGCCCGACTGGACCACCTGTTCGTGTCCGTGCGGGCAGGCACCCGCTTTCCCGAGGAGGGCTGACCATGCCTGAGCTGCCCGAGCTGCAGGCGCACGCCGAGCGGTTGAGTCGTGACTTCGGCGGCCTGGTGCTGGCCTCGTTCCGCCCGATCGCCTTCACCGCCCTCAAGACGTTCGCACCCCCACCCGACCAGGCAGTCGGTCAGCCGCTCGATCACGTCGGACGGCGCGGCAAGTACCTGCTGATGGACTTCGGCACCACCACCTTCGTGGTCCATCTCATGCAGGGCGGCCGGCTCAAGCCCGACGACAAGCAATCGCCCAAACCACGGGGCGGTTTGGCCCGCTGGGTGTTCGCGCCCTCGGGTTCGGTCGGGTCGGGTACGACCGCCCCGGCGCTGCTGCTGACCGAGGCGGGGACCGAGAAGCGCGCCGGGGTGTGGGTGCGGGCGGGCACCCCCGCCGAGCTCGAGGCCCAGGAGCCCCTCGAGGGGCTGGGACCCGATGCCGACAGGTTGGATGCAGCCGCGCTGGCCTCCATCTGCGAGGCCCACTCCATGCGCCTGCACGGAATGCTGCGCGATCAGCGGGCCCTGGCCGGGGTGGGCCGCCGCCTGGCCAACGAGATCTGCCACCGGGCCAAGCTGTCCCCGTTCGCCAACGCGGCCAAGCTGTCGGCGGCCGATGTCGAGGCCCTGGCCGGAGCGATCCACAGCTGCATCGACGAGTCGCTGGCCAGCGAGCGGGGCCGCGACGACATGAGCGCCTCCAAGGACCGTCCTGGCGAGGTGCACCACCGCGCCGGCGAGACGTGCCCGGTGTGCGGCGACGTGGTGCGCGAGGTCGAGTACTCCCGCTACACGGTCAACTACTGCGCCACCTGCCAGACCGGCGGCAAGGTGCTGGCCGACAACACCACCAGCAAGTTCTTGAGGTAGCGGTCCCGTCCGCCGACGCACCGCGCCAACAACCCCGTTGCGCTCTGCTCGCTCTCGGGAGACCCCGCGGGGCGGGCCCGGTGAATGCATCATGGCCTACGACGTGCTCGGACAGCTCGGTGTCCTCGCCGACTCACGCGCTCCGGGCACATCCAGCCACCGAAACGGTGGTCAAACGTGCCCGGAAGGACACCGACTGACTTCCGAGCACATCCAGCCACCGAAACGGTGGTCAGACGTGCCCGGAATCGGGACGACCGGCCGGCGGATGAGTCAGATCAGGCCGAGCTCGGCGACGGTGTCGCGCTCCTCCACGAGCTCGGCCACCGAAGCGTCGATCTTGCCCCGCGAGTAGTCGTCGAGGTCGAGGCCGCCCACGATCGAGTGAGAGCCCTCCGAGGTGGTGACGGGGAACGACGACATGAGCCCATCGGGCACGTCGTAGCTGCCGTCGCTGGGGATGGCCATCGAGGTCCAGTTGCCCTCGGCCGTGCCGCTCACCCAGGTGCGCACGTGGTCGATGGCGGCCGCCGCCGCCGACGCCGCACTCGACAGGCCCCGAGCCTCGATGACCGCCGCGCCGCGCTGTTGCACGGTGGGCAGGAACGTGCCGTCGATCCAGGCCTGGTCGCCGATCAGGTCGGCCGCGATCTCGCCCTTCACCTGAGCCCGGAAGAGATCGGGGTACTGGGTGGCCGAGTGGTTGCCCCAGATGGTCATCCGGGTGATGTCGTTGACCGAGCTCTGCGTCTTGGCCGCCAACTGGGCCATGGCTCGATTGTGGTCGAGACGGGTCATGGCCGTGAAGCGCTCGCGGGGGATCTTCGGGGCGTTGTTCATGGCGATGAGGGCGTTGGTGTTGGCCGGGTTGCCCACGACCAGGATGCGCACGCCGTCCGCCGCGTTGTCGCTCAGCGCCTTGCCCTGGACCGTGAAGATGGCCCCGTTGGCCTCGAGCAGGTCCTTGCGCTCCATGCCCTTCGAACGGGGCCGCGATCCCACCAGGAGGGCGTAGTCGACGTCGCCGAAGGCCACGTCGGGATCGTCGGTCTGCTCGATGCCGGCCAGCAGCGGGAAGGCGCAGTCGTCCAGCTCCATAGCCACGCCCCGCAGGGCGTCGAGCGCAGGGGTGATCTCCAACAGCTGCAGGATGACGGGCTGGTCGCCGCCCAGCATGGCGCCGCTGGCGATGCGGAACAGCAGGCTGTAGCCGATCTGGCCGGCGGCACCGGTGACGGCGACTCGAACGGGGGTCTTCACGGTGGCGCGACTCCTGGGAGAACGATCTCGGCACCGGAAACCGGCGCCGACGGACGGCCCCGAATCTAGCCAGGGCCCTGTCCCCCGGGGCAATCGAAGCCACCTCCCCCGCCGCGGCGGCGACCCCGCACCGACTCCGACCCGTCGCGGTGCCCGTGACGATGCGCGACACCGCTCCGACCCGCTCCTGCACCCGCTCGGCCGGACCCTCCACGTGCTTGGAGTACCTCCGGTTCAAGCCGATGAGGCCGGGAAGAAGAACAGCGCCAGCACGTCGTTGTGGGTGTGGGCCAGGAGCTGACCCGCCGGATGCGAGCGGTGGTAGGCCAGCGGAACGGGCGCGGCTCTCCACGCCGCCGCGGTGGGCGCCACCGTTCTGCTTGTGACGATCCGCAGGCCACGACGGAACACGCTGGCGCCAGCGTTTCGAGTCCCCCGGGTGGCTGTCATGACCGTTCAATGTCCACCAACCGGCCCGAGCCCGACGAATCAGTCCCCGTACGCGGCGCGTGGAGATTTCCCGACGTCATCGGGGGCGTCCTAGGGTCGAGGCATGCGCAACCCCAAGGACTTCTTCCGACCCCTGGCCGTGGGCGCTCCCCAGCCGGTCCGCGAGATCCCGGTGCGGCCGTCGCGCATGATCCACTTCTTCCCGGCGTCCAACCCCAAGATGGTGGCCAAGGTGCCGGACATGGCGGCCAAGGTGGACGTGCTGCTGGCCAACCTGGAGGACGGGGTCCCGGCCAGCGACAAGGAAGCGGCCCGGGCCGGGCTGGTCGAGGTGGCCCGCACCGCCGACTTCGGCCCCACCCAGTTCTGGACCCGGGTCAACTCGCTGGACTCGCCCTGGGGTCTCGACGACCTGACCGCGGCCGTGCTGGAGGCCGGAGCGGCCCTCGACGTGATCATGATCCCCAAGGTCGAAGGCCCCGAGGACATCCACTACGTCGATCGGCTGCTGGCCCAACTCGAGGTCAAGGCCGGCCTGGACGAGCCCATCCTGGTCCACGCCCTGCTCGAGACGGCCCGGGGCGTGGCCAACGTCGAGGAGATCTGTGCGGCCAGCCCGCGCATGCAGGGCTTGTCGCTGGGTCCGGCCGACCTGGCCGCCAACCGGCGCATGAAGACCACCCGCGTGGGCGGTGGCCACCCGGGCTACCTGGTGCGGCAGGACCCCGACCCCGACGATCCGGATGCGCCCCGCGCCACCTACCAGCAGGACCTGTGGCACTACACGCTGGCCCGCATGGTCGACGCCTGCGTGGCCAACGGCATCCTGCCCTACTACGGGCCCTTCGGCGACATCGCCGACGCCCGGGCCTGCGAGGACCAGTTCCGCAATGCCTACCTGCTCGGCTGCGTGGGCGCCTGGAGCCTGCACCCGAGCCAGATCGACATCGCCCGACGGGTGTTCAGCCCCGATCCCGTCGACGTGGCCCACGCCCAGCAGGTGATCGAAGCCATGGGCGACGGCACCGGCGCCATCATGCTCGACGGGAAGATGGAGGACGACGCCAGCGTGAAGCAGTGCCAGGTGGTCGTGGCCCTGGCCCACCAGCTGGCCGAACGCGACCCCGAGCTGGCCGCCAGCTACCGCCTGTGAAGGAGAACGCCTCGTGAGCACCCATCGGCCCGATCAGCCCACTGACCATCTCCGGCCGCGCCGCTCGGTGTTGTACATGCCGGGCGCCAACCAGCGGGCGCTCGAGAAGGCTCGCACCCTGCCCGCCGACGCCCTGATCCTCGATCTGGAGGACGCGGTGGCGCCTGACGCCAAGGTGGAGGCCCGCCAACGGGTGTGTGCGGCCGCCTGCTCGGACGGCTACGGCAACCGGGAGATCGTCATCCGGGTCAACGGCCTCGACACCGAGTGGCACGCGATGGACGTGGCCGAGGCGGCGGCGGCCGAACCCGATGCCATCCTGGTCCCCAAGATCAACTCGGCGGCCGACGTGCACGCGGTGGAGGCCGCCCTGGAGGCCGCCGACGCCAACGACCGCACCGCCATCTGGGCCATGTTGGAGACACCGGTGGCCATCCTCCACGCCGAGGAGATCACCACCTCGTCCGAGCGCCTGACCGCCTTCGTGATGGGCACCAACGACCTGGCCAAGGAGCTGCACGCCGAGCAGGTCCCGGGCCGCCAGCCGCTGCTGTTCGGCCTGTCCATGTGCCTGCTGGCGGTCCGTCACGCCGGCAAGGTCATCCTCGACGGCGTCTACAACGACATCACCGATGAGGCCGGCTTCGAGGCCGAGTGCGTGCAGGGACGACAACTGGGCTTCGACGGCAAGACGCTCATCCATCCCGGCCAGCTCGACACCTGCAACCGGGTGTTCGCCCCCAGCCCCGACGAGCTGACCCGGGCGCGGCGCATCATCGAGGCCTTCGAGCAGGCCGAGGCCGAGGGCCGGGGTGTGGTCACCGTCGATGGGCGCATGATCGAGAACCTGCACGTGGCCAACGCCCGCCGCGCCATCGCGGTGGCCGACGCCATCGCCGACCGGGCCTCCTGACCCAGCCCGGAACCCGGGCGGAGCAGGGTCCGCTCGGCGGCCCCCACCGCCATTGGCCAGACTGGAGGGATGGTCGACGCGGGACGGATCCGTCTGAAGGTGTGCTGCATCGCGTCGACGGACGAAGCCATGACCGCCGTGCGCTTCGGAGCCGACGCCATCGGGCTGGTCAGCGACATGCCGAGCGGGCCCGGCCCCATCCCCGACGAGCTGATCGCCGAGATCGCGCTGGCCGTGCCTCCGTCGGTGGCCACCTTCCTGCTCACCCGCGAGACCTCGCCCGAGGCGGTCGTCGACCATGCCCGGCGCACCAACACCAGCACCGTCCAACTGGTCGACTGGGTGGATCCGGCCGGTCATCGGGCCATTCGAAGCCAGCTGTTGGGGATCAAGCTGGTGCAGGTGCTGCACGTGACCGATGCCGGTGTGCTCGACCAGGCCCGGGCCGCGGCGAACACGGTCGACGCGCTGATGCTCGACTCGGGGCGACCCGATGCCGACGTGCCCGAGCTGGGTGGCACCGGGCGGACCCACGACTGGCGGCTGAGCCGACAGGTGGTGGAGGCGTCGCCCATCCCCGTCTTCCTGGCCGGCGGCCTGAACGTCGACAACGTGGCCGAGGCCATCACCCGGGTCCGCCCCTTCGGCGTCGACGTGTGCAGCGGGGTGCGGACCTTCGACGACCTCAACGCCGGAAGGCTGCGCGCCTTCGTGTCGGCAGTGAACGCGGCTCCGCGCCTGCTAGCCGCACCCGGCCGGGACCCGCTGGTACCGGCGCGGGACGCCCGTCAGTGCGGGCTGGCGGTGGTGGAGGTCGTGCTGGTGGTCGACGACGCCACCAGGCTGGAGGACACGACCAGGGCGGGCGGCGGCCCCGGCTCAGCGGCGCGCACCTTCAACAACCACTCCAACATGCCCTGGTAGACACCGAGGATCTTCGGGCCGTAGTTGGGGTCGCTGGCCCAGGTCTTGGTCAGCTGGGTCCAGGTCTGGCAGCAGCCAGCCGGGCCCACCAGCCTCGAGTCGACGATGGGGTTGACGTACTTGGGTGTCTTCTCGGCGTAGGACTTGAGCAGCTGGATCTGGCCGCGCACGCCCAACTGGGCCGTCTTGAAGGCGAACCCGGAGGCGCAGCTGTCGCAGTGACCGATGCCGGCGAAGTTGTTGAGGCCGATGGTGTCCGGGTTCGTGAACCCACCCGTCTCGACCAGGGCCTGGGCGAAGGCCATGTCACCTCGCACGCCCTCGGCCTGACCCTCCGAGATGTAGAAGCCAGCCAGCTGGTCGATGGGGACGGTCGCCTCGGCCTGGCGTCCCTGGGCGATGAACCACTGCGAGAGCTCGGTGCCGGTGAAGGCGCTGTCCCCTTCGATCGACAGCGACCAGGTGCCGCCCCTGTGGCCGCCGCCCGAGAGGTCTCGCCGAGCCGCGGCGAGGGTGGCGTCGGCCGCGGCCAGAGCCGAGCGGCCGGCGGCCACCTGCGCGGTGTTCAGGCTGACCTGGCGGTTGGCCGAAGCCAGGGCGGCCTGGGCCCGGGCCAACGCCTTGCGCGCCGCGTCCACGGCCAGGCTGTGGTACTCGATCGTCGAGTTCACCATCTCGCGTTCGATGGTGCCCGAGTCCGGACCGCCCTTGAGCAGGGCCGACAGGACGCCGCCCCCGGCTCCCATGAAGGCCAGCGTGGCCACCGATGAGAGCTGCGATCGGGCCGAGGCCAGGTGGGCCTTGGCCCCGGCCACCTGCTGGCGAGCCTGGGCGGCGGCCACGTTGGCCTGGTCGAGCCCGGCCTGCTCGTCAGCCAGGGTCTGGGTGGCCATGGTTATGCCCTTCTGGCCATCCAGCACGCCGATCTGGCCCAGCAGCGACCGGATCTGCGGTGAGGGGTCGGGTAACGGCGGACCGCTGGGTGCCGATCCCGTCACCAACGTCGGGATGGTCACGGTCGGCGTGCCTTGGGGAGTGGTGGCCGGGGTACCGGGTGCGGTCGTGGTGGTGGAGCCATCGCCCGTCGTGGTGGTGGTGCCCGGATCGCCGGTGGTCGACGTCGGGGCGACCGTGGTGGTGGTCGTGGGCGGCACGGTGACCGCGGTGTCGGCCCGCGCCGGGGTGACCCACCCGAACTGGGCGGCCGCCAGCACCAGAGCCAGCACCGCGACGGTCGTGCCGGCCCGGCGCCTCAGATGATCCATGGTCCTCTTCATCGGTCGGGATCGTCGAGGTTCGAGCCCCCGAGGATAGGTCACCGGGGTCGCGCCGAAGGGCGCGACCCCGATCCGACCAGTTCTGGTGCGATCCCCACCCCGACTGCGCCGTCGGGATCCGGGCGGGCCGACTCAGCCAGGCAGCTGCATGCTCTTGATCTCGGTGAACTCCTCGAGCCCGAACTTGCCCAGCTCGCGACCGTTGCCGGACTGCTTGTAGCCCCCGAACGGAGCCTGGATGTTGAAGCCGCCCCCGTTGACCTCGACCTGGCCGGTGCGCAGGCGCCGGGCGAAGGTCTTGGCCCGCTCGAGGTCGGCGGACTGCACGCCGCCGGCCAGGCCGTAGATGGTGGAGTTGGCGATCTCGACGGCCTCGTCCTCGGAGTCATACGGCATGATCACCAGGACCGGGCCGAAGATCTCCTCCTGGGCGATGGTCATGTCCGAGGTCACGTCGGCGAAGATGGTCGGCTTCACGAAGTAGCCCTTGTCCAGGCCCTCGGGAGCCTCGGGGCCACCGGTGACCAGCGTCGCGCCCTCGTCGATGCCCTTCTGGATGTAGCCACGCACCCGGTCGCGCTGGGTGGCCGACACGAGCGGGCCGAGGTTGGCGTCGCTCGAGCCCGGACCGACGGTCAGGCCCTCGGCGGTGGCCTTGGCGATCGCCACCACCTCGTCCTGCTTGGACCGGGGCACGAGCATGCGGGTCAGCGCTGAACAGGTCTGGCCCGAGTTCAGGAAGCACCCGAAGGTGACCCCGCCCGGCACCACTGCATCGAGGTCGGCGTCGTCGAGGATGACGTTGGCCGACTTGCCGCCCAGCTCGAGGTGGACGCGCTTGACCGTCTGGGCCCCCAGCTCGCTGACCCGCTTCCCGGCCCGGGTCGAGCCGGTGAACGACACCATGTCGACGTCGGGATGTGCTGGCGATGGCCTCGCCCACCACCGGCCCGGTACCGGTGACCAGGTTGAACACGCCGGCCGGCAAGCCGGCCGAGTCGATGACCTCGGCCAGGATGAAGGCATCGAGCGGCGTGACCTCCGACGGCTTGAGCACCACGCAGTTGCCGGCGGCGAGCGCCGGGGCTGTCTTGTTGACGATCTGGTGCAGCGGGTAGTTCCAGGGGGTGATGGCGCCGACCACGCCGACCGGCTCACGCACCACCAGCGAGTTGCCGACCTGCTCCTCGAGGGGGAACTCGTCGAGGATCTGCACGTAGCCGGCGAAGTTCCCGACCGGTAGGCCGGCCTGGATCATGTTGGCGAACAGGATGGGCATGCCCAGCTCGTCGGAGATGGTCTGGGCGATCTCCTCGCTGCGGGCGGCCAGGCCCTCGGCGATCGCCTGGATGTACTTGCCCCGCTCCTCCTTGGAGGTCTGACCCCACGTCTTGAAGGCGGCCTTGGCCGCGGCCACCGCCTTGTCGACGTCCTCCGCCGTGCCCGCCGGGATGGTGGCGATGACCTCCTCGGTCGACGGGTTCTCGACGTCGATGGTCTCGGTGCCGGTGGACGGCACCCAGGCACCGTCGATGTAGAGCTTGGTGGTGTCGGTCACGGCTTCCCCCTGAGGAGCTGGACGATCGGCGGGGGCCCGTGTGGCCCACGCCATCTGGCGATGGGCCCACGCTACCGGCACAGGCCCGGCACGCGCCTTTCGGGCGGCCGGTCACAAGGCCGCCTCCTGTTGGGCCACCGAACCCCGGATCAACTCGATGAGCTCGGGGCGGGCCTTGGACGGGGCCCCGGCGTCATAGGGCGGCTGGGGGTCGTACTCGATGGCCAGCTGCAGGGCCTGGGCCGTGTCGTCGCCCCACATGATGCCGGCCAGGGTCAGGGCCAGGTCGATGCCCGCCGACACCCCCGCCCCGGTCACGACCTTGCCGGTCTGCACCACCCGCTGCTCGGTGGGCTCGGCCCCGTACTTGCGCAGCTCGTCGTAGGCACACCAGTGGGTGGTGGCCGACTGGCCCTCGAGCAGCCCGGCCGCTCCCAGCAGCAGGGCGCCGGTGCACACCGAGGTGGTCCAGGTGGTGTGGGGATGGGCCTGGGCGATCCAGTCCACGATCGGGGCCCGCTCGCGGGCCAGCTTGCGGGTGATCACCCCGCCCGGCACCAGCAGCACATCGGGGGTGGGCACGTCGGAGAAGTCGTGCTCGATCTCGAAGTGCAGGAGCCGGTTGTCGTCGGAGAGCGTGCCGGTGCGCTCGGCGCAGATGACCACGTCGATGCCGGGCATGTTGGAGAAGACCTGGTAGGGGCCGATGGCGTCAAGGGCGGTGAACCCCTGGTACAGGCCGATGGCGATCTGAGTGGGGCGGGGTTCGGGCGCTGTCTCGATCATTTTCTCATGGTGAGGCTGGACCGCCATTGGCCACAAGGACACGTCTCCCACCATTTGCGCCATCGCCCAGCCGTCGTCTCCCGGGATGCTCCCGCAGCTCCAGCAGCTCCAGCAGCTCCCGCAGCTCCCGCAGCTCCCGCAGCTCCCGCAGCCCCCGAAAATCTGTGCACCTCGGTACCCCCACGGTCCACGGGTGCACAGATTTCGGGGGATTTGGGTCCGTCCCGGTAGCGTGCCGGAGGTCATCCGCGAGGGGCCCACGACCTGGGCAAGGGGGAAGCCGGAGCATGGAGATGGAATATCGACGCCTGGGCCATAGCGGGCTCAAGGTCAGCGTGTTGTCGTTCGGCTCCTGGGTCACCTTCGCCAACCAGGTGGACACCGACCTGGCCGCCGAGTGCCTCGACCGCGGCCCGCGACGCCGGCGTGAACTTCTTCGACAACGCCGAGTCCTATGCCGCGGGTGAGTCGGAGCGGGTCATGGGCGCGGCCATCGCCCGGCTGGGGTGGCCACGGTGGTCCTACGTCATCTCCACCAAGCTCCACATGGGCATCCACGACGCCCCCAACATGGCCCACACGCTCAACCGCAAGTACCTGCTCCAGGCCATCGAGGGGTCGCTCGAGCGGCTCGGGCTCGACTTCGTCGACCTGCTGTTCTGCCACCGTCCCGACCCCGAGACCCCCATCGAGGAGACGGTGTGGGCCATGTCCGACATCGTGTCGTCGGGCAAGGCGCTCTACTGGGGCACCTCGGAGTGGAGCGGGGCCGACATCCGCGCCGCCTGGGACATCGCCGACCGCCACCACCTGCACAAGCCGGTGATGGAGCAGCCGCAGTACAACCTGCTCGAACAGGAGAAGGTCCAGAACGAATACGCCCGGCTCTACGACGACATCGGCCTGGGCCTCACCACCTGGAGCCCGCTGGCCTCGGGCCTGTTGACCGGCAAGTACCTCGACGGTGTCCCCACCGACAGTCGCGCCGCGCTCCCGGGCTATGAGTGGCTGCAGGGCATGTTGACCGACGAACGGCGCAACGCCAAGGTCCGCAAGATCGGCGAGATCGCCGACCGGCTCGGGTGCTCGCTGGCCCAGCTGTCCATCGCCTGGTGCACCAAGAATCCCAACGTGTCCACGGTCATCACCGGGGCCAGCCGCGTCTCGCAGGTACACGAGAACCTGGCCTCGCTCGAGGTGGTCGACGCCCTCACTCCCGAAGTGCTCGAGGAGCTCGTGACCATCGTGTACTTCTCCTGACTACATCCGCTCGACGATGGCCTGGGCGAACTCCGAGCACTTGACCTCGGTGGCGCCCTCCATCAGGCGGGCGAAGTCGTAGGTCACCACCTTGTCAGCGATGGTGGCTTCGATGGCCGTCACGATGTCGTTGGCCGCATCGGTCCAGCCCAGGTGCTCGAACATCATCACGCCCGACAGCATCACCGAGCCGGGGTTGACCTTGTCCTGGCCGGCGTACTTGGGGGCGGTGCCGTGGGTGGCCTCGAAGATGCCGTGCCCGGTCACGTAGTTGATGTTGCCGCCCGGCGCGATGCCGATGCCGCCGACCTGGGCCGCCAGCGCGTCGGAGAGGTAGTCGCCGTTGAGGTTCATGGTGGCGATCACGTCGAACTCGGCCGGGCGGGTCAGCACCTGCTGCAGCATGATGTCGGCGATGGCGTCCTTGACCAGGATCTTGTCGCCCGGCTCGCCCCCACAGTCGTCCCACCCAACGGCCACGTCCGCGAACTCCTCGCGCACCAGCTCGTAGCCCCAGTTGCGGAAGGCGCCCTCGGTGAACTTCATGATGTTGCCCTTGTGCACCAGGGTCACGCTCTTGCGATCGTGGGACTGGGCGTACTTGATGGCGGCGCGGATCAGGCGCTTGGAGCCCGTCTCGCTGACGGGCTTGATGCCGATGCCCGAGTCCGGCCGGATGTTCCAGCCGAAGTTGTCGTGCAACAGCTCGATCATCTTGGCCGCCTCGGGCGTGCCCGCCTCGACCTCCAGGCCGGCGTAGATGTCCTCGGTGTTCTCCCGGAAGATCACCATGTCCACCAGGTCGGGTCGCTTGACCGGCGAGGGCACACCCTGGAACCAGCGCACCGGCCGCAGGCACACGTAGAGGTCGAGGATCTGGCGCAGGGCCACGTTGAGGCTGCGGAACCCGCCGCCGATCGGCGTGGTCAGGGGACCCTTGATGCCGATCAGGTACTCCTTGAACACGTCGACGGTCTCCTGCGGGAGCCAGTCACCGGTCTGGTTGAAGGCCTTCTCGCCGGCCAGCACCTCTTTCCACTCGATGGTGCGGCCGTACTTCGACCGCGGCGGCGTCGAGCACCAGCTTGGCCGCCGGCCAGATGTCGACCCCCGTCCCGTCGCCCTCGATGAAGGGGATGATGGGGTTGTCGGTGACATTGAGCGAGCCATCGGCGTTCTGGGTGATCTTGTCTGCCATGTCTCGATGGTATCGAATGAGACAAGTTCCAGACAAGTGCGCCCGGTCATCCCCCCTCCAAGCAAATTGGGCATCTTTGTGACCGGATACCGCACATTTCGATGCCCAGTATCCGAAGGGGGGGTGGTCACCCCGACGCGTGGCGCCGACCGAGCACGCGATTGGGCCAGCATGGGGACGTGCTGGCCCCCCGATCCGCCCCGTCCCGGCCTCTCGGGGAACGCGCCGGGCGGCCGCCCCGGCCACCGCGCTGGCGCTGACCCTCGCGCTCGCCCTGGCGCTGGTCACAGCCGCTTGCAGCTCGTCGTCCAAGACAGGCTCGGCCCACGACACCACCGTCCCCACATCTGGCGCGCCGACCACGGCGGCCCAGCCCACCCCGCCATCGGTTCCCATCTCGATCCCGACCAGCACCGACAGCACGTCACCCGACGGGTCGGGCTGCACCCCACCCGAGGGCGCCAAGCTGCCCGACGGCATCTGGTTCGGCGTGCTCAAGTCGGTGGATGCCTCGTCAGACGCCATCGGGCTCGACCTGGCCTGCTGGTTTCGGGCGCGGCGGCCCAGACCGCCACCGGATCCGATTCACCGGTCCCCAACGACTACTTCGTGCGCAACGAGAACCCGAAGGTCTACGACGCTGCCCGCCGCCACCAAGGTGGCAGTGGTGCCCCTGGCCACCGACGCCAGCGGCGGATTCAGCGGGGGTCCCGCCGCGGCCACCACCGGCGTGGCCAGCGCGCAGGCGATCCTGAACAGCCAGACCCCTCGCTATGTGTGGGTGGAGATCACCGACGGCCTGGTCACGGTGATCCAGGCCCAGTTCACCCCCTGACGGCGGTCACGAACCGGCGCGATGGTGCGCGGACGCAGCCCCGAGTCGATCAGAGCCCGAGGTTGGCGTAGATCTCGCGGGTCGCGGTGGAGCGGTTCAGCGTGTAGAAGTGCAGGCCGGGTGCGCCCGCCTCCAGCAGGTCGCGGCACAGGTCGGTGGCCAGTTCGACCCCGAGCGCTCGCACGGCGGCGGGGTCGTCGGCCACCTGCTCGAACCGGGCGGCCAGCGCCGGCGGGAACTCGGCCCCGGCCAGCTCGGCGAAGCGCTGCACCTGGCGGGCATTGGTCACCGGCATGATCCCGGGCAGCACGGGCTTGTGCATGCCGCGCTCGGCCAGCTCGTCGACCATGGTCAGAGTACGGCTCGGCCTCGAAGAAGAACTGGGTGATGGCGAAATCGGCCATCTCCAGCTTGGCCGCCAGAAAGTCACCGGTCGCGACCCCGGTCGCCCTCGGAGCGCGGGTGCAGCTCGGGATGGGCCGCCACCCCGACGCAGAAGTCGCCAGTGGCCCGCACGATCTCGATGAGCTCGGTCGCGTACCGCAATCCGGACCGGTCGAGCGGCTCCCCCAGGGGCGGATCGCCGGCCAGGGCCAGGATGTTCTCGATCCCGGCCTCCTGGTACTGGTCCAGGAGCGACACCAGGTCCTCGGGCAGGTGGGCGATGCAGGTCAGGTGCGCCATGGCGGTGATGCCGGCGTCACGCTGGATGTGCACGACGATGTCGCGGGTGCGTTCACGGGTCGAGCCGCCCGCCCCATAGGTCACCGACACGAACGACGGACCCAATGGCGCCAGCTCACCGATGGTCTTCTCCAGGCTGCGGGCCGCGTCGTCGGTCTTGGGTGGGAAGAACTCGAACGAGTAGGTCCGGCCCGCGGCGAGCAGGTCGCTGATCCTGGCCATCCGACAAGGCTAGAGCGCGGGCAGTGCTGAGCGCGGCGCAACGGAGCGGAGCGGCTCGCGAGCCGGCACCCGGATGGCGAAGCCACCGGCCGGGAGGCTTGCCGACCGCTGGGCCGAACTAGTGGCGCTCGGCGGCCTCGACCGTGTTGCGCAACAGCATGGCCCGGGTCATGGGACCGACCCCGCCCACCCGCGGCGACGTCCAGGCGGCCACCTCCCGCACCTCGAGGTCGACGTCGGAGCGGATGCGGCCGTCCTCGAAGGACACGCCCGCGGCCACCACTGCCGCGCCCGGCTTGACCATGTCGGGGGTGATGATGCCCGGAGAACCGGCGGCCGCCACCAGGATGTCGGCCTGGCGCGTGTAGGCCCCCAGGTCGGCGACCCCGGTGTGGATGACGGTGACCGCGGCGTTGGCCCCGGGCTCCTTCAGCGAGAGCAGGTTGGCCAGGGGTCGCCCGATGGTCAGGCCCCGACCCACGATCACCACGTGCTGGCCGGCGATGGGGATCTCGTAGTGCTGGAGCAGGGCCTGGATGCCGGCCGGCGTGCACGGTCGGGGCCCGGGCACGCCGATGACCAGGTTGCCCAGGCTCACCGGATGCAAGCCGTCCACGTCCTTGTCCGGGTCCATGGCCAGCATGGCCGCGGAGTAGTCGAGGCCGGGTGGGAACGGGTACTGCATGAGGAAGGCGTCCACCCCCGGATCGCGGTTGTAGTCGTCGACCACGGCCATCACGTCGGTCTGGGAGGCGGTGGCCGGCAGATATGTGTGGCGCGAAGCGATCCCCAGCTCGGCGCACTCCTGGTGCTTCATGGCCACGTAGTTGGCGCTGGGCGCGTCGTCGCCCACCAGCAGCGTGCCCAGACCCGGCGTTACCCCCCGTTCGACCAGGGCGGCGATGCGGGTGACCAGATCGGCCTTGATCAGGCCGGCCACCAACTCGCCGTCGAGCTTCTGCGCAGTCACGAACCGACTCTACTCTTGGGGGGTGACCACCCCGATCGGCCAGACCGGCCCCGCGACGCCCGGCGAGTTCGCGCCGTTGCCGATCGGTGCGCTCGAGGTCTGGCCGCCGGTGGTGCTGGCCCCCATGGCCGGGGTGACCAACGCAGCCTTCCGCCGGCTCTGCCGCCGGTTCGGTGCCGGGCTGTATGTCAGCGAGATGGTCAACGCCCGTGGCCTGGCCGAAGGGGGCGAGCGCAGTTGGGAGCTGGCCGCGTTCGACTCGGACGAGTCGCCGCGGTCGATCCAGCTCTACGGCACCGATCCCGCTTCGGTGGCGGCTGCGGTGACCCTGCTCGTCGATGCGGCCCACGTCGACCACATCGACCTCAACTTCGGATGCCCGGTGCGCAAGGTCACCCGCCACGGAGGCGGGGCCGCCGTCGCGGTGCGCCCGGCCCTGCTCGCCTCGATCATCGGCGCCGCCGTGGGCGCCGCCGGTTCCGTGCCGGTGACGGTGAAGATGCGACTCGGCATCGACCGCGACCTGCTCACCTACCTGGAGGCGGGCCGGATCGCCCAAGATCAGGGGGTGGCCGCCGTGTCGCTCCACGCCCGGACGGCGGCCCAGCTCTACTCGGGCCGGGCCGACTGGACCGCCATCGCCAGACTCAAAGAGGCGCTCGACGTCCCCGTGTTGGGCAACGGCGACCTTTGGACCGCGCCGGACGCGTTGGCCCGCATGCGCCAGACGGGCGCGGACGGCGTGGTCATCGGGCGCGGGTGTCTGGGCCGTCCCTGGTTGTTCCGTGACTTGGCCGACGCCTTCGCCGGGCACGAACCACGACCGGCGCCGCCGCTGGGCGAGGTTGCGGCGCTGCTGGTCGATCACGCCCGCCTGCTGGTGGCCCACCGCGGCGAGCGGCCCGGGATGCGTGACCTGCGCAAGCACACGGGGTGGTACCTCACGGGCTACCCGGTCGGCGGTGAGGTCCGACGGGCCCTGGCCACGGTCGACACGCTGGCGCAACTCGAGGCCCTGGTCGCCGGACTGGACCCGACACGTCGGCCGCTGGACGAGCCGGGCATCCGGGGCACCCAGTCGGGCCCTCAGACGGTGACCCTGCCCGCCAACTGGGTCCGGGACCGCTTGGACGACACACCCCCTCTGGTGCCCGCCGCCGTGGGCGCCTCGGGCGGGTAGAGCGACGTGGTCGATGGCTGACCGACAGCCCGATCCGACGCCGATCATCGGTGAGCGAGGGCCACGACTGGTGCTGGCCTCCAGTTCGCCGCGCCGCCGAGAGCTACTCGGCCGCCTCGGTCTGGGCTTCACCATCCGGGTTCCCGACGTCGACGAGACACCGCAGGGCCGAGAAGTGCCGCCGAGCTACGTCGAACGACTCGCCCGGGTCAAGGCCCGGGCCGGCCAGGCCCGCGCCCCCGACGCCCACCTCGACGAGGTGGTGTTGGCGGCCGACACAACCGTCGAGGTCGATGGTGACATCATCGGCAAGCCCGGGGAACGCACCGAGGCCGTTGCCATCCTCCGGCGCCTGTCGGGCCGGGACCACCTGGTCCACACCGGCGTCGCCGTGGCCCGCGGTGCTCAGCTGGTCAGCTCGGTGACCACCTCCACCGTCACCTTCGCCCCGCTGGACCGAGACGAGATCGAGGACTACGTGGCCACTGAGCAGCCATTCGACAAAGCGGGCGCCTACAGCATCCAGGGGCCGGCCCGATCCTTCGTGACCGCCATCGACGGCAGCGCCAGCAACGTGCTGGGCCTGCCCATGGCCCAGACCGAGGTGCTGCTGGCTCAGGTCGGCTTCTCGCCCGTGATGTGGGGCCCACCGCGCCCCGATCCAGGAGCAGGCCTGCCCGGATGAGGACCTGGGGGCGGGTTGTGGGGCTGGTGATCGCCGTCGCGTTGGTGGCCGGGTCCTGCTCGACGAGCTCGCGCCGGCCCGTGGCCGTGATCGGCGACTCGATCACCTTCCTGGCGGCAGCCGACATCCGGTCCGGGCTCGCCGCCAACGGCGACCATGTGCTCCTCACGGGCCGGATCGGCTTCACCGCCGCGCAGGTGGCCCCGGACGTGGCCTCGTTCGCGGCCCAGCACCCGCGGGTGGTGCTGTTCGAGCTCGGGACCAACGACGTCACCCAGAGCGTCACCGGTGCGACCAGTGCCGCGGCCTACGAGCGGACCATGGCCGGCTACATCCACGACTTCGGCGACGCCTGCCTCATCGCCACCACGGTCAGCTCGCACCGGTCGGATTCGGTCCAGGACGCCACGGCCAAGGCCATCAACACCTGGCTCCGGGCCCACTTCACTCATCTGGTCGACTGGGACACCTACGAATGGGCGCAACGCCGGGCCGGTCATGTCATCGTCGAGACGGTCGACTACGTGCATCCCAACAATGCCGGCCAGCAGGCGCTGGCCCACCTCGACGTGGCCGCCGTCAACTCCTGTACCGACTGACGGCACCTCGCTCCCCGCCGACGTCGGCGCACTTCTACACGTCCCAGCGGGACCAACTACACCGATTTCCGGGGGGAGGGGGGGCGAGAGATCAGTGTCGGAAGTGGCGCTCGCCGGTGAAGACCATGGCCAGGCCGGCGGCGTCGGCCGCGGCGATGACCTTGCGATCGCCCTTGGAGCCGCCGGGCTGGATGACGGCGGTGGCGCCGGCCGCTATGGCCCCGTCCAATCCGTCGGCGAAGGGAAAGAAGGCGTCGCTGGCGTACGCGCCGCCCACGGCCCGGCCGGCCGCCTTCTGCTCGGCCAGGCGTCCCGCATCGGCCCGGTTCTGCTGGCCGCACCCGATCCCGACGGCCTGCCCGTCCTTGACCAGCACGATGGCGTTGGACGTCACCCGGGCGACCACCCGCCAGGCCAGCTCCAGATCGGCCCACTGGTCGCGGGTGGGTTGGCGTTCGGTCATCACCTGCCACTCGGACCGATCGACCTTCACGAGGTCGGGGGTCTGGGCCAGGTAGCCACCGTCGATGGCCCGCAGGTTGGGCCCCAGCGGCCCGGGGGGTACGGCCTCGAGGATGCGCAAGGTCTTGCGATTGGACAGGATCTCGATCGCGTCGCCCTCGTAGCCCGGGGCCACCACCACCTCGGTGAAGACCGGGTCGAGGTCGTGGGCCATGGCCTCGGTGACGGGACGGTTCACGGCCACGATCCCGCCGAAGGCGCTGGTGGGGTCGCACTCGTGGGCCCGGCGGTAGGCGGTGGTGATGTCGTCGTCGATGGCCACCCCACAGGGGTTGGCGTGCTTGATGACGACCGCAGCCGGGCCGTCGCCCAGGCTGTGGACCAGGCGCCAAGCGGCATCGGTGTCGTAGACGTTGAGGTACGAGAGCTCCTTGCCGTTGTGCATCTCCATCGACTCCCACCAACCGTGGTGGCCCACGGTCGCGTAGCGGGCCCCGTGTTGATGAGGGTTCTCGCCGTAGCGCAGCTTCTGCTCACGCCGCAGCGTCACCTGGATGGTGGCGGGCAGGTCGCTCTCGTCGGGCGCCGGTGTTCCCGATGAGCTCGGGCGCGGTGGATGCCCCCGAGTCCAGCCAGGCCACAATGGCCGCGTCGTAGGCGGCGGCGGTGGCGAACGCGTCCCGAGCCAGCCGACGCCGGGTCGCGTCGCTCAGCCAGCCCTTCTCCTGCATCTCGGCCAGCACCGGCTGGTAGTCCTCCGGGTCCACGATGACCCCTACGAAGGCGTGGTTCTTGGCTGCGGCCCGCACCATGGCCGGTCCGCCGATGTCGATCAGCTCGATGGACGGGTCCGAGGAGAACGGATACAGGTTGGACACGACCAACTCGATGCCCGTGATCCCGTAGGTGACCATGTCGGCCAGGTGCTCGGGGTTGTCGCGGTCGGCCAGGATGCCCCCGTGCACCTTCGGGTGGAGGGTAACCACCCGGTGCCCGAGCATCGGAGGCGAGCCGGTGATGTCGGCCACGTCGGTGACCTCGATGCCGGCTTCGGCCAACGCCTTGGCCGTCCCGCCGCTCGACACCAGCTCCCAGCCGAGGTCGGCCAGGCCCTGAGCGAGTTCGACCACGCCGGTCTTGTCGTAGACGGAAAGCAGGGCTCTCATGTGGTGGACTCCAGGAAGATGGGGGAGGGGTCATGCCGAACCCCGTTCGACGATGTCTCGAACGGTCTGCACGTACAGCTCCCGCTCGACGACCTTGATCCGCTCGTGCAGGGACTCGACCGTGTCGTCGGGGAGGACGTCCACCGCGGCCTGGGCCAGGATGGGCCCGGCATCGACAGCTTCAGTGGCGATGTGCACGGTGCAGCCAGTGACCTTCACCCCGTAGTCGAGGGCGTCGGCCACCGCGTGCCAACCGGGGAACGCCGGCAGCAGCGCGGGGTGGGTGTTGAGGATGCGGCCCGGCCAGCGGTCGAAGATGGCCTTGGCCAGGATGGTGCCGTAGCCGGCCATGACCACCAGTTGGGTGCCGGCCGCCTCCAGGCGATCGATCACCGTCTCGGTGTAGGCCTCCCGGTCGAAGGCGCCGTCGAAGCGGTCGCGCGCCACCAGCTCCGCGGCCACACCGTGGCGTTCGGCCACCTCGGTGGCCCGGCAGGGCCGGTCGACGACCACGACCTCGACGGCCACGCCGGCATCGAGCAGGGCATCGAGGATGGTCCCACTCCCCGAAGCCAGCACTGCGACGCGCACGGCCGCACGGTACCAGCCACCCGTCCGCCCGCGAACCGGGTTGGGGCGGCTCGCTCCGAGCGTCGCCGATCAGCCGAGTGCCGCCACCAGACCTCGGATGTAGCCGACCCGGGATTCGACATCGGTGATCTGTGCCGCCGCCGAGACCGGTATCTGGGTGGCGTGATACATCGCGTCTCCCTGGACGCTGACCGTCACCCAGCCCGTCGTCCTGCGTTCCTTGATCAGCAGGAACAGCAGACCCAGCAGGCACACCAGGAAGAAGACCACGGCCAGCACGATCGCGTACGCGGGGATCGACTCGGTGGTTGTGGTGTTGTTCTGCACCACCCAGACGGTGCGGGCCAGCGGCCGCCGCCCGTTGGGGGTGATCACCTCGGTCTGGGTGCAGGCGATGTCCCCCACCGTGACCAGCACGCCTGACGCCAGCGGAGCGGTCGTCGCACCCGCCGCGCCGCCCGGCTCGGCGAACTGCTCGGGTGGGTACCAACGTGCGTCGGAGGCCTGCCACCAACCCGGTCCCTGCGGCACATCGCTCACTGCAGTCCTCCCGACTCAGACGCCACGGGAAACCGTAGTGAGCTCAGTTCAAGAAGTTGTCCACGGAAGTCACCTTGCAGGTGACGTTCTGCCCAGCGTCCGTCGCGGACGTGACGATCTTCCAGGCTGCGGTGTCGCCTGGCGCGATGCCGCCCACGAGATCCCTCGAGGTGTCGACCACGGCGTTGGTCGAGGAGTCGCGGAACTCGCCGTCGACGAAGAAGTTCTTGGTGGTGCTCGTCTTGTTCTGGATCGTCCCGCGGAAGGTCGTGAACCCGGCACTGTCGGTCGTGCAGCTGCCCGGGCTGAGCTGGTAGCTCGAGGCGTCAGCCGGCCCACCGACATGGCTGAGGTCGTTCGCCGCCTTCGAGCCGGCTGCGACGAGAACGACGACGAGGATGACCTCGGCAACGATCCCGACCGCGCCGAGAACGATTCCGGCGATGCTCATGCCCCGACCCGTTCCGACCTCCTTGGCCTTTCGCAGGCCGACGAAGCCGAAGACGATGGCCAGGATGCCGCCGAGTGGGCCGAGGCAGAAGTAGGTGAGGATGCCCATCACCAGGGCGGCGACGGCCAGGCCGTTCGAGCCTCCCCCCTGCTGGGCCGCCGGGGCGCGCCCGCATACGGGGCGGTCGGGGTCTGGCCGTACGGGGCAGCCGGAGGCGGCGTGGTCTGGCCGTAGGGGGCAGCCGGAGGCTGCTGTGGAGCTCCGGGGGCGGGCTCGCCCTGGCCGAATGGCGATTGAGGTGCGTCAGTCACGTCGGATCCCCCAGGTGTTCGAGCCGCCCGCCCTGGACAGCGCTCCCCTCGATGAGCGAGACCCTAGCGGGGCGACTCGTGGTGGGCCGGATTCTTGAGGCAACCCGGTCCCTGCGGCACATCGCTCATCGCAGTCGTCCCGACTCAGCTCCTGGGAGAACCGCAGATGCCTTCAGAAGAGCGGGTCGGGCTCGAGCGCGTACTGGGCCGAACCGAATCCCAACATCGGAACGAAGATGAACCAGAACAGGACGATTCCGATCCCGTAGAAGGCACCCTTGCCGAACGCCTTGGCCAGACTGAAGTACACGACGATGTAGGCGACGATGTTCACGCAGGGGATCAGCAGCAGGATGATCCACCACAGCTCCTTGTGGACCACCTTCAGCAGCACGATGATGTTCAGGATGGGGATGATGGCCAGCCACCCCTTCTGACCTGCCTTGTTGAAGATCTTCCACATGCTGGCGATCATCAGCACGATCAGAGCGAAGTACACCACCGCCCCACCGGCGATGAGAGCGACACCACCCGCCCCCAACCCCGTCGACGTAGTGGTCGTGGTCTGAGCCAGCAGCCCGAACATGGTTCCCCTCCCCGTTGGCAGCTCGGGCGTCACGCTAGTGCAGCGCGCGGTCCGAAGCGGGGGACGTTCGCCCGTTCCGCTCGTCGTGGACGACCGGATGGGGTCTGGTCGAGGGCCTAGTTGAAGAAGTTGTCGACGCTGATCACATGGCAGGTCGGTCGGGCCCCGCTCGAGGTCTGCGTGTTGGTCGAAGTGATCTGCCACGGCGCGGTGCTGTGGGGCTTGATGTCGGACACCACCGTGTTGGTGTCGTCGAGCACTTGGCCGCTCGACGAGTCACGGAACTCGGCCTCGATGGAGAAGCTCTTGGCGGACGACGTCTCGTTGGTGATGCTGCCGGTGAAGGTGGTCTGGCCGACCCCGTCCACCGAGCACGTCCCACCGTGGACTTGATAGCTCGAGGGATCAGCCGGACCAGCCAGGTTCTTGAGGGTGACGCTGGCCCGGCTGCCGGCCGCGATCAGCAGGACGATCATCAGCGTCCAGACCACCAGCCCCACCGCGCCCAGCGCGATCCCGGCGATGCTCATCCCCCGACCGACGCCCGATTGACGAGCGTCGCGGAGGCCGAGGATGCCGAGGATGATGGCCGGGATCGCCCCCAGCGGCCCCAGGCAGAAGTAGGTGAGGATGCCCAGCACCAAGGCGGCCACGGCCAGGCCGTTGTTGGTCGGGCCTGGCGTGACCGGCGTGGCGTACCCTCCGTAGGACGCGCCGGCGCCCCGGCCGTACGGAGCCTGAGGTTGGCCGTAGGGCGGCTGCGGTTGGCCGTACGGAGCCTGTGGTTGGCCGTACGGGCCCGGCGGACCGACCGGCGGACCCTGGGGCGGTGCCCCGAGCGGACCACCCGGTGGGGCGATGGGCGGACCGGTCGGCGGCGCCATCGGCGGACCCTGCGGGGGACTGGTCGGCGGTGCCATCGGCGGACCCTGCGGCGGACTGGTCGGCGGTGCCATCGGCGCACCGACTGGCGGGGTCAGCGGTGCCGAGGCGGCCGGCGTGGGGCCGGGCGGGGCGGGGTTGACCGGTGTGCCCGCGGCCGGAGTCGGCTCGTCGGCCGGGCCCGACGGTGGTGGCGGGCCCTCGGCCATGGTCAATCCCCCAGTCTGGGGCCTGCGTCCCCGTCGCCGCCCATGCTGGAACCCTAGTGGGGTCAGCCCAGATCGCGGACGATCTCGACCATGAGCTCGCCCGCCTCGGTGGGATTGCGGCCCACCCGCACCCCGGCGGCTTCGAGCGCCTCCATCTTGGCCGCGGCAGTCCCCTTGCCCCCCGAGACGATGGCTCCGGCGTGGCCCATCTTCTTGCCGGCCGGCGCGGTGACGCCAGCGATGTAGGCCGACAACGGTTTGGTCATCTTCGACTGGATGAACTCGGCCGCCTCTTCCTCGGCCGACCCGCCGATCTCGCCGATGAGCATGACCGCCTTGGTCTCGGGGTCGGCCTCGAAGCGCTCCAGGCAGTCGATGAAGGTGGTACCGGGCACCGGGTCACCACCGATGCCGACGCAGGTGGTCACGCCGATGTCCTGGAGCTTCAGCTCGTAGAGCGCCTGATAGGTCAGGGTGCCCGAGCGGCTGACGATGCCCACCGGACCGCCCGGCTTGGCGATCTCGCCGGCGGTGATGCCGATGTTGCACTTGCCGGGGCTGATGATGCCCGGGCAGTTGGGGCCCAGCAGCTGCACGTTGGGGTGGTCGCGCTTGAGCTCGTTGTAGAACCACGCCTCGTCCTGGGCGGGCACACCCTCGGTGATGCACACGATGAACTCGATGCCGCCCTCAGCCGCCTCGAGCACCGCGTCCCTGACACCGGGCGCGGGGATGAAGATGCACGACGCGGTGGCCCCGGTCTCGGCCACCGCGTCGGCCACCGTGGCGAACACGGGCACGCCGTCCACGTCGACGCCGGCCTTGCGGGGGTTGGTGCCGGCCACCACCTGGGTGCCGTAGTCCCGGTTGCGCAGGCCGTAGAACCGGCCCTGGCTGCCGGTCAGGCCCTGATAGACGACCTTGGTGTTCTCGTCGACGAAGATGCTCATATCTACTCCCGCCAATCGGCTGGTTGGGTCGCACCCGACAGAACGGTCGGTGGAACACGCTCGGCCCCCTCGCACCGCACCGCAGGTCGGGTCGCACCCGACAGAACGGTCAGTGGAACACGCTCGGCCCCCTCGCACCGCACCGCAGGTCGGGTCGCACCCGACAGAACGGTCAGTGGAACACGCTCGGCCCCCTCGCACCGCACCGCAGGTCGGGTCGCACCCGACAGAACGGTCAGTGGAACACGCTCGGCCCCCTCGCACCGCTCGGCGTTCATCGGCTGAGCTCGACCGCGGCCCGGGCCGCTTCGAGCATGGTTGGCTTGGACTGGAGCTTGTCGGACAGGTGAGGCTCGAGGATCGCTCGGCCCTCCTCGGCGTTGGTCCCGTCCAGGCGGATGACGATCGGCGCGTCGATGCTGACCCGACCGAGGGCCTCGACGATGCCGTTGGCCACCTCCTCGCCGCGGGTGATGCCACCGAAGATGTTGATGAAGATGGCCTTGACGCGGGGGTCGTCGTTGATCACCGACAGGGCGCCGGCCATCACCTCGGCGTTGGCCCCACCGCCGATGTCGAGGAAGTTGGCCGCCTCACCACCGACCTGGTTGACCACGTCCAGCGTGCTCATGGCCAGCCCGGCGCCGTTGGCGATGATGCCCACCGAGCCCTCCAGGCCCACGTACTGGAGGCCCTTCTCGTGGGCCGCCTGCTCGCGCTCGTCGCGCACCTGGGTGGCCTCGTAGGCACCCCAGTCGTGACGGAACTCGGCGTTGTTGTCGAGCGTGACCTTGGCATCGAGGGCGTGGACCCGGCCGTCGGGGGTCAGGATCAGCGGGTTGATCTCCACCAGGTCGGCGTCACCCTCGACGTAGGCGGTGTAGAGCTTGGTCAGGATGTCGACGGCGCCGTCGGTGGCGGCCGGGTCGAGCTTGGCGGCCAGCACCCACTCCCGAGCCACCTCGGGGGTCAGGCCCTCCACCGGGTCGATCCAGATCTTGGCCAGCGCCTCGGGCGACTCGACCGCCACCGTCTCGATCTCGACGCCACCCTCGGCCGAGAGCATGCCCAGGTGACGCTTGGCCGCCCGGTCCAGCGTGAAGCTGGCGTAGTACTCCTGGGCGATGTCGGAGGCGTGCTCGATCCAGACGATCTTGACCGTGTGGCCCTTGATGTCCATGCCCAAGATGTTGCCGGCGTGGGTGCGCACCTCGTCGGCGTCGTTGGCCAGCTTCACCCCCCCGGCCTTGCCCCGGCCACCCACGTGCACCTGGGCCTTGACCACCACCGGGTACCCGACCGTGTCGGCCGCGGCCACGGCGTCGTCCACCGTCTCCACCGCCCGACCGTCGGAGACGGGGATGCCGAAGCCGGCGAAGAACTGCTTTCCTTGGAATTCGAGGAGATCCACGGCGGCGAAGCTAGCGACTCGCCGGGTCGCTCGGCAAAGGCCCGGGGCGGATCGACACGGGGGTCGACTCGATCGGTCCGCACCCCGCACGGGATACTACGGCCGTGAGCCCGGTCGCCCCCCGCCGCCAACGCAGCGCACGGACCTACACGTTGGCGCTGGGAGGCGTGCTGGTGGCGCTGGCCCTGGCCGTGGCCTTGTTCGCGTTCGCCATCCCGTCCATCACCTCGCACAACCAGACGGTGCTGCACCTGGGCGCGGCCGACTTCGACGCCGGCGCGGCCAGGGACCGAGCCGCCAACATCGCCTCGTCCGGTCCGATCCTGTTGCCCGACCCGGCCGGGGGGACCCGCGACATCTACCTGCAGCACCTGGGATCCGACCCGCACCGGGGGTGGCTGGCCTTCGATGCCCACACCCCCGGCGTTGGCCGCCGATGCACGCTGAAGTGGAACCGCAAGGCGAACCACTTCGACGATCCCTGCGGTGGCGCGGCGGTCTCGGCCACCGGCGCCGGGTTGGTGCACTACCGGGTGACGGTGACCAAGGACGGCCGGGTCATCATCGACCTGAACCCCAACGACGAGACCTCCGGCCTGCCCAGCGGCGGCACCACCCTCGAGCCCACCAGCACCAGTACCACCTTGCGCGTCACGGGCACGCTGCCCAAGGGCTGAGAAGGCGAAGGCCGCCAGGCCGGAGCCGCTGACCCATGGCACCCAGATGTCGGAGGCGCCCGCCGGGAGGCTTGCCGACCGGAGAGCCGAGCAATCAGAACAGATCGAGCAGCTCGCGTTTGACCAGCTTGTTGGTACCGGTCCGGGGGAGCTCGTCGACGGCGACGAACCGACGAGGCACCTTGTAGGCCGACAGGTGCTGAGCGGCCCAGGCCCCCAGATCCAGATCATCGAGATCGACGCCGTCGGCCAACCGCACCACGGCCGCGGGGATCTCGCCCTTGGTGGCGTCGGGCAGGCCGACCACCGCCGCCTCCAGCACCGAGGGATGACGCTCGAGGGCCTCCTGCACCTCGCGGGCGTACACCGAGTAGCCAGCGTGCTTGATGACGTCCTTCTGGCGACCCACGAACACCACGGTGCCGAGTGGGCCCCGACGCACGAGATCCCCGGTGCGCAGCCACCCGTCTTCGGTGATCGTGTGCCGGGTGGACTCCGCGGCGTTCCAGTAGCCGCGGATCACACCCGGGCCGCGCACCCACAGCTCGCCCTCGGCGCCCGGACGCACCTCGTGGTCGTCGGGGTCGTCGGGGTCCACCACCTTGAACCGGTAACCCGGCAGTTGCAGGCCCAACCCGTCGCCCAGCCCCAGCCCGATCCCGGGTGGCGACACCTTGGCGGCCACACCGCCGCCCACTTCGACCATGCCGTATCCTTCGATGAAGGCGGCCTCGCCCACCGGCCCGATCAGGGGCAGCGTGGCCGTGGCCCCCATCTTCTTGAACTGGCGAGCCAAGTCGGCGGGCATGGCGTCGGCACCCGAGCCCCACAGACGGATCGAGCTCAGGTCGCGTTCGGCGGCCCCGGCCTCGAGCAGCATCCGGTACATGGCCGGGACGCCGATGAAGATGGTGGCCCGGCGGGCCTCGATGGCGTCGAGCACGTCGGTGGGCCGGAACCGGGGAATCAGGTAGCTGGGCACGCCCAGACACGCCATACCGGCCAGCACGGTGAAACCCATGATGTGGGCGATGGGCAGGCTGAACACGGACTCGTCACGGTGCAGGGCGGGTGTCCACAGGGCCCCCGCGGTGGCTTGGCCGATGAGCGCCCGGTGGGTGAGCTCCGCGCCCTTCGGGGAGCCCGTGGTGCCCGACGTGTAGAACAGGGCGGCGATGTCGCCGGTGGCGGCGGGCACCCACTCGGTCAGGGCCTCGGCGTGGTCGACCTGGTGCACGCTGCGCACCACCAGAGAGGCGCCGGCATCGGCCACCACGTGGGCCACCTCTTCGGCGCGCATCTGCGGGTTGACCGGCGCGGCGATGCAGCCGGCGCGCGACGCGGCCAGGCACAGCAGGAACTGCTCATAGTTGTTCGTGGTGTTGATGACCACCCGGTCGCCGGGCGCCGTCTGGGCCCGGATGCCCGCCGCCCACCGGTTGACCCGCTTGGCCGCCTGGCGGTAGGTCAACTGGACGCCGTCCTGGTCGGTGACCAGCCGCCGGTTGCCGTGCACCTCGGCCAGGGCGGCCATGAGCGAGCCCAGGGTGGTGCCGCGGCCCAGCACCAGGCGGGCTCGAGCTAGCGCGCGCACGGCTGTCGGGGTCGGTCAACGGACACGCAGACGATGTTGGCCGCCCGATCGACCCACCGCCAGTCCTGGGACGTGGCCCGGTCCGGCGGGCTCAGCCGGGTCCGACGGGTTGTTCAGATCTTCTCGAGCGGTGCCCAGCTCAACAACAGCACCTTGTTGCCCACGCCGGCGAAGTGCACATGGGCCTGGGCCTTGTCGCCCTCGCCCTCGATCCGCTGGATCACCCCTTCGCCGAAGGTGCCGTGGCGCACGTCGTCGCCCACGGCCAGGCCCAGCTGGTCGGCGCCGGTGGGCGACGGCTTGGCCGTGGCCAGCGCCTGGTCGACCACCCGCTCGCGATGATCCTCCCAGTCGCGACCCCGTCCGCTCCCCCGCCCGAAGGTTCGACCGTCGCCGCCGTCGCCCCGCGCCGGTGAGGGATCCCACGATCCCGAGCCGGAGCTGCGGTCAGAGCGGCCGGCGCCCGATCCCGACCGCCGTGACCCCCGCCGGTTGCCCTCGACCTGTTCGACCAGGTGCTCGGGGATCTCGTCGAGGAAGCGGCTCGGCGGGTTGTACTGGGTCGAGCCGTAGAGCATGCGGCTCCAGGCGTGGGACAGGTAGAGGCGCTCGCGGGCCCGAGTGATGCCGACATAGGCCAGCCGTCGCTCCTCTTCGAGCTGATCGGGCTCGCCGATCGAGCGCAGGTGGGGGAACACCCCGTCCTCCATGCCGATCAGGAACACCACCGGGAACTCGAGACCCTTGGCCGAGTGCAGCGTCATCAGCAGCACCGACGACTCGTCCTCGTCGAGCTCGTCGGTGTCGGCCACCAGGCCGACCTGTTCGAGGAAGACATCCACCGAGTCGAACTCGCGGGCCGCGCCCACCAGCTCGGCCAGGTTCTCGATGCGGCCCTCGGCCTCGACGCTGTGGGTCGGCCTCGAGCTCGCGCACGTAGCCCGACCGGTCGAGCACGACCTCGAGCAGCTCGCCCGGACCCGACCCGCCGGCCAGCTCGGCGGCCAGCTCGTCGATGAGGGCCAGGAAGCGCTCGATGCCCCGGATGGCGGTGCCTTTGATGCCGGCCTCGTCGTGGCGGCGCAGGGCGTCGATGAAGGCCACCCCGTGGCTGTTGGCCCAGGCGTCCAGGCGGGCCACGGTCGAATCGCCCACCCCCCGCTTGGGCACGTTGAGGACGCGCTTGATGCTCACCTCGTCGACCGGGTTGGCCAGCACCTTCAAGTAGGCCAGGGCATCCTTGACCTCGCGCCGGTCGTAGAAGCGGGTGCCCCCGATCACCTTGTAGGGGATGCCCGAGCGCATGAGCTGCTCTTCGATGACGCGGCTCTGGCCGTTGGTCCGGTAGAAGATGGCCACGTCGCCCCAACGGTGGTGGTCGTCGTGGAGATGGGAGATCTGGTGGGCCACCCACTGGCTCTCGTCGCCCTCGTCGTCGGCGTGGTAGCGGATGATGGCCTGGCCGTGGCCCTCGTCGGTCCACAGCTCCTTGGGCTTGCGGCCCAGGTTGTTGGCGATGACGGCGTTGGCCGCGTCGAGGATGGTCTGGGTGGAGCGGTAGTTCTGCTCCAACACGATCACGGTGGCGTCGGGGAAAGCCTCCTCGAACTCCAAGATGTTGCGGATGTCGGCGCCCCGGAAGTTGTAGATGCTGTTGTGGACCAGGACACCGTTGGCCACATACGTGTGGGTCTCGACGACCTCGAGGTCGTAGACAGGACCGTCGTAACGCTCGAACTCGATGGACTCGACCGGGGCCTCGACGTAGCCGTCGCTTCCTTCCACCAGCACCCGCATCCCCGGCCGAAGGTGGCTCAGCGGCGTGTAGTCGTACACCGACCCGTCCACGGCCACCCGCGAGTGGATGTCGAGGGCCCCCGCATCCGCGGCCAGCCGAGCGAGGGCAACCGCATCGGCATACTCCTGGCACGACGTCTCGAACCGGAAGGTGCCGGGAAGCGTTCCCGCCCGGACCGCGAGGCCGGCCTGAGACAGGCGGTCCGCTACCTCGACCCGATTGGATGACCACTGGATGCGGTGGTGGCTCGCGTTCGCCTGGGCATCCGAGAACATCGTGAGGTTCAGCACCTGCCGACCGCCTCCACCCTGAGATCGATGGTGGGGAAAGTCAGGGTGCAGATAGAGGTCGTCCATCAGGCTCTTGGCGGCTGTCTCGGTGTCAAGGTCGTCGTAGAGTCGAGCCAGTCCCTCATCATCGAGGGCCATGCGATCTCGCCCTACCGCCTGGAAGCAGGCGGTAGGTAGCCCGTAACGGGCCGCCAGGAGCGCCTCCCAGAAGGAAGCATCGGCCGCCGTCTCACAGACCCGCAGGATCCACAGCTTGTCCGCGTGCTCCTGACCGCATCGCACGACGAACCCCAGCTGCTGAGCGCCCCGGCTGTCACGACGCGCGACTCTGGGTCTGCCCGATGCGATAGCCCCGATCACCCCGCCACATGAGGTAGACGAACCATCGGTCGGGTTCGGCAGCCGATGCGAGCGGGCACGATGTGATGAGGCGTACCTCGAACGATCCGCCCGCTCAGCTGAGCCGAGACGAGTGGTCCGTCAGCGCGGCCTCGCTTGACCGCGGTGACGCGACCGGCAACGGCCTCGGCTCTCCCGACCGTGCCGAGCACGTCGTCACCGACGGCCACCGATTCGATCGGAACCGAGCCGGTCGGCGTCGAGATCATGGTTCCGGGCGGCAGGCACTGATCGGAGTCGCCCACCACGCAGACGTTGCGGTGCTCGGAGGTGAGCTGGAGCACCAGTTCGTTCTGGACGTGGTTGGTGTCCTGGTATTCGTCCACCAACACGTGGCGGAACCGACGGCGGTAGTGGTCGAGCACCTCGGGGTGCTCACGGAACAGGTCGCACCACGTTGCCCAGAAGGTCGTCGAAGTCCATGGCGCCGGCCCGTTGGAGGCGGGCCTGGTACTCGCGGTACACCTCGGCGATCTTGCGCTCGAAGATGACCTGGGCCCGGTCCGCGTAGGCATCGACGTCGATGCCGTCGTTCTTGGCCGCGCTGATGGTGGCGTGCACCGACCGGGGCGGGAACCGCTTGGAGTCGAGGTTGAGGTCGCGCACCACGTAGCCGGTCAGGCGCACGGCGTCGGCCTGGTCGTAGATGGTGAACGAGGACGGGAAGCCCAGCGCCTTGCCGTCGCGGCGCAGGATGCGCACGCAGGCCGAGTGGAAGGTCGACACCCACATCTTCTCGGCCACCGGCCCGACCAGGGCCGCCACCCGGTGCTTCATCTCGTCGGCGGCCTTGTTGGTGAAGGTGATGGCCAGGATCTCGAAGGGCGAGACGCCCTCGTTGCGGATGAGGTGGGCGATGCGATGGGTCAGGACCCGGGTCTTGCCCGACCCGGCCCCGGCCACCACCAGCAACGGCCCGTCGACATGGGTGACGGCCTCGAGCTGGACCGGGTTCAAGCCCTCGGTCGGATCGGGGCGGGAGGCCCACGACCCACCACCGGGCCGATCGTCGACCTCGGGGCCATCAGGCTCGTAGTCGGGTAGCGGCTCGTCCTGGTCCACCGGCGGTGAACCGGCCACCACCGTCGGATCGCCGGCGTCGTCAGCGCCTCGTTCGCGGCCCGACGAGTCACCGAGCGCCGCGGCCGAGGGGTTCTGGCCGGCCGCGTCGAACAAGCTGGCGGCGTCGGATCCAGGTGTCATGACCCTTCGATGCTACTGGCCCCCTGTGACGCTTCTCGGCGAGCCCCGGGTCAGGTGGCGGCCGGCTCGACCAGGCGGGTGCGGAAGAAGTCCAACACCTGGTTCAGGGCGTCGTGGGTGGGGTTGCCCGGCTCGTCCACCAGGTGCTCGGTCAGCACCGAGTGCGCGTTCTTGGGGAACCCCCACGGGTTGCCCGGCGACGAGTCGATCTCGACGCCGATGAAGTTGTCCCCCAGCTCCTGGCGCAGGTGCTCGAAGCGCGAGGCGTCCACAGCCACGTCACGGGTGAAGCGCAGGCCCAGCACGCACACCCCGTCGGCGGCCCGGGCCTTGACCCGGGCCAGGTCCGGGTCGCTCAGCTGGAGCCCGCGACGGTTCTTGGCCGAGATGGGCAGGGGCAACGACGGCTGGCTCAGCACGGGCGCGATCAGCCGGTCGTCCACCATCATCCCCAGGGCGAACCCGCCGGTGAAGCACATGCCGAGCGCGCCGACGCCGGGGCCGCCGCAGCGCTGGTGGGCATCGGCGGCCAGGGCCCGCAGCCACACCGTCACGGGCGCGGTGCGGTTGGCCGCGAAGGCGGCGAACTCCTTGGACACGCACGCCGGACCGATCGTCCGGATGATGCCGGCCCGGGTCGGCTTGGCTCCGGCCTCGCCGAACAGGCGGGGGAGCACCACGGTGCAGCCGATGTCGGCCACCCGGCGGGCGAAGTCCGCCACCTTGGGCGTGATCCCGGGGATCTCGGCCATGACGATCACGGCCGGGCCGTCACCCATCTCGTACACGTCGCGGGTCTTGCCGTCGTGGGTGAAGGTCGAACGCTCGAAGTCCTGCAGGGGATCGGTCACGGGCGGGAGGCTAGTTTTCGCCCCGTCCACCTACCAGGGGCCCTGGCCACCACGGTCGATCCGGCGGCCCCGCCACGCGACGAGCTCGCCCGACGGGAGGAGGAAGGGTGTCGGCCACCAAGCCGTTCCGATTCGGACTCCAGGCCGCGGCGCCCCCGCCGGGCACCACCTGGCTCAACCTGGCTCGCAAGATCGAGGATCTGGGCTATGCCACCCTCACCGTGTCGGATCACCTCGACGATCAGTTGGCCCTGACCCCCGCACTCATGGCGGCCGCCGACGCCACCTCTGAGCTTCGCATCGGCTCGCTCACCTACTGCAACGACTACCGCCACCCCGTCCTGCTGGCCAAGGAAGCGGCCACGATCGATCGGCTCTCCGGTGGACGCCTCGAGCTCGGCGTGGGCGCCGGCTGGATGGCCACCGACTACCAGCAGGCCGGTCTGACCATGGATCCGCCGGGCGCCCGCATCGAGCGCCTGGGCGAGGCGCTGGAGATCATCACCGGCCTCTGGGACGAGGGACCGGTCACCTTCTCGGGCCACCACTACCGGATCCAGGGGCTCGAGGGCTGGCCCAAGCCCGTCCAGTCGCCGCGGCCTCCGATCCTCATCGGGGGCGGCGGTCGTCGGGTGCTGAGCCTGGCCGGGAGATCGGCCGACATCGTGGGCCTCAACATCGCGCTGCCCGCCGGTCGCATCGACGAGCGCGCCGGACCCTCCGCCACGGACCGGGCGACCCTGGACAAGGTGGCGTGGGTGCGCGAGGCGGCCGGCGCGCGGTTCGACCAGATCGAGCTCCAGGTGCGGGTCCACCTGACCATGCTCTCCGACGATCGCCGGGCGGTGGCCGAGGCGGTGGGTCCGAGCATGGGGGTCACACCGGATGAGGCACTCGAGTCGCCCTACGCGCTGGTCGGCACGACCGAGGAGATCATCGAGCAGTGCCAGGCGCGGCGCGAGCGCTTCGGCATCTCCTACGTGGGGGTGGGCCTCGACGCGCTCGACATCATGGCGCCCGTGGTGGCCCATCTGGCCGGCGCCTGACAAGTGCTGGCCGCCTTGGGCGTGGCCAGCAACACGATGGTGACCGCCAGCAGGGGCAGGTCAGCCGGGGACGAATCGGGGCCAGCCGGGAACGGCTCCCGCGCGAGAGCAGACCTCGGTCGGACGATCCCCGGCCGGCACGCCGGGCGCCGTGTCCGAGTCGATCTGATCACGCTGGACCTGTCCCGCCGACTCGTCCACGGGATAGGTGGTCGTTCAGACCACCCGGCCGAAGCCGACCAGGGTGGGCCACCAGATGCTCTCGATCCGGATCACCGCACCGGTGTGGGGGGCGTCGATCATCATCCCGCCACCCAGGTAGATGCCCACGTGACCGATGTCGGGCGAGTCGAAGAAGACCAGGTCGCCCGGCAGGGCCTGGGCATAAGTGACGTGGCGGGTGGCGGCGGCCTGGGCGTCGGCCACCCGGGGCAACCTGATGCCGGCCTGACCGAACGAGTACTGGACCAGACCTGAGCAGTCGAAGCCGGTGGCGGGCGACGCACCGCCCCACTGGTAGGGCGTGCCCAGGTAGCGCCGGGCCACGGCGATGGCAGTGGCCGCGCCCGGTAGCACGGGCGGAGGCGTGCCGGGCGGGACGTAGATGGGAACGACCGGACCACCACCGCTACCGCCAGGATCGGTGGTGGTCGGACTGGCAGTGGTGGTGGGGGGCGATCCCGGATGGCCTCCGACGGTGGTGGGAGCGGTTCCCCCAGGCGACCCCGGGGGCCTGGGGGCGGTCGTCGGCGGGGACTGCTGCTGGGCCATCCGGGCCTTGGCCGCGGCCTCGGCGGCGGCTGCCTGGGCGGCCTGGGCCTGGGCCACCAGATCGGCCAACTGGCCGGTGACGGTGGCCTGCAACGCCTGCTGCTGGCTCATGGCCGTCGTGGCCTGGTTCTTCTCGCTGGTCAGCTTGTCCTGCAGGGCGCGAGCCGAGCTGCGGGCCGCGTCCAGGGTGGCCAGCTTGGCGTTGGTGGCGAACTGGGCGGCCCGCACCTGGTCGATCAGGTCGTCCCGGTTGCCCGAGGCGGCCTTGAGGTACTCGAGCTGGCGCACGGCGTCGTTGCCGTCGCCGGTGAGCAGGATGTCGGGCAAGGCGCTCTCGCCGCCCTGGACATAGGCCTGCACGGCATAGCCAGCCAGCTGCTGGCGGGCCACGCCCAACTGGTGGTTCGACGCCGCCACCTGCTTGGCCGCGGTGGCGATCTCGTCGTTCACCGTGCTCAGCTGCTGTTGGGCGGCGTCGTAGCGCTGGCCGAGCTGATCGATCTGGGTGCTCAGCTGATCGAGCTTCTGGGCGATCTGGACCGCCTGGGCTCGCTTGTCGGAGATCGCGTCGGCCGGGGCAGGTGAGGCGGCTACGCCCAACACGGGCAGCACGACGGCCATGACGGCCAGCGTCATCATCACTCGACGTGCTGAGAACCTCACCAGACGCGCTCCTGTCCGGACAGCTGGGATTCTCCGCACCCCGGCGACGAACGACTGTTCGTCCCCGGCCCCTAGACAACGATGGTAGGCCCTGGCCGAGGCCATGACCAGACCTCTTCTTCGGCCAAACCGGCGCCGAACTTCAGCGCGTCGGTGGTTGCGGCCCGAAAAACCGGCTCACGGCTACTCCCACTCGATGGTGCCGGGCGGCTTGGAGGTGATGTCGTAGGCCACTCGGTTGACCCCGGCCACCTCGTTGATGATCCGGCTCGACAGCCGTTCCAGCAGTTCGTAGGGCAGGCGGGCCCAGTCCGCGGTCATGGCATCCTCGCTGGTCACGGCCCGGATGATCACGGGATGGCCGTAGGTGCGCTCGTCGCCCATGACCCCGACCGAGCGGATGTCGGGCAGCACCGCGAAGGCCTGCCAGATCTCGCGCTCGAGTCCGGCCAGGCGGAGCTCCTCGCGCACGATGGCGTCGGCCCGTTGCAGCATGGCCACCTTGTCGGGGGTCACCTCGCCGATGATGCGCACCCCCAGGCCCGGCCCGGGGAAAGGTTGGCGCCACACGATCTCGTCGGGCAGACCCAACTCGCGGCCCAGCTCGCGCACCTCGTCCTTGAAGAGCCCACGTAGCGGCTCGACCAGCTCGAAGTTCATGTCTTCGGGCAGCCCGCCCACGTTGTGATGGCTCTTGATCTTGGCCGCCTGGCTGGTGCCGGACTCGATCACGTCGGGATAGAGCGTGCCCTGCACCAGGAAGCGGGCGTCGGACAGGCCGCCGGCCGAGTCCTCGAAGATCCGGATGAACAGCTCACCGATGGCCTTGCGCTTCTCCTCGGGGTCGACCACCCCTTCCAGGCGCTCGAAGAAGCGGTCGGCGGCCCGGACGTGGATCAGCTCGATCCCCTGGTGGCGTTGGAAGGTCTCCACCACCTGATCGCCCTCGCCCTCCCGCATCAGGCCGGTGTCCACGAACACGCACGTGAGCTGGGCGCCGATGGCCCGGTGGACCAGTGCGGCGGCCACCGCCGAGTCGACGCCGCCGGACAAGCCGCAGATGGCCCGGCCCTGGCCCACCTGGGCCTTGATGGTGCTGATGGACGACTCGATCACCGAGCTCATGGTCCAGCGAGGCTGACAGCCGCAGGCGTCGTAGACGAAGCGCTCGATCAGCAGCTGGCCGTTCGCCGTGTGCACCACCTCGGGGTGGAACTGCACGCCGTAACGCCTGCGCACGGGATCTTCGAACGCGGCCGCCGGCGTGTCGGGGGTGGAGGCGGTGATCACCGCCTGGTCGGGGGCGGACATGATCGTGTCGAAGTGGCTCATCCACACCGGGTGGTGATCGGCGTGGTCGGGCCCGAAAAGGCACGGCGACGCCGCGTCGGATCGCACCAGCTCGGTACGGCCGTACTCGCCACGGCCGGTCTTGGCCACCTCCCCGCCCAACTCGACGGCCAGCAACTGGGCGCCGTAGCAGATACCCAGGATGGGGATGCCCAGTTCGTAGATGCCCGGGTCGATCCGCGGCGCGCCCTCGACGTGGACCGAGGCCGGGCCGCCGCTCAGGATGATGCCGGCCGGGGCCCGTCGAGCCAGCTCCGCCGCGGTCGTCGTGTGCGCCACGATCTCGCTGTACACGTGGGCCTCGCGCACCCGGCGGGCGATGAGCTGTGCGTACTGGGCGCCGAGGTCGATCACCAGGACGGTGTCGACGGTGGGATCGGTCATGGGCGAGGCTCCGGCACGGCGGGACGGTGGTGGGCGGGGATGGTGGCGAGCCGGCGATCAGCCCGGCTTCAGTGACCCATCCCCACGCCCTGGGACCGCTGCAGGGACTTGCCCTCGGTCTGCAGGGCCGGCGCGACCATGACCTCGGCCTTCTGGAACTCCTTGACCGATTCGTAGCCGCAGGTGGCCATCGAGGTCCGCAGTGCGCCGAACAGGTTCATCCGGCCGTCGTTCTCGTGGGCTGGACCAACCAGGATCTCCTGGAGGGTGCCCCGGGTGGTGGTCTTGACCCGGGCCCCGCGAGGCAGCGTCGGATGGAAGGTGGCCATGCCCCAGTGGAAGCCGCGCCCCGGCGCTTCGCTGGCTGCGGCCAGCGGGGAACCGATCATCACGGCGTCGGCACCGCACACGATGGCCTTGGCGATGTCGCCTCCGGTGCCCATGCCACCATCCGCGATCACGTGCACGTAGACACCGGTCTCGTCCAGATGGCGCATGCGGGCCGCCCGGGCGTCGGCGATGGCGGTGGCCTGGGGTACGCCGATGCCGAGTACGCCACGAGTGGTGCAGGCGTGGCCCGGGCCCACCCCGACCAGGATGCCGGCCGCGCCCGTGCGCATCAGGTGCAGCGCCGCCTGGTAGCTGGCACATCCGCCCACGATGACGGGCATGTCCAGCTCGCGCACGAACCGCTTGAGGTTCAGGGGCTCGACGGACTTGGACACGTGCTCGGCCGACACCACTGTGCCCTGGATCACGAGCAGGTCCAGCTCCGCGTCGATGATGGCCTGGGCGAAGGCGTCGGTGCGCTGGGGGGTCACCGAGGCGCACGACACCACACCGGCATCCTTGATCTCGCGGATGCGAAGCCCGATCAGCTCGGGCTTGATCGGTTCGCTGTAGATGTCCTGCATCCGCAACGTGGCCTTCTCGGGCGACAGCTTGGCGATCTCGTCGAGAATGGAGTCGGGATCTTCGTAGCGGGTCCACAACCCCTCGAGGTTGAGCACGCCCACGCCACCCAGGCGCCCGATCTCGATGGCGGTGGTCGGGCTGATGACCCCGTCCATGGCCGACCCCATCAGCGGCAGCTCGAAGGTGAAGGCGTCGATCTCCCAGGAGATGTCGACGTCCTCGGGATCACGGGTGCGGCGGCTGGGCACGATGGCGATGTCATCGAACCCGTACGCCCTGCGACCCGACTTGCCGATGCCGATCTCGACCTCAGCCACGGCACTGCCCCTTTTCTGAGGAGCGCTCGGCCCCTCGCTCTCCGGCCCGGTGAAAGGGTCAGCCTACCAAGCCGGGCGCGCCCCTCCGGGCCGCCTGGCCATCATCCGGCCAGGGACTTGAGGATCTGCTTGGCCACCGCCGCGTTCATCTGGAACGCCGCGCTGCGACCCCGGTCGGTGACCTGCCTGAGGACGCCGCCGCCGGTCACCTCGTCCATGCTCTCCAGTCCTTCGACCAGGCGCTTGGAGGTGGCGTCGGTCACCTTGTAGCCCATCTCGGTGAGCTGTCGGACCACATCGTTCTGGGCGATCGGCTTGGGCGCGGCCGACGCGATGATGCGCATGGCGTCCTTGGTCAGGCCCGCGCCTTGCTCGATGGCCTGGGTCACCGAGATCAAACCCTGGTCGTCGGCCTCGAGGGACGCCAGCCAGGCCCGGACCTGCGACACGAGCTCCTGTTGGGTGGCACCTTCGAACACGAGCTGCGGCATGTGGAAAATCTACTTGCCCCACGGTTCTGGCGATGGAATTCCACCGCCACGCGTGGATGTTCATGGCCAGAATGGGTGGGCATGGCCGAAGCCACCTATCCCTACGGCGACACGCCCGCCGCCGGTGACCGCCTGGTCATGTTGGCCGAGGTGTTCGAGCCCGCCACCGCCGCCTTCCTGGACGCCGCCGCCCGGCCAGAGCCCTCCGATCAGATCGAGCTGGCCATCGACCTGGGTTGCGGACCGGGGTACACCACCCGCCTGCTGGCCGAGCGGACGGGTGCCCGCCGCACCATCGGCCTGGAAGCGTCGGCCGCCTTCGTGGCCCGGGCCCGCGTAGAGCAGCCGGCCGACGCCCCGATCTCGTTCCTGGAGGCCGACGTGACCCGGGCGCCCTGGCCGCTCGGGTCGGCCGGTCGGGTCGGTTCGGGACAGGTCGTCTTCGCCCGATACCTGCTGGCCCACCTCCCCGACGTGGCCATCCTGATCGATCGTTGGCTCACCCAACTGGCCCCCGGCGGACGGCTGTTGCTCGAGGAGATCGTGTCCATCGACACCACCCACCCCGTACTCAACCGCTATGTGGCGTTGGTCACCGAGCTGTCGCGGTCGCATGGCAACGACCTGCTGGTGGGCGCCCGACTCAGGGCGCTGGCCCAGGGCGCGACGCGGGCCTCAGGTGGTCCACGACCAGGTGGTCCCCATCGCCCCCGACGTGGACCGCATCGCTGTGCTCTTCGGCCTGAACCTCGCCCAGTGGCGCACCGACCCCTGGGCCCGGGGAACCCTCGATCCCGCCGACCTGGACCGCCTGGCCGACGACCTGGCCGCGCTGGCGGCCGACCCACCGCCGGTCGGCACCATCACCTGGCGCCACCGGCAGATCGCCTTGTCCTCCGGTCGGGCAGAGCCTCCCTCCGGACGCCTTCGGCATCCGGGTGTCGCCGGTCCAGCGAGTCCGGCCTAGCGGCCTACGCCTTCAAGCTCCCGGCCGGCAGGCGAATGCCTCCACCGCCGATGCCAGGGCGTGGGCGGCCTCCCACGGGACGAAGTGCCCGCAGTCACGCAGGAGGAACGGGCCGACATGGCGGTCGAACACGCACGCGGCCATGAGGTCGAAGTCCGGATAGATCACATGATCCGATGGCCCGAACAGGATGAACGTGGGAGTGTCGGCGTTGTGGCCGATCAAGGCCGGCTCGCTCCGGGCCGCCTCGGAGAAGGTCGACTCGTAGGCGCCGAAGCTCGAGCGCAGCTTGGCCCCGTCGACGAACGGCTCGGCGTGGAAGGCGATGCTGGCGTCGTCGAAGGCTCCGGGGTGAGCCCAGAAGCGCGACGAGTAGAAGGTGGCGATGTAGCGGCGGCGTTGGTCCGGTGTGGCCAACTCGGCGGCCAGCGCGTCGGCGTCGGTCCCCTGGCGCAGGAAGTAGTCGTGCGCACTGGCCGGACGGGTGCGCATCCCAGCCATCTGTGCCTTGTCGTAGGGCAGCGGTGAGTTGAACAGCACCATCCGCTCGACGAAGGGCCCGAAGCGCAGCGCCAGGTCCTGGATGATCGGTCCGCCCAGATCGCCGCCCACCGCCACCACCTGCTCGTGGCCGAGCTCGTCGTGCACCAGTGCGTGCAGATCGCGGCTGGAGGCGGCCACGTCGGCGAACCCGTCCAGGGCCACATCGCTCTGGCCGAACCCCCGCAGATCGGGGGCGATGACCTCGAAGCCGGCGGCGGCCAACGGTTCGATCACCCGCCACCAGATGCGCTTGGTCTCGGGCCAGCCATGCACCAGCAGGAGGGGCTTGCCGCCGACGCCCTCACGGACATATGCCTGGCGGAAGCCCCGGACCTCGCTCCAGTGGGTGGTGAACCGCTCGGGATCCAGCTCCCCGGATGCGGGGGTGACGCTCATCGCAACTCCTCTCGACACACCAGGCCCAGCCCGGACCAGTCCTGGTCGAGGGCCGTCACCTTCATGTCCGCCCGCCGGTCGGGCGGATCGCTGACCCCCCAGCACTGCGGCGCACCCATCCGCCGAGGCTAGCCATCACCGCCGCCATCGAACGCTGACCAGGGGAGCGGGCCCGGATGGCGCCGTGGGTCGGAGGTCGGGATCGGGCGCAGCGATAGGGTCCCGGCATGGCTCAGCTCCTCCAACTCGATCCCGACCAGCTGCTGTCCACTACCCGAGCCGTGCGCAAGCGCCTGGACCTGGATCGGCCGGTCGAGCCCGAGCTGATCCAGGAGTGCCTGGAGATGGCGGCCCAGGCGCCCACCGCGTCGAACGGCCAAGGCTGGCACTTCGTGGTGGTCACCGATGCGGCCAAGCGTCGCCGCCTGGCCGAGCTGTACCGGGTGGGCTTCGATCTGTTCTACGGAGATCCCGAAGCGGCCATGGCCGGCATGCCCCAGGACGATCCGGCCTACCTGGCCACCCAACGCCGGGTGATCGACTCGGCCCGCTACCTGGCCGACCATCTGGCCGAGGTTCCGGTGCACCTCATACCGTGTGTGGAGGGTCGGGTGACCGAGGGACCGGTGGCCATCCACGCTGCCACCTGGGGGTCGTTGTTCCCCGCGGTCTGGAGCTTCTGCCTGGCCGCTCGGGCCCGGGGCCTTGGCACCTGCTGGACCAGCCTGCACCTGATCCAGGAAGCGGAGGCGGCCGAGCTGCTCGGGCTGCCCGAGACGGTGATGCAGGGGGCGCTCGTCCCGGTGGCCCACACCAAGGGCACCGACTTCCGACCTGGTCCTCGCCGCGACCTGAGCCCGGTCGTGCACCACGACAGCTGGTAGCCACACGGTCCTACCATCCACCCGCATCGTCAGGGCGGCGCCAGTCAGAAGGTGTCGCGGGCGGGGCCACCGGCGGTGCGGGTGACCAGTTCCAACAGGTTGCGCAACATGGCCGCCGTGGCCCCCCACACCGTGTCGCCGTCGAGCTCGAAGAACGAGATCGGGTGCTCCAGCGGCGCCAGGCCCCATCGCTCCTGGTGGTAGATGGCTGGGTCGAGCAGCTCGGCCAGACTCACGTGCAGGATGGCCGCCACCTCGGCCGGGCTGGGGCTCAGCTCGGGTCGGCCGGCCAACGCACCGACGTAGGGCACGATGTAGGAGCGGCTGGTGACGGTCTGGAGGTGATCGATCTCCCCGATGATCTCGACCGTGGCCGGCTCGAGCCCCACCTCCTCGAAGGCCTCACGCGTGGCCGTAGCCACCAGATCGGCGTCGCCCGGCTCGACCCCACCACCGGGGAAGCTGACCTCACCTCGATGCGAGCGAAGATGCGCCGAGCGCCGGGTGAGCACCACCGTGGCCAGGCCTTCGGCGTCGTCGTAGAGGGCGGCCAACACCGCCGACGGACGCGTGCCCGTCCCTTCGAGGACGGATCGACGGGGCGAGCGAGTCGCGGCCAGGGCGGCGCGCACGTCGGCGACCGAGGGGCGGCGCTGGTCGAGCGGCAGGTCGATCCACGGCGGCGGACCGCCCGGCCGCCGGTCCCGGGGGCGGGGGATGACCTGGGCGCCGGGACGACGCCCAGCCCCCGACAATGCGATGGCGCGCTCGCTCAAGCCGGCGCGGCCGGGACCTGCTGGGCCACCAACTGCTCGAGCAGCTCGGGCAGCCCGGCCGTCTTCAGGTTGGCCATGACCCGCCCGGGGGTGGTCTCGCCGGTCTCCCACTCGTTCCAGTAGGCGAGGAGCTTGGCCGGGTCCGGCAGTGGTCGATCCATGGCCCGAGGATACCGACCGCCGACCGGACGCGGAACGGCCGGCCCCGAAGGGCCGGCCGTCTCGAACGTCATGGGCGACCCGGGCACCTGCGCCCGGGTCTGATCACATCATGCCGCCCATACCGCCCATACCGCCCATGCCACCCATGCCACCAGCGGGCATGCCGGCGGCGGCCTCTTCCTCGGGCTTGTCGGCCACGAGGACCTCGGTGGTGAGCAGCAGACCGGCGATGGAGGCCGCGTTCTGCAGCGCGGCGCGGGTCACCTTGGCCGGATCGATGACGCCGGCCTTGAGCAGGTCGACGAACTCGCCCGTGGCCGCGTTGAGGCCGGTCGAGCCGGACTCGGCCTCGACCCGCTGCACCACCACGGCACCCTCGAGGCCGGCGTTGTCGGCGATGAGCCGAGCCGGCGCCTCGAGCGCCTTGTGGACGCTGCGTGCCCCGGTGGCCTCGTCACCCTCGAGCTCGGCGACCGTCTTGGTCACCGCGGCCCGGGCCCGCAGCAGGGCGGTGCCGCCACCGGCGACCACGCCCTCCTCGATGGCGGCCCGCGTGGCGGACAGCGCATCTTCGATGCGGTGCTTCTTCTCCTTGAGCTCGACCTCGGTGGCCGCGCCGACCTTGACCACGGCCACGCCGCCGGCCAGCTTGGCCAGCCGCTCCTGGAGCTTCTCGCGGTCCCAGTCGGAGTCGGTGTCGTCGATCTCGCGCTTGATCTGGGCGATGCGCCCCTTCACGTCGTCGGCCGAACCGGCACCTTCGACGATGGTGGTGTCGTCCTTGTTGACGACCACCTTGCGGGCCCGACCGAGCAGGTCGAGGGTGGTGTTCTCGAGCTTGAGCCCGATCTCCTCGGAGATGACCTGGCCGCCGGTGAGGATGGCCATGTCAGCCAGCATCGCCTTGCGGCGCTCACCGAAGCCGGGGGCCTTGACGGCCACCGAGTTGAACGTGCCGCGGATCTTGTTCACCACCAGCGTGGCCAGGGCCTCGCCCTCGACGTCCTCGGCCACGATGACGAGCGGCTTGCCGCCCTGCATGACCTTCTCGAGCACGGGCAGGAGGTCCTGCACCGAGGTGATCTTCGAGTTCATGAACAGGATGTAGGGATCCTCGAGCACCGCTTCCTGGCGCTCGGGGTCGGTCACCATGTACGGCGACAGGTAGCCCTTGTCGAACTGCATGCCCTCGACGAAGTCGAGCTCCATGCCGAAGGTGTTCGACTCCTCGATGGTGACCACGCCGTCCTTGCCCACCTTGTCGATGGCGTCGGCCAGGACCTCACCGATGGCAGGATCGGCGGCCGAGATGGACGCCACCTGGGCGATCTCGGACTTCTCGTCGATCTCCTTGGCCTGCTCGGCGATGGAGGCCACGGCGGCGGCCACGGCCTTCTCGATGCCCCGCTTGAGGCTCAGGGGGTTGGCGCCGGCAGCCACGTTGCGCAGCCCCTCGTGCACCAGGGCCTGGGCCAGCACGGTGGCGGTGGTGGTGCCGTCGCCGGCGATGTCGTTGGTCTTGGTGGCCACCTCCTTCACCAGCTGGGCGCCCATGTTCTCGAACGGGTCGTCGAGCTCGATCTCCCGAGCGATGGACACCCCGTCGTTGGTGATGGTGGGGGCGCCGAACTTCTTGTCGAGGACGACGTTGCGGCCCTTGGGGCCGAGGGTCACCTTGACTGCGTCGGCCAGCTTGTTGACGCCGGCCTCGAGGCCGCGCCGAGCGTCCTCGTCGAACTTCAGGATCTTGGGCATGAGGTCTCCTACTTGACGATGGCGAGGACGTCGCGGGCGGTGAGGATCAGCACGTCGTCGCCGTCCACGGTGATCTCGGTGCCGCCGTACTTGCTGTAGACGACGGTGTCGCCCACCTTGACGTCGAGGGGAATGATCTCGCCGGTCTGCTCGGAGCGCCGACCCGGGCCGACGGCCAGGACCTCGCCCTGCTGGGGCTTCTCCTTGGCGGTGTCGGGGATGACCAGGCCGCTGGCGGTGGTCTCCTCGGACTCGCCGGGCTTGACGACGATCCGATCGTCGAGGGGCTGAATGGCCATGTGTGAACTCTCCGTCTACGGGTCTTCTGCGGTCGTTAGCACTCTCACGGTGCGAGTGCTAACGATACGCCTCTCGCCCCAGGTACGGCAACCCGAACCACCGATACATGTCAAGTGGTGACCACGACCTATGCCGAAGCTGCCCGAGTGGCCACCGCCCCACGAGCAACGCCTGACTTCGAGGTGATCGAGTTGGGCACCAACGACGCACTGTGCGCGAGCGCACCCATCCGCTCAGTCTGTGGCACGGTCACGCCGGACTACCTGTCACGCGAGGTGACAGGCCGGCTGCAACGCCTTGCCGACGAGTTCCCGGCCTCGACGTCCACGATCTTCGTCGTACCCGACGACCACAACCCATCCTGGGACCCGGCCGCGGTCCGGGTGGTCGACGCCTACGAGCGGAGCCACTTCGCCCACCTTGCCGACTGGCAGGCGGCCTACCGGCCGACCTACTTCGGTACAGCCGATCAACCGCACCCAACGAGCAGGGGCGCCAAAGACTGCTCGACCTGATCGCTGACGCAATGCGGCGATGCTGAGCCCCCAGACCCGATAGCAACCGCCTTACCGGCTACCGCCAGCGCCGGCTCCGGCCACCGCCACCGCGTCCAGCAGGCGGGGACCCCACCCGCGGGCCTCCCGCCTCGCCGGCCGCCTCAGTCGAGGACGGGCAGGCGCAGCCCGGGAGTGGCCCCCGTGTCGAGGGGCGATGGTCCGTCGGACTGCAAGCGCCACCACGCGGCGGCCGCCACCATGGCCGCGTTGTCGGTGCACATGGCGTGGCTGGGCAGGAACGGGTGCAGGCCGTCAGCCAGGCAGGCGTCGAGCACCCGGGCGCGCAGCGCGGAGTTGGCGGCCACGCCGCCGGCCAGGGCCAAGCCCTTGGCCCCGTGGGCCGCGGCGGCGCGCCGGGCCTTGGTGACCAGCACGTCGACCACCGCCTCCTGGAACGACGCGGCCACGTCGGGGCTGGCCACGTCGGGGTGACGGCGCACGTGGTTGACCACCGCGGTCTTGAGCCCGCTGAAGGAGAAGTCGTAGCCCTCGGCCAGGATGGCGCGAGGGAAGGCGATGGCCTCGGGGTCGCCTTGCACGGCGATCTGGTCGATGGCCGGACCACCCGGGTAGCCCAGTCCCAGATAGCGCGCCACCTTGTCGAAGGCCTCGCCGGCCGCATCGTCGATGGTCGAGCCGAGCAGGCGATACCGGCCGTGGCCCTCCATCAAGATGAGCAGCGTGTGGCCGCCAGACACCAGCAGCACCACGATGGGCAGCTCCAGGTCCGGCTCTTCGAGCAGGGCGGCGTACAGGTGAGCCTCGAGGTGGTTGACCGCCACGAAGGGCACGTCCCACACCAGGGCGAGCGCCTTGGCCGCGCTCAACCCCACCAGCAGGGCCCCCACCAACCCGGGGCCGACGGTGGCGCCCACCGCGTCGACGTGATCGTCGCTGATCCCGGCCTCGACCAGGGCGCGGGCCACCACCGGCGTCAGGGATTCCACATGGGCCCGGCTGGCGATCTCGGGGACGACCCCGCCGAAGCGGGCGTGCAGCTCCACCTGGCTGCTGACCACCGACGACAGCACGTGGCGGGCATCGACCACCACCGCCGCGGCCGTCTCGTCACACGAGGTCTCGATGCCCAGCACCCGGGTCCCGCTCACCGCGCCATCCCGAGGCGCCCGGCGGGAGGCTTGCCGACCGGAGGACCGGTCAGGTTGGCATCGAGACCTTCGACCCGGGCCGCGCAGGCGGCTCGTGACTCGAGCGCGTCGAGACGACGGCCGTAGTCGGCCTGATCGACCTCGTGGACCCACATGACCATGGCATCTTCACCCGTCTCGGCGTAGTAGTTGCGACGCACCCCGGCGGGCGCGAACCCGAAGGCCCGGTAGAGGGCCTGGGCCTCAAGGTTGTGGGCCCGGACCTCGAGGGTGACGGCGGTGATGCCCACGTCGACGGCCTCGCGGCACAGCGCCGTCAGCACCCGGGTGGCGATGCCCAACCGGCGCCACGCCGGATCGACCGACAGCGTGGTCACGTGCCCGTCGGTGCCGATGAAGAGCATCCCGCCGAATCCGACCACCTGCGTACCCGCCTTGGCCACCAGGTAGCACCGGTCCTCCGGGCGGGCCAGCTCTCCCAGGAACAGGCCGAGCGACCAGCCCCGGACCTGGGTCTGGCTCTCGATGCGCAGCACTCCCCGCAGGTGCCGGCGCCGCATGGGCGTGATCAGGACCTCGGGAGCCGGCCCGACAACGCCGGGGGGACCGGTCATCCGCCCTCCCGGGTCGACCAGTTGATCTCGGCGTCGGGCTTGCGCAGGTACAGCGGTGTGAGCTCCCACGGCTTCACCCACTGCTCTCGCAGCGCCTGGGCGTGAGCCAGCATGACCAGCGACGAGGCCGACGGGTAGGCCAGCTCCTCGCCCACGATGTCGACCTTGTTGAGACCGTCGAACACCTCTCGGTAGCGGATGGCGCCGTCGCCCACCAGCAGGCACTCCTCACCCGACGCCAGCAGTTCGCTGGCCAGGTCGTCGGCCGTGCCCACCCGGTGCTCCCCGAGCCGCTGCACACCGCCCGGCACCTGCCGGTAGAAGGCATAGAAGAGCTCGCCGCGCCGGGCGTCGAGAGCGGCCACGATCAGCTTGGACGTGAACCGCACCGGAAAGGCCAGCAGGTCGAGGCTGGGCACCCCGATCATGGGCACGCGCAGCGCGTGGGCCATGGCCTTGGCCGAGGCCACTCCCACCCGCAACCCGGTGTAGAGACCTGGCCCGAGATCGACGGCCACCACGCTGATCTCGGTCAAGGCGATGCGGGCCTGCTGGCAGGAGAACTGGACCGCAGGCGTGAGCGTCTCGGCATGGCGCTTGCCCCGGGCCGAAAGCGTCGAGGCCAGCACGCCCTCGTGCCCGCCGACCGCGCAACTCACCTGGACCGTGGCCGTATCGATCCCCAGGATCAGCACGGGACCAGCCAGGCGGCCAGGGCCAGGGAGAGGGCGCGCCGGCGCGCCGACCAGCGCGGCCCGATCAGCTCGAGCTCCAGACTGCGGTCGTCGAGCCCGTCGCCGTAGGTCATGCGGATGACCAGGTAGTCGGCCGGCAGCGCGCTGACGATGGCATCGCCCCACTCGACCACCGTGACCCCGCCGTCGTCGAGCATCTCCGGCAGCCCCACGTCGAGCACCTCCGCCAGCTGCTCGAGGCGGTAGACGTCCACGTGGTTGAGCTCGAGCCGACCCACGTAGTGGCTGGCCAGCGTGAAGGTCGGGCTGGTGATGGGCTCGACCACCCCGAGCGCTCGGCCCAGACCCTGCGTGAAGGCGGTCTTGCCTGCGCCCAGCTCACCGGCGAGCAGGATCACGTCCCCCGGACGCACCAGCTCGGCCAACGCTCCAGCCATGGCCTGGGTGTCGGTCGCCGATCGCGACCGCGCCATGAGCGTCACGAGGCCGCCCTGGCCGACGCCAGCGCCAGCTTGGCCCGCACGAAGTCGGCCCGCATGTGAGCCATCGGTTCGGCGCCGCCCCGCAGGGCGTAGGCCGGGTGGAGGGTCGGGATCAGCACCGCCCGTCCGAAGGGGTACTGCTGGCCGCGCAGCTTGGTGATCCCCACCTTGGACTCCAACAGGAGCTGCCCCGCGAACTTGCCCAAGGTCACCACCACCTTGGGATCGATGAGCTCGATCTGGCGCTGCAGATAGGGCCGGCAGGCCTCGATCTCGGGCGGGAGCGGATCACGGTTGTCCGGCGGCCGGCACTTGACCACGTTGGCGATGTACGCCCGGTCGCGGGTCAACCCCATCTCCTCGAGCATGAGCCGGTCCAGCAGCTGGCCCGACCGCCCCACGAACGGCAGGCCCTGGCGATCCTCCTCGGCACCCGGTCCCTCTCCCACGAACAGCAGGTCGGCATCGGGGTCGCCCACGCCGAACACCACCTGGGTGCGCCCCGCGGCGAGCGTGCACCGGGTGCACGTGCTGGCCTCGACGGCGAGCTCTTCGAGCGGGATGCCCACCCGGAGAGGGTACTGCCCTCATCCGGACGCTCCGGCCGCGGGATCGGGCTCGGCGCGTGGAGCCGACACCACCGCCGGCGATCCCTCGGCGCCGGCTGCGGCGCGTCGGTAGTGGCGGGGAACCCGGGGACCGATGCCGCACACGATCTCGTAGCCGATGGTGTCGAGGCGGTCGGCCCACTCCTGGGCGTCGATCATCTCGTCGCCCTGGGGGCCGATGAGCACCACCTCGTCGCCCACAGCCACGGGATCGTCGCCACAGTCGGCCATGAGCTGGTCCATGGTGATGGCCCCCACGATCGGGCGACGACGACCGCCGATCAGGACCTGACCGCCGGTGAACGACAGCCGCCGGGCCACGCCGTCGGCGTAGCCGATGGGCACCGTGACCACATTGGCGTCCCGGGCGAAGGTGTGGGCCTGGCCGTAGGAGATGCTCTCGCCGGCCGATACCCGCTTGACCATGGCCACCTCCGCCCGCAGCGTGAGCGACGCCACCAGCTCCACCCGGCCGGCCAGGGCCGGCGACGGCGACAGGCCGTAGATGCCGATGCCGGCCCGCACCAGGTCGTAGCGACTCCGCGGGCGATCCACACCCGCCGCGGTGTTGGCCGCGTGGCGCAGCGGCGGGGCCAACCCTCGCCGATCGAGGTCGGCCCACACCTCCTCGAACCGGTCGAGCTGGACCTCGGTGAACGGATTGGCGGGCTCGTCGGCCACCGCGCAGTGGGTCCACAGCGCCTCGAGCGACAGATGCGGGTCGCCGGCGATGGCGGAGGCCAGCCCGACCACCTCGTGGGGAGCCGCGCCCATGCGGTTCATCCCGGTGTTGACCTTGAGGTGGAGCCGGGCCACCCGGCCGTGACGGGCGGCGGCCGCAGCCACGGCCGACACCCCGGCGGGAGTGTCCACGGTGAGGCGCAGATCCAGGCGGACCGCAGCATCGATGTCCGCGGCCCGTGGTTGGGACAGCAGGAGGATGGGCGCGTCGACCCCGTCGCGGCGCAACACCGCGCCCTCCTCCACCAGGGCCACCCCCAACCACGATGCACCCGCAGCCAGGGCGGCCTCGCTCACCGCCACCGCGCCGTGGCCGTAGCCGTCGGCCTTGACCACCGCGCACAGCTCGGCCGGCGCCACCAGGGCGCGCAGGGCGCGCACGTTGTGGGCCACCGCGTCGAGATCGACCTCGGCTCGGGTGGCGCGCATGGGTGGACTAGGCGTCGGTCCCGGGATCACCCTTCCCGGTATCGGGTTCGCCGGTATCGGGTTCGCCGGTACCGAGCACGATGGCCTTGACGATGTCGCCGCGGCTGATGATCCCCACCAGGGCACCTCGGCTGTCCACCACGGGCAGCCGTGAGACCTCCTTGTCGTGCATGAGGGTGGCCGCGTCCTCCACGCTGGCATCGGCCCCGATGGTCAGGGGCTCGGCGGTCATGACCTCCCCCACCGTGGCCCCCAAGGCCTTGGACACCGAGTCATCGAGCTTCTGGTGCTCGAAGGGCATGGTCACGTTGACGCCGAAGAAGTTCACCACGCTCGGGAAGTGCACGCGGGCCTCCTCCACGATCAGGTCGCCGGTGGACAACATCCCGACCACCGTCCCACCGTCGATCACGGGTCCCGCGTCCACTCCCCGGGTCACCAGCTGGCTCATGGCCTCGGTCACGTTCTGATCGGGCGCGAAGGCCACGACATCGACGGTCATGACGTCGTGCACGGGCAGGTCGCGAAGAGCCATGGGGCCTCCTGGTCGCAAGGGCAGGCGGGTCGGTGTCGCGGGCGCTCAGACCACCGAAGGCCGGACGAGCCGGTCGATCGCCTGGGGCAGATGCTCGATCAGGTCGCGGGCCACGAACCCGTCACGCCAGCCTAGAGCCGCAGCCGAGCCGTGCAGGAACGCTCCGGCGGCCGCCGCGTGCCAGGGATCCAGACCCCGGGCGCACAGCGCGCCGATCACGCCGGCCAGCACGTCGCCAGTACCCGCCGTGGCCAGTCGGGCGTCGCCGGTGGCCACCACCATCGCATCGCCACCGGGGCCGGCCACCACGGTCGGGCCGCCCTTGAGCAGCACCACGCAGCCCAGCCGCTCGGCCAGCCCTCGCGCCGCACCGAGCCGATCAGCACCGGGCGGGGCCCCATCGAGCCGGGCGAACTCGCCATCGTGGGGGGTGAGGATGGTTCGGGGCCCGACCAGGCCGGCGGCCGCCGGCCCCAGGGCGGTCAGTCCGTCGGCGTCCACCACCGTGGGCACCCGCACCTGGTCGGGAGCGGCCAGCACGGCCCGGATCTGGTCGCGGGTGGCACCGTCGGTGCCCAAGCCGTTGCCGATGACCAGAGCACCGAACCGGTCGAGGCCGTCGAGCACCGCCGACGCCCATTCGGTTGGGGCCAGCTCGTGTTGCACCACCTCGACCGGGGCGTCGACGCCCTCGAGGCTCCCCGGGCTCGACAGGCGGACATAGCCGGCACCGGCGCGCTGAGCCCCGCCGCAGGCCAGCGCGGCCGCGCCGCCCATGCCCGGAGCACCCGCCACCACCCACACCGCGGCCTGCCACTTGTGGCTGGTGGCCGATCGGCTCGGCCACCAGGCGGCCACATCGGCGTCCTCCACCAGGTGCACCCGGGCGGCGGACACGTCGAGCCCGATGTCGGCCACGACCACGTCGCCGGCCAGCCCGGCCCCCGGTTCGAACAACAGGCCCGGCTTGAGCGCGGCCATGGTGAGGGTCGCGTCAGCCCGACCCACGTCCGGGCCAGCCGATCCCGTGGCGCCGTCGACGCCGCTGGGGATGTCGATGGCCAGCACAGGCACGCGACCGGGCCCCCCGTCGGCCCGCTTGGCCGTCGGCCAGGCGTAGGTGCCGCGGAACCCGGTGCCGTAGGCGCCGTCCACCACCAGGTCGCAGGCCGGAAGCCGGTCCACCGAGCCGGCATCGACCACCTCGACCCTGACCCCCCGGCAGCGGAGCCGTCGCGCCGCCTCCCGGCCGTCGTTGCCGTTGTTGCCCCTGCCGGCCACGACCACCACCCGGCGTCCGTAGGTGCCGCCCAGCAGGACGACCGGCGGCGCGGGCCACCGCCGCTCCGGCCCGACCGATGAGCACCTCGACGGGTTCGGGCGCGGCGCGGTCCACCGCGCCCATCTCCTCGGGGGTCAGGACCGGGATCATGCCGGCCTCATCTCGGGCTCATGGCAGCTCATCCCGGCGTCGACCCCAGGGCCACCACGATGGCCTGGGCCAGGTGCGCGGTGTGGCTGAGGGTGATCCGCCAGGCGGTGATGCCCCGCTCGGCAGCCAGGCGGGCCGCGGCGCCGTGCAGCGCCAGCTGGGGCTCACCCGACTCGAGTCGGCGCACCTCCAGATCCTGGAAACGGACCTCGCCGAGGCCCACGCCGAGGGCCTTCATGGTGGCCTCCTTGGCTGCGAACCGGGCCCCGAAGCGCTCGGTGGGGTCGTGCTGAGCCTGGGCGTAGGCCTGCTCGCCGTCGGTGAAGAGCCGGGTGGCGACGGCCGGCGTGCGGGCCAGCACGACCCGGAAGCGATCCAGGTCGACCAGGTCGGCGCCGATCCCGACCAGGTTGGCCACCCCCGCCAGCGCCGGGTCGTCTGCCATCACCGGACCGTCATCGCGGGCCGGACCGCCAGCGGTCGGCCAACACGTTGACCGGCTCGGTCAGCAGGTCGATGACGGCCACCGCGCCCAGCAAGTCCTCGCGGAAGGTGGGCTCGGTCTCGGTCACCGCGTCCTTGAGGGCCGAGAACCTCCCCTGGTAGCCCGACAGCACGGCCCGCATGGTCGATGGCTCGAGGCGGTCGCGGAACTGCAGGTGCAACAGGGTCAGGCCGGTGGCCTGCTTGTCCTTGACCTCCGGAACGATGACCAGGGTGCGCCCATCGCGACGCCCACGGGCCACGGTGACCAACCGCTGGGTGGCCACCCGGTGCTTGGTGCCCACGAGCTCGGGTTGGGAGTCGGTCCGGCTGACCAGCTCACGGGAGATGCCGCCCCGATCGATCACCACCGCCGAGGCCGGCATCTGCTCGTCGTCGACCCGGCCCTCGATGCGGTAGCGCGTGTAGCCCAGCACCTCGACCACCGCCGGGTCGAGCGTGGCCAACGCCCGCAACGAACCGTAGGTGAGCTGGTCGCGGGCCACGCCCGTGCCGAGCACGGCCGCCACCAAGGGCACCTGCAACAGGCTCTCGTCGCTGCGCGAGATCCCCACCGTGACGGTCTTGGCCTGATGCTTGATGGCGTCGATGGGCCGTGTCAGCTCCTCGATGGCACGCGTCAGCGAGGCCGTGAGATCCTCCACCACCACGCTCGGGGTGCCCACTCTGCCGTGCTCCACCTGGTACGCCTCGAGGGGTAGGACGCCCAGGGCATAGCGCAGCTGCGAGCCGAGCCGCACCGCGGTGCTGGCCTCGAGATGTCCGTCGTAGTCGCCGGCCCGGAGCACGTCGAAGAAACGAGCCACCACGGGCTCGAGGGTGGGAGCCAGACGGTCCAGTACGTCGCCCCGGTCGCTCGCCGGCGCGACCCGACCCGCGGCCGACACAACCGACTCGATAGCGGCCCGAGCCTCTCGAAGGGGTCGGGCCTGGGCGTCGATGGCCAAGGCGGCCTCGTAGCTGAACAGGTGGCCGGCCATGGCCGAAAGCACAAAGGCCAGGACGGGGTGGGTGGCCGGCACCAGCACCGCCTGCATAGCGGCCGAGAAGCGCTCCTCGCCCTCGGTGGCGATGACCACCGGCGCCGCCTTGTGGGCCCGGTAGATGGCGATCTCCTTGGCCACGTCGTCGGCGGTGGAGCCGGTGAGGCCCGCGGCGCACACCAGGATGAGCGGCTCGGACGACAGGTCGATGTGCTTCTTGTCCTCGGTGGCGTCGCAGGCGATGGACTTGTAGCAGAGCTCCGACGCCTTGATCCGCACCTCGTTGGCTGCGATGCGATTCGACCCGTTGCCCACCACCGCCCAGTAGCGGCGGCTGGGGGCCAGGCTGGCCGCGGCCTCGGCGATGACCGGGCGCAACGCGAGGGTCCGGCACATCTGGTCGGGCAGGTCCCGCAGCGCGCCCAGCACGGCGTCGACCGGATAGCTCGGGTCGAGGCCGACCTCATCGGCCAAGGCCAGACCGAGCACGAAGCCGGCCGCGATCTGGGCGTAGAAGGCCTTGGTGGAGGCCACGCTCATCTCGATGTCACGCCCGTCGGAGGTGTAGAGGACCCCGTCGGCCTTGTCGGTGAGGTCGCTGCCGCGCCGGTTGACCACCGCCACCACCCGACCGCCCCGGGCCCGCACCAGGTCGACCGTTCGGTTCGTGTCGGTGGTGGTGCCCGACTGGCTGATGGCCACCACCAGGGTGTCGGACAGGTCCGCGGCCAGCTCGAATCCGGACAGCTCGGTGGCCAACACGGCCCTGGCCTCGATGCGGTCGCCAGCCACCGCGGCCCGCAGCACCGCGGCCAGGCTCTGGCCGGCCACCGCGGCCGTGCCCTGGCCGATCACGAGCATGCGGCGGATGCGCCCGGCGCGCAGGTCCTGGCGCAGATCGTCGGGCAGGGTGTCCTCGCCCACCAGCACCTGGAGGTGGCCGTCGCGCTCGACCACCCGCCCCCGAAGCGTCTTGCGGAACGAAGCCGGAGCCTCGGAGATCTCCTTGAGCAGGAAGTGGGGGGCGTCGCCCCGGTCGATGTCGCGGGTGGTGATCTGGGCGGTGGCCAGCTCGTCGGAGCTGACCGGCAGCGGCGTACCGTCATAGGCCAGGCGCTCGATGCCCTCGACTGTGCCGGCCAGGGCGCCCCGCAGGCGGACCAGCTGACCCCGGGTGGCGTTCGGGTTGGTGGGGTCGGCGGGCGTCTCGCCGTCGAGGCGCAGGTAGGCATCGGCCTCCTCGACCACGCCGTAGGGCTCCGACGCCACGATGAAGGCATCCTCGGCCAGCCCCACGTAGATGGCCTGGCCGCTGCCCCGCAGGGCCAACAGGAGGTCGTCGGGATCGGAGGCCGAGCAGGCCCCGATGGCCACCGATCCCTCCAGCGCGTCGACACAGCGCGGCGGAAGGCCTCGACCAGATCGCACCCGCCTCGCAGGTGGCGGGACGTGAGGGTGGGGATGACCTTGGCATCGGTGGTGATCTCGACCGGGATGCGCAGCACCTCGGTGGCCTTGAGATCGGCGAAGTTGTCGACGTCACCGTTGAGCACCGCGGTCAGGTAGGGCGCGGCCCCATCGGCGTGCGGGGCGTCGACGGGCCCGTCGGTCGACCCCGCGGACAACTCCTCGGAATTGAGCGGGTGGGCGTTGGCCTGGGAGATGATCCCCACGCTGGCCCAGCGGGTGTGGCCCAACACCGCGGCCTGCGCGGTCGGGGCCTGCAATGCCCGTCGCAGCAGATCGTCGCCGGCGATGGCCTGGCGCAGAGCCCGGGTGTTGTCCCCCAGCTCGCCGATCTCGGCGGCCGCCTTGTAGACGAACCCCAGATGGCCGTCGGCCACCTGGACCGCACCGCTGCCGAACAGGGGGTCACGCTCCGCGGGCGGCCAGCTCGGCCGCCACCGCGCCGGCGCCCAGGTCCAGCTGATGGCCGCGCACCAGCACGTGCAGCCCGGCCGAGTCCCGCCCCCGCACCTCCAGTCGATCCAGCGCCGAGAGCGCTTCCTGGATGGACAGGTAGCTGCGCAGGGCGTCCGGCGAGGATTCGGCACCGGCCAGCCCTCGCACCTCGACCGCAGTTCGCACCCGGTCGTGCTCGATGGCCCACACCGCGTCCTTGAGGTCCACGAGCGCGGCGTTGACCGCCTCGATGCCGGCGTCGCCGCCCAGGAGGGCGAGGTCGGCCTCGAGCGAATCGAGGGCGGCCTCGATGGACGACACGTCGCCGTCGAGCACCCGGACCAGATGGGTGATCTCGCTCGTGAGCGCTGGATCGCCGGCCAGGGCAGCCATGCCCGGCGCGCCCCGCAGGAGCCGATCCACCTCGGCGAGCGCGGTCGACACCTGATCCAGTCGGCGCGGCTCGGGCAGGGAGCCGGCCAGGTCGACCAGCTCCCGGTGGGCGTCGGCCAGGACGCCGGTGATGTCGCCCCCGTTCGGGGGCTGGCGTTGGGATGGTCGGCGGACGACGGCGATGATCCCGCACATGGGGGTGCGCACCTTCCTCGGCAGAGGCACCGGGCCACGCTGTCCGGTCAGAACCTCGAATGCAGCGATCGGGAGGCCCAGGCGGCCGGGCCGGTCGAACCAGCTTAGGGGACACCGCCGTGGAGCCCGACCCAGGCCGCGCCCAATCGGCACGGCTTCAGGGGCGCTCCACTTCGGTCGCGGCGCGCAAGGCGGCCACCAGGCGGTCGGCCCCGGCCTGGGCCAACGCAGGATCCACCGCCTCGACCATGACCCGCACCACGGCCTCGGTGCCGCTGGAGCGCACCAGGACCCGACCCGAGGTGCCCAGCTCTCCCTCGACCGCCGCGATCTGCTCGGCGATGGCGGCCACCGCCCGGTCCCCATCGCCAACCCGGGCCACGGCCACGCTGGTCAGGACCTGGGGCAGCCGGGTCATGGCCGCCGCGGCCAGCACCGACAGGGGCCGGCCGGACCTGGCCACCAGGTCGAGCAGCTGCACGCCGGTGAGCAGACCGTCACCGGTGGTGGCCAGCCGACGGAAGATGACGTGGCCCGACTGCTCGCCGCCCAGAGCCAGACCCCGGGCCTCCAGGGCTTCGAGCACGTAGCGGTCCCCCACCTGCGTCTCCACCACCTCGATGCCGTGGTCGGCCATGGCGATCCGGAACCCCAGGTTGGTCATCACCGTGACCACCACCGCGTCGCCGGTCAGCTCGCCCCGATCGCGCAGGTCCATGGCACAGAGGGCCAGCAGGTGGTCGCCGTCCATCAACTCGCCCCGTTCGTCGACGGCGAGGACTCGATCGGCGTCCCCATCGAAAGCCAGGCCAAGATCGGCCCCGGCCGCCACCACCGCAGCCTGCAGGTCGTCCGGGTGGGTGGACCCGCAACCCTGGTTGATGTTGCGCCCATCGGGCTCGGCGTGGATGACGGCCAGCTCGACTCCCAACCGCTCGAGGACCGCGGGGGCCACGAACGATGCCGCGCCGTTGGCACAATCGATGACGACGTGGAGCCCGGCCAGGTCGCGACCCTCGAGCGAGGCCACCACCGCCTGCTGGTAACGGCCCACGTCCGCGGCGCCGGCCAGGTCACCAGCCGACTCGACACCGTCATCGTCGGCCTGGGACTGATCGTCATCCTCGGCCACCGCGCCCGGCGCGCCCGCGATGGCCGCGCCCGGGCCGGCGAGCCGGTCGAGCTCGCACTCGAGAGCCTCCTCCACCGCGTCGGTGAGCTTGAGGCCCCCGGGCGCGAAGAACTTGATGCCGTTGTCGCCGTACGCGTTGTGGGAGGCCGATATGACCACCCCGGGCACCCCCTGGGTGGCGCTCACATGGGCGACAACCGGGGTGGGGACGGTGCCCAGCGACTCGACGGTGGCGCCCGCCTCCACCAGCCCGGCGGCCAGGGCGCGCTCGAGGCGTGGGCCCGACTCGCGGGTGTCGCGTCCGATCACGAAGCGATGCGGGCCCAGCACGGCCACCGCGGCGCGCCCGAGAGCGTGCACCAGCGGATCGGTCAGTTCGTGAGCCGGGCCCCGGACGCCGTCGGTGCCGAACCGCAGCGACACGCGGCGTTCAGCGCTTCGAGTACTGCGGGGCCTTGCGCGCCTTCTTCAGGCCGTACTTCTTGCTCTCCTTCTCGCGGGCGTCGCGAGTGAGGAAGCCGGCCTTCTTGAGCTCGCCGCGCAGCTCGGGATCGAGATCGACCAACGCCCGGGCGATGCCGTGGCGCAGCGCCCCGGCCTGGCCCGAGGGGCCGCCGCCGTCGAGGGTGGCGTCGATGTCGTAGGTCTCGACCGTGTCGGTCACCCGCAGCGGCTCGGTCAGCACCATGCGGTGCGTCTCGGACGGGAAGTAGTTGGCCACCTCTCGCCGGTTGACCGTGATGACACCGGTGCCCGGGCGCAGCCGCACGCGGGCCACCGCCCGCTTGCGCCGTCCGGTGGTCTGGATGAGTGGCTTCGACATCGAGGAGATCCTTGGGTGAGCGGGGGTCAGCTGCGGGCCCGGGCGTGCTCGAGCTCGAGCGGCTGGGGCTTCTGGGCCGTATGGGGGTGGGTGGGGCCGGCATAGATCTTCAGCTTGGAGATCTGGGCCCGACCGAGCCGGTTCTTGGGGAGCATCCCCCGGATCGAGCGGCGGACCGCCTCGGCCGGTCGACGATCCATGAGGTCGCCGAACGTGCGCTGGTGGATGCCGCCCGGGTAACCCGAGTGGCGGTGGATCAACTTCTTGTCGGCCTTGCCCGCGGTCAGCACGATCTTGTCGGCGTTGACGATGATGACGTGGTCGCCGGTGTCGATGTGGGGGGAGAAGGTGGGCTTGTGCTTGCCCCGCAGGATACGAGCGGCCTCGGTGGCCACCCGGCCCAGGACGAGGCCGTCCGCGTCGATGACGTGCCAGTCCCGCTGGATCTCGCTGGCTTTGGGTGAATAGGTGGGCACGCGCGGGCCTTTGCTCGGGTTGCTGACAGGTGCTGAGCTGGCGCGGCGACCGTCGACCGGCGTGCCAGGGCGACCTACCACGATATGGGCCGCCGGCCGCAACAGCAAACCGGCCCGCCGGGCGCTCAGGGATGGGCCAGGCGCACGGCCGCCTCGGGTGAGTTGATGCGCACGGCGATGCTCTCCTCGAGGTAGAGCTGCGCCGCGGTGTCGCTGGTGCCCCGGTAGCCCACGGAGAAGTCCTCGCCGATGACCAGCTCGAAGTCACCACCTCGCTGGCTGACCACCACGGCACCATCGACCGCGGGCGCCCACACCACGGGCCCGCCCAGGATCATCTTCAGGTGGTCGAAGACCGGGTAGCCCCCGTGCTCAGTCGTCTCGATGACACCCGTGTAGCAGCGAGGGCCCAGCGCGATGGCGTAGGGACCGTCCACCCCCGCGGCGCGCAACACGGCCACGGCGCGGGCCGCGAGGCGCGGGTAGTCGTCGTAGTCATCCGAGATGTCGACGGGGGCGTGCGGGCTGACCTCGGCCAGACCGGAGAGGCCGCCGGCCGCGAAGCCATGGAAGACCGAGACATCCTCGGCCAGTGCGGCGACGCGAGCCGCGGCCACCACCACGTCGAGATCCAGGTCGGTGGCGCCACGCTCGGCGTCGTCGAGCGCGTGGAGACCCAGCTCGAAGGGCGTGCGCAACTCGACCAGGGACAAGACCTGACGTTGGGCCGCCTCGACGCCCGCCGCCGGACCGTCGATGGCCACCACGTGACCCAACTCGACGCTCGAGGCCGTCCAACCCAGGGGGCCCGTGACCTCGATCAGCTTGCGAGCGGCCAGGAAGTGCTTGAGCGAGCGAGTCGCCTCGGCGGTGATCTCGGCCCAGCCGGCGTCGCCGATGGGTGCCAGCTCACGTCTCAGGTGGTTCACAGCTCTCCCTCGCTCTCGTTGCGCAGGTCTCCGATGCTCAGATCCGCGATCGCGTCCGGCGTCGAGCCCCCATCTGCGTGCTCGGCGGCTTCCTCGATGGCCAGGATGTCGCCGCCGGTGAACAGATAGGTGCGCAGCACCTCGTCGATCTTGGGGTCGTGCCGGCGGAGCCACTCCAGCGTCATGGCGAAGTGCTCCTTCTCCTCGTCGCGGTTGTGGGCCAGCACCTCGGCCAGTCCCGGGTCGTCGGTGGCCGCCACCCGCTGGTCGTACCAGTCCATCGCCTCGAGCTCTTCCATGATCGAGACGATGGCGCGGTGACGATTGACCACATCGGAGGGCAGCGCCTCTTCGTGCAGCTCGAAACTTCCGGTACCCATAGGTGCAGGCTCCTACCCGTTCGACAGCACCGGCAGTCTGCTTGCGCTGCCCTTCGGTCGGCAACCTACCCGTCTGGCCCTCCGGTCACGGTCCAGCGGCTCGGCCTGGCGGCCTACCTGCCTGGCCCTCCGGCGGGCGCTTCGCCATCCGGGTGTCATAGGTGACCTGCCACAGGCACAGGCCCCGGGGTGGAGCCACCTGGCCGGCCGCGTGGCGGTCGCCGGCCCGCAGCATGGCGGTCACTTCGCCGGGACTGCGCCGGCCGAGGCCGAGGTCGACCAGCGTGCCCACCAGGCTGCGCACCATCTGATGGCAGAAGGCATTCGCCTCGATCTCGAAGCGAAGGACCCCGTCGCCCACCTCGATCCACTCGGCGTCGGCCACCCGCCGAACAAGCGAAGCAGGGGGCTGGTCGGCGCGCACCTTGGGCGCCCGGCAGAACGAGGAGAAGTCGTGGGAACCGATCAGCGGGTCACAGCCCAGGCGCATCCGCTCCAGGTCGAGGGGGGCCTCGACGTGCCAGGTGAAGCGCCGGGTGAACGGATCGGGCACCGGTGCATTGTGCACGGTGTAGCGGTAACGGCGTGACACGGCCGAAAACCGGGCGTGGAAATCCGGCTCGGCCACGACCGCCTCGCGCACCACGATCGGGCCGCCGCACAACTTGGTCACGGCCCGACCCAGCTCGACCACGTCGAGCCCCGCACCTGGGGCGTCGAAGCTGACGACCTGACCCCATGCATGCACGCCGGCATCGGTGCGCCCTGCGCAGGCCAGCTCGACGGGTTGGCCCAGGACCCGCCCGAGGGCCTCGGTCAGGGTGGCGCCCACGGTGGCCACGCCGCGGTTGGCGGCGAAGCCTCGGAAGTCGGTGCCGTCATAGGCAACCGTCATCCGCACCCGGACCAGGCCCGAGCCGGGCTCGGGTCCAGCGTCGAGCATCCCCGGGCTCCCGGGGCCGAGCGACGGCGGGTCGAACAGGGTCATGCCGTCACCGCCGGCACGACCGGGCCGGCCGGGTCAGACCAGCTCGATGCGAGCCATGGGGGCGTTGTCCCCATGGCGCGGTCCCAGCTTGAGGATGCGGGTGTAGCCGCCGGGGCGATCCGCGTAGCGAGGTCCGATCTCGTCGAACAGCTTCGAGGCCATCTCGCGGTCACCGATGAACGACACCACCTGGCGGTGGTTGTGCAGACCGCCCTTCTTGGCCTTGGTGATCATCTTCTCGGCCACCGGGCGCAGAGCCTTGGCCTTGGCTTCGGTGGTCACGATCCCCTCGGCCGCGATCAGCGACGCCACCAGGTTCGCCATCATGGACTTCTGGTGGGAGGCGGTGCCGCCGAAGCGGCGGCTCTTGCGTGGCGTTGCCGGCATGGTGGATCAGTCCCGGTTGCGGAGCGAGAGGCCTCGCTCGTCGAGCTTCTGGATGACCTCGTCGAGCGACTTCTGGCCGAAGTTGGTGATGGCCAGCAGGTCGTCATCGCCCTTCTCGAGCAGTTCGCCGATGGTGTTGACCTGGGCGCGCTTGAGGCAGTTGCGGGGACGCTCGGACAGGTCGAGGTCCTCGATGGGCAGGTCGAGGTCGGGCGAGCCCGCGGCGGCGCCAGTCAGCTCGCCGAGCTCGAGCCCCTGGGGCTCGTCGCTCATCTCCTCGACCAGCTGCACCAGCGTGCGCAGGGTGGCTCCGGCCGACGCCAACGCCTCGCGGGCCGAGATGGAGCCGTCGGTCTCGATGTCGAGCACCAGGCGGTCGAACTCGGTGGACTGCTCGACGCGGGTGGGCTCCACCTGGAAGCTGACCCGGCGCACAGGCGAGAAGATCGAGTCGACGGGAATGACGCCGATCGTGTTGGACGTCTTGTTGCGGTCGGCCGACACGTAGCCCCGGCCCTTCGACACCGTGACGTCGACGGCCAGGCGGCCCTTGGCGTTGAGGGTGGCGATGTGGAGGTCCTTGTTGAGGATCTCCACATCGCTGGTGGTCTGGAGATCACCGGCGGTGGCGTCGGTCGGGCCCCGCACATCGAGGCGCAGGGTGACGGGCTCGTCGGTGTACACCTGCAGGACCAGATCCTTGAGGTTCAAGATGATGTCGGTGACGTCCTCGGTGACGCCCTCGATGGTGTCGAACTCGTGGAGGGCGTCGTCGAAACGGACCTGGGTGACCGCCGCGCCGGGGATCGACGACAGCAGGGTCCGCCGCAGCGAGTTGCCGAGGGTGTGCCCGAAACCGGGCTCGAGCGGGCCGACGGCGAACAGCTGCCGATCGGCGTCACCGTCGCTGAGTGCCTCGACCTTCGGGCGCTGAATGACCAGCATGTGCTTCTACCTCAATGAATCGACAGATTCCGTAGAACGAACAGGGTGCGCTAGTGGCAACGGGAGCGGACGCACCGCCCCGGCCGCCGGGGGTTACTTGGAGTAGAGCTCGACGATCAGCTGCTCGCGGACCGGCACATCGATGTGCTCGCGCCGAGGCAGCTCGGAGACGGTGACCGCGAAGCCACCGTCGCTGGCCTCGAGCCAGGGCGGCGGCGTGCGACCCAGCACGTCGGTGTTCCACTGCACGACGACCATCTCGCGGGACTTGCCCTTGAGCGTGACGACGTCGCCCTTGCGGACCCGGTAGCTGGGGATGTCGACCCGCTTGCCGTTGACCAGCACGTGTCCGTGGCCCACGAACTGGCGGGCCTGGGGACGGGTGGCGGCCCAGCCGGCGCGGTAGGCGACGTTGTCGAGGCGAAGCTCGAGGAACCGCAGCATGATCTCGCCGGTGACGCCGTCGCGGCGGTTGGCCTCTTCGTAGAGGTTGCGGAACTGGCGCTCGGACAGGCCGTAGGTGAAGCGGGCCTTCTGCTTCTCCTGCATCTGGAGCAGGTACTCCGACACGTTGCCGCGTCGGCGGGTGCGACCGTGCTCGCCGGGCGGGTAGGGCCGCTTGTCCAGGGCGATCGTCTCGCCCCTGGTGCCCCAGATGTTGGTGCCGAGTCGGCGCGAGATGCGGGCCTTGGGCCCGGTGTATCTGGCCATCAGATTCCCGCCTCAGTGCTGGTCGGGCCAGCCGTGACGCTCACGGCGGTGGTACCCGAGGTGGTCGGGGGGCGATGCGAAGCGTCCATGTCAGACCCTCCGGCGCTTGGGCGGGCGGCACCCGTTGTGCGGGACCGGCGTGACGTCCTTGATGCCGGTCACCTCGATGCCGGCGTTCTGGATGGATCGGATGGCGGTCTCACGGCCCGAGCCGGGGCCCTTGACCATCACGTCGACCTTGCGGACGCCGTGCTCCATGGCCCGGCGGGCGCATTGCTCGGCCGCCATCTGGGCCGCGAACGGCGTGGACTTGCGCGAGCCCTTGAACCCCACGTTGCCGGCCGAGGCCCAGGCCAGCACGTTGCCGTCCTGGTCGGTGATCGACACGATCGTGTTGTTGAACGAACTCTTGATGTGCGCCACCCCGTAGGTGACGTTCTTGCGTTCCTTGCGGCGGGGACGACGGCCCCCGGCGGCGGGCTTGGCCATGGTCAGCGCACCTTCTTCTTGCCGGCCACGGTCTTCTTCGGACCCTTGCGCGTGCGGGCGTTGGTGTGGGTGCGCTGCCCGTGGACGGGCAGGCCCTTGCGATGGCGCAGGCCCTGGTAGCAGCCGATCTCCATCTTGCGCTTGATGTCCTGGGACACCTCGCGGCGCAGATCGCCCTCGACCTTGACGCTCTGGTCGATGTAGGTGCGGATGCGGCTGACCTCTTCGTCGGTCAGGTCACGCACCCGGGTGTTTGGGTCGATGCCGGTGGCCGCGCAGATCTGCTGGGACAGCGTGCGGCCGATGCCGTAGATGTAGGTGAGCGAGATCTCCAGCCGCTTCTCGCGGGGGATGTCGACTCCGGAGATGCGCGCCATCTAGCCCTGCCTCTGCTTGTGCCGGGGGTTGGTGCAGATGACACGCACCCGGCCGTGGCGCCGGATCACCTTGCACTTCTCACACATTCGCTTGACACTCGGTCGTACTTTCATGGTCTCGCCTGGATCCTTGGGGCCAGGAACGCCGGGGGTTCCCGACGGGCCCGGGCTCGGTCGTCGCAGCGGTCTCGCTGGCTCGGCCCTGGGCTCTCACTCGTGTGCGGATGAAGTTGTGAAGGGACTGGATCTACTTGTACCGGTAGGTGATTCGGCCTCGGGTGAGGTCGTAGGGGGTGAGCTCCACCTGGACGCGATCACCGGGCAGGATGCGGATGTAGTGCATGCGCATCTTCCCCGAGATGTGGGCCAGCACCTTGTGGCCGTTCTCGAGCTCGACCCGGAACATGGCGTTCGGGAGGGGCTCGATCACCGTCCCTTCCAGGACGATGGCGTCTTCCTTGGGCTTGGGCAGCGTGCTACTCCTACGAGGGATGAACCGGGACCGGCAGCCGGGCGACGCGCGACAGCACGCGCCGACTGCAGTGGAACTCCTCGGCCGATAGCGCGCTGGCGCACAAGGGTCCCGAGGCGAATGGACAGCTTAGCGGCCGGCAGGCCCGAGTCCAACTCCGCGGCTGCGGCCGGACAGGGCGATGAGCTGGTCCGACGTGGTCATCGGCTCGCCCCAGTCGGCGGCCAGGTCGAAGGCGGCCTCCGGACCACGGTTGGCCGGGTCGTAGTACTGGCGCATCATCTGGAGCTGGCTGGTGGCCAGATCCTCGTCGATCTGGAACGGCTGGCCCAGTGCGGTGGCCAGATCCCACGCGTGGATGAGCTGGTCGCCCACGAAGACGCGCACCCCGATGGCGGCAGGCAGGGTGGCGAACGGCAGGGCCAGCATCATCTCGGCCCATTCGGTGGTCCGCCATCGGTCGAGCGCGGCGGCGCTGGCCGCGGCGTAGCGCGTCGCGGGATCGTCCGTGCCCAGCGGCACGGGCTCGGCGGGCGGCGCAGCACCAGCCAGCCCGTGGGCGAACACGTCGCACATCCAGATCATGTGCTCGACCAGGGCTCGCACGTCCCAGCGGTCACAAGGCGTGGGCCGCTCGAGATCGGCCGCCGCGACGGTGGCCATCACCGCCGCGGCCCGGCCCACCGCCCGCTCGCAATCGGCCACCACCTCGTCCACGGCCCGAGACGCTAGCGCCCTCCGTTCGAGCGGGCGATCGGGAGCTACTTTGTGCGATGCCGTCGGCGGACGTCATGACCGACAAGGCCCGCTCGGCGCTCGTCGCGCCCGACGACGCAGGGTTCCTTGCGCCCCGCCCGGCGCCGGCCGACTCCCGAGGCTGGCTAGGGTGGGCGCGGTGGCAACGGTCGACGACGCGGCTGGGATGGCACTCGAGTTGCCCGAGGTGGCCGAGGGCGATCGGCACGGCCACCGCACCTGGTTCGTGGCCGGGAAGGCCTTCGCCTGGGAGCGCCCGTTCAGCAAGGCGGACATCAAGCGCTTCGGCGACGCCGCCGCGCCCGACGGTCCGATCCTGGCCGTCTACGTGGACGACCTCGACGAGAAGGAGGTCGTGCTGGCCGCCGCCCGGCCCGGGTTCTTCACCATCCCCCACTTCGACGGCTACCCGGCCGTGCTGATCCAGTTGAAGCGGGTGGGTAGGCGGGCGCTGCGCGACGCCATCGTCGACGCCTGGCTGTCGAAAGCCCCTCCCGCGCTGTCCGACGGCTTCCTCGCCCGCTGAGGGGAGCGCGGGCCCCCGCCGTGTGAGCTGCATCTCCGTCGGGACGGGGGGAAATGATCAACAACAGCTGAGAACATCTGACTTGTGCGTACATCTGTTCCCTGATAGAGTCATGTTCGTGCGGAGTCTGGCGGAAATCAAGGCCGATCTGGCTGACTATGCCCAGGCGTTCGATGCCAACGAGCTCTTGGCGTCTGAGGCGGAGGTCGTCGTGCGCGACGTGGTCGCGGTCACCAACCTGGCCAACACCATCAAGATGCTGGCGGCCCGGCGGGTAGCCGATTCGGCCTCGTGGAAGCACCGCGGTCATCGCACCGCGGCTGAGTGGCTGGCCGCCCAGACCAAGTCCAATGTTGGCGAGGCCATCGGCGCGCTCGAGGCGGCCGAGAAGCTGGGCGACTGCCCGCAGGTCGAAGCCAAGGCTCGGGTGGGCGAGCTGTCAGAGGCCCAGACCCAGGCGTTGGCCAAGGCGGTGTCGCTCGTTCCCAGCGCCGAGTCGCGTCTGCTGAGCGTGGCCGAGAGCGATGGGCTGAACAAGCTGCGAGACGAATGCCGCGCCGTGACCAACACCGGCGAAGATGTCGAGGTGCGTCAGGCTCGACTGCATCGCGAGCGCTCGCTCCGCCAATGGACCGACGATGACGGCGCGTTCCGCCTGGCGGCCAAGCTCACGCCAGATGCCGGGGCCAAGCTGCTCGGCGCCTTGGCCCCGTTCGAGAAGGCCGCCTTCGAGCGGGCCCGCGCCGACGGTCGCCACGAGCCGCACGAGGCCTACCGAGCCGACGCGCTGGTCGACCTGGCCGAGGCCTCGCTCTCTGGCCAGACCAGCGAGACTTCCACCTGCCGCAAGCCCAGCTTCACCGTCCTGGTCGACGCCGGGGCGTTGCTGCGGGGTCATGCCGAGCCGGGTGAGACCTGTGAGATCCCCGGCGTCGGTCCAGTCCCCGTCTCGCTGCTCCGCGAACAAGCCGACGCCGCGGTGTGGCACATCCTGGCCACCGACGGGGTCGACATCCGTGCCTACTGCTCGCTGACCCGACACGTTCCGACTTCACTTCGCGTCGCCCTCGAGGCCCGCGATCGCGAATGCGTGGTGCCCGGCTGCAACGTGACCACGGGGCTCGAGATCGACCACATCCTGCCCCTCGAGCTCGGCGGCACCACGACATACGTGAACCTGGCCCGGCTCTGCCACCATCATCACCAGGAGATGAAGCACCGCCGGGGCTGGGTGCTCGGCGGCGGCCCCGGCCACTGGACGTTCACGACCCCCGACCATCCCCCTGATGGTTGAGATCTGCTTCGGGGTCCGGCGTAGGCCAAGAGGGGAGATCCGACATGACCACGCGCCAACTGCCGACGAGCTGGCCGCTCGACGGGCCACCTTCCCAGGCCAGCTGCGCACCGGACCCCGACGGCGTGGCCGCCAACGTGACCCGCTGCATCGAGACCGGCGTGGCCGGACGGCCTTGGCCGGCGCCGCCCCCTTCGTCCGCCTGAACGAGCTGTTCGGCTAGTTCGTCAAGATCTGGGGGCCGTCGTCGGTGATGGCGATGGTGTGCTCCCAGTGGACCGACAACGAGCCGTCGGCCGTGACCACGCCCCAGCCGTCGTCCAACAGGACGGTCTCGGGCGAACCGGCGTTGATCATCGGTTCCACCGCGAACACGTTGCCCACCGAGAGCCGCGCGCCCCGACCCGGCCGGCCGTAGTTGGGCACCTCGGGCTGCTCGTGCATGGCCCGCCCGATGGCGTGACCGACGTACTCGCGCACCACCGAGTATCCCGCCGCCTCGGCCACGGCCTGGACGGCTGCACCCACGTCGCCGAGGTGGTTGTCGGCCACCAGCTCGGCGATCCCCGCGTGCAGCGACGCCTCGGTGACCTCGATCAGTCTCGTCGCCTCCGGGGAGATGGTGCCCACACCCATGGTGAAGGCCGCGTCACCGTGCCACCCGTCGACGATGGCGCCGCAGTCGATGGAGATGATGTCGCCGTCGCGCAGCCGGTACCCATCCGGGATGCCGTGCACGATGACGTTGTTGGGCGACGCGCAGATGACGGCCGGGAAGCCGTGGTAACCCAGGAAGTTCGAGGTCGCTCCCCGGCGCTCGATCACGTTCCGCCCCACCGCGTCGAGCTCGAGGGTGGTCACCCCTGGCGCCACGGCGGCCCGGATGCGCTCGTGCATCTCGGCCACCACCCGGCCGGCCTTGCGCATCTTCGCCACATCCGACCGGCTCCGCACGGTGGGAGTCGGCGCCCGCATGGTCCTCATCTCGCCGCGTGGGCATCGACCGCGGCCACGATGCGGGCCGCGACCTCATCCGGGCGACCCAGACCATCGACGGTCTCGAGCAGGCCGAGTTGGCCGAAGCGCTCGATGGCCGGCACGGTGTCGCGCTCGTAGGCAGCCAGGCGCTGGCTGATCGCCTCCGGTGTGTCGTCGTCGCGTTGCACCACCTGACCGCCGCACACGTCGCAGGTCCACGGGTTGGTGGGTGGATCGTCCAACGAGTAGATGGCCCCGCAGTTGATGCACACCCGCCGGCTCGACAGCCGGTCCAGCACCACGTCGCGGGGCACCTCGATGTTGACGGCAACGTCCAGCGGCGTGATGCCCAGCAGCGCCTCGGCCTGGCCGAGCGTGCGGGGGAAGCCGTCGAGCAGGAAGCCCCCGTCAGCGGCGTCGGGCTGGGCCAGCCGCTCGGTGATGATCCCGAGCATGATCTCGTCGGGCAGAAGCGCGCCGGAGTCCATGTACTGCTTGGCCTGGCGCCCGAACTCGGTGCCTTCGGCCACCGCCTCGCGCAGCATGTCCCCGGTGGAGATGTGCACCGCGCCGTAGTGCTTGGCCAGCAGGGCCGACTGGGTGCCCTTGCCCGCGCCCTGACGGCCGAACAGGACGAGCTGGAGCGCCACTACTTCAGGAACCCTTCGTAGTTGCGCATCATCAGCTGACTGTCGATCTGCAGCATCGTCTCGAGCGCCACACCCACTGCGATCAGCACCGAGATGCCCGAGAACGACACCTGGTTGCCGGGCAGGTAGTGGCTCAGTATCCACGAAGGCACGAGCGCCACCGCGGCGATGAACAGCGCGCCGGGCAGCGTGATCCGGTTCAGCAAGCGGGCCAGGTAGCGCTCGGTCTGGGGACCGGGTCGGATGCCGGGGATGAAGCCGCCCTGCTTGCGCAGCGTGTCGGCCTGCTTGGCCGGATCGAAGGTGATGGCCGTGTAGAAGTAGGTGAATCCGATGATCAGGAGGCCGTAGGTGGCCAGGTAGTAGGGCGAGCCCGGGTTGGACAGGTGGTTGCTGATGAAGCTCTGCACGCTGGCCCCCCACCCGGACTTGGGCAGCACGAACGCCAGGAGCTGGGGCAGGTACAGCACCGAGCTGGCGAAGATGATGGGGATGACGCCCGCCTGCGTCACCTTCAACGGGATGTAGGTGCTCTGGCCGCCATACACCCGGCGGCCCACCTGGCGTTTGGCGAACTGCACCGGGATGCGGCGCTGGCCCTGCTCGATGAACACGATGGCCACCAAGAGCCCGATGAACACGATGATGGTGCCGATGAGAGCGGGCATCCCGGCTGTGGCCTCGATGCGGGTGCCCTGGCCGGGCAGGACCGCCACCACCGAGGCGAAGATGAGCAGCGACATGCCGTTTCCGATGCCGCGCTGGGTGATGAGCTCGCCGATCCACATCAGCAGCGCCGTACCCGTGGTCAGCGTGAGCACGATCAGAGCCACGTGGCCGGCGTCGTAGTTGGGCACCAGATCGAGACCCGTGGTGTTGCCCTGGGTGATGCCTCCGCCCCCGCTGTGGAACAGGTAGGCCAGGCCGGTCGACTGCACCACGGCGATGCCGATGGTCACGTACCGGGTCCACTGGGTGATCTTGCGCTGGCCCACCGCCCCCTGCTCCTGCCACTCCTCGAGCTTGGGGATCACCACCCCCAGGATCTGCAGGATGATCGAGGCCGTGATGTAGGGCATGATGCCCAGGGCGAAGATGGCGAAGTTGGTGATGGCGCCGCCGGAGAACAGCGTGAGGAAGCCGAGCACCCCGCTCTGGTTGGCCTGCTCGCGCAGCTGCTTGAGCGCGCCGACGTTGATGCCCGGCACGGGTAGGTGCGCCCCGAGCCGATAGATCGCGATCATGGCGATCGTGAACAGCACCTTGTTGCGCAGGTCCGGGATCTTGACGATGTTGCGCAGGCTGGAAAGCACCGAGGAGCTCCTGTCGACGACCCTGGTGGTCGGGAGGGTGGCGCGAAGGGCGGCTAGCGGTTGGTGAGGTGATTGCCCTTGGCCGGCGGGCGGCGATCGCCCCACGGCAGCGCCAGAACCTCAACCGTACCGCCGGCCGCGGTGATGGCTGCCTCGGCGGCCTTGGAGAAGGCGTGGGCCCGCACCTGGATCGGACGGGTCACCTCGCCCCGGCCCAGCACCTTGATGAGCGCACCCTTGTGGGACAGTCCCCGGTCGTGCAGCGCCTGCGGGTCGATCAGGTCGAGGCCGGTGGCGTCGAGCACGTCGAGGTTGAGGGCCTGGTACTCGACCCGGAACGGGTTCTTGAAGCCCTTGAGCTTGGGCACCCGCATGTGCAGGGGAAGCTGACCACCCTCGAAGCCGGTGGGGATGGTGTCGCGCGCGCGCCCTGGCCCTTGGTACCGCGGCCGGCGGTCTTGCCGCCCTTGCCACCGATGCCGCGACCGACGCGCTTGCGCTTGCGGGTGGAGCCGTCAGCCGGCTTGAGATCGTGGACCTTCACGATGAGGCTTCTTCCTGAGTGGAGGCGTCCTCGACCCGGATGAGGTGCGGGACCCGGGCGATCATGCCTCGGATCTCGGGTCGATCGGGCAGGGTGTTGCTCTGGCCGATGCCACGCAGGCCCAAGGCCCGCAGCGTGCCGCGGGTCTTGGGCTTGGCGCCGATGGCCGAGCGGACCTGGGTGACGGTGAGCTCGCCCATCAAGCCACCTCGTCGGGCACGAAGGGCCCGCGCTCGCTGTTGCGGTAGGCCTCGAGCAGACCCTTGGGCACGAACTCCTCGGCCGACAGGCCCCGGAGCCGGGCGATCTCGTCGGGGCGCTTGAGTGCCTTGAGCCCGGCGATGGTGGCGCGGGCCACGTTGATGTGGTTGGCCGATCCCAGCGACTTGCACAACACGTCGTGAACGCCAGCCTCTTCGAGGATGGCGCGGGCCGCGCCACCGGCGATGACGCCGGTGCCGGGGGCAGCCGGCTTGAGCAGCACTCGCCCGGCGCCGGTCTCACCGATCACCGGGTGGATGATCGTGCTGCCGGCCAGCGGGACCTGGAACAGGTTCTTGCGGGCTTCCTCGGTCCCCTTCTGGATGGCCAGGGGGACCTCCTTGGCCTTGCCGTAGCCCAGGCCCACGCGCCCGGCGCCGTCGCCGATCACGACCAGGGCGGTGAAGGAGAAGCGTCGGCCGCCCTTGACCACCTTGGCCACCCGGTTGATGTTGATCACCCGGGACTCACGCAGCTGGGCGTCACTCGTATTGGGGGCCATCACAACTCCAGTCCGGCTTCACGGGCCGCATCGGCCACCGCCGCGACGCGGCCGTGGTACAGGTTGCCGCCACGATCGAACACCACCTTGTCGACGCCGGCCGCCTTGGCCCGCTCGGCCACCAGCCGACCCACCTGGGTGGCAGCGGTGACGTTGCTGGTGGAGCCGGACCGCAGGTCGGCCTCCTGGGTGGAGGCGGCGGCCAGGGTCAGGCCGCTGCGGTCGTCGATCACCTGGGCGACGATGTGACGGTTGGACCGGAAGACCGCCAGGCGCGGCCGTTCGGCCGTCCCGCGTACCTTCTTGCGAACCCGCGTATGACGACGGACCCGGGCCGAACGCTTGTCCTTGGCACTGGTGCTCATGGTTCCTACTTCGCTGTCTTCCCGGCCTTGCGGGCCACGTACTCGTCGCGATAGCGCACACCCTTGCCCTTGTAGGGCTCAGGCTTGCGGATCGCCCGGATGTTGGCGGCCACCTGACCGACCAGCTCCTTGTCGATGCCGATGATGCCGATGGTGGTGGGAGCCGAGACCTCGAAGCTCACGCCCGCCGGCGCCTCCACCCGCACGGGGTGGCTGAAGCCGAGGGCGAGCTCCAACTTGTCGGAACCCTGGGCCGTGGCGCGGTAGCCCACACCCACGATGTCGAGGTCCTTGCGGAACCCGTCGGTGACTCCGACCACCATGTTGTTGACCAGCGAGCGGCACAGGCCGTGGAGGGCCCGGCTCTCGCGCTCGTCGTCGGGGCGTTCCACCACGAGCTCGTCACCAGCGCGGCGAATGGTGATCTCGCCAGGCAGGCTGCGCTCGAGCTGGCCCTTGGGCCCCTTGACCGTGACGTGGCGGCCGTCGATGGTCACCTCGACGTTGGCCGGGACGGGGATGGGCGATCGTCCGATGCGGGACATGTGGGTCTCCCCTTACCAGACGTAGCAGAGCACCTCGCCGCCCACCCGGCGCTGGCGCGCCTCGCGGTCGGTGAGGAGTCCCTGACTGGTGGACAGGACGGCCACGCCCAGGCCGCCGAGCACGCGCGGCACGCGGTCGGCCTTGATGTAGACGCGGAGGCCGGGCTTGGAGACACGCTTGACCCCGGAGATGACCCGGGCCCGCTCGGGGGAGTACTTCATGGTCACCGTGAGGACGCGGCCGGGCCGGTCCTCGTTGTCGGCCACCGCGTAGCCCTCGATGTAGCCCTCCTTCAACAGGAGCTGGGCCAGCGATTCCTTGAGCTTGGACGAGGGCATGCGCACCTCGTCGTGCATGGCCACATTCGCGTTGCGGATGCGCGTGAGCATGTCGGCGATGGGATCAGTCATGGTCATGTCGGCTGCTCTCCCTTCACCAGCTGGCCTTGGTCACGCCCGGCAGCTCTCCGGCGTGCGCCAGCTCGCGCAGGCACACCCGGCACAGACCGAACTTGCGGTAGACGGCACGGGGCCGCCCACACCGCCGGCACCGGGTGTAACCCCGGACCTTGAACTTCGGCGTGCGCTGCTGCTTCTCGATGAGCGCCTTCTTGGCCATTACTGCTGCCCCTCACGCTTGAAAGGGAAGCCGAAGGCATCGAGTAGAGCCTTGCCCTCGGCGTTCGTACGGGCGGTGGTGACGATGGTGATGTCCATCCCCCGGGTGGTGTCGACCTTGTCGTAGTCGATCTCCGGGAAGATGAGCTGCTCGGTGACGCCGAAGGTGTAGTTGCCCCGACCATCGAACGAGTTGGCCGTGAGACCCCGGAAGTCACGGATCCGGGGGATGGCCAGGCTGATGAGCCGGTCGAAGAACTCCCACATCCGATCGCCCCGCAGGGTGACCTTGGCCCCGATGGCGTTGCCCTCGCGCAGCTTGAAGCCGGCGATCGATTTCTTGGCCCGGGTGGTCAGCGGCTTCTGCCCGGTGATGGTGGCCAGGTCGCTGATGGCGCCGTCGAGCAGGCGGGCCTGATCGGTGGCCGCGCCCACGCCCATGTTGATGACGATCTTCTCGAGCCGGGGCACCTCCATGATGTTGCCCAGGCCGAGCGTCTCGCGGAGCTGGCTGCGGAGCTCGTCGTTGTAGCGCTGCTTGAGGCGCGGGATGGTGACGACGTCGCTCACGCCAGATCCTCCTGGCACTTCCGACAGATCCGGACCTTGGTTCCACCGGGGTCGAAGCGGTAGCCGACGCGGGTGGGCTTGCCGCACGACGGGCACACGATGGCCACGTTCGACACGGGCATCGGCATCTCCTTGTCGATGATGCCGCCCTGGTAGGTCGGGTTCTTCGGGGTGTTCTTGGGCTTCTGGTGCTTCTTGGCCACGTTGAGCCCGTCGACCACCACCTTGCCGGTGGCGGGGTAGGCGAAGGTGACCGAGCCGGACTTGCCCCGGTCCTTGCCCGACAGCACCTGCACGCGGTCACCCTTGCGGATCTTCATCACAACACCTCCGGCGCCAGCGACACGATGCGCATGAACTTCTTGTCGCGCAGCTCGCGACCCACCGGTCCGAAGATGCGGGTGCCGCGGGGCTGCTGCTGATCGGTGATCAGGACGGCGGCGTTCTCGTCGAAGCGGATGTACGAGCCGTCCGGACGGCGCTTCTCCTTCTTGACGCGCACCACCACGCACTTGACGACCTCGCCCTTCTTGACCGCCGCGCCGGGGATGGCGTCTTTGACGGTGGCCACGAAGATGTCGCCGATCGAGGCGTAGCGGCGGCGGGAGCCACCCAGCACCTTGATGCAGAGCACCTCCTTGGCACCGCTGTTGTCGGCTACCCGCAGTCGGGTCTCCTGCTGGATCATCGGGCTCGCTCCAGTACGTCGATGAGGCGCCACCGCTTGTTCTTGGACAGCGGCCGGGTCTCCTGGATGCGCACGCGGTCACCCACGTTGAGGTCGTTGGCCTCGTCGTGGACGAAGAGCTTGGTGGTGCGCTGCACGGTCTTGTCGTAGCGGGGGTGGCGCACCCGGTCGGTCACGGCCACCACCGCCGTCTTCTCCATCCCGTTGGAGACGACCAGGCCCTCTCGGACCTTGCGGGGGTTCGGTCGCGGGGTCTCGTCGGCCATCACGCCTTCTCCTGGTTCGCGCTGGCGAGCGCCTCGTGGGCCCGGATCTCGCGGGCCCGCAGCTCGGTGTTGATCCGGGCCACGTCCTTGCGCAGGTGGGCCAGGCGGGAGTGGTCGTCGAGCTGGCCGGTCACGTGGGTGAAGCGCAGCTTGAACAACTCGTCGCGGGTCTCGGCCAGCCGCTCCACCAGGGCGGCGTCGGGCAGGTCGCGGAGCTCGGCATTGGAGGTGGCCATCAGAACCCCTCGTCCCGGGTCACGAAGGCCGCCTTGATGGGCAGCTTCTGGATGGCGCGGTCGATGGCGGCCCGGGCGATCACCGGATCGCTGTAGGACAGCTCGAACATGATCCGACCCGGCTTGACCACGGCCACCCAGCGCTCCGGGTTGCCCTTGCCCGAGCCCATGCGGGTCTCGGCCGGCTTCTCGGTGACGGGCTTGTCGGGGAAGACGTTGATCCAGACCTTGCCACCGCGCTTGATGTGGCGGGTCATGGCGATGCGGGCGGCTTCGATCTGGCGGGCGGTGATCCAGCCCGGCTCGAGGGCCTTGATCCCGTAGTCGCCGAAGGTGACGGTGTTGGCGCCCTTGGACTTGCCCCCGGTGCGGCCGCGTTGCTGCTTGCGGTGCTTGACCTTGCGTGGCATCAACATGGTCAGTCACTGTCCCCGGGACGGAAGTGCGGGGTCTCGCTGTGGTCGCGGACCGAGCGCTCGATCTCTTCTTCTTCGGCCAGCAGGCGCTCGAGCTCGGGATCGGCTTCCTTGAGCAGCGGTGCAGCGTCCTCGGCCACCACCTCGGCAGGCTCGCCCTCGGTGGGACGGCGACGAGCCGCCGCCGAGGAGGACACCACCTTGCGGGGACGCACCTGGCCCGAGGTCTCACCTACGGCCATGGCCGCCTCACGGGTGATCTTGTCCTCGAGCACGCTCTTGTAGGGCAGGATGTCGCCCTTGTAGATCCACACCTTCACACCGATGCGACCGTAGGTGGTCTTGGCCTCGCGGAAGCCGTAGTCGATGTCGGCACGCAGCGTGTGCAACGGCACCCGGCCCTCGCGGTACCACTCTGTGCGGGCCATCTCGGACCCACCCAGGCGTCCCGAGCACTGCACCCGGATGCCGGGGGCGCCGGCTTTCTGGGCGTTCTGCACGGCCCGCTTCATGGCCCGGCGGAAGGCTACGCGGCCCGCCAGCTGGTCGGCCACGCCCTGGGCGATCAGGGCGGCGTCGAGCTCGGGCTGCTTGATCTCCTGGATGTTGAGCTGCACCTTGTTGTTGCCCGTGATGGCGGTCAGCCCGGCACGCAGGCGGTCGGCCTCGGCGCCGCGGCGACCGATGACGATGCCGGGACGGGCGGTGTGCACGTCGACCCGCAGGCGGTCACGGGTGCGCTCGATCTCGACCCGGCTGATGGCCGCATGGGGAAGCTGCGTCATCAGGTAGTCGCGGATCTTCCAGTCCTCGATGATGTAGTCGCTGTACTGGCGTCGATCGGCGAACCACCGCGACTTCCAGTCGGTGGTGACGCCGAGTCGGAACCCGTACGGGTTGACCTTCTGGCCCATCAGCTGTCCTCTCCGTCGGCATCGCCGTCGGCGGTGTCGGTCGCATCGTCGGCCGGGCTGGGGTCGTCGGTGCTCGTCTCGTCGGTGGTCTGGTCGACCGTCTCGTCGGTCTCGTCGGTCTCGACCTCGGCGGCCGCGCCCTCGTCGGTGGCGGCTTCGTCGGTCACGACGTCTTCGGTGGCCACGTCCTCGGTCTCGACCTCGTCGTCGTGATCGTGATCGTGATCGTGCTCCTCTTCGGCGCGACGCTCGGCCTTGGCCTGGCGGCTGCGCAGCACCCGCTGGCGGCGGGCCTCGGCGGCCCGACCCCCGCTGCTGGTGGGCGAGCTCTCCCGCTCACGCAGGATGGCCAGGCGCTCGGGATCGATGCGACCCACGATCACCGTGATGTGGCAGGTGCGCTTGCGGATGCGGGTGGCCCGGCCCCGGGCCCGGGGGCGCCAGCGCTTGAGGGTCGGACCCTCGTCTGCGTAGCAGGCGGCCACCTCGAGCTGGTCGGCGGCGACCCCGTCGTTGGCCTCGGCGTTGGCGATGGCCGACTCGAGGCACTTGAGGACGACCCGGGCGATGTCGCGCTCGGAGAACTCGAGGATCTCCAGAGCCCGGCCGACCGGCTCACCCCGCACCAGGTCGAGGACCTCGCGAGCCTTGTAGGCCGACGAGCGGACGTAGCGCACCTGGGCCCGGGTACCCGGACGCTCGTTGGTCTTGACGCCGAAGCTCATGTCAACGCCGTCCCTTGTGTTCCTGGCCGGCATGGAAGCGGAAGGTGCGCGTGGGAGCGAACTCGCCGAGCTTGTGACCCACCATCGACTCGGTGATGTACACCGGGACGTGCTTGCGCCCGTCGTGCACGGCGATGGTGTGGCCCACCATCTCGGGGATGATGGTCGAGCGACGCGACCAGGTCTTGATCACGCGCTTCTCGTTCTGCTCGTTCAGCGCGTCGACCTTCTTGAGCAGGTGGTCGTCTACGAACGGGCCCTTCTTCAAACTACGAGGCATGGCGGAGGTCTCTCTCTTCTTCCGACCGGCTACCGGCGCGAGCCGCGCGTGCGGCGTCGTCGGACGATGAGTTGCTGCGATGGCTTGGTCTTGTCGCGGGTGCGTCCCTCGGGCTTGCCCCAGGGCGACACCGGATGGCGACCGCCGGAGGTCTTGCCCTCGCCACCGCCGTGGGGGTGGTCGACCGGGTTCATGGCCACACCGCGGGTCTGGGGGCGGACGCCCTTCCAGCGGTTGCGGCCGGCCTTGCCGATCTTGACCAGCTCGGCCTCGGCGTTGCCCACCGCGCCCACCGTGGCCCGGCAGTCGATGGGCACCCGGCGCATCTCGGTGCTGGGCAGGCGGATGGTGGCGAAGTCGCCTTCCTTGGCCACCAGCTGGACGCTGGAACCGGCGCTGCGGGCCATCTTGGCCCCGCCACCGGGCTTGAGCTCGATGTTGTGGATCGTCGTGCCCACCGGGATGTAGCGCATGGGCAGCGCGTTGCCGGGCCGGATCTCGGCCCCCTGGCCGCTCTGGAGCAGATCGCCCACCCCGACCCCGGCCGGGGCCAGGATGTAGCGCTTCTCGCCGTCGAGGTAGTGCAGCAGCAGGATGCGGCAGTTGCGGTTCGGGTCGTACTCGACCGCCGCCACCTTGGCCGGCACGCCATCCTTGGTGCGACGGAAGTCGATGACGCGATAGCGCTGCTTGTGGCCGCCGCCCTTGTGGCGGGCGGTCTTGCGGCCGTAACTGTTGCGCCCGCCCGTGGCCGACTTGGGGGCGAGCAGGGAGCGCTCGGGGGTGGTCTTGGTGATCTCGGAGAAGTCCGAGACGGTCTGGAACCGACGACCGGGGCTGGTGGGCTTGCGCTTGCGGAGTGCCATATCTCTATCCCTCGTACCCTTCGATGGTGTCGCCCTCGGCCAGGGTCACCATCGCTCGCTTGGTATCGGGAAGCTTCGCCATCGTGGGTGACCGGCGGTTGCGCCGGCGCTTGCCCTTGCGGTTCAGCGTGTTCACCTTCAGGACCTTGACGCCGAAGATGGCGGACACGGCATCGCTGATCTCGGGCTTGGAGGCGTCGGCGCGCACCTTGAAGGTGTAGACGCCGACGGCGGACAAGCCGTAGGACTTCTCGCTCACCACCGGGCTCAGCACGACGTCGCGGGGATCCTTCACGACTCGTCCCCTTCGGTCTGCACGGTCTGGTTGAAGCTGAAGCCACCGGACGACTTGGGCTCGTCGCCTCCGTCGGTCACCTCGTCGGAGGTCTCGGCCACCGGCTCACCCCTGGCCGCCGCCTGCTGGCGGGCCCGGATCTCGGCCTCCTTCTCGGCCTTGAGGCGCGCCGCCTCGAAGCGGGGATCGGTCTTGTCGCCAGCCGGCTTGACCCGCTCGGAGGGGTCGACAGGCTTGGATGCCTCTCCGGTGGGCTTGGGTCGGCTGGGCAGGTCGCTGGCCATGTCGGTGTCCCCTCCAGGATCGGAGCTGACGGTCTCGGTCTCGGTCACCGCCGGCGCGTCGACCACGGTCGACTTGGCTGCCGGCTCGGCCTTCGCGGCCTTGGCCGCCGGCCTGGTCTTGGCTGCCGGCTCGGGCGTGGCGGTTCTGGCCTCGGCCTGGCCCGAGGAGCTGGGCAGGTTGTCGCGGGTGAACACCACGTAGTCGGAGACGAGGATGTCGTAGGCGTTGAGCTCGCCCGGCTCGAGCAGGTGGACCTCGGGGAGGTTGCGGAAGCTCTTGACGGCCACTGCTTCGTCCGCGCCCACCACCACCACGATCCGGCCCTCGACGCCCAGGGCGCCGAGCAGCGCGGGCCGCGCTGCGGGTGCTGGGGGCATCGAAGCCCCACTCGTCCAACACGATGACCTTGCCCTCGGCCGCCCGATCGGACAGCGCCGAACGCAGCGCGAGGCGGATCATCTTCTTGGGGGTGCGCTGGGCGTAGCTGCGGGGCTTGGGCCCCAACGCCACGCCGCCCCCCTTCCACTGCGGGGCCCGGATGGAGCCCTGACGGGCCCGGCCGGTGCCCTTCTGCTTCCAAGGCTTGGCGCCGCCGCCGCGGACCTCGGCCCGGGTCTTGGTGCTCTGCGTGCCTGACCGGCGGGCGGCGAGTTGCGCGGTGACCACCTGGTGCATGACCGCCACGTTGGGCTCGATGCCGAACCAGCGTCTCGTCGAGATCGACCGAGCCCTTCTCGGCACCGGCCGCGTCGCGAACCTTGACCGAAGCCATCACTTACCACCCTGGGAGGCAGGCGCCTTGACGGCGTCGCGGACGATGACCAGGCCACCCTTGGGGCCCGGGACGGCACCCCGCACCAGCAGCAGGTTGGTCTCGGGATCGGCCTGGACCACCTCGAGGTTCAGGGTGGTCACCTTCTCCCCGCCCATGCGGCCCGCCATGCGGGTGCCCTTGAACACCCGGGCCGGGGTGGCGCAGGCGCCGACGGAGCCGGGCTTGCGGTGCACGCCGGTGCGTGCCGTGGCTGGCCTTCTGGCCGGAGAAGTTGTGCCGCTTCATGGTGCCGGCGAAGCCCTTGCCCCGGCTGACGGCCGTGACGTCGATGAGCTCACCGGCCTCGAGCAGATCGACCGTGATCTCCTGGCCGACCTCGTAGTCGCTCACGTCGTCGAGGCGCAGCTCGACCAGCTTGGTCCCGGCCCCGACGCCGGCCTTGGCGAAGTGGCCGGCCTTGGGCTTGGTCAGCTTGCGGGCGTCTGCGGTCCCGAAGGTGACCTGCAGGGCGCTGTAACCGTCGCGCTCGGGAGTCTTGATCTGGACGACGCGGATGGGGTTGACACGCACCACGGTGACCGGGACGACGCGATGCTCGTCATCCCACACCTGGGTCATGCCGACCTTCTCGCCGACGAGTGCCTTGTTCGCCATACCGGCTGGGTTCCTTGTGTCGTTCGCTTGCACGGGCGGGCTCGGCGCCAGCTGGCGCCGGGTGCCTGTTCACGCGAGCGCTCCGCTCGGGAAACCCGGCGGAGCGCCTGTTGAAGTTGGGCTGCGGGGTCCCAGTGCTCCGAGGAGCGCTGGCCGGCGCAGACGTCAGTTGAGATGCGGTCTGGACCATGCGGCGCCGGCCCGATCAGGGCCGTCGCACACAAGGAGGAGAGCATAGCGGTGACCGGCGCGCAGTTCCAAGCCGGGATTGTCCATACTGGCGCGGTGTCCCGTCCTGCGGTTGATCCCGACCCGCCGACGGCCGCCCCCGACTGGCTCGACGAGCTGCCCCTCACACCTGGTCCGCCCTGGTTGTCCATGGGAGTACACCCGCTCGACCTGGACGACTGGCTCGTGTTCGACGAGGACGCCCCGGCGCAGTTGGCCCTGAAGCGCCAGCTGCTGGCCGAGCACCACCAGGAGGTGTTCGCGGCCCGGGCCGGGTCGGCCGCGGCCGGAGCCGAGGTTCTCGAGCTGATCCGGGCCTGGCTGACCGCCCATCCCTCGCTCATCGCCGCCACCCAACCGGGTCGCCGGCGTTGCATCCGCTGGACCAGGCAGGCCGGCTCGTGCAGGAGGATCTGTGCCTGCTCCTGCCCACCGACGGGCGGTACCTGCTCGAGGCGGCGTCGCTGTGCTTCCCGTCGCATTGGCGCCTGAGCGAGAAGCTGGGTCGGCCGGTGGGGGCCATCCATGGTCCGGTCCACCACTACGCGACCGAGCTCGAGACCAAGGTGGACCGTGTTCTTCGAGCGGTTGCGTCCCGAGCGGCCGGTGGTGCGGCGCAACGTGTCCATCCACGACCACGACGAGCTGTACCGCCCCGAACCCCATGAGTCATCCGACTCGTTCGCCGCCGACGTCTCGGGGCTGCACCAGGTGTGGCTCCGCAGCGAGCGCCAGACCCTGGTGCGCCTGCCCCGCACGGGCGGGGTGCTGTTCACCATCAAGACCCAGCAGTGCCCCGTGTCGGTGCTGGCGCAGCGGCGCGAGGTGGCCTGGGCCATGGCCCTCAAGCTGCGCGCCATGGAACCGGACCTGGCCGCCCGGGGCGAGACCATCCCCTTCCCCCCGTGGCTCATCGGCTGGCTCCTCGCCCCCACCCCTTCCGCCTGAGCCGCCCCAGCTGCGGAGAGCGAGCTAGCTGTAGGTCCCAGATGCGTTAGTCAGTCGAGGTGAGTCGGCTGGCGGGGGTCATGTGGCCGAGGGCGCTGCGGGGCCGCCTGTGGCTCCGGGGCCGCCTGTGACAGGACCCGTCTGTGACAGGACCCGTGGAGCGAGGGCCGAATCGCGAGAGCGAGAGCTACGCCTGCTGGATCTTGATCTCGATGTCGACGCCGGCCGGCAGGTCGAGGCGCTGGAGCGAGTCGACCGTCTTGGGCGAGGGCTCGAGGATGTCGAGCAGGCGCTTGTGGACGCGCATCTCGAAGTGCTCGCGGCGAGTCCTTGTCCTTGTGGGGCGAGCGGATCACCGTGTAGCGGTGCTTCTCGGTCGGCAGCGGCACCGGCCCTCGGATGGTGGCGTTGGTGCGCACCACCGTCTCGACGATCTTCTTCGTCGACTGGTCGATGATCTCGTGGTCGTAGGCCTTCAGCCGGATCCGGATCTTCTGCTTGTCAGCCATAGGAGTCTTTCGCTCACGTGTGCCGGGCGGAGCCCGACGGGGGGGTTCACGGGGGCGGAGCCCCCCGTGTCGACTTACTTGATGATCTTGGTGACGCGGCCGGCGCCGACGGTGCGGCCACCCTCGCGGATGGCGAACCGGAGGCCTTCTTCCATGGCGATCGGGTGGATCAACTCGACGGTCATGGTCGTGTTGTCACCCGGCATGCACATCTCGGTGCCCTCCGGCAACGTCACATGCCCGGTCACATCGGTGGTCCGGAAATAGAACTGCGGACGATAGTTCGAGAAGAACGGCTTGTGCCGGCCCCCCTCGTCCTTGGTCAACACGTACACCTGACCCTCGAACGTGGTGTGAGGCGTGATCGACCCCGGCGCAGCCAACACCTGACCCCGCTCCACCTCCTCCTTCTTCGTGCCCCGCAACAACGCCCCGATGTTGTCACCCGCCCGACCCTCATCGAGGATCTTGCGGAACATCTCCACCCCGGTACAGGTCGTCTTCGCCGTCGGACGGATCCCCACGATCTCGATCTCGTCACCAGTGTGGACCACACCCTGTTCCACCCGACCGGTCACCACCGTCCCCCGACCCGTGATCGTGAACACATCCTCGATCGGCATCAAGAACGGCTTCTCGGTGTCGCGCTCCGGCTGCGGAATGTAGGTGTCCACCGCCGTCATCAACTCCAAGATCTGATCACACGCGACCTCATCACCCTCCAGAGCCTTCAACGCCGACACCTTCACCACCGGCACGTCATCACCCGGGAACTCGTACTCCGACAACAACTCCCGCACCTCGAGCTCCACCAGATCCAAGAGCTCCTCGTCATCGACCATGTCGACCTTGTTCAACGCCACCACGATCGCCGGCACCCCCACCTGACGAGCCAACAACACATGCTCACGCGTCTGAGGCATCGGACCATCCGCCGCCGACACCACCAAGATCGCGCCATCCACCTGCGCCGCACCCGTGATCATGTTCTTGATGTAATCCGCGTGCCCCGGCATATCCACATGCGCGTAATGCCGATCCGGCGTCTCATACTCCACATGCGAAATATTGATCGTGATCCCCCGCTCACGCTCCTCCGGAGCCTTATCAATATTCGCGAACTCCGTGAACGAGTTGTTCGACGGATCCCGCTCCGACAACACCTTCGTGATCGCCGCCGTCAACGTCGTCTTCCCATGATCAATATGACCCATCGTCCCCACATTCGCATGAGGCTTGTTCCGCTCGAACTTCTCTCTGGCCATGACGATCTTCTCCTGGAGCCTTTCTCGGGGTGGGGAAACGACGAAGTCGGGGCGGGCTACTCGCCGCGCACGCGGGTGACGATCTCTTCCTGCACGTTCGACGGCATCTGCTGGTAGGAGTCGAACTGCATGGTGTAGGTGGCGCGGCCCTGGGTCCGCGAGCGCAGGTCGGTAGCGTAGCCGAACATCTCCGAGAGAGGCACCTGGGCGTTGATGACCTGGCTGCTGCCGCGCTGCTCCATCCCGCCGAGCTTGCCCCGGCGGCTGGACAGGTCACCCATGACGTCGCCCATGTAGTCGTCGGGCGTGACCACCTCGACCTTCATGATGGGCTCGAGCAGGATGGGCTTGGCCTTGCGGGCGGCCTCCTTGAAGGCCATCGTCCCCGCGATCTTGAACGCCATCTCGGAGGAGTCCACGTCGTGGTACTTGCCGTCGATGAGGGTGGCCCGCACGTCCACGGTGGGGTACCCGGCCAGCACGCCGGCCGTCATGGCGTCCTGGATGCCCGCATCGACCGAGGGGATGTACTCCTTGGGGATGCGGCCGCCGCTGATGGCGTCGACGAACTCGTAGCCGCCGCCGGGGCCGGTGTTCTCGATCGAGATGGTGACCTCGGCGTACTGACCCGAGCCACCGGTCTGCTTCTTGTGGGTGTAGGTGCTCTTGTCGACCTTCTGGCTGATGGTCTCGCGGTAGGCCACCTGGGGCTTGCCCACCGTGGCGTCGACCCGGAACTCGCGCAGCATGCGGTCGACCAGCACCTCGAGGTGCAGCTCGCCCATGCCCGAGATCACCGTCTGGCCGGTCTCCTCGTCGCTGCGCACCTGGAAGGTCGGGTCTTCTTCGGACAGCGCGAACAGGGCCTTGGACATCTTGTCCTGGTCGACCTTCGTCTTGGGCTCGACGGCCACGTGGATCACCGGCTCGGGGAACTCCAGCTCCTCCAGCACGATGGGGGCGTCGATGGCGCACAGGGTGTCACCGGTCTTGGTGTTCTTGAGCCCGATGCCGGCCACGATGTCGCCGGCGTACGACGCCTTCGAGGTCCTGCTGGTGGTTGGCGTGCATCTCGAGCACGCGACCCAGCCGCTCCTTGGACTGCGTGCGGCTGTTCATGACCTGGGCGCCCTTGGGCACGTGTCCGCTGTAGACCCGGAAGTAGGTGAGCTTGCCCACATCGGGGGCGGTCATGATCTTGAAGGCCAGGGCCGCGAAGGGCTCATCGTCGCTGGCCTTGCGCTCCAGGGTCTCATCGCCCTTGAGGTTCATGCCCTGGGTGGGCGGCAGGTCCAACGGCGAGGGCAGGTAGTCGACCACCGCGTCGAGCAGGGGCTGCACGCCCTTGTTCTTGAAGGCGGTGCCGTTGAGAATGGGCACCAGATCGTTGGCGATGGTGGCCCGGCGCAGGGCCTGGCGCAGGTCGTCGACCGAGATCTCTTCTTCGCCCACGAACTTCTCGAGGATGGCTTCGTCCACGCCGGCGATGGTCTCGATGAGCTCGGCCCGGTACTCGTCCGCCTGGGCCACCAGATCCGACGGGATCTCCTGGACCGACCACTTGGCCCCGAGCGACTTCTCGTCGGTGGCGTCGTCCCAGACGAGGGCCTCCATGGTCAGCAGGTCGATGACGCCCTTGTAGTGACCCTCGGCCCCGATGGGCAGCTGCACCACCGCGGTGGTGCAGTCGAGGCGATCACGGATGCTGTCGAGCGCCTTGAAGAAGTCGGCACCCAGGCGGTCCATCTTGTTGATGAAGCACATGCGGGGGACGCCGTACTTGTTGGCCTGTCGCCACACCGTCTCGGTCTGGGGCTCTACCCCGGCCACGCCGTCGAACACCGCCACCGCCCCGTCGAGCACGCGCAGTGAGCGCTCCACCTCGACGGTGAAGTCCACGTGGCCTGGCGTGTCGATGATGTTGATGCGGTGGTCGTTCCACAGGCAGGTGGTGGCCGCCGAGGTGATGGTGATGCCGCGCTCCTGCTCCTGGACCATCCAGTCCATGGTGGCCGCCCCCTCGTGGACCTCACCGATCTTGTAGTTGCGGCCGGTGTAGTAGAGGATCCGCTCGGTGGTGGTGGTCTTGCCCGCGTCGATGTGGGCCATGATGCCGATGTTGCGGGTGCGCTCGAGTGGGTGGTTCCTGGCCATCGTTTTCGTCTCTCGTCGTTCTGCGTTGGGGTGAAGATCAACCAGCGGCTGCGCCGGTGCCCGTTGCTCGCCGGTGCGACGCCGATCGCGCCGACAACCGACCGGAGCTGCGGTCGGTTCGGCAGGCGGACCGGCCGGAGCCGGTAGCGGGGCTGGCTACCAGCGGTAGTGGGCGAAGGCCTTGTTGGATTCGGCCATCTTGTGCATGTCCTCGCGGCGCTTGACCGAGGCCCCCACGCCGTTGGATGCGTCGAGGAGCTCGTTGGCCAACCGTTCGGCCATGGTCTTCTCCGCGGCGCTGGCGTGAGTAGCCCACGATCCATCGGATGGCCAGGGTGTTGGCTCGACGGGGTCGGACCTCGACCGGGACCTGGTAGGTGGCGCCACCCACCCGCCGGCTCTTGACCTCGAGCTGGGGCTTGACGTTGTCGACCGCGCGCTTGAGCACGGCCACCGGCTCGCCCTCGCTGCGGGCCGAGACCAGTTCGAGCGCTTGGTAGACGATGCGCTCAGCCGTCGAGCGCTTGCCGCGCTGGAGGATCTTGTTGACGAGCTGGGTGACCACGACCGACCGGTAGATCGGATCGGGCATCAGCTCACGGCGCGGGGCCGGACCCTTGCGAGGCACGTCAGCTCTCCTTCTTGGCGCCGTAGCGGCTGCGGGCCTGCTTGCGGTCGCGCACGCCCGAGGTGTCGAGGGTGCCGCGGATGATCTTGTAGCGAACGCCGGGCAGGTCCTTCACACGTCCGCCGCGGACCAGCACGATCGAGTGCTCCTGCAGGTTGTGACCCTCGCCCGGGATGTAGGCGGTCACCTCCATACCGCTGGTCAGTCGCACACGAGCCACCTTGCGCAGCGCCGAGTTCGGCTTCTTGGGGGTGGTGGTGTAGACGCGGGTGCAGACCCCCCGGCGCTGTGGCGCGCCCTTGAGGGCCGGGGTCTTGCCCTTGGCCGGCTTCGATTCGCGGCCCTTGCGGACCAGCTGCTGGATGGTGGGCACGAAGGCACCTTTCAAACGGATGGCGAACGCCAGCCCTGTGGGCGCGCGAGCGCCGACGGGCCGAAGGTCAATGCTACGGGGGACCAGCGGCTTTCGGCAAGCCGTCGCCCGGTGTTCCCTCCGGGGTCGCCCGGGGGGATGGATCAGCTCACTACGTCGCCGGTGGGCAGGTCGATGACCTGCGCCTCGGCGCCCACCGTCGCGTCGTCGGAACGACCGGCCAGCCACTCGGCGATGTCCTGCTCCTCGTCGGCCGACGAGTAGAACTCCATGGGCTGGTAGTCGGGGGCGAAGGTGGCGATGTCGCGGTAGTTGGCCATGCCCGTCCCGGCCGGGATGAGCTTGCCGATGATGATGTTCTCCTTCAGGCCGAGCAGCGAGTCCGAACGGGACTCGATGGCAGCTTCGGTGAGCACCCGGGTGGTCTCCTGGAAGGAGGCCGCCGACAGCCACGAATCGGTGGCCAACGAGGCCTTGGTGATGCCCATGAGCTCGGGTCGGCCCTCGGCCGGCGTCTTGCCCTCGGTCACCAGCGCCCGGTTGGTGTCGGTGTACACCTTCTGGTCGACCCGCTCACCCGGCAGGAAGTCGGAGTCGCCCGGCTCCTGCACGGCGATGCGTCGGGTCATCTGGCGCACGATCAGCTCGATGTGCTTGTCGTGGATGGGCACGCCCTGGTCGCGGTAGACCTTCTGGACCTCGCCCACCAGGTAGGCCTGCGTCTCGCGCACGCCCTTGATCTCGAGGAGCTCCTTGGGATCGCGGGGGCCTTCCACGATGGCGTCGCCGGCGTGGACCTCTTGGCCGTCGGTCACCTCGAGGCGGGCCAGGCTGGGCACCGTGTAGTTCTCCTCGGTGCCATCGTCGGCCACCACGGTGACCACTCGGCCCTTGCCCTCGTCATCGGCGATGCGCACCACGCCCGACACCCGGCTGAGGGTGGCCTTGCCCTTGGGGCTGCGGGCCTCGAACAGCTCGACCACTCGGGGCAGACCACCGGCGATGTCGCCACCGCCGGCGATGCCGCCGGTGTGGAACGTGCGCATGGTCAGCTGCGTGCCCGGCTCACCGATCGACTGGGCGGCGATGACACCGACCGCCTCGCCGGTCTCGATGGTCTTGCCGGTGGCCAGGGACAGGCCGTAGCAGGCGGCGGAGATGCCGACCTCGGAGTCGTCGGTGAGCGGCGACAGCACCCGCACCCGGCTGACCTCGGGGTCGTCGCGCAGCGCCTCCATCTCGGCTTCCTCGATGGTCGAGCCCTTGGACAGGACCCGACCGTCGGACAGCTTGACGTCGTCGGCCAGGACCCGGCTGTAGAGGCGGGTCTCGAGCCAGGTGCGCCGACCGGGCCGGTCGGGACCCACGTCCTCGATCCAGATGCCGCGCACGGCTCGTGGCTTGCCATCGGGACCTGGGCTGAAGGGATCCTCGCTGTTGACGATGAGCTCCTGGGCCACGTCGACCAGACGGCGGGTCAGGTAGCCCGAGTCCGCGGTGCGCAGGGCGGTGTCGACCAGCCCCTTGCGGGCGCCCGGAGTGGCGATGAAGTACTCCAACATCGTCAGGCCCTCGCGGAAGTTGCTCTTGATCGGCCGGGGGATCATGTCGCCGCGAGGGTTGGCCACCAGGCCGCGCATGCCGGCGATCTGGCGGACCTGCATCATGTTGCCGCGAGCACCCGAGCCCACCATCATGTCGATGGGGTTGAACTGGCGGGCCTTGAGCGACTCCTCCATCTTCACCCGCACCTCGTCGGTGGCGGTGGTCCAGATCTCCACTTCCTTCTGGCGCCGCTCGCCATCGGTGATGATGCCCCGGCGGAACTGGCTCTCGACCTTGTCCGCCTCCTTCTCGTGGCGGTCGAGGATGTCCTTCTTCTCGACCGGGGTCTGCACGTCGTCGATGGACACGGTCAGACCCGAGCGGGTGGCGAAGCGGAAGCACAGGTTCTTGATGGCGTCGAGGCTGGCCGCCACGTCGGCCTTGTCGTAGAACTCGGCCAGCGTGTCGACGATCTCACCCATCTGGCGCTTGGTGACCCGGTCGTTGACGAACTCGAACCGATCGGGCAGGGCGCTGTTGAAGAAGACGCGACCCACCGTGGTCTTGTGGTAGGTGGCGGCCTTGCCGTTGGCCGGGGTGGCCACCAGCTTGGGATGACGGAACTCGATCTCGGCGTGCAGCGAGACGTCGCCCGCCTCGTAGGCCTGCTCGAGCTCGTAGATGCTGCGGAAGACGCGCCCCTCGCCGGGCTCACCGACCACCTTCTCGGTCAGGTAGAAGGCCCCGATGATCATGTCCTGGGTGGGCGTGACCAGCGGGCGGCCGTCGGCCGGGCTCAACACGTTGTTGGCCGACAGCATCAGCACGCGGCTCTCGGCCTGGGCCTCGGCCGACAGGGGCAGGTGCACGGCCATCTGGTCGCCGTCGAAGTCGGCGTTGAAGGCGTGGCACACCAGCGGGTGGATCTGGATGGCCTTGCCGTCGACCAGCACCGGCTCGAAGGCCTGGATGCCCAGGCGGTGCAGCGTGGGGGCCCGGTTCAACAGCACCGGATGCTCCTTGATGACCTCCTCGAGGACATCCCACACCTGGGGGCGGCGACGCTCGACCATGCGCTTGGCCGACTTGATGTTCTGGGCCAGCTCGGCGTCGACCAGCTTCTTCATGACGAAGGGCTTGAACAGCTCGAGCGCCATGAGCTTGGGCAGACCGCACTGGTGGAGCTTGAGCGTGGGGCCGACCACGATGACCGAACGGCCCGAGTAGTCGACGCGCTTGCCCAGCAGGTTCTGGCGGAAGCGGCCCTGCTTGCCCTTGAGCATGTCGGACAGCGACTTGAGCGGACGGTTGCCCGGCCCGGTCACCGGCCGGCCGCGGCGGCCGTTGTCGAACAGCGCGTCGACGGCCTCCTGCAGCATGCGCTTCTCGTTGTTGACGATGATCTCGGGGGCACCCAGGTCGAGCAGGCGCTTGAGCCGGTTGTTGCGGTTGATCACCCGGCGGTAGAGATCGTTGAGGTCGGAGGTGGCGAAGCGCCCACCGTCGAGCTGCACCATGGGTCGCAGCTCGGGCGGGATCACCGGCACCACGTCGAGGATCATGGCTCGGGGGTCGTTGACCCGCCGGCCGTTGTCATCACGGCGATTGAAGGCCGAGACGATCTTGAGCCGCTTGATGGCCTTCTGCTTGCGCTGGGCCGACAGGGGGCGCTGGCCCTCCTGGGGGTCGATGGCGGCGCGCAGCTTGACCTCTTCCTCGTCCAGGTCGATGCGCTCGACCAGCCGGGCGATGGCATCGGCACCCATCCCGCCCTCGAAGTACTCGCCGTAGCGATCGGTGAGCTCACGCCAGAGCATCTCGTCTTCGATGATCTTGCGGGCGAACAGGTCCTTGAACTCGTCGAAGGCGCGCACCAGCACGTCGATCTCGAGGTCGAACTGCTCACGGATGAGGGCGACGTCCTTCTCGCCGGCCCGCTGGCGGGCTTTGACCTCGGAGTCCTTGGCGCCCTCCTTCTCGAGATCGGCGATCTCGCGCTCCAGCTCCTCGTAGCGCTTGGCGATGGCCAGCTCGCGGTCCTTCTCGACCGCTTCGCGCTCGCCGATCATCTCGGCCTCGAGGTTGGGCAGGTCCTCGTGGCGACGCTCCTCGTCCACCCAGATGACCAGGTTGGCCGCGAAGTAGATGACCTTCTCCAGCTGCTTGGCCTTGAGCTCCTCACGGACCTCGGTGCCCATGAGCAGGTAGGCCAGCCAGGAGCGGGTGCCACGCAGGTACCAGATGTGCACCACCGGGGCGGCCAGCTCGATGTGGCCCATGCGCTCGCGCCGCACCTTGGACGCGGGTGACCTCGACGCCGCAGCGCTCGCAGATGATCCCCTTGAAGCGCACGCGCTTGTACTTGCCGCAGTAGCACTCCCAGTCCTTGGTGGGACCGAAGATCTTCTCGCAGAACAAGCCGTCCTTCTCGGGCTTGAGCGTGCGGTAGTTGATGGTCTCGGGCTTCTTCACCTCGCCGTTGGACCACATGCGGATCGAGTCGGCCGTGGCCAGACCGATTCGAAGCTGATCGAAGTTGTTGACGTCGAGCATTTACACTCCCGCCTCTACGTAGGCGAACTCGGTGGTGTCGGTCACGGCGGTGGCTCGCGACGAACGTCGGTGGTGTCGGTCGGGCGTCATGGTCAGCCCCTCTCCGCCTGGCGGCGGGCGTCTTCTTCGTCACTGCCCCGTTCGGGCCGCGACAGGTCGATGCCGAGCTCCTCAGCGGTGCGGAAGATGTCCTCGTCGAGCTCGCGCATCTCGATCTCCTCACCGGTGGTGGAGAGGACCTCGACGTTGAGGCACAGAGCCTGCATCTCCTTGATCAGCACCTTGAAGCTCTCGGGGATGCCGGGCTCGGGGATGTTCTCGCCCTTGACGATGGCCTCGTAGACCTTGACCCGGCCCAACACATCGTCGGACTTGATGGTGAGGAGCTCCTGAAGGCAGTAGGCGGCGCCATAGGCCTCGAGGGCCCACACCTCCATCTCGCCGAAGCGCTGGCCACCGAACTGGGCCTTCCCACCCAGCGGCTGCTGGGTGATCATCGAGTAGGGACCGGTCGACCGGGCGTGGATCTTGTCGTCCACCAAGTGGGCCAGCTTCAGGATGTAGACGATGCCGACCGTGATCGGGTTGTCGTAGGGCTCACCGGTGCGACCGTTGAAGAGCGTGGTCTTGCCGTCGGCCTGGATGAGCCGGCCCTGGTCGCCGTAGCGGGGGTCGGTGGCCTCGGGGGTGAGGTTCTCGAAGATGGCCTTGATGGTCGGGTGCTTGCCCGCCCGGGCCGTCTCGTCCCAGTGGGCCCCGTCGAACACAGGCGTGGTGATGAGGGTGGCCGGCGGCGTGTTGGTGCGGGTCTTGGTCTCGACCCCGCGGATGGGCTCGTCGCCCACCTTCTTGCCGTCGACGTCCCAGCCCCAGCGAGCCGCGTAGCCGATGTGGGCCTCGAGGATCTGGCCCACGTTCATGCGGGACGGCACACCCAGGGGGTTCAAGATGATGTCGACGGGGGTGCCGTCGGCCAGGAAGGGCATGTCCTCGAGGGGCAGGATCTTGGAGATCACACCCTTGTTGCCGTGGCGGCCCGCCAGCTTGTCGCCCACGCTGATCTTGCGCTTCTGGGCCACGTAGACCCGAACCAGCTGGTTGACGCCCGGCGGCAGCTCATGGCTCTCGTCGCGGCTGAACACCTTGACGTCGATGACCTTGCCCTCTTCGCCGTGGGGCACCTTCAGCGAGGTGTCTCGCACCTCGCGGGCCTTCTCTCCGAAGATGGCCCGTAGCAGGCGCTCCTCGGGGGTCAGCTCGGTCTCGCCCTTGGGCGTGACCTTGCCCACCAGCACGTCGCCCGGGCCCACCTCGGCGCCGATGCGGATGATGCCACGCTCGTCGAGGTCGGCCAGGATCTCCTCGGACAGGTTGGGGATGTCGCGGGTGATCTCCTCGGGGCCGAGCTTGGTGTCGCGGGCGTCGATCTCGTGCTCGTGGATGTGGATCGACGTCAACACGTCGTCCTTGACCACCCGCTCCGACAGGATGATGGCGTCCTCGAAGTTGTAGCCCTCCCAGGTCATGTACGCGACGACCAGGTTCTTGCCCAGGGCCAGCTCACCGTTCTCGGTGGAGGGCCCATCGGCCAGGATCTCGCCGCCCACGAGCTTGTCGCCCTCCCGCACCCGGGCCTTCTGGTTGATGCAGGTGTCCTGGTTGGACCGCTCGAACTTGAGCAGGCGGTAGATCTTGCGCCCCTTGGTCTTGTAGTCGACCGTGATGAAGGTGCCGTCGACGGCCACGACGGTGCCCGCCTCCTCGGCGATGATCATGTCGGCCGCGTCGCGGGCGGCCCGGGCCTCGATGCCGGTACCCACATAGGGGGCCTCGGCCTTGATCAGGGGCACGGCCTGCTTCTGCATGTTGGCGCCCATGAGCGCCCGATTGGCGTCGTCGTGCTCGAGGAAGGGGATGAGGGAGGTCGCCACCGACACGATCTGCTTGGGCGAGACGTCCATCATCTGGACCTCCTCGCCGGGCACGGCCGAGATGTCGGTGGTCGAGCCGAAGAACACGTCGCGCTCGAGCTGCAGCTTCAGCTCGCCCAGCGTGGCCGACTGCGGCGACCGGCGGACCAGGACCCGGTCCTCAGCGAAGCTGCCGTCGGGCTTGAGGGGCGCGTTGGCCTGGGCCACCACGTACTCCTCTTCCTCGTCGGCGGCCAGGTAGACGATCTCGTCGGTGACCTTGCCCTTGACCACCTTGCGGTACGGCGACTCGATGAAGCCGAACTCGTTGACCTGGGCGAAGGTGGCCAGGGCGCCGATCAGGCCGATGTTGGGACCTTCCGGCGTCTCGATGGGGCACATGCGGCCGTAGTGGCTGAAGTGCACGTCGCGGACCTCGAAGCCGGCTCGCTCACGCGACAGGCCACCCGGGCCCAGCGCGGAGAGGCGGCGACGGTGGGTCAGGCCCGACAGGGGGTTGACCTGATCCATGAACTGGGAGAGCTGGCTGGTGCCGAAGAACTCCTTGATGGCGGCCACCACGGGACGGATGTTGATGAGGGTCTGGGGTGTGATGGCCTCGACGTCCTGGGTGGTCATGCGCTCGCGCACCACCCGCTCCATGCGGGAAAGGCCGATGCGCACCTGGTTCTGGATCAGCTCGCCCACCGAGCGGATGCGACGGTTGGCGAAGTGGTCCTGGTCATCGAGGCGGTAACCCGGCTCGGCGTTGACCAGGTGCAGCAGGTACGTGGTGGCGGCCAGCACCTCGGCCGGGCTGAGCACCGGCTGGTCGGGCTCGGGGCGCTCCAGCTTGATGTTGAAGATCTGCTCGATCTTGTCCAGCTCGGGGCCCAGCTTGCGGTTGAGCTTGTAACGCCCGACGCGGCTGAGGTCGTAGCGACGGCTCTCGAAGAAGGCGTTGCGGAAGTAGGCCTTGGCCGACTCGACCGACGGCGGTTCACCGGGGCGGGCCCGCTTGTAGATCTCGACCAGCGCCTCGTCCTGGGTCGGCGCCAGCTCACGATCCTTCTCCCACTGGCCTTCGAGGAAGTCGAAGTGGCGGACGAAGTTCTCGAGGAAACCGGGGTGGTTCTCCTCGTCGTAGCCCAGCGCCCGCAGCAGGACGAACAGGCTCAGGCGGCGCTTGCGGGCCACCCGGCAACCGGCGGTGACGTCCTTGCCGGGCTTCTGCTCGACGTCGAACTCGATCCACTCGCCGCGGTAGGGGTGGACGGTGCCGGTGACCAGCTGGTGCTTGGTCAGGTTGCGCAGCCGGAACCGCTCACCCGGCTGGAAGATCACACCGGGCGAGCGCACCAGCTGCGAGACGACCACACGCTCGGTGCCGTTGATCACGAAGGTGCCCTTGTCGGTCATCATGGGGAAGTCCCCCATGAACACCGTCTGCTCCTTGATCTCGCCGGTGGTGGCGTTCATGAAGCGGGCTCGCACGAAGATGGGGGCGGAGAAGGTCATGTCCTTCTCCTTGCACTCCTCCACCGAGAACTTCGGCGGCGGGCGCAGGTCCTCGTCGTCGGGATCGAACTCCAGCTCGAGTTGCAGGGTCTCGGTGAAGTCCTTGATGGGACTGATGTCCCGGAAGGTCTCCGCCAGACCCTGGTGCAGGAACCACTCGAACGACGACCGCTGGATGGCGATCAGGTCGGGCAGGGCCAGGACCTCGGGAAGGTTGGCGAACGAGTAGCGGTCCCGGATGGCAGGGCGAGCAGACAAGGATACCCCTCAGTGGCAGAACAGCAGGTGGTGACGCGGCATCCGTGCCCAGGCGCGCGAGGTCGCCAAACTGAGATCGGCGCGGGCGAAACGGACATGCACGGCAGACACAAGCCTAGGCCGGCACGCGTTGAAGAGCAACCCGGGGAATTGCTCCCAGGGCGCCAGAGCGGGGGATCAACCACTACTTCCCCGTACAGGTTGCCGGCAGGGTAAGACGAACCTGCCGACAGGTCAAGGGTATCGGCCCTTTGGCCGGCAAGCCTCCCGGCGGGCGCCTTCGGCATCCGCGTACCACCCCGCGAGCGGCTTCGCTCCGCTCCGCCGCCGAAATACCCCGGGCCGGGCCGGTGGCGCGCGCCATCGACCCGGCCCGGAGGTCGGAAGTGCGTTCGGGCGCGGGGCCCGACGGTCCTACTTGAGCTCGACGGTGCCGCCGGCCTCTTCGAGCTGGGCCTTGGCCTTCTCGGCGTCTTCCTTGGTCACCTTCTCGAGCACGGCCTTGGGCGCGCCGTCGACCAGGTCCTTGGCGTCCTTGAGGCCCAGGTTCGTGAGGGCACGAACCTCCTTGATGACCTGGATCTTCTTGTCCCCGGCCGCGGTCAGCACCACGTCGAACTCGTCCTGCTCCTCGGCCTCTTCCGTGGCGGCGCCACCACCACCGGTGGCGGCCGCGGCCACGGCCACGGGGGCCGCGGCGGTCACGCCGAACTTCTCCTCGAACTCCTTCAGGAGCTCGCTGAGCTCGAGCACGCTCATGTTGGCGATGCTGTCGAGGATGTCTTCCTTGGTAGCCATGATCAGTTGTCCTCCGTGGGGGTCTCCGCGGCCTCGGCCACGGCGGGTTCGGGTTCGGTCTCGGCAGCCGGTTCGGCCGTCGGTTCGTCGGCGGCGGGCGCCGCGTCGTCGGTTGCGGCGGTAGCCGCGGGGTCGTCGGTGGTCTCGGCCACCTCAGCGGGTGCTGATGCCGGTGCGCCTGGCGCCCCGCCCTGGTCGATGAGGGCGGCCAGGCCGTAGGCGAAGTTGCGGGGCAAGGCCTGGAGCAGGCCGGCGAACTGGACCATGGGCGCAGCCATGCCCCCGGCCAGGCGAGCCAGCAGCTCCTCGCGGGGAGCCACATCGGCCAGGGCCCGGGTCTCGTCGGCTGAGAGCAACTTGTCGCCCAGCACGCCGCCCTTGACCACCAGGTTCTGGTTGTTGCGGGCGAAGTCGCGCAGCGCCTTGGCCACCGCCACCGGATCGCCGTCCACGAAGGCGATGGCGGTGGGACCGGTGAGCAGGTCCTCGATCTCGAGTCCGAGATCTCGGGCCGCGAAGCGCACCAGGGTGTTCTTGTAGATCTTGTAGTCGCCTCCGGCCGCGCGCAGCGAGCGCCGTAGGGCCGAGATGTCGGCGACGTTCAGACCCCGGTACTCGGTGAGCACGGCGGCCTGGCTTCGGTTCAGGCGCTCGCGCACCTCGTCGACCACCGCGACCTTCTCGGGTCTCGGGTTCTCCATCGCACCTCCTTGATTGCTCAGGGCCGGTGAGCCGGCCGGTCGTCCCTGCGCCAAGGAACGACACAGGGTGCTCGCGCGCAGCGAACACCCCGGAACGTGAGGAGCGTTCACCTCGGCTGGCGGGCAGCTGCCCATTGGGTCCTGAGACACCAGCGGTCTTCGGCGAGCGGTGGGTTCAGTTGTTCCGGAGCCGGAGCCCCGGATGAAGCCCGGTCAGGGTAGCGGCCGATCACCTCGTTCCCCAAATCAGTGCGTCAATGCACCCCAGTGGTGCTCAGCTGCACAGATTTCGCCGCGTAACGGGGACCGAGGCGTGCTCAGCTGCACAGATTTCGCCGCGTAACGGGGACCGAGGCGTGCTCAGATGCACAGATTTCGGGGAGTGGGGCCGGGAAGCTACGCCGAAGCGCCGTCTTCGGCCGTCACGAACATGCGGGCCGGGTCGATCTTGACGCCAGGGCCCATGGTCGAGGTCAGGGTGATGCGCTGGAAGTAGCGGCCCTTGGCCGACGACGGCTTGGCCCGCTCCAGCTCCTCGAGAACCACCCGCAGGTTGGCCCCCAGCGCGTCGCGGTCGAAGCTGGCCTGGCCGATGGGGACGTGCACGTTACCGAACCGGTCGGTGCGGTACTCGACCTTGCCGCCCTTGAAGTCCGAGACGGCCTTGGCCACATCGGCGGTCACGGTGCCGGTCTTGGGGTTGGGCATCAGACCCCGGGGGCCGAGCACCCGGCCCAGCTTGCCAACCTGGGGCATGAGATCGGGGGTGGCGATGGCCACGTCGAAGTCGAGCATGCCCCCCTCGACCTGGGCGGTCGAGATCCTCGGCGCCCACGAAGTCGGCCCCCGCGGCTCGGGCCTCGTTGGCGGCCTCACCCGTGGCGAACACCGCGATGCGCACATCCTTGCCGGTACCCGAGGGCAGGGCGACGGTGCCGCGCACCATCTGATCGGCCTTGCGGGGATCGACGCCCAGGCGGACAGCCAGCTCGACGGTCTCGTCGAACTTGGCCGTGGCCAGGCTCTTGACCAGGTCGACGGCCTCGGCCGACGAGTGCTGGGCCTCGCGATCGAATCGCTTCGTCGCGTCGTTGTAGCGCTTTCCGTGCTTCGCCATGACGGCTCCCTCGGATCGACACCCGGGTGGGTGTGGGGTGAACGGGCCCGGACGAGGTGGAACGGGTCACCGGTGGAACGTCGTGGCCGCGACCTGGGTCGTCGCCACGGCGGTGGATCAGTTGACGCTGATGCCCATCGACCGGGCGGTACCGGCCACCTGGAGCTTGGCCGCGTCCAGGTCGTTGGCGTTGAGGTCGGGCAGCTTGATCTGGGCGATCTCGGTCACCTGGGCCTCCGTGATCGAGCCGGCCGTCTCGCGCCCGGCGGTGGAGGCGCCCTTGTCCAGCCCGGCCGCCTGCTTGATCAGCACGGAGGTGGGCGGGGTCTTGAGGATGAAGGTGAACGAACGGTCCTCGTAGACAGTGATCTCGACGGGCACGATGGTGCCGCGCTGGGATTCGGTGGCCGCGTTGTAGTCCTTGCAGAAGTCCATGATGGCCACGCCATGGGGTCCGAGCGCGGTGCCCACCGGCGGGGCCGGCGTCGCCGCGCCCGCCGGAATCTGGATCTTGACTACGGCCGCAACCTTCTTCTTGGCCATCCGACTTCCTACTTCCTCACGTCAACGTCTTCGAGTGCAGTTCACAAGTCTGCCGGTTCAGTGATGATCTCCACAACTCGCCCGGCGCCGGCCTGCGGTGCGAAGCACCGCTCGGCCCGGAGGCCGGGGGGTGACGCCGGTGGGACCAGCTGCGGAGAGCGAGCCTGCGAGGGGTCCCGCAGCGCCCACCGGCGGCAGGACCCGCCGGGCGCAGGGCCGAATCGCGCCCTGCCCCGGGCGACCGAGCTAGAGCTTGGCCACCTGGGAGAACTCGAGCTCGACGGGGGTCTCGCGGCCGAAGATGTTGACCAGCACCTTCACCTTGAGCTGATCCTCGTTGATCTCCACGATCTCGCCCGAGAAGTCGGCGAACGGACCTTCCTTGACCCGCACGGTCTCGCCCGGCTCGTACTCGTGGCGGGGCTTGCCCTTGCGGGTCGGCTCCTCGCCCTCCGGCTTGACCTGCAGGAACGCCTCGACATCGCGGCGTGGCAACGGTGACGGCTTGGCCCCCTGACCCACGAACCCGGTCACACCAGGCGTGTTGCGGACCACGTACCAGGAGTCATCGTCCAGGTTGCACCGCACCAGCAGGTAGCCGGGGAACACCTTCTTCTGGACGACCACCTTCTTGCCGTTCTTGACCTCGACCACGTCCTCCATGGGGATGACGACCTCGTGGATGCGCTCCTCCATGTTCATGGACGAGATGCGGGCCTCGAGGTTCTGCTTGACCTTCTTCTCGTAACCCGACTGGGTGTGGACGACGAACCACTGGCCCGGCCGGTCATAGGGGCTCTCGACCGGCTCCGCGGGCTCGGCCAGCAGCTCGTCCTCGTCGAGAACCTCGAGCTCGGCGTCGATCGAATCGGCCAGGTCGTCGAGCGCGTCGGCCAGCTCGACCTCGGCCTCCGCCTGCTCGAGCTCGTGCTCGACCACGGCCTCAGCCGCGGCCTCGACGATCTCCTCCTCGATCTCCTCCTCGATCTCTCCTCGATCTCCTCCTCGATCACGGCCTCGACGATCGCTTCTGCGATCTCCTCCTCGAGTTCCTCGAGCTCGGCTTCGGCCACGGCGCCCACCAGCGCGACCTCGGCCAGCGCGACCTCGGCGGCCTCGACCTCATCGCCCTCGAGACCGGCATCCACCATCTCCTCGAGCAGCTCGGCGGCCACCGCGCCCTCGACCACGGCCTCGGTCAGGACGTCGACCGCCTCGACCACCTCTTCGGCGAGCTCGTCGGCGGCCTCCTCGGCCAGCTCCTCCTCGAGCTCTGCTTCGATCTCTGCCTCGATCTCGGCTTCGGCGGTCGGGTCGACCACCTGGTCGATCTGGTCGTCGGTCAACTGCTCGTCAGGACTCATGGCCTCGTCGTTCGTGGGGGATTCGTGCGGTTCGTCAGGGGTGGGGGTGTCAGTCATCGGCCGACCTAGGCGTTGAAGAGCTTCAGGACCAGCTGGCTGAACAGGTAGTCGACCCCGAAGATGAAGCTGGTGAGCACGATCAGGGCGACCAGCACGACGATCGAGTAGTTGATCGTCTCGGAGCGGGTGGGCCACGCCACCTTGCGCATCTCCGCGGTGACCTCACGCAGGAACTGACGGGTGCCGGTGCGCTCGGACTTGGCCCGGGGAGCCGGCTGCTGGCGGGCCTTGCCGGCCGGGCGCTTGCGGATGGGCTCGCCGTCCTCACCCACGTCGCCACTGCGCTGAAGCGCCCGCTTCTGTTCTCGGTTCATGGCCATGACGGCACCTTCACACCTTCGGAGGGCTCCCCCGGGCTCGGCGGGCCGGGGGGCGTGACAGCGACTGGGATCGACGGCGCCACAGGCGCGCCGGGGAAAGGGTACGGACTGGAGCAGGGCAGGAGGGAATCGAACCCCCAACCGCCGGTTTTGGAGACCGGTGCTCTACCAATTGAGCTACTGCCCTAGGGGGTTCTGCCCAGGGGGCCAGGATAGCAAACCCCTCGGGCTTCCCGCCCCTCGGCTGCTGGTCGACCGCCGGGTTCAGCCCGCCAGCGGAAGGCGGCGCCGGGTACGGGTGACCAGGACCACGGCTCCGCCCACCCCCGCGGCGGTGGCCGCGGCGGCCAGACCGCCGACATAGGCCACCCGCCGACCGTGCGTGCTCAGCCGCCCGGCTCGGCGGTCGGCGTCGGTGTCCACCGCGGTCAACAGCTCGTCGAGCAGCCCCGGAGCGGGATCCGACAGCTCGTCCCGCAGCCCCCGCAGGGCCCGACGCAGCTTGCGCTGCTGGAGAGCCTCGGCCTGGCATCTCACGCAGCTCGCCACATGACGCCGGGCGTCGGGATCGAGCGACAGGGTCCCGTCGCGAGCGTCAGACAGGCGCTCGACCACGACTTCGCAGGTCAGGAGGGTCTCAGACCGCACGAGCCCCTCCATCGTCGAGGGCGCCAAGACGGCCGAACTCGACCGATTGGTCGGCCGGCACCACGAACAGGTCCTGACGCAGACGACGTCGGGCCCGGTGGAGGCGGACCTTGGCCGCCGCCACCGAGATGCCCAGCTCGGCCGCGATGGCCTCGTGGGGCAGGTCGTACACGTCACGCAGCACCACCACGGCCCGCAGCCGCGCCGGCAGCTCGGACAAGGCCGCCTCGAGCCGCTCACGCAGGGCGACGTTGTCCATGGCCAGCTCGGGACCCGACGGCCCTCGACCGTTGGCGTCGGCCAACTCGTCGTCGAGCTCGTCGTGGCGGTGCCGGGCCCGGCGTCCCACCTCGGTGGAGGCGCAGTTGGCGGTGATCCGGTAGAGCCAGGTCGAGAACTGGGCATCGCCCCGGAAGCGCCGCAGACCTCGATAGGCCCGTAGGTACGACTCCTGAACCACGTCTCGGGCGTCCTCCTCGTCCCCGGTCAGGCGGAAGGCCAGCGTGTAGGTCTCGAGGTACGTTTGGCGGACCAGAGCGTCGAACGCGTCCCGGTCGCCACCGCGGGCCGCGGTGACCAGGCTGACCACCTCGTCTGGCCTCAAGGAGTTCGACCCGGGCATCGACCGAAGGTCACGCGGCCCGGTGGCGGCTGCCGACCGGCCGAGCGGTCATCGGGTCTCCTTGTGGAGGGTGTGCACCCGGTCCCACTTGCAGTACTTCTTGATCTCGATGCGCTCGCGGTCGTTCACCTTGTTCTTGGTGGTGATGTAGTTGCGGCGCTTGCAGGTCTGGCACTCGAGGGTGACGGCGACCCGCTTGTCGTTCTTGGCCATGGCAGGAGCTCCTGTTACTTGATGATCTTGGTGACGCGGCCGGCGCCGACGGTGCGGCCACCCTCGCGGATGGCGAACCGGAGGCCTTCTTCCATGGCGATCGGGTGGATCAACTCGACGGTCATGGTCGTGTTGTCACCCGGCATGCACATCTCGGTGCCCTCCGGCAACGTCACATGCCCGGTCACATCGGTGGTCCGGAAATAGAACTGCGGACGATAGTTCGAGAAGAACGGCTTGTGCCGACCCCCCTCGTCCTTGGTCAACACGTACACCTGACCCTCGAAGGTGGTGTGAGGCGTGATCGACCCCGGCGCAGCCAACACCTGACCCCGCTCCACCTCCTCCTTCTTCGTGCCCCGCAACAACGCCCCGATGTTGTCACCCGCCCGACCCTCATCGAGGATCTTGCGGAACATCTCCACCCCGGTACAGGTCGTCTTCGCCGTCGGACGGATCCCCACGATCTCGATCTCGTCACCAGTGTGGACCACACCCTGTTCCACCCGCCCGGTCACCACCGTCCCCCGACCCGTGATCGTGAACACATCCTCGATCGGCATCAAGAACGGCTTCTCCGTGTCGCGCTCCGGCTGCGGAATATAGGTGTCGACCGCCGTCATCAACTCCAAGATCTGATCACACGCGACCTCATCACCCTCCAGAGCCTTCAACGCCGACACCTTCACCACCGGCACGTCATCACCCGGGAACTCGTACTCCGACAACAACTCCCGCACCTCGAGCTCCACCAGATCCAAGAGCTCCTCGTCATCGACCATGTCGACCTTGTTCAACGCCACCACGATCGCCGGCACCCCCACCTGACGAGCCAACAACACATGCTCACGCGTCTGAGGCATCGGACCATCCGCCGCCGACACCACCAAGATCGCGCCATCCACCTGCGCCGCACCCGTAATCATGTTCTTGATGTAATCCGCGTGCCCCGGCATATCCACATGCGCGTAATGCCGATCCGGCGTCTCATACTCCACATGCGAAATATTGATCGTGATCCCCCGCTCACGCTCCTCCGGAGCCTTATCAATATTCGCGAACTCCGTGAACGAGTTGTTCGACGGATCCCGCTCCGACAACACCTTCGTGATCGCCGCCGTCAACGTCGTCTTCCCATGATCAATATGACCCATCGTCCCCACATTCGCATGAGGCTTGTTCCGCTCGAACTTCTCTCTGGCCATGACGATCGGGGTCCTTCCGTGATCCGTTGAAGCAGTGGGACTGGTGGTGGTCGGGATGCCCGGCGAGCGGGCACGATGGTGGCGGCGGTCGGACTCGAACCGACGACAACTCGATTATGAGCCGAGTGCTCTAACCGACTGAGCTACGCCGCCAGGTCTCGGCCGGTTCCCACCCAGGTGGGACGACGGCCTCGCTGCGCGTGAGCCCCCTGACAGAATCGAACTGTCGACCTTTTCCTTACCATGGAAACGCTCTGCCGACTGAGCTAAGGGGGCATCCCGCTGCCAGCCTGCGGCAACGGACCGTCCATCATGCCACGGCCCCTCCCCACCTCCCAACTCGCTTGGCCCTTCGGTCGGCAAGCCTCCCTACGGGCGCCTTCGGCATCCAGACGCCACCGTCCGAGCAGCTCCGCTCCGCTCCGCCGCAGAACCCGGTCGGCAAGCCTCCCTACGGGCGCCTTCGGCATCCAGACGCCACCGTCCGAGCAGCTCCGCTCCGCTCCGCCGCAGAACCCGGTCGGCAAGCCTCCCTACGGGCGCCTTCGGCATCCAGACGCCACCGTCCGAGCAGCTCCGCTCCGCTCCGCCGCAGAACCCGGTCGGCAAGCCTCCCTACGGGCGCCTTCGGCATCCAGCGCCACCGTCCGAGCAGCTCCGCTCCGCTCCGCCGCAGAACCCGGTCGGCAAGCCTCCCTACGGGCCTACGGCATCCAGACGCCACCGTCCGAGCAGCTCCGCTCCGCTCCGCCGCGGAACCGGTCGGCACCGGCCCGAGGCGGGGTCGGACGGCCCGCGGGCTAGGCCTTTCGGCTCAAGTCGCGCCCGGAAATGCCGATCCCGAAGGTGCACTTCGAAAGACTCGTGATCGAGGCCGGCAAGCGAACGTACTCCCTGGACCTGCATCGCCGGATGACCGTGATCGCGGGGGTGGGCCCGCTCGAGCGTGAAGGCCTGATCACCGAACTGATCGGGGGTTTGGGAGCTGGACGGTCTGGCGTGCACCTCGAGATCGCCTCCGACGCCGGGGCCCGATACGCCATCTTCCGGCCTGAGGGCGGGCGCCACCGCGTCGTCGACATCGACCGCTCGGCCGATGTCACCGAGTCCTTCACCACGCCACATGGCCTCGACGTGTTGCGCCGGGCCGGCATCGATCCGGCCCATGCCCGCGACCAGCTCTGCCTGGGGCCCAGCGACCTGGCCACACGTTCCCAGCTCGATCGTCATCTGGCCACCCTGGCCCGGATCGACCAGTCCCGCCTGTGGGACGTGGCCGACAAGGTCCGGGACCGCGAGCGCCACCTGGCCGAGGCGGCCGAGGCGGCCGGCTCCGACGCCGAGGACGCACTGGTGTACGCCGGAATCGAGCAGCGGCACCGCGAATTCGAAGACGCACAGGCCGACAACGAGCGGGTCCGCTACCTGTCCTTCATCGGCGGGGCCGGGGGCGTCATCGTGGGCATCGCGCTGGCCGCCATCTACGGGCCCATCCTGCTGGTGCCGTTCCTCATGCTGTCCATCGCCGCCACGGTCGTGTCCATCATCTTCTGGCAGCGCCTGGAGCAGGCCCGCAAACGCGAGGAAGCGGCGCTGGCCTCGGTGGGCGTGACCTCCTATCTGACCTTCCAGATCCATCGGGTCAACGGCCTGCTGGGCAACGACCAGGCTCGGCGGCTGATGATGCGGGCGGCCGAGGAGCACCGGGCCGCGCTGGCGGAATGGCGGGTGCTGGTCGGCGACATCCCAGTGTCGTGGGCGGTGGAACACCGGCGCCAGATCCGGAGCCTGGCCCACCAGCGCCAGTCGGGGAGCGGCCGGACCGACGACCAGCGCGACCGAAGCCGCAACCGAGGACAATCGAGGGGAGCTGGCCCACACCCTGCTCCAGCGGCTGGCCCGGCTGAAGTCGCTCGGAGCCGGCGGGGAGAGCTTCCCGCTGCTGGTGGACGACGCGATGGCCGAGGTGGACCCGACGATCAAGCCTGACCTGCTCGAGCTGTTGACCAAGGCGTCGACCAACCAGCAGGTGATCTATCTCACCGAGGATCCCGACGTGGCCGCCTGGGCCCGGGTCGAAGCCCTCACCGGCCAGCTCTCGATCGTGGAGCCCGTGACCGACAAGCCGCCCGCCGACCGGACCCACCGCCGCATCCGCCCCAACATCGCGGTGTAGGCAGGTCGGCCGGGCCAACCGACAGGCCCTCCGATGGGCGGGCCTCCCTACGGGCGGCTTGCGCGTCCGGGTGTCATCGATCCAGCGGCTCCGGTCTGGCGGCCTTCGCCTTCGCCGCGTCGAGCCGTGTGCCAGGCGGCTGTTACCGTCGACGGGTGGAGATTCGACTGGCCCAGGCGGTCGACGCCGGGGCGATACGCGAGATCTACAACCGAGAGGTGTCCACGTCGACGGTCACCTTCGATCTGGTCCCCCGCACGCTGGCCGAGCAGCTGCAGTGGTTGGAGGCCCGTTCAGGTGCCCATGCCGTGATCGTGGCCGTGGAAGGCGGCGAGGTGGTCGGGTTCGCCTCCCTCTCGCCCTTTCGCGACCGTCCGGCCTACAACTCGACCGTCGAGGACTCGTTGTACGTGCGCCACGACCAACGCGGCGCCGGCGTGGGCCGTCTGCTGTTGACCGAACTCATGTCGTTGGCGGCCCAGCACGGATTCCACACCGTGATCGCCCGCATAGTCGGTGGCCACGACACCTCCATCGAGCTGCACCGGCGTCTCGGGTTCGAGGAGGTCGGGCTCGAACGGGAGGTCGGCCGCAAGTTCGGCAAGTGGCTCGATGTGATGGTGATGCAACGCCTGCTGTAGCGAGTGGTGGGCCGGGGTGGATTTGAACCACCGTAGGCAATGCCGACGGGTTTACAGCCCGTTCCCTTTGGCCACTCGGGCACCGACCCAGGAACTCGTCACGTTATCGGCTCCACCCGAGCCGCTCGAAACGAGACGAGCCCATCGCCTCGCGCCAGCGGTAGTCTGCGCGACATGCCGACCTTCGATGTGGTGTCCGAGATCGACCAGCAGGAGATCCGCAACGCGGTCGACCAGGCCGCTCGGGAGCTGACCACCCGCTACGACTTCAAGGGGACGGGGTCCAACGTCGAGCTGGGCGACGGCTCGATCGAGCTCCAGTCGGTCAGCGAGGACCGTCTCAACGCCGTGCGCCAGGTCCTCGAAGAGAAGCTGGTGCGCCGAAAGGTGTCGCTCAAGGCCGTCAGCTACGGCAAGGTCGAGGACGCGGCCGGCGGCACCGTCCGTCAGACCGCGACGCTCAACGCCGGCATCTCCAGCGACAACGCCCGCAAGCTCAACGTCTTCATCAAAGGCCTCGGCCTCAAGGGAATCCAGTCCCAGACCCAGGGCGATCAGCTCCGCGTCAGTGGCAAGAAGCGTGACGACCTGCAGTCGGTGATCGCCGCCCTCAAGGAGCACGACTTCGGCATCCCGTTGCAGTTCAACAACTTCCGCGACTGAGGCTGGCGCTGCGGAGGCGCCAGCCGAGCGGCCCCGCAGCGCCCGCCGGTGACAGGACCCGTCCGGCGTCAAGAGCGCTACTCGTAGTAGCCGGAGTGGATGTACACGCAGGGCACCCCCTCGGCGTGAAACATGTCGTAGTTGCGGCGGTCGTCCTCGAAGGCCAGACGTAGGTCGAAGCCGAACGCCCGCAGCTCGTACACGGTGCGGCGCTTGAACTCCCGGGAGGCGCCGTAGTCTCCGTAGTCGCGCATGATGAGCAGGTCCCAGCGGAGCTGGTAGCGCTCGAGCCAACCGAGGGTCTGGCGTTGCACCCGGATGGGGCGGGCGGTCAGCAGGACGATCTGGTGCTCGGGGCCGATCACCTCCAGCAGCCGGGCCACCTCGTCGATGAGCGGATCGTCCCCGCAGGCCTCGAAGAAGGCCTCCCAGTCCCGGAAGGGCCGCTCCAGGTAGTGCTGGCGCCCGACGGCATCCGACAGCACGCCGTCCAGGTCGAAGACGATCGCCGTCCCGGGCGACACCCGACCTGCGTGCCACTGCCAGTTGTCGGGGTCATACGGCATCGCCTCGACCACCGTCTCAGGACTCCCCGCCCGCTCCGTCGGCGCCCTGCTCGCCGGGGTGGCCAGCTCCGTCGTCCGCGCCGGCCAGTCGGCGGACGACGGCACCGTAGGCCCGCTTGGACACGAAGAGCTGATCGGGGCCCACCAGTACCTTGAGCCAGCGTCGGTCGAAGTACGGACGGATCTCCAGGGCCACTGGACCCCGGTGGTACGGCTCGAGCGCGCCCCGACTCGACGTGAAGACCACCAGCTCATCGGGCAGCTCGGCCACCACCCGCGTGTTGTTGGCGAACCGCATCACGGCGACGATGGCCGCGGCCATCACCAGGACGGCCGCCACCAGCAGCAAGGGCTGCTTGCTGACCACTGCCACCGCCACCACGGCCACGCCGGGCAGGGCCCCCACCACCGTCACCGCGTTGGGCGAGAGCCCCGAGGTGCCGGAGAAGGCCGAACGGACCCGACCTCGCGGCAGGGCTTCGTTGACGCGCTCGACCAGGCGATCGACGGCTCCCACGTTGAGGTCGGGTTCAGCCGGTCGGCTCGACTTCTCTGATCGGGTCGACTTGGAGGCCCGCGTGCCCTTGGCCGACCCGCCGGCCGCACCCGACGACGATCGGGACGGGGTCACCCGTCCTGTCTGGCCCTTGGCTGGCGCTCGGGACCGGTTCTTCGCCGCGGGATTGGTCTTGCGTTTGGTCGACACCCCTCGTCAGCCCTCCGACGGGACTTCCGCGGCCCGCCGGCGGATCTCGTCGACCACCCCTGCGTCGGCCAGCGTGGTGGTGTCACCCAGGTCCCGGCCCTCGGCCACGTCTCGCAGCAGGCGACGCATGATCTTGCCGCTGCGCGTCTTGGGCAGGTCGGGGACCACGAGCACGGCCTTGGGGCGAGCGGTCGGACCGATCTTGGTGGCCACGTGCTGGCGGATCTCCTCCACCAGCTCCGCAGTGGGCTCCACCGTCCCGCGCAGGATGACGTAGCCGATGATGGCCTGGCCGGTGGTGGCGTCGGATGCTCCCACCACCGCCGCCTCGGCCACGGCCGGATGATCCACCAGCGCGGACTCGACCTCGGTGGTGGACACCCGGTGACCCGACACGTTCATCACGTCATCGACCCGACCCAGCAGCCACAGGTAGCCGTCGTCGTCGATCTTGCAGCCATCACCGGCGAAGTAGCGCCCCTCGTAGGTGCTCCAGTACGTCTCCCGGTACCGCTGCGGGTCACCCCAGATGCCACGCAGCATGGCGGGCCAGGGCTTGGTGATGGTGAGATATCCGCCGCCCTTGGTGATGGGCTGGCCGGCATCGTCCACCACCTCGACCGAGATGCCGGGCAGGGGGAAGGTGGCCGAACCCGGCTTGGTGGTGACCACGCCCGGAAGCGGGGCCACCATGTGGGCGCCCGTCTCGGTCTGCCACCACGTGTCCACGATCGGGCACCGCTCGCCACCGATGTGGGTGTGGTACCACATCCACGCCTCGGGGTTGATGGGCTCCCCCACGGTGCCCAGCACCCGCAGGCTGGACAGGTCGTGGCCCGCCGGTTCCTGGTCGCCCCACTTCATGAAGGTCCGGATGGCGGTGGGTGCGGTGTAGAGCTGGGTCACGCCGTAGCGTTCCACGATCGACCACAGCCGATCGCGACCGGGCGTGTCGGGCGTGCCCTCGTAGATGACCGAGGTGGCGCCGTTGGCCAGCGGGCCGTACACGATGTAGCTGTGGCCGGTGACCCAGCCGATGTCGGCTGCGCACCAGTACACGTCCTCGTCGGGATGCAGGTCGAAGACGTACCGGTGGGTGAAGGCCACCTGGGTGAGGTAGCCGCCGGTGGTGTGCATGATGCCCTTGGGCTTGGCCGTGGTGCCCGAGGTGTAGAGCAGGTACAGCAGGTCCTCGCTGTCCATCGGCTCGGGCGGGCAGTCGGCCCCGGCTGCGGCCATCAGCTCGTGGTACCAGTGGTCGCGACCGGCCACCATGTCGACGCCGGTCCCCTCCGGCGATGCCGGATGGCTGGTGACGCGGTCCACCACCACCACGGCGGTGACCGAGGGTGTGGACTCCACCGCGGCATCCACCGCCGGCTTGAGCAGGGCCGGGACGCCCCGGCGGAAGCCGCCGTCGGCCGTCACGATCACCTTGGCCTGGGCGTCGTTGACCCGGTCCACGATGGAGTCGGGCGAGAAGCCCCCGAAGATGCAGGAGTGGGCCGCGCCGATCCGGGTACAGGCCAACATGGCCACCGGGAGCTCGGGGATCATCGGCATGTAGATCCCGACCCGGTCGCCGCGCTCGACCCCCAGCGACTTCAACACGTTGGCGAACCGGTTCACCTCGTCGGACAGCTCCGCGTAGGTGATCGTGCGGCTGTCGCCCGGCTCACCTTCCCAGTGGTAGGCCACCTTGTCGCCCCGCCCGACCTCGACATGGCGGTCGAGGCAGTTGTACGAGACGTTGAGGGTGCCGCCCACGAACCACTTGGCGAAGGGCAGGTCCCACTGGAGGGGCTCGTCGAAGTCGCGGGACCAGCTGAGCATCTCGCGGGCCTGGCGGGCCCAGAACGCCACGTAGTCGTCCTCGGCCTCCTCGTAGAGCGACCGGTCCGCCACCAGGGCGTGGGCCTGGAACTCAGGGGACGGCGCAAAGGTCCGGTTCTCGAGCAGGTAGTCCTCGATGGTCGGCTCAGCCATGTCCCGTGTTCCCCTTGCTCGGCTGCGATACGGGCTGAGCCTACCGCCCGCCCCGCCGCGGCCTGCCGGGGGTCACTCGACTACGCCCGCCGGATCGCCGATCAACGCCCGCAGGGATTCGATCACCAGATCGAGGCACCGCTCGAACTCGACATCCCAGTCGCGGGCCACCAGGCTCTGGCCGAACTGAGCCGCCCGCTCGTGCTCGGGATCCACCCAGGTGGCATACGGGCCGCTGGGATCGCCCGGCGGAGGCGCCAATCGCCCCAGGTCGATGCGCAGGTACCCGAGGACGAAGGCAGCCACGTAGACGACCGCGTGCACCCCGCGCTCGGTGACGAACCCGGCGTCCACCAGGGTCTCGTGTATGGCCTCCACCGGGGCGAAGCCTTCGGCGGTGGTGATCGGTCGCGTGCCGAACAGGGGGAGCACCCCGGGGTGCTCGAGGCCGGCGCGCCGGATCTCGTGGGCCAGGCCGCGCAGGCGATCGTCCCAGGTCGCGTCGGGACCGGGGATGTGGATCTGGCACATCACCAGGTCGAGCATGCCGTCCAGCACGTCGTCCTTGTTCTCGACGTGGTTGTAGAGCGACATGGCCTCGACGCCGAGCGCGGCGCCGAGCTTGCGCATGCTCAGGGCATCCAGCCCGTTCCGATCGACCAACTCGACCGCCACCGAGATGATCCGCTCCCGCGACAACCGAACGCGTTCCGCCGTAGACATGGACGCAACACTAGTGCCGCCCGGGGGCCGGTCGGATCCCCCGGGCAGGCGGGCGTCGCCGTCGATATCAGCCCTGCCGCCACTGCAGGACGGCGAAGGCGCCCAGCCCGTCGGGGTCCACCAACGCTTCGCCCTCGCCGAGCCGCGACCGGGCCCGGATCGCCTCCAGGTCACCGATGTGCGCCCGTTGCGCCCACACCTGTCGACCTTGTTCGACCAGCTCGGCCAGGCCGTGACGGGCCAGGAACTCCGCCTGGGTCTCCACCCGGGCAGGCGGGCGGACCAACGCCAGCTGATCGGTGGCCACCTCACAGGTCACGTCCTGGCGACCGAGATCGCCCAACGGCGGACCGCCCCGTTGATGACGCTGGTAGGTGCGCAACCAGTCCGACGCGGGCCGCCCAGCCATGGACGCCGTGGTGTCGGCGTAGTCGACGACCACCAACCAGCCTCGTTCGAGTCGGCCGAGCGCGTCGCTCACCCAATCGCGGGCCTGGCGCTGGTCGGGGATCCGGGCGCCGACCGCCGCGTCCGGGGCCAGCCGCTGGGCGCGATCGGCCATCTCGGAAGGTGCCTCCACCGTGATCTCGACCAGCCCGGGTCCCGATTCGTCCACGTCCACGCGGATCTCGAGCCAACCGGCGGGGCCCCGCTCGACCACGCCGAAGGCCAGGTTGTCCAACAGCTCGTTGGCCAGGACCACGCCGGTCACCGGATCCGGTGGGAATCGATCACATGACCGGACCCACGGCCCTCGGCCGCCGGCGTCATCCAGGCCGAGGTGATCGCCGTGGCGTTCCCGCAGGGGCTCGGCCCGCTCCACCAGCACGTAGTGCAAGGCCGGCGCACACACTGGATGGGCCGCCAGCACGGCACGAGCCAAGGTCCCCACCCCGGCGCCGGCCTCGACCACCGTGAACGACTCGGGTGATCCCAGCTCGGCCCACCACTGATCGATCGCCCGGGCCACCACCGCGCCGAACAGCGGGCCCACCTCGGGGCTGGTGAGGAAGTCGCCACGGCCGCCGGCCCGACCCCCGGTGGCGTAGAAGCCGTGGTCGGAGTCGTAGAGCGCCCGGTCGACCACCTGGTCGAAGCCCATGGGACCCTGCACCCGGATCTCGTCGATCAGCGCCTGCTCGAGCGGGGTGGGCTCCCCGAGCTGGCGGCCCGCCACCTACCGACCGAGCGCGAAGGTCACCGTGTCGGTGAAGTGGGTCACCGCGGCCGGGAACACACCCCAGATCAGGGTCACCCCCACCGTCAGCACCAGCGCGATGGTCAGCGAGACGGGCACCCGGATGGGCGTGACGTCACCGTCGATCGGCGTCTCGAAGAACATGTAGCGGGTCAGTCGCAGGTAGTAGAAGAGCGCGATCACCGAGTTGACGCCGACGACCACGGCCAGCACGTACCCGGCGGTGGTGCCCGGGGCCACCAACGTGCGGAAGATGAGGAACTTGGCGAACCACCCGGCCATGGGGGGGATCCCGGCCAGCGAGGCCATGAAGATGAGCATGGCCACCGCCAGGCCGGGCGCGTACTCGAACAGGCCCGAGAAGCTGGTCAGCTCGGCCGATCGGGTCTTGCGGGCCACGGCGATCACCACCGCGAACGCTCCCAGGTTCATGACCACATAGATGGCCAGGTAGGTCACGATGGCCCGGAGCGCGTCCGCGCCGACCGGTCCGCTGCTGCCGGCCACGGCCAGGGGCGCCATGATGTAGCCGGCCTGGGCGATGCCCGAGTAGGCCAGCATGCGCACCACGTTGGTCTGACGCAGCGCGATCAGGTTGCCCACCGTCATCGAGGCGGCAGCCAGGGCCCACATGAGCGGCTCGTAGATGTTGTGGCGCCCGAAGAACCCCACGAAGATCAACTCCATGAGGGCCACGAAGCCGGCCGTCTTGGACGCGGTGGCCAGGAAGGCGGCCACCGGGGTGGGCGCGCCCTCGTAGGTGTCGGGGGCCCAGGTGTGGAATGGGACGGCCGACACCTTGAAGGCGAACCCGATGATCATGAACACGATGGCCAGGCTGACGATCGGCTTGGAGCTGCCCAGATGGTTGACCTGGTGGCCGATCTCCACCAGCACGGTCGAGCCGGTGAAGCCGTAGATCAGCGACATGCCGTAGAGCATCACGCCCGAGGCGAACACACCCATCAGGTAGTACTTCAGACCAGCCTCGTTGCTGCGCAGGTCGCGCTTGCGCCAGGCGGCCAGCATGTAGGCCGGCACCGACAACAGCTCCAGCGCCACGAAGATGGAGATCAGGTCGCGCGCCGAGGCCATGACCATCATGCCCAGCACCGAGCTCAGGAGGAGGATGTAGTACTCCCCCTCCCAGTAGTCGCCTTCGGCGATGTAGTTGGTGGACAGCAGCACCACTACGTACCCGGCGATCACGAACACGGCGTCGAAGGCCAGGGCGAAATGATCGACGACGAAGGCACCACCGAACATCGACCGGTCGGATCCGTCGACGGCCAGGGTGATGAGCGGGATGGCCGCGCCCAGCAGCCCGATGCCGGCGAGCGAGGACAGCGCGCCCTTGGCGTCGCGCCCGGCGAACAGGTCGACCACGATCATCAACACGATGACCCCGGTCAGCACGATCAGGGGCGCGAGCGCGTGGTAGTCGACCTTGGGGGCCTGCCAGGTGACCGCGGTCAGCAACACGGGCATGAGTCGATCAGTTCCCCGCCGCCACGCGGACGTTGCTGGCCACGACCTGGCTGGTCACGGCCGGATCGGTGGTCTTGAAGATGAGGTTCGGGAAGAAGCCCAGCACCACGATGCCGACCAGCATGGGTAGCCACGCGATCCACTCGGGCACGCTCACGTCATGCAGGTGCGGGTCGTGGGCGAACTCCTCCGACGGCACCCCGAAGGCCACCCGCTGGTACAGGTAGAGCAGGTAGCCGGCGGCTAGCACCGTGCCCAGCGCCGCGACCACCATGAACACCCGGAACAGGGCCAGGTTGGGGACGTTGGGCTGGTACGCCGACAAGATGGCCGGGAACTCCCCCCAGAAGCCGGCCAGACCCGGCAGGCCCAGCGAGGCCATGGTGGCGAACCCCAGGATCCAGCCCATGTGGGGCATCGACTGGAGCATGCCGCCCAGGCGCTTGATCTCCAGCGTGTGGTAGCGGTCCTTGGTGGACCCGGCCACGAAGAACAAGATGCCGGTGATGAGCCCGTGGGCCACCATCCCGAAGATGGCCGCGTTGATGCCGAAGGTGGTCAGCGTGGAGATGGCCAGCATCACGAAGCCCATGTGCGAGACCGAGGAGAAGGCGATGAGTCGCTTCATGTCGGTCTGGGCCAGGCAGCAGAGCGCGCCGTAGATGATGCCGATGACCCCCAGCAGCCCGATCCACGGCGCCCAGGTCTGGGCCGCGTTGGGCAGGATGGGCAGGGCGATGCGGATGAAGCCGTAGGTGCCGAGCTTCAACAGCACGGCGGCCAGGATCACCGAGCCCACGGTCGGGGCCTGCGTGTGGGCGTCGGGCAGCCAGGTGTGGAACGGGAAGATCGGCACCTTGATGCCGAAGCCCATGAACATGCCGCCGAAGATGACCAGGGCGGCCGTGGACGAGATGCCCCGCGCGGCCAGCGGCAGCAGGGTCATGTCGAAGGTGTGGACCGGTGGACCGCCGTGGATGCTGATGGGGCTGGACAGGAAGTACAGCGCCAGGAAGCTGACGATCATCAACGCCGAGCCGAACAGCGTGAACAGGAAGAACTTGATCGAGGCGTACTGGCGCTGCTCGCCTCCCCACACGCCGATCATGAAGTACATCGGCAGCAGCACGACCTCGAAGAACACGAAGAACAGGATGAGGTCCTGGGCCAGGAAGGTGCCCACCATCCCGGTCTCGAGGACCAGGATGAGGATGAGGAAGGCCTTGGGGTTGTGCGGCTCGGGGAAGTGCTTCCACGAGTAGATGATGCACAGGGGCACGACCAGCATGGTCAGGGCCACCATCGGCAGCGAGATGCCGTCGAGGCCCATGTGGTAGTGGCTGTTGATGATCGTGATCCAGTCCTTGTTGATCACGAACTGCAGCTCGGCCGAACCACGCGGGTGCTGCGCCGAGCGGGTGTAGTCGAAGTGGGTGAACAGCAGGATCCCGACCACGCCTACGGCCAGGCTGGTCACCAGCGCCACGATCTTGTGGAGCTCCTCCTCGGCGCGCGGGATGAGCAACATGATGGCCACACCCACCAAGGGGATGAACGTGGCGAGCGTCAGCCCCCAATGGTTGAGAAAGGAAGTCATCGTTGGTGTCCCAAGCTCCTAGGTGGCGAAGACGAAGATGACGGCGAGGATGGCGGCGGCTGCGAACAGCAGCGCGGCGTATTGCTGGACCTTGCCGGTCTGGATGTGGCTGAGGGCCTGGCCGGATGCCTCGGCCCCGCCCCCGGAGGCGACGATCACGCCGTCGAGCACCTTCTGGTCGAAGTCGCCGTAGACCACCCGTCCCGTGGCCACCGCGCCCTTGCCGACGCCGTTGGGCACCGCGTCGATGATCCGCTGGTTGAACCAGTTGGCTCCCGCGGCGATGCCCCCCTTGACCGTGCCGGCGATCCAGTCGCTGTAGAGCACATCGAGGCCGTACTTGTTCTGGAGCACCCGGTGACACCAGGCGAAGAACGAGCTGCGTTCGGTGAGGCCCATGAACGGGCTCCGCTGCCAGGCGTAGTACTGCCAGGCCAGGAAGATACCCAGCGCGGCCAGCGCGACCGACAACACGGCGGTGATCGGATTGAACGCGATCGCCTTCAGCGGCGGGAACAGGAACGTGGGCTGCACGTAGGTCTCGAACTTGGTGAAGCCGGGCATGTTCAGCCAGCCCACGGCCACGGAGAAGACCGAGAGGATGAGCAGCGGGATGGTGATGACGGCCGGCGACTCGTGCGGGGTGCCGTGGCCGCGGTACTCGCCGAAGAAGGTCATCCACCAGGCCCGGATCATGTATCCCGCGGTCATGAAGGCCGTGATCAGGCCGAGCACCAGCATCAACCAGTAGGCGCCGCCGTGCTGGCCCTGCGCCGCGCCGGCCAGGACCTCGTCCTTGGACCAGAACCCGGCGAACGGGGGCAGGGCGATCAATGCGGCCATGGACAGGGTGAAGGCCCAGAACGTGCGGGGCATGTGCTTGCGCAGGCCGCCCATCTCCCGCATGTCGAAGGTGTGGTGGGCGGCCAGGCTGACCGAGCCGGCGCACAGGAACAGGCAGCCCTTGAAGAAGGCGTGGGTGAACAGATGGAACACGCCACCGGTCCAGGCGCCCACCCCCAGGCCCATGACCATGTATCCGAGCTGGGAGATGGTGGAGTAGGCCAGCACCCGCTTGATGTCGGTCTGCACGAAGGCGAGCGACGCCCCGAACACGGTGGTGAAGGCTCCGATGAAGGCGACGTAGTTCAGGTTGCCGGTCCCGATGTGGAGGCCGTTGAAGAACACCGGGTACAGCCGGGCGATGAGGTAGACGCCGGCCACCACCATGGTGGCGGCGTGGATCAGGGCGGACACGGGCGTGGGACCGGCCATGGCGTCGGGCAACCAGGTGTGCAACGGGAACTGGCCCGACTTGGAGGTCACGCCTCCGAACAGGCACAGGGCCCCGATCAGCAGCAAGGTGGCCGACACCCCGCCTGACAGCGCGGCCTGGTTGATGTGGAGGACGTCGAAGCTCGACGCTCCGGCCGCGAAGAAGGTGATCACCACCCCGATGAGCAGGCCCATGTCACCCACGCGGTTGGTCAGGAACGCCTTGAGGGCAGCGTCGGTGTTGCGCTGCTCCTCCCACCAATGCCCGATCAACACGAACGAGCACACGCCCACCAACTCCCAGCCCGTCAGCATCTGCAGGGTGTTGGACGAGATGACGTAGAAGAGCATCGCCGCGCTGAACAGGCTCAGGAAGGCGTAGTAGTGGGTGAAGCGGCGGTCGCCGTGCAGGTACTCGGTGGAGTAGACGTGGACCAGCAGCGAGATGAGCGTGACGGTGAACAGCATCATCACCGACAGGCCGTCGGCCAAGGTGCCCAGTTCGAAGTGGACCCCGGCGATCTGGAACCAGGTGATGCGCTCGACCACCGGCCCGACCGGCTTCTCCTCGGCGGAGCGCGACTCGGAGACCTTTGCCCGGCCCGGCTGGGTCACACCCGACACCGCCGGGCGCAGGGGTCGGCCATCAGCCTGGCTGTTGGCCGCGGTCAGGGCAGAGGCCTGGACCTTGGGTGGATCGTTGACCCGCTGGATCCATTGGATCCCGGCCCCACAGGCCAGCACGAAGCAGACGGCCACGCAGAAGATGCCGATGCCGGCAGTGGCCTTCTCCGACAGGCGCTTGCCGACGAGCAAGATGACGAGGAACGACGTCGCCATGATGGCGGGGATGATCCAGACGTGGGTCAACATGATCGGGTCGGTCACCAGCGGATCAGCCCTTCATGAGGTCGACGTCGTCGACATCGATGCTGTGGCGGTTGCGGTAGATCATCAACACCAACGCGAGGCCCACACCGACCTCGGCGGCAGCGACGGCGATCACGAACAGGGCGAACACCTGGCCGGACGGATCGTGCAGGTAGGCCCCGAAGGCGACCAGGTTGATGTTGACGGCGTTGAGGATCAGCTCGACCGACATGAGCACCATGACGCCGTTGCGCCGGGCCAGCACGCCGTAGACCCCCGTGCAGAACAGGAAGGCCCCGAGCAGCAGGAACTGGTTGAGCAGCATCAGTCCCGCCTGGCCAGCACGATGGCGCCGATGAGCGCGGCGAGCAGGAGGACCGACACGACCTCGAACGGGATGAGGTAGTTGCTGAAGATCGAGTTCGCCACCTGTTGGGTGGTCTGGACCGACAGGTCCTTGAACTGCTGGTGACCAAAGGCCTTCCAGAGCGTGTAGCCCATGACGCCGAGCAGGATGACCGAGATGGCCGCACCGACCAGGCGCTGCTCGTTGTCGGTGTCGTGCATGGCCCCCATGGGTGCCCGGGTCAGCATGATGCCGAACAGGAACAGCACCACGATGGCCCCGATGTAGACGAGGACCTGGGTGATGGCCACGAACTCGGCCGCCAACAGGATGTACTGGGCGGCCACACCGGCCAGCACCAGCACCAGGTACAGGGCGGCGTGCACGATGTTGCGGGTGGTGACCACGCGGACGGCCGCCACCACCATGATGAGGGCGATGACGCCGAAGGCGATGTTCTCGGCCACCCACAGCTGAGCGAGCATCAGGTCGGCACCTTCTTGACCTTCTGCTCCGACCCGGCCTCGTAGGCCTCGAAGTCGGGCACGGTCTCCATCCACTCGGCCAGGCGCGACTTGTCGTGGAGCAGCTCGGCGATGCGGGGCTCGGAGTACTCGAACTCCGGGCTCCAGAACAGGGCCTCGAACGGGCACACCTCGACGCAGATCCCGCAGTACATGCACAGCGAGAAGTCGATGTCGAAGCGATCCAGTGCGTTCTTCTGGCGGGGCTTGCCGCCTTCGCGCCGGGGCGGGGCCAGGTACTTGTGGGCCTCGATGTAGATGCACCAGTCCGGGCACTCGCGCGAGCACAGCATGCAGGCGGTGCAGTTCTCCTCGTGCAGGGCGATCACGCCCCGGGCCCGGGGCACGGGTGCTTCTTTCACGTGCGGGTAGTCGACGGTGGCCGGTCCACCGCCCATGCTGTCGGGCTTGAGCGTCTTGACCATCTCACCGAAGGTCACGCCCAGCCCCTTGATCAGGCCCTTGCCGGGGATGTCGGGCATCAGAACGCCACCTTCAAGATCGCGGTGACCAGGATGTTGACGAGCGAGATCGGGATGAGCCACTTCCAGGCGAAGGCCTGGAGCTGATCCTCGCGGAAGCGAGGGTAGGTGAAGCGCACCCAGAAGATGATGAACGAGACGACCATGATCTTGGCGAACAGCACGACCGGGCCGAGCACCCAGTAGGCGTTGCTCGAGGGATTCACGCCTGGGAACCACCAGCCCCCCAGGAACAGCGTGGCGGCGATGCCGGCGAAGGCGAAGGCGGTGGCGAACTCGGCCAGGAAGAACGTGAGGAACCGGAAGCCGGAGTACTCCACCTGGTAGCCGCCGACCAGCTCCGACTCGGCCACGGGCATGTCGAACGGTGGCTGGGTGAGCTCGGCTTGGACCGCGGCCAAGAAGATGAAGAAGCCGACGAACTGGGTGAGGATGAATGGATTGCCCAGGCCGGAGAAGCCGAAGATCGACCCGTTGGCCTGGGCCTCGACGATGCCGTTGAGGCTCAGGGTGCCGGCCTGGATGACCACCCCGACCACGGCCAGCACCATGGGCAGCTCGTAGGCGATGAGCTGGCCGCCACCCCGCAGGGCACCCATGAGGGAGTACTTGTTGGCCGAACCCCAACCGGCCATCAGCACGCCGATGACCGACAGCGAGGACACGGCCAGGGCGAAGAAGATCCCGACGTCCAGGTTGGCGATGACCAGGTGCTCGCTGGCCGGCAGCACGGCGTAGAGCAGCAGCGTCGACATCAAGACCACGAGCGGGGCGGTCTTGAACACGATCCGATCGGCCTTGTCGGGGATCAGATCTTCCTTCTGGACGAACTTGGCGCCGTCGGCCAGCAGCTGGAGCAGACCTCGGGGGCCGGCCTCCTGGGGACCCTTGCGGCTCTGCATCCACGACATCACCTTGAACAGGAAGACGATGCCCAGGATGAGGGCGGTGGTGGGGACCACGATGGCCGCCACCACCAGCTTGATGATGGTCGACTGCCAGTAGGCGGGCTGCAACGAGGTGAAGACGTGGATCATCGATCGATGTCACCGAGGATGAAGTAGAGGCTGGCGAGGATGGTGATGACGTCGGGAACGTAGACGCCGCGGCACACCCAGGGCACAATCGACACGTTGTTGAACGAGGCCGAGCGGATCTTCACCCGGAACGGCACCAGGTCACCCTTGCTCACCACGTAGTAGCCCATCTCCCCCAGCGGGTTCTCCGTGGCCACCCAGGCCTCGCCCTCGGGCACCTTGATGATGCGGGGGACCTTGGCCATGATCGGGCCGCTCGGGATCGAGTCGAGGAGCTGGTCCACGATCTTGGTGGCCTCGCGGGTCTCCTGCAGGCGGATCCACGAGCGGGCGAACGCATCGCCGTCGGGATGGGTCCACACCTTCCAGTCGGCCTGGTCGTAGACCAAGCCGCGCGGGCACTGATCGTGGCGCAGGTCCCAGTCGATGCCGCTGCCGCGGGCGTTGGGCCCGCTCAGCCCGTAGGACTTGGCGATCTCCGGCGGGATGATCCCGACACCCCGGGTGCGCTTCTGGAAGATCTCGTTGCCGATGAGGATGTCGTCGACCTCGTCGCAGAACGCCCGCAGCTTCTCCATGGCCACGTGCGTCTCGGCGATCCACCCCTTGGGCAGATCGTCCTTGAGGCCGCCGATGCGGTCGAAGTTGGGGTGGAAGCGCCCACCGGTGACCGCCTCGATCTGGTTGAGCACGAACTCGCGGTCACGGAAGGCGTAGAAGCCCACCGACAGGCCGCCGAGCTGGATGCCCAGGTCTCCGAGGAACAGGGAGATGTTGGCGATGCGGCTCAGCTCGAAGAGGATGGTGCGGATGTACTGGGCCCGGGGCGGGGCCTCGATCTCCATCAGCTTCTCAGCGGCCAGGACGAAGGGGACCTCGTTGGCGAAGCTGCCCAACCAGTCGATGCGGTTGATGAGCGTCGTGACCTGCGGATAGGTGCGGACCTCGGTCAGCTTCTCGTAGCCCCGGTGCATGTAGCCGGCGATGGGCTCGGCTGACACCACCTGCTCGCCGTCCAGCTTGGCCACGATGCGCAACGTGCCATGGGTGGCCGGGTGCTGGGGGCCGATGTTGAGGATCATGCCCTCGGACTCGTAATCGACGTTGATCCGGTTGTCCGCCGCCTGGGCAGCCAGAGCGGCCAACTGGGCGGGGTCGGAGATGGCCGTCATTCGGCTGCCTCCTGCTCGTCGCCGCCTTCGCTGCCGGGCATGGGCTCGACGTCCACGATGCCGGGCCAGGGCTTCACCCGGCGGGCCAGCAGAGGGAAGTCCTTGCGCATGGGGTGGCCCTCGAAGTCGCCCGGCAGGTAGATGTGCACCAGGTGCGGGTGCCCCACGAAGTCGACCCCGAACATCTCCCAGGCCTCGCGCTCGTGCCAGTTGGCCCCGGCGTAGACGGGCACCCAGGTGGCCACCGACGGCTCGACGTCGGCCAGGTCGGCCTTGAGGGTGAAGCCGTAGCCGCCAGCCAACGACACCACGCGGGCGAACACCTGCATGCGGGTGTCACCTCCGGCGTAGCCGGTGGCGATGGACCCGGCCTCCGACCCGCCTGCCGAGCTTGCGGTCTCCTTGGGCTCGGCCCCGTGCACGGTGATGTCCTCCTGGCTGTCCATGTCGCGCCCGTACGGCGACGGCAGCCAGTCGATGACCGAAAGGAAGTCGAAGTAGGTGCAGTCGAGCTTGTGGCGGGCCACGTCGCCCGCGGTACGCCATGCCTCGTTCGACACCCGGATCCACAGGTCGTCACCCGGGCGGATGTGGGAACCGACGACATCGGCACCCAGCTCGGCCCGGAACGACTCCAGCAGCGCCTGTCGACGTTCGTCGACCGGTGGCGCTTCGACCTCGGCTTCCGAGCTGGTGGCCTCGGTAGCTCCGCCCTCAGGCGACGACAACCGAATCACCTCGCCAGCGGGCGGCGATGTCCTCGTTGCGGATGTGCTCCTGGAGCAGCAGGATGCCTTCGAGCAGGGCCTCGGGCCGCGGCGGGCAGCCCGGGACGTAGATGTCCACCGGGATCAGCTGGTCGACGCCTTTGGTCACCGAGTAGCTGTCCCAGTAGGGCCCGCCGCAGTTGGCGCAGCTGCCCATGCTGATCACGTACTTGGGATCGGGCATCTGCTCGTACAGACGCAGCAGGGCGGGGGCCATCTTGTCGGTCACCGTGCCCGACACGACCACGAAGTCGGCTTGGCGGGGGCTGGAGGGGAACGGGATCACCCCCAGGCGCATGACGTCGTATCTAGGCGAGGCGAAAGCGGCACCCATCTCGATGGCGCAGCAGGCCAGGCCCCACTGGTAGACCCACATCGAGTACTGCCGGGCGCGGTTGAGCAAGGTGGTCAGCGGCTTGGGCATCTTGCCGCTCTCGACTAGACCCACTGCAGCACCTTCTTCCGCCAGGCGTAGGCCAGGCCGAGGGCCAGGATGACGATGAAGATCGCCATCTCGACCAGTCCAAACGTGCCGTAGACCTCCAGCTGGGTGGCCCACGGGAAGATGAACACGGCCTCCACGTCGAACATCACGAAGAGGACCGCGAAGATGTAGTAGCGGACCTGGGTCTGGGCCCACCCGGCACCCACCGGATCGACCCCGCTCTCGTAGGTGAGGTACTTCTGCTCCTGGGGCCGGTCGGGCCTGACGGCCCGTCCGATCACCCCGAGCAGAGTGCCGATCAACACCAGAGCCAGGCCGCCCATCAGGGCGACGGTCAGGTACTGACGCACGAATTCCGAGTAGGACATCGTCGTCGGAGCCTAGTGAAGCCGGGGTGAGGTCATGAAATCTCCGATAGGGCGCGGCCGGGTGCGGGGCCCGACGACTACTTGCCCACCGGCGCAGCCGTGGGCGCCGGGGGTTCGACCAGGTAGGGAACGCCGTGATCGGCGGGTCCGTCGAACAGCTCGGGCATGATGCCGACGCCGATGGTGACCACCAGGCACAGCGCGATGGCTGCCTTCGTGCCGAACGGCACCCGGATGCGGGGCTCCGCCGGCGCCTCCTGGTCGTCTCCCAGGTACATGAACACCACGATGCGCAGGTACAGGAAGGCGGCGATGGCGCTCGACAACATGGCCACGATGGCCAGCCAGTAGACGTGGTTCTCCAGCACCGAATCGACGGCCAGGAACTTGGCGAAGAAGCCGGCGGTGAACGGGATGCCGGCCTGGGACAACAGGAACACGGTGAGCGCGCCGGCCAGCAGCGGGTTGGAGCGCGACAGGCCCCGGTAGTCCTCGAGGGTGGTGCGCCCGTCACCCTTGCCCGCCACCACCCCCACCACGGCGAAGGACCCGGCCACCATGAACGTGTAGGCGGCCACGTAGAACAGCACGGCGGCGGTGCCCGCCGCGTTGGCCGCCGAGACGGCCATCAGGATGAAGCCGGCGTGGTTGATCGACGAGTAGGCCAACGTGCGCTTCACGCTGGTCTGCACGATGGCCAGCACCGCGCCGAGCAGCAACGACAGGGTGGCCAGCACCCACAGGATGGGACGCCAATCGTTCACGTAGTTCGAGAACGTGAGGACGAACACCCGCACGAAGGCGGCGAAGGCGGCGGCTTTCACCGCGCCGGCCATGAACGCCACCGCCGGGGTGGGCGACCCGTCGTAGACGTCGGGCTGCCAGGAGTGGAACGGCACGGCTGCCACCTTGAAGCCCAGCCCCACCAGCACCAGGACCAGGCCGACCAGCAGCAGCCCGTCGTGCATGGGCACGTTGCCCCGGTGACGCCGGTGGCCGCCGTGGAGGTGCCGAAGAAGTTCTTGATGTGGATGAAGTTGGTGGAACCAGTGGCCCCGTAGATCAGGGCGATGCCGTAGAGCAGGAAGGCCGAGGAGAAGGCGCCGAGCACGAAGTACTTCATGCCGGCCTCCTGCGACTGGGCCCGGCGCAGGTGCATGGCAGCCAGGATGTAGACGGCCAACGACAGCGTCTCGAGCCCGAGGAACAACACGATGAAGTCGTTGGACATCGCCATGATCACGCCGCCCGCACCCGACAGCAGCAGCAGGACGAAGAACTCGGGACCGTCGAGGTCCTCGCGGCGCAGGTAGGAGCCGGCCAGCAACGCGCCGAGCACCACCGCCGAGCACACCACCACGGCCACGAACAGGCCGAAGCCGTCGACCCCGACCATGCCGGCCACGGTGGAGAACGGACCTCGTGGCGAGCGGGGCATGGTGATCCAGCCAGCTTGTCCCACCGCTGCACACGGGCCCACAGGCGGCAGGACGGACAGAGGCGGCGGCCACGGCCACGGTCCACGGTGAGCGGGCGTACCACCGCGCCATGGGACGCTTGCGCCGGTCAACGAGGCGATGGTGAGCAGCACGATCCCACCCACCAGCAGGATGACCACCGGCGCCAGGGCCCGCCAGTCCACCTGGGGGGTGGCGATGCGGTCGGCTGAGGTGGCGGCCAGCAGGGCGAACGACCCGGTCATGACCCGTTCCCCGTGGGGCGCCGGATCCCGCCGCGCTCGACTGCGGCGGAGCCACCTGGGGGGTGGCAGCGTGGAACGACGGCACCTCGGCCTCGACGTGGGCGATGAGGACCCGTCACCGACGGTTCGATGCGCTCGAGCACGGGCTTGGGGTACACGCCGAGGAACACGATGAGCCCGATCAGCGGGAACATGACCAGCCCTCGGTGAGCTTGAGGTCGGCGAAGGTCGCGTTCGCCTCGTCGGGCTCACCGTGGAAGACCCGCTGGTAGGCCCACAGCAGGTAGAGGGCGGCCAGGATCACGCCGCTGGCGGCCACCACGGCCCACCAGCGATGGGTGAGCGAACGCGCCGAGCAGCACCAGGAACTCGCCGACGAAGCCATTGAGCCCGGGCATGCCGATCGAGCTGAGCATCACCAGGGTGAAGACGCCGGCGAAGACCAGGGCGCCACCTTCTGCCAGGCCCTTCAGCTCGGCTGATCTCATAGGTGTGGCGCCGGGTCGTAGATGAAGCCCACGAGGATGAACAGGGCGCCGGTGGTGATGCCGTGGTTGACCATCTGACCATGACCGAGCCTTCGATGCCCTGCGGGGTCAGGGCGAACGAGGCCGAGCACGGCGAAACCCATGTGGGCCACCGACGAGTACGCCACCAGCCGCTTGAGGTTCTTCTGCATCGCGGCCACCGCCGCGCCGTAGAGGATGCCGATGACGGCCAGGGTCAACAGCACCGGGGCGGCCAGATGGCGCGCCTCCGGGAACAGGTAGAGGCCGAAGCGCAGGAACCCGTAGGTGCCCAGCTTCAACAGGACGCCGGCCAGGATCGATCGAGCCGGCGGTGGGCGCCTCGGTGTGGGCGTCGGGCAGCCAGGTGTGCAGGGGGACCACCGGGGTCTTGACCGCGAAGGCGACGGCGAAGCCGAGGAACAGCCAGCGCATGCGCTGGTCTGGCTGATGGCGTGGCTGTTGACCACCTTGAGCAGGTCGAAGGTGGTGGACCGCCGCCGGCGCCGGCGTGGTGACAGCACGGCCAGCGAGACGATCGAGCCACCAGCATGAAGGCCGAGCCGGCCATGGTGAAGAGGAAGAACTTGGTGGCGGCGTACGACCCGGCGGCCGTGGCCCCAGCGCCCGATCAGGAAGTACAGCGGGACGATGCTCGAGCTCGAACATCAAGAAGAACAGGAACAGGTCGAGGCGCACGAACACGCCCAGGCACCCGGCCTCGAGCAGCGCAGCCACAGCGTAGTAGCCCTTCTCGTCGTGGTCGGGCTTGGCCGCGAACAGGGCGATCGGGAACAGGACGCCGGTCAGCACCACGAGGAACAGCGAGATGCCGTCGACACCCAGGTAGAACTTGATGTCGAGCGACGAGACCCAGGTGTGGCGCACCACGAACTGGAAGCGCCGTCGTGCAGCTTGAACGCGTAGAGCACGTACAAGGTGATGGCGCCGGCGATGATCGAGGTGACCACGGCCACCAGTCGGTGCATGTCGGGCCGGCTGTTGGGGATGAGCCCGATGACCAGGGCGCCCAGCAACGGCGCCAGCACCAACACGGTGAGCACCGGGAATCCGGTGGCGATGGATGGCGAGACCAGCATCAGTAGTTGATCCGGGTCAGGATGAAGATCACCAGCAGGAGGGTGCCGACCGCCATGGCCAGGGCGTAGGTGCGGATGTAGCCGTTCTGCAGGCGGCGCACGATCACGCCCGAACCCCGGGCCACGCCGCCGATGCCGTTGACCGCGCCGTCGACCACGGTGCGGTCGAACCAGGACAGGAACTCGAACCAACGTCGGCCGGGCCCGCCCATGAACTCCGACACCCCGATGTCGTAGTACCAGGCCTTGGCGAAGAACTCCGGCTCCACATCCTTGGCCGGGATCCGGTGCTTGATGAACACCAGGTAGGCCAGGCCGATGCCGGCCAGGGCAAACACCGTGGACAGGGCCAGCAGGCCCACGATGCTGGGCGTTCGAGTAGGTCAGCACCGCGCCGTAACGACCGGTGACCGGCGCCAACCAGTCCTCCAACCAGTGGGTGCTGAAGCTGAACGGCAGGTTGATGAAGCCGGCGACGGTGGCGAGGATGGCCAGCACCACCAGCGGGAAGGTCATGGTCCACGGCGACTCGTGGGGATGTACGGCGTGGCCCTCGTCACCGACCGCGCCCGACGGCGGCACCGAGTCGGCCGCCGCCGCACTGACCGACTCGACGGAGGTGTCGGTGGCCAGGTCGGCGTCGGTCTCGTCGCCCGCGCCCACCGCCACCGGGGCCGGGCGGTTCTCCTCCCACTTGGCCTCGCCGAAGAAGACCATGTAGACCTCGCGGCTCATGTACCAGGCCGTGAGCAGGGCGGTGAACAGGCCGATGGCGTAGAGGGCCACGCTCTTGTGCAGGGCGTAGGTCAGGATCTCGTCCTTCGACCAGAACCCCGAGAACGGGATCACCCCCGAGATGGCCAACCAGGCCACGATGAAGGTGACCGCGGTGATGGGCATGAGCTTGCGGAGCGCGCCCATGCGACGCATGTCCTGCTCGTCGTTCATGCCGTGGATGACCGAGCCGGCACCCAGGAAGAGCAGGGCCTTGAAGAACGCGTGGGTGATCATGTGGAAGATGGCGGCCCAGTAGCCCCCTGCGCCCACGGCCAGGAACATGTAGCCCAACTGGCTCACCGTCGAGTAGGCCAGCACCTTCTTGATGTCGGTCTGGGCCATGGCGACGGTGGCGGCGAACAACGCGGTGAGCACCCCCACCCAGGCGATGGCGGTGCTCAGCCAGGGCGATGAGGCATGCAACATCGGGTTGATGCGGACCATGAGGTAGACGCCAGCGGTGACCATGGTGGCCGCGTGGATCAGGGCCGAGACCGGTGTCGGGCCGGCCATGGCGTCGGGCAACCACAGATAGAGCGGGAGCTGAGCGGACTTGCCCACCGCCCCCACGAACAACATGAGCGAGATGAACGTGGCGGTGGTGGTGGCCGCGGTCGAGGAGATCGGCAGGAAGTGGGTGTAGGAGATCGAGCCGAACGTGACCCAGGTGAGGAAGATCCCGATCATGAACCCCCAGTCACCCACCCGGTTGGTGATGAAGGCCTTCTTGCCGGCTGACGCGTTGGCCGGCTTCTCGAACCAGAACGCGATCAGGAAGTAGGAGCAGACCCCGACCCCCTCCCAACCCAGGAAGGTGATCAGCAGGTTGTCGCCCAGCACCAGCATGACCATGGCGAACACGAACAGGTTCATGTACAGGAAGAACCGCGAGAAGCGGCTGTCGCCGTGCATGTAGCCGATCGAGTAGCAGTGGATCAGGGCCCCCACCCCGGTCACGAACAGGATCATGGCGCTCGACAACGGATCCACCAGGAAACCCACGTCCACGTTGAAGCGGCCGGCTGGTATCCAGGTGAACAGGCTCAGCGTGTAGGTGCGGTCGGCTCGCCCGTGCAGCCCCACGAACACGATGATCGACACCACGAAGGCGCCGACCACCATGGCCGTGGCCAGCCAGCCCGAGGCCGGTTCACCCAGCCGAGGACCGACCAGCAGCAGGATCAGGAAGCCCAGCAGGGGCAGGGCAGGGATCAGCCAGACGAGAGACACCACGACGCGGTCGACCTAACCCCTCAGCAACGAGACGTCGTCGGCGTTGGCGTCGGGACGGCGGCGGTTGACGGCCACGATGATGCCCAGTCCGACCACGACCTCGGCCGCAGCCACCACCAGCACGAAGAAGACGATGACCTGACCCGAGACGTCGTCGAGCATGTGGGCGAAGGTCACGAAGGTGAGGTTGACGGCGTTGAGCATGAGCTCGACGCACATGAGCATGACCAGCGGGCTGCGCCGGGTGAGCAGGCCCACCGCACCGATGCAGAACACCAACGCGCCCAGCACCAGGTAGGAGACGGGGTTCAGCGAAGCCAGCACCATCAGGCGCCCACCTCTGACTCGGCCGCATCCTCGGCCGCGGCCTCGTTGCCGATGGGCTCCGGTTCGGGGAGCGGCTCGTACGAGCTGGGACGCCGGGCCATGACCACCGCACCGATGACGGCGATGGTGAGCAGCCCGGCGGTGATCTCGAAGGCGAAGATCCACGTGGTGAAGATGGATCGACCGATCTGGGTGACGTTGGACAGGCTGCCGGCCAGCTTGCCGCCCTGGGACTTGGCCCCGCTCAGGCCGTGTTGGGACACGCCGGCGAACACCAGCACCAGCGAGACCAGCAGGCCCAACCCGGCGATGCCGGCCACGATGCGCTGACCGACCAGGGGCTCGGTGGTCAGGTCGTCCTCCTGGTCGACGCCCAGCAGCATGATCACGAACAGGATGAGCACCACGATGGCGCCCGTGTAGACGATCACTTGGACGGCGGCCAGCAGCTGGGCGTCGAGCTGCAGGAACAGCACGGCGATGCCGAACAGGGTGGCCACCAGGCTGAGGGCGGAGTGCACCGGGTTGCGCGAGACGACCACACCCACCGCGCCGCACAGCACGATGGCCGCGCAGACGGCGAAGACAGCGGTCTCGATCATCTCAGTGCTCCCCGGAGCCCGTCGGTTCGGCCGAGCCGTGCTCAGCGGGGGCCGTCGGCGGCGCGGGCGGGACTGGCGCAGACAGATCTGACGGGGCCGAGTGGTCGTGGAGCACGCCGCCATCTTGGCCGACCACAGGGTGTGGGTCGGCCATCGAGTCCTTGGTCGCCTGATCGGCCTCGGGGGCGCGCACTCCGTAGCCGAGCTCGGCCGACCACGACACCTTCCCTTCCATGGCCGCCGCGCCCGACGGGGCGGTGGCCCGCATCCACGCCGAGGTGTTCTCGTCCTCACCGGGTCGCCAGTCCTCCCACGGTAGGTGCTGGGGCTGGCCGTCGTCGCCCACCACCAGCTCGTCGCGGGTGTAGATGGCGTCGGACCGGTTGGTGAAGGAGAACTCGAACAGCTTCGATTCGGTGATGGCCTCGGTGGGGCAGGCCTCGACGCACAGGTCGCAGTGGATGCAACGCAGGTAGTTGATCTCGTATACGAACCCGTAGCGCTCACCCGGCGACACCGGATCGTCCTCGGGGTTGTCGGCTCCCCGCACGTAGATGCACCGCGCCGGGCAGACCCCCGCGCACAGCTCGCAGCCGATGCACTTCTCCATCCCGTCCTCGTAGCGGTTGAGGACATGGCGGCCGTGCCGGCGCAGGGCCTGGGGTGCCTTCTCCTGCGGGTACTCGGTGGTGACCCGCTGCTTGCGCCCCATCTGGCGCAGGGGGACGAGGAAGCCGTCGAGGTAGCCCATCAGGCGTCGACCTGTTCGAGCCTTCGGGCGCGGCTGCCCGAGATGGCGGCGCGCAGCAGACCGTAGGCGGCCATCATGACCGCCACCGACACCACCACGACCGCCACCGGGTTCCAGTTCTCGTCCTGACCGATCTGGATGGCGGCCAGCAGCAGCGACCAGCCCAGGGCCAGGGGGATGAGCACCTTCCAGCCCAGATCCATGAGCTGGTCATAGCGGAACCGGGGCAACGACGCCCGCAACCACACGAAGCAGAACAGGAAGACCATGAGCTTGAGGAAGAACCACAGGCAGCCCCAGATCCACCCCGGCCCGAAGTACGCGGGACCGGCCGGGCCTCCCAGGAACAGGGTCACGAAGATGGCCGACATGGTGATCGTGTTCATGAACTCGGCCAGATAGAAGAGCGCGAAGCGTATGGAGCTGTACTCGGTGTTGAAACCGCCCACCAGCTCCTGCTCGGCTTCGACCAGGTCGAACGGCGGCCGGTTGAGCTCAGCCGTGCCGGCGATCACGAAGATCACGAAGGGCACCAGACCGGTGACGATGATCGCCCAGTTGGGCACGAAGCCACCCCACCCACTGCCTGCCTGGTACTCGACGATCCCGTGGGTGGTGAGCGTGCCGGCCTTGAGGATCACGGCAACCACCGACAGGCCCATGGCCGCCTCGTAGGAGACCATCTGCGCCGACGCCCGAACGGACCCGAGCAGCGGGTACTTGGACCCCGACGACCAGCCAGCCAGCATCACGCCGTACACCGCGATCGACGACATGGCCAGGGCGAAGAGGATGCCGATGGGCGGATCGGCCACCTGCATGAAGGTGGCATGGCCGAAGATGTGGACGATCCCGTCGTTGTTGCCGTTGAAGTCCCCACCTATGGGGACGATGGCGAACAGCAGAAAGGCCGGCACGAACGACAGGAACGGCGCCAGCATGAACACGCCACGTTGGGCCCGATCCGGGATCAGGTCCTCCTTGAAGAAGAACTTGATGCCGTCAGCCAGGGTCTGGAGCACGCCGAAGGGCCCGGCCAGGTTGGGACCGACACGGTTCTGCATGTCCGACACGAGCTTGCGCTCGAACCAGATCATCAACATGGTGGCCAGCAGCAGCAGCACGAAGACGATGACCACCTTGGCCACGATCACCGCGCCGACGCCCCAGTCGAGGTGTCCCGACAGCATCGGATCCGCGGCGACGATCACAGGTCACCCCCAGCCGTGTCCACCCGCACGTCGGTGACCCGGGCGGTGGCGTCGATGAGCGACGCCGCCTGGAGGTCGGACTGATTGAAGAACACCGCCGCGGCCCCTCGGGGCAGACCCGGGTCGGCCGCGATCTCAGCCCGCAGGTCAGCCCGGGACGAGTGCACGCGGACCTGATCGCCGGCGACCACGCCCAGGCGGTCGAAGTCGTACGGGTTGACTCGCAGGATGCTGCCCGGAGCCAGTCCCGGCCAACGAGGGCGAGTGCTGCACAGCCACGCCCTGGTCGTAGAGCTTGCGGGTGGCCACCAGGCGCAGCGAGTAGCGATCCAGCGCCGGTGGATCGGCCGGTGGACCCGGCGCGAAGACCACAAGCGCGGGCGGTTCGTCGGCATCGGAGCTGACCGAGTCGGCCTCGGTGGCCATCGACTGGCCGGACTGGTCGGGGTCGCCGGGCTCGGACGCCACCGCGCCGGGCTCGGCGCTCCCGTCGGCCGGGGCGTCGGTCACCTCGTCGGGGGGAGGCACCACCGGCTCGGCGGGCAGCGGCGTCACCAGACCGTCGGCCGAGGCCACGGCCTCGATGAGGTCGGGGGTGAGGCCCAGGTGCGAGGGGGCCACGGTGGCGATCTCGGCGCGGATGGCGTCGATCGACTCGATCCCGAGGTCGGCGCCCAGGGCGGCGGCCAACTCGACGGCGATGATCCAGTCGGGGCGGGCCGTGCCCGGCGCCGTCACCTTGGCGTGCACGGCGCTCACCCGGCCCTCGAGGTTGGTGGTCGTGCCCTCCACCTCGGCGAAACCGGCCGCGGGCAGCACGACCGCGGCGCGCGACGAACTGGCGGTGGCGAACTGGTCGATGGCCACCACGGTGGCCGCGCCAGCCAGGCCCCGGGTGGCCAGGTCGCGGTCGGGGAAGTCCGAGAGCGGATCGGCCCCCAACAGGATCAACACATCGATGGCGCCCTCGGCGGCGGCCGACAGGATGCCGGTGCAGTCCAGGCCTCGTTGCGCGGGCAGGCTAGGCCAACGTGACGCGTACCACGACCGGGCGGGCTCCAGGCCGACCCGGCCCGGCAGCAGACCGGGCGCCAGACCCATGTCCAGCGCGCCGCGCACGTTGCCCCGGCGCAGACCCACCAGGAACCGCGTATCGGGCTTGCGGGCGACCAGGGCGGCGGCCACGTCCACCACCGCCCGATCGGACTCCGCCACCGACTGGCGCCCGAGCACCACCCGGATCGGGCCGGCGGCCACCATCTCGCAGGCGATGGCCAGGTCGCTGGCGTCGACACCCCCGGCGTCGGTGCCGGGCATCGGGCCGTCGAGCAGCGCTCGGGCCACCACGCCCGCCTCACCGGGGCGAGGATGCAGGGAGACCGAGGCGTAGCGACTGAACCCGCCGCTCTGGGGCGCGACCTCGATCACCTGCACGCCGTGGGACACGACCGCGTCGCGAAGGCGCAGGTACAGGACGGGCAGCTCCTCCTTCAGGTCGGGGGCCACCAGCAGCACCGTGCCGCCGGGCGCACAGACCTCGTCGATGGTGGCCGCGGGCAGTCCCAGGGCCACCTCGGCGTCGATGCCGTCGCCCAACTGTGCGTCGGTGTGGTCGGTGCCGATCACCCCCTTGGCCAGCTTGGCCCAGGCATAGGCCGCCTCGTTGGTCAGCCGCGCGCCGCCGATGACTGCCACCCGTTCGGGGCGGGTGGCCCGCAGGGCGGTGGCCACCTGGCCCAGGGCGTTGTTCCAGCGCGTCGTTACATGGCCGTCGCCGTCGCGGACCAGCGGTTCGGACAGCCGGCCGGAGCTGCGCTGGGCTTCGAAGCCGAACCGGCCCTTGTCGCACAGCCACCCCCAGTTCACCGGGTCCACGTCGACGCCCTGGTAGCGCAGCACCTGGTTGCGCGACGACTCCACCGACACCCGGCACCCCACCGAGCAGCCCTGGCAGGTCGACTCGACTGCCTCCAGGTCCCACGGCCGGGCCCGGAAGCGGTAGGAGCTGGCGGTCAGCGCGCCCACCGGGCAGATCTGCACCGTGTTGCCGCTGAAATACGACGAGAAGGGCTCGTCGGGGAAGGTGTTGACCTCGGTCTCGTTGCCCCGGTTGATGAAGTGGATGAGCGGGTCGCCGGCCACCTCCTTGGCGAAGCGGGTGCAGCGGTCGCACAGGATGCATCGCTCGCGGTCGAGCAGCACCAGGTCGCTGACCGGGATGGGCTTCTCCTTGTGGCGCTTCTCCTCGACGAAGCGGCTCTCCCCGGGGCCGTAGGCCATGGTCTGGTCCTGCAACGGGCACTCGCCGCCCTTGTCGCACACCGGGCAGTCGAGGGGATGGTTGATCAGCAGGAACTCGAGCACCCCGTCCTGGGCTTTCTGGGTGACGGGCGAAGTCGTGTCCACCTTCATGTCCGGCGTGCACTCGAGCATGCAGCTGGGCTGCAGCGCCGGACCCCGACCGGTGTCGACCTCGACGATGCACATACGGCACATGCCCACCGACTCCATGCGCGGGTGGTAGCAGAAGCGCGGGATGTAGATGCCGTTGCGCTCGGCGGCCTCGATGATCAGCTCGCCCTTGTTGGCCACGATGGCTCGGCCGTCGATGGTGACGGCCACGCCGTCGACCGGCGATGCCGGCGTGTCGGTGCTGGCCGTGTCAGACATCGGCACCGGCCCGGGCAGGAACCGCCACCGACACCCGCGACTGCACGGCCTCGGCGATGTGGGCGTCGAACTCGTCGCGGAAGCGGGCCACCGCCGAGGCGATGGGCGAGACGGCCGACGGGCCCAGCGGGCAGATGGTCGTCTGCTTGGGCGGCCAGGCCACACCCGGACTGATGTTGTCGCACACGTCCATCAGCAGGTCGAGGTCGCTGGGGCGGCCATAGCCGTCGAGTATGCGTTGCAAGATCCGCTCGAGCCAGCTGGTGCCCTCTCGACACGGCGTGCACTTGCCGCAGGACTCGCGGGCGAAGAAGCGGACCACCCGCAGGCAGGCCTTGACCGCGTCGGTGGTCTCGTCCATCACCACGATGGCACCCGAGCCCAGCATCGAGCCGGCCCGGTCGATCGTGCCCTTCTCCAGGGGCAGGTCCAGGTGCTCCTCGTAGAACCAGGGCGCGGAAGCTCCGCCCGGGATGAAGGCCTTGATGCTGTGGCCGTCTCGGATGCCCCCGGCGTAGACGGGGGCGTAGATCAGGTCGCGGAAGGTGGTGACGCCGTACTCCACCTCGAACACGCCGGGCTTGTTGACATGGCCCGAGACCGCGAACATGCGCGTGCCCTTGGACGCCTCGGCCCCGAGCGCGGTGAAGGCGCTGGCGCCGTTGGAGATGATCCAGGGCACGTTCGACAGCGTCTCGACGTTGTTGACGATGGTGGGCTGCAGGTAGAGGCCCTTGGCAGCCGGGAAGTAGGGGGGCTTGAGCCGAGGCATGCCCCGGTTGCCCTCCAGGCTCTCGATCAGCCCGGTCTCCTCGCCCACGATGTAGGCCCCCGCGCCCCAGGTCAGGACCACGTCCACCGAGAAGTCGGTACCACCGATGTTGCGCCCCACGTAACCTCCGGCATAGGCCTCGTTGAGGGCGGCGGCGATTCGCTCCTGGGCCAGGGCCATCTCGCCCCGCACGTAGAGGAAGGCCTGGGCGCAGCCCACGGCGTAGCAGGCGATGAGGATGCCCTCGATGAGCTGGTGGGGATCGCGCTCCATGAGCATGCGGTCCTTGTAGGTGCCCGGTTCGCTCTCGTCGCCGTTGACCACCAGGTAGCGCGGCCATACGCCGGGCGGGCAGAACCCCCACTTCACCCCGGCCGGGAAGCCGGCACCGCCCCGGCCCAGCAGGCTGGCTTCCTTCACCTCGGCGGCCACGGCCTCGGGCGACATGGCCAGCGCCTTGCGCAAGCCGGCGTAGCCGCCGGTGGCCTCGTAGCGGGCCAGCGTGAAGGAGTCGTCGTAGCCGAACCGGCTGGTGATGATCTTGGGCGCGTCGGTGATGGTCATCAGCCCGCCGCCCCGCCGGCGCCGTCGGTGGTGGGCGGTGGCGCGTTCATGGTCATCCACGCCGGCTCCGACCCGCCTTCGGGCGACGCCGGACCCGCGGCTCGGTCGGCCGGGATGGACTGGCGGACCCGGGCCAGCGTGCCGTGGGGCGGGACCTCATCGTCGAGACGGCCGGCCCGAAGGTCGTCGATGAGCCGATCGAACTCGTCGTGGGTGATGCGGTGGCGGTACCGGTAGTTCACCTGCAGGCAGGGCGCCTCGGTGCAGGCGGCGATGCACTCGACGTCCTCGACGGTGAACATGCCATCGGCGGTGGTGCTGCCCGCCTTGATGCCCAGGGTCTGCTCGGCGTGGTGGAGCAGTTCCTCGCCGCCCATCAGCTGACAGGAGATGTTCGTGCACACGTTGACCAGGTACCGACCCACCGGCTCGCGCTTGAACATCTCGTAGAACGAGCAGGTGCCGAGCACCTCGGCCGGGGTCACGCCCACCAGCTCGGCGATGTGGGCCATGGCGTCGGCGGCCACCCAGCCATCTTGTTGCTGGGCCAGGTGCAGCAACGGGATCAGGGCCGACTTGGGACGCGGGTACCGACCGATGATCTCGGCCGCGATCGCCACGTTGTCGGCATCCAGTCGAGCCATCAGCGATCGACCTCGCCGAGGATCGGATCGACCGACGAGATGACGGCCACCGCGTCGGCGATCATGCCGTCGCGCAGCAGATGGGGCAGCGTCTGGAGGTTCACGAAGCTCGGCCCGCGGATGTGCATGCGGTAGGGATGCGAGCTTCCATCGGACACGATGTAGCACCCGAGCTCACCCCGAGGCGATTCCACCGCGCAGTAGGCCTCACCCTCGGGCACCTTGAAGCCTTCGGTGAAGATCTTGAAGTGGTGGATCAACGCCTCCATCGACTCGTCGATGCGGGCCCGCGGCGGAGGCGTGACCTTCTTGTCCTGGATGCGGTAGTCGCCACTGGGCATCTTGTCCGCGATCTGGCGAACGATCTTGAGCGACTCGCGTATCTCGTTGAGGCGGATGGCGTAGCGGTCGAAGCAATCGCCGTAGGTGCCCACCAGCACGTCGAAGTCCACCTGGTCATAGGCCAGGTAGGGCATGTCGCGTCGGAGGTCCCACGCATACCCGGTGGCCCGCAGGATGGGCCCGGTGGTCCCCAGGGCCAACGCGGTGGCCGTGTCGATCACCCCGACGCCCTGGAGCCGCTCCCGCCATATGGGTTGGCCGGTCAGCAGGGTGTCGTACTGGTCGAGGCGAGGCGGGATCATGTCGACCAGCTTGAGGACGCCGTCGCGCCAGCCGTCGGGGAGGTCGGCGGCCACCCCACCGGGGCGGATGTAGTTGTGGTTCATCCGCAGCCCGGAGACCTCTTCGAGGAAGCGAAGCACCTCTTCGCGCTCCCGCCAGCCGTACAGCATCATCGAGATGGCACCGATGTCCATGCCGTTGGTGGCCATGAACAACAGGTGCGACGAGATCCGGTTGAGCTCGGTCATGAGCATCCGGATCCACGTGGCCCGCGGGGGCACCTCGATCTCGAGCAGCTTCTCGACGGTCAGGGAGAAGGCCAGCTCCGAGAACAGCGGCGAGGCGTAGTCCATGCGGGTGACGTTGGTGCAGCCCTGCAGGTAGGTCAGCTCCTCGCCCGTCCATTCCATGCCGGTGTGCAGATAGCCGATGATGGGCTTGGAGCGCAGGACCGTCTCGCCCTGCAACTCGAGCATGAGCCGGAGCACGCCGTGGGTGCTGGGGTGCTGGGGGCCCATGTTGATGATCATGGTCTCGTCGTCGGGCACCTGGTCGAGCCCGTCGCTGGTGGCCCCGGCCGCCGAACCCTCCACTGCGCCGGCCTGGGCCTCGGACAGGCGCAGCACGGCGCCCACCTCGATCATCCGCTCCACGGCGTCGGTCACCTGGCGGCTGGTCAGCTCCTGGCCGCCCTCCGACGTCTGGCTGGAGTCGGCGAAGGGGTCGTGGGCGTCGGACCGGCCACTCGGGTTCGAGGTGGTTTCGGGGGTCGTGGTCATCTCTGCCTCTGTCACGGGGTCGCTCACCGGACGGTGGGCGCACCCTTGAACTGCACGGGGATGCGGCCCGACTCGTAGTCCTTGCGCAGCGGGTGGCCCAACCAGTCTTCCGGCATCAGGATGCGGGTCATGTCGGGATGACCCTCGAAGACGACACCGAACATGTCGAAGACCTCACGCTCCATGGCCTCGGTTCCCGGATGGACGGCGAACAGCGAAGGGCAGGTGGGATCATCGCCCGGCACCTGTACGCGGAGGCGGACCCGCTGACGCTCGCGGTGCGACATGAGGGTGACCACCACCTCGAACCGTTCGGGGTCGATGCCCTCGGGCAGCGGCCGACCGGGGTGGGTCAGGTAGTCCACGCCGGTGACGTCCAGACACGTCAGGTAGCCCTCGTCGTGCAGCGTCGCAACCAGATCGACCAGCTGGCTGCGCTGAGGATGCAGCACGCGCTGGCCCCGGGACCAGCTGACGGGCACGCCGTGGAGCTGGGTGGGTTCAGGGGCCGGCTCGGTCGCGACCTCGGGGTCGGCGACGTCGCTCATGGCTCAGTCGCCCCCGGTCGGCGCCGTGGCCGCCAGCGGAGGGGGGACAGGTCGACCCGGGTGCCGGTGTCGGTCTGGCCGTCTCGCTGCTCGATGACCAGCCCGGCACCCTGGCCCTTGCGCCGGGTCAGCTCGCCGGCCCGGATCTTGGCGTGCAGCGTCAAGATGGCGTGCAGCAGCGTCTGGGGCCCGGGCGGGCACCCCGGGGCGTAGACGTCGACCGGGACCACCTGGTCGACCCCCTGGACGATGGCGTAGTTGTTGAACATGCCACCGCTGGACGCGCACACGCCCATGGAGATGACCCACTTCGGTTCCATCATCTGGTCGTAGATCTGGCGCAGCACCGGGGCCATCTTCTGCGACACCCGGCCGGCCACGATCATCAGGTCGGCCTGGCGGGGCGAGGCCCGGAAGACCTCCATGCCGTAGCGGGCCAGATCGTAGTGAGCACCACCGGTGCCCATCATCTCGATGGCGCAGCAGGCCAGGCCGAAGCTGGCGGGCATCACGCTGCGCGCTCGGGCCCACTTGACGAGCTCCTCGAGCGTGCCGGTCAGGAAGTTGTGCTCCAGACCTTCGAGGCCCTTGTCCAGGAAACCACCAGGCTCGGCCATCACGCCGCCTCGCCCGTGCTCGGCTGGTGGTCGGCCGGATCGCGACCCTCGAGGCCGACACGGCGGATGGTGGAGGCCATGGTGCGGGCGGGATCGACCACGTCCACCCGACGCAAGTGCTTGATCGGCCCCCAGTCGAGCGCGCCGTTGCTGATCAGGTAGACGAACGACTCGAACACCGCTACGGCGAAGATGGTGATGGCGAACAACCCGAACGGCCCGAGCGAGCGGTACACCACCGCCCACGGGAACAAGAAGATGACCTCGATGTCGAACACGATGAAGATCATCGCCACCAGGAAGAACTTCACCGGGAAGCGCTGTGGGGGCTCGCGGTCGGGGATGATGCCGCACTCGTAGGGGGCGCTCTTGGCCACCGTGGGATTGCGGGGACCCAACAGGCGCGAGGCCACCCGGCTGAGCATCCCGAAAACGACGGCCAGGACCAGCAGGGCGAAGATCGGGAGGTACTGGGCCATCAGCTCAGACCTTGACGCTCTCCGCCTCGATGGCCTTGCGCTCTTCCTCGTCCTCGGCCAGGTTGCGCCGCAGCGTCAGGTCCCGGTAGTGGAGCAGCACCACGAAGAAGATGAACAGGGAGAAAGCCACGATGAACATGGTGGCCGGCAGCATCCGGGCCTGCCCCAGGTCACGGATCATCACGACCGAGATGACGGGCTGGGTCGTGTCCAGCTCGGGCAGCGGAGGTGCATGACCCGGCAGCGTCGTCTGGGGCACGACCCGTTGCACCTGGACCACCTCGTAGTGCGGTGGGCTGTTCCAGTGGAAGAGCTTGTAGAGCTTGTACTGAACGCGGCAGACCGGGTCCCCCGGGATCAGGTTGTGCGGATGCGTCTCCTTGGAACCGCAGTACTCCGCTCGGGTCGGCTTGCCGCCGTAGTCGTAGGTGCCCACGATCTTGAAGTCGGCAGCCTCCTTGAACAGGGCGTTGGTCCCGGTGGTGAGCACCGTGCTGGCCACCGTGCCGGCGTCGCCGGCCGCCGACTGGGCCACGATCCGCCAGCCCCCCATGTCGATGCCCTCCATGTACTTGGGCAGCAACTCCGGGTTGTTGTTGGCGATGTCGGACAGGGTGGCCTGAGTGGGGTTGGGGTAGTTCTTCAGGATCTCGGGGTGATCCGCGATGATCTGCTGCGCGGTGGGCAACTTGGCGTGGGCGGGTAACGCGTCGAGCTGGACGGTGCGGGCCGCGCCCGATCCCTCGACGTAGATCTCCACCGGCTTCCACGAGGCGTTGCGTCCCCGGGGGCCGTTGGCCGGCGACGAGATCCACCACGTCATGGTCAGGATGGTGGCCCAACCGAACAGGGCGGCCAGCGCGATCAACAAGCCCAGGCGGGCCCCGGTGTTGGTGGCCAGCAGTAGGTAGACCGACCCGGGCAGGATGGTCACGGCCAATGCAACCACCAGGATCCCGCGGATACCGGTGTTGAAGTCGAGGCCGGCCAGGACGTGGATGGGCATGTGACTACAGACTCCGCTCGTAGGCCACGATGGCCGCGACCTGGTTCTCGGTGTACATGACCTGGGACGGGCTCATGGTGGCCTGGGTGGGATCGATGGCGTTGGGGTTGATGCCCCAGGCCGGCATCTGGCCGCTGCCCATCTCACCGTGGCCGTAGCCCTTGCCCAGCACCGAGCCGGACATCACGAAGGCGATCTGGTCCTGGGCGGTGTCGAAGGCGCGCAGCTCGCTGCCGTTGGTCAGGTTGGGACCGAGGGAGCCACCGCCGCCGGACACGGCCGGCATGCCGATGGACCAGCCCTTGGTGTGGCACCGGGCGCAGGAGTAGGCCCCGGCGGCGAAGCCGTCGTACTCGCCCAGGTTGAACAGCGCCTCGCCCAGCGTCTTCCACTGCGCGGCCGGCGTGGTCCCGTAGAGCGTGCAGATGTTGGCTGCGTCAGGCTTGCACACCGTGGCGATCTCGGTGTTGAGCGCCTGGGTGGCGGTGTTGGCCGGCAGCTGAATGCTGCGCAGGTAGGCGATCACATCGAGCAGCTGCTGGTCGCTCAGCGGACCACCACCCAGCGAGCCCCACGCGGGCATGGGCGACGGCGGGCGACCGTACTCGAGGATGTTGTTCACCTCGGCCTCGGAGAAGCGGTAGAGCACGGTGTTGAGCGCCGGAGCCTTCCACTGCACGGCAGCGACGTAGTCGCCGTTGTCGTTGAGCAGGGTGTAGCTGGCCGCGCCACCCACACCGTTGGGGCCGTGGCAGCTCACGCACTTGGCCTTGTTCAGGTAGACGTCGAGGCCGCGGTCCACGAAGACCTTGTCGTAGTGCTGGACCTCACCCTTCTGACGCGCCGGCTCGGCCAGCCAATAGAGGGGCAACGTGATGGCGACGACCATCATGAGGATCAGTGCGAACCCGAGGGTGCGGTCGAGCTTGGGGCCCTCGAGCTCCTCGTCGTTCAGGTAGGGCTTGCGGTTGGCGGCCAGCTCGATCTCAGCGCCCACCTCGGCCCGACCGCGCCGCATGTTGGCCACCACCGCGATCACGAAGCCGATGACCACGATGGCGACCACGATCCCGCCGATGGCGCCCTCGGCAGTGGCCAGCACCATGTCGCTGGCCAGGATGGGACTCAGTGCGCTATCCCACACAGTGCGGTCCCTCGGCCTGCTGCCCGGTGGTGTCGGTGCCGATGGGCGGGCCCTGGATGATGGTGCCGGTGTCGACGGTGAGCGCACCGCCCGCCACCGTGGTCGAGAACCGGTCCATCCCCCGGGGAGCGGGACCGCCCCGCTTCTCGCCCACCCTGCTGTACTGCGATCCGTGGCAGGGGCACTCGAACCACTGCGAGGTCAGGCAGGCGGGCACGCGACAGCCCAGATGGGGACACGTCTGCCACACGACGGTGACGCCGGCTTCGAGCGAGTTGAGCACCGGCTGGGAGTACACCTTCTCGGCCTTCTGGATGTCGGCCAGCGGATACTGCGTCATCCACAACCGGCCCTGAGCGAAGTAGAAGAAGCCGTTGGCAGCGGTGATCTCCGCCAGGATGTCGGAGATCTTGCCCACCTGGATGGCCGAGCCGAACCCGCCTTGGGGGATGGGCCACAGGAAGGCCAGCACCGCGGCGCCGAACCCAGCCAGGCTGATCCCGAAGAAGGTGACGATGCTGCGGTTCAGGAACTGGCGGCGCGTGACGCCGATCTGGTCGGGGTCGGGGGGTACGTAGCTGGCCAACTCCGAGCTGGCCGCTCGCTCGATCTGGGGCGGACGGCGCTCGAGCGCGGCCGACTTCTCGACCTCGCGGGCCGACGTGGACGCACCCACCAGCACCGCCGCCTCGCTCTGGTCGCGCTTGCGCGTCTCACGGGACAAGGCGCCGGTGGCGGCCTCGGTGTCGCGTCGACGCATCGAGGCGAACAGGGCCAGCCCGGCCAGGATGATGAAGATGGGGATGACGATGAGCAGAACGGTCATGGTGATCTCGGATCAGAGGTCGAAGAACAGCCCGCCGCTCCAGGGGGCGGTGAAGTTGAAGCCCTCCCCCCGGAAGAACGAGGCGGATATGACGAGCACGGCCCAGAACATGAGGAAGACGGTGAACAACGAGATCGCGAACTTGCGGTCCTCGGGCTTGTTGCTCGGGTTCTTGTCCATGTAAGGGGTCAGTATCAGCAGGAAGATGCCCATCCCCGGCACGGTCACGCCCGCGACCATGGGGTGGAACATGGTGAGCAGCTCTTGCAGACCGAGGAAGTACCAGGGGGCCTTCGACGGGTTCGGGGTCGAGTTGGGGTTGGCCAGCTCGCGCAGCGGGGCGTTCACGAAGATCGAGAAGATCAGCAGGAACGTGGTCATCACCAGCGAGGCCAGGAACTCGACGGCCAGCAGGTGGGGCCAGACGTGGACCTTGTCGACCGGGGAGGCCTTGACGTCCTGGATGGAGCCGGACTTGACCACCGTGAGCAGGCGTTGGGTGTGACCGCCGGGTCCCGTAGCCGCGGGCGGGGGCGCGGCGGCGGCGACGGCGCCACCGGCCGCGGGCGCCAGGGTGCCCACGCCGCCTCCACCACCGGCGGTCTCGGACTCGCCCGAGGCCTTGCGGGCCTTGGCGGCCTTGGAGCGCTCCAGCAGGTGCGCCGGGATCTTGCTGTCCCCCGCCGCGGCGTCATCGCCGGCACCGGCATCGGCACCGGGCGCGTCATCAGCCGCGCCGGTGTCAGCCTTGGCCGCCTCGGCCTTCTGCCGAGCGGCCTCGGCCCGCTTGCGGAGATGTTCGGGGATCTCAGTCATGGCGTCTCGATGTGACCTAGAGCGGACCGGAGATGCCGCCGTCCTTGCGCACCCGCCAGAAGTGGATGGCCAGGAAGATGACGGTGACGAAGGGGACGAACAGGACGTGGAGGACGTACCAGCGCAGCAACGTACTGGTACCGATCACGCTCCCTCCTAATAAGACGAACCGCACTTGGGTACCGAACACGGGCGTGTAGCCCATCATGTTCGTCCCCACCGTCACGGCCCACAGCGCCAGCTGGTCCCAGGGGAGCAGGTAGCCGGTGAACGAGAGCAGCAGGGTGAGGGTCAACAGGATGACGCCGATGACCCAGTTGAACTCCCGCGGCGGCTTGTACGCCCCGTGGTAGAAGACCCGGGCCATGTGCAGGAAGACCGAGAGCACCATCAGGTGGGCCGCCCATCGGTGCATGTTGCGCACCAGCAGCCCGAAGGTCACCGAGGTCTGGAGCGTGTAGATGTCGCTCCAGGCGTTGGCCGATGTCGGGCGATAGAAGAACATCAAGAAGATGCCCGTGATGGTGAGCAGGATGAACAGGAAGAAGCTCAACCCACCCAGGCACAACGTGTAGGACACCTTGACCGCGTGGCGCTTCACCTTCACCGGGTGAAGGTGGTACAGCACGCTGTTCATGATCACGTACGAGCGGTTGCGAGGGCTGTCGGTGTAGCCCTTGCGGAACACCGAGCCGGGCCGGAAGATCGAGTTCCAGGCCTGGGAGCCCTGGACCGACTCGTTCAACTCGGTCAGGCGGCTCTTGCCCTTGGGCTGCATGGTCTTGGCCACGTCAGTTCTTCTTTCCGGGCTGCGCGTGTCCGGGCCGGTCGGCCCGGTCTCGACGCTGGTCGTGCACGAGGTCTCGTCGTCGGTCGGTCATCCGAGCCGCATCCCGTAGCCATAGCCGTGGGTCGGAGTCCGCTGGTGGATGTCGCCGGCCGCCGATGGATCGCCCACCTTGCCCAGGATGATCACGCCGGTCGGGCAACGGTCGACGCAAAGGGCACAACGGGTGCACACGTCGTCGTCGATGATGAACACCGAGCGGTCGCCGGGGTCGTCGCCCGGCAGTTCGGTGAGGACGGCCTCGTCGATGGCCTCGGTGCGAACCAGGTGGATGCACTTCCACGGACAGATGTCGACGCAGCCCTCGCAGGTGATGCACTCGGACTGGTCGATGTGGATGAACTGCTTGGGCTTGACCGCCTTGGACAGCCAGGCGGCGTCGACCTCCTGCAGGACGTAGTCGTCCCGGAACTCGGGCAGTGGGGGGTTGGCGTCGGTGCGGGCCACGTCAGCTCTTGCTCAACTCTTCCGCACGAGCGGTCGCCCGTAGTCCGACGTGGTGATGGCGGGCAGCTCGGCCGCCCGCTTGGCCCGGTTCTGCCACCAGGCGAAGATCCAGATCTGGAAGGCCAGGGCGGCCACGTAGATGCCCACCACCAGGATGTCGCGCAGCACCTGGTAGTTCAGGGTGAGCGGGAACCAGCCGCCGTTGTGCTGGTTCTGCAGGATCTTGCCCGGGCCCAACCAGGCCTTCGAAGGGGTCCAACCCAGCTCGTTGGAGGTCCAGGTCAGCCACAGGTGCGGGATCATGGCGTAGGTCCACCACATCAGGAAGAAGGCGTACACGGCGGCCACCATGGCCTGGCCCCAGGTGAGGGGAGTGCCCGGTGGACGACGCTTGGACACGGGGATCACCAGGAGGGTCAGCGCGACCCCGATGAGCACCGCTGTGACGAACGCAACCACCTGGGTGGGGACCTCCGTAGCTGGACCGGATCAGCCTACCGCCGTCACGGGAGCCCCCCGTTCACCTGGGGAGCGCTCTGGCGGGACCGAGATGTGGTTTAGCACGACCTTCGCGGACCAGGCACATCGGCGTCGGCGGGACCGGTGCAAAGGTGGTGCCGGGTCGGCGCAGAGGTGAGCGGGGGGCTCGATCGAGGGGTCGGCGAAGTCCGCGCCGGCGGGTCCGCGACCGTCTTGGCCTTGCACCGCGCCGGTGACCTAAGGTGCTCGCTGACGTATCTGACAGACCGCCTCGACGCCCTGGGCGCGAGCGGGATTGCCGAGAAGAACTGCCCCCCGGAGGCCGGCTGTGACCGAAGTTCCCGAGCATCTCCTCAAGCGCTCCCGCGACCGCCGTGCGGCGCTGGGTCTCGGAGGTGGGGACGGCGGCGACAGTGGTGGTGGTGGGGTGGCGAGGGGGCTGCGTCGGCGGCGGCCAGCAGCGCGGTCGAGCCGGCCGCACCATCTGGTGCCGCGGCCCGACCCGCGGCCGTTGAGCCGCTCGAGGTGGCCGCGCCACCTCGACGAGTGCCCAAGTACGTGCGTGCGTCGCTCGAGCGCAAGCGCATCCCGTTGTGGGTGATGCCGGTGCTGGCCTTCCTGCCCATCTGGTGCGTCATCTACGTGAACACGCTGTCCAAGCCATACTCCAGCGTGCCCACCCAGCTGGTCGAAGGGGCCACGGTCTACGCCAACTGCTCGAGCTGCCACGGTGCCGACGGGTCCGGTGGCGTGGGCCGCCAGCTCAACCAGGGCGAGGTGCTGTTGACCTTCCCGCACCTGGCCGACCAGCTCGAGTTCGTGTGGCAGGGCGACGTGGGCACCGGGATCGGCAAGCCCTACGGCAACCCCGACCGACCGGGCGGAGCGCACATTGCTGGCTCGTACAACGGCAACCAGATGCCGGCCTGGAACGGCAACCTGACCCAGGCTCAGCTACTCGACGTCGTGCGCCACGAGCGCGAAGTCCTCGGCGGCCAGACCGTGCCGGCCAACCAGATCGCAGCCGACGGCTCGCTGCTGTGGCCCAACCTGACGCCGGTGCTCGACCCGATCACCGGGCTGCTCCAGAACCCCGACGGCACCGTCATGCTCGACCCCACCACCGGGAAGCTGACGAACCCGGCGCTGGTCGAGTCGGCGGCCGGCAACGCCTGATCGCATCCCGAGCGGGCGCGCGCTCGATGCGTCGGCGGTGACAGGGGCGCCGTAGGCTGGGGGGTGAGCCAGCCCGAACCTCCGGTGTCGTCCGGCGAGCGCCACGACGTGCTCGTCATCGGCGGCGGACCGTCCGGCGCCGCCACCGCTTACTGGCTGGCCGAGGCCGGCCACGACGTCGTGTTCGTGGAGCGCAAGACGTTCCCCCGCGAGAAGACCTGCGGCGACGGGCTCACGCCCCGGGCCGTCCACCAGCTCCAGGAGATGGGACTGGGCGAACGGCTGGACGACTTCCACCGCTACGACGGGCTGCGGGCCTGCGCCCACGGCATCGAACTGGAGCTGCACTGGCCCAAGCACCCGATCTATCCCGACTACGGCTACGTGGTGCGCCGGTGCGACCTCGACACGATGGTGGCCGAGCACGCGGTGAAGTCCGGCGCCGTACTGCGCCAGGGCACCGAGGCGGTGGCGCCGCTGCTGTCGCACGGATTGGTGACCGGTGCGGTGGTCAAGGACAAGGAGTCGGGCCGCACCGAGGAGGTCCGTGCCCGCTACGTGGTCATCGCCGATGGAGCCAACTCGCGCTTCGGGCGAGCGCTCGGGACCACGCGGGACCGCCGCTATCCCCAAGGCATGGCGATCCGCGGCTACTTCGCCAGTGACCTCAGCGACACGCCGTGGATCGAGAGCGCCCTCGACGTACGTGACCGCAACGGCAACTCGTTGCCCGGCTACGGCTGGATCTTCCCGTTGGGCGACGGGCAGATCAACGTGGGCATCGGGCTGCTGTCCACCTTCCGCGACTTCAAGTCGGTGAACACCACCCACATCATGAACGAGTTCGCGGCCACCGCCCCCGAGCGCTGGGGCATCTCCGCCGAGGCCGCGACCTCGGTGCCCACTGGTGGGCGGCTGCCGATGGGCGGCTCGGTGGGACCCAAGGTGGGACCGACCTGGATCGTGGTCGGCGATGCCGCCGGTTCGATCAATCCGTTCAACGGCGAGGGCATCGACTACGCCTACGAGACCGGCCGGATGGCCGCCGAGCTGCTCCACGAGACCCTCGAGACCGGCGACGGTCTGGTGCTGTCGCGCTACCCGCAGCTGCTGGCCGACGAGTACGGGCTGTACTTCAAGGTGGCCCGGCTCTTTGCCCAGGTGATCGGCCAGCCCACGTTGATGCGCGAGCTGACCCGGGTGGGCATGCGCTCGCGCACGCTCATGGACTGGGTGCTGCGCATCATGGCCAACCTCCTGCGCGACGACGAGCTGGGCATGGCCGAGATCGTCTACCGCACGGTGGCGCAGATGGCCCGGGTCATCCCCGAGCCCGCCGCCTGACCGCCTCTGACCCGCCCGGCCCGCCCGGCCCGCCCACGAAACCTGTGCACTTGTATACCCGGGCGGGAGCGAAGTGCACGGGTTTGATGCGCCACATCGGTGGTGCTGGGTCTCACGCCGCCAGCGCGGCCAGGGCGGCGGTCAGGACCCCGATGACGTAGTCAGGTTGCTCGGTGACCTGCGTCCAGGTGAACCGGAGCACCACCCACCCGGCAAGCTCGAGCCCGTTGGCCCGGGCTCGATCGTCCTCGAAGACGTGGTAGCGACTGTGGCTCCCATACCCATCGACCTCGATGGCCACCCGAATGCCTGGGTAGGCGAAGTCCAGCCGCCGTCGCTTCCCGTCGATCACCACCTCGTATTGGAAGACGGGCTCGGCGAGCCCGGCGGACCGGCAGAGCCGGATCATCCGCGCCTCGAGGCGCGACCCGTGCGGTGCTGCGCTCCGCCCCCGTGCGGCTGTCGAGGATCGAACGCAGCACGCCGCAGCCGGACCGACCCCGCGCCGCCAGGCGCTCGAGGGTGCGGTGCACACCCTCGAGCGTCACCAACTTTCGTCCCACCATGTCGTCGAGCGCGTCCTCGACGACATGACGAGGCACGACGGCTCCCAGGTCGACGAGGGTGCGGTGTGGCTCGGTGACCGGGACCTGAGACCGGATGCTGATCTGATCGGGGGTCAGATCGACACTGCGATGCACCACCGTGCCCGGCCAACGCAGCACTCGACGGACGCTGCGAGTCGGTTGGACCGAGACATCAGTGACCGGCGCGACGGGGAGGTCGACCCCCCAGGCGTCGGCGGCCCCGCGGTGGGAGACGGCGACGACTCCACCGATGCCGAGGCACGCCGCCAGCCCGCGCTGCCAGCGATCAGCAGGCAGGCCCCCTAGGCGGTACACCTCGCGACAGACCGGCTCGAGGTGGCCGGTACCCAGGCGCGAGTCGATCATCCGGTCGCTGAGGCCAGCCGCTCGGAGCTGATGACGAGTGATCAGTCCGCGCTGGATCGAGGTGATCGTATAGATCCGCCGTTCGTCGCTCACATGACTGAGTCCACCACCGAGGTATGACAGCCAGGCGCCGGAGCTCGTCCGACGGCCGCCGCCCGAACACGCCCGAACACGCCCGAACACGCCCGAACACGCCCGAACACGCCCGAACACGCCCAAATCTGTGCACTCGTGCCCCGCAGAGGTATCCAGGTGCACAGATTTCGGGCCGGCGGGGTGGCGGGTGGGGCGGGTGGGGCGGGGGTGGCGGGTCAGCAGGTGGCGGCGACGGCTCGGGCGGCCTCGGCGGCGGCCTCCACCACCTGCTCGAGCACGTCGTCACGGTGGGTGGTGCCCGGGAACATGACCTCGTAGGCCCCCGGCGCGAGGGCCACCCCTCGTTGCAGCATCTGGTGGAAGAAGGCCGCGTAACGGGCTTCGTCGGTCCGGCGCGCCGAGGCGTAGTCGACAGCTGGCTCCTCGCCGAAGAAGAGCCCCACCAAGGTACCGGCCACCGGCACCCGCACGGCCAGGCCCGCCGCCCTGATGGCCTCGCCCAGACCGGACGCGAAGCGGGCCGCCCGGTCGCTCAACGCGCCGTAGGTGGTCTCGGTGAGCTGTTCGAGCGCGGCAGCACCCCGCCGCGGTGGCCAGCGGGTTCCCCGACAGGGTGCCCGCCTGGTACACCGGGCCGAGCGGCGCCAGTACCTCCATGATCTGGCGGCGGCCCCCGAACGCGCCGACGGGCAGACCGCCCCCGATGACCTTGCCGAAGGTGGTCAGGTCGGGCGTCACGCCGAAGCAGCTCCTGGGCGCCACCCGAAGCCACCCGGAACCCGGTGATGACCTCGTCGAAGATCAACAGCGCCCCCACCCGTCGCACTCGGCGCGCAGGCCCTCGAGGAATCCCGGAACCGGCGGGACCAGGCCCATGTTGGCGGCGATCGGCTCGACGATGACTGCGGCGGTCTGCTCGTCGAGGGTGGGCACGACGTTGTAGGGCGCGACCAGGGTGTCGGCCACGGCCGACGCGGGCACCCCGGCCGAACCGGGAAGGCCGAGCGACGCCATGGCCGTGCCCCCCTCCACCAGCAGTGCGTCGGAGTGGCCGTGGTAGTTGCCGGCGAACTTCACCAGCCGGGACGCGCCCGGTGAAGCCCCGAGCCGTGCGGATGGCGCTCATGGTGGCCTCGGTCCCGCTGGAGACGAGGCGCACCTGGTCGACCGAGGCCACCCGCTCGGTGATCAGCTCGGCCAGTCGGACCTCGCCCGGGGTGGGCGCACCGAAAGACGTTCCGTCGGCCGCGGCCACGCACACCGCGTCGACCACCCCCGGGTTGGCGTGACCCAACAAGATGGCCCCGTAGGACTGGACCAGATCGATGTAGCGACGGCCCTCGACGTCCCACAGGTGGGGTCCTTCGGCGTGGGACACGAAGTAGGGCTTGCCACCCACCGAACCGAAGGCACGCACCGGTGAGTTCACCCCGCCGGGGATGACCCGGCGGGCGCGTTCGAACAGATCGTGGTTGGTGCGCTCGGTCATGTCGCTCGTCTCATGGGGCTCGGCGCTCGGTCACTGAGCTGGGCAGCCCGGTTCGGCGTCAACCGTGCCCGCTCAACCGAGGGCCTCGGCCAGCGATCGGGCGAAGTAGGTGAGGATGACATCGGCGCCGGCCCGCTTGATGGAGCCGATGTGCTCGGCGGCGACGCCGGGCCCGTCGATCCACCCGCGCTCGGCCGCGGCCTGGACCATGGCGTACTCCCCGGACACGTGGTACGCCGCCACCGGCACGTCGAAGCGGGCCCGGGCGCGCGGCGATGACGTCGAGGTAGGCCAGGGCCGGCTTGACCATCACCATGTCGGCGCCCTCGTCCAGGTCGGCCCGGATCTCCTCCATGGCCTCGCGGGCGTTGCGCCAGTCCTGCTGGTAGCCCGCGACGGTCGCCGCCGCCGACGATGGCGACGTCCACCGCCTCGCGGAAGGGCCCGTAGAGCGCCGAGGCGTACTTGGCCGCGTAGGCCAGGATGGCCACCTCGGCGTGACCCGAGCCGTCGAGCGCGGTGCGGATGGCCCCCACCTGCCCGTCCATCATCCCGCTGGGCGCGCACAGGTCGGCACCGGCGTCGGCCTGGGCCACCGCCACCTTGGCGTAGAGCTCGATGGTGGCGTCGTTGTCCACCTGGCCTCGGGCGTCGACGATCCCGCAGTGGCCGTGATCGGTGTACTCGTCGAGGCACAGGTCGGCCATCACCACGATCTGGTCCCCCACCTCGTCGCGCAGGTCCCGCAGGGCCACCTGGACGATCCCGTCGGGGTTCCAGGCGCCCGAGCCCGTGGGATCCTTGGCCGCCGGCACCCCGAAGAGCATCACCGCCGGGACACCCAGGCCGATGAGCTCGGCCACCTCCTTGCGCAGGCTCTCACGGGTGTGTTGCACCTGGCCGGGCAGCGACGAGATGGGCACGGGAGCGTCGATGCCCTCCCGCACGAACAGGGGGGCCACCAGGTCGTCGACCGACAACCGGGTCTCGGCCACCATCCGCCGCAATGCGGGGGTGCGCCGCAGGCGACGGAGGCGCCGCTCGGGAAAGCTCACCCGGCCACTCTAGGGTCGACCGGCGGGTCCTTCCGGCGGATCATCCGAGCCGATCGCCCGCCAGGTGGTCGGCCAACACGGCGGCCAGCCCCGCGGTGGTGTGCTCCACCGCCTCGACCGACACCGACAGGCCCAGGCGCCGAGCGGTGGCCGAGGTGACGGGCCCGATGGTGGCCACCACCTCCGGGACGGCCTCGGTGCCGAGCGCGGCCACGAACTGCTCCACCGTGGACGACGAGGTGAAGCACACGGCGTCAGCGCTGCGCACGGCCTGCCGGCTCGCCTCATCGATGGCGGCGGCCACCGTGCGGTACGCGGCCACCACCTCGACCGACCAGCCGAGCTCGGCCAGCCCGACCGGCACCACGTCTCGGGCCACCTCGGCTCGCACCAGCAGGACGCGGCCGGGGCCCGGCGGAAATGCCTCCACCAGACCTTCGCCCACGAACCGCTCCGGAACCAGGTCGGCCACCACGTTGCCCGCGGCCAGGACGGCGGCGGTGGCCGAACCGACCGCCGCCACCGCCACCCCGCCCAGGTCGCGGGCGTCGCGCAGGGCCTCCAGCAGCCGCCGGGCCCCGTTGGGCGAGGTCACCACCACCCAGTCGAACTCGCTGAGCCGCGACACGGCGCGGGCCAGACCGACCCCCCCGTCGGACGGGGCTTCGATCTCGATGGTGGGCACCGCCAGCGTCTCAGCCCCGAGCTGGGCCAGGGCGGCGACCAGACCGTCGTCGTGCGTCACGGCGCGGGTCACCACCACGCGCCGGCCGAAGAGGGGGCGGGACTCGAACCAGGCCAGATCGATGGCGGCGACCTTGCCCACCACGATGGTGCTGGGGGCCTCCAGCCTCTGATCGCCGAGGGTGGCCAGCGTGGCCCGAACCGTCCGTTGCTCCGGCCGGGTTCCCCACCGCACCGCGGCCGCCGGCGTGCCCGGGTCCAACCCGCCCGCCATCAGCCGGGCGGCGATGGCCGGCCAGCGGCCGACCCCCATCAGCACCACGATGGTGCCACCCAGACCCGCTACCGCCTCCCAGTCGACCTGTTCGGACGTGGCGGGATCCTCGTGGCCGGTGATGACCGTGAACAGGGTGGAGCTGTGCCGAAGGGTGAGGGGGATGCCGGCGTAGGCCGGCGCGGCGATGGCCGAGGTCACCCCAGGCACCACCTCGAAGGCGACGCCGGCGGCGGCCAGCGCGGCCGCCTCCTCACCACCGCGGGCGAACACGAAGGGATCACCGCCCTTGAGGCGCACGACCTCGAGCCCGGCGCGACCACGGGCCACCAGCAGCTCGCCGATCTGATCCTGGCCCATCGTGGCCTGGCCCGGGGCTTTGCCCACGTTGACCAACTCGGCGCCGGCCGGGGCCAGGTCGAGCAGGCTGGCCACCGAGAGCCGGTCGTACACGACCACTTCGGCGCGCCTCAGCACCTCTGCGCCCCGAACGGTCAACAGACCGGGGTCCCCTGGCCCCGCGCCCACCAGGTAGACGGTCACCCCGTCAGCGTAGGACCACTCACGGGCGGGTCGATCCCCGCAGGTGGCAAGATGGGCAGGTGAGCGTCACCGACGCTGGTCCCCGCAGTGCCCGCGCCGAGCGCACCCGCGTCGCCATCGCCGACGCGCTGCTCAGCCTCATCGACGAGGGCGACCTCCAGCCCACCGCCAACCGCATCGCCGAGCGGGCGGGCATCTCGCTGCGCCTGATCTACCACCACTTCGGCGATCTGGAGGCCCTGTTCCACGAAGCCACCGAGCGCGAGACGGTCCGCGTGCTGGCCCGCGTGCGCCCAGTGGCCCTCGACCAGCCCTTCACGGGCCGGGTCGACGCCTTCGTCGAGCAGCGCGGCCGGCTCCTGGAGTGGATGACCCCGGTGTGCCGGGCCGCCGCCGCCCACACCCCGACGTCGGAGACGCTCCAGTCCGCCCGCAATCAGGCCACCCGCGCCGGTGACCACGAGCTGACCCGCGTCTTCGCCCCGGAGATCGCGGCCCTCGACGACGACCAGCGCGACGCCACCGTGGACGCGCTGTGCGTCCTGACCAGTTGGGTGGCTTGGGACGGACTGCGCACCCGGGGACGCAGCGTGGAGGCCAGCGGCCAGGCCATGCGCCGGTCACTCGTGGTCATGCTCGGCCCGTCCACCTGAACCCGGTCGGCCACACGCGGTCCTGGTCAGGGGCGACCGGTCGCGCCGGAGGCGGGTCAGGCGGGAGGCTTGGTGCCCACCGCGGCGTAGGCGGCAAGGGCGCGCCGGCGAGCCTCGGCGTGCTCGACGATCGGGCGGGGGTAGTCGGTGCCCAGCGTGACGCCCGCCGCGGCCAGCTCCGACTGGCCCAGCTCCCAGGGCGCGTGGATGGCGGGCGCCGACAGACCCTCCAACTCGGGCACCCACTGGCGGATATAGGCGCCGTCGGGGTCGAACTTGCGACTCTGGGTCACCGGGTTGAAGATCCGGTGGTAGGGCGAGGCGTCGGGGCCGGTGCCCGCCACCCACTGCCAGTTGCCCACGTTCTGGGCCACGTCCCCGTCCACCAGCAGGTGACGGAAGTGGCGCTCGCCGAGGCGCCAGTCCACCAACAGGTCCTTGACCAGGAACGATGCCGCGATGATGCGCAGCCGGTTGTGCATCCACCCGGTCTCTCGCAGCTGGCGCATGCCGGCATCCACGATCGGGTACCCGGTGAAGCCGCCCTTCCAGGCGGAGAGGTCGACGGGACGGTTGAGCCACTCGACGTGGTCGAACTTCTCGCGCAGGGAGCGCCGGGGCAGGTTGGGCAGCTCGTAGAGCAGATGGGCCCACCAGTCGCGCCAGGCCAGCTGGCGGACGAAGGCGTCCCGGCCGGCCGAGCCGTCTCCGGCCGCGGCGGCCACCAGCCGGGGCGACAGGGTTCCCAGGCGCAGGTCGACCGAGAGCCGGGAGGTCCCGTCGCGGTCGACCCGGTCGCGCTCGTCGGCGTAGTCGTCGATCTGGTCCAGGAACTCGACCAGGCGCAGCTGAGCCTCCTCCTCGCCCTCGAACATCGGGGGCGGGCCATCCAACGGCGGGACGGGTTCCCCCGGATCGTCGAAGAGCGTGGCCTCGCCCGCCGAGGGCCAGTCGTCCCACTCGACCGCCTTCCACCGGCGGTAGAACGGGGTGAACACCCTTGACAGCGATCCCTTGGTGGTGAGCACGGTGCCCGGTGCGTGCACCAGGGTTCCCCACCAGCGGTGCACCGGGACCTGCAGAGCGACTTCGACCTTGTCGTCGCGGGTGGTGGCGAACGGAGTCACGTCCGCGTTGAAGTGGACCGACCCCACGTGCAGAGCGGCCACCGTCTCGGGCACCACCACCTCGGGATCGCCCGTGCGCACCAACAGACGGCCGCCCAACTGGGCCAGTCCGTAGTCGAGGGCCTGGATGGTGGCCACCAGCTGGCGCCGACGATAGGGCCCGGCCCGGTCCATCAGTCGCGGATCGATCACGAACAGCGGCACCACGAAGCGGTTCTCGGAGGTGGCCGCCGCCCAGGCCGGGTTGTCGTCGAGCCGCAGGTCCCGCCGAAACCAGACCAGGCCGATCTCGTCGGAGTCGGTCATGCCGGCTCAGCGTAAAGGTGACCGCCCCCGGCGGCCACTCCGAGGTGGACCGGCATCAGGCGATCGGCCGACCGAACGGGAGCTGCTCGCACCAGGTGGCCAGGTAGGCCTCGGCCCGATAGCAGGCAGCCAGCAGCGGACCATCCGGGTGGTCGATGACCTCGGCCATGGCGGCCCGAACCGCGTCCGCGGCGGCTCGGGCCGGCTCGGCCGAACCCGGCGCGGGCCAACCTGCGAACATCGGCCCGGCGGTGCTCAGGAAGTCGGGGACCACCACCTTGTCGGCTCGGCGCAGCCGGGCCAGGGCCTTGGCCGTGACCGGGGTCGGTCCCGACGGCACCACCACCCGAGCCGCCACGTCGCCGGCCAGGTCGTCGTTGACCACCCCGGGCCGGGATCCGGTGACCACCACGTCGGCGTCGATCCCGAACACGGCAGCCGGATCCGTCACCGGCGACCCCGCCCCGGCCAGCTCGGCCACCAGCTTGGGACCGTGCGCCGGCCACAGCGCGGCCAGCGCGTCGGGGTCGAACCCGGGCCCGACCGCGGTGCCCTCGGCAGTGGACACGGCCACGATGCGGGCCCCCTGCTGACCCAGGCCGGCGGCGATGGCTGGACCGGCCGAGTCGAACCCTTCCATGGCCACGGTCCGCCCCTCCAGACCACCCGTGGCCACGGCTGCGGCCACGGCCACCCCCACGCCGGTGAGGACATCGGCCAGGTCCCAGTAGGCGTCGGGTCGGGGATCGACCGCGCGCAGCGGCGCGAGGGCCTCGACATCCACGCCGCGGCCGGCCTCGGTGAGGAAGCGCCCGGCACTCACCAGGGGGCTGATCTCTTCGACGTAGGCGGTCAGCGCCGCGGCTCGGGCGTCGGGTTTGGCATTGATCCCGGCCGAGGCGCCGCCCACCTGCCGCTCGAAGCTGGCGAAGCGATAGGTCAGGGTGCGGGCCAGCGAGGTGGCCCCGTCCACCAGGATCTTGGGCGCGGCCCGGGTGATCCCGGCGGCGGGGGACCCGTCGAGGTCGAACACGATGAAGCCGTCGGTGGCCGTGAGCTTCTGGATCTGCACCGCCGCATTCTGACACCGCCAGGTGTCGCGTGATCCGGTCGTGGCCCCGCAGCTGCCATCCCAGCCAAGATGGCGCCGATGCCCGACCGCTCCGACCCGCCCGCGCCGACCCGGGCCACCTCGGCATCGGACGCCGCGCTTCCCGCCACGGCCGACGTGGTGGTGATCGGGGCGGGCATCGTGGGGCTGGCCACCGCCCGGGCCGTGCAGCGGGTCGATCCGGACCTGACCGTGGTGGTGCTGGACAAAGAGGACCACGTCGCTGCCCACCAGAGCGGCCACAACTCCGGCGTGGTGCACGCCGGCGTCTACTACCGGCCAGGGTCGACCAAGTCCGAGCTGTGCCGGTCGGGCCGAGCCGAGCTGCTCGACTGGTGCGACCGTCACGGTGTGCCCTGGCGCAGGTGCGGCAAGGTGGTGGTGGCCACGACCACCACCGAGCTCGCCCGCCTCGACGAGCTGGCCGAGCGGGCCACGGCCAACGGCATCGAGAACCACCGCCTGGGCCCGGCCGGGCTGGCCGACATCGAACCTCACGCCGCCGGTCGGGCCGCGCTGCACGTTCCGGCCACCGCGGTGATCGACTTCGCCGCCGTGTGCGACGAGCTGGCGGACAGCATCCGCCGCCGGGGTGCCACGATCTCGCTCGGCGTCCGGGTCCGCGACATCGAGCGGCACTCGACCCGGCTGGTGGTGCACACGTCGCACGGTTCGATCACCGCGAGCACGGGTCGCCAACTGCGCCGGTCTGCACAGCGATCGGTTGGCCGCGTCGGCCGGGGACCGGCCGGGCGCCACCATCATGGCCTTCCGCGGCGAGTACCACGAGCTGGTCCGGTGGCGTCGGCACCTGGTGCGCGCCCTCATCTACCCGGTGCCTGATCCCCGCTTCCCCTTCCTGGGAGTGCATCTCACCCGGGGGCTCGACGAGACGGTGCACGCCGGGCCGAACGCGGTGCTGGCCCTGGCCCGCCAGGGCTACCGGCGCCGCGACGTGGCACCCGCGGAGGTGGCCGCGCTGGCCACCGACCCGGCGACGTGGCGGTTGGCCCGCCGCTACTGGCGCACCGGCGGCGCCGAAGTGGCCCGATCGTCGAGCCGCCGGGCGCTGGCTCGCGCCCTGCGCCGGCTGGTGCCGGAGCTCGACGTCGCCGACCTGGTCCCGGCGGGCAGCGGGGTACGGGCCCAGGCCGTGGCCCCCGACGGAACCCTGGTCGACGACTTCGCCTTCGCCGGCGACGTCGCGCCCGTGCCCGGGTCCGGCCACTTCTCGGCGCGCCTGGTGCACGTGGTCAACGCGCCGTCACCGGCGGCCACGGCCTCGCTGGCCATCGGGCGGGTGGTGGCCGATCGATTGCTGGCCGAGTAGAACCGGGGGATGTCCACCGCCGGCAGCAAGCGTGCGGTCTTCGTCGCCCTGCTGGCCAACCTGGGCATCGCCGTGGCCAAGTTCGTCGGCTTCGCCTTCACCCGATCGTCGTCGATGCTGGCCGAAGGCGTGCACTCCCTGGCCGACACCGGCAACCAACTGCTGTTGCTGCTCGGGGACCGCCGGTCCCAGCACGCCCCGACCGAGGCGCACCCGTTCGGCTTCGGCCGGGAGCGCTACTTCTGGGGTTTCGTGGTGTCCATCGTCTTGTTCACCCTGGGATCGGCCTTCGCCATCGCCGAGGGGGCGGACAAGATCGTCCATCCCCACGCATTGGAGTCGACGGGCTGGGCGTTGGGGATCCTGGCCGTGGCCGCCGTGCTGGAAGGCTCCTCGCTTCGCACGGCCCGGCGCGAATCCAACGAGCGGCGCGGCGACGCCGGATGGTGGGACTTCATCCACGGCGCCAAGGCACCCGAGCTTCCGGTGCTGCTCCTGGAGGACTCCGGTGCGCTGGTGGGCCTGCTCATCGCCTTCGCGTGCCTGCTGGCGGCCACGGTCACCGGCGATGCTCGCTGGGACGGCGCCGGCTCGGTGCTCATCGGGCTGCTGCTCGGCGCCATCGTGGTCGTGTTGGCCACCGAGATGAAGAGCCTGCTCATCGGTGAGTCGGCCAGCCGGGCCGACCGCGACGCCATCCACGACGCCATCACCTCCTCGCCACGGGTCCGCCACCTCATCCACCTGCGCACCGAGCACCTGGGTCCCGACGACCTGCTGGTGGGGGCCAAGATCGACTTCGATCCCTCGCTCAGCTTCGCCGAGCTGGCCGCCACCATCGACGCGGTCGAGGTCGAGATCCGCGCCGTCGTGCCCACGGCCCGCCTCATCTACCTCGAACCCGACGTGGAGCGTCCGGGCGAGTCCGCCGACGACCCGGCCGCAGGACCCCAGGGATGAGGCGCTACCGTCGCTGGCCATGACCGTGGACGACGGCGTGCGCGAGCAGCTGCAATCGCTGGGCGCCTTCATCCGGACCCAGCGCCAGCAGGCCAGGATGTCGCTGCGCGACCTGGCCGAGAAGACGAACGTCTCCAACCCCTACCTGAGCCAGATCGAGCGGGGGCTCCACGAGCCGTCCATGCGGGTGCTCAAGGCGATCTCTGATGCCCTGAACGTGTCCATCGAGACGCTGCTCGCCCGCGCCGGGCTGACCTCGGACAACGCAGGCGGGTCGCCCGCCCCCAGCGCGCTCGACACGGTGGCTGCCATCCAGGCCGACCCGGCGCTGACCGACGAGCAGCGCACCTCGCTGCTGGCCGTCTACCACAGCTACGTCGACCCCCGACCCTGAACTCGGATTCGTCCGCGACGGAGCGCGGCGCAGCCGCTGCACCGATGACACCCGGATGGCGAAGCGCCCGCAGGGAGGCTTGCCGACCCAAGGGCCAAGAAGGCGAGGCCGCCAGGCCGGAGCCGCTGCACCGATGACACCCGGATGGCGAAGCGCCCGCAGGGAGGCTTGCCGACCGAAGGGCCAAGGCAGCTGTGGCCGATGTCACGCTTGCAATTGCAAGCAATCAGTTGACATTCCTCGCAATGCTTGGTTTGCTTAGCACATCGCTGCAGGCCCAACCCCCGGAGCCTGCGGTCACGTCTCCGAGAGGAAGCCCGCCATGGCTGCTGCAGCCACCACCGTCATGAACACCCTGACCGACACCCAGGAGAAGCTGCTCGACGTCCTGGTCAACGTCGAGGAGCCCGTCGTCACCTACGTGCGCAAGGCCGTCCACCTGGTCGAGGCCTCGATGCCCGAGCTGCCCACCCGGGACCTGGGCGAGAAGCTGCCCACGTTCAAGCAGATCGTGGACAACCAGTTCGTGTTCGCGGGCAAGGTACTCGACTCCCAGCACAAGTTCGTCGGTCAGCTGCTCGAGGTGACCAAGCCCGTCACCGAGAAGGTCGTCGTGCAGAAGCCGGCCACCGGCGTGCGCAAGGTCACCAAGACCGCCGCCCGCAAGGCCGCCTGAACAGGCTGACGCCCGTAGCACTCGGCTCGACGACATCATCGCCACGTCGCCCGAGCACCCATCGCGGAGCCGGACCCCTTCCCCCCCGAAAGGTCCGGATCCGTCCCAGACCGACCGGCTTCCCCCCAAGCCGTAGGTCTCCCGAGAGGGCCCTCGCGGGCCCTCTCGGTCGTTTTCCCCGGGGTGTCGCGGGCCGAGCGCGAAAAGCCGACTCGCTCTGTCGAGATTCGCGGCGGCGCGCCTAGAGTGGTCGACGCCCCGAAAACCACCGACAAGGAGACCCACCATGGCCGTACGACTGGGCGACGACGCCCCGGACTTCACCGCCGACACCACCGAGGGCGAAGTCCACTTCTACGACTGGAAGGGTGACAGCTGGGCCGTGCTCTTCTCCCATCCGAAGGACTTCACGCCGGTGTGCACCACTGAGCTGGGCACGGTGGCCAAGCTGAAGCCCGAGTGGGACAAGCGCAACGTCAAGGTCATCGGCCTCAGCGTCGACCCACTCGAGGCACATGGTGACTGGAGCAGGGACATCGAGGAGACGCAGGGTTTGGCCCCGAACTTCCCGCTGATCGCAGATCCGGACCACAAGGTGGCCGACCTTTACGACATGATCCAGCCCAACGCCAGCGACACCACCACGGTGCGATCGGTGTTCATCATCGGGCCGGACAACAAGCTGAAGCTGAGCCTGACCTACCCCGCCAGCACCGGGCGAAACTTCGACGAGATCCTCCGGGTCATCGACTCGCTCCAGCTCACGGCCGCGCACAAGGTGGCCACCCCGGCCGACTGGAGGGTGGGCGAGGACGTCATCATCGTTCCCGCCGTGTCCGACGAGGAGGCCAAGGAGAAGTTCGGCTCGTTCAACACCATCAAGCCGTACCTGCGGACGGTTCCTCAGCCCAGCTGAGCATCGCCCCGCGAGCCGCGCCGCGCCTCAGACCGAGGCGGGACTCGGGTCCAGGGCCAGGCGCATGACCGTGCGCCAGCCCGGTGCATCCAGGCCCAGCTCACCGAGGCGCCGCTCGGCCGCATCACGGGCCGCCCCGGCCTCATCCCGACCGAGCACCGAGAGCACCGATGCGTGAGCCAGGTGCAGCGACGGCCCGGGCCACGATGTCGTCGGTGGCGTCGACCGCCTCGACCGCCTCGACCAGGTCGGCGGCGGCGTCACCGTGGCCGGCCCGGCCGCGGCCCAGGGCGATGGCCATCGAGGCCACGGCCCGGTCCATGTAGGTGGCTCGGGAATCGGTGCCCACCCGTTCGCCCAGCTCGATCCCGGCCTCGTCGTCGCCCGACACCACCTGGGCCAGGGCGAGCGATGCCACCACGTAGGGCGGGGCGGTGACCGGATCGGCCTCCACCATGGGCTGGAGCTGGGCCACGGCCTGGTCGGCCCGGCCTGCCTGCAGGTGGGCCAACGCATGGGCCACCTCCAGTTCGAGCGCACCGGCACCCGTTCCTCCCCCCATGCCCGAGAGGTCCACGTCGCGGACCCGGTCGAAGGCGTCCAGGGCCACCTCGGGGTCGCCGATGGCCACCGCGGCTGCGGCCAGCCCCGTGACCAACGTGGCGCGGTCCTTGGAATCGGGGTCGGCCAGGCTGTCGTCGAGGGCGTCGCTCAAGATGGCGATGCCCTCGTCCGCCCGCCCCAACGCCACCAGCGCCCGCCCGAGGGTGGTCAGGGACTGGGCCTGGCCGAAGCGATCGCCGATGCTCGCGAACAGGGCGTGGGACTCCCGGGCGTACTCCAGGGCCTCGGTGGTGCGGCCCGACCAGCAACGCACGCCGGCCGCGAGCTGGAGCATCATGCCTTCGCCCCACCGGTCGCCACGCTCGCGAGCCTCGACCAGGACCTGCTGGCCGAGCTCGTCGGCCCGAGCCAGATCGCCCTGGATGTAGCAGACGTAGGCCAACAGTCCGAACGCCCACCCCAGGCCACCTACGTCGCCGATCTCGGCGAAGGTGTCAGCGGCGCGGGTCAGCCGGTCCACGGCCTCCTCGGCCCGGCCGTCCACGAACGAGATCCAGGCCAGGTGCTGCAGCGCCCAGGCCTCGCCCCGGCGGTCGCCGACCTGCCGTGACCCGTTCAGGGCGCGGCGGATGGCAGTCTCGGCTTCGTCGTTCTCCCCCGAGAAGATGCGCACCATGCCGATCTCGCGCAGGCCATCGGCCGCCCCCCGCGTGTCGCCTACCCGCTCGAAATGACCGACCGCGTCGACCAGAGTGGCCAGCGCGCCGGCGTAGTCGCCCCCGGCCCGCTCGATCTCGCCCCGCACCAACAGGGCCCGGGCCAGCACCCCCTCATCGCGCAACGACTCGGCCAGGGCGTGAGCTTCCTCCACGTCGGCACGGGCTTCGGTGGTGGCCCGCATCACCGCGTTCGCCCCGGCACGACCCAACAGGAGCTGGGCCCGCCGGTTCGACGCCTCCGGACCCGACAGCCGCAGCGCCTGGCTGTAGAGTCGCTCGGACACGGGTAGAGCCTGGGCCACCGCGGCCCGCCGCGCTGCCTCGCTCAACCAGTCCAGGGCCAGCTCGGTCACCTGGGCCGGAACCCCCTGGACCGGCCCGAGATCGGCAACCAGGTCGGCCGCCGCGCCGAAGTGGTAGGCCACCATGTCCACCAACCGCTCGGGCGCGTCGGTGCAGTCGGTCACCGTGGTGGCCAGGTAGGCGGCGATCCCGTGGTGACGTCGGGCCCGATCGGCCTTGGTCAGGGTGCCGTAGGCCACCTCCCGGATGAGGTCGGAGCGGAACACCCAGTGCTCGCCGTCGACCTCGAGGATCTCCTTGTCGTTCAGGCTGGCCAGCACCGGCTCGAAGTCGGTGATGCCCCTCGAGTGCTCGGCCATCATGGCCAGCGCCTTGACCGGACCGCTGCGACCCCAGACGGCGGCGTCCTCCAGGCTGGCCCGTTGGGTGGGGTCGAGCCCATCGAGTCGAGCAGCCACCAAGCCGCGCAAGGTGTCGGGCAGGTCGCCGAGCGCGCCTACGCCGGCCGAGGACGGACCCAGCTCGGCGGCGGCCACCAGCGCCACCAGCTCCTCCAGGAAGAACGGGTTCCCACCGCTGCGATCCAACAACATGGCCCGAACCTCGTCGGAGACCTCCCGATCGACCAGGGCATCGAGCATCGCTCCGGCCGCCCCGGCGTCGAGAGGATCGAGGTTCACCAGCACGGTGTTGTGGCGGCCGGTGGGCACCGACCACCGGTCGGTGACGGCCTGACGGGCCGTGGCCACCAGCACGAACGGCTGCCGGCACAGCCGATCGACGAGGGTGGCCACCAGGTCGAGCACCAGGTCGTCGGCCCAGTGCAGGTCGGAGAGCACCATCACCAGCGGTCGAGCCGCGCGTGGCTCCCTCGATGAAGGCCAGGACCGATCGCGACGCCTCCTCGCGGGCCCGCTGGGGATCGATCTCGCGCAAGCGGGACCTCGTAGCCCATGAGGAACAGCAGCCCACTGGACACCCGCACGACGTCGGGCGACGTCGGCGCCCTGGACCAACGCGTCGGACACCGCCGCCCGCAGCCCGGGGCTCGGCGTCGACCAACAGGCTGTCGGGCGGGATGTCACAGGCCTGCCGGAGTGCTTCGGCAATGGGCCACCACACGTTCGCCTCGCCGTAGGGCACGCAGCGGCCCTCGAGCACCCGGGCATCGTGGTGGCGGCGGGCGGCGGCCGCCGCCTCCTCGGCCAGGCGGGACTTGCCCACCCCGGCCTCGCCGATCAGCAGCAGCAGATGGGAACGTCGGCGCTTCACCGCCGCGTCGATGGCGTTGGCCGAGAACACCCAACTCCGCGTCGCGACCCACCAGCGGCGTCTGCATGCGACGGGGGCGGCGACCGGGCGGCAACAGCGTCTCGGTGGCGATCCAGGCGTCGACCGATTCGTCACGGCCCTTCACGTCGAGGCTGCCCAGCGCCTGGTAGGCGATGGCTTCGCGGGTGGCTGCGTGACACGCCGAGCCCACCACCACCGCATCCGGGATCGGCCAGACGTCTCGAGGCGCTGGGCGGTGTTCACCACGTCGCCCATGGCCGTGTAGTCGCCGCCGGCGCGCAGCGCGCCGACCAGCACCTCACCGGTGTTGACCCCGATGCGCAACTCCACCGGCGCGCCCGTCTCGGCCCGGTAGGCACGGACCGTCTCCTGCATGCGCAGGGCCGCCCGCACCGCCCGCTCGGCGTCGTCCTCGTGCGCCACCGGCGCGCCGAACAGGGCCACGATGGCGTCGCCGATGATCTTGTCGACCTGACCGCCGAAGGAGGTCACGTCGCGGACCAGCAGCTGGAAGCAGGCGTCGACCATGTTCTTCACCTGCTCGGGGTCGCGCGACTCGCTGAGGGTGGTGAACCCCACCAGGTCGGCGAAGAGCACCGTGGCGATGCGTCGCTCGTCGCCTGCGGCTGACCAAGGCGTGGCCGCACGAGGCGCAGAAGCGGGCCCCCTCCCCGACACCGGCTCCACAGCTCGGACACCGCATGTCGCCCAGCATACGGGGGGCTGAGACGGCTCACCCCTGGACGTTCCGGCTTGTCCGGCCGCCGCGGCGGGGGAGACTCACCGCGCGGCGCCTGCCGTGCCCCGCGACGTCGGCAGACACCCGATCGCCGCGTAGGCTCACGTTCCGGTGCCGTCTCGCGCCACTCCTCTCCCGAGAGGATCCACGTGACCGCCACCGACATGACCCCCCCGCCGCCGCCCCTGCCCAGTGTCGATCTGGCCGCCCAGGCCATCCGGGCGTCCAAGGTCTACGGGTCCGGCGACACCGAGGTGCGGGCCCTCGACGACATCTCCGTGCAGTTCCCCCGGGGTCGCTTCAGCGCCATCATGGGTCCGTCCGGCTCGGGCAAGTCCACCCTCATGCATTGCCTGGCCGGCCTCGACAACCTGACCTCGGGCCAGGTGTTCATCGGCGACACCGATCTCAGCCGACTGTCGGAGAAGCAGCTCACGCTGCTGCGCCGCGACAAGATCGGCTTCATCTTCCAGTCGTTCAACCTGGTGCCCACCCTCACCGCGGCCGAGAACATCACCCTGCCCCTCGACCTGGCCGGCCGAAAGGCCGATCAGGCCTGGTTCGACCAGGTCATCGACACGGTGTCGCTGCGCGACCGCCTCAAGCACCGACCGAGCGAGCTGTCCGGTGGGCAGCAGCAGCGGGTGGCGGTGGCCCGGGCCATGGCCAGCCAGCCCGAGATCATCTTCGCCGACGAGCCCACCGGCAACCTCGACTCCCGTTCGGGCAGCGAGATGCTCGACTTCATGCGCAAGGCGGTCGACCAGTTCGGCCAGACCATCGTGATGGTCACCCACGACCCCGTCGCGGCCAGCCACGCCGATCGGGTGGTCTTCCTGGCCGACGGCCACATCGTGGACGAGATGGCCGACCCCACCGCCGAGCGGGTGCTCGACCGCATGAAGGCATTCGGGGACTGATCCACCCTGCCGGCCCTCACCACCGGCTCGGCGCCTCCCGCATGCTGAAGGTCACCCTCCGTGGGCTGCGAGCCCACAAGATCCGTTTCCTGGCCACGGCGTTGGCCGTCCTCCTGGGCGTCGCCTTCATGGCCGGCACCCAGGTGTTCACCGACACGTTCTCCAAGAGCTTCGACCAGATCTTCGTGAACGTCGACAAGGGCATCGACGCGGTGGTGCGCTCCCGGGTGGTGGTGAAGACCAACTTCGGCGACCAGCGCAGCCGGGTCGACCAGAGCCTGGTGACCCAGCTCGACCAGGTCGACGGGGTGGCCGAGGCCGCCGGGGTGGTCAACGGCTCGATCCGCATCCTGGACAAGTCGGGCAAGGCCATGGGCGACGCCAACACCGGTCCGCCCACCCTGGGTCTGAACTGGATCACCGATCCGCAAGCTGAACCAGTGGCACATCGTCGACGGTCGCCCGCCCACCCGCGCCACCGAGGTGGTGCTGGACAAGGCCAGCGCCCGCGACGGCCACTTCCACGTGGGCGACCAGGTCAGCCTGATCGCCGGACAGGGACACACCCAGGCCTTCACCCTGGTCGGGATCGCCAAGTTCGGCCAGCTCGACAACTACAGCGGTGCCAGCGCCGCCCTGCTCGACACTCCCACCGCCCAGGCGCTGGTGGCCGAGCCGGGCAAGTTCGACTTCGTGGCCCTGGCCGCCAGTCCGGGCGTCTCGCAGTCAGCCCTGGTTCGGCGGGTGGACGCGGCCGGGCTGCCCCCTCAGACCGAGGCCATCACCGGGGCCGCGTTCACCAAGGAGAACCAGGACATCTTCCAGCAGGCCATCAGCACCTTCAAGACCGTGCTGGTCGCCTTCGCCCTGGTATCGCTGTTCGTGGGTGCCTTCATCATCTACAACACCTTCTCGATCATCGTGGCCCAACGAACCCGCGAGATCGCGCTGCTCCGGGCCATCGGGGCGGGGCGCGGTCAGGTGCTGGGCTCGATCTTCGGCGAGGCCCTGGCCGTGGGCCTGGTGGCCTCGGTGCTGGGTGTCGCTGGCCGGCGTGGGGCTGGCCATCGGGCTGCGAGACCTGCTGGCCCGGGCCGGGCTGGGCCTGCCCTCGACCGCGCCGGTCGTCTCCACCACCACCGTGATCAGCTCGCTGGTGGTGGGCGTGGTGGTGACGCTGGTGGCCGCGCTGTTCCCGGCCCGGCGGGCGGCCAGCGTGGCCCCGATCGCCGCCATGCGCCAGGTGGCGGTGGACGTGTCGAACCGCTCCCGGATCCGCCTGCTGGCCGGCCTGCTGCTCACCGTCGCCGGCCTGGCCGAGCTGTACCAGGGCCTGTTCAGCGCCACCGGCAACCGACTGCCCCACGTGGGTGTCGGCGCCTTCCTGATCTTCGTCGGGGTGGCCGTGCTGGGACCCAGCTTCGCCGGACCGGTGAGCCGGGTGCTGGGCAGTCCCCTGGCCGCGCTTGGGGTGACCGGGCGCCTGGCCCGCGAGAACGCCATCCGCAACCCCAAGCGGACCTCGGCCACCGCGTCGGCCCTGATGATCGGGGTGGGCCTGATCGTGTTCTTCGCGGTGGCCGGCCAGTCCATCAAGGCCTCGGCCAGCCAGGCCATCGACAAGACGGTGACCGGCGACTTCGTGATCGATTCCCAGTCCTTCGGCAACGGGGGGTTCAACCCATCGCTGAACCGCCAGGTGCAGGCTCTGCCCCAGGTGCAGACCTCCAGCCGGGATCCGCTTCGGGGTGGCCAAGATCGACCACGCCGGCGCGGTGGTGCTGGCGGTCGACCCGGCCAGCTTCACCCAGATCGTCGACCTGCCGGTGGTCGCCGGCTCCTTCGACCAGTTGGGCCCTGACGGCGTGGCCATCCCGGAGAACGTGGCCACCGAGAAGCACTGGACGATCGGCACGACCATCCCGGCCACCTTCACCGCCACCGGCAACACCGAGTTGCACGTGGCCGTCGTCTACCAGGCCGCCTTGCCGGGCCAGGGCCGCTACCTGCTGAGCCTGGCCGGCTTCGACGCCAACTTCCCGCTGAACCAGCAGGTCGACAACCAGATCTACGTGAAGCTCAAGCCGGGGGCCGACGCCGCCGCCGCCCGCCGAGCCATGACGGCGCTGACCGCGCCCTACCCGACGGCCAAGGTCGAGGACCTCCAGACCTTCAAGAAGGCGCAGCTCAGCCAGATCGACCAGCTGCTCACCATCGTCACCCTGCTGCTGGCGCTGTCGCTGCTCATCGCCCTGATCGGGGTGGTCAACACGCTGCTGCTGTCGGTCTACGAGCGCACCCGGGAGATCGGTCTGCTGCGCGCCGTGGGCGAGACCCGACGCCAGCTGCGCCGCAGCGTGTCCGAGGAGTCGGTGATCATCACCCTGCTCGGCACCTTCCTGGGGCTGGTGATCGGCATGTGCTTCGCCTGGGCCCTCATCCGGGCCCTGGCCGACCAGCACCTGAACGTGTTCTCGATCCCGGTGGGCCAGCTGGTGGAGTTCGTGGTGGCGGCCGTGGTCGTGGGCGTGCTGGCCGCCCTGTACCCGGCCTGGCGGGCGTCGCGCCTCGACGTGCTCGAGGCCATCGCCACCGACTGATGTCTGGCACACTCTCGGGCCATGAGCACCGATTCGATCCCGGAGCTGGCGCGGCCGCCGGAGCCGGTCACCGTGTTGGTGGCCCACCGTCGGGCCGCCGACCGTGAATCGCTGGTCCGGCTGGCTCTCGGCCGACGACCGGTTCACGGTGATCGCCGGGTTCGAGCAGACCTCGGAGGTGCCCGACGCGGTGGCCCGAACCAACCCCGACGTGGCCATGATCGACATCGACCTGGCCCCCCAGCCGTCGGGCCTCGAGCTCATCGCCACGCTTCGCGAAGCCCACCCGGCGGTGCGGGTGCTGGCCGTGGCTGACGAGGACGACGATCGGGCCTACGCCAGCGTCCGTGCCGGCGCAGTCGGCTGCTACCTGTGGTCGGACCCGGTGAGTCCCGTGACCGCGGTGGTGGCCGGCGCGGCCCGGGGCGAGGGTGCGCTCACGCCCGGGTGGGCAGGCCGGCTGGTGGACGAGGTCGGGTGGCTCAACCGCGAGCCCAGCCCGCTGCGCGCCCCAGAGCTGAGCCCCACCGAGCTGGAGGTGGTGCGCCGCATCGCGTCCGGGGCGTCCCCGGCCGCCATCGCCGCCCTGCACGGCGTCACCGAACATGTGGTGAAGGTGCACGCCGGCATCGTGGTCGAGAAGGTGTTCCGACACCACGACGACACCCGTCGCCTGGGCCTGGGCGCCTGATCCGGAAGGCGTGGGCTGCCAGGCCGCCCGCAGGGAGCCTTGCCGACCGGGCGGCGGAGCAGAGCGGAGCCGCTCACGAGGCGACACCCGGATGGCGAAGCACCCGCGGCCAGGCTTGCCGACCGGAGGGCCAAATCAGATGGGCGCCATCTCGGCCATGTCCCAGAAGGCCCGCAGGGAGGTGATCTGCCCATTGTCGTCGAAAGCCATGACGTCGATGATGTCCACCGCCATCTTGGCCCCACCCATGTCGGCGATGGCCCGCAGGCTCCAAGCCGCCTCCCCCGCGGCGATCCGCGGCGCGCCCGTCTTCACCAGCGTGACGTTGGGCGTCATGCCCCGCACCCCGTCCCAGAACGCGCCGATCTCGGAGGCTCCGGTGGCCACATCGCTGCCCACCGGATCCTCCACCGTGGCACCGGCGGCGAACACGCCCAGGTACCCGTCCTTGTCGCCCTGGCTGAACGCCTCGACGTAGCGGTCGATGGTGGTGTTGATCTGCTCAGCAGTCGCCGCCACGAGATCCCCCTCGGTGGTCGCGGATGGTGGTCGCGGATCGGTGGTCGACCCTAGCCGGGATCCTCCCCCGGTAGATCAGAGAGCGGGTGGGGTGCATGCGGGAGCACCTCGGGGCGCAGGATGAGTCGGGGCCCCCGGTCCCAGGTGAGGTAGTTCCAGGCCCAATTGAGGACCACCGACACGCGGTTGCGCACGCCGATGAGATAGACGAGGTGCAGGCCCAGCCACGCGAACCAGGCCAGGGGACCGGTGAGGTTGACGCCCACTGGCAACTCGGCGACCGCGGCGCGACGCCCGATGGTGGCCATGATGCCCTTGTCGCGATAGCGGAACGCCGTGCGCGGCCGCCGGGCGATGGTGGCCAGGATCTGCTCGGCGGCGTGGTTGCCACCCTGCATGGCCACCTGGGCCAGCTGCGGGAGTCGGCCACCCTGGCCGTCGTCGATGTCGGCCAGGTCGCCGACGGCGTAGACGTCTGGTTGTCCGGGCACCGACAGGTCGGGCGCCACGACGAGACGGCCACCACGGCCCCGGGTCACGGCGAGGTCGTCGGCCAGCATGGACGCCTTCACCCCCGCGGCCCACAGCACCAGTCGGGTGCGCAGCACGGTGCCGTCGTCGAGGGTCAGGTGATCGGCCGCCACCGCGGTCACCGCCGCGTTCAGGCGTACCTCGACGCCACGGGCCTCGAGCACGCGTCGGGCGTAGCGGCGGCTGTGCTCGCTGAAGGGCGCGAGCAGGTGCGGCCCCTGCTCGATGAGCACCACCCGGGCCCGGCGCACGTCGAGGTCGTGGAAGTCCTGGCGCAGCACCTTGTCCACCAGCTCGACCACCGCGCCGGCCACTTCCACCCCGGTCGGGCCGCCACCGACCACCACGAGGTTGAGCACGCCGTCGTCGAGCAGTTCGGGCACCGCCTCGGCCGCCTCGAACAGGCTGAGCAGGTGGTTGCGCACCCGCTCCGCGTCCTCCAGGCCGTAGAGCGGGAAGGCGAACTGCTCGGCACCCGGGACGCCGAAGTAGTTGGTGGACGAGCCGGCGGCCAGGACGAGGTGGTCGAAGGCCATCGGGGGCTCGTCGCGTAGCAGGAGCCGGCGGCCGTCCCAGTCGACCCCGGTCACTTGCGCTTTGCGGAACAGCACCCGTTGCTGGCGACGGAACAGGCCGCGCACGGCGTAGCCCACGTCGGCCGGGTTCAGCCCGGCGGTGGCCACCTGGTAGAGGAGCGGCTGGAACGAGTGGTAGTTGTGCCGATCGACGAGGGTGACGTCGACGTGCTCGCGTTCCAGTCGCTTGGCCGCGGTGAGACCGCCGAAGCCGGCGCCCACGATCACCACGTGCGGTCGTGTGCTCATCGACCCATCATGGAGGGGCTCCGCGGTCACCTCCAACAGGTTCGCGGGAGATGTCCGGTCGGGTCACAGGTTGGTTCGACGGTCAGCCTGGCGGTTGACAGGTCGGACACCAGTACGTGACGCGTGCGTGTCGCCCGGTCCGCGCCACCTGGATGCGGGTGCCGCAACTGCGACACGGCCTCCCGGCCCGGCCGTAGACGGCCAGGGCCCCGGTACGCCGGCTGCCGGTGGGGCCGGGGCGTGGCGCGTCCACCGTGGTCCGGGGTCCGGTCCCCAGGTTGGCTCGAAGCAGGCGGTGGGCGGTGGCCAACAGGTCGGCTCGGGTGTCCCGGTCGATGGCCCCCACCGGTGTGCGGGGATCGACGCCACAGACGAAGCAGACCTCGCTCTGGAAGACGTTGCCCACCCCGCAGGCGACTCGCTGGTCGAGGAGGGCCTCGGCCACGGTCGTGTCGGGTTCGGCCAGGGTGGCCAGCCGGGTCACGCAGACGGCCAGGTCGGGATCCGGTCCGGCCAGGTCCGGACCCAGGTGATGGGTGGCCGGGTGTCGCTCGAGCTCGACCACGGGTGCGTCGAAGCAGACGGCCTCCCATCCATCGACGGCCACCACGGCGCGCATGCGGTGCCGGGGACGGTCCCAGCGCTGGCCGGCGGGACACACCAGCCACCGTCCGTTCATGCGCAGGTGGCTGCGGAGGGTCACGCCGTTGGCGAACCGGATCAGCAGGTGCTTGCCCTGGGCCTCGACCGACTCGACCCGGGTCCCGGGCGGCGGCGGACCGATGCCGGTTCGCGACGACCGAGCCAGCTCCATCCGGACCAGGTCCTGGCCAGCCAGCACCGCGCCCAGACGGTCGGCCAACCGGTGGATGGTGTCACCCTCGGGCACCAGCCCAGGGTAGGGCGCCGGGGTGGCGGTTCCGGCATGCATCACGGCGGTCCGCGACGTTCGCCGGCGCGTTCCCGGCACGAGCCACCACCGAATCGGTGGTCAGACGTGCCCGGAGGCGGTCGGGCAGGGCGGAGGAGCCGGTCAGCAGGATGGAGGGACGCTCGGCGCCGAGTCCGGCGCCTCGGCTAGAGGCGGAAGGTCAGGCCCTTGTAGCCGTCCGCGAAACCGGCGGCGCGCAGGTGGTCGGCCACGGCCGACTCGGCGGCCGGCGCACCGTCGATGCGGGTGATCTCGAGCTTGCGCAGGCGGCCGTCCTTGACCAGGTCGGACCAGGCCCTCGGCCCAGCCGGGATGATCGGCCGCGCCGGCGAAGGTGGACAGGCTCTTGGCCCCCCGCTCGAGCACGGCCATCGGTCGCCCGGCCATGGACACGACGAAGGCACCGGCGCTGCGCGCCGGCCGGCCGGCCGAGTCGGGCCAGGCGAGCGCCGCGCCGTAGGCCTGGGCCGGATCGGTGGCTGCCAGCACCAGCGGTGTCGGCATCGCGCTCCGCCAGGTGGTGGTCGACGTCGCGGGCGGCCCGCAGCCGGTCGACCGCGCCCGGCAGAGCGAACTGGGCCGCGCCCAGACCGGCGACGAAGTACCCCCGACGCACCTGGCCCCGATCCTCGAGGACCTTGAGCACGGGGTAGATGGCGGCGAAGCCGCCCTCGACACCTTCGGCCAGGGTGGCCTCGCGGGTCAGGACGCCGTGGCGCTCGAGCAACTGGAGGGCCTGGGCGTGCGCGGCTTCGGTGGACGTGGGAACCGGTTGCAGCAGCGGAGCCACCCGCGCCCACCGCCCGGCCGCGGCCGGCGGCCCGCTTCGGCTGAGACCTCGGCCGGCGGCGCCACCGATCATGCCGGCGCGACTCGGGGACGGGCGGCCGAGCTGCGGGCGCAGGCGCAGCGCGCCCGCGGACCGTCGGCCCCGACCCGAGCCGCCGAATCGCCGCCCCGAACCGGGTCCGGCCAGCGCCCGCAAGGGCGCGACCGCGTCGTTGGTGACCTCGCCGGCCCACACCAGATCCCACAGGGCGTCGAGCACGGCCGCGTCGTCGGCGGGCTCGTCGGCCGAGGCCACGGCCGACACCAGATCGGACCAGAACGACGCGCCGCTCGCCGCCAGGTGGGCGCGCAGGACCTGGTGCACCGGGCCGGCCAACTGCGCCGACGCGGCGTCGGCCGCCGACGCCGGCGGTGCCAGGAGCGCGGCCTGATCACGGAACAGGAGGCGGACCCGCCCGTCAGAGGGCCCGAGCGGCCCGGCGCCGACCCACACCACCTCGCCCGATGTGCACAGGGCATCGAGGTCGGCGGGTTGGTAGCCAGCCACCCGGGCCGACAGCACGTCGGCCTCGAGGGTCGAGGCGGGCAGGGCCGCTCCCTGCAACGAACCGATCGCCTCGACCAGAGCGTCGAGCCCGCGCCGGGGCGCCCCCACCCCCTGCCACTCGGGCAGGAATCGGGCCAGGGCGGCGGCGTCGACCGGCTCGACCTCCTTGCGCAGGGCAGCCAACGAGCGGCGGCGCAGCTGGCGCAGCACCTCGTCGTCACACCACTCCCGCTCGATCCCGTCGGGACGGAACTCGCCCCGCACGATGCGCCCGGCCGCTTCCAGCCGATCGAGCGCGGGCGTCACCCGGTCGAGCCCGATCCCGTAGCGCTGCGCCACCTGCGCGCCGAGGAACGGGCCGTGGGTTCGGGCGAATCGGGCCACCAGGTCGACCAGCGGGTCGGGCACCGGGTCGGTGAAGGCGGTGGGCAGCCCGGGAGGCAGGGCCACGCCCAAGGCGTCGCGGAGGCGGGCCGAGTCCTCGGCCGCGGCGACGCGCTCGTCACCGGCGACGGACACCCGTATGGCGCGGCGCTGGACCAGCAGCTCCTCGACCCAGGCCTGGGCCTGACCAGACCCGGATCCCGAATCGGCGCCGGACCCGCACCGGGCGTCGATCTCCCACCGGAGAGCGGACCCAGGACGCGCAACAGGTCGTGCACCTCGTCGGGATCGCGGGCCCGGCGACCGTCGACCAGGCGCTGGAGCTCGAGCTCGAGCTCAGCCAGCACCCCGGGATCGATCAGCTCGCGCAGCTCCTCGGCCCCGAGCAGGTCGCGCAACAGGTCGCGGTCGAGCGCCAGCGCCGCCGCCCGGCGCTCGGCCAGCGGCGCGTCGCCCTCGTACATGTACACACCGATCCAGCCGAAGAGCAGCGACTGGGCGAACGGCGATGCCCTAGGCGTCTCCACCGCCACCATCCGCACCTTCCGCGACCGCAGGTCGGTGAGCACCTGACGCAGCGCAGGCAGGTCGAACACGTCGTTGATGCATTCGCGGGTGGTCTCGAGCAGGATCGGGAAGTCGGGGTGGCGGGCGGCCACGGCCAGCAGATCGGCGGCCTTCTGGCGCTGCTGCCACAGCGGGGTGCGCCGGTCGGGTCGGCGTCGGGGCAGCAGCAGGGCTCGGGCCGCGCACTCGCGGAACCGCGCTGCGAACATGGCCGTCTGGGGGAGCTGGGCGACCACCACCGCCTCGATCTCGTCGGGATCGATGGCCAGCTCGTCGAGGGGGAGCTCGTCGATGGCCTCGGGCAGGCGCAACACGATGCCGTCGTCGCTCCACATCAACTCGACGTCGACGCCCCACCGCTCGGCCAGCCGGGCCTGCAGGGCCATGCCCCACGGCGCGTGCACCTGCGCCCCGAACGGGCTCAGGACGCATACCCGCCAGTCGCCGATCTCGTCGCGGAAGCGCTCGACCACGATGGTGCGGTCGTCAGGGACCAGCGCCCGGTGGCCTCGGCCTGCTCGTCGAGGTAGGCGCACCAGGTTGCGGGCGGCCCGCGGATCGAGGCCGTTGTCGCGACTGGAGCCGATCGAGCGACGCGGCGCCCTCGGCTCGCGACCTCGCGCACGAACGCACCCAGGGCCCGACCCAGCTCGAGGGGGCGGCCCGGCCCGTCGCCGTGCCAGAACGGCATCTTGCCCGGCTGGCCGGGCGCGGGACTGACCACCACGCGCTCGTGGGTGATGTCCTCGATGCGCCAGGTACTGGCACCGAGCAGGAAGGTCTCGCCCAGCCCGGCTCTCGTAGACCATCTCCTCGTCGAGCTCGCCCACCCGGGCGCCGTCGGGCAGGAACACCCCGTAGAGCCCACGGTCGGGGATGGTGCCGCCGCTGGTCACGGCCAGGCGCTGCGCGCCGGCCCGACCCCGGAGCTGGCCCGGACCCGGTCCCACACGAGGCGGGGCCGCAGTTCGGCGAACTCGTCGGACGGGTAGCGGCCCGGCCAGCAGGTCCAGCACGTTGGTCAGGACCTCGTCGCTCAGCTCGGCGTAGGGCGCGGCCCGGCGCACCAGCGTCGCGCAGCTCGTCGACCGGCCACTCGTCGAGGGCGCACATGGCCACGATCTGCTGGGCCAGCACGTCGAGCGGGTTGCGCGGGTAGCGCGTCGTGCTCGATGAGCCCGGCGCTGCATGCGCTCGACCACCACCGCCGCCTCGACCAGGTCGTTGCGGTGCTTGGGGAAGAGCTTGCCCCGGCTCGGCTCGCCCACCTGGTGGCCGGCCCGGCCGATGCGCTGGAGGCCCCGGCTACACCGCACCCGGCGACTCCACCTGGATGACCAGGTCGACCGCACCCATGTCGATGCCGAGCTCGAGCGAGCTGGTGGCCACCAGCCCCTTCAGCTCGCCCCGCTTGAGCTCGTCCTCGATCTGCAGGCGCCGCTCGCGCGACAGCGACCGTGATGGGCCTTGACCAGCCTCGTGGCCGGGTTCGGGCGGTCGGCCCTCGGCTTCGGCGGCCCGGTTCTCGCCGTCGGCAGCCAGCTCGTTGAGACGGGTGGCGAGCCGTTCGGCCAGGCGGCGGGCGTTGACGAAGATGAGGGTGGAGCGGTGCTGCCTGCACCAGTTCGAGCAGGCGCGGGTGGATGGACGGCCAGATGCTGCGCCGGGCAGGCGAGGCCGCGGCGGCCGTCGGCGGCGCCCGACCAGCTCGCCCAGGGCGCCCATGTCCTCGATGGGTACGACCACCTCGATCTCGAGGGGCTTGCGGATGCCGGCGTCCACGATGGTGACCGGCCGCGGCACGGCGGGGCGAGCCGACCGCCTGTCGCCGGTGGCCGGATCGTCGACGAGCTGGTACCCGCCGAGGAAGCGGGCGATCTCGTCGAGTGGACGCTGGGTGGCCGACAGGCCGATGCGTTGGGGCGGACGCTCGCACAGGTCTTCGAGCCGCTCGAGGCTGAGGGCCAGGTGCGCGCCGCGCTTGGTCGGGGCCAGGGCGTGGATCTCGTCGATGATGACGGCCTCGACGTTGTGCAGCGTGTCGCGGGCGGCCGAGGTGAGCATGAGGTACAGCGATTCGGGCGTGGTGATCAGCAGGTCGGGCGGGGTGCGGACCAGCTTGCGACGCTCGTCGGCTGCGGTGTCGCCCGTGCGCATGCCCACGGTGGGGGCGTGGAACTCGCAGGCCGAGGCGCTCGGCGGCCAGGCTGATGCCCATGAGCGGGGCCCGCAGGTTCTTCTCCACGTCGACGGCCAGAGCCCGCAGCGGCGACAGGTACACCAGGCGGGTGCGGCGGGCCTTGTCGTCGGGGGGCGGCCGCGTCACCAACCGGTCGAGCCCCCACAGGAACGAGGCCAGGGTCTTGCCCGAGCCGGTGGGGGCCAGGATGAGGGTGTGCCCGCCGCCGGCGATGGCCGGCCAGCCCTGGGCCTGCGCGGCCGTCGGCGCGCCGAAGGTGGTGGAGAACCACGCCCGCACCGCGGGGGAGAACGGTTCGAGCGGGTCGGTGGAGCTCACCGGATCAACGCTACCGGCGGGGTGTGACGCCGGCCCCGGGCGCCGCGACGTGGCCCACCGACTTGCTCGCGTCGTCCGCTCGCCGCCGGCGAAGACCACTGCCGCGGCTGCTGTTGTCCGGATCGACCAGCTGTCGTCGGTCACCATCGGTCGCCTCGTTCGGGCGGTGACGAGGAGGGGTGCTCGCCGTACACTCCAGTCGTGCCGACCTACAAGACGCCCGAGTACCACCCGGCCTTCGAGGAGTACTGCGAGACGATCTTCGAGCTGCGCGAAGACGACGTGGACGTCATCCAGGCCCGCATCGCAGAACGGCTCGACGTGTCCCGCCCGGCGGTGTCCGAGATGATCCACCGGATGCAGCAGCAGGGCCTGGTGACCGTCGACCGGGCCATCCGCCTCACCGACGACGGCCTGGGCCTGGCCGAGAGCGTGGTGCGCCGGCACCGCCTGGCCGAGCGCTTCCTCACCGACATCCTCGAGCTGTCGTGGGCCGACGCGCATGCCGAGGCCGGCAAGTGGGAGCACGTGATCTCCGACCCCGTCGAGGCCGCGCTGGTGCGCCTGCTGGGCGAACCCACCACCTGCCCGCACGGCAACCCCATCCCCGGCTCGAACTACCAGGCCCCCGACGCCGTCCCGCTCGACGGCCTGGCGGTGGGTGACCGCTTCGAGGTGTCGCGCATCCCCGAGGAGCTCGAGTTCGCCCCCGGACTGCTCGCCTTCCTGGAAGAGTCGCACCTGGTCCCCGGCACCCGGGGCGAGGTGACCTCGGCGTCGCCCGACGGCACCCGCACCGTCGAGGTGGACGGCCAGCACGTGGGCATCGGCATCTTCGCCAGCACCCGCATCCTGGTCACGACGACTCCCTGAGCCCGCTGGTCGGCAAGCCTCCCTCGGGCGGGCTTCGCCCATCCGGGTGTCATCGATCAAGCGGCTCCGCCCTGGCAGGCTCCGCCTTTCGAACCTGATCGGCAACTCTCCCTCGAGCGGCTACTCCTGGAGGGCCTCGGGCAGCTCGGCGGCGTGGACGATGGCCAATCGCTTGGTGGCCCGGGTGAGGGCCACATACAGGGCGCGCAAGCCCTGGGCCTCCTCCTCGACGATGGCGGACGGCTCGACCACCACGGAGGCGTCGAGCTCGAGACCCTTGACCAGACCGACCGGCACCACGGTGATCTGGGCGTCGAGGCCGTGGCGGGTGGCCCGGCCGAACTCTCGACCGGCGAGCGTGAAGGCATCCGACACCCGGTCCACCATCGAGGCGGGGACGATCACGGCCACGTTGCCGGCGCCCACCGCTTCGAGTTCCTCGATGGCCACCGCCACCACGCGCTGGGCCAGATCGTCGGGCGCCGTCCGCAGGATGCGGGGCGCCTCGCCGTCCTCGCGGATCGACCTGGGAGGCTTCAGGTCGGGATCGGCCACGGCCAGCACCCGCGAGGCCAGCGCCATGTTGGGCGCCGGCAGCCGGTAGCCAACGGTGAGCTCGGCGCGCCGGGCCGGGCGCCGGTCGGGGAGATGATCGAGGATCTCCTGCCAGTTGGCGTGGGCCCACTCTCCGGTGGACTGGGCGATGTCGCCCACCACCGTCATCGAGCCGTTGAGGGACCGCCGCTCCAGCATCAGCAGCTGCATGGGTGACAGGTCCTGCGCCTCGTCCACCACGATGTGGCCGTAGGTGCGCACCTCGTCGTCGGCCGGATCGGCACCCGGACGGCGCACCCGGGGCTTGGGCCCGAGCAGGGCCCGGGACTCGTCGAGCAGTGGGGCGTCGTCGTTGGTCCAGGCCACCTGGTCGACGGTCTCGGAGCGCGGTCGCATCAGTGCCGCCCACTCGTCGTCGGAGAGCAGCCGGCGCCCGGCGTTTCGCAGCAGCGCACGCGAGCCGAACAGGTCGTGGAGCAGCTGCGCCGGGGTCAGCACCGGCCACATCCACTCCAAGGCCTCGCGCACCTCGGGCGTGCTCCGCACCCGATCGCGCACGGTGGCCACCGACAGGTCCTCACGAGCCGAGCGGGCCAGCGTCCCGAACACCTCGGCCTCCACGAAGCGACGCCCAGCGTTGTGACGATGGAAGCGCCGGCGGGCCTCTCCGACGATGTGCTCGCTCTCCGCCACGGTCATGCGCAGGTTGGTGAGGCCGTAGCCCACGACCAGGTCACGTCGCAGCGGGCGCTGGCGGTCGTGCACCGCCCGGCGCAGCACCTTGACCATGCGCAGGTCGCCCTTCACCCGGGCGGTGAGGCGGGTGTCGCGGCCCTGGACCCGCACGTCGTCCACCAGGTCGGCGAGCACCGCCAGCTCCACCCCCGCCTCCCCCAACGAGGGCAGCACCTGTTCGATGTAGCCCAGGAAGAGCCGGTTGGGGCCCACCACCAGCACCCCCTGGCCCTCGAGCGGGAAACGGTAGGTGTAGAGCAGGTAGGCGGCGCGGTGCAGCGCCACCACGGTCTTGCCGGTGCCGGGCCCGCCCTGCACCACCAGCACCCCCGGCAGCTCGGCTCGGATGATCTCGTCCTGCTCGCCCTGGATGGTGGCGGCGATGTCGCCCAACTTGCCCGAACGCGACGTCTCCAGCGCCGAGATCGAGCGCGCCGTGGCCCGAGATGCCGTTGGGCGCGGCCGAAGGGTCGAGCCCGAGGGCCGCGGCCGCGTCGCCGAAGAGCTCATCCTCGAGATCGAGCAGCACGCGGCCCCGGGTGGCGAAGTGGCGTCGCCGGGCCAGCCCCATGTCGTGGCTGCCCGTGGCCCGGTAGAAGGGCTCGGCCACCGGGGCCCGCCAGTCGACGATGACCGGATCCTGCTGATCGTCGCTCACCGCGATCCGCCCGATGTAGTACGGCGTCGGGTCGCCGACCGCGTCGATACGTCCGAAGCACAATGATGCATCACCGAGGTGTAGCTGCGACAACCGATGCAGCATCGTGTCCCAGATGACGTCGCGCTCGAAGCGGGCCTGTTCGGTGCCGCCCCGGCCGACCTCCACCATGGAGCTCAGCCGGGTGGCCGCCTGGCGGGAGTCCTCGAGGAACTGGTAGGCCCGATCGATGTAGGCCTGTTCCGCCTCGAGATCGGGGTGTGCCATGGGCTCCTCTGCAGGTGGACCGACCCCGACGGACCGAGCCAGTCCGTTGAGGGGATGGATAATCCTATCGGGCTGAGCCGCCCGTCAGACACCCCCCGACGCAGACGCCGTCAGCACCGCCCGCAACACGTGCCAGCATGGATCCGTGACCTCCGACGACACCGAGGAGCCGGGCCGGCGCCGAGCCCGCACCACCGTGGGGTTGGTGCTGGGCGCCGGGGGCGTGGCCGGCGCCGCGTTCCACGCCGGCGCCCTGGCCGCCCTGGTCGACGCGACCGGTTGGGACCCTCGCGCCGCCGACCTCATGGTGGGCACCTCAGCCGGCGCCTCCACCGCCGCCTCGCTGCGCAGCGGGTTGTCGGCCCCCGACCTGCTGGCCCGCGCCACCGGAGGGCCCCTGTCCGAGGCCGGCGCCGAGCTGGTGGGCGACGTCGACGGTCCCTTCGCGCTCGACGAGGTCGCCGCCGCCTCCTCCGGCTCGTGGCGCGACCAGATCGGCCGGTTCGTGCCGGCCGCGCCATGGCTGGTGGGCCCGGCGCTGCTGCGCGCCGGTCCCACCCGCTGGGGCGTGGCCGTGGCTGGCATGGTCCCGGCGGGGCAGGTGCCGACCGATCGAATCGGCCAGCGGGTCCGCGCCACCGCTCGAGGCCGCTGGCCCGACGAGCCCACCTGGATCGTGGCCTACCGCACCGGCGACGCCCGACGCGTGGTGTTCGGCCGCGACGACGTCGAGGTGGACGACCTGGCCACCGCGGTCGAGGCCTCCTCTGCCGTCCCCGGCCGCTACCGCCCGGTGAGACTCGACTCGGGCCGCTACCTGGACGGTGCCGTGTACTCCCCCACCAACGCCGACGTGGTCGCCCCCCTGGCCTTCGACCTGGTCATCGTGTCGGCCCCCATGTCGGTCGATCCCGAGGCGCGGACTGACCAGGGCGGGCTGGCCGGGCGGGCACGTGGGTGGCTCGCCGGCCTGGTGGAGCGCGAGGTGGCCAGCGTGGCCGAGCGGGGCGCGGCCACGCTGGTCATCGAACCGAGCCGCACCGAGCTGCTGGCCCTGCAATCCGATCTGCCCGACCGGGAGCTGGGACCGCTGGTGGCCGGGGCCGCCTACGAGTCGGTCCGAGCCCGACTCGACCACCCGGATCACCAGGACACCCTCGACCTGCTGGCCGGCGCCGACCACTGACCGCGCCGGACGGGCAGGTCAGTCGCCGGGGTCCTGGCCGACCTCGCGCAGCGCGTCGCGAAGAGCCAGGCGCAAACGGCGAGCCACGGTCGGGTTGAGGTGGCCCACCAACCCCGTTCCGGCGCGGCCGACCTCCTCCACGGTGAGCACCACCCGAACCTGGGCGTCGTCGTAGTCGTCGCTGATGGCCACGCCCCACGAGATGGGGGTGAGCTCGTCCCGCTCGTAGTGATCGGGGTAGTCGGCAGGGTCGAACGGATAGTCGTCGATCGAACGGCGCATCCCGCCATTCAAGCCGAGCATCGCGCCATTCGAGCCGAGCATCCGCGCCATTCGAGCCGAGCATCCCGCCATTCGAGCCGAGCATGGCGCGGTTCGGGCCGAGCCCGGGCAGCTGAGGTGGGTTGGGGAGCTCGGGCCCGGGCTGTCTAGCGTGGGGTGGTGACCGACTCCGCCTTCCTGCGCGCTTGTCGTGGGTCGCCCGCCGACCCGGATCGAGCCGACGGGCACGTCCCCGTGTGGTTCATGCGCCAGGCCGGTCGGTCCCTGCCCGAGTACCGGGCCCTTCGGGGCGAGGGCACCATCCTCGACGCCATCGCCAAGCCCGAGCTGGCCGCGGAGATCACCCTGCAGCCGGTACGACGCTACGGCGTGGACGCCGCCATCCTCTACAGCGACATCGTGGTGCCCGTCTCGGCCATCGGCTTCGGGGTGGACATCGCCCCGGGCGTCGGCCCCGTGGTCGATCGACCGTTCGCCGGCGCGGCGGACCTGGCCCGCATCCGTCCCCTCGAACCCGAGGTGGACACGGCTTACGTGCTGGAGACCATCCGCATCCTGGTCGGCGAGTTGCACGTACCCCTGATCGGCTTCGCCGGGGCACCCTTCACCGTCGCCAGCTACCTGGTGGAGGGTCGCCCGTCGCGCACCTACGCCCGCACCAAGGCGCTCATGCACGGTCAGCCCGAGCTGTGGCACGCCCTGCTGGAGCGCCTGTCGGACCTGGCCATCGCCTCGCTGCGCAGCCAGGTCATCGCCGGCGCCCGGGCCGTCCAGCTCTTCGACAGCTGGGTGGGTGACCTGAGCCGGGCCGACTACCAGCAGTTCGTGGCGCCCCACAGCGCCCGCATCTTCGACGGGCTGGCCGATCTGGACGTCCCCCGCATCCACTTCGGGGTCAACACCGGCGAGCTGCTGGGCCAGATGGCCGAGGTGGGTGCCGACGTGGTGGGTGTCGACTGGCGGGTGCCCCTCGACGAGGCGGGCCGGCGGGTGGGATCGGGCCGGGCCGTGCAGGGCAACCTCGACCCGGCGCTGTGCTTCGCCCCCTGGGAGGTGATCGAACCACAGGTCAGGCGGGTGGTGGCCGAGGGCGCCCGCCATAGCGGCGGGCACGTCTTCAACCTGGGCCACGGCGTCACGCCCGACACCGACCCCGCCGTCCTGGCGCGCATCGTGGAGCTGGTCCACCGGTGCCCACCGCTGGACGAGGTCGCGCCGGGCCCGGACGACGCGGGGTGGCCATGATCCGCACCGGGGTGGTGGTCATGGCCTACGGCACGCCGGCATCGCTGGGCGAGGTCGAGGCCTACTACACCGACATCCGCCGGGGCCGACCGCCCAGCGCCGAACAACTGGCCGACCTGGTCGGGCGCTACCAATCCATCGGGGGGATCTCGCCGTTGGCCGAGCGCACCGAGGCTCAGCGCCGGGCGCTGGCCGACGCCCTCGAAGCCCGACGGCCCGGCGCCTTCACCGTGGTGCTGGGCCAGAAGCACGCACCACCCTTCATCGAGGACGCCGTGGCCACGCTGGCCGACCAGGGGATCACCCGGGCGGTCGGTTTGGTGCTGGCGCCCCACTACTCGCGGGCCAGCGTGGGCGAGTACCAATCGCGGGCCGCCATCGCCGGGGCCCAGGCCGCGCTGGCCATGACCGCCATCGACAGCTGGCACCTGGAGCCCGCCTACCTCGACTTCCTGGCCGCCAGCCTGGCCCAGGTCCGAGCCGACATGCCCGAACACCACCACGTGCTGTTCACCGCCCACTCCCTACCCGAGCGCTCGTTGGTGGACGACCCCTACCCCGACCAGCTACGCGCGAGCGCCACCGCGGTGGCCGAGCGGGTGGGCCTCGGTCCCTGGGCGGACTGGGCCATCGCCTGGCAGAGCGCGGGCCGGACCCCCGAGCCCTGGCGGGGCCCCGATGTCCTGGAGGTCATCGGCGATCTGGGCCGGACCGGACGGAGCCAGGGCGTCATCGTCTGCCCCCAGGGGTTCGTGTCCGATCACCTCGAGGTCCTCTACGACCTCGACATCCAGGCCGCCGAGGTGGCCCGCGACGCCGGGCTGGCCTTCGCCCGCACCCGCTCGCTCAACGACGATCCGACCGTCATGGATGCCTTGGCCGGCGTGGTCGTCGCCGCCGCCCTCGAAGGCGGAGGCCGGGCCGACGACGAACGCACGGAGGACTGAGATGCGGGTCGCCGTGGTGGGTGGTGGGGTGACGGGTCTGAGCGCGGCCTACGAGCTGGTGCACGGCACCGGCTTGGCCGACGACGACATCGAGGTGGTGGTGCTCGAGGCCGGCGAGCGGTTCGGTGGCAAGATCCGCACCTCGCCCTTCGCCGGGCGACCCGTCGACGAGGCAGCCGACGCCTTCCTGGCCCGGGTCCCCGACGCGGTCGAGCTGTGCCGCCAGCTCGGCCTCGGTGACCAGCTGGTCACCCCGGCCACCCGCCAGGCCCATCTCTACAGCCTCGGTCAGCTCCGGGCGTTCCCCGACGGCCTGGTGCTCGGCGTCCCGACCGATCTCGGCGCGCTCGGCGCTTCCGGGGCCGTGTCGGCGGCCGGCGTCGCACGGGCCGCCCAGGACCTGACCATGGGCCCCGACCAGGGACCGACCGGGTCGGGCCACGACGAGTCGGTGGGCCAGCTGGTGCGCCGCCGCGTGGGCGACGAGGTGTTCGAGCGCCTGGTCGCCCCCCTGCTGAGCGGCGTGCATGCCGGCAACGCCGACCAGCTGAGCGTCGCCGCCGGGGCCCCCGCCTTCGCCGCCGCGCTGCGCCGACCACGACAGCCTGATCGGAGGACTGGCCGCCCAGCGCCAGGCCTCGACCGACCCCGACGCTCCCGTGTTCTACGGCCTGGCATCGGGCACCGAGGGGCTGATCCACGCCCTGGTCGACGCCCTGCAGGTGGCCGGGGCCGAGCTGGCACTGGGAGCGGCCGTCACCCAGATCCGCCCCCAGGGCGAGCCGGGCCATCGTCGGCGCCGGCAGGACCAGCTTCGAGATCCACGTGGCCGGCCAGGGCGCCCCGCTCGACGTGGACGCCGTGATCCTGACCGCGCCACTCGACGTCAGCGCCCAACTGCTGGGGCCCATCCAGCCCGACGTGGCCGAGCAGATGGGCCAGGTCGACTACGCCTCGGTGGCACTGGTGGCCCTGGCCGTGCCCCTCGACGGCATCGACCGCCCGCTCGACGGCAGCGGCTTCCTGGTGGCCCAGCCCGAGGGCCTGTTGATCACCGCCTGCTCGTGGGCCTCGAGCAAGTGGGCGCACCTGGCCGACCCGACCACGGCCGTGCTGCGGGCCTCGGTGGGCCGCGCCGATGACACCCGGGCCGACGGCCTGAACGACACCGACCTGGTCGACGCCGTGATCGCCGATCTGGCCACCACCATGGACCTGGTGGGCACCCCCACGGCCACTCGGGTCACGCGTTGGCCCCGGGCCCTGCCCCAGTTCACCGTCGGCCACCTGGACCGGGCCAGAGCCTGGCAGGACCGAGTTGGCGAGCCGAGCACGTGGGCCTGGTGGTGGCGGGCGCCGGGCTGAGCGGGCTCGGCATCCCGGCCTGTGTCGGGCAGGGCCGGGCCGCGGCCCGGGCCGTGTGGGCCGACGTCGTGACCCCCGGCGCCGCGTGAGCCACCAGGGGGGACCGCGCCGCCTGGTGGTGCTCCACGGCTACGAGGACCCTCCCGGACGACGCCGGGTGGTGGGGCCGGACGATCCCCGCTGGCACCTCATCGAGCCACGCGGACCGCTCGAGCTCCCCAGCGGACCGGCGTGGTTCGCCACCGACGACGACGGCCCGGTGGAGGTGCAGCTGCGGGCGTCGGTCCGCCAGGTGCAGGCCGCCCTCGGGACGGCCGGGTCACCGGCACCGGCGGTGCTCGGTGGCTTCTCCCAGGGCGGGGCCGTGGCCCTGGCCAGCGCCCTGGCCCCGGCGTCGGAGCCCGAGGGCGCCGACGAACCGTACCCGGTGCCGGCCGCGGTGTTCTGCGTGAACGGCTGGCTGCCGTTCGCGCCGTCGCTGTCCTATGACCCCTCGCCGCTGGTGACGGCCGGCTCCCGGGCGCTGGTGGTGGCCTCGGCCGCCGACGAGGTGGTCCTGGTGCAACAGGGGCGGTCGGCGGCCCGCTGGCTCGAACGGGGCGGCGTCGAGGTGTCCTACGTCGAGCTTCCCGGGGGTCACGCCGTCGGGCCCGACGCCCTCGAGGCGGTGGCCACCTGGCTGGACCAGTCGGCCTGACCGAGCCGATCGGGCGCGGGCGCGGCACACTGGAGGGATATGACCAAGCGCAAACGACGTGGCGGCCGAGTCACCGAGTCGCCCCGCTCCCAGGACCGAGCTGCGACCCCCGGCGTGACCGGCGCGACCGGATCGACGCAACTGACCCTGCCCCGCCCGGCCACGGCGTCGGGCAGCTCGTCGCGCTCGGCTCGGCTCGGCCTGCGCCGCTCGGTCCCCGCCGACATCGGCCGCCCGCCGTACGCCGCCACCGGCCAACCGCCCCCGGGTCGGGGACGCAGCATCCAGGCGCCCGACATCATCGAACGGATGCGGGTGTCGGGGGCCATCGCGGCCGAGGTGCTGCTCGAGGTCGGCGCAGCCGTGGCACCGGGCATCACCACCGACGAGCTCGACGCCATCACCCACGAGGCCACGATCTCGCGGGACTCCTATCCGAGCCCGCTGAACTACCGAGGCTTCCCCAAGTCGGTGTGCACGTCGATCAACGAGGTCATCTGCCACGGCATCCCCGAGGCCCGCCCGCTGCTCGAAGGCGACATCGTCAACATCGACGTGACCGTCTTCCACGACGGGGTCCACGGCGACACCAACGCCACCTTCCTGGTGGGCGAGGTCGACGACGAGTCGCGCCGGCTGGTGCGCGAGACCCGCACCGCCATGTACAAGGGCATCGCCGCGGTCACCCCCGGCGCCCACCTGTACGACATCGGGCGGGCCATCGAGGACCACGCCACCGCCTGCGGGTTGGGAGTGGTGCGCGAGTTCATCGGCCACGGGATCGGCGAGCAGTTCCACGGTGGGCTGCAGATCCTGCACTACTTCGACGAGCGGGCCGACACCGTGCTCGAACCGGGGATGACCTTCACCATCGAGCCCATGATCACGCTGGGATCCCCCGAGCTGTGGGTGTGGGACGACGGTTGGACCGCGGTGACCCGTGACGGCAGCCGCAGCGCGCAGTTCGAGCACACGATGGTGGTCACCGACGACGGCGTCGAGCTGCTGACCGTCACCGCCGACGGACGCTGCGCCGCCGACCAGGCCGCCGACCTCTGATCCCATGGGCGACGGAGACAGCCCTTCGCCCGCCTCCGACCCGTCGCCGCCCGCGCCTCACGATCCGACGGGTCACCCGAGCGCCGGAGGCCCGGTGGCGCCGGGACCAGACCAGTCGCCCGACGAGCTGACCGACGATCCGGCGGCGGACGGCCGCCCGGGCCGCCGGCGCTTCCTGGTGCTGGCCGGGGTCGGGGTCGCGGCGGTGGGCGCGGCGGGTGTGGGTTGGGACCTGAACCGATCGTCGAACTGGGGATCGGCCAGTCCCACGACTGCGGCCCCATCTGGCCGACGACCCGGCCACCTGCAGGTTCGCACCGACAGCCAGCCCGCCCTGCCCATCCCCGACCCCCTCCCCGACCCGAACGCCCCCGCCAGCGGGATCGTCCTGGGCACCATCACCATCGCCCGCATCGGGCTGGTGGCCGACGTGCAGGAGGGCATGGCCCTGGCCGACATCAACCGGGGCCCCAGCCACTGGCCGGCCACCGCCTGGCCGGGACAGCTGGGCAACCTGGTGGTGGCCGGTCACCGCACGACCTACACCAAGCCGTTCCGCCACCTCGAGCAGCTGCAACCGGGGGATCCCGTCGAGTTCGCGGTGGAGGGCGTCACCTGGACCTACGCCACCCGAGGCGTGGTGATCGTGCCGGCCAACGCGGTGGACATCGCCGCCCAGAGCGACGCCCACACCGCCACCCTGTTCGCCTGCCATCCCCCGGGCCAGGCCACCGAGCGGATCGTGGCCAAGCTGCGCCTGCTCGACGCCGCCGGCCAGCCGACCGACCCCGACACGGCCTTGCCACCCCTCGACAGCGGCACCCAGGCCGGCGGCCACGTCCTCACCGATGCGGGTCGACCCGCTGTCTCCTTAGCCCAGTGGCCGGCAAGCGGACTCAGATCTCGCCGCGGGCGAAGAAGCGGGGCCAGTTGGACTGGGACTCTGAGCCGTCGGCCACGATGGCCGCGCCGTTCACGAACCCGGCGCCGGGCGAGCACAGGAACAGGATCAGCGCCGCCACCTCCTCGGCGGTTCCCATGCGGCGCATCGGGCCGATCGCCTCGGACTCCACGGCCCACTCCTCCTCGCTGTAGCCCAACTGGCCCACCTCCTTGGCGTGCATCCCGGGCGTGGCGATGGTGCCGGGAGCGACGGCGTTGATGGTCACCCCGTGGTACCCGAGGTAGGGCGCCATCGACCGGGTCATGCTGACCACACCGGCCCGGGCCGCCCCCGAGTGGACGAACCAGGGCGCGCCACGGTCGAACGAGAAGATGTGCACCATGTTGACGATCGAGCCCCGGCCGGCCGCCACCATGGGTTCCATGAAGCGGCTGACCATGTTCCAGGTGCCGTTCAGGTTGAGGTCGACCACCGCCCGCCAGCCGTTGTCGGATATCTGGGTGGGCCGGGCCGGGAACTGGCCCCCGGCGTTGTTGATCAGGAAGTCGACCTGACCGAAGCGCTCGTAGGCCGCGGCGCGCAGACCGTCCACCTGCTCGGGGACGCGGATGTCGGTAGGTACCACCAGCGTGGGGGTGGCTGACGATGCCGCGGTCTCCTCCAGGGTCTGGCGGGTGCGACCCGCCAGCACCAGCGACGCCCCGTAGCGGGCGAAGGCCAGGGCCGTGGTACGACCGATCCCGGAGCCAGCGCCGGTGACCAGGGCCACCCGCCCCTCGAACAGACCGGGCGCGAACATGTCGAGGGCAGCCGGTCCAGGTCGCTCGTCAGCCATGGCCGCGCACCCTACCGGTCCCCCCGGGACAGCTTCATCGGGAAGGATGGCGCCCGATGTTCCGGCCCGCTCAACCCCCCGCCCGGTCCAATGTTCGGACCGATGCCACCGGAGCGCCCGGCGCGCCCCGAGCGGCCAGCGCCACTGAGCCGGCGTCGAGGAGTCGGCGGCGGATGCACGCGCCCACCCGGGCGGGCTGGGCGGTGGCCGGCCGGGCCGTGCTGGCCGGCCTCTGCATCGCCGCCGCCATCCCCCCGTGGGGCTGGTGGCCGCTGGCCTTGGTGGGCGTGGCCCTGCTCGACCGGCTCATCGCCGGGCACGGCTGGCGACGGCGGTTGCGGCGCACGTGGCTGGTGGCCTTCGCGTGGCTGGTCCCGGGCATGTTCTGGATGTGGGACTTCACCGCCCCCGGCTTCGTGTTGGCCTGCGCCATCTTCTCCGCCTACTTCGCGGTGGCCGGCGCGCTGTGCCCACCCGGGCGGGCCCGCTGGCTCGCGCTGCCCGCCCTGTTCGCACTGGCCGAGATGGCGCGCTGGCGCTTCCCCTTCGGGGGCGAGCCGCTGGCCACTCTGGCCATGAGCCAGGCCGACGCCCCCCTGGGCCAGACCGCCCGGCTGCTGGGCTCCTACCTCACGGTGGCGTTGGTGGTGCTGGGCGGCGTGGCCCTCTCCGCGGCCTGGGAGCATCGGTGGGGAACAGCCGTCGGTGTGCTGGCCGGGTTGGTGGCGGTGACCGCGGCTGGCCGACCTGGCACCGCGGGGTCACGTGGTCGGCCACCTGCGGGTGGCGGTGGTGCAGGGTGGCGGTCCCCAGCACACCCGGGCGGCCGACACCGACAACTGGGTCGTGTTCCAGCGAGAGGTTCGGGCCACCGAAACCATCAAGGGCCCGGTCGACCTGGTCCTGTGGCCCGAGGACGTGGTGGGCCTGGAGGGCACGCTGGCCCAGAACCCGCACTACCGCGATGAGATCGTGCGCCTGGCCCGCCGGCTGCACACCACCCTCGTGGTCGGGGTGACCGAGACCGTGAGCCCCACCAAGTTCCGCAACGCCTCGATCGTGTTCAACCCCGACGGCTCCGAGGGCGACCGCTACGACAAGGTGCGGCGCGTACCCTTCGGCGAGTACGTGCCCTTCCGCGGGTTGATCGAGAAGCTGGCCGGTCCCAACTCGGGCCTGCCCAGCCAGGACGCCATCGCCGGCACCAAGCCGGCGGTGCTGCACACCCGGGTCGGCACCATGGGGGTGGTCATCTCCTGGGAGGTGTTCTTCCCCGACCGGGCCCGCGACGCCATCGGCCACGGCGGCGAGGTGCTCCTGAACCCGACCAACGGCTCGTCGTATTGGCTCGACATCCTCCAGAGCCAGCAGCTCGCGTCATCGCGGCTGCGGGCCATCGAGACCGGACGCTGGACGCTGCAGGCCGCCCCCACCGGGTTCTCGGCCATCGTCACCCCGACGGGTCAGGTCACCCAGCGCACGGCCATCAGCCAGGCTCGGGTGCTGACCCAGACCATCGAACGGCGCCAGGGCCAGACCTGGGCCACTGACGTGGGGCCCTGGCCCGTGCTGGTGCTGTCGCTGCTGGCGGTGGCCGGCGCCTGGGCCGTCTGAGCGACGGTCCCGGCGACACCGACGGCGAACGACGAAGCCGCTCGCCACGTGACACGCCCGTGACGGCGAAGCCGCCCGCAGGGAGGCTCGCCGACCGGCCAGCAGCTAGAGCTCGACGGTGCGGGTCAGGTCGACCGAGTCGAGGAAGCGGCGGTCGTGGGACACGAGCAGGAGCGTCCCGTCGAAGGCGGTCAGGGCCGACTCGAGCTGCTCGATGGCCTCGATGTCGAGATGGTTGGTGGGCTCGTCGAGCACCAGGCAGTTGACCCCGGTGGCCATGAGCGCGCCCAGCTGGGCTCGGCTGCGCTCGCCGGGTGACAAGTCGTGTCCTGCCCGACCCAGGTGGTCGGGTCCCAGGCCGAACTTGGCCAGCATCGAGCGCGAGTCGCTCAGGGGCAGATCGGTGAGCGCCTGGAACGTGGCCAGCACGCGCTCCTGACCGCTGAAGCGACCGCGGGCCTGGTCCATCTCGCCCATGCGCACCCCGGGTCCGATCCAGCGGCGACCCGACCCGAGCGGCACCTGACCCAGCAACGCGGCCAACAAGGTCGACTTGCCCGAGCCGTTGGGGCCGAGGATGGCCACCCGGTCCTGCCAGGTCACCTCCAGGTCGATGGGGCCGAGCTGGAACCTCGGCGCCTCGCCACCCGAGCCCCGCTCGATCACCGCCTGGTCGAGGCGGACGACCACGTCGCCGCTGCGGCCGGTCGGGGCCAGGCTGAGCTCCAGGCGCCAGCCCTCCCAGGGTTTGTCCACCGTGGGCAGTCGAGCCAGGCGCCGCTCGGTGGCCTTGACCTTGCCGGCCTGCTTCTCGCTGCGCTCCCGGTGCGCCGCCCGGATGGACTTGTCCGGCTCCCCGGAGGTCTTGGCCCGCTTGACACCACGCTCGGTCCACTGCTTCTGGGTGTGTTGCCGCTCGACCAGCCGCTGGCGTTCGGCCTGGTACTGCTCGTGGGCCCGCGACTGCTGGGACCGGGCCAGGTCCCGGGCCTCGGTGTAGGCCGTCCAGGCGCCGGCGAAGGTGCGGGCCCGGTGGCTGTGGCCATCCAACTCCACGATGCGACCTACGCTGCGATCCAGGAAGTCGCGGTCGTGGGAGACCACCAACACCGCGCCGGCGAAGCCGTCCACGAACTGCTCGAGCAGCTCGAGACCGGCAAAGTCGAGGTTGTTGGTCGGTTCGTCCAGCAACAACGCGTCGACCCGGGACAACAAGATGGCGGCCAGCGCGGCCCGGGCCGCCTCGCCCCCCGACAGGCTGGCCACATGCTGGGCGAACCGATCCGGGTCGCCGCCGCCCCGACCACCTGCGGCGGCGACCTGTCCCAGACCCACCGCCGCGATCGTGGCCGCGGCCCGGACCTCGAGGTCGTCGCCGCCCAGGGCCAGGAACCGATCGAGGGCGTCGGCGTACGCGTCGTGGGTGGTCGGGTCCTCGGACAGCTCGGCGGTGCACCGGTCGAGCGCCGCCGAGGCGGCGGCCACGCCGGTGCGCCGAGCCAGGTAGGCGAGCAGGGTCTCGCCGGTGGCGGCATCGGGCTCCTGGGGCAGGTAGCCGACCGTGAGCTGGCGGGGCGCCCGCTCGATGCTGCCCGAGTCGGGGTCCTCGAGGCCGGCCAGCACCCGCAACAGCGTCGTCTTGCCCACCCCGTTGGGACCGACCACACCCACCCGGTCGCGGTCGTCGAGCGAGATCGACACGTCATCGAGCACGGTCTGGCCCCCGAAGGCCCTCGAGATCCCCCGGGCGTGCAACATGGCGGCGACCCTACGCCGGGCCGCGGTCGGCCCGACACCGATATCCGTTCTGATGGGGGGTCGGATCAGACCTCGACCAGCAGGGTCACCGGACCGTCGTTCACCAGCTCGACGGCCATGTCGGCACCGAACCGGCCGGTGGCCACCGTGGCTCCTTCGGCGGCCAGGGCCGAGGCCAGCTCGTCGACCAGCGGCTCGGCCTGGCCCGGTGGCGCGGCCGCCGCCCACGAGGGACGGCGGCCGCGGCTGGTGTCGCCGTAGAGCGTGAACTGGCTGACCACCAGCACCGCGGCCGGCGTCGCGGTCCCGTCCGCCAGCTGCGTCGTGGCCGCGCGATCGGCCAGCGAGCGGTTCATCCGGCCCCCGTCATCGTCGAGGATGCGCAGCTGCCACAGCTTGGCCGCCAGCCGCCGGGCGGTCTGCTCGTCGTCGGACAGGGTGACCCCCACCAGCACGCACAGGCCCGGTCCGATTCGACCGATGACCGCTCCGTCCACCGACACGCTGGCCCGGCTCACCCGCTGGACCAACGCTCGCATCCCCGAGTTCTACCCCAGCCGCCGGAGGGTCGACCCGCGGGATCTAGCCTCGCGGCCCATGCGAGCCATCGTCTGTCGGGAGCTGGGACCGCCGTCGAGCCTGATCGTCGAGGACCGCGACACCCCGGTGGCCGGACCGGGCCAGGTCGTGGTCGACGTCGAGGCGGCCGGGGTGAACTACGTGGACGCGCTGTTCGTGGCCGGCCAGTACCAGATCAAGCCCCACCTGCCCTTCGTGCCCGGCAGCGAGATCGCCGGCAGGGTGTCCGCCCTCGGCCCCGGCACGGCGGACACTGACCTGGCCGTGGGTGACGCCGTGCTGGTCTCGTGCGGCCTGGGAGGCTTCGCCGAGCAGGTGCCGGTACCGGCAGCCAGTGTGGTGCGCCGACCGGCCAACCTCGACGCCCCCAGGGCCGCGGCCTTCACCCAGAGCTACGCCACCGCCCTGTTCGCGCTGCGCGATCGCGCCCATCTCCAGGCCGGGGGAGACCGTGCTGGTGCTGGGCGCGGGCGGCGGCGTCGGCCTGGCGTGCATCGACGTGGCCCAGGCCCTGAGCGGACGGGCCATCGCCGCGGCCTCGAGCTCGGCCAAGCGCGAGGCAGCCATGGCCATGGGGGCGGCGGCGGTGATCGACACCACCACCGAGTCGGTGAAGGACCGGGCCCGGGAGCTGGCCCGCCAGCTGGCCACCGAAGCCGGCGACCAGTTCGGGGGTACCGAGCGGGTCCCGGGCGGCGTGGACGTGGCCGTCGATCCGGTGGGTGGGGACCTGGCCGAGGAGGCCTTGCGGTCCCTCGGCGAGTTGGGGCGGTTCCTGGTGATCGGCTTCGCCTCGGGCACGATCCCGCGCCTGCCCCTGAACCAGATCTTGCTCCGCAATCGGGCCGTCCTGGGTGTCGACTGGGGCGCCTGGGCCATGGCCCATGCCCCGGACCAGGGCGCCCTGCTGGACCAGCTGCTGGCCTGGGTGGCCGCCGACCGACTCCACCCGCCGGCTCCGTCCACCTATCCCCTGGCCCAGGCCGGCGCCGCCCTCGATGACCTCACCCACCGCCGGGTGGTGGGCAAGGTCGTCCTGGTCCCGTGACCACCTGAACGCTTCGTGACCCACGTCACAAGCGTGTGAACAGGCCTGCGGCCTACTTGACCGATGGGTCTGGGACCAGGAGACTTACGCACTTATGCAGCCTGCCGATCGCCCCGTGCCGACCAACGCCGGGCCCGGCGATCAGCGAGGCGATGAGCCGCTGAGCATCGCCTACCTGACCTACCGCGGCAAGCCGCACGTGGGCGGCCAGGGCGTCTACACCCGGCACCTGACGAAGGCCCTGGTCGACCTCGGTCACCACGTCGAGGTGCTCAGCGGCCAGCCCTACCCGGTGCTCGACCCCCGGGTCCCGCTCCACGACCTGCCCAGCCTCGACATCTACAACGACTACTTCCCGATGCGCATGCCGGGCGTGTGGGAGCTCAAGACCCTGGGCGACTGGGTCGAGGTGGGTGCCTTCATGGGCGGGACCTTCCCTGAGCCGCTGGCCTTCAGCGTCCGGGCCGCCCAGTACCTGCGCACCCGCGTCAGCCAGTTCGACCTGGTCCAGGACAACCAGTGCCTGGGCTATGGCCTGCTGGCCATGCAGCGCCTGGGCCTCCCGGTCCTGGCCACCATCCACCACCCCATCACGGTCGACCGGCGCCTGGAGATGGAGCACTCCGAGACGACCCGCCAGCGCCTGTCCAAGGCCCGCTGGTACGCCTTCACCAAGATGCAGACCCGGGTCGCGTCGCGCATGAGCCGGGTCATCACCGTGTCCAAGAACTCCTTCGAGGACATCCACACCGACCACCAGGTGCCCCGCGAGCGCATGCACGTGGTGCCGGTGGGCGTCGACCAGGAGCTGTTCCGCCCGCTGGACCACGTGGCTCGCATCCCCGGCCGGCTGATCACCACCGCGTCGGCCGACGTGACCATGAAGGGCCTGAAGTACCTGCTGGAGGCCCTGGCCAAGCTGCGCACCGAGCGTGAGGTGTCCCTGGTCGTGATCGGCCGCAAGAAGGAGGGCGGCGTGTCCGCCCGCACCATCGAGGAGCTGGGCCTGGGCGACTGCGTCGAGTTCGTCACCGGGGTGCCCGAACAGCGCATCATCGAGCTCTACTCCGAGGCCGAGGTGGCGGTGGTGCCCTCGCTCTACGAGGGGTTCTCCCTGCCCGCCATCGAGGCCATGAGCTGCGGGGTGCCCCTGGTGGCCACCACCGGCGGCGCGCTGCCCGAGGTGGTGGGTGCAGACAACGACACGGCGCTGCTGGTGCCTCCCGGCGACTCCGAGGCGCTGGCCGCCCGCATCGCCACCGCCCTCGACGACGCCGAGCTGCGGGCCCGGATCGGCGCGGCCGGCCGCCAGCGGGTCATCGACCGCTGGACCTGGCGCCACACCGCGGTGGGCACCGTCGAGCACTACCGGGCGCTGCTGGCCGAGACCGCCCACATCCAGAGCCGCCGACCCGGTGGCGCCCTGACCGCGCCCCGCTTCCGCACCGCCGCGCGCGCCGATCTGCTCCCGCACTCGGCCACCGGCGAGGCGGGCTGACCGTGCTCACCGTCGACTACGACAAGCTGGCCATCCGCCCCGGCGACCTGTTGTTGGACCTGGGTTGCGGCTTCGGGCGCCATGCCTTCGAGGGCCTGCGACGCGGGGCCCGGGTGGTGGCCTGCGACATGGCCACCACCGAGCTGGTCGAGACCCGGAGCCTGTTCGGAGCCATGGCCACCGCCGGCGAGATCGCCCCCGACAGCATGGGCGAGTGCGTCAACGGCGACGCAACCCGGCTCCCGTTCGCGGACGGCACCTTCGACCGCATCATCGCCAGCGAGGTGATGGAGCACATCCCCGACGACCTGGCTGCCCTCGACGAGCTCACCCGGGTGCTCAAGCCCGGCGGCATGATCGCCATCACCATCCCGGCCTGGTTGCCCGAGAAGGTGTGTTGGGCCCTGAGCGACGACTACCACGCCCCCAAGGCCGTGGGCGGGCACGTGCGCATCTACACGGAGAACGAGCTGCGGACCAAGATGCGCGGCGCCGGCCTCCACGACGGGGCCGCCCACCACGCCCACGCCCTGCACTCGCCCTACTGGTGGCTCAAGTGCGCAGTGGGCACCACCAACGACGACTTCCCCCTGGTGCGCTGGTACCACCGGCTCCTGGTGTGGGACATCGAGCGCGGGCCCAGGGTCACCCGGGTCAGCGAGCAGGTGCTCAACCCCGTGCTGGGCAAGAGCCTGGTGGTGTACGCCACCAAGCCCATCGCCCGCACCAGCGACGCCACGTCGTCCACCACGTCCGCCGTTCGAGTGCCCCGGGAGGCCGCTCATGCCACTGCCTGAGGTCCCGGGCATCCTGACCGCCGCTCAGGTGGGCGAGACGGTCGATGCCATCGCGTCGTGGCAGCTGCCCAGCGGCATGATCCCCTGGTTTCCCGGCGGCCACGCCGACCCGTGGAACCACGTGGAGGCGGCCATGGCCCTGGCCCTGGGCGGACGCCGGGTCGAGGCCGAGCGGGCGTACCAGTGGTTGGTCGACTGCCAGCGGCCCGACGGGTCGTGGCACCAGTACTACCTGGCCGACAGCATCGAGCAGGACAAGCTCGACGCCAACGTCATCGCGTATGTGGCCACCGGGGTGTGGCACCACCACCTGCTGTTCGACGACGACGCCTTCCTGGCCGCCATGTGGCCCACCGTCGAGAAGGCCATCGACTTCGTGCTCGACCTGCAGACACCCAGGGGCGAGATCCTCTGGGCCCGACACGCCGACGGCACGCCCTGGTCGTTCGCCCTGCTCACGGGCAGCTCCAGCATCTGCCACAGCCTCCGCTGCGCCATCGCCCTGGCCGAGCGCCTGGGCCACGAGCGGCCCGACTGGGAGTTGAGCGCGGCCCGCCTGTCCCAGGTCATCACCGCCCACGTGGCCGGCGAGCTCCCCGACGCCTTCGCTCCCAAGCACCGCTGGGCCATGGACTGGTACTACCCGGTCATGACCGGCGTGCTGCGCGGGCAGGCCGGGCTCGAACGCCTGGAGTCGCGCCGCGACACCTTCTTCGAGGGCGACAAGGGCATCCGATGCGTGAGCGACCGACCGTGGGTCACTGCGGCCGAGACGTGCGAGTGCCTGCTGGCCTACCTCTCGTTGGGCCAACGGGACCTGGCCCTCGACCTGTTCGCCTCGATCCAGCACCTGCGGTCGGCCGATGGCCACTACTACACCGGCATCGTCTACCCGGAGCTGCTCTGGTTCCCCGGCGACGAGCGGTCGACCTACACGTCGGCCTCGATCGTGCTGGCCGCCGACGCCCTCGACGGCCGAGGACCTGCCTCGCAGCTCTTCGTCGACCACGACCTGCTGCCCACCCTGATCGACGCCGAGTCCGCCGAAGGCGACCTGGCCGCCGAGCAGGGCCGCGAACTGACGATCCGGCACTCGCCTTCGCCGCGGACCTAGTTTGGTCCGATCCAGCCGGGTCGTGGCGACCCGCGACGGAGAGGGGACGCCATGGAACGCGGCAAGGGGACCATCCTGCTGGCCGAGACGATCGGCACGTTCGTGCTGGTGCTGGGGGGTTGCGGCACGGCCGTCCTGGCTGGGGCGTACGTGGGCGGCACGCTCGGCATCGCCATCGCCTTCGGATTGACGCTGCTGTGCATGGCCTACGCCATCGGTGGCATCACCGGCTGCCACATCAACCCGGCGGTCACGGTGGGTCTGCTGCTGGCCGGCAAGTGTCCTCCTGACGAGGCGCCCTTCTACATCATCGGCCAGATCATCGGCGGCATCATCGCCGGCGGCGTCCTTTACGCCATCGCCCTCAGCCAGGCCGGGGCCACCCGAGCCAAGATCGTGGCCGGGGGCTTCGCCTCCAACGGCTACGGGGCGCATTCACCGCACGGTTACAAGCTGGCCGGTGCCATCATCGTCGAGGTGGTGCTGACCGCCATCTTCCTGTTCATCATCGCCAGCACCTTCCACCGCTCGTTCCCGTCGGGGTTCGCAGGCGTGGCCATCGGGCTGAGCCTCACCCTCATCCACCTCATCTCCATCCCGGTGGACAACACCTCGGTCAACCCGGCCCGCAGCCTGGGCGTGGCCGTCTACGAGGGCGGCTGGGCACTGAGCCAACTGTGGGTGTTCATCGTCTTCCCCGTCATCGGTGGCGCGCTGGGCGCGCTGCTGTGGCGGTTGATGGTCCGCGAGGAGGGCGAGCCGGCGGCCGCCGCGGCCTGAACCTCGGCCGGCCCGAGCATCGAGCCGCCTGAGCCTCAGATCCCCGACCCGGTGCGGCGCAGCACCCGCAACGACCCCACGGCCCGGATCTCGACGAACGACCCGCTGTGGAGGGCCCGCGTGTAGATCTCGAAGGGGGGTCGGCCGCCGTCGGCGGGGTCGGGGAACACGTCGTGGATGGCCAGCAGGCCCCCGGGCTCGAGGTGCGGGGTCCACATCTCGTAGTCCGCGATGGGCCGGGTCATGGCCGTGGCCGCCATCGATGAACAGCAGCGACAGGGGGATGGCCCAGTGGCGCCCCACGGTGGGTGAGTCCCCGACCAGGGCCACCACGCTGGCCTCGAGGCCGGCCGCATGGACCGTGGCCCGGAACGAGGGCAGGGTGTCGATGCGTCCGACCTGAGGGTCGACCAGGTCGGGCTCGTGCCACTCCCAGCCGGGCTGGTTCTCCTCGCTGCCCCGGTGGTGGTCGAGGGCGAAGAGGATGGTGCCCCGCACCGTGGCCCCGGCCCCCAGGTAGACGGCGGACTTGCCGCAGTAGCTGCCGATCTCCAGCAGCGGGGAGCCCCCGGAGGGAACCGAGGCGGCGGCTTCGTAGAGCGCCAGTCCCTCGTCGGGTGGCATGAAGCCCCGCGCCGCCTCGGCGTGGGCCCGCAGCTCGGGATCCACGTCAGTCCGAGGTCGGGTGCCGGCGTTCGGCCTGGGCCGCTTCGGCCGCGGCCACCACGTCGTGGCCCTCCAGGGCCTCGGCGAAGTCGGCGCCCACGAGCTCCTCGGCCAGCTCGGGGTTGGTGGTGAACAGGTGCTCGAACAGGAAGAACCGCAGGATCCACAGGATGAAGAACGAGGCGGCGTTGACCAGGTTCGGCAGCAGCTTCTCGACCAACGTCATCTGCGACGTCGGGGCGCTGGCCGCGCCGGTGAGGTGTGCCACCAGGGCCACCATGGCCGTGGAGAAGACCAGGCCGATGCTGATGAAGATCCAGAAGGGCAGCACCTCGGTCTTGAAGTGGCTCTTGCCGGTGCGCCCCCACACCCAGGCCCGGCTCAGGTAGTACGCGGGAATGGCGCTGATGCACACCGACACGGCGTTGGCCAGCGCCTGGTTCCAGTGGAGCACGGCGTGGAACAGCAGGAGCAGTCCCTGGCCGACGATCACGTTGATCACCGACACGCCCACATACTTGACGCCCTTCTCCTTGACCGAAGTCAAGGCGCCGGCAACGAAGGACGATGGCATGGGCCGCCACGCTACCGCCCCGGCGGGCTCGCTCGATAGTCAGCCGGGCTTGGCCGGCTCGGCCAGACAGGCGGTGATGAAGGCATCGAAGCGGACCGGATCGGGCAGCACCTGCAGATGGCCCTCGTCGTCGCGACCGACCTCAAGGGCCGGGCAGAAGAACCCGCCGTCGGGCGTGAAGTAGTGGGGTGAGCCGATCACCCCGAGACGCTCGCCCTCGGACCGGTCCTCGAGCACGACCGTCAGGTCGTCGGGATCGAAGACCAGCCCGTGACGGTCGGCCACCGCGGCCAGCACCGCTCGATCGGCGATGTCGACCCCCTGCTCGAACAGCAGGTCGCGCACCTCGAGGCTGACCTGCTCACCCACGTCCAACCCCTCGGCGTAGGCCGCGGCGCTGAGTGTCAGGGCCGGCAGCGACGTGGCCGGGAAGTGCTCGACCCGGAACCCACCGAACAGGTCGGGCACCACCTGGTGGCGCAACTCGGCCACCTCCTCGGCCACGAAGGCCGGGTCCAAGGGCGTGCCGTTCACCAGCTCCAAGGGCCAGCTGCGCACCCACAGGGCCACATCGGCCCTGCCGACCTCGGCCCGCCGGTCCACCAGGCGGCGCAGGCCGACGTGGGTGAACGGGCAGGCCACATCGGCGAACACCTCGATGACGGTGGGTCTCGGATCCATCAGGTGAAGATGATCTCGCCGCCGGCGGCCTTCTCGTAGAACTCGCCCACGGTGATGATGTCCTGCACCTGGGTGACGAAGTCGTTCTTCTCGAACCCGAACAGGTCGACCGAGGCCTTGCAGGCGTAGAGCCCGGCGCCGGTGTCGGCGATCATCTCGATGAACTCGTGGATGGGCGGGATGTCGAGGTGGTCCATCTTCTTCTCCAGCATGTGGGTGGCGATGCCCGACATGCCGGGGAGGCCGCCGAGGAGCGTGGCCATGTGCAGGCCGGGGTTGCCCACGGTCGCCACCTTGATGTGGTCGACCCGCTTGGCGTTGATGGCGTCGAGGCCGAAGAACGTGAAGAAGAGGTTGGCGTCGATCCCTTCGGCGCGGGCGCCGTTGACCATGATCAGGCCGGGGTACACGCCCTCCAGCGACCCCTTGGAGATGATGACGGAAACCTTCTCGATGCGATCGCCCATGGTGGGCTCCTTTCGCGAGTGTGACGGGAGGGGGCCAGCGCTGGGGTTCAGATGCAGCCGCGGGGTTTGGGGATGCCGGCGATCTTGGCCGCCATCTTGGCCGGGCCCTTGGGGAAGAGCTGGTAGAGCTCCTTGATGGGGACGCCCGACGTCTTGCCCAGCACCCGCACCGTGGGTCCGGTGCCGTTGTCGGCGTAGGCCTTGCGCATGAAGTCGATGACCTGCCAGTGGCGGTCGGTGAGTTGGTCGATCCCTTCGGCCGTGGCCAGGGCCGGGGCCATCTCGGGGGTCCACTGCTCGGGGTGCACGAAGAAGCCCTCGTCGTTGAGCTCGACGGCGACGCCTTCGATGGTGGCGGTGGTCATGAAGACTCCTCTGGGGTAGGGGCCACCGGCGCGTCGGCCGGGGCCATGCGGAGGTCCTTGCCCGTGACGGGCATGCCCGGGCCGATCCCGGGGATGTCCCGACCGGGCAGCAGGGCATGCCAGTAGAACCACTGGAACATGAGCTTGCCCAGGTGGTTGAGGCGGGATTCCTTCAACAACGGCATGCCCACCGCGGACGGGTAGTGGCCGGCGACCGGTTCGGTGTCGTAGTTGAAGTCGATGAGCATGGCCTTGTGGAAGCCGGTCTCGATGAAGCAGTTGGCGTGGCCGTCGTAGCTGGCATCGAGGGGCTGGCCGCCCACGAAGCGCTCGATGTTGTCCACCAGCACCTCGCCTTCGAAGTGGGTGACCGACCCGGCCTTGGAGACCGGGAGGTTGGCTGCATCGCCGATGGCGAAGATCTCCGGTGAGGCCTTGGACTGGAGGGTGTGCTCGTCGGTGGGAACGAAGTCGAGGTCGTCGCCCAGGCCGGGAGAACGTCCCACGTACGCCGCTCCCGAGTGGACGGGGACGACCACGGCCAGGTCGAAGGGCACCTCACGCTCGTCGTAGCTGATGAGGCGACCACCGGCACCGTCGACCTCGCCGGTGTTGAACTCGGTCACCAGCTCGATGCCCCGCTCGTCGAGCATGCCGGCGAGGGCGGCCGAGGCGGTCGGCGTGGTGAAGGCACCGTCGAGCGGCGTGACGTAGGTGATCTCCACCTGGTCCCGGATCCCCCGCTCGTGGAAGTACCAGTCGGCCAGGAAGCAGAACTCCAGCGGCGCCACCGGGCACTTGATGGGCATGTCGACCACGTTGATCACCAGCCGCCCGCCGTCGAAGGTGGCCAGCCGGGCGGCCAACGCCGCAGCCCCTTCGAGGTCGTAGAAGGTGAAGACCCGATCCATCCAACCCGGCCCGGTCAGCCCCTCGGTCTCCTCGGGCACCAGGCGGGAGCCGGTGGCGACCACCAGCACGTCGTAGTGGAGCACGCTCCCGTCCTCGAGGTGCACCGCCTCGGCTCCGATGTCGACGTGGTCGATGCCGGACTGGTGGTAGGCGACGCCGTGGCGCAGCTGCTCGGAGCGCGGCCGCACGATCTCGTTCGGCTGGGCCAGCCCGAAGGGGACGAACAGCAGTCCGGGCTGGTAGATGTGGCGATCGTTGGCGTCGACCACGGTGATCGAGGCCGCGGGAAGGCCCTTGTGGAGGCGGTTGGCGGTGAGCGTGCCGCCGGTGCCACCGCCGAGGATGACGATGCGCGGCGAGGTGGGAGCTTGTTTCGATTCCACGGGTGACTCCGATGACCGGTTGGGCGCGTGGCGCCTCTGTCACTTCGACCCTACGAAGACGGTGAGCCCGCACATAGAGGCGAAGGTCCCGTGTCTTCAGCCCGCGGTTCTTCCCGACGCGCCGGTTCAACCATGCCCGGTCGAGGCGCGGCGGCTCAGACGATCGGGTGCTGGTTGGCCCGGGCGGTGCGGCCCAGCCACTCACCGCTGGGCTTCACCGTGCGGCGCTGGGTGGCCCGGTCGACCTCGACCAGGCCGAAGCGCGGCGCGTAGCCGAAGGCCCACTCGAAGTTGTCCAGGGCGCTCCAGTACGTGTAGCCCCGCAGGTCGATGCCGTCGTCCAGGCAATCGAGCACCCCATCGAGGGCAGCAGCCACATAGGCGATGCGCTGTTCGTCGTCGTCGGTGCCGATGCCGTTCTCGGTGACCAGGATGGGGACGTGGCCGGTCTGCTCCCAGGCCCGGCGGATGGTGGCGGCCAGGGCCTGGGGGTAGAACTCGTAGCCCATCACCAGCGCGGGCACGCCGTCCTCGGCCCCCAGGTTGGCGTCGGCCGCCACCCGGGTGCGGGAGTAGGTCTGGACCCCGAAGAAGTCGTCGCCCCGGCAGTTCTCGAGGAACACGTCCTCGGCGTGGCCCCGCATGCGCTCCAGTCTCGACACCGCCGCCGCATCGTCGGCCGGCACCGCCTGGTAGTCGGTCATGGACAGCGTCATGCCCACCGGGAAGTCGCCGGGGCCGGCCTTGAGCACCTCCACGGCCCGGCGGTGGCCGGCCAGAAAGTTGTCGGTGGCTGCCAGCCAGCGGTCACGATCCCGCCACCCGGGCGGGAAGACCCCGCCGTAGTAGCCCAGGAAGCTGACGATGTTGGGCTCGTTGATGGTGCAGGCCCGGGTGATCAGGTCGCCCAGGGCCCCGCCGGCCACCTCGCAGAACCGACCGAAGCGGTCGACGATGGCCGGGTTGGACCAGCCGCCGTCTGCCGCGGCCCAACGCGGGGTGGTGAAGTGGTGGAACGTGACGGTGGCGTCCATCCCGCGCTCGAGGCAGGCGGCGCACAGCCGGCGGTAGTGGTCGAGCGCCGCGGCCGAGAACTGACCTTCCTGCGGTTCGATGCGGCTCCACTCGATCGAGAAGCGGTAGCTGTTGAACCCCAGGGCGGCCAGCAGGTCCAGGTCGGCCGGGTACCGGTGGTATTGGTCGCACGCATCCCCGCTGGGTGCGACGCAGCCCGAATCGGGCGTGTGCTCCCATTCCCACCAGTCGTTGTTGACGTTGCCACCTTCGACCTGGTGGGCGGCGGTGGCCGTCCCCCAACGGAACCCTTCGGGGAATGTTCGTGACATGGCCGGACCCTACCGCCCGCCTCATGGTCGGGCACCGATCGACGTCCGACCGGCTCCACGCGGGAAACTGGGCATCGAAATGTGCGGTATCCGCAGGCAAAGATGCCCAATTTGCTGGCAAGGGCCCGTGAACGAAGGACCTGCGTCGGGTGAACAACGGGTGACGTCCGGTCGAACATCTGGGCCGCGCCCCTGATGCAGCTCCAGCCGAGGCCTCCGCCCGACGTCTGCCAGGATTCGGGCATGCAGCACGCCCTGGACGCCCTGATCGCCCTGCTCGACCTCGAACCCATCGAGGTCAACATCTTCCGGGGCACCAGCCCCGACGTGGACGCTCAGCGCGTCTTCGGCGGTCAGGTGGCCGGCCAGGCGCTGGTGGCCGCGGCCCGCACGGTCGAGCCCGACCGCAGCGTCCACTCGCTGCACGCCTACTTCCTGCGGCCCGGCGATCCCACCGTGCCCATCCTCTACGAGGTGGATCGCATCCGCGACGGCCGCTCCTTCAGCACCCGACGGGTGGTGGCCATCCAGCACGGTCGGGCCATCTTCAACCTCCAGACGTCGTTCCACGTGGCCGAGGAGGGCTACGACCACGAGGCGGCCATGCCCACCGACGTGCCCGACCCCCTCTCGCTGCCCGACTTCAAGCAGCGCTGGGCTCCTTGGGCCGAGGTCATGGGTGAGTGGTACGAGCGCCCACGGCCCATCGACAGCCGTTACGTGGACTGGGAGCCGCTCGAGCGCAGCCGACCGCTGCCGCCCCGTCAACGGGTGTGGCTGCGCGCCGATGGCCGGCTACCCGACGATCCGGTGCTGCACACCTGCATCCTGACCTACGCCTCGGACATGACCCTGCTCGACACCACGCTGCTGCCCCACGCCGTCGGTGCCATCGAGCAGAACCTGATCATGGCCAGCCTCGACCACGCCATGTGGTTCCACCGGCCCTTTCGCGCCGACGAGTGGCTGCTCTACGACCAGGTCAGCCCGTCGGCGGCGGGCGCCCGGGGCATCGCCCGGGGCTCGATCTTCACCCACGACGGGCACCTGGCCGTGACCGTGGTGCAGGAGGGGCTGATCCGCCTGAAGAGCTGAGTCGGCCACCACCCCGGGTCTACGGAGGTGGGGCCGGGAGTCGTCACTCACCGCGTAGGATGTCCCGATGCCCGAACCGAGCCCGCCGGCGCTCGACGAAGCCGCCGACGGCCGCCTGAGCGAGGCGATCCAGCACCACACCACCCGCTGGCGCGGCGGGACCCGACTGAGCACCGGTCACGAGATCTACTGGTGGGTGGAGATCGGCATCGTCATGGTGTTCGACCTCATCTACGAGAGCCTGCGCGACCTCAACTCGGCGGGCACCGCGCACGCCTTCCACAACGCGCTGCGCCTCATCGGCTGGGAGCGGACGCTGCGCATCTACCACGAACACGCCTGGCAGGTCTTCGCCCTGGCCCACGCCAAGTGGGCGGTGATCGCGGCCAACTACTACTACGGCGCCATCTACCTGGCCGCCACCATCGGCGCCCTGATCTGGCTGTACCGCCGGTTCCCCGACAACTATCCCCTGATGCGCAACACCCTGGCGGTGGGCACCTTCGTGGGCCTCGTCGGGTTCGCCACCTTCCCGCTGATGCCACCCCGGCTGCTCGACACCTTCGGCCACCACGCCGCCTTCGGCTACGTGGACACGCTGGTCAAGTACCCGACCTTCTGGTCGTTCAACTCGTCGGCCATGCAGTCCATCTCCAACCAGTACGCGGCCATGCCCAGCCTGCACTGCGGCTGGGCGTTGTGGGGCTGTGGCGTCTTCCTGCCCCGGGTCAAGTCGTGGTGGGCCAAGGCCCTGGCCATCGCCTACCCGGTGGCCACCGTCGTCGTGGTGGTGATCACGGCCAACCACTACTTCCTCGATGCGGCGGGCGGCGCGGTGATCTTCGTCGTGGGCTACGGGCTGGCCCGCGCCTTCACCCGGGCCGGCCGCATGCCCAAGCCGAACACCCCCGAGGCGGACCGTCTGGACATGGTCGACTCGACCTCGTCCTGACCCGGCGGGTGGGCTCGGCCGCGGGGCGGGTGGACCCGGCCCGAGTGCCGGGGTGCGTCAGGCGGTGGCCGAGCGGGCCGTACCCGCGCCCCGAAGCTCGATGGCCCGCCGGTAGACGTTCACGTTCGCCGGCACAACCCGGCTCCAATCGACGTTGGAGGCCACCTCGCGGTTGTGGGTGGCGATGCGCTGGCGCAGCTCGGGGTCACAGATCAGGCGCAGCAGCTGCTCGACCATGTCGCGGTCGCTCTGGGCCAGCAGGCCCTCGCGACCGTTGGCCACGAACTCGCGGATGCCGGTGCGGGCCATGGCCACCACCGGCAGCCCGGCGCAGCGCGCTTCGAGGGCGGCGATGCCGAAGGACTCCAGGTTGGCAGGGGCCACGAACACGTCAGCCCGGGCGAAGGCGGATCGGATCTCGTCGCGGGTGCGCCGACCGACGAGCTCCACCACGTCGGTCAGATCGTGCGCCCGGAGGTACTTCTCCAGCGACGCCCGCTCGGGACCTTCCCCGATGATCTGCACCTTCAGCCGGACGTCGGCCGGAAGTCGCTCGTGGATCCGGTGGATCATCTTGAGCAGGTGCCGGGGACGCTTGCGCGGCGCCAGCCGCATGACCGACACCACGGTCACGGTACCGACGTCTCGGGGCAGGGGGGTCACCGACCAGGTGGCGTTGTCGATGCCGTTGGGAACCACGGCCACCTCGACGTCCGGTCCCGCGATCCGGCGAATCGGGGCCCGCGGCCACATCGCTCACCGCCGAGAGCACCACCGGCCACCGACTCCAGTGGAACTGCCGGTCGAGCAGGGCGAAGATCGGCGCCGCGTAGCTCCACATGCAGTGGGTGGTGATGACCGTGGGCAGGCCCTCGGCCTGGGCACTGGCCGCGGCGATGAAGGCCAGCGGCGACGCCACCCCGCCGTGGAAGTGCGCGACGTCGACCCTCTCGCGCTGGAGCAGGTCGCTGACGCCGCGGAAGGTGGCGGGGGTGAAGGGGATGTCGAAGGGCAGCAGGGGCACGTCCATCCGATGGACGTGGATCCCGTCGATCAGATCGGGTCCTGGCGTGGGCGTGATCACGACGACGTCGTGTCCGGCGGCCTGGAGGCGCTGGGCCAGGTCGTGCACCTGCATCTCGATCCCGCCCAGGCGGGGGACGTAGCAGTCCGAGACCAGCCCGATCTTGAGCGGGCGCGCCGCCGTGCCGGGTCCGGAATCGGCCTGAGGCGCGGGGAGCGCCGAGGCCGAGCTGCTCATCACCACGCAGGTGCCTTCCCCGGCCCGGCTGACCCAGGCTGGTCTGTTCGGGAGCCGGTCATCGACGACCGACCGGCCGCGCCGGGAAACCCCCGGATCGCGGAACCCAGGCTAGCGCTCGGAGATCGGGCCCGATGCGGCAAGATTGACCTGATGCCCTACACGCTGGTGTGCTTCCACGCGCACCCCGACGACGAGGCGCTGCTGACCGCCGGGACGATGGCCAAGGCCGCGGCCGAGGGGCACCGGGTGGTGCTGGTCGTGGCCACTCGTGGTGATGTGGGGCAGGTGGCCGGCGACTTCCTGGACCAGTCCGAGAGCCTGGCCAGCCGGCGGTGGGGCGAGCTCGAGCAGTCGGCCCGCATCCTGGGCGTGGCCCGCGTGGTGTGGCTGGGTTACACCGACTCCGGTTCGGGCCCCGAGCCGGCTCGGGTCGACGACTCGACATGCTTCGCCGCCGCGGAGGTCGAGGAGGCGGCCGAGCGGCTCGCCGCCGTGCTGGCGGAGGAGCAGGCCGACGTCCTGACCAGCTACGACCCGAACGGCGGCTACGGTCACCGTGATCATCTCCAGGTCCACCGGGTGGGGGCCCGGGCGGCCCGACTGGCCGACACGCCTGTGCTGCTGGAGGCCACCATCAACCGGGAGCTGATGCGCACCGGGGTCGAGTTGGCCAGCTCGCTGGGCTACGAGATCCCCGCCGACTTCACGCCCCAGACCTTCGATCTGTGGTACACCCCGGCCGGCTCGATCACCCACGCGGTGGACGTCAGCGCCCACCTCGAGCAGAAGAAGGCCGCCATGCAGGCCCACGCCAGCCAGGCCTCCGCGGCCGACCCCAGCGCCGATCGCACCCTCGAGCTGTTCCTGGCCCTGCCCGACGAGTACTTCGCCCTGGCCTTCGGCACCGAGTGGTTCGTGGAGGTGGGCCGGCCGGCCGCGCCCGTGGCCGATGACGTCTTCTCCGGCCTGGTGACCGCCTCGTGACCGCCCGACGGGCAGCGGCGCCCGCGCCACGACGGGTCGCGCTCCGACCCCCGCCACGCTCCGCGGTGCCGGGCCAGGTCGCCACCGATCTCGCGTCGGGTCACGTCCATCCCTACGACCTGGACGACTCGGTCGAACCGCCCGATCCCTCCCTGGCCGTCGAACACGAGCTGCATCGCAAGTCGCTCGCGGCGGCGGCTGGCCGAAGCGCTCATCTCCCTGGCGGCCCTCGTCGTGTTGTTCGCGCTGGTCATCCCCAAGGTGTCCGGCGCCACCTATCGCCAGGTGGCCCACCAACTGCACCGCCTCAGCATCGCCGAGATCGCCCTGCTGACCGTGGTCTGGCTGATCGGGCTGGTGGCCTACGCCGGGGTGCTCACCGCCTCGCTGCCCGGCTTGCGTCGCACGCAGGGCTTCACCCTCAACACCGCTTCCAGCGCGGTGTCCAACGTGGTCCCCTTCGGGGGTGCGGTGGGTGTGGGCGCCACCTACGGGATGTGTCGGTCCTGGGGCTTCGGCGTGCCCAGGACGACACTGGCCATCCTGGTCTCGGGCATCTGGAACATCTTCCTCAAGCTGGGCCTGCCCATTCTCGCCCTGGTGCTGCTGGTGGCCGAGGGGCGGGCCACCGGCGGACTCGTGGGCGCGGCCATCTTCGGCCTGGCCGTCCTGGTGGTGGCTGTCGTGGCCCTCACCCTGGTGTTGCGCAGCGAGCGCTTGGCCATGATCATCGGCCACTGGCTCCAGCGGTGGGTGTCGGCTGTGCTCCGTCTGGCCCGCCGCCCCGATCACCCCGGCATCAGCGACGCGGTGCTCGACTTCCGTCACCGAAGCAGCTCGCTGATCTCCCGGTGCTGGCCCCAGTTGACGTTGTGGATGCTCCTGTACTCCCTGTTGCAGTTCGCCCTCCAGCTGTTGTGCCTGCGCCTGCTGGGCGAGAACTCGCTGGCCACCATCCAGGTCTTCGCCGCCTACGCCTTCGGCCGTCTGCTGTCCACGGTCCCCGTCACGCCCAGTGGCGTTGGCTTCGCCGACGCCACCGTGATCGGGGCGCTGGTGGCTTTCGGGGGGGACCCAGCCGTCTGCACCGCCGGGGTCCTGCTCTTCACCGGGTTCACCTATCTGCTGGAGATCCCGGTGGGGGGCATCTCGTGGGTGGTGTGGAGCCGGATGTCGAGCTGGCGGCGCCAGGTCACCCCTGCCCGGGGCACGCCGGCCCCGGCCTGATCCGGCGGCGAGACACCCGGTTCGACCCCGGGATCGGCCGGTTCGGCGGTCGCATCTGCACAACCAGACCTGGATTGAACCTTGTCTTCCAACCCACCAGGACCTAGTGTCAGTGAACCAAGCTGCCGGGGCGAACCCTCGGTGGCGGCCGCTGGGGCCGGTTCGAGGGAGGCACCGTGTTCAGAATCGCGCGACATGCGAATCGGCTGCTCGTGCTCGGGGCGTTCATCGCCTCGGTCATGGCCGTCGGTATGGCCCAGCCGGTGGGGGCGGCGACCGCCACCATCACATCGGCTGGTCCGCTGACCAGCATCGGCGTCTCGACCGACCTGAACTGCTCGGTGAACTATTCCGGTGACACCTCCGGCGAGTTCTACGGCGACACCGCCTGCGGCACCCTGGTCTCGCTGGCCGGGGTCCTGTACGGCCCCGCCGGCATCCCCGCCGGCAGCAGTGCCGCGCCCCGCACCACCTACACCCCGGTGAGCCAGAGCGCCGTCACCGGCACCGGCACTTCGGCCAGCCCGTTCAGCGTGACCACGGTGGTCGCCCTGGGCGGCACCGGCTTCCAGTTGACCGAGACCGACACCTACGTGGTCGGCCAGGAGGCCTACCTCACGACCGTGGCCATCCACAACGCCACGGGTGCGGCCCAGAGCCTGATCGTCTACCGGGCCGGTGACTGCTACCTGCAGAACAGCGACACCGGCGTGGGCCAGATCGACGGATCGGCCGTGGCCTGCAAGGCATCGCCGACCTCGCCCTCGCCCAACCGCATCGAGCAGTGGTACCCGATCACGCCCGGCTCGCACTACATGGAGGACAACTACAACACGGTGTGGGCCACCATCGGCTCGCAGCAGCCGTTCGCCGACACCTGCCAGTGCGACAACGACATCGACAACGGCGCCGGGCTGAGCTGGTCGCTGGCCGTCGCCGCCGGCGCGTACCACTTCGGTGCAGCACTACACCACGTTCTCCCCGCTCGGCATCCAGCCGGTCACCGTCACCAAGACGGCCGACGCAGCCACCGCCACCCCGGGCGGCACCGATGGCTACACGATCTCGATCGCCAACCCCGGTAGCAGCGCAGTGAGCCTGGATTCGATCAGCGACACCTTGCCGGCCGGCTTCACCTACACGGCCAGCTCGACCACCGGAGACGTCACCGCCAACCCGACGGTGGCGGGCCAGACGCTGACCTGGAACGGACCGATCAGCGTGGCCGCGGGGGCCACGCTGCACCTCCACTTCTCGGTGACGGTGTCCACCACACCGGGGACCTACACCAACAGCGCCACGGCCACCGGCAGCGGGCTCATCATCATCCCGGCCACCGACGTGGCCCCGGTGACGGTCGCGGCCGCGGTAGCCAGCACCACCAGCACCGCGGCACCCGCCGCCCCGGTGACGGCGGCACCCGCCTTCACCGGCTGACGCCGACCGATTTCCGACGCGATCGCGCCCTGAGCACCTGGTGCTCGGGGCGCCGTCGCGTCTGGCTACGACGGACCGATCGTCAGCACCATCAGCCCAGGCTGGTGGCGGCTGCGCGGCTTCTGACCCATGGAGTGCACCAGGTCGTGGAACTCGCAGGGTTCGAACCCGGCCTTGCGCAGCAGCTGGGCCAACGTGGTGAGATCCTCGAGGCTGAGGTCGCCCAGCGGGGGGCGCCTGGGTGAACGCGTCGTGCAGACGCGCACGGGCGGCACGGCCGCGATCGGTCAGCACCACCGTCTTGGCCCGCCGGTCGGTGGTCGAGGGCTGGCGCACCACACAACCTCCCTCTTCGAGCCGGTCAACCAGCCAGGTCACGTTGGAGGCGTCGCAACTCCACACCTCGGCCAACGAGCTCATGGTGGGTGCCTCATCGTCGGTCAGCGAAAGCAGCGCCTTCATGTCGCCCATCGTCAACCCGTAGGACTCGGCCACGGCGAAGCCCGCATCGCGCCGGCCCACCATCGAGCGCGGTCAACAGACCCCACACCTCGTCGGCCACCGCTTGCCTGGTCCGTTGAACCACGGCGACAGCATAGGGAGCGCACCACACTCGTTCAACCCATTCATTATTTCAATAGGTTAAATACTTGACATACCTAAAGCACTTTGCCAAGGTGGACCGCATGAACGATTCGCCAAACCCGTCGTCGATCTCATCGTCGATCTCGTCGTCGTCTGCCGCCGACCCCGTCATCGAGGTCGAAGCGCTGGTCAAGCGGTTCGGCGAGGTGACCGCCCTCGACGGTATCGACCTCTCGGTGGAACGCGGCACGGTATTCGGCCTCCTGGGCCCGAACGGGGCCGGCAAGACCACGGTGGTCCGCATCCTGACCACGATCCTGAGCCACGACTCCGGGGTGGCCCGGGTGCTCGGCATCGACGTCGACCAGAACCCCCAGGCCGTGCGCGAGCGCATCGGCCTGGCCGGTCAGTACGCGGCGATCGACGAGAACCTGACCGGACGAGAGAACCTGCGCATGGTGGGCGAGCTCACCCACCTGTCCCGCAAGCTCACCCAGACCAGAGCCGACGAGCTGCTGGACCAGTTCGGCCTGACCCATGCGGCCGACCGTCCCGCTCGCACCTACTCGGGCGGCATGCGCCGACGCCTCGACCTGGGCGCCGCCCTGGTGCACCGCCCCCCGGTGCTGTTCCTCGACGAGCCCACCACCGGCCTCGACCCGGCCAGCCGCAACGATCTGTGGGTGGTCATCCAGGAGCTGGTGGCCGACGGCACCACCGTGCTGCTCACCACCCAGTACCTGGAGGAGGCCGACCGACTGGCCGATCTCATCGCTGTGATCGACGGCGGCCGCAAGATCGCCGAAGGCACGTCGGCCGAGCTGAAGGCGACCATGGGCGCCACGATCGTCGAGATCGGCGCCCGCGATGCCGATCAGGCCAGCTACGCCCAGGGGCTGTTGACCGGGGTCGGATCGGTCGAGGTCGACGGGCGCACGGTCAAGGTCAACATCAACCAGGGCGCCCGCGGCGTGCTCGACGTGGCCCGGCTCCTCGAGCAGGCCGAGCTGGTGCCCGAGACCTTCACGGTCCGCGAGCCCACGCTGGACGACGTCTTCCTCAGCCTCACCGGCCACCGGGCCGAACTGAACGACGACGACGACGACCCTGGCGGCGGCCAACCGCCCGGAGACGGCGGCCCCGCCGATGACCACGATCGACCACTGGCGCAGGAGGCTGTCCGATGACCGCCACCCAGCTCTCCCCCACCGCCCTGAGCCCGGTCGCTTCCGGAGTCGAGCACCGCAGTGCGTCCGCCTGGGCCCTGCGTGACTCGCGCACCATCACCCGTCGCAACCTGGTCTCGATCACGCGCCAGCCACAGTTGATCGTCTTCTCCACGATTCAGCCGATCATCTTCGTGCTGATGTTCACCTACGTCTTCGGCGGGGCCATCCACATCCCCGGCATGTCGCTTCCCTACGTCGACTACCTGATGCCGGGCATCTTCTGCCAGACGGTGGTGTTCGGGTCCATCAACACCGGCATCGGCCTGTCCGACGACCTGCAGAAGGGCCTCATCGAGCGGTTCCGCTCGTTGCCCATGGCCCGGTCAGCGGTGCTGGCCGGGCGCACCTTCGCCGACCTGGTGCGCAACGTGTTCGTGGTGGCGTTGATGCTGATCGTGGGCTACCTGGTGGGCTTTCGGGTGCAGACCAACCTGTTGGGGCTCCTGGCCGGCGTGGCCGTGCTGCTGCTGTTCGCCTTCTCCATGACCTGGATCTTCGCCATCGTGGGGCTTTCGGCGGCCAGCCCCGAGACGGCCCAGGCCATGAGCTTCCCCATCCTGGCGCCCCTGGTGTTCGCCTCCTCCGCGTTCGTGTCCACCTCCACCATGCCGACCTGGCTGCAGGTCTTCGCCAACCACCAACCGGTGACCGCCGCGGTCAACGCCACCCGAGCCCTCATGCTGGGTGGCCCCACCGCCACCTATGTGTGGCAGTCCCTGGCCTGGAGCATCGGGATCGTGGCCGTGTTCGCCCCGATCGCCATCCGCCGCTACCGCCGGGTCACCTGACCCGGCGGCCTCATAGGCCGGCCACCACGGCCTGCGCGAAGGCCTCGGGTGCTTCGATCATCGGGTAGTGGCCCACCCCCGCCAGGCGGGTGACCGACGCGTCGGGCCGGCGCTGGGCCAGACGCTCGACCATGGGCCACACCGCGATGGGGTCGGCGTCGCCCCACACCACGGCCAGAGGTGATTCGTGGTGCTCGATGGCGTCGGCCCACCGGTCGCCGTGGCGACGTCGCTCTTCGACGTAGCGGATCGTGCGGGGGAGCAGACGGTTCCCTCCGCTCAGCAGGAGCAGATCGGCTCCGGCCCGCACGAGATCCGGGTCGGGGTGCGACGCCGCGCCGCCGGGCGGAGCAAAGGTGCCCTCGAGCGACGCCACGATGGTGTCGACATCGGGCGCCTGGTCTACGGGCAGGGCGGCGTCGGGCAGGTCGAGCAGGAACTTCTGACCATCGGAGAACTGGGTCAGGTCGTAGTAGACGCTGCCGTTGGTCAACACCCGACGCCCGATCCCGAAGCCGAGCACGCCCTGGTTCGACCGGGCCAGCAGCTCGCCGCCCACCGAGTCGCCGATGTCGTGGGTGAGCAGATCGACCCGATCCAACCCGAGGTGGGCCACCACCGCCGCGGCCGCATCGGCCTGGGTGAACAGCGAGTAGCGGGTGTCGGGCTTGGAGGACATGCCGAATCCAAGGAAGTCGAAGAGCACCACGCGCCGGCCGGCGTTGAGCACGGGAAGCGCGGCCTCGAAGTCGATGGAGCTGGTGGGGAACCCGTGCAGGACCAGCAGCGGGGTGTCGGCCGCCGTCGACGAGGGTGCGGGTGGGACATCGACCACGAAGATCTCCCGGTTGCCGACGGGCACGAGGTGCCCCCGCTGCTGCCAGTTCTGGATCCGCTCGATCACGGTCATCCCCGCGATCCTGCCAGCTCAGGCCGGGCCAGGCTCGATCCGGCCCGACCGCTCGACCGCTCGACCGCCTACGGTGTCGGCGAGATCACGTCCGGCAACCGATCCACGGGGCGGCGGCGTCTTACCCGCGACGATGGACATGGTGGAACCCGACCTCTCGGCCGACGCCGCGACACCCCTGGCTCCGATCGAACGGGACCGGCTCGACGCGCTCTACACCCGGCACCGGCGGGCCGCCTTCGGGTTCGCCTACCTGGTGTGCGGCGACCGCGACCGGGCCGACGACGCCGTGCAGGAGGCCTTCGAGCGGGTGATGCGCCGCGGCGGGCGGCTGCGCCGGCCCGAGGCGTTCGGCGCCTACCTGCACAAGACCGTGCTCAACGTGTTGCGGTCGCGGGCCCGCAGCGAGAGCCGGGCCCGCGACCGCGAGGTCCGCCACGCATCCGCTGCCGGCCACCTGTCGCCGACCGACCTCGAGCCGCCGGCCAGCGACGCAGACCCGGACGGCCGGTTGTGGACCGCACTCCAAGGGCTGCCCGACCGCCAACGCGCCGCCGTGGTGTGCCGCATCTGGCTCGACCTGTCGGAAGCCGACGCCGCCGGGGTGCTCGGCTGCCGCCCTGGCACGGTCAAGTCGCTGCTGTCGCGCGGCCTGGCCTCGATACGGGAGACGATCACCGATGCCTGACCCCCACGATCCGTCCGACCTCAACCCCGACGACCTGTCGGAGCGACTGGCCGCCATGGCCGATCGTTGCGTCGCCGGCGCCGATCGTCCGAGTCCCCTGCCGACGGCATCCCGGGGACGCATCCGCCGCCGGGAGCGCCTCGGAGCTGGTCTGGCCACGCTCGTGGTGGTGGCCATGGTGGCCGGCGGGGTGGCCCTGGCCCGCAGCGGCCAGGAGCAGGCCACCACCGTCCGCGTCGGCCAAGCCTCGGGCGCAGCCGCGTGCGATCCGCCCGGGATCCCCCGCGCCCTGGCCGACGCGACCCGGAACCTTGCGCACGAGGGGACGTCGGTGCCGGGCGCCACGCCGCGTGCGGCCGTGGTGGCCGGCCGGGACTCCGCCGCGCCGGGCGTGACCCTTGCCGCCCTCGCCGACCCCGGCCGGACCGCCTGGGAGGTGGTGGTCAGCGGCGAGCACTTCGTCCCCGAGTTCGCGGCACCCGGCTTCCGGGATGCCGACCCCCAGCGGGCCAACAGTGAGGGTTTCGACCTCGACCGGTCGCTCCTTGTCGTCGCGTCATCCATCCCCGGTCCCTCGGCCGCCGACCTCGACGCCCTCCATCCCATCGAGGTGTCGCTCGACCCCGCCTGCGGGACGTCCTCCGCCACGGGTTCGACCAACCCCTTCGGCCCGGTGAGCAGCACCTCGTCGAGCGTCACGACGGCCGGCGCGCCCACGAGCACCGTCGCCGGCGCGCCCGGGCCACCGGACTGCACGGCCTCGCAGACCACTGTGACCGCCACCACCGACCGCTCCAGCTACGCACCGGGTGACACCGTGCAGGTGACCGTCACCATCCGCAACGACGGCCCGACGTGCGAGAACGCGCCCAGGACGGCCGTGCTGAACGCGTGCCCGCACTTCCGCGTGGTCGACTCGTCAGAGAGGGTGGTCTACCAGCCCACGACCTTCTGCCCGGTCCCGCTCACCTTGGGCGAGGTGCCGGCCGGCTACCACCACTCGGCCTCCTTCACCTGGCCGGCGTCGACTCGCTCCTGCTCATCCTCCACCTGCATCACCGATTCCTGCTACGACGCAGCGTGCGACACCCGCGTTCCCGCTGGCACCTACACGGTGATCCCGGATGCCATGGGCCTCGACGGCGCCCGAGCCAGGTCGACGACCATCCACTTCAGCTGAGCTGCGCGCTCCTGGCCGCCAAAGGCCAGGGCTGGCCTCCAAGTCGTATTCCGTCATCATGAAGTGCAGGCTTCGCAGCAAGGCGGCGGTGTACTCGAAATGCTCATCCTGGGCGAGCTGGAGGACGTACGTCATCGCCCGCCGGTAGCCGGTGACAGCCATCCAATCCTCGTAGGCGGCGTCGGCTGGCTCATCACCTTGGAGAGCTGCCACCGCGTCCTCGACTGAGACGTTGTACCCCTCAATGCTGTTCGACCCCTGGATTGCTCGGGCCGACAGGATGCGACGGACCGAGCCGACCCATCGACGCGGCTCGGCAACGTAGTAACGAAGTTGGCGACGCAGCTCCTCGATCCGTTGAAGCGCTGCATCTTCCTCGGGGCCGATCTTGGGGATTTCGTAGATCACTTGGATACCGCTCTCAATCATCGAAACACTGAATGCTACAGTGGCTGCAACTGATACTAACAGTGCAGGGAACTGATAACAACCCTTGCATTAGATGAGCGGTCAAGTATAATAGTCAGTATGAACAGGCTGAGCACCGAGCGCCGTGGGCAGATCGTGGGATGCCTGGTAGAAGGCATGAGCATCCGGGCCACGGTCCCGGTGACCGGCGCGGCGAAGAACACGATCACCAGCCTCCTGGTGGACCTGGGCGAGGCTTGCACCGAGTACCAAGACGGAGCGCTCACCAACCTTGACCTGCGGACCATCGAGGCCGACGAGATCTGGTCCTTCTGCTACGCCAAGGCCAAGAACGTGCCCGAGGACTTCAAGGGCACGCCCGGCTACGGAGACGTGTGGACCTGGACCGCCATCGACGCCGACACGAAGCTGGTCCCCTCCTGGCTGCGTCGGTGAGCGCACCACCGAGGACTGCTACACCTTCCTGCGGGACTTGCGCTCACGGCTGTTGCCGGGCCAGCGCATCCAGCTCTCGACCGATGGGCTCGGCTGCTACCCACCAGCAGTCCACGCGCTGTGGGGCGCTGAACATGGACTTCGCCCAGATCGTCAAGGAGTACGACTCGCCCACCGAGAAGGAAGCCCGGCGCTACAGCCCGGCCAAGAACTGCCGGGTGGTCGACGTGACAGTCCAGTCGGGCGACCCCGACGCCAGCCGGATCTCGACCAGCTACGTCGAGCGTCAGAACCTCACGATGCGGATGGGCATGCGGCGCTTCACCCGGCTCACCAACGGGTTCTCCAAGAAGGTCGAGAACCTGGCGCACGCGGTGTCGCTGCACTACATGAACTACAACTTCGTACGCACCCACCAGTCGCTCACGGTCGATGGCCGCAAGCAGACTCCGGCCATGGCTGCTGGGGTGGCCGAGTATCCGTGGAGCACGACCCAGATCGCCGGCTTGCTCGACTAGCTTGCGGCCATTTTGACCAGGTGGCTTGCGCCCGGCTCGGTCGGGCGCAAGATCTACGCGGGCGTGGGGAATCGGCTGGCTTATCGTCGGCGTGATCGGCCTAGCGACTGGGACCACTGTCCTTGCCCTGGTCGGTTTCGGCTCGCGTTCATCACGGCGCTGTGGTTCGTCACCATGCGACGGTCTCAGCCGGATTCAAACTGACCCACTACCGAGCTGCGCCTCCGCCGCAACGCCGACGCGGTCGCCGCCCCGGTGACAGGATGGGCGGAGCAGCCAGCCCGAGCGATCAGGGGGTCGTCATGGACGTACGCAACGTGGCCGAGGTCGAGCCCGAGGTCGAGCACAACGGCACGGTGCCCGTGTGGTGGCTGATCCGGCCCGAGGAGATGAAGGCCATCACCGACGGCGGCTACCTGGAGCTGGCCAACGAGTTCGAGGTGGCCGTGGGCGGCGAGGTGTTCCCCCACTCGCACCCCACCCACGAGTTCTACTTCGTGATGACCGGCGAGGGCACCATGATCATCGGCGGCGAGGAGCGCCCGGTACGCCCCAGCGACCTCGTCTACATCCCGCCCGACACCGTGCACAGCCTGCGCACCATCGGCGACCAGCCCATCCACTGCTTCTGCTTCGCGGTGGGCGTCCCCGGCGCCGGGGGAATCGACTACACCAACCACTGACTCCGCCGTTTCGGGCACGTCTGACCACCGGAACGGTGGTCAGACGTGCCCGAAGGCGAGCACCGAACACCGGGGGCAACCATGGCCAGCATCGACGGCATCTGCGAGGACCGCTTCGCGGCCGTGCGAGACGCCTTCGCGGCCAACTTCGACCAAGGCCTCGACGTGGGCGCCTCGGTGTCGGTCGTGCTCGACGGCCAGACCGTGGTCGACCTGTGGGGCGGGAGCATCGACGGCACGCCGGGGGCCCCTGGGCCGACGCCATGGCAGCGCGACACCATCACCAACGTGTGGTCCACCACCAAGACCATGACCGCGCTCTGTGCCCTCATGCTGACCGACCGCGGCGAGCTGGACCCCTATGCGCCAGTGGCTCGCTACTGGCCCGAGTTCAAGGCCGCGGGCAAAGAGGCGGTCACCGTGGCCCACCTCATGAGCCACACCGCCGGGCTGTCGGGTTGGCAGGAGCCCCTGGCAGCCCGAGGATCTCTACGACTGGGACCTGGCCTGCTCCCGTCTGGCCGCCCAGGAGCCGTGGTGGGAGCCGGGTACCGCTTCGGGCTACCACGCCGTCACCCAGGGCTACCTGGTGGGCGAGGTCATCCGTCGCATCGACGGTCGATCGGTCGGCCGGTTCTTCGCCGAGGAGGTGGCCGAGCCCCTGGGTGCCGACTTCTTCATCGGCACGCCGGCTTCGGCCGACGAGCGGGTGGCCCGGGTCATCCCCCCACCGTCGCTGGCCGATCAGATCGAGGGCGCGGATCCCACGGGGATCGCGGTCCGCACCTTCGCCAACCCGCCCCTGTCGGCCGAGCAATCGTGGCAGGAGGCCTGGCGACGGGCCGAGATCCCGGCCGCCGGGGGGCACGGCAATGCCCGTTCCGTGGCCCGGGTCCAGGCCGTGCTGGCCCACGGCGGCGAGCTCGACGGGGTGCGGCTGCTGTCGGAGGCCGGATGCCGCCGAGCGCTCGAGCCTCAGATCTCCGGCACCGATCTGGTGCTGGGCACGCCCCTGAGCTTCGGGTTGGGCTACGGCCTCATCACCCCTGACACGCCGCTGAGCCCCAACCCACACGCCTGCTTCTGGGGCGGCTGGGGCGGTTCGCTGGTGGTCGTCGACATGGACGCCCGGATGTGCTTCGCCTACGTGATGAACCGCATGGGCGAGGGCACCATGGGCGACATGCGGGCCGTCGAGATCCTGTTCGCCGCCTACGGCGCCCTCGGCGGGTGACCGTGGGGAACGTCGTGTCGGTCAGCCGTGGCATCCACGCACCCGCGGAGCGGGTGTGGGAACTGGTGTCGGACCTGCCCCGCATGGGTGAGTGGTCGCCGGAGAACACCGGCGGCACCTGGCGCAACGGGGCCGACGGGCCAGCGGTCGGCGCGCGGTTCAAGGGCACCAACGCTCGGGGTCGGCGCCGGTGGAGCACGACGGGTGATCATCACCGACTGCCAGCCGGGTCGGAGCTTCGGCTTCGACGTCCGGGCCGGCGGGATGGGGGTCGGCAACTGGCGCTACGACCTGGAGGTGACCGAGGGGGGCTGCCGGGTCACCGAGACCTTCGCCGACACCCGCGGCCGGACCATCACGTTCCTCGGCAGCCTGGTGTCGGGAGTGTCCGACCGGGCCACCCACAACCGGGCGGGCATGAAGACCACGCTGGCCAACCTGGCCGCGGCCGCCGAGGTGGCTCCCGCATCAGGCTGACAGAAGCCGACGTGGGCTCGTGGAACCCCCCTCAGCCCACGATCTCGCTGGTCTGCATGACCGGGGCGATGTTGGTGTAGTTGGCCACGTCCGCCATCACGTCCGCCGTACCCGGAACGCCCATGGCCGCACCCAGGGCGTCCATCGACTCGAAGGTGAAGTGGACGGCGGCCACGTAGGGTCCGTCGATCCCCTTGTCGATCCCGGCTCCGTCGAGACCCCAGGTCTTCACGGCCAGCGGGACGTGGGAGTCGCGGTAGTAGTCGTGGTCGAAGGTCGAGCCTTCGCCAGACGGGTAGAACACGCTCAGTCGGATCATGGTGCGGACATCCTCTCGGGGTGCTGGGCTTCTGGGAGACTAGATCCTCTGGGTCTCAGCCGTCCCCTCGGCGAGGGCCTTGATGCCAGCCAGGTTGGCCGTCATGTTGGTGCGCCAGTCGTCGAGCCGGCCCGCGATGATGCGAGCCTCCTTGTCGGGCATGGCGTCGATGGCGACGTTGAGCCCCGATCGGTCCGGACCCATGCGAGCCCACTGGCGCACGGTGGTCGCCTCCCGACCCGGATCCACCTCGAAGGCCCACGTCGCCATCTCGTCGTCCCCCGCGTTCACCGTCCAGCACCAGCGCCGGCCCGGTTCCACCTCGACCACGGTGCACTCGGTGGACCATTCACCCAGCGCCGGGTTCTGGTTGTGGCCGCGGAAGCGGTTGCCCACCGCCACCTCGCGGGCACCGTCCAGCCACTCGACGGACTGGAGCTCGGCGGAGAAGCGCGCCGGCAACTCGATGTCGGTGACCAGGGCCCAGATCACCTCCGGGTCGGCGTGCACCCGTTCAGTCACCTCGGCGGTGGGTCGGTCCCGGTAACGCATGGTCGTCCCCCTTGCCCCTTGGGGCGCCGATCGCTAGACACACCCTAGGGAGCCTGGCGCCCGCTCGGCACCCGATTCGAGCTCCGGGGAGCCATGCGCGTCGCCGCGTTGATCGATCCGCACCATCGACAGGCGGGCGACTTCGCCCGGGAAGCGGAACGCATCGGCGTGGCCTCGTTGTGGGTGCCGGAAGTGTGGGGCTACGACGCGCTGACGGGTCTGGCCAACCTGGCCGCGGGGACCACGACCATCGGCCTGGGCACCTTCGTGGTGCAGCTGGGCTCGCGCAGCCCGGCCCTGCTGGCCACCTCCGCCCTCAGCCTCCAGGATCTGTCCCACGGGCGCTTCGCCCTGGGCATCGGCGTGTCGGGACCCCAGGTCATGGAGGGCTGGCACGGCGTTCGCTTCCGGCGGCCCGTGCAGACCACCCGCGAGACGATTGAGATCGTGCGCATCGTGTCACGCGGCGAACGCCTGGTCCACGAGGGCGAGATCTACCCGCTGCCACTGCCCGACAGCCAGGGCCGTCCTCTGCGCCCGATGCTGCGGGCCGACCACGTGCCCATCTACGTGGCCGCCATGGGGCCCGAGAACCTGCGCCTGACCGGCGAGCTGGCCGACGGGTGGCTGGCCAACGCCCTGATCCCGGAGTCGGCCGAGGTCTTCCTGGGCCCGCTGCGGGAGGGAGCCACACGTGCCGGCCGGTCGCTGAGCGAGCTGGACCTGGTGGCCCCGGTGGCCCTGGAGATCACCCCTGACGAGGTGGCCGGCCAGGAGGCAGCCCGGCGCCACGCCCGGGGCTATGCCTTCACCATCGGGGCGATGGGCAGCGGGAAGGACAACTTCTACAACGACGCCTTCGCCCGTCTGGGCTTCGCCGACGAGGTGGCCGAGGTGTCGCGCCTGTGGCGCGCCGGTCGGCGCGAGGAGGCGGCCGAGGCCGTGCCCGTCGAGCTGGGGGCGCGCACCAACCTGGTGGGCACCGCCGACGCCATCGCCGCTCGTCTTCGGCTCTACCACCAGGCGGGCATCACCACGCTGCTGGCCAAGCTCGACGGGCCCCACGATCAGCAGTTGGCCAGCCTGGCCACCCTGGTGGCGCTGGCCCGGGCATCGGGACTGAGCTTTCGTTCAGACTTGTGGGATGTCCGAGAACCTGACGCGGTTGGCCGAGTACAGCGATGCCATGTTCGCCGGCGACGAGGAGGCGGTGTTCCGCTACTGGTCGCCCGACTTCGTGAGCCACGTGACGGCCAGGGTGAACCCCGACGCCGTCGGCACCGACGTGCGGGGCCAGGAGATCGAATGGTGGTCCCAGGTCCGCTCCGCCTTCCCCGACATGACCTTCACGGTCGACCTGATCATCGAGTCAGGCGACCTGATCGTGTCCAACTGGACGGTGAAGGGCACCCACACGGGCAGCGCCTTCTACGGCGTGGCGCCCTCGGGTAAACCGGTCGAGATCAATGGCACGGCCATCCTGCGCATGCGCGACGGCCAGGTGGTCGAGCACTGGGGTGGACCCCACTGCCAGGACGGCGTGGGCCTGACCCACTGAGCGTCGGCGGCGCGTCGACGCCGCCACCCGGCGGGCGCTCGACCTCAGTTGGTCGCTTGCACCACCAGGTCGCGACCCTCGGTCTTGGCCCGGTAGAGCGCGATGTCGGCGCGCCCGAGCGTCTCGGTCAAGGGTTCGTCGGGGAGCCGACGGGCGAGCCCGATCGAGCACGTGACCCCTGCGGGCATGGTCGAGCGGAGGCGATCGGCCAGCTGGGCCGCAACCCGCGGCGGTTCGGCCACGAGCACGAAGCCGAACTCCTCGCCGCCCAGCCGGGCCAGGAGATCGCTCGGACGCAGCACGCCGGCCCACCCCCGTATCGTGTCCCGCAGCAGCTGATCGCCAGCTGCGTGTCCGAAGGTGTCGTTGTACTGCTTGAACCGGTCGAGGTCGATGATCCCCACGTCGACCGACTCCCCCGTCCGGGCCGTTGCGGCCTCGATGGCCGCGAGGCTGCTGTCCCACATCCGCCGGTTGGGAGCTCCGGTCAACGGGTCGCGTTCGGCGACCTCGTGGAGCACCACGTTCTCGTGGGCGATCTGGGCATGGGCCAGCGCATTGGCCAGGGCGATGCCGCCGACGTTGACCAGGGTGGCCATCTGGGCCACGAGCTGGGAGCCGAAGGGCTGGCGGGGGCCGGTCACGCCCACGATGCCGTACACCTCGCCGTTGACCACCAGAGGCAGGTAGGCCCACTCGGGCCCACCCTGGGCCACCAGGTCGCGAGCGACCCTGGCCAGGTGGGGATCGTCATCGAGGCGAACGACGGTCCCCACCCGGGTCGGGCCCGGGACCCGGAGATCGGCGGTCACCTCGGCCAGGTCGCCGTCGACCAGCAGCAGCTCCGCCTGCCGATTCGTGGGGACGGCCGAGCCGAAGTCGGCCACGGCGCCGAGCAGGATGTCGATCACCTGGTCAGGCCGCTGGAGGCGTCCCAACTCGGTCGACAGCCGCTGCACCAGGGCGACCTCGCGGGCGCTGCGGCGGAGGATCTCTACGGTCGAGAACACCGCCCACCCGAGCAGCGCGGCCACCCCGGCCATGACCACCGCCCGGCGCCACTCGCTCGAGGGGTAGTGCCCACCACCGATGACCGCCAGTGGGGTCAGCACCGCCAGGGCCACGCCAGCCACGGCGACGACCACCTGTGCGGTGCGCCCGTAGAGCGCGAGCCAGACCACCGGCAACAGCAACAGGCCGGAGTAGCCCGACACCGCCCCACCCTGGCTGTCGCGCAAGAGGGCGACGACCACCATGAAGGCGAGTGGGGGCAGCGTGTCGGTCCACCACGGCAGCCGATCCCACGGGACCAGCACCACGGCCACCACGATGAAGGCGAACAGCACCAGACTGGCGGCGAAGGCGTCCCCCGACGGCGAGGGTGGTGCCGCAGCCAGCACGAAGGTCACGAGGGTCACGGCCAGGAACGGGCCGGTCCGTCGCAACAGGCCATCGCGTCGGAATGGTCGGACCCTCTCGTCGCCGTCCGACAGCTCGGGCCAGGGGTCGCCCTGGGCCACGGCGGGCTGGCGTCGGCTGCCCGACCACGTCCTGGGCAGGAAGCCCACACAGGTAGAGTCGGCGCCCGAGCCCCCAGCTTGAGCCTTGGCTCGACGCAGCCTCGGCTGATCGCAGGTTCGTTCCGCCTTCACGAGATGACCCGACCGTCGGGCTGGCCGGTCCCCTACAGCTGGTAGCGGTAGACGTTGGTGTCGCGGGCTTGGAAGCCGATCCGCTGGTAGAGCCGGTTGGCCGCCTCCCGCGACGGGCGCGAGGTCAGATCCACCGTGTGGGCCCCGGCGGCGCGGGCTCGGTCCAGCGCCGCTCGGTTGAGGGCCTCGCCCACCCCTCGACCGCGCGCCGCCTCGTCCACCACCACGTCCTCGATCCAGGCCCGGATCCCCGTGGGGATGGGGAACATCACCAGGGTCAGGCTGCCCAGGATGCGCCCGCCGGCGTCCGGGTCACGGGCCACCAGCACGACGGCGGCGTCCGACGCGGCGATGGCGGCCAGGGCCTCGGCCGACGGCGGGGGGTTCGAGCGCGAGAGCTGTGGGATCAGACGTTCGAACGCCTCCACCAGCTCGCCGTCCACCGCGGTGACCTCATGGATCTCGACCGGGCTCGCCATGGCGCCAACCTAGACGGCCGGGCGTGGGTCGAACGCCTCATCGAGGGCGGCCACCGCCTCCGATCGTAGGGCTGGCCGGGCGGCGGCAGTACCCTCGTCTCATGGCCGCCGACGACCCCGGGACGAGGCTCGAGCACCTCCGCTGGATCTCGCGCCCCACCCTCGACGCCCCCATCGTGCTGGTGGCCTTCGAAGGCTGGAGCGACGCCGGTGACGCGGCCAGCTCGGCTGTGCGCTTCCTGGGCGAGGCCTACCAGACCAAGCCCTTCGCCACCATCGACCCGGAGGTCTTCTTCGACTTCTCGACCACACGTCCCCGGGTCCAGCTCGACGACGACCTGCGCCGCCAGGTGGTGTGGCCCGAGACCGTGTTGTCGGCCGGCACGGTGCCCGACACCGGCCGGGGGTTGATCACGGTGGTGGGCAGCGAACCCCAGCTGCGGTGGCGAACCTTCACCGAGCAGGTGGTGGGCGTGGCCCAGCTGCTCGGCGCCCGCCTGGTGGTGACCTTCGGGGCGCTGCTGGCCGAGGTCCCGCACACCCGTCCGGTCACGGTCTTCGGCACGGCCGACGACGAGGAGCTGGGCACCGAGATGGGGCTGCTGCCCTCCCGCTACGAGGGTCCGACCGGCATCACCGGCGTGCTCCAGAGCAGCTGTCGCGACGCCGGGCTCCGGTCGGCGGCCCTTTGGGCGGCCGTGCCCACCTACGTCCCGTCCGCGCCCTCACCCAAGGCGGCCCTGGCGCTGACCGAGCGGGCGTCGCAGTTGTTCGAGCTGCCGGTGGTCACCACCGAGCTGGAGATCGCCTCGGCCTCCTACGAACGCCAGGTCAGTGAGCTGGTCTCTGACGACACCGAGACGATCGAGTACGTCGAGCACCTCGAGCACCGCTTCGACAACAACGAGCAGGATCCCTTCGCCGACGACGAGGAGAGCCTGGTCGACGAGGTCGAGCGCTTCCTGCGCGACCAGCACGACTGACCCGCCCCACGCCCGAGGCGAAGCCTGTCGGCGACGCGTGCGGCAAACGAACGTCTGGCTGGCAGGAAGCGCGTGAGGTCGGGCGCGGCTCAGCCCACCGACGGCGCGTGACGGGGCCAGGGCTGGGCCATCTCGAACAGCCGGGCCAGGCGCAGCACCACGTCATCGGCGTGGCGACGCCCGGTCACCTGCAGTCCCACGGGTAGGTTCTCGGAGGAGAGCCCGGCTGGCACCGAGCAGGCCGGGTTCCAGCAGATGTTGGCCAGCATGGTGAAGGGCACGCTCATGGCTCCGGCCTGCATGGCCCCGAAGCGGGCCACCAGGTCCTCACCGGCGATGGTGGTCGGCGGCGGACCCTCGGCGGCGAAAGCGGGCACGGCGGTGGTCGGGGTGAGCAGCACGTCGACCTGATCGAACAACGCCGCCACATCGGCCTCGAGCTGGAGCCGACGCCGTAGCGGCTTGACCAGCGTGGGCACCGGGCGGTCGGCGCTGGCTCGCAACCCGGCGGCCACGAAGGGCGTCAGCTCGTCCAGGCGGTCGGGGTAGGCATCGCGGCCGGCGACGTCGAGCCAGAGGCCGACGGCGTCGCCGCTGAGCCAGGTGCGAACGGGATCGGTGAGGGTCACGTCGATCTCGATCAGCGCCACGCCGACCTGGGCGGCGACCACCTCGGCCGCGCCCCGAGCCAGGTCGGCCACCTCCGGATCCACCACCGCGAAGCCGAGGTCGGTGGACCAGCCGATGCGCAGGCCCGACACATCCAGCTGCTCGATGGCGTCGACATAGGACCCGCCGTAGGGCGGCAGGGAGGTGCGGTCGGCGTCGTGAGGCCCGGCGACGACGTCGAGATGGAGGGCGGCGTCGGCCACGGTGGTCACCTCGACCCCCAGCGAGGTGGTCTGGCTGGTGCCCGCGCTGGGGGACGGCACCCGACCGAAGCTGGCCTTCATGCCCACCAGGCCGGAGAACGACGCCGGGATCCGCGTGGACCCGCCACCGTCGCTGGCCGTGGCGAACGGCACCAGGCCGGCAGCCACCGCCGCCGCCGTTCCCCCGCTCGAGCCGCCGGGCGTGCGGCTCAGGTCCCACGGGTTGCGGGCCACCCCCAGGGCCTTGGACCGCGTGTACTGCAGAGTGCCGAACTCGGGGGCGTTGGTCTTGCCCAACGGGATGGCCCCGGCGGCACGCAGCCGGGCCACGTGCACCGAGTCGGCGGCCACTGGACCGTCGCCCAGGAACAGCATCGAGCCCTGCGAGGTCGGCATGCCCGCGCAGTCCTCCAGGTCCTTCACCCCGAAGGGCACGCCGGCCAGCGGCCCGACGGTCTCACCGGCCGCGATCCGGTCGTCGATCGCGGCGGCCGCGGCGCGGGCGCCGTCGGGATCGAGGTGGACGAAGGCGTTCAGCGCGGCGTTGCCCGCGTCGATGGCCGCGAGGCATCGCTCGAGCAACTCGGTGGCCGAGTACTCGCGCCGGGCGATGGCCGCGGCGGCCTCGGCCATGGATGGCATCTCGTAAGCCATGCGCTCCCCCTGTGTAGTCGGGTCGTGTGGTGGTCGTGGTCGGGTGGGCCGGGTCAGTCCGAGCGCCAGGGGGGACGCGCGGCTCGTCGTAGAGCACGTCCACGGGCTCGCCCCGGATGGCGGCGAAGGCCAGCTCCCCCCAGTGGTCGGCCCCGGCCACCGGCTCGGGTAGGGCATCCTGGGCGAACCAGCCCACGCCCCGGGTCTCCAGCGGATGGCCCACCAGCTCACCGCCGGTGGCTTGGCAGTGGAACACCACCGAGTAGAGCGGGATCCGGGTGAACTGGCGGCGCAGACCGTCCAGCACGGCGATGAGCCGGACCACGCGGCATTCGATCCCGGTCTCCTCGCGGACCTCCTTGACCGCCACCTCGCTGGCCGAGTAGCCGACATCGGCCCAGCCCGTCGGGTACAGCCAGATGCCCGAGTCGCCGCGCTGCACCAGCAGGATCTCCCCCCGGTCGTTGCCCACCACCGCACCCACCGCGATCTTGGGGGTCTGGTACCCGGCCACCCCCTGGCCCACCATCCGCATCCACTCCTGCACCAGCGTGTCGGCCTCGAAGTGGCTGCCGGCAGCCACCCGGATGTCAGCAGCCACGGCCAGGACCTCCTCGAACCGCTCCCGCTCGTACAGGCTCTCCGTGAAGCCGAGACCGGTCCGGGCGATGGCGGCCAGCGCCTCGCTCCAGCGCACCAGGTCCTGGGGGGTGGGCAGCGGCGCCGGCGCGGACATCACGCCGACGCTATCCCACCGCCGCGATCCACCACCGGCGTCGGGGTCAGGCGCGCCCCTGGTTCCCGGCGAACCTAGAGGGCGGCCAGGATCGAACGCTCGAGCTCGCGCAGGTAATCCGGATCGACGACCTTGTGGCCGTCGCGGTCGCGCACGTAGAACGAGTCGAGCACATCGAGATCGATGCTCTGGACCTTGGCCGAACGGATGTCCAGGTCGAGTTCGGCGACAGCCCGCGTGATGCGGTACAGCACCCCGATCTCGTCGGGGGCGCGCACCTCGACGACCGTGGCCGAGTCGGACAGCACGTTGTCGAAGGTCACCTTCGGCTCACTGGGCGAGGCCAGCGTGGGCTGGTGGCGGGCGTACACCCGGGCCCGCTCCCGCAACCTGGCCTCCAGGGCCAGCCGCCCGTCGAGCGCCTTCTCCACATCCGCGATCACCCGGTCCCAGGGGATGACCGACCCGAGGCTGCTCTCCACGCGGTAGCTCTCCAGGGCCATGCCGGCGTCGTCGGTGTGGGCCGCGGCGGACAGGACGTCGAGACCGTTGAGCGCCAGCGCGGCCGCCACCCGTGAGAACAGGCCGGCGCGGTCGGGGGCGACGACCATGAGCTGGTCGTCGAGCCCCTCGATGATGCGGCGCCCCTCGGCCAGACGGGCGAGCTGCTCGGGGGTCGGGAACCCGCCACCGATCGCGCCGTCGGCGGGCTGGCCCCCGGCCAGGACGTGGGCGGCGCGGGCTCCGAGCTCGGCCAGCAGCTCGGCCTTCCAGCTGCTCCAGGCGGCCGGCCCGGTGGCCAGCGAATCGGCCTCGGTCAGCGCACCGAGGATGCGCAGCAGGCTCAGCGATCCCACCTGCTCGGCCACGAATCGGACGGTGCCTTCGTCGGAGAGGTCGCGGCGGGTGGCCACGTCGGGCAGCAAGAGGTGATGGCGCACCATGTCCTGGAGGACGGCGATGTCCTCGTCGGGGTAACCCATGCGCTCGCCGATGGATCGAACCACCACGATGCCGACCTCGGTGTGGTCACCGGGATAGCCCTTCCCGATGTCGTGCAGGAGCGCGCCGACCACCAGCAGGTCGGGCCGCTCGACCCGATCGACCAGGGCCGACGCGTTGGCCGCGGTCTCACACAGATGGCGGTCCACCGTGAAGCGGTGGAAGGCGTTGCGCTGCGGCCTGCTGCGCACCGGCTCCCACTCGGGCAGGATGCGCACGAACAGGCCGCGCTGATCCAACGTCTCGATCACGTCGATGGCCGGGCGCCCGGCCGACAACAGGCGGGTGAACAGGGCCCGGGTCTCGTCCGACCAGGGCGTGGGCAGATCGGGGGCGGCGGCAGCTGCGGCGGCCAGACGGTCGAGGGTCGCCCGCTCGATGCGGGAGTCGGCCTCGGCCGCGGCCACCGCCACCCGCAGGAACAGCAGCACGTCCGCATCGGGATCGGCATCGGCGGTGATCGACACCCGCCCCTCGCGCAGCACCACTCCCTGCGCCAAGGGTCGGTCCCGGCTCATGCGCCAGCCGCGAGGTCCCTTGATCGAGGATTCGACGCGCTCCCACACCTCGTCGCTGGTCCACGCGATGGAGCGCGCCGCCTCGCTGACCGCACGCATCAGGGCATCGGCGTCCTCGTAGCCGAGAGCTTCGGCCACCGCGTCCTGCTCCTCGAGCAGCAGGCGGTTTCCAGGACGCCCCGTAGCACGGTGCAGCTCGACCCGCGCCGCGAGCAGGACGTCGTGGTCGCGCGCCAGCACGGCATCGTCACCCTCGAGCATGACCGCCTGGGCCAGCTCGGCCCAACGGATGGCGTGTACGTCGCGCAGCCCGCCCCGACCCTCCTTGAGATCGGGTTCGAGCAGGAAGGCCACCTCCCCCGCCTCCTCCTGGCGCTGGCGGACCCGCGAGCTGATCTCGAGCAACCAGCGAGTGGCGCGCTTGCGCCACAGCGCGATGGCGCGCTCGGCCAGATCCGCGGTCATGGTCGGATCGCCGGCCAGATGGCGGATGGTGACCAGCGACGTGGCCGTGTCCAGGTCGTCGGCCGCCAGGGCGAGCGCCTCCCTCGCGGTGCGCACCGAATGACCCAGCTTCAGTCCCTCATCCCAGATCGGGTACCAGATGCGCTCGGCGACGGCCGCCACGTCCTTGACCCCGGTGTGCAACAGGAGCACGTCGATGTCGGACTGGGGGGACATCTCCCGGCGGCCGTAGCCCCCCACCGCCAGCAGCGCCACCCCGGAGGCGCCGTGTGCGGCCAGGTCGAACAGGCCCGCCAGCCAGTCGTCCATGCGATCGCCGTAGACGCGGCACAGCTCGATACCACGCCGGGACGTGTCGGCGAAGAGGTCAACGCGGTCCAGGGTCGGCAGTTCGGCGGCGCGGGCGTCGGTCGGACCCGCGCCCATCAGAGGGCGTCGACGTCGAGCTCGCCCGTGCGGATGCGCACCAGCCGGTCGACGGGGGTGATCCAGATCTTGCCGTCACCGATCTGGCCGGTGCGGGCCGCGTCGGCGATGACGTCGGCCAACTGGTCAGCGCTGGCATCGTCGGTGACCACCTCGATGCGCACCTTGGGCACGAAGTCCACCTGGTACTCCGAGCCGCGGTAGCTCTCGGTGTGGCCACCCTGGCGCCCGAAGCCCCGGATCTCGGTCACGGTGACACCGGCCACCCCGGCCGCCTTCAACGCCTCCTTGACCTCCTCCAGGCGGAAGGGCTTGATGATGGCGGTGACGAGCTTCACCGGGTGCCGGCCTGGTCGACGGGGGCGGTCCGGCCCCGGCTGCCCACTCGGGCCGCGGTGGCGATCGGGTCCCACAACGGTGAGAAGGGTGGGGCGTAGGCCAGGTCCAGGTTCACCACGTCGTCGATGGTGAACCCGGCGGTGATCGCGGTGGCCAGGGTGTCGATGCGCAGACCCGCCCCGCGCCCGCCCACGATCTGGCCTCCCAGCAGCCGCCCGGTGCCGGCCTCCGTCACCAGCTTCACCGTCACGGGAGCCGCCTCGGCCATGTACCGGGCCTGGGTGGTGGACTCGATGGTGGTGGTGACCACTTCGAAACCGTCGCGCTCGGCTTCGAAGCGGGTGAGGCCGGTGCGGCCCACCTCGGTCCCGCAGATGCGGGTCACGGCCGTGCCCGCCACGCCGGCGAAGGTGGCGTACCCACCGCCGATGTTGATGCCGGCCACCCGTCCGGCCCGATTGGCCACCGTGCCCAGCGCCACGTGCACCGGTCGCTGGCTGATCACGTGGAACGACTCGGCGCAGTCCCCGGCGGCCCAGATGCCTTCCACCGAGGTCTGCTGGCGGCGGTTCACCCGGACCGCGCCGCGCACGCCGAGCTCCAGGCCGGCGGCCTCGGCCAGGGTGGACTCGGGCTCGACCCCCATGCCCAGCACCACCAGGTCAGCCACCAGGTTGCCCTGGTCGGTGAGGACATGGCCCGGCTCGAACCCGTTCACGGCCACGCCGGTGCGCACGTCGATCGACAGACGCTTCACGGCCTGCTCGACCAGCGCGGCCATGTCGGCGTCGAGCGTTCGCATGAGCTGGGGGCCGCTGTCGACGATGGCCACCTCGGCCCCCCACATCATGAAGGCCTCGGCCATCTCCAGGCCGATGTAGCCACCACCGACCACCACCACCCGCTGACAGCGACAGGCGTCGGCGTAGGCCAGCAGGCGCTCGGCGTCATCGAGGGTCTGCACGCCGAACACCGATTCGTGGTCGATGCCCGGCAGGTCGGGCCGAATGGGCCGCGCCCCGGTGGCAATGACCAGGTGATCGAACCCGATGCGGAAGTTGCGGTCACGGTTGAGGTCGCGCACCTCCACCTGCCGTCGCTCGGTGTCGACGGCCACGACCTCGTGCTCGGTCCGCACGTCGATGCGCTGGGACTCGCGGAACTCGCGGGGACTGCGGGCCACCAGGGTGTCGACGTCGTCGATCTCCCCGGCCACCAGGTACGGGATGCCACACGCCGAGTAGCTGGTGCGCGAACCCCGCTCGAAGGCCACGATCTCGAGGTCGCCGCGCAAGCGCCGGGCGTTGGAGGCCGCGGCCATGCCCGCACCGTCTCCTCCGATCACCACCAGCCGGTCAGCCATGGAGGGCGAGGCTACCGCGAGCCGGTCCTCGTCCGTCCCGGGACGGGCAACCGGGCCGACCTGTCCGGGCAACCGGGCCGACCTGTCCGGGCAACCGGGCCGACCTGTCAGAATGGCCTCATGGCCGTGCGCAAGGACTGCCGCCACTATTCGACCCGGACGACGCCGACTGGAGACGTCATCCAGCGCTGCCGCGTCGACGCCGCCGATCAGGCCCCGTTCAGCTGTCCCGAGGGCTGCATCTTCTTCGAGCCCCGATCGGTGAGCAACGCCGGGTGGGAGCGGTTCGAGCAGACCGACGACGGCGACCAGTGGGGCGAGTAGCCCAAACCTCCATCTTGGAAACCGCTGTGTGTGCGGGTACCGCACACTTTGATGCCCAGTTCGGGGTGGAACGACCGGGCGGTGAGTCAGTTGTCGCGGGAGCGGCGCCGCCGGGCCAGGTGCACGTGGGCCTTGGCCGCACCCCAGTGCAACCCCGGCTCGGCCAGCGCCGGGTCGATGGCGGCGAAGGAACCCGGCACCAGGTCGTAGAGGTCGTCGGGGTCCTGGCGCTGGGCGAAGGCGTCGCGTGTCGACGGGACCACGCCCGCGGCCTGCAGGGCCTGGGTGGCCCACCGCACCTGATCCCGGGCGATGGCCAGGGGTGTCGTGGCCTGGGTGTCGATGTCGGTGCCCAACAGCTGGACCAGCGCGGGGCCGGCCTCGGCACCGGCTCGTCTCCCGGCCTCGGACGCCGCAGTCCGCTCGGCGTCGGTCACCGACCCGCGCTGTGTCCGGATCCGGTCGAGCACCGAGCGCTCGATCCATCTCGGGATGGCCTCGCCCATGGCCGCCGCCAGCGTGGCGGCGTAGCGGCCCAGGGCGGCCGCGTCATCCGGATCGTCGCCGTCGCCCGGCCCAACCGACGACGAGGGCGGGTTGGCATCGGAGGCCATGGCCACCATGCTGGCGGACATGAGCCAGCCGGTGCGCATCGAACCCGGGCCCGGGCAGGAGTCGGTCTGGGACTACCCGCGCCCACCTCGCATCGATCCGTGCCCCGACCGGGTGGTGGTCCGCTACGCCGACCGGGTGCTGGCCGAGACCAACAGAGCCCTGCGGGTGCTGGAGACCAGCCAGCCCCCGGCCTTCTACCTGCCCCCGGGCGACGTGGACCTCGACCGCCTCGAGCCCAGTGCCACCCGCACGTGGTGCGAATGGAAGGGTGAAGCCACCTACCTCACGGTTCGTTCCGGCAACCGACGGGCGGTCGACGCGGCCTGGACCTACCGCACGCCGAATCCCGGCTTCGAGGCCATCACCGACCACCTGGCCTTCTACCCGAGCCGCGTGGACGCCTGCTTCGTGGGCGACGAGCAGGTGTCGGCCGGCGAGGGCTCGTTCTACGGTGGTTGGATCACCTCCCGCGTCGTGGGGCCCTTCAAGGGCGCGCCCGGCACCCTGCACTGGTGACGCGGTGACGGCACGCCGGGCCGCGCCTCCCGTGGCTGGGTGGATCGCGAGGCCGGCGTGAGGATCCGCGCCCTGTCGGTGTTCGAGGGCGTCGTGTACCACTGTTGGCCCGTGGACCGCACCAATCCGGGCCGTCCCGTGCTCGAGGTCGACGCCGTGCTGCGCGACGGCGACGCCGATGCCGCCAGTGGCCCGCTGCTGCTGACGGTGGCCGACTACGTGGCCATGGTCGGTGGGCTCGACCAGGCTCGTCCCCACCTGCGCGAGCTCGACCGCCAGGGCCGCATCGTCGACCACCTGGGCGCCCAGCACATCAGCTTCCCCATGTGGACCCGCCTGCCCGAGGCCTAGTCGGCGTGGCCGACCAGAGACACAGCTAGCTCGGGTTCAGGTTGCCGGAGCGCAGACCTTCCAGGTCGAGCGTCACGTAGCGGTACCCGGCGGCACGGACGACGTCGACGACCTGCTCGCGTTGGGCCAGCACACGCCCGAGCTGGTCGAGGGGGACTTCGAGCCGGGCCAGCTCGCCGTAGTGGCGAACCCGCAGGTCGCCGAAGCCGAGCCGCCGCAGGCCGGTCTCGGCCGCCTCCACCTCGCGCAGCACCGTCAGGCTCACCGGGGTGCCGTAGGGAACCCGCGAGGCCAGACAGGCCGCGGCCGGCTTGTCCCAGGTGCGCAGCCCGAGCTGGCGAGAGGTGGCGCGGACGTCGGCCTTGGTGAAACCCGCCTCGACCAACGGGAAGGAGGCTCCCCGCTGCGCGGCGACGGCCTGGCCCGGGCGGTGGTCGCCCAGGTCGTCCAGGTTCACCCCCAGCACCACCGTGGCCTCGCGCTCGGCAGCCAGCGGCTCCAGCACGTCCATCAGCGCGGTCTTGCAATGGGCACAGCGGTCGGTGTCGTTGGCCCGGTAGGCGGCGTCGGCCAACTCGTCGGTGCGCACCTCGAGCCAGGGCAGCTCCCACTCCTGGGCCAGGGCGGCGCAGTCGGCGCGTTCGAAACCGGCCAGCGACGGGGACACGGCCGTGACGGCCAGGACGCGCTCGGGTCCCGAACGTGTCGCGCGCCGCCCAAGCCAGGAAGGCCGAGTCGGCCCCACCGCTGAAGGCCACCACCAGCCGGTCGTAGCGGTCGAGGCGCTGTCGCAGCGCGGCGAGATCACCCACGGCAGGACCCGGCCGCCCCGACGATCAACTGGGTGCGAGGCCCACGCTGGCCAGCACTGGTCCGATGGGGGCCACCATGCCCGTGAAGAAGGGGCCGAACTCGGCGTAGCGGGCCGACGCCTGGTCGAATCGCATGGTGTAGACGACCTCCTTGAGGTCGTCGGGGTGCTGCGCGAACAGGGTGACGCCCCATTCGTAGTCGTCGAGGCCGGCAGACCCGGTGACGACCTGGAGGACCCGCCCGGCGAAGTTCCGCCCCGATGCCCCGTGCTCCATCATGAGCGCCTTGCGATCGTCGTAGGCCAGCTCGTACCAGTTCTGGTCGGGCTCACGGCGCTTGGACATGGGGTAGAAGCACCACGCCGGTTTGCCCTCAGGCGGGAGCTGGGGATGCAGCCGGGCCTCGCGCAGCGCCTCGGGGACCCCCTGGGCGTACTCGCTCAGCTCGGTGAGCGACACGTAGGAGTCGACCACCTCGAGCCCGGCGGTCTGGAGGTCGCCCTGGAGCTGGCGAAGCCGCCACAGGTCGTCGCCCAGCGCCATGAAGGCCAGGTCGGCCTTGTGGCCCAGGATCGACACCGTCACCACCTGGTCGCCAGCGGCCTCGGCCCGCTTCACCGCGGCGGTGACCTCCTCGGCGTCGGCCAGCGGCCCCGGCTTGCAGAACAGGTGCAGGACACCCCGACCCACCTTCGGCGACACCGGATCGTTCACCACACCAGTCTAGGTCCGCCCCTGGCACCGTGACCCACGCCCGCCCCTACTGGTTGGGCACCTGACCCTCCGGGATCGCTACAACGACGTTCAGGGCCACCGCATGGGGCGGCGATCCGACCGTTTCGTCCAAGCGCTCGCAGGGCGCCCGGGGGTCTTCAGGTGGAGGAGGCCGACCCCGCCACGAAGTAGCCGAACAAGTCGACGACCAGGTGGACCGAGCCCTGCTCGTTGTAGAGAGCCAGATCGCCAGCTGCGCCCAGGGTGGCGCTGACCAGGTTGGGGTCGCGTCTCCTCCGGGGACCAGGTTGAGGTCGGACGCGACGGGGCGAGCCGACCCACCGGGATAGACGGTCACGAACGTCGAGGAGGTCGGCCCGGTTCCAGTCAGGTTCACGACCACGGCCACCGCCTCGGTGGGCACGGAGGTCGCGCCGGCCACCGGCAGGTCGAGCGTCTGGCCGGCCCCGACCGGCGTGGCTGCGCCCCACCCCGGCGGGACCTCGCTGGTTCGGGTGTCGAGCAGGCGGGTGGGCCGGGTCGGGACGAACAGGTCCTGGCCCGTTGGGCTGTAGGCGCCGACCACGTCCACCACCACGTGGGTGAGGCCGGCGAAGTTGTAGAGGCTGATCTGACCATCGGCGCCGACCTGGACCACGGCCAGGTTGGGTACCACCGTGCGGGGTGCGGCATTGACCGTCGACGCCAGCGGTTGGCTCCCGCCGGTCGGGTAGGCCGTGAGGAAGGTACCGCCGGTGGGATCGACGGCCGTGAGGTTCACCACCACGGCGGTGGCGTCAGCGGGGACGCCGTCGACGCCGGCCACGGTCAGGTTCAGGGTCCCGCCAGGTCCGATCGGGGTATCAGCCGACCAGCCCGACGGTACTTCGCCGGTGCGCGTGTCGAGCAGGCGGACCGGGGTCAGCGGGTCATAGAGCCCGCTCCCGGCCGCGTCGTAGTACCCAGCCACGTCCGCTACCAAGTCGACGTCACCGGCCACGTTGGTCAGGTCGACCACCCCACCGGCCCCCACGGGCACGGTAACCAGGTTGGCCCGGGTGTCCCCTGGCACGACGTTCAGGTTCGAGGTGGTGGTGGCCACCCCGTCAGGGTGGACGGTGACGAAAGTGGGCGTGGTCACATCGGTGGCGGTCACGTTGAGCACCACCGCCTGGGCGTCCGCCGGCACCCCGGCGGTGCCGACCACCGGCAGCGTGAGCGTTTGCCCGGGTCCCACCGGTCTCTCGGGCGGCGACGACGGTGGCACCAGGGCAGTCCGGGTGTCGAGCACCCGGGTCGGGGGCAGGGCCACGAAGCCGTCGGCCAGGCTGACCACCAACTGCGTGGGATCGCTGACGTTGCCATAGCGATCCACCGCGTAGGCGGTGGCCGTGTAGGTCTGACCCGGGTTGAGGCCGCTGACCAGGGCCGATGAACCGGTGCCGGTGTACACCGCGGTCCCCGCCACCGGGGCCGATGTGGGCAGAGCGCTCGGCTGCAGCCGCACGACGGTGTTGGCCCAGGTGGAGCTGGTCGGGGATTTTATGGCCCGATTTGCCCGGCACCAGTTTCCAACCACCGAAATGGTGGCCCGATGTGCCCGGAACCAGTTGGGGTCAGCTGGGAGCCGAGTAGAGGTTCATGCGCGACCCGCGCACGAACCCGGCCAGCACCAGCCCGGCCCGTTCGGCGGTGGACACTGCCAGGGAGGTGGGCGCGCTGACCGCCACCAGTGCCGCGAACCCGCTGGCCCAGGCCTTCTGCACCAGCTCGAAGGAGGCCCGGCCGCTCACGTACAGCCCGTGCCCGGTGGCCGGCAGGTCCCCGTCGAGCAGCAACCGGCCGATGACCTTGTCGACCGCGTTGTGGCGTCCGACGTCCTCGCGCACCACGCCGACGTGACCGTGGCGATCGAACGACGCGGCGGCATGCACGGCGCCGGTGGCCTCGAACAGGGCCTGGTCGGCACGGATGCGCTCGGCCATCCCGGCCAGCACCTCGAGCGGGATGGGCTCGGTCGGCGGCAAGGGTGCGAGGCGGTCGGCCAGCTCGTCGATGGAGGTGGAGCCGCACAGCCCGCACGACGACGAGGTCACCCCCAGCCGCGCCGTCGGCACCGGAGCCAGCCCCCCGGTGTCGACCGAGACGACGTTGAACTCGCGGTCGACGGCCGACCCTGTCCCGCAGTAGCGACAGGTGCGCACCGGGGCGCCGCCCAGTAGGCCGTCACTGAAGCAGAACCCCACGGCCAGCTCGAAGTCGTGGCCCGGCGTGCGCATGGTGGTTGCCACCAAGTGGTCGTCGAGGCGGATGGTCATCGGCTCCTCGACGGCCAGCTCGTCGGGGTGGCGCACGACGTGGCCGTCCTCGATGATGGTGGTGAGCACCGTCGCGGTGCGGCCCCGGGGCACGATCCGAGGCTACCGGGGAGGGGATCGGGGGTGGCCGACGAGTTCGCGCCGCGGCCATGACCCGACGCGGGCGGGCGCGGCCCGACTGGCGTGCCGGTCGGACCAGCGACTCCTGGGCGGTGCACATTGGTCAGCGAGCGGATCACGGGTACCGCGGCGGCGGGTTTGCTGCTGACGATGACGCTGCTGTTGGTCGGCTGCCAGTGGATGTCGACCGGATGGGACGCCAGCGGCTCCTCGGACAACACGACCGAGGCTCACCTGAGCGTGGCCGACGTCGCCGGCCTCCGACCCGACTGGCAGGCCGACCCGGGCACCGGCCACGACGCCGGGATCACCCCGGTGGCCACCGGCAACGAGCTGATCGCCGTGGCCAAGACCAACGCCACCACCGCCGAGCTCGACGCCTACGCGGCCAACGGCTCCACCGGTTGCAGTGGGGTGCCCAAGACCTGCCAACCGGCATGGCACGCCTCGGGCACCTCGTTCGCCCAGCCCCTGGCCGCCGACGGCGTCGTGTACGTCGACAACGGCGGTGTCCGGCCTCATGGATGCCGGCGGGCAGATCTACGCCACGGGGAGCAACGGGCTCCTGCTCGGCAGCTGGACCCCGTTCGTCGGGATGCAGGCGTTCACCCCCGCTGGCGCGACCGTCTGGCAGAGCCGGCTCGTGCTGGGGCCCTCGGCCGCCGCGCCCGACGCCGTCTTCGCCGCCGGGCCAGCTCATCGCATACGTTGCCCCGTGAGCTGAGACGCCGTCGGTCCGATCAGGCGGCGGTGGCGGTTCGCCAGCTGGCGGCGAAGGGGTGGTTCACGCCCGGCCCGAACCACACGGTCAGCACCTCGACCGGCTGGCCGGCTCGCGTGCGCAGCACAGTCGGGCGCCACGCGGCCAGCGACCCGGCCGGCTGGGCCAGGTCGTGGCCCGATACGCCGAGGAAGACCTCGCCCACCGGCGCGACGCCTGAGGCGGTGCGTCGGTACACGATGCCGTTGGGGCTGGACGGGTTCACCTGCCCGTTGGCGTCGGTCAGACGGATCTCGTATCCCACCCCCAGTTCCTCACCTTCTCCCGAGAGGGTGGAGGCAGACCGGTACCCCGCCGCCCGCGCCGCGGCCACATCGGGGTAGGCCGACGCGCCCTGACGAGCGGCCGAGACCAAGCTTGCCGCGGCCTGTTGATCCGCGACCGATGCCGAGTTGAGCGCTGTGCCGGCCGGTGCGCCGGCGGAGGTGGGCGTCGAGTTCGTGGTCGATCCCCCATCGAGGCTGGCCTGGTCGATGGTGGTCGATCCGCTGGAACCACCGGACGAGGCGATGACGATCCAGGCCACGCTGCAGGCCAGCAGGACGAGCACCACCGCGGCGAAGGCGAGCATGCTCCAGGACCGGTCCGAGGGGGCGGTCGGGCGAGGACGATGCCGGCCGTCGGCCGCGGGCGACCCCCCGGCTCTCGCCTGCGTGGCCGGGAGGGGCCCGGCGTCGTGGTCGATCTCGGTCGGGTCGGTGAGCGCTCGGTTTCCCAACATGGCGGCCTCCAATGTGGCGTGGTCTGACCACCACCCAAGCGCGATGGTGTGAGGCACGAGCCACGGGCGCGTGAGGGAATCGTGAAGGCCGGCGACAGACGCGACGGGAGCGCCCCGCGGGGCGCTCCCGTTCACGAATCTGGGCGTGGAATCTGCCGGTATCCGGCCGCAAGGATGCCCAATTTCCGGAGGCCGACTCAGTGGTCGTCGACCTCCGGCCGACTCAGTAGTCGTCGACCTCCGACCGACTCAGTAGTCGTCCATGCCGCCGGGCATGGCCGGGGCGGGCTCGGGCTTGTCGGCGATGACGGCCTCGGTGGTCAGGAACAGCGCGGCGATCGAGGCCGCGTTCTGCAGCGCCGACCGGGTCACCTTGGCCGCGTCGATGATGCCGGCCTTGACCAGGTCGACGTACTCACCGGTGGCCGCGTCGAGACCCTCGTTGGCCGTGTCCAGGCCACGCACCCGGTCGACCACCACCCCACCCTCCATGCCGGCGTTGGTGGCGATCTGCTTCAGCGGCTCCTCCAAGGCATGGGCCACGATCCGGGCACCCACGGCCTCGTCGTGGGGCAGATCCTTGGCCACGTCGAGGACCTTGGCCTGAGCCCGCAGCAGGGTGGTGCCGCCGCCGGCGACCACACCCTCCTCGATGGCGGCCTTGGTCGTGCTGACCGCATCCTCGATGCGGTGCTTCTTCTCCTTGAGCTCGACCTCGGTGGCGGCGCCGACCTTCAGGACGGCCACGCCGCCGGACAGCTTGGCCAGGCGCTCCTGGAGCTTCTCGCGGTCGTAGTCGGAGTCGGTGTTCTCGATCTCACCCTTGATCTGGGCGATGCGACCCTCGACGTCGGCCTTGTCGCCGGAGCCCTCCACGATGGTGGTCTCGTCCTTGGTCACCACGATCTTGCGGGCCTGGCCCAGCAGGTCGAGCGTGGTGTTCTCCAGCTTCAGGCCCACCTCTTCGGTGATGACCTGGCCACCGGTGAGGACGGCCATGTCCTGGAGCATCGCCTTGCGACGGTCGCCGAAGCCCGGCGCCTTGACGCTGACCGAGTTGAACGTGCCCCGGATCTTGTTGACCACCAGGGTGGCCAGGGCCTCGCCCTCGACGTCCTCGGCGATGATGACCAGCGGCTTGCCCGCCTGCATGATCTTCTCGAGCACGGGCAGCAGGTCGCGCACGGCCGTGATCTTCGAGCCCACCAGGAGCACGTACGGGTTCTCGAGGGAGGCTTCCATCCGCTCGGGATCGGTGACCATGTAGGGCGAGATGTAGCCCTTGTCGAAGCGCATGCCCTCGACCAGGTCCATCTCCATGCCGAAGGTCTGCGACTCCTCGACGGTGATGACACCGTCCTTGCCCACCTTGTCGATGGCTTCGGCGATCATCTCGCCGATCTCCGCGTCAGCGGAGGAGATGCCGGCCACCTGAGCGATCTGGCTCTTGTCGTCCACCTCGTTGGCCTGATCGTGGATGGAGCCCACGGCGGCTTCCACGGCCGCCTCGATGCCCTTCTTGAGCGACATCGGGTTGGCGCCGGCGGCCACGTTGCGCAGGCCCTCACGCACCATCGACCAGGCCAGCACGGTGGCCGTCGTGGTGCCGTCCCCGGCGACGTCGTCGGTCTTCTTGGCCACCTCTTTGACCAGCTCGGCCCCGATCTTCTCGTAGGGGTCCTCCAGCTCGATCTCCTTGGCGATGGAGACGCCGTCGTTGGTGATGGTGGGCGCGCCCCACTTCTTGTCCAACACGACGTTGCGGCCCTTCGGGCCCAGCGTGACCCGCACGGCGTCGGCGAGCTGGTTCATACCCCGCTCGAGGGCACGGCGAGCTTCCTCGTCGAATTCGATCATCTTGGCCATGGGGAAATACCCTCCGTTGGGTTAGCACTCTCACTTCGAGACTGCTAACAGGAAACCAAATGCGGGCCCGAGCCGCAACCCGGGCCACCGGATTCCGCCCGATCGCCCCCCGGGAGCCGACTCGACGGCCTCGACCGGCCCGCACGGTCCCGAGGACCGCTCGCGGTTGCTTAGGCTGCCCCCGTGGCGACACATCCGGAGGCGGACCAGCCGATCGTGGTGGTGGGCGCCGGCGTGGCCGGTCTGGGTGCCGCCCTGGCTCTGTCGCGGGCCGGCCACCGGGTCACGCTGGTCGAGCGCGACGACACTCCCCTACCGGTCGATCCCGACGCCGCCTTCGAATGGGACCGCCGGGGGGCGCCCCAGGTGCGCCACTCCCATGCCCTGCTGGCCCGGCTGCGCAACCTGTTGCGTGACCGCTACCCCGACGTCCTGGCTGACCTGCTGGCCGCGGGCGCCACCGAGATGCGCTTCACCGACGACCTGCCCGAGGAGATCACCGACCGGGAGGCCCGGCCCGGCGACGACGACCTGGTGGCCCTGGCCTGTCGCCGGACCACCTTCGAATGGGTGCTGCGCCGGACGGTCCTGGCCAGCGATCGAGTGACCCTGCGCCATGGCGTGGTGGTCGAGGGCCTGGTGGCCGAGGATTCGCCCGCCGTGGAGGCGGTCGATGGCGGGTGGCGAGGTCCCCGGATCACCGGGGTGCGGCTTCGGCCCGCGGCCGATTCCGCCGACGGCCGCCACGAGGTGCTGCACGCCCCGCTGGTGGTGGCCGCCCTGGGGCGGCGCTCGGCTGTGCCGCGTTGGCTCGACGAGCTCGGCGTCGAGCTCCCCGAGCACGAGGAGGACACGGGGCTCGTCTACCTGTCGCGGTTCTACCGCCTGCACGACGGCGTGGTCCCCCCGCCCAGCGGCGGTCCCATCGGCGGCGACCTGGGCTACCTCAAGTACGCCATCTTCCAGGGCGACAACCGCACGCTCTCGGTCACCTTCGCCCTCGACACCGAGGATGCCGAGCTGCGATCCCGGCTGGTCGACCCGGACGCGTTCGACCGGGCTGCCAACGCCCTGGTGGTCACCCGGCCCTGGGTGGACCCCGCCCTGACCGCGGCCATCACCGGTGTCCACACGATGGGAGGGTTGATCAACCGTCGGGTGGACTACCTCGACGACCGAGGGCGACCGCGGGTGCTGGGCCTGCACGCCGTGGGTGACGCCCACACCTGCACCAACCCGCTCTACGGACGGGGCTGCTCGTTGGCCATGGTCCAGGCCACGCTGCTGGCCGAGGCCCTGGCCGACCACCCCGGATCCGACGCCGCGGTGCTCGAGGCGCGGGCGTTGGCGTACGAGCGAAGCGTCGAGCGGGAGGTCCTGCCCTGGTACCGCGCCGCCGTGAACCAGGACCGGCTCAATCGGCAGGAGGCGGTGGCCCGCGACCAGCAACGTCGGGACGAGTCCTCGATCCCGCCGCACCTGCCCCACGTGCCGGAGGGCGACCCGGGCACCGACGAGCGCGCCGAGGACGGCGATGCCCCCGACCAGGCCCAGCAGGAGGCAGCCCAGCAGGCGCGGGACTTCATGGCGTCGCTCATGCGCGACGGGCTGATGGTGGCCGTGCGCACGGACGCGACGGTGTTCCGGGCCTTCGTGCGGTCGTTCAACCTGCTGGACCCGCCGGAACTGATCATGAACGACCCGGACGTGATCAACCGGGTGCTGGCCGCCTACCAGACCCGCGGCGAGCGCCCACCCGAACCGGCCCTGGGCCCCGACCGGGGCGACCTGCTACCGGCCCTCGACCCGGCCGGCTGACGCGGGGCGACCCCCATCCGGCCCGTCTGGCCGGGATCTGTTTCAGGCCGAGGGCTGGACGGCCGATGATGAGGGAGACAAGCGACGGTACCCAGAGGACGGGTGGCCGGATGGTCAACGACGACATCCGGTCACTCCTCCGGGTCCCCGGACGACCTCATGCGCCGGCTCAGCCGCCGGACGACCTCATGCGCCGGCTCAGCCGCCGGACGACCTCATGCGCCGGCTCAGCCGCCGGCGACCGCCTGCATGATCGACAGGGTGCCTCCGTCGGGCACCGCGGTGTCCAGGCCGTCGAGGAAGCGCACGTCGTCGTCGTCGACGAACAGGTTGACGTAGCGCACCAGCGAACCCTGCTCGTCGAGCAGCTTGTCCTTGAAACCCGGGTGGGCGGCCTCGAGCGAGGCCAGGACCTCGGCCACCGTGGCGCCGTCGGCGTCGACCTGCGACGAGCCGGAGGTCAGGGTGCGGAACACGGGGGGCACACGAACGGTCACACTCATGGCCGGCAGCGTATACGGCCACACCGCGGCTTCCTGTCCCCGTGTCGAGCCCTGTTCGGGCACCGACGGGTGACAGGTTCGTCGATGGCGGGGGCCGTCACGGCGTCACTGCTGGAACATGATGGCCTCGAACTCGGCCAGGGGGTTTCGAGCCGGACGACCGGTGACCTCCACCCGGGCGTCGTGGATGGTCCCGCCGAAGCGGAAGGGGGCCACGTACCCCGGACCGACGGCCGGACCCATCTCGTAGCCGCAGGTCAGCCCGACGCCGGTGCCGGTGAACTTGGCCGGGGTGAAGCGCTCGATCCGCCCGGTCCCCAGCGTGACGTCGTCGCACCACAGGCGGATGTCGCCGGCGTGGTCCCCGGTCCGCTCGAAGGAGAACCCGACGCGATGGCGACCGGGTTCGAGCGCCCGGTCCGCGACCAGGACGTCCACCCGCTTGCCGTACAGGTTGTGCACGTAGCGCAACCGGCCGTCGACCACGTGCAACGACCACCCGCCCAGCACCGAGCCAAGGGCGAGCAGCACGCCATCGGTGTCGGGGGCGCTCGGGAACGTGGCGTCCACCAGCAGGGAATGGGTCCGGTTGCGGACGTCGGCGGCCACCGCCTCGGGCACCGGGGCGCCGTGGGGGACGTACCGGTAGACCAGGCGATCCTGGCGCCGGCGCGGACGGGGGTTGAGGATCGTGTAGAGCACCCGGTTGTCGAGGGGCAGGACCTGGTGGGCGCGGGCCTCCTCCCACCACCGCGCCACCAGCTCGGCCAACCGATCGGGCTCCTCGGCCGCCAGATCGTGGGTCTCCGACAGGTCGGTGGCCACGTGGTACAGCTCCCAGGGGTCGTCGTCGAAGGGTGCCATCCAGTCGCGGCCGTCGTCGTACATGGGTCCCAGGGGCTTGAAGGTCACCGCCTTCCAGCCCTGGTGATAGATGGCCCGGGACCCGAACATCTCGAAGTACTGGGTCTGATGGCGCTCCGGCGCCTCGGCCCCGGCGGAATCGAGCAGGTAGGCGAAGCTGGTGCCCTCGATGGGGGTCTGGGGCACGTCGCGCGATGCGCTCGGGCGCCTCGATGCCCGCCAGTTCGAGCACGGTGGGGGCGACGTCGATGGCGTGGGCGAACTGGCGGCGAATGGTCCCGGCCGCCTCGGCCAACCGGGCCGGCCAGCTGACGATGCAGGGATCGGCCACGCCGCCCTCGTGCACCTCGCGCTTCCAGCGCCGGAACGGGGTGTTGCCGGCCATCGTCCAGCCCCACGGATAGTTGTTGTGGGTGCGCGGCCCACCCAGCTCGTCGATGCGGCGGGCCAGCTCGTGGGGTCCAGCCGGATCCAGGTTGATCATGCGCGCGTCGTTGATCGAGCCGTGGCGCCCGCCCTCGGCGCTGGCGCCGTTGTCCGACACCACGATCACCAAGGTGTCGTCACGGTCCCCCAGGCGCTCGATGGCGTCGAGCACTCGCCCGATCTGAGCGTCGGCGTGGGACAGGTAGGCGGCGAAGCACTCCATGAACCGTGCCGCCACCGCCTGGTCGGTCGGGTCCAGCTCGTCCCAGGCCGGCACCCAGGGCGGCCGGGCCGAGAGCTCGGTGCCCTCGGGGAGCAGGCCGAGCTCGCGCTGGCGGGCAAAGGTCTCGGTGCGCCAGGCGTCCCAGCCTCGGTCGAATCGGCCGCGATAGCGCTCGACCCACTCCGGCGGCGCCTGGTGGGGCGAGTGGCAGGCGCCCGGCGCCAGGTACAGGAAGAAGCGCTGGTCCGGATCGACCGCTCGCAGGTCACCCAGGAACTCGATGGCCCGGTCGGCCAGGTCCTCGCTGAGGTGGTACCCGTCCTCGTAGGTCCCCGGGGGGGCCACCGCGTGGTTGTCGTGGTAGAGGGCGGGAGCGAACTGGTGGGTCTCGCCTCCGTGGAATCCGTACCAACGGTCGAATCCCCGACCCAGCGGCCAGCTACGACCGCGACGCGGCCATGTGGGTCTCGTCGTCGGGGGTCAGGTGCCACTTGCCCACCGCATAGGACGCGTAGCCGTGTTGGCCCAGGATCTCCGAGAGGAAGCCGTTCTCGATCGGGATCTGGCCCCAATACCCGGGGTATCCCATGGCCAGGTCCGCCACCCGACCCATGGCGTTGCGGTGATGGTTGCGCCCGGTGAGCAGGCACGAGCGGGTGGGGGAGCACAGGGCCGTGGTGTGGAAGTTGGCCAGGCGCACACCCCTGGCGGCCAGTGCGTCGATCACCGGTGTCTCGATGTCGGAGCCGTAGCAGCCCAGCTGGGCGTACCCCACGTCGTCGAGCACGATCAGCACCACGTTGGGTGCCTCCGACGGTGGTTCGGGCTCGTCGGGCCACCAGGGCTGCGAGTCGCGCCAGTCCTGTCCGATCACGCCTCGGTCGTCCCCGGCTGTCACGCTGGTCACCTCCCTGATCGGGGAATCCCGGCTGTCGGCGCGACGACCAGGCCCCCGCCCCGTCGACAACCTACGCGGTCACGACCATCGGGTGGGAGCACGCGAGGTCGCCTTGCCAGGGCCGGGGGTTGTCGGTGACCATGAGGGGGTGCCAGCGGCCATGCTGCGGACCTTCCGCGCCGGGGAGTTCGACCCCGCCCGCCTCGTCGCCGAGAAGGCCGGGCGGCTGATCTCGGTCTGCCTGCCGGCCCGCGACGAGCAGGACACGGTGGGGCTGATCGTCGACAGCATCCGCGGCACGCTCATGGAGCGCTGGCCCCTGGTCGACGAGTTGCTGGTGATCGACGACCATTCGAGTGACCGCACCGCGGCGGTGGCCGCCGACGCCGGGGCCACCATCCTGCGAGCCGACGAGATCCTCACCGGCTACGGGCACGGCCACGGCAAGGGCGAGGCGCTGTGGAAGTCGCTCTACGCCTCCCGGGGTGATCTCATCGCCTGGTGCGATGCCGACGTGCGCCGGTTCGATCCCACCTTCGTGGTCGGGCTGGTGGGCCCGCTGCTCGACCCGGCCCGACGTGGCCTTCGTGAAGGGCTTCTACGAGCGGCCGGTGGACGGTGACCAAGGGGGTCGGGTCACCGAGCTGGTGGCCCGACCGGTGGTGTCGCTGCTGTTCCCCCAGCTCGCCCCGTTCGTGCAGCCGCTGGCCGGCGAGTACGCCGGTCGGCGCGAGATCCTCGAGCAGCTGCCCTTCATCGAGGGCTACGGCGTCGACCTGGGCCTGTTGATCGACATCGAGGCCCAGTTCGGGCTGGGCGCCATGGTCCAGGTGGACCTGGGCCAGCGCATCCACCGCAACCGCCCCCTCGACCAGCTCTCCCCGCAGGCCCAGGCCGTGCTGCAGGTCGCCCTGCACCGGGCCGCGCCTGATCTGGTGGGCACCACCGAGGTGTTGGTCCGTCCCGGGCGCGACCCCGAGGTGGTGGACGTGACCGAGCGCCCGCCGCTGGTCGAGGTGCCCGAGTATCGCCGCTCGTCGGCCTGACCCGGGCCCTAACCGGGCCCGCGCGACGCCAGCCACTCGGTGACGACGGCCTCCACCGCGGCCAGCGTGTCGTGGCGGGCCCGGTCGTCGCCGACGCGCTCGACCAACGAGATGGCGTCGATCAGCTGATCGGCGCCGTCGAAGCAGTCACCCACGACGGCCAGGACCGGGATGTCGAGGTGGGCGGCCAGACCAGCCACGCCCCCCACGGTCTTGCCGTCGAACGACTCGGCATCGAGGAAGCCCTCGCCCGTGATGACCAGATCGGCGTGCTCGAGCCGGTCGAACAGCTCGGTCTCCTCGGCCACCACCTCGAACCCGCTCTCGAGTCGAGCCCCGGCCGCGGCCAGCCCACCGGCCAGACCCCCGGCCGCGCCCGATCCGGGTAGCTCGCGCACGTCGACCCCATGATCGTGGAGGTACACGTCGGCCAGGCGCTCGAGCCGGGCGGTGAGCAGCCGGACCTGGGCCGGGGTGGCCCCCTTCTGGGGCCCGAACACCCGGGCGGCATCGACGAAGACGGTCCGCACGTCGCAGGCCACCACCAGATCCACCCCCCGCAGCCGAGCCAGAGGGGAGAGCGCCCGCAGCGCCCCCAACCCCCCATCGGTGGTGGCGGATCCGCCCACCGCCACCAGCACGTGGGTGGCCCCGCTCTCCACCGCGGCGGCGATGAGCTCGCCGGTACCGGTGCTGGTGGCGTCCACCGGGTGGTTGAACTCGGCGCCCCCGGCCAGCTCGAGGCCCGAGGCCCGCGCCATCTCGATCACGGCTCGGCGCCGATGCAGGCGCCACCCGGCCTCCACCGCCTGGCCCAGCGGACCGGTCACCGTGGTGGTGCGATTGGCGCCGCCCAGCACGTCGAGGGTGCCCTCACCGCCGTCGGCCATCGGCGCCGCGGTCGCACGTGTGGCCCGACGCCTCGACGGCCCGGGCGATGGCGTCGGCCACCTCGGCGGCCGACGCGGTTCCCCGGAACTTGTCCGGTGCAGCCACGACGTGCATCGTCATTGTGTAGCGGGTCCGCCCCGTTCCGCGGCTGGGGCATGATCGTCGGATGACCGATGCGCCTGTTCCGACTGGGTCCGGTTCGACCGGTGGCCGACCCGTGGTGCTGGTCTCGAACCGAGGTCCACTGTCGTTCACGTCGGGCCCCGACGGCCAGCTGGTGGCCAAGCGCGGCGCGGGCGGGCTGGTGTCGGGCCTGGCCCCGCTCATGGTCGACACCGACGCCCTGTGGGTGGCCGCGGCCATGTCCGAAGGCGACCGGGTGGCGGCCCGCTCCGGTCGCACCCAGGCCGAGGGGCTGCACACCGCGCTGCTGGTGCTGGATCCCGACGACTACCGCATGGCCTACGACGTGGTGGGCAACGCCACGCTGTGGTTCGTGCACCACGGCCTGTGGGAGCTGGCCCGCCGACCCCGGTTCGACCGGCACTTCACCCGGGCCTGGGACGCCTACCGGCGGGTCAACCAGGCCTTCGCCGAGGCCATCGCCACCCAGGCGCCGGCTGACGCGGTGGTGCTGGTGCAGGACTACCACCTGAGCCTGCTCGGCCCCATGCTGGCGCAGCGACGGCCCGACCTGGTGTCGATCCACTTCTCTCACACGCCCTTCGCTGGGCCCGACTGGCTCCGGGTGCTGCCCGATGCGGTGACCGTCGAACTGCTCGAAGGACTCGCCGGCCACCACGCCTGCGGCTTCCACGCGCCCCGGTGGGCCGAAGCCTTCGCCGCCGACTGCCGGCTGTGGCTCGGACGCGAGCCGCAGACCTTCGTGGCGCCGCTCGCCCCCGACCCTGAGGACCTCGCCGGGGTGGCCGGGGGCGCGGCCTGCGCCGAGGCCCTGGCCGCGCTCGAGGACCAGATCGGTGACCGGGCGCTGATCGCCCGGGTCGACCGCATCGAGCTCTCCAAGAACCTGGTGCGGGGGTTCCTGGCCTACGACGACCTGTTGGACCGGTACCCGCAGTGGCGCGAGCAGGTGGTCTTCGGCGCCTTCGTCTACCCGTCCCGGGAAGGCCTGCCCGAGTACCTCGCCTACCGCCAGGAGGTCGAGCGGGTCATCGAACAGGTGAACCAGCGCTGGGCCACCTCCACCTGGACGCCCATCCTGGCCTTCATCGGCGACGACCACCCCCGCTCCATCGCCGCCCTCCGCCGGTACGACGCCTTGCTGGTCAACCCCATCCGCGACGGCCTCAACCTGGTGGCCAAGGAGGGGGCGCTGGTGAACCAGCGCAACGGGGTGGTGCTGCTGAGCCCCGAGGCCGGTGCCTGGGCCGAGTTGGAGGGGGTGGTGCGGCGAGTGCACCCCTACGACATCACGGCCACCGCCGACGCCCTGGCCGAGGCCCTGGCCACGCCCCGCGACCGCCGGGTTCACGAAGCCGAGCGCCTGGCCCGGCGGGCCCGCGCCCGAAGGCCCCGCGACTGGCTGGCCGATCAGCTGGCGGCGGCCAACGCCTGAAGCAGTTCCAGGGCGCCGGTCGGCCCGTCCACCACGAGATCGGCGCGCTCGAGCAGCTCCGGGGCCACCTCGGGACTGCGCACACCGACCCGGACGCAGGCCGTCCCCGAGCCGGCCAGCCGGTCCAGGGCGTCGAACGCCGGGAGATCCCCCAGGTCGTCACCGAGGAAGCACACGGTGGACAGGTCCTCGGCCAGCTCCAGCAAGGAGGTGCCCTTGTCCACGTCGATGGGCGGGTGCAGCTCGTAGGACAACCGGGCCGGACGGACGTCGAGGCCCGACCGCGACGCCTGGTGCTCGGCCCAGCGGCGCACGTCGTGCTGGCGCTCGGGCCGGCCGCGGTAGTGCAGGGTGAGCGACAGGCCCTTGGACTCCACCCGCATGCCTTCGGGACCTCGGGCCTGCGACAGCGTGGCCACGTCATCGACCACCTCGCGCCAGACACCACCCAGGGGGTGATCCAGCCGCTGTCCGTTGATCACCAGCTCGAGCCCGTAGAGGCCCGACAACAGCACCTCGGGCGGGAACCAGCGGGCGAGGAAGCTCACGGGCCGGCCCGACAGCACCGCCACGCGCCCGAAGCGCGACGCCAGCTGGCCCAGCACCGCCGCCGTGCCGGGAAGTGGGATCGCCTGGCTGGGCTCGTCCACGATCTCGGAGATGGTCCCGTCGAAGTCGACGAACACTCCCGTCTCGGCCACCTGGTCGAGCAGCGTGTCGACGGCTCGCCCCAGCGACCCGGCCCCCACCCGCTCAGGGTTTCTTGGTCGTGGTGGTCGCCTTGGGCGCGGTGCTGGCCGTGGTCGTCGGGTTGCCGCTCTCGACCGCGTCGAGGGCGCCGTCGGTTCCGATGACCACCAACACGGTCGCCGATCCCAGCGAGGCGACCGGCGCCGGGCTGGGCATGGGTGCCACCGATGAGGCCGGCAGACCGAGGCTGGAGGCCACCAGCTGGGCCTGCGGCGCGTTGCCAGGCAGGTAGTAGACCATCGTGGTGGCGGCGGTGGCTGCGTTGCCGACCGCGGGAGCCGGGTACTGCTTGCCCGCCAGGACCGTGCTCACCTTGCCTGCGGCCCCCGCCTTGCCGCTGCCGTTGGCCACGAAGATCTTCACCGTGGCCGGGTCGACCGCTTCGGTGGTGGTGGTGGCGTGGCCCGCTGCCGCGGTGGTCGTGGTCGCGCTCGAGGACTTCTTCGACGTGGACAGGAACCCACCATCGTCGCTGAATCCCTTGGCCAACAAGATCAGGCCGATGACCACGGCCACCGTCACCAGGATGGCGCCGGCCACGGTGGCCCGCCGGTCCTCACCCAGCGGTGAGGCGCCGCCCGAACCCGGGCCGGCGCCGGTCGGGGCGGTCACCGGCCTGGATGCTCGGTGGCCTGGTACCCCTCGTGGCGGGCGCGCCGCCGGCGATCGCGCAGCCGCCGAAGCCGGCGGACCACGAGTGGGTCGTACGCGTAGGCCTCGTCGCTCTCCAGCAGCTCGTTGAGGATCTGGTAGTACCGGGCCCCGGAGAGCTCGAAGCGCTCACGGATGGCGGCTTCCTTGGGACCGGACTCGGTCCACCAGGAGCGCTCGAAGTCGAGGATGGCCCGATCGCGGCTGGTGAACTCCATCTCGGAACTGTGCTGCACCGCTCCCCCCATTGCAAGCACCCTTCTCGCTCGGCCCTCGGGTCGGCCAGCCTCCCTACGGGCCCCTCCGCCATCCGGGTGTCATCGATCCAGCGGGCTCGCCCTTGCTGGGTCGGGGCCACATACGATTGGGGATCCGGTCCGGCGGCGACGGCGGACCCGGGCTCGCCCGAGTAGCTCAGCTGGCCAGAGCGCCGCTCTTGTAAAGCGGATGTCGTGGGTTCGAATCCCACCCCGGGCTCCAGTGTGATGAGCGAGACAGTGGTCGTTGACGATGACCTGCAAGTCGGGCTGCCGGCAGGTGCCCAAGACACATACATGGAAGCAGTCGCGCGGCACGCGAGCTGTTGACCTGCTGATTCGCGGCGACGGCTCGCGCGGCTGGACTGCCGCTCCACACGCGCAACGGCGCCGACGTGGAAGCCCTGGGTGACGTGGTCGACATCGTCGTCGTGTGATCCGGCCGTGCGACGCAGCCCGGAGGACCTCGCCGCTGGGCGGTTACTGCTGGTAGCCCTCGACCGTGCCGGCCGGTCGCAGGCTGGCACCGTCGGGATCCTCACCGGCGCGTCGGCGGGCCCGCCGCTGGCGGATGAGATCCCACAGGCGGTCGATCTCGACGTCGACCTCACCGAGGCGCTGGGCCACGCCCGGCGCGCCGCCACCACCCACGTTGGCCTGAGAAAGCTGGTGCTCCTCGACCATGAGCCCGTGGATCTGGTCGAGGATGGCCTGGTCGCTCTGCTCGCTCATGGCGTCAGTCTAAGGACGCTCCGACCCGTCCTCAGCTGCCGAGGATCTTGGCCTTCTGGGCCGCGAACTCGTCGTCGGTCAGCACCCCGCTGGTGTGGAGCTCGCCGAGCTGCTTGAGCTGGGCCAGGGTCGAGTCCTCGCTGGGAGCCTCGGCGGCGGGAGGCGGCGCCGGCGCGGCATACACGACCTGCTGGGCCGGGGGCGGCGGCACGGCCTGCTCGGCCTGGTAGGCCGCAGCCTGCTGCTGCGTCGCGGCCTTGTTGGCCTGGTGGCGCGACACGCCGCCCACCACTGCGGTGGCCGTACCGGCCACCACCGCGGTCCGGGCCACGGTCCCGACCACTCCTGGTCGTCCTACACGTCCGACACCTCGTCGCATCAGGGGCATGGCAATCCTCTCGATCTACTGGTCGTCGATCTCGTCGTGGATCTGGGCACTCGGCCTCAGGCTTCTTCGAGGGCGGTCATCGCCAACGCGACCACCTCCGCAGGGATGCGCTCGTGGGCCACCACCCGGCCCGACGATCCCACCACGGCCTGGGCGAAGCGCTCGGCCCAGGTGTTCTCCCACACCAGGATGGCGGCCGAGCTGTCCGGGGACAGGTTGGTGGCCACCTCCTGAGCGTCCTCCTCGCTGACCAGTCCGCCGATCTCACCTTCGAGCAGCTCGAAGGCCTGGGCCACCTCGGAGTCGAGATCGCCCAGCTCGAACCAGCCCACGGCGCCCGAGGTGTCCTTGGTCACGAACAGCAGGTCGATGAGTCGCACGGTGCCGTTGTCGATCAGTTCGGCCAGCGCCGGCACGACATCGCCATTGAACTGGTTGCCGGGGAACTCGATCACGATGTATTCGACCGGTGTCGTCATGGATGCTGACTCTAGGGCACAGCCGGCCCGGCGCGCTCGGCCAGGTCAGCACGAATCTTCGAACCGCACCCGACCGAACCGTCAGCCGATAGCGTCGGGCGCCATGAGCATCCTCGGTCACCGCGTGCTGCGTCGGGAGGACCCGGCGCTGCTCACCACCGGCGGCACCTACGTCGACGATCTCGACCTGCCCGACGCTGCCTTCGTCACCTATGTGCGCGCCACCATGGCCCACGCCCGCCTGGTGTCCATCGACGTGGACGAGGCCCGCACCATGCCCGGCGTCCTGGCCGTGGTCACCGCGGCCGAGCTGGACCTGGCCGACCTGGGCGCGTTGATGCCCATGTTCAACGCGGCCATGACCCGACCGCTCCTGGCTCGCGACACCGTGCGGTTCGTGGGCGAGCCGATCGTCGCCATCGTGACCGAGACCCGGGCCCAGGGCCCCGACGCCGCCGAGACCGTGTTCGTCGACTACGAACCGCTGACCGCCGCTGGTCGACCCGGGCGCCGCCACCGCCGACGAGATCGTCCTGTTCGCCGAGGCCGGCACCAACGTGGTGTGGACGCTGCACCACTCGGGAGCTCCGGTCGACTTCTCGGGCTGCGAGGTGGTGGTGACCCAGGAGATGGTCAACCAACGCCTGGCGCCCAGCCCCATCGAGGGACGGTCGGGGGCGGCGTGGTGGGAGGGCGGCCGGCTCATCCAGTACCAGTCCTGCCAGGGTGCACATCCCATCCGCGACGCCATCGCCGAGGTCTACGGGCTCGACCAGAGCGAGGTCCGGGTGGTCTGCCCCGACGTCGGTGGCAGCTTCGGGGCCAAGGCGGGTTCGACCCCTGAGCTGCTGCTGCTGGGCGATCTGTCCCGACGCGTGGGACGACCGGTGCGGTGGTTCGAGACCCGCAGCGAGAACATGGTGGCCATGGGCCACGGTCGGGCTCAGCGCCAGGTGGCCACCTTGGGTGGGACGCGCGACGGCCACATCACCGCCTACCGGCTGACGGTGGTGCAGGACTCCGGCGCCTATCCGGCGATGGGCGCGGTGTTGCCTTACATGACCCGGATGATGACCACCGGGGTCTACGAGATGGGCGACGTCGAGTTCTCGGCCACCAGCGTGGTCACCAACACCACCCCGCTGGTGGCCTACCGCGGAGCCGGTCGGCCCGAGGCCGCCGCCTGCCTGGAGCGCATGATCGACCGCTACGCCACCGAGATCGGCATGGACCCGGCCGAGGTGCGGCGCCGCAACCTGTTGTCGGCCGACGCCTTCCCAGTGACCACCCCGACCGGCACCGAGTACGACAGCGGCGACTACAGCCGCGCCCTGGACCTGTTGCTGGAGACGGCGGGCTACGACGAGCTGCGGGCCGAGCAGGCCCACCGACGCGCCGCCGGGGATCCGACGCTCATGGGCATCGGCCTGGCCGTCTACGTCGAGGTCACCGGGGGCGGAGCCGAGTACGGCGAGGTCCAGCTGCGTCCCGACGGCACCGTGCTGGTCAAGACCGGCTCGAACCCCTACGGCCAGGGCCACCACACGGCCTGGGCCATGCTGGTGAGCGACCGCCTTGGCATCCCCATGGACCGGGTCGAGGTCATCCACGGCGACACCGACGTGATCCCCACCGGTTCGGTGACCGGCGGCTCGCGTTCGGTGCAGTTGGCCGGTGCCGCCGTGCACGACGCCTCGGGCAAGCTGCTCGAGCTGGCCCGCCAACGGGCCGCCGACCTGCTCGAGGCGGCCCGCGAGGACATCGTGTTGGACCGCGACGAAGGGCGCTTCCACGTGGCCGGCAGCCCGAGCATCGGCCTGGGGTGGGAAGAGCTCGGCGTGGAGGGCGAGGATCCCCTCTCCGGGCTGTCGGACCTGGCCGAGGCCAAGGCCACCTTCCCCTTCGGCGCCCACCTGGCGGTGGTGGAGATCGATCCCGAGCTCGGCGAGGTGCGCCTGGTTCGGCTGGTGGCCGTCGACGACGCCGGGGTGATCCTCAACCCCATGCTGGCCGAGGGCCAGGTCCACGGCGGCCTGGCCCAGGGTGCGGCACAAGCCATCTACGAAGAGGTTCGCTACGACGACGACGGCAACCCCCTCACCGCCACCTTCGCCGACTACACGGTGATCTCGGCACCAGAGCTCCCCCTGTTCGAGCGGGTGGTGATGGAGACGCCCACACCCCTCAACGCCCTGGGCGCCAAGGGCATCGGCGAATCGGGCACCATCGGGTCCACCCCGGCCGTGCACAACGCCGTGGTCGACGCCCTGTCCCATCTGGGCGTGCGCCACCTGGACATGCCGGCCACCCCCGAGAAGGTGTGGCGGGCCCTCAACTCCAGCTAGACGCCGCTCGCCGGTCGAAGGTTTGCCGACGCCGGGTTCGCAAGAGGCGCAGGCCCCCAGGACGGAGCCGCCGGACCGTTGACACCCAGAGGGGACAAGCCCGCCCGCTGGGAGGCTCGACCGACCGGAGGGCCAAAGCCAATGGCAGTCGTGCCCACCGAAGGGCCTAGCCAGTCGTCGTCGTGGCGGTGAAGCTGCTGCAGTCGTCGTAGGGCACCGAGCCGTTGGGCTGGACGCTGCTGCTACCGAACTGCCACTGCAGGCTGACCACGGCCGGAACCTGGCTGAGCGGCACCTGGTACGAGAGCGTGTTGCCCTGCACCATGACCGGTGCGGCCAGGTCGGTCTTGGCTTCGTTGCCACCTTTGAAGGTGTGCAGCACCACGTTCCACGGGCCGGCCGGGTTGGCGGCATCCACGGGCTGGGCCCGCAGCTCGAAGCTGAGGTCGGGCGCGGTCGACGGATCGCCCTGCTGCACGTCGAACAGCGGCTGAGCAACCGCGGCGATAGGACCGTTGCTGGTGAAGCTGACCGCCAGGGCGTCACCTTTGACCAGGGCGGAGGCCTCCACGATGTCGATGCCCGCGGGCTCGGTCAGCTTGCCGGCCGCCGACGGGTCCAGACTGATGTCACCCACCGGATCGTGGCAGGTGTAGCCCTTGGTCCGGGGCAGCGTGGTCTGCTTCCCGACCGTCGAGGTCGACGAGGTGGACCGGTTGGTGGGGCTGCAGGCCCCGCCCACCAAGACCAGCGCGCTCACCAGCGCGATCAGGCCGACCAGTCGCGCCGTCATCGACCGGGGCGCCGTCATCGGACCGGGCGGCGTCGAGCCACCTCGAAGCAGGCCACCGCCCCGGCCGCGGCCACGTTCAGCGAGCCGAGCTGGCCTCCCATCGGGATCGACACCACCTCGTCGCACCGCTCGCGGACCAGGCGCGACAACCCGGCTCCCTCCGCTCCCAGCACCAGGGCGATCGGACGATCGGCAACCGCCAGATCGAACAGCCGACGGGCGCCTCCCGCGTCGAGTCCCACCACCCACACACCGGCCTCCTGGAGGTGACGGATGGCGGTGGGAAGTCCCCCGACCAGGGCGAAGCGCAGGTACTCGATCGAACCCGCCGCCGCCTTGGTCACCGTGGGCGTGATGTGCACGGCCCGATGCCGGGGCAGGACCACCCCGGTCACACCCGCGCACTCGGCCGAACGCAGCAGGGCGCCCAGGTTCCCCGGATCGGTGATGCCGTCGGTGGCCAGCAGGAAGGGCGGCGAAGCACCCTTGGTGGTGATCACCAGGTCGTCCAGGTCGGTCTCGGGCAGCTCGTCGGCTCGGGCCAGGACGCCCTGAGGCGATTCGGTGCGCGCCACCGAGTGGAGCTTGGTGCGGGTCACGTCCTGGACGGGCACGCCCACGCTCTGGGCCAGCTCCGCGATGTCGTCGAGCACCGCCGAATCGTCCTGGTCGGCCGCGATCCACACCTCACGCACGCGTCGGGTGCCGGCCAGCAGCAGCTCCCGGACGGCCTGACGACCCTCCACCTGATCACCGCCCAGACCTTTGGGGCCGGTGCGCCGGATCGACCAGCGGATCGCCGCCACGCCCGGAGGACCCCCCGGAACGCCCGCCTCGGCCCGAGCGCGTCGAACTGCCGGGACGGTCCGACTTGCGAACCGAGGCCGCCGCATGGCGCGCCTGGCGGGCGGCCACTGCCTTGTCGGCCGCCACCGAACGGGCCGGCTTGGCCGCGCCGGTCGTCTTGGCCCGGGACGAGGCGCCCCGGCCCCGCGCCGCCTTGGGCGGTGGCTTGGGGCCTCGCGTCGACGACGAGCGGGGGGACTTGCGAGCCGGGCTCACAACGTCTCCACCAGTGCCACGGCGTAGCAGGCGATCCCTTCACCCCGACCGATGGCACCCAGACCCTCGGCCCGGTTGGCCTTGACCGAGACCGGTGCGCCCACCGCCGAGCTCAGGCGCTCCTCCATCTCGACCCGGTGCGGGGCCACCTTGGGCACCTCGAGGACCACCGCGCAGTCCACGTTCACCGGCTGCCAACCCCGCGCCCGAACCCGTTCGCAGGCCGAACGCAACAGCACCAGGCTGTCGGCCCCTGCCCACTCGGGATCGGTGTCTGCGAAGTGGCTGCCCAGGTCGCCGAGCGCGGCCGCCCCCAACAGCGCATCTGCACAGGCGTGGGCCACCACGTCGGCATCGCTGTGGCCGATCAGCCCCCGCTGACCCGCGAACGGAACCCCGCCCAGGCGCAGCACCCGATCAGGCTCGTCGCTGAACGCGTGCACGTCGAAGCCGAGGCCGACACGGATGGACATCCCCGGCAAGCTACTCGGTGCGGATACCTGCCCCTCGGCGGGGCACCCGACGGGGCGCCTCAGCGCATACGCATCCCGATCACGGCCAGGTCGTCCTTGGTGGTGATCTTGAGGTTGGCGGGATCGCCGGCCACGACCACGACCCGGCCACCTGCAGCTTCGACCAGGGCGGCGTCGTCGGTGGCCTCGGCGCCAGTGGCGTGGGCGGCGCGCAGGGCGCCGATGCGGAACGCCTGCGGGGTCTGCACCGCCACCAGGCCTTCCCGATCGATCGTCTGGGCCACCTGGCCGTCCGCCACCCGCTTGATCGTGTCGGACACCGCCACCGCGGGGATGGCCGCGTCGGCACCGGCCTGCACGGCGCCGACGACGGCCTCGAACAGCTCGACCGACGCCAGGGGCCGTGCGGCGTCGTGGACGACCACGATGTCGCAGCTGTCAGGCACCGCGTCGAGACCGCAGCGGACCGAAGCCGACCGAGTGCTTCCACCCGCCACCACGCGATCGGCAAGGGGCTGGGGCTCGTCCACGAACTCGGGGCGGGTGACGAGCACGACACCGGCAGCGATCGATCGCGCCGCCCGCATGGACAGATCCTGGACCCGCCACGACCCGACCTTCTCGCGTTGTTTGAGCCGCACCGGGTCGAACCGCTGGCCGTCGCCGGCGGCCACCACGACCGCCCAGACGCTCATGCGGACCTCGCCATGGGATGGTCGAGTGGGGCGCGGCGCTCAGGCCAGCGCTTCGTCGAGCTTGGCTTCGGCTTCGCCCTCGGACACGTTGATGGCGAAGGTCAGCTCCGACACCAGGATCTGGCGGGCCTTGGCCAGCATCCGCTTCTCACCGGCCGACAGGCCCTTGTCCTTCTCGCGCAACGACAGGTTCCGAACCACCTCCGCCACCTGATAGATGTCACCCGACTTCAGCTTCTCGACGTGGTTCTTGAAGCGACGAGACCAGTTGGTGGGCATCCGCGCCTCCTTCTTGCGCAGGACGGCGAACACCTCCTCGACCTCCTCGTCGTTGATGACGTCGCGCAGGCCGACCTCGTCGGTGTTGTCGGTGGGCACCGACAACATGAGGTCCCCGTAGGCCAGGCGCAGCACCAGGTACTCCTTCTCCTCGCCGAACACGAACTTCATCTCGCGGCGTTCGATGACCGCCGCGCCATGGTGGGGGTATACGACCTTGTCACCCACTTCGAAGGACATGGAACTCCCGAAACGAAGAATGCGACCAGATGCCTTTCCAGGCTAGGGATCGGGGCGCCGGTCCACAAATGAGCCCGAGCCGATGTCGGCGTCGCACGCCGACGTGGTCGCCAGTGCCCCGATAGCATCGCCGGGTGCCCGAGCGTGACCTGTTGGCGTCCCTGGAGTTGTTCGCCGATCTGGAACCTGACGAGGTCGATGCCATTGCCGCCGCGGCGGCCGTGCGCGTCCTGAACCGGAGCGATCTGCTGTTCAGCGAGAACGACGAACCCCACGAGCTCTTCGTCGTGGTGTCCGGTCGAGTGGTCATCGCCAACCGTTCGATCGACGGTCGGGAGTCGGTGCTGGCCCTGATGGAGCGCGGCGACCTGTTCGGCGAGATGCCCCTGTTCGACAACCTGCCCCGATCGGCCGAAGCCCGGGCGCTCGAGCCCTCCGAGGTCATCGCCCTGCCCTACGAGCCGCTCCGGCGCCTCTACGAGGGGCGGCCGGCGTTGCTGTGGAAGGTGGTGGCACTGCTGGCCGCGCGCATCCGCAACACCGACGAGGCACTGGCCGATTCGGTGTTCCTCGACGTCACCGGGCGCACCGCCAAGCGCCTGCTCGAGCTCTCGGGCCACGCCGACGAGTTCTCGCTGCCGGTCACCCAGGAGGAGCTGGCCGGCATGGTGGGGGCGTCTCGCGAGCGGGTGAACAAGGCGATCGCCTCCTTCATCCGCCTGGGCTGGATCGAACAGAGCGATCGGCGCTACCGCATCACCAACCGCGAACAGCTCGAACGAAGAGCCCGCTGACCGACCCTCCTCGGCCCACCCGAGGGCTAGGTGGCTCAGGAATCCAATTGCCCGGGACCAGGCGTCGGCCGCGTCCTCGGCCCGATGCGTGGGACGGCTGGCGTCGTGCACGAACCCGTGGTCGGCGCCCTCGTAGATCACCACCGCGGCGTCGACCGCCTGGAGGTCGGCGATGTCGGCCATGGGCACGAACGGGTCCTCGCTGCCCACCAGCTCGAGCACCGGGCAGGCCGACGGAGCCGTGACGAAGTCGATGGCGTCACCCATGGTCGGGCTCTGCCAGTGCTCGGGCATCCGGATCATGCCGTAGAACGACACCGCCCGACTGAAGCGCCCGGTGGCCGATGCCTTCAACGCCCACATGCCGCCCATGCAGAAGCCCATCACGTTCACCCGCTCCATGCCCGTGGCATCCGCGGCCCGCTGCATCGTGCTCAGGGCCACCAGGTCGTCGAGACCGCCGACCGCAGCCATGCGCTCGGACAGCTCGAGATGCTCGCGGCCGGGGAAGGGTTCGGGCGACACCACCACCCAGCCGTGGTCGTCGGCCAGCCGTTGCGCCATCTCGTCGAACAGCGGGCGCAGACCCATGATGTCGGGGCACAGCACCACCCCGCCGGTGGCCTCACCGTCGACGGGCCGGGCCAGCTCGGCCGGCGTGCCATTGGTCAGCTCGATGCGCATCCGCCCGTTCTACCTCCCTGCCCCGTCCCTTCACCGGATTCTGGGCATCTTTGCGGCCGGAATCCGGCCGCAAAGATGCCCAATTTCCGAGCTGGTAGGTCAGGCGAAGCGGTCGAGCAGACTGGCTTCGGCCAGACGCGACAGGCCCTCCTTGATGGCCCGCGCCCGGTTCTCCCCCACGCCTTCGACGTCGTCGAGGTCGTCGATGGTGGCCCGCATGATCTTCGACAGTGCACCGAAGTGGTCGACGATGCGGTCGATGACCTGCTCGGGGATGCGAGGGATCCGCGACAGCAATCGGTAGCCGCGAGGCTCGAGGCCCAGATCGAGATCGCTGGTGCCCTCGGGCAGGTGCAGCACCTCGCCCACGCCCCGCAGGTCGACCAGGGACTCGGTGTCGAGTCGGGCCAGCGCGTCCATGGCGTCGTCGAGGCTCCAGTCCGGATCGCTGGTGAAGTAGTCGCGCACGACCGAGCGGCGCTCGTCGGCCGTGGTGCCCAGCACCTCTTCGAGCTGGAGGCGGACCAGGCGCCCGTCGGTGCCGAGCTCGACCACGTACTCATCGATCTCCTCGGCGATGCGCAGGACCATCTCGGTGCGCTGCAGCAGCACCAGCACGTCGCGGAGCGAGACGAAGTCCTCGATCTCGAGGGCCGAGAGGTTGGCCGACACCTCCTCGAGGCGGGCGCGGTAGCGCTCGAGGGTCTGCAGCGCCTGGTTGGACCGGTTGAGCAGCCGCGGGATGTTCTCCAGCGGGTGCTTCTGGTCGCCCACGTAGCAGGCGATGATCCCCAGTTCCTCGGACACCGACACCACGGGCACGTCGATCGAGCGCGCCACCCGCTCGGCCGTGCGGTGGCGGGTGCCGGTCTCGGACGTGGGCACGTTCGGATTGGGCACCAGGTGCACGTTGGCCCGGGCGATGCGGCTGGCGTCGGGCGCCAGGATGATGGCGCCGTCCATCTTGGCCAGCTCGGAGAGGCGTTGCGGGCTGAAGGCGGCATCGAGCAGGAAGCCCCCGGAGCAGATGTTGAGCACCTCGGGGCCGTCGCCCACCACGATCAGCGCGCCCATCTTCGACTGCAGCACCCGGTCGAGACCTTCACGCAGCGGTTTGCCGGGGGCGACCACCGCCAGGGCCTCGAGCAGCGCGTCGCTTCGCCGGCGGGTCACCCCGGAAGTCTACCCGGCCGACCCCGGGCCGATCCGGCCGATGCCGACCGCATCCAGGGCCTCGGCCAGCGTCGCGGCCCGCAACACGTCGACGCCCGCCGGCGCCTCTGGCGAGAGCCGGGGAACGATGGCCCGGCGGTACCCCAGCCGCATCGCCTCGGTCAGCCGGCGATGGCACTGGGCCACCTGCCGCAGCTCGCCGCCCAACCCGATCTCGCCCACCACCACCAGCCCGTCGGGGAGCGCCACGTCGTGCAGCGAGGAGGCGAGGGCCAGGGCCACCCCCAGATCTGCGCCGGGATCGACGACCTTGACCCCGCCCACGGCCAGCGCGTAGACGTCGAGCCCGCCCAGGTCGGTGGCGGCCCGCCGGGCCAGCACGGCCAGCAGCATCGGGAGGCGCCCGCCGTCGAGGCCCTGGGTCGAGCGACGAGGCGACGGCAGCGACGAGGCGACCACCAGCCCCTGCACCTCGACCAGCAGGGGCCGGTGGCCTTCGATGGTGGGCACCACTGCCGACCCCGACACGCCGGGGCGTCGGTCGGCCAGGAACAGCCCGCTGGCATCGGGCACGGCCCGCAGGCCGCAGTCGCCCATCTCGAACAGCCCGAGCTCGTCGGTGGTCCCGAACCGGTGCTTGGTGGCCCGCAGCAGCCGCAGGGCGTGGTGGCGGTCGCCGTCGAAGGAGAGCACGGTGTCGACCGCGTGCTCGAGCACGCGGGGACCGGCCAGCGCGCCGTCCTTGGTCACGTGGCCCACCAGGACGGTGGCCAGGTCGCGGCTCTTGGCCAGCCGAACCAACCGGGCGGTGCACTCGCGGACCTGGGCCACCGAGCCCGGCGCCGAGGACAGGGCCGGCTCGAAGATGGTCTGGATGGAGTCGACCACGAGCAGGTCGGGGGCGATCTCCTCGATCTGGGCCAGCAAGTTGGGCAGCGCCGTCTCGCTGGCCAAGTACAGGTTGGGGGCCAGGGTGCCCAGCCGCTCGGCCCGCAACCGCACCTGCTGGGGCGATTCCTCGGCGGCGATGTAGAGGACGGTGGCGCCCGTCTGCGCCACCGAGGAGGCCACCTGCAGCAGCAGGGTGGACTTGCCCACCCCTGGTTCGCCACCGACCAGGGTCACCGAACCGGGCACCAGGCCACCGCTGAGCACCCGGTCGATCTCCTCGGAGCCAGTGGAGCGCGGCTGCCACTCGGCGGAGTCGACCTCGGCGATGGGCACCGCCCGTCCGCCGGGCGGGACCACGACCACCTCGTCGCCACCGTCGAGCTCCTCGACCAGGGTGTTCCACTCGCCACACGACGGGCAGCGCCCGACCCACTTGGGGCTCGGACCGCCGCACTCCTGGCACCGGAACACCGACCGGGTCTTGGGCATCGCCCGACCCTAGCCAGCCCCTGTGACATCCGAGGGCGCCCGCGGGTCAGTGTCGGGCCTGGTAGCGCCGGTGGTGGCGGACGAAGCGCCGGCGCAGCACGACCAGGGCCAGGGCAGCCAGCACGGCCGCGGCGATCACGACCGCCACCCCGACGGCCGGGCTGACCTTGGTGTGGGTCACCGCCACCGCGGTCGTCTGGCCATCGGCCAGCTTGGGCGCGTACACCTTGGCGGCCCCGGGCAGCTCCACGCTCACCCGGACGTCGACCATGTCGGAGATCGGGCGCCCTTCGCGCTTCTCGATCTGGGAGATCATCGAGTCGTAGCCGTTGGCGCCCAGAGCCTGGTTCAACTTGGGATCGCTGAAGGTCTGCATCCCCTTGCGCAGGTCGACCGTGCCCTGCACCTTCCAGTCCGTCGACCACAGCGACGACGAGTGCGACACGTGCCAGTCCCGGAAGGCACCGTCCGCCCCGTTCACCTCGTTCATCACCGCGGTGGCCTGACCCGGATCGGCGAACGGCTTGGAGGCGCGCACCCAGGTGTAGCCATCGGCCGCACGGGCCGGGCCGGTCACCTTCCACCCAGCGGCCTCGAGATCGCCGACCCGCAGCTGGGACGACAGATCGCCCACCTGGGACAGCGCGGCAGCGTCGAGGCCGACCGACACGGTGATGGTGCCCGATCCGTCCGGTTCGACCGTGGTGTCCACCAGCACCTTGACCTGGCAGCCAGCCAGGGCCACGACGCAGACCAGCACCAGCAGCGCACGCCCGACGCGACGCGGCTGGAGGCGGGAGAGGGGCACGGCGGGTCAACGTAGCGCTCATCGTGGCCCGGTCGAAGCCGGGCCACGACCAGCGACGTGGACTATTCGGTGGGGCCGGCCTCAACCATCTCGACCGGCGGAGGCTCGAAGCCCTCGATGGCATGGAACGTCATCACCATCTCGCCCGAAGCCGACTCGGGGTCGACCTCGGCGTCGACCACGATGGTCTCCCCCGCTCGGAACTCCTTCCACAGGAGCCGCTCGGACAAGGCGTCCTCCACCAGGCGCTGGATGGCCCGACGCAGCGGACGGGCCCCCAACGTGGGGTCGTAGCCCTTGTCGGCCAGCAGCGTCTTGGCCGCCGGCGTCAGCTCGAGACCGAGGCCCTGGCCCTCGAGCTGCTTGGTCACCCGCTTGATCATCAGGTCGACGATCTGGGTCACCTCGCTCTTGGACAGCTCGTGGAAGACGATCGTGTCGTCGATCCGGTTCAGGAACTCGGGCCGGAAGTGCACCTTGAGCGCATCGTTGACCTTCTCCTTCATGCGCTCGTAGCTGACGGCCTCGTCGGCCTTGGAGAAGCCCAGGTTGGCCTTGCGCAGATCCTGGGTGCCCAGGTTGGAGGTCATGATCAGCACGGTGTTGCGGAAGTCGACCGAACGGCCCTGCGAGTCGGTCAGGCGACCCTCCTCGAGGATCTGCAGCAGCGTGTTGAACACGTCGGGATGGGCCTTCTCGATCTCGTCGAACAGCACCACCGAGAAGGGCTTGCGTCGCACGGCCTCGGTGAGCTGGCCACCCTCCTCGTAGCCCACGTAGCCGGGGGGCGAGCCCACCAGCCGGCTGACCGTGTGCTTCTCCATGTACTCGGACATGTCGAGCTGGATGAGCGACTGCTCGTCGCCGAACAGGAACTCGGTCAGCGTCTTGGCCAACTCGGTCTTGCCCACGCCCGAGGGGCCCAGGAAGATGAACGAGCCGCTGGGGCGCTTGGGGTCCTTGAGGCCGGCCCGGGTGCGGCGGATGGCCTGGCTGACCGCCTTGATGGCGTCCTCCTGGCCGATGACCCGCTTGTGCAGCTCGTCCTCCATGCGCAGCAGCTTGGCCGTCTCGGCCTCGGTCAGCTTGTAGACGGGGATGCCCGTCCAGATGGAGAGGACCTCGGCGATGGACTCCTCGTCGACCTCGTCGAACAGGTCGATGCCCGAGTCCTTGATCTCGCGCTCCTTGGTCTCCTTCTCGTCGAGCAGTTCCTTCTCGCGGTCGCGCAGCTTGCCCGCCTCTTCGTAGCGCTGGGCCTCGACCGCCTCCTTCTTCTGCTGGACGACCTGGGCCAGCTGGTTCTCGAGCTCCTTGTAGTCGGGCGGGGTCTCCATGCGCTTGATGCGCAGGCGCGACCCGGCCTCGTCGATGAGGTCGATGGCCTTGTCGGGCAGGTGCCGATCGGAGATGTAGCGGTCGGCCAGGTTGGCCGCAGCCACCAGGGCCTGATCGGTGATCGTCACCCGGTGATGGGCCTCGTACCGGTCGCGCAGGCCCTTGAGGATCTCGATGGTGTGGGCCACCGACGGCTCCTCCACCTTGATGGGCTGGAAGCGGCGCTCGAGCGCGGCGTCCTTCTCGAGGTGCTTGCGGTACTCGTCGAGGGTGGTGGCACCGATGGTCTGCAGCTCGCCGCGGGCCAACATGGGCTTGAGGATGGAGGCGGCGTCGATGGCCCCTTCGGCCGCGCCGGCGCCCACCAGGGTGTGCAGCTCGTCGATGAACAGGATGATGTCGCCGCGGGTCTTGATCTCCTTGAGCACCTTCTTGAGGCGCTCCTCGAAATCGCCCCGGTAGCGGCTACCGGCCACCAGCGCACCCAGGTCGAGCGTGTAGAGCTGCTTGTTGTGCAGGGTCTCGGGGACGCTGTCGGCCGCGATGGCCTGGGCCAGACCCTCGACGATGGCCGTCTTGCCCACGCCCGGCTCGCCGATCAGCACCGGGTTGTTCTTGGTGCGCCTCGACAGCACCTGCATGACCCGCTCGGTCTCGCGGGCGCGCCCGATCACCGGATCGAGCTTCTTGTCGCGCGCCAGCTGGGTGAGGTTTCGCCCGAACTGGTCGAGCACCAGCGACCCCGACGGGGTGGCCTCGCCCGAGCCACCGGCGGTGGCGCCGGCCTTCTCCTGGCCGCCGGGACCCGAGTAGCCCGACAGCAGCTGGATGACCTGTTGGCGCACCCGGCTCAGGTCGGCGCCCAGCTTGACCAGCACCTGGGCGGCCACACCCTCGCCCTCACGGATGAGGCCGAGCAGGATGTGCTCGGTGCCGATGTAGTTGTGGCCCAGCTGGAGCGCCTCGCGCAGCGACAGCTCGAGGACCTTCTTGGCCCGGGGCGTGAACGGGATGTGCCCCGACGGCGACGAGCCGCCCTGGCCGATGATCTCCTCGACCTGGCTGCGCACGGCCTCGAGCGAGATGCCGAGCGACTCGAGGGCTTTGGCCGCGACGCCTTCGCCCTCGTGGATCAGCCCGAGCAGGATGTGCTCGGTCCCGATGTAGTTGTGGTTGAGCAGCCGCGCCTCTTCCTGGGCGAGGACGACGACACGGCGGGCCCGGTCGGTGAATCGTTCGAACAAGGACTGCCTCCCTCGGAGGGCTCCGCCAGCCTGAGGTTCGGGCTGGGGATGGTGGACCAAGTGTAACCACCTCCCCCTGGATCGCACCGTACGGAGAGCACCTCTGTCGGAGGTCCCTCCCGCCGGCTCGGGCCAGGGCACATCCCTCCTGTCGGCGGCCACGACGGCGCCATGAGGTGACCGATGACCGGCCCCATCTCCGGGCGGATCCCCGGCCAACCATCGACAGGGTTTCCGAAACCTGGTTGGGGCCGCCTAACGTGGCGGCGGTGGCCGCCTCCAACCCCCTCCTCCAGGTTCCGATCCTCATGGACGACCTGGCGCGGGTCGAGGCCGAGCTACGGGGCGCGGTGGTGGCGGAGGATCCCTTCCTCACCGAGATCGCCAGCCATCTGATCAACGCCGGGGGCAAGCGGGTCCGCCCGGCCTTCTCGGTGACCTCGGCGGCCACCGCCCGACCCGAGATGGACCCGGCCGCCCCCGAGGTGGTCATGGGCGCGGTTTCTGTCGAGCTCGTGCACCTGGGGTCGCTGTACCACGACGACGTGATCGACGACGCCTCCACACGGCGCACGGTCGACACGGTCAACGCCCGGTGGGGAACCTCAAGGCCATCCTGGCCGGCGACTACCTGCTGGCCCGAGCGTCGGAGATCGCGGCCGACCTGGGAACCGAGGTGGCCGGGCTGCTGGCCGCCACCATCGCCCGGCTGTGCGAAGGCCAGATGCTCGAGCTGCAGAGCACCTTCGACCCGACCCGCGCCGAGGAGAGCTACCTGGCCTCGATCACCGGCAAGACCGCGTCGCTGCTGTCCACAGCCTGTCGCATCGGCGGCATCGTGGCCGACCTGGACCGTCCCGTCATCGACCAGCTGACCCGCTTCGGCCACAGCTACGGCATGGCGTTCCAGATCGTGGACGACATCCTCGACGTGGTGGCCACCGATGCCGAGCTGGGCAAACCGGCTGGCAACGACCTGGTCCAGGGCGTCTACACGCTTCCCGTGATTCGCGTGCTGTCCGCCGGTGGTCCCGAGGCAGACCAGCTGGCCGGCCTGCTGGGTGCACCGCTGAGCGACGCCGAGCGTGACGAGGCCCGTTCGCTGGTCCGAGCCAGTGGCCAGGTCGATGGCGCGCTGGACGTGGCCCGCACCTACGCCGACGACGCGGCAGCCGCACTCGAGGACGTGGCCGGGTCCGAGGCCGGCGCCGCACTCATCGCCGCTTCCGACTACCTGATCGACGCGGTGCGTGTCGCCGGCGGGCGCTGAAGCGAAAACCTTCACATCCGCGGGTCTCCGGCCGATCGGAACAACACACCATCGGCGGCAGGGGGATCTGCATGCAATCAGACCAGCGAGCCACGTTCGAAAGTCCGACCCGCGCCATGCTCGGGTTGGTCGCCATCGCCGTCGTGGTGGCTCTCACGGCTGCGGCCTGTGGCAGCAGCTCCTCCAAACAGGCCGCCACCACCTCCACCCAGGCCGGCACCACGGCCAAGCCGCAGAGCGGCGGGAGCCTCGTGGTCGGGGTCCGGGCCGAGACCAACGGCTGGAGCCCGGCTCTGGACCAGTGGGCCGACACCGGGTCGCTCGAGGGCTCGACCATCCTCGAGCCGTTGGCCACCACCGGTGCCGACAGCGGGGCCAAGCCGTGGCTGGCCAAGAACTGGTACCCCAACACGACGTTCGACCGCTGGGTGATCAACCTCCAGAGCGGCGTCACCTTCCAGGATGGTGAGCCATTCAACGCCGACGCCGTGGTGTTGAACATCAACACCTACGCCAAGGGCCCCCTGTCGGGCCTCGCCATCGGGCCCATGTTCAGGGACGTCAAGGCCCTGAGCCCGACCAGCGTCGAGGTCGACCTCACCCAGCCCTGGGCCGCCTTCCCCAGCAGCTTCATGACCGGTGGGTCCTCCCTGATGATGGCCCCGAACATGATCAACTCGTCCAACGGCGGGGTGAATCACCCCATCGGCACCGGTCCCTTCAGCTTCGACAGCTGGACGCCCGGTGACACCCTGACGGTGAAGAAGAACCCCACCTACTGGGGTGGCCTCGACACCAACGCCAAGCCGCGCACCGGCCAGGGCCTGCCGTACCTCAACCAGATCCAGTTCAAGGTGATCGCCGACGACTCGACCCGCACGGCCGCGCTGCAGAACGGCGACATCAACATGCAGTACACGACCAACGCGGCCGACGCCACCAGCCTGGCCTCCAGCTACACGGTCCTCAAGGACTGGGACACCGAGCAGACGTTCATCATGCCCAACACGGCTCCGACGGTGGGGGGCAAGCCCAACCCGCTCAACGACATCCACGCCCGCAAGGCCCTGGCCTACGCCACCAACGCCAGTCAGATCGCCAAGCAGATCGGCAAGGGCGTGGTGGTGCCGTCCTCGCCGTGGTCGCCCAGCAACCCGTGGGGCATGCCCACCTCCCAGAACGGCTACGTCAGCTACAACCTGACCCAGGCCAAGTCCGAGGTGGCGCAGTACGACCAGGACAGTGGCCAGAGCGGGCTCACCTTCACCCTCTCGGGCCTGCCCAGCGTGGACGACGCCCGTACCCTCCAGCAGCTCCAGGCGCAGTGGAAGCAGGCCGGCATCACGGTCAACATCGAGACCCTGGAGCAGACCGCGTACATCACCAAGATCGCCACCGGCGCCTACCAGGCCGCCTTCTTCCGCAACTACGGCTACGCAGACCCCGACCAGGACTACTACTTCTGGTCCTCGACCACGGCCAAGGGCGTGGGCAACATCAGCATCAACTTCACCCAGTACACCAGCGCCCAGATCGAACAGGACCTGACCACGGGCCGCCAGAGCGGCTACGCCAAGATCCGCAAGACGGCCTACAACGATCTGACCAAGCAGCTCAACGCCGCCTTCACCAACATCTGGTTGTACTCCACGCCTTACAGCTTCATCGCCCAGAAGAAGGTGATGGGACTCGATTCACCGGGCGGACCGTCCACCATCGCCTTCGGCAACTACTCACCCAAGACCTGGTGGCCGGACATCTGGCTCAAGAGCTGACCCGGGGTCCTGACCGGCGAGCAGCGACTCGCCGGCCAGGGCCGGGCCGATGACTAGGCTCGTCCCCATGGTGCCCGGGCGGCGGCCGTTCGACTCCGTCGGCCGCCCCCGCGACCAGGTGGCTCTCGACCGTGAGCTGCTCACCGGCGTCGTCGTGCTGCGCTGGGCCACCTGGATCTGGATGGCCGTGTTGGTGGTGGTCGACGCCCGAGGCCACCGGTTCAGCCACCTGTGGGCGGCGGTGGCGCTGGTCACCCTGGCCCTGGCCTTCACGGTGTGGGCCACCATGATGCTCCGGGCCAACCCGGGGGTCCTGCTCCACCCCGGCGCCATCGCCGTCGAGCTGGGCATCGCCGGCCTGCTGGTCTTCGCCGACCAGTGGGTGTACGGCCACGCCCACTCCCAGTCGCTGGGCTCGGCCTGGCCCCTGGCCGCGGTGCTCACCGTGGGGATCGCCTTCGGCACCCGTCCCGGGGCCGGGGCCGGGGCTGGCCTGGGTGTGGTGCACTGGTTGGGTGACCTGGCCTTCGACGCCGGTCCGTGGACCGGCGACCGGGCCCTCAGCGCCCTCAGCACCTTGGTCCTGTTCACGCTGGCCGGCGCGGTGGCCGGCTTCGCGGCCCGGCGGGTGCGCGAGGCCGAGTTGGCCATCTCCGCAGCGCGGGCGCGCGAAGAGGTGTCACGCACCCTCCACGACGGCGTGCTCCAGACGCTGGCCGTGGTGCAACGCCGTTCCGACGACGCCGAGCTCGTGGCCCTGGCGCGCGATCAGGAGCTGGAGCTGCGCGAGTTCCTTTCGGCGCCGATCCCCTCCACCCGGGTCTGGGATCCACGCTGCGGGCCGCCTCGGCCCGGGTGGAGCGGACCCACGGCCTGCGCACCCAGGTGATCCTGGCCGAGGAGCCGGCGGTGACGGACCCGGTGGCCCGCGCCGTGGGTGGGGCGGTGAGCGAGGCACTGACCAACGCGGCCAAGCACGGCGAGGCCACCAGCGCCACGGTGTACGTCGAGGCGGCCGACCAGGGTGGCCTGTTCTGCTCGATCAAGGACGACGGGCACGGGTTCGACCCGGCCACCAGTCCCGAAGGCGTGGGGCTGACCCGCTCCATCCGGGGACGCATCGACGAGGTGGGCGGACGGGTCGAGGTGGTGTCGCGGCCCGGCCGGGGCGCCGAGGTCAGACTGTGGGTCCCATGACCACGTCCGATCCGGCCCGGGTGATCCGGGTGGTGCTGGCCGACGATCACCCCATCTGGCGGCGCGGCGTGCGAGCCGACCTCGGCCAGAACTTCACCGTGGTAGGCGAGGCCGGCGACGCGGTCGAGGCCATCGAGGTCATCGGACGCACCGAGCCGGATCTGGTGGTGTGCGACCTGCACATGCCCAACGGCGGTGGCATCGAGGTGGCGCGGGTGTGCGGGACCAAGACCCGCATCGTCATGCTGACCGTGTCGGAGACCGAACGGGACCTGCTCGACGCGGTTGCCGCCGGCGCGGTCGGCTACCTGGTCAAGTCCACGCCGCCCGACGAACTGCGCCAGGCCCTGTGGCGAGCCGCCAACGGCGAGCCGGTGTTCTCGCCTGCGCTGGCGGCTCTGGTGCTCGGCGAGTTCCGACGGCTGTCGCGCGCCACCGAGGACAGCCAGCCGCTCTCGCGCCGCGAACGGGAGGTGCTCCAACTGGTGGCTCGGGGACACAGCTACCGAGAGATCGGTGAGGAGCTGTTCATCTCCACCAAGACCGTCGAGAACCACGTCCGCAACATCCTGGGCAAGCTCCACCTGAACCGGCGCCAGCAGCTGGTCCGCTACGCCCTCGACCACGGGCTGGAGTAGCAGACCAACAGCCTCGGTCCCTGGGGGGTCCCCAGAGAACATTGGGGGATCGGCCCCATGGCCGGAGCCGGGCCGGTGCCCGACCCTGGACCCATGAACGCCAACCCGCCACTCCCACCTGCCGCGCCACCATCCAGCTCGAGGTCCCCCGACGGCTCCCGGGCCGGGGCCACATGGGTGACGGCCACCGGCGCGTTCCTCCTGCTGGCGGCCGCCGCGGTGTTCGTGGCCGTGCGATGGGATCACATCCCCGACGCCCTCAAGCTCAGCGCACTGGGCCTGCTGTGCGGCGCCTCCCTGCTGGCCGGCCGCTCCCTGCGGCGCCCGTTGCCGGCCACCGCCACGGTGCTCTACCACCTGGGCGCCTTCTTGATCCCGGTGGTCAGCGCGGCCGTGGCCGTGCATGCCGGAGCGGGCTGGTCGACCATGGTGTTGGTCGAAGGAACGGTCGGATCGGCGGCGTTCTGGGTGCTCGACCGGGTCGAGCGCTCGAGCGTGTTGGAGTGGGCCACCACCGCCGCGGCCGTGGTGGCCGCGATCGGGCTCGGAGCGCAGCACACCGTGCCCGTCCCCGTGATCCTGGCCACCATGGCCGTGGCCGCGGCTTGCATCGGCGCGTCGCGTCGAGCCATCAGCTGGGCACTTGTGGTCGGGCTCGGACCCCTGGCAGCCGCGGTCGCCAGCCTGGCCTCGGTGGGCCCTGGGGTGATGGTCCGGCTCGGGCTGACCGGTTCGCCGCCCCGTCTGACCGCCGCGCTGGCTGGCGCCGCGGCCGCGTTCGTGCTGGGCCGCGAGGCATCCCGGCGCCACAACCTGGTGCTGGTCGTGGCCGCCGCGCTGACCGCCGCGGTCGGTCTGATCGACGGATGGAGCGCCACGGTCCACCGGGGTGTCTCCGACCTGGTCGGAGCCGCCGCCCTGTTCCTGCTGTTCGAGCTGGTGGCCTGGGCCACGGCCGCCGACCCGTTCTGGTCGCGTCCGACCCGGGTCGGGGCCATCCTCGGCGAAGGGCTGGCCGGCTGGGCTATCGGACCGGTGGCGCTGATCGGCCTGGTCCGCCTGGCCGACCACTGGCTGGCCGGCACCTCCGCCCCGTGGTCCGGCGCCCTGCTGGTGGCGGGCGGCCTGAGCCTGGCCGCATGGTTCGTGGCCGACGTGCGGCGACGCCAGCCTGACCACACGCCCGCGGGTATCGCCCTGCTGGTGGGCAGCGGCTGGCTCCCCGCCAGCTTGGCCCTCGCCGCCACCTCGGTGGCCGTCGTGGCCGCGGCCACTGCCTCGGCGCCCCTGGTCGGGGTCACGGCCGTGGTCCTGGCCGGGTTCCTGATCTTGGGGGGGCGCCCGGGCGGGGCGGGGCTGGCCATCGTGCTGACGGTCCCGGCGGCCATGTCGGCGCCCACCCATCCCCTTTGGTGCGCTGGACTCGGGCTGGCCGGAGCGCTGGTGGTGGCGACGGCCACCGTCGTGCGTGCCCCGTTGGTCGGCAACGACGCCGAGTTGCAGGCCACCTGGATGCTCGGCCTGAGCACCACCCTGCCGGTGGCCGGGGCCGTGCTGGCCAGCCTCGGACGGACGAGTCTGCTGGGCGTGGACCTGGGTGCCGTCCTGGCACTGTGGGCGGTCGCCCTGGTGCTGGACAACGCCGAGGTGGCGCCTGGGCTGACCGGTCTCGGTCTGATCCCCCGCGCCGCGGCCGGCCTGACACTGGTCACCCTCCCGCTGCTGCATCCAGCCGGCGTAGCCCTCCTGACCGGTCTGCTGGCCGGCCTGGCCCTGCTCGACGCGGTAGCCGGGTCCCGGCGCTGGATGGCGATGGCGGCCGGCGCTCTGATCCCGCTCACCGTGGCTGGAGCGGCCGTGGCATCGGGCGCCAGTCGTGGCTGGGCCGCGTTGGCCACCATGGCCCTGGCGGTCATCACCACCGGCCTCGACGACGTCTTCGGCGACCGGGTCCAGTGGGCTGGCCGGGTCACGGCGGCCAGTGCCGCGCTGGTCGCCGTCGGCGTGGCCGGACCGGATCGTGCGGTGCTGGCCACGCTGCTCATCGCCATGGGCGCGCTCGGCATCGTCTGGGCCGTGCGCCTGGACGAACTGGACCTGGCACTGGTGGGCGCGCTGCTGGTCATCGGTGGCACCTGGCTTCACCTGGTCGACCACCACATCCGCATCAGCGAGCCCTACCTGGCACCCGTGGCGCTCGCCATGGTGGTGGCTGGATGGCAGGCTCGGCGGCGGGTCGGGGTCGGCTCCTGGGTGGCCTACGGGCCGGCCGTGGCCCTGCTCGGAGGCGCGGCGCTGGTGGAACGGATCACCGGGGGCGGAGCCGGCCATGCCCTGGTGGCCGGCGGCGTCGGTCTGGTGGCGGTGATCACGGGCGGGCAGCGACGCCTGATCGCGCCGCTGCTGGCGGGCACGGCGCTGCTGGTGGCCCTCACCGTGCACGAATCGTTGGCGGTGACCGCCGGGGTGCCCACCTGGGGCTGGCTGGCGTTGGGTGGCTCCACGCTCATCGCGGCCGGCATCGCCATGGAGCGAGCTGAGTCCACCCCCCTGGAGACGGGGCGCCGTGTGGTGGACGTGGTGGCCGAGCGGTTCAGCTGAACCCGGGGGTCCGGCACTGGTCCGGCGGGTGGTCCGGGTGCCTCAGGCCGGCACCCGGACCGAGGCGCGGTCCAGGAAGGCCAGGACGGTACGATTGAACGTCGACCCGTGCTCGAGCATGAATCCATGGGCGGCACCCCGGATCACGGCCAGCTCGGCCCCCGGGATGCGTTCGGCCAGCTCCTCGCTGTCGCCCATGGGCGTGAGGATGTCCTGGCTCCCCACCAGGGCCAGGGCCGGCACGGTGATCCCGGACAGCTCGCCACTCAGGCTGTCGTCGATGGCCAGGATGGCCTCCACCTGGGCGACGAAGGCGTTGGGTGAGCCGGTCATGGCCATCGGACCGATGAGGCCGACCGCGGGCCAGACGCGACGCAACGAGCGCGGTCCGATCAACCAACGCACGGCATGTTGGGCGAAGGCCCCCATGCCCCGCTCGGCGGCCACCGCCGCCCACTCCGCCAACAGCTCCCGACGCCATTGGTGGTGGTGGCAGGCGGTGCAGGCCAGCACCAGCGACCGGGTGCGCTCAGGGGACCGGACACCGAGGATCTGGGCGATGACCCCACCCATGGACGCGCCCAACACGTGTGCCCGTTCGACGCCGACGGCATCGAGCACAGCCAGGGCATCAGCGGCCATGACCTCGAGGTCGTAGGGACCCTCGGGCTGGTCAGAGCGTCCGGCGCCCCGGTTGTCGAAGGTGATGCACCGGTAGCGACTGGCCAGCGCACGCCGCTGGCGGATCCACCCCCGGCTGTCCGCCCCCAGTCCCTGGATCAGCAGCAACGGCTCACCGCGCCGGGTGCCGAAGGCGTCGTAGTGCAACCGGGTGCCGTCAGCTGCATGGGCGGTGGCCACCAGGGGAACCTAGTGCCGCCCGGCGCGGCGACGATCGATGCCGAGCCAGGCCCGCCGCGACTCGGTCAGCAAGGCCCGCACCGCCTCGCGGGTGGCGTCGCTCAACTCGTCGGGCTCGCCGGTGGCGCGCCGGCGACGGGTGGGGATGGGGACACCGATGCGCACGCTCCAGCGGCGCCCCGCCTCCAGCCCGCTGATGGCCACCGGCACGATCGGGACGCCCAACTCCAGGGCCACCTGCACCGGCATGGACGGGACGGCGGGCACGTGGAACCGGTGGAACGGCTCGCGGGCCAGAGGCAGGCCGACGAGCTCGCCGGCATGCAGGAGGCTGCGCACGTCCGCCCGATCGGAGGGCACACCGCCGAGCTGGCGTGACGGCTGCGCCAGCGGCCCACGGCCCGGAGCGCCGGTCCAACGCAAGGGCCGCCCGGTGGCTCGGGCCACGGCCAGGGCCAGGGCCGCGGGTTCGGACAGCCCCATTCGGCAGTTGTGCACCAGCAGCGCCGGCCCGATCTCGGGGAGGTGGCGGTCGCCCTCCACCACCACCCGCCAGCGCAGGCGGGCCAGCGGCGTGATCAGCCGCAGCAAGTCGCGATCGAGACCGAACTCGTCGATGACGAAGCGGCCCGAGAGGCGCCGGTAGAGCAGAGCGGCCAGATCGTTGCGCTCCAGATCAGGATCGAGGGCATCGATCTGGGCCGCGTCAAAGGCGAAGTCCGACCTGCTCATGCTGCCTGCGCACCCGGCTCGGCCACCTGGACCACCTCGGCCCACGCGTACAGCTCGGTCAAGACCTCGGGCGTGGGGCGCGACGGCCGCACGCCCAGCAGCTCGCCGGCCCGGGTGCCGTCGGCCGTTCGGCCCCGCACCAGCAGCTCGTGGACGTGGTCGGGCACCGGTGCCCCCGAGAGCTCGCTGAACCGCCGGGCCGCCCACCAGCCCGGACCCACCACGGGCACCGGTAGGCGCCGTCCCAGGCGCGCCGCCTGAGTGGCGGTGACCGCGCCTGCGCCGACGACGTTCACCGGGCCGTCGACCGGGCGCCGCACCGCGGCCAGGAGGGCGGCGGTCGCGTCCTGCTGGTGCAGCAACGAGAAGGGCGGGTCGGCCGCGGCCGAGAAGGGGACGGCCGGCGTCCGCAGGTACCGCCCCAGCGGGCTGGGGAAGTGGGGTCCGACCAGGGGGGCGAAGCGCAGGCGGGTCACCGGCGCCGCCACGTGCAGACCAGCCTCGACGCAGGCGCGCTCGACATGCACCAGCTCGCGCCCGAACGGGCTGGTGGGATCGGGCCGCACCTGCTCGTCAGGCCGCACGGGCGAGCCCCGGCGCCGGCCGTAGACCTCGATGCCGGACCGCACGACGATGCGGTCCAGCCCGCCGGCGTCGGCCGCGGCGGTGACCGCGGCCACCGTTCCCGCCGCGGTGCGCTGGGCGGCCGATCGGGGACTGGACCGAGCGTAGGGCTCGTACACGCCCAGGTGCACCAGCGCCGTGGGTCGGAACTCGAGGATCAGGTCGGTGGTCCGATCCCGGTCACGCGGATCGACCCGGTGGAACGTGCCCGGGTGCCGCCGGCGGGGTGGATCGATGTCGAGTCCGAGGATGGCTTCGATCCCTCGGTCCTGGCCGAGCTCGACGGCCAGCCGGGTGCCCAGCTCGCCTCCCATGCCCGTGATCAACACCCGCATCGATCCCACCGTAGTGCCGCGCCCGACGGGATCTGACCATCCGTCAGATGATCGGAGAGAAGCGGCGTCGGCCGCTCCTCGCGCCCCCTGGCCGGCGCGTGGCGTCTCGACGTCCGAGGTGGGCGCGGTCGTCCGGCCGGATCACCGCCGCCGGTACGCTCGTGCAGGTGGCTGATCAGTGCTGGGTCTCCACGGCTCGGGCGGCCTACGACGCAACGGCCGAGATCTACGCCCAATGGGTGGGCACGGAGATCCGCGCCGCCATGGAAGCGCCACTGGATCGAGCGCTGCTCGACGCGTTCGTCGAAACCCTGACGGCACCGGCGGCACCGGCGGGGCCCGTTGCCGATATCGGGTGCGGGTCGGGCCGGGTCGCCGCCCGGCTGGCGGATCAGGGGCTCGAGGTCCTGGGCATCGACGTGTCGCCGGGCATGGTCGCCATCGCCCGGGCGGCGCACCCAGGCATCCGGTTCGAGGAAGGGATGCTGACCGATCTCCCGGTACCGAGCGGAAGCCTGGCCGGAGCCGTGTGCTGGTACTCCATCATCCACACGCCCCCGGAACACCTCGTCGCGGTGTGCGACGAGCTCGTCAGGGTGATGGCTCCGGGAGGCCAGGTGTTGCTCGCGTTCCAGGCCGGCGCCGGCGAAGCGGTACATCGCTGCGAGTTGTACGGAACAGGGCTGTCGCTCACGAGCTACCGGCATGCGCCCGACGAGGTCACCCGATGCTTGACCGCCGCCGGTTTGCGGCCTCACGCGCAGGCGATGCGCCAGCCGGAGCTCGTCCACGAGTCGACTCCGCAGGCCTTCATCCTCGCTCGCTCCCCGGGGTGGCGGAGCTGAAGCAGATCAGGCTGGCCCTCCGGACATCAGGGCGCGAAGTCCGAATCGGAACTGGCCGTCGCCGCGAGCCCGGTGTCAGGCCCGTCGGTACTCGGGGTTCTCCCAATCGAAGCGCTGGCCCTCGTCCCACGCCGAGCGCTGGTTGCCGTAGGCAGGAATCCCGCCGGCGCCGCGCAGCAGGTTGGCCAGGTGCATCAGGTTCCAGGTCATGAAGGTGGTGTTGCGGCTGGTGAACTCGTTGTCGGGACCACCCGAACCCGGGTCGAGGTAGGAGGGGCCCGGCCCGGCCTCGCCGATCCAACCGGCATCGGCCTGAGGCGGGATCGAGTAGCCGATGTGCTGCAGGCTGTAGAGCACGTTGGAGGCGCAGTGCTTGATCCCGTCCTCGTTGCCGGTGATGAGGCAACCGCCGACCCGGCCGTAGTACTTCCACTGGCCCTTCTCGTTGAGGTCGGCCGACGACGCGTAGAGGCGCTCGATGCACTTCTTCGTCTCGGAGCTGTTGTCGCCCAGCCAGATGGGACCGGCGATCACCAAGATGTGTGCGGCCCAGACCTTCTCCTGGATCGCCGGCCAGGCGTCGGTGGCCCAGCCGTGATCGGTCATGTCCGGCCACACCCCGGTGGCGACGTCGTGATCGACGAGACGGATGACCTCGGTGCTGACGCCGTGCTTGCGCATGATCTCGCTGGACGCGTCGACCAACGCCTGCGTGTTCGACACCTCGGGCGACCGCTTCAACGTGCAGTTGATGAACAGCGCCTGCAGCCCCGCGAAGTCGGTCGCCGCATCACGATCAGGAACAGAGTCTTGAGCAGCCATCTGGCGAAGGTACCGCTGGGTCACCACCCCCGCTCGCAACACCGCCCTCCCAGCCGGGACTTCCGGGCGTCAGTCCTGGTCGTAACCTCTGGCCGTGCCCGAGGTCATCCTGCCCGTCCTGGACGAGGTCGACGCCATCGCCTGGGTGCTGGGCCGGATGCCTGACGGCTACCTCCCGATCGTGGCCGACAACGGCTCGACCGACGGGTCCGGAGACCTGGCCCGGTCGCTGGGCGCACGGGTGGTGGACGTCGCCCGCCGGGGGTTCGGGGCGGCTTGTTGGGCGGGGCTGGAGGCGGCCACCGCGGAGGTGGTGTGCTTCATGGACTGCGACGGGTCGCTTGACCCCGCTGAGCTGCCACGGGTGGTGGCCGGCATCGACGCCGGCACCGCCGACCTGGTGATGGGCGCGCGTCGGTCCGAGCCCGGCGCCTGGCCCGTGCATGCTCGGCTGGCCAACCGCTGGCTGGCTCGTCGCGTTCGCCGCCGCTACCACTACCCGCTCACCGATCTCGGTCCGATGCGGGCTTCCCGCCGCGACGGTCTGATCCGACTGGGGCTCGCCGATCGACGGTCGGGCTGGCCGCTGGAGATGGTGTTGCGTGCGGGCAACGCCGGTTGGCGGGTCCAGGAGGTCCCGGTCACCTACCGGGCCCGGACCGGGCGGTCGAAGGTGACCGGCACGGTGGGCGGCACGCTGCGGGCGGTGGGCGACATGCGCCGCCAGTTGTCCGAGCTCGGCTGACCCGGCAAGACGCTCAGGCGCGCAGGGATGCGGTGGCGAAGTCGGCCATCCCCACCTCGAAATCGATCTCGGCCTCGAAGCCCAGCTCCCGTGCCGCCCGGTCGGGCGAGGCGAACACGTGGCGCACATCGCCCAGCCGGTAGCCGCCCACCACCTCGGGCTCGGGCGACCCGGCCGGAGCGGACCGCCACAGGGCCCAGGCCAGATCGGCGATGGTGCGCGGCCGACCGCTGCACACGTTGAACGCGGCCGTCGAGCCGGCTGGCAGCTCGGCCCGGATGGCGGCAAGGTTGGCGCGGGCCACGTCGTGGACGTGGACGAAGTCGCGCCGCTGGCCGCCGTCCTCGAAGACCTTCGGGGCCTCGCCCCGTTCGAGGGCACTGCGCACGATGCTGGCCACGCCGGCGTACGGGGTGTCGCGCGGCATCCTGGGCCCGTACACGTTGTGGTAGCGCAGGGCGATGGCGGTTCCCGCGTGCTCACGGGCGTAGGCGGCGCACAGGTGCTCCTGGTGCAGCTTGGTGGCCGCGTACACGTTGCGCGGATCGGCGGCAGCCGTCTCGGGCACGGGGCCGGGCTCGAGGCTTGCGCCGCACTCGGGACAGCGGGGCTCGAAGTGCCCCGCGTCCAGATCGCGGCGCAAGCGCGGGCCCGGTCGCACCTGGCCATGGGCGGCGCAGCCATAGCGCCCCTCCCCGTAGATCACCATGGAGCTGGCCAGCACCAGGCGGCCGACGAAGCGACGACGGTGGAGGGCATCGAGCAGCACCGCCGTCGCCCGATCGTTGTGGTCGACGTAGGAGATCACATCGCCGAAGTCGATCCCCAACCCGACCATGGCGGCCTGGTGGCAGACGACGTCGATGCCCGCCACCGCCCGGCCCGCGACCTCGGGATCGGCCAGGTCCTCGAACCGGTACTCGGCGCCCGCGTGGAGGTAGTCCGGTCGTTCCCGGTGGGCGCCAGGCAGCAGGCAGTCCACGACGACGACCTCGTCACCGGCGGACACCAGCGCGTCGACCAGGGCCGAGCCCACGAAACCGGCGCCCCCGGTCACCAGCACCCTCACCAGTTGGCCTTCGCCTGGTCGGGCCGGCCGGGCCGACGGAGCCCGGTGCTCACCACTGCGTCCTCACCAGGGCCACGAGCACCACGGCCGTCGCAGCCTGCAGCGTCAGCCACGAGCGAACCCTGCGCCCGGCCAGGGCGGCGCCGGCCAGGAGCACCCAGATACCGAACGGCAGCCAGATCCGCTCGACCTCGGCTTCTGACATCCCGCTCAGGTCGGCAACCAGGGCGGCGGCCACGCCTCCAGCGACCAGGAGAGCCAGACCGCCGCCACGGCGTGGTCCCGACCGCCGCCACCATCCGGATCCACCAGGCCAGCCGGTCAACCGGACCAGGGCCACCGCCATGGCCGGACCCAGCGCCAGGGCCCAGGCCGACAGGTCGGCCAGCACGAAGTACCAGAACGGGCGCGACACGCGCAGCACGCTGTACTGGTGGCGGGTGGCGAGCAGGCCCGCGGGCCACCAGAACCCGGTCAGCCCGAAGGCGGCCAGCCCGGTCACCGTCACGACCCCCATGACCACGAGCGGCCGGGGTCGGCGCCAGCGCCAGGCCACGACAATGGGCACCAGGGCCACCAGGACCAGACCATAGGAGAGCAGCAGGCAGGCGGCGAAGGCCACTCCGGCCGCAACCGCCAGCCCGCCCGAGCGGGTCGATGTGGGCCGCAGGGCGGCGATGGCCAGGGTGACGGCGACGGCGGCCACCAGCACGAAGAACGCGTCCGGTGAGGTGGCGATCCAGATGGCAGCGGGCGACAGCACCACGAACGGCGCCGCCTGCCGTGCCCGCGCTTCGCCCGCGACCAGCCGGGCGGCCACCAGCACGACCGCGGCGGCGGCGCAGCCGGCCCCGATGCACAGCGCCGCGGCCCAACCGCGGCCCGACAGGCCCAGGTCTCGGAGCCCCACCAGTATCAGGATCATGCCGGGGGGATGGCCCCGCACCTGCACGTGGTACTGGGCGATGTCACGGCTGAAGGTGGCCAGGAACCGGGCCGGGTGGGCGGCGACGCGCCCCACATCGGCCCCCAGTTCGTTGCCGCCGGCCAGGCCGCGGGTCAGCCCGGACGTCCACGACGGACCGTCCACGAAAGCCAGCCCGACGGCCCAGGCGGCGGAACCGGCGACGCTGGCCGCCAGCAGCCAGCGCCAGCGCAGCTGACGAGAGGCCCAGGGCAGGGCGACGATCAGAACCGCCGCCACGAGGACCGGAACCACCAGGCGTGGCGTCAGACCCGGTCCGGGCCGACCCAGCAGCGGCGGTTGGGGGAGCTCCAGGCGCCGGCCCTGCGCCAACAGGCGCAGGCCCCACCAACGCCCCAGCACCACCAGCGCCGCCCATCCGGCCAGGATCGTGGCGGCCGCGGCGCCCGAGTGGCGCCACTCCCGGCGCGACGCCGAGCGGGTCGACGTGGGTGAGGGCCCCGGGTCGGGACCGACGCGGACCGCGGACAGGTCGATCTCAGTGGCCACGCGGGTCGGCCTCGAGTGCAGATGGCGCGCTCGACGGCCTCCGCCCCGCCGGCCGTGGCCGGTGTCATCGGCAGTCGTACGGTGAAACGGCAGCCCGGAGACTGATTGGCCACCTCGATCGATCCCTGGTGGGCTTCCACCAAACCTTTGGCGATCGCCAGTCCCAGGCCGCCACCGCGCTGGTCCTTGGCCCGGGACTGGTCGCCCCGGAAGGCCACGTCGAACACCCGGGTCAGGTCCGACTCGGGGATGCCGCCACACTCGTCGACCACCGACAGCAGGGCTCCCTGGTCGTCGGCCAGGGTCTCGATCACGACAGTGCCTCCCGGCGGGGTGTGGCGGATGGCGTTGTCGATCAGGTTGTGCAGGGCCCGGCGCAGCTCCTGGCTCGACACCGGGATGGCTGGCAGCTCGCACATGCGATCGACGAGCTCGACCCCTTTGACCTCGGCCCGGGGGCGGGCTTCGACGACCACCTCGCCGACCAGCTCGCGTAGCCGAACCTCCTGGCGATCCCGACCCACTGCACCGCTGTTGATGCGCGACAGCTCGAACAGATCGTCCACCAGCAGCGTCAGGCGCTCGGCGTCCTGGCGAATCTGATGGTGGTAGCGCGCCACGGTGGTGGCGTCGTCGACGATGCCGTCATCGAGGGCCTCGGCCACGGCCCGGATGGTGGCCAGCGGGCTGCGCAGGTCGTGCGACACCCAGGCGATGAGCTCCCGGCGCGAGGTGTCCAGGGCACGCTCGCGTTGGCGGGACTCCTCCAGGCGGACCGAGACGGCGGCCAGCTGGCGGGCCAGGAGGTCGAGCTCGCCCGGGCCACCGGGTTGGGGTGCCGTGACCGGCTCGCCGTCACCGAGCTGGCGGGCCAGCCACGTGACGTGGCGCGTGCCACGGTCGATGGACCGTCCCAGCTGCAGGGCGGCGCCCGCCGCCACCGCCGCGCTCATGACCACCACCACCAGCAGCACGTGCAGGTCGTGACCCGAGATGAACATGGCCTTTGCCGCGGCCACCACCCCGGCCACGGTGGCGACCAGGGCGGTGAGGGCGATGGCCAGCGCCTGCACGCCGATGGGCTGACGACGCAACGATCGCAACACGAGCCAGCCCACCGCGCTGACCAGCACCGCGGCTCCACCGGCCACTGCCACCAGCTCCAACGCGTCAGCCGCCGACATGCTGGCCTGCACGGCCAGACCCACCGCCACCAGCAGGCCCAAGACCAGCACGACCACCGACGCCGATGACCCTGGGACGCCCCCGCTGCCGGTGGCGCTCACGGCTCGAACCGGTAGCCGACGCCGCGCACGGTGCACAGGTGGCGGGGTTGGGAGGGGTCCTGCTCGACCTTCTCGCGCAGCCGGCGCACGTGCACGGTCACCGTGGCCGTGTCCCCGTAGGTCCAGCCCCACACCTGCTCGAGCAGCTCGTCGCGCCGGAAAGCTCGGCGGGGATGGGCCATGAAGTGAGCCAGCAGGTCGAACTCCTTGGCCGTGAGGGCCAGCAGTTCGCCCGATCGGCGGACCTCGTGGGCCACCACGTCGAGGGCGATCGGGCCGGCTTCGAAGGCCGAGCCCGGGCTGGGGCCCACACCGCCACCGGCCCGACGCAGCACCGCCTTCACCCGTGCAGTGAGCTCTCGGGGCGAGAAGGGCTTGGTCAGGTAGTCGTCGGCCCCCAGCTCGAGGCCGGCGATGCGATCGTCCTCCTCACCGCGGGCGGTGAGCATGATCACCGGGATGGGCACCGACTGGCGCAGCCGTCGGCACACCTCCAGGCCGTCGAGCACCGGCAGCATCAGGTCGAGCACGACCAGGTCGGGCTCGGTGCTGATGGCGATGGCCAGGCCCGATCCCCCGTCGCCGGCCACCTCGACGGCGAAGCCCTCCCGTTCGAGGTAGGTGGCCACCACCTCGGCCAACATCTGGTCGTCCTCGATGACCAGCACGCGCCCCAGAGCGGCAGCGTCGGGGCGCGTCGAGTGGGGCATCGACTCAGGATGGTACGACGGGACCCGGTCGGCGAGCCGGTCGGCCCAGAGTTTCGCCCTCGGTAAGGAAGCGGCCGGTGTTTCGCGAACGGTAAGCGCCCGGACCTTCCCAACCGGGCGCGATCTTCGTACGGTCGCCGAGATGACCACCCGACGAGGAACCCACGTCCTGGTGATGGCCAAGGAGCCCCGGCCCGGCCGGGTCAAGACCAGGCTGTGCCCACCGTGCAGCCCGGTCCAGGCGGCCTCGATCGCGGCCGCCGCGCTGGCCGACACGCTCGAAGCGGTGGCCGCGTGCGGAGCCGACCGGTTGGTCCTGGCCCTCGAGGGCAGCCCGGGGCCCTGGGTGCCGGCCGGCTTCGAGATCGTGGCCCAGCGGGAGGGCACCTTCGCCGATCGACTCGACGCGGCTTGGGCCTGGGTCGACGGCCCGGGGGTGCAGATCGGGATGGACACGCCCCAGGTCACCGCCGACCTGCTCGACGCCTGCATGGCCCAGCTCCTGGAGCCACGTGTGGATGCCGTGCTGGGCCCGGCGCTCGACGGCGGCTGGTGGGCCGTCGGGCTGCACCGGCACCAGCCAGGCCTCTTCGACGGCATCCCCATGAGCACGGAGCAGACGGGCCGGCACCAGGCCGCCCGACTCGCCGAACTGGGCTTGACCACGGCCTGGCTCCCCCCTCTGCGCGACCTGGACACGATGGCCGACGCCGAGGCGCTGGCCGCGCAGTGCCCGGCCTCGCGCACGGCTGGCGCGGTGAACGATGTCGGCCTCGCCCGAGGGGCCGGGGCCCGATGAGCGTCATCATACGAAGCCGGGCCGGCACCATCCGCCCGCTGGCCGTGGACGACTGGCGCGCGCCGGCCTCCGACGACGAGCGCCGGCTCCTGGCATCGCTGCCCGGCCCGGTGCTCGATCTGGGCTGCGGGCCCGGCCGGTTGGTGTTGGCCCTGTGCGAGCTGGGGATCGCCGCGCTCGGCGTCGATGCCTCGCCTCGGGCCGTGCACCTGGCTCGGGCCATGGGCGCGGCCACCCTCGAACGGTCGGTGTTCGATGCCCTGCCCGGCGAGGGTCGGTGGCCGACCGTGCTGCTCTTCGACGGCAACGTCGGCATCGCAGGCGACCCGGTCACGCTGCTGCGCCGCGTCGCCGACCTGCTCGCGCCCCTCGGTCGGGCCCTCGTGGAGGTCGAGCCCCCCGGCGCCCCCAGCCATGTCACCCAGGCCAGACTCGAGCGGGACGGCGACGTCAGCATCTGGTTCCCCTGGGCCTGGGTCGGGGCCGACGGGATCGACGAGCTGGCCGGCCAGGCCGGGTTGGCCCGACTCGAGTGGCGCATGATCGGCCCCCGCTGGTTCGCGGTCCTGGGCCGAGAGAACCGGTGAGCGCCACTGGTCCTCGCTCGGCTCGCCCACCGGGCGGGGCGATCGGGACCCGGGTGAGCGCCTGGCGCGACGGGGCCGCCAGCGATCCACGCCACGACGAACGCACGGCGGCGGTGCTCGGCCTGGCGCTGGGCGTCAGCTTCACCACCTGCTTCCTGACCGGGCTCTACTCGCACCTGGCCCAGCACCCCACATCCTGGTTCCACCTGCCGGCCCGGCCCGCCGGGCTCTATCGGGTGACCCAGGGCCTGCACGTGCTGACCGGCATCGCCTGCGTGCCTCTGCTCCTGGCCAAGCTCTGGTCGGTGTTCCCGAAGTTGCTCCAGTGGCCGCCGGTGACCTCGACGGCACACCTGCTCGAGCGGGTCAGCCTGGTGCCGCTGGTGGCCGGCGCGCTGTTCCAGCTCTGGACCGGGTTGGCCGACATCGACCTCTGGTATCCGCTGCCCGCCTTCTTCCCCACCGTCCACTACTGGACGGCGTGGATCACCATGGGCGCGCTGGTCGTGCACGTCGGGGCCAAATTCACCGCCACGCGGGCGGCGTTGGGCCCCACCGGCTCCGTCGAGCGGACCAGGTCGCCCGCGGCCGGCGATCCCGCGTCCCGGCGGCGATTCCTCACCGCGGTGGGCGCCACCAGCGGACTGATCGTGGCGACGGTCGCCGGCCAGACCATCGCCCCGCTGCGGCGCCTGGCCCTGCTGGCTCCCCGACACCCCGACATCGGGATCCAGGGGTTCCCGGTCAACAAGTCCGCCATCTCGGCGGGGGTGCACGGCACGGCCACGAGCCCTGCGTATCGGCTCGAGGTGGTGGGCCGGGTCAGCCGGCCCCTGTCGCTCACCGTCGAGCAGATCCGGGCCCTGCCTCAGCGGTCGGCCACCCTGCCCATCGCCTGCGTGGAGGGGTGGAGCGCCAACCGACGCTGGACGGGCGTGCCCCTGCGGGACGTGTTGGTCCGGGCCGGGGCGCCTCACAGCTCGCCGGTGACGGTCCATTCGCTCGAACCACACGGGCTCTACGCCCAGGCCGACGTGGACGCCGCCCAGAGCGCCGATCCTGACACCCTTCTGGCCCTGCTGGTCGATGGCCAGCCACTCGCTCTCGACCACGGCTACCCGATCCGACTCATCGGCCCCGACCGGCCCGGCGTCATGCAGACCAAGTGGGTCACCCGGATCGTGGTCCGATGACGACCGACCGCGAGCACCCGACCTCACCCGTCTTCTGGGTCGGCCTGGTGCTGGGCTGGGGGATCATGGCGTACGGCGTCTGGGGGTTCCTGGGCGACCATCGCAGCACCGTGCCGGCACGAACCGTGTGGTGGATCGCCGGGACCGCGGTGGCTCACGACGCCATCGTCGCCCCGTTGATCACGGTCGTCGGACTCGGTCTGGCCGCCCTGCTGCCCCGGTGGGCCCGGGGCCCGGTGACCGCGGCCGTGGCCGCCAGCGGGGTCGTGCTGCTGTTCTCGTACCCGCTCCTGCGCCACTTCGGCCGTCGGGCCGACAACCCGTCCATCCTGCCTCTCGACTACCCGCGCAACGTGGCGGTGGTGCTGGGAGCCATCTGGGCCGCGGCCGCGGTTGGTCTGGTGATCCGATTCCGTCAATCCCGGCGGCGGTCTCCGGCTACTTGAGCGCGGCGATCACCGAGTCGGCGATTCGGCGCTGGCCGGCGTCGGTGTAGCGGTCGCTGGTGTCGCCGAGCCTCACCAACGTCGCGCCGGTCTGGGCGGCGACCTCGGCCACCGATACGGCCAGGGCGCCCGACCGGTTCTGCTCGCGGGTCGGCGGGGTCAGCAACAGCACCTTTCGGGCCCCCGCCTGCCGCGCGCCGGTCACGAGGCGACTCAGCTCGGCCTGGTAGGTGGCGGCCGGTGTGGCCAGGCGCACGTCGGCAGATTCGACCCAGATCGTCACCACGTCGGGGTGAAGCGAGGACAACGCCGGCAGCTGGCTGTCGATCACCCGCTCGGCGGTGATGTCGTCGCCGGCCAGGTCGATGAGCACGGCAGCGGCCGGCATGCCGTGGACCAGGACGAGCTGGGTCCAGGTGTCGGCCGGATCGTTGCGACGGTCGACGTTCGACGTCTCCACCGCGCCCATGGCCACCAGCACGGAGGGTCGGGCCTCGGTTCGGGCGGGCGCGCTGGCCGGGCCGGGTCCGCCCGACGCGCAGGCCGCGGCGGCGACGGCGAGCACCGCCCAGATCCCGACCCACCGGACCCTGCCACGCCTGGTCCGGCGCCGGCGCTGGTCACGGTCAGACACCCGACACCGCCTCCCGGGCCGGCATCCGGGACGCCCGCGCCGCCGGGAAGGCGCCGGCACCGAGCGCCAGCAACGTCGATCCGGCCAGCACCGCGGCCGTCACCCACAACGGCAGCGAGACATGGATGCCGGAGAGGCGCTGCTGGGCCAGATACCCGTTGACCACCGCCGCCACCACCAACGCGATCACCCACCCGACCAACGCCCCCAGCGCCCCACCGATGAACCCGAGGGTCGCCGCCTCGAGCAGGAACGTGCGGTAGATGTCGTGATCACGAGCCCCGATGGCCTTGAGCACGCCGATCTCCCGTCGTCGCTCCCGCACCGCCGCCAACATGGCGTTGGTGATGCCGAGGGCGGCGACCAACAGCGCGATGAGACCCACCGCGGACAGGACGATCTCGACCACCCGCAGGTAGCGGCGGACCGATGCGATGAGGTTCTCCGGCGCGCTGGTGGAATAGCCGACCGAGGTGATCTCGAGGCGGACCTTGGCCACGTTGTCGAGCCCTCGGGCCACCACGAAGAGGCCCGCGTAGGGAGACAAGACCCCGTTGGAGCCCTGGGCCAGGAGTCGGCCGTGGTCGTCACCGCTCTCGGACCAGGCACGAGCCTGGTCGACCGCCGCGGTGGTGGCCAGGAACTGGCCGTCACCCGCGTCCTGGGCCACCACACCGACGATCGACATCTTCACCCAGCGACCCTGGTAGCGCCGCTGGGCGCCATCGATGACGAGGCGAGGCGAGGCCAACACCACCGTGGTCCCGAGAACCCGTGTCGCCTGCAGGCGGCTGAGGCCGAGCCGTTCGAGATAGCCCTCGGTCACGGCCACCTGGCTCTCGGACCCAGCAGCCGGGAGCTGGCCCGCCACCAGGGTGATCGGTAGCTGGGCCACGCGGGACATGTCGACGCCCACCACCTGGTCGAAGAAGGGACTCACGCGGTGCCCGCTGGTCGTTCGGCTGGGGCTCAGCGCCAGGACCGGCGCGCTGACGATCGGGACCACGTCGCGCACGTTCGGCAACGCTTCGATCCGGTGCAATGCCGTGTTGTCGAGCACCTTCGCCGGTCCCGGCTTGGGGTTGTCCTGGTCGATCTGGGTCGGATCAGGGGCGGCGGCCGCCACCCTGATGCCGGCCAGCGGACCACCGGTGCTGAGCTGATTGAGCACCCGCGTCTCGGCGGTCGTCGAGATGGTGAGCAGCGCGGTGAGCAGCGCCGCGGCCAGGGCCACGGCCATGACGGTGAGCGCGGCTCGGCCTGGGCGACCGCGCACGGTGCGGACCGCCAACCGGATGGCGTCGAGCCAGGTCACGGCCGGATCACCCCGCGGCCTGCATTGTCGCTCCCACCTGCGGGTCGTTCGACCAGCCGGCCGCCGACCAGCCCCAGGGTCCTGGCCGCCCGGGCCGCGATGGCCTGGTCGTGGGTGACGATGACCAGGGTGCAGCCGTGGTCGGCGGGGAGCCGCTCGAGCAGCGCCACCACCCGATCGGTGCTGGCCTGGTCGAGGTTGCCGGTCGGCTCGTCAGCCAGGATGAGCGAGGGGTGGTTGGCCAGCGCCCGGGCGATGGCCACCCGTTGACGCTCGCCCCCGCTCAGCTCGATCGGGCGATGCCGGGCCCGGTCCCCGAGATCGACGGCCTCGAGCAGCTCGGCGGCCCGACGGCGACGGTCTGCGGGCCGGATCCCCGACAGCGAGCAGGCCAACTCGATGTTCTCGGCCGCGGTGAGCGCCTCGAGCAGCCCGAAGTGCTGGAACACGAAGCCGACGGTCTCGCGCCGGAAGGCCGCCAGCTCCGCACGCGACAGCCCGGCCATGTCCAGGTCCCCCACCCGCACCGATCCCTGTTGTGGTGCCTCGAGCCCGCCCAGGATGCACAGCAGCGTGGACTTGCCCGAGCCCGACGCCCCGGTGAGCGCGACGTGGGCGCCGGCTTCCACAGCCAGATCGAGCCCGTCCAGCACGGTCACCTCGCCGGCGGGCGAACGGTACCGATGCGACAAGGCCTCCACGACGATCCCCGTACCCGACACGCGATCCATGGTGCCAGCAGGTTGATCGGCTTCAGGGGTCGGGGCCGGTCTGGGATCAGTGTTTCGAGAATGGTTGGCCAGAGGACCCACGGAGTTCGCGGTCATGGGGGGCTCCGCGCCTCGGCCTCGAGGCGGGCGGTGACCCGCTCAGGCCACGCCGTCCTCTACGTGTTCTTCTCGTAAACGAGGCGCAGGCCGTGGAGGGTGAGCCACGGCTCGCTGTGATCGATGTAGCTGGACAACGGCGTGATGAGGTCGGCCAGACCCCCGGTGGACACGATCGTGCACTCGCCCAGCTCACGTTGGATGCGTTCGCACAGGCCGTCCACCTGGGCGGCGAAGCCGTACACGGCACCCGACTGGATGCTCTCCACCGTGCTCTTGCCCAGCACGCTGCGGGGCTCCACCAGCTCGACGGCCCGCAGCTGGGCGGCGCGACCGACCAGGGCATCCATGCTGATGCCGATGCCCGGGGCGATGGCCCCACCCAGGTACTCCCCGTTGGCCGACACCGCGTCGCAGGTGGTGGCGGTGCCGAAGTCGCAGACGATGGTCGGGCCCCCGAACAGGTCGAAGGCTGCCACTGCGTTGGCGATGCGGTCGGCGCCCACCTCCTTGGGGTTCTCGGCCAGGATGGCGATGCCAGTGCGTACCCCCGGCTCGATCAGGACCGGATCGAAGTCGAGGTAGCGCTCGGAGAGCTGGCGCAGGCTCTCTTTCACCCGCGGCACGCCCGAGGACACCGCCAGCCCGTCCACATGGTCGAGGCTGAGGCCTCGGAAGGACAGGAAACCGGCCAGCAGCACGGCCAACTCGTCTGAGGTGCGGTTGGCCTCGGTGGCGATGCGCCAGTGGTCCACCAGGCCATCCTCGGCGCGGGTGCGTTGGGCGGGATCGGGGCCCTCGAGGTCGTAGAGGCCGACCACGGTCTCGGTGTTGCCGGCGTCGATGGCGAGCAGCACGCTCAGCTCCTGGGTTGGGGGGTCTGGTCGGGACTCGACTCTTGGATGACATCGAGCGCGGGGTCGGCGTCGGTCTCGATGTCGAGGCCGATGTCGAGCACCGGCGCCGAGTTGGTCAATCCGCCCACCGAGATGAGATCGGCCCCCAACGAGACGTAGCGGGTCACCGTCTCGAGGGTGATGCCCCCGGAGATCTCCAGCAACGGGCGTCGCCGGCCGGCGGCAGCGGACCGCTCATCGGCCAGTGCCACCGCCGCGGTCACCTCGTCGGGGGACATGTTGTCCAACAGGACGGCGTCGACCCCCGCGTCCAGGGCCTGGCGGAGCTGGTCGAGGTGGTCGCACTCCACGTGCACCGTGCGCCCGGGCCACCGACGGCGCGCCTCGGCCACCGCGCCAGCGATTCCCAGCACGGCCAGATGGTTGTCCTTGAGCAGGATCCAATCGGACAGGTTGCCCCGATGGTTGGCTCCACCACCGGCGCGCACCGCCGCCTTCTCCAGGCTGCGCAGTCCGGGCGTCGTCTTGCGGGTGTCCCAGATGCGGGTCTCTCCGGCGGCCGCGGCCACCACCACGAACCGGCGGGTGAGCGTGGCGATGCCCGACAGGTGCCCGAGAAAGTTGAGGGCGGTGCGCTCCGCGGTCAGGATCGAGGCCAGTGGGCCCGAGACGGTGGCCAGGGTGGTGCCCGAGCCGACCAGGTCGCCGTCGGCCACCATCCAGCGCAGGTCGACCGACTGGTCGACCTGGCGCGAAGGTCTCGGCGGCGCAGGCCACCCCGGCCACCACCCCCGAACCTCGGACCACGAAGCTGGCGGTGGCGGTCACCTCGGGTGGCACCAGTGCCGCGGTCAGGTCCCCCAACGGGGTGAGGTCCTCGGCCAGGGCGCGATCGACGGCCTCGACCACCGCGGCCCGGGGAGGCTCGAGCGCGCTCATCGGCCGGTCGCGGTCGAACCGACAGCCGCGACCAGACGGGGCCGCGAGGCGTCCAGGACGATGCGGTGCCGGAAGGCGGGATCGGTGTCGGGGAAGTCAGCTCCGCGTGTGCGAGCCCCGGCTCTCGGTGCGTTGGGTCGCCGACGCCAACAACCCCTGGGCCAACTCCAAGAGGTTGGCCAGCTCGCACACCGCCGGGTCGGTGTCGCCCACCGGGACCGTGGCCGCCAGCCGACTCACCACCGCGGCGGCGGCGGCCAGCGAGTCGGCGTCACGAAGCACGCCGGCCCCTTCGGTCATGACCCGTTGCAGGGTCACCCGGTCGGCTCGGGCCCGGACGGCCGCCTGGTCGGGGGCTCGTCGCCGGTCAGCGGCGCCGCCGGGATGGGGGGCCGGAGGGGCCGCCAACGATCGGTGGGGCGACCCCCGATGCGCGCCGGGTCGACCACGGGATCAGCCGCCGCGGGTGGATCCTGGCCGCGAGTCCAACACGGCGCGCATGGCGCCGGTGGGCCGGGCCGCGGTGCGTCCCGCCTCGATGGCCTCGACCACCCGGGCACCGAACACCATCCCTTCGAGCAGGGAGTTCGACGCCAGGCGGTTGGCCCCGTGCACCCCCGAACACGCCGCCTCCCCCGCGGCCCACAGGCCGGGGATGGACGAGGCGCCGTCGAGGTCGGTGACCACGCCGCCCGCAGAGGTAGTGGGCGGCAGGAGCGATGGGCAGCCAGTCGCGGGACGGGTCCAGGCCGACGCCGGGCCAGGGCGGCGCTGATGGTCGGGAAGCGGTCGTCGAAGGCCTCGAGGCCGGTGGCGTCCAGCCAGCAGGTGGTCGACCTGCTGGTCCAGCATGCGCTGGGTGATGGCTCGGGCCACCACGTCGCGGGGCAACAGCTCGTCCACGAACCGCTCGCCCTCGAGCGTCGCGGATCAGGGCACCGTGGCCTCGGAGCGCCTCGGACAGCAGGGGCCGAGGCATCTCGGGGTGGTGCAGCGGCGTCGGGTGGAACTGCACGAACTCGATGTCGGCCACCGCCACCCCGGCGCGCAGCGCCATGGCGATGCCGTCGCCGGTGCGTCTCCACCGGGTTGGTGGTCACCGAGTAGAGCTGACCGGCTCCCCCGGTGGCCAGCAGCACGTTGGCCGGCTCCGCCACCCGCACGGCCCCCCGGGCGTCACGGGCCACGCACCCCCTGGCACCGGCCGGCGGCCACCAGCAGGTCGATGGCGAAGGCGTTCTCGTGCACCGCGCGCCACGGTCCGACGCACCGCCTCGACCAGGGCCCGCTCGATCTCCGCGCCCGTAGCCGCCCCACCGGCGTGGACCACACGAGGCAGGCTGTGGCCGCCCTCGCGGGCCAGCTCCAGACGGCCCTGCTCGTCGCGGTCGAACATCGGCCCCATGGCGATCAGCTCGTTGACCCGGCCGGGTCCTTCGTCGACCAGCACCCGCACCGCGTCGCGGTCGCACAGCCCGGCGCCGGCCGCCAGCGTGTCGGCCAGGTGCAGGTCCGTGGAGTCGGGATCCTCACCCAGCACCGCGGCCACACCGCCCTGGGCCCAGCGGGTGGTCGACTGGGCCAGCTCGCCCTTGGTCAACACGCCGACCCGCATGTGGTGGGTCTCGCGCGGCCCGCACCGCAGCCGACAGACCCGCCACCCCGCTACCCAGGACGAGCAGGTCGAGGGCGCGCGTCCACCGTCGGTTCGGGGGCCCCCGAGTCGGGCGGCGGCGCCGGGCTCATCGGCTCGCCGCGGTCGGGTCGTTGCGCGGGCTCAGGCCCACTGGGGCACGGCCTGGTCCAGGGTCACCGGTTGGTTGCCGGCGTCGACGTGGACGACGGCCGGCGCGAAGCCGTCGAGTTCGGCGTCCTCGTAGTCGGCATAGGTGATGACGATGACCTTGTCGCCGGGCTGGACCAGACGGGCGGCTGCCCCGTTGAGGCACACCTCGCCGGGACCCCCGGGGATGGCGTAGGTCTCGAAGCGGGCACCGTTGTCGATGTCGAGCACGTGGACCTGCTCGTGCTCGCAGATGTCGGCCCGGACCATGAGATCGACGTCGAGGGTGATCGACCCGATGTAGTGCAGGTTCGGCGTCGGTGACTGTGGCCCGGTGGATCTTGGACTTCATCATGCGTCGGCGCATGGGCGCTCCTCGTTCGACTTGGCGCCCGGTGGGGTCGCCGTGCCCGGACTGAGGGTTCAGTCCTGCTCGGAAGCGAGCACCGAGAGGTTATCCAACAGCCGCGGCCCGGCCAAAACGGGCGGCCGCCAGCAACCTCACCTCGCCGCTCAGCCGCACCGGCCGGCGCAGGGTGGCCGGGTCGACCACCTCGACGTAGTCCAGCTCGGCCAGGGGTTCGGCCGAGATGTCGCCGGCCACCAGATCGATGACCGCCTGTGGATCGCGCTCGCCGGCCCGCACGGCGTCGGCCCCGGCCTGCAACGCCCGGAACAGCACCGGCGCGGCCGCCCGCTCGGCCGGGGTGAGATAGACGTTGCGACTCGACCGCGCCAACCCGTCGGGCTCGCGCACGAAGGGGCAGGCCACCACCTCGACCGGGAAGGACAGGTCGCGCGGCCATGCGCGACACGATGACGAGCTGCTGGAAGTCCTTCTCGCTGAAGTAGGCCCGGCAGGGCCCGACGATGTTGAACAGCTTGGCCACGACCGTTGCCACCCCGGCGAAGTGGGTGGGCCGCGACGCCCCCTCCATGGTGGCGGCCAGCTCGGTCACAGAACACCGAGGTCAGCGCCGGGGTGGGATACATCTCGCCTACGTCGGGGGTGAACACCACGTCGAAGCCGATGGACTCGGCCAGGGCCAGGTCGTGTTCGATGTCGCGCGGGTACTGGTCCAGGTCCTCGCCGGCCGCGAACTGCAGTGGGTTCACGAAGATGGACAGCACGGCCACGTCGCACTCCGCCCGCACCTGACGCATCAGGGTGGCGTGACCCTCGTGGAGGTACCCCATGGTCGGGAAGAACCCGACGGTGCAACCGTCGGCGCGTACCGCGTCGAGCTGGGCACGGGTCTGGGCGATGGTGGTGAGCACCTGCACGGACTGATCCTGCCTCAGCCCGGGTCGACATCGGGCTGGGACCGGGAGGTGGCCAGGCGCCGGGCCAGGTCGGCCACCGCCGCGTAACCGGCGCGCTCGGCCGGATCGAGGGCGGCCAGGTGCGCGGCCACCGTGGCCTCGTCGCCCCGAGCGGCGGGGCCGGTCAGCGCCGCGGCCGGGCCCAACTCGACCACGTTGTCCAACGTGGCCCGGACCAGCTCCAGGTACACGGCGAACGGGATGCCGGCCGAGGCCGCCACCCGCTCGGCCTGACCCAGCACGGCCACCACGTGGTTGGAGGCGATGACGGCCGCGGCGTGGTGCGCCACCCAGTCCGCCTCGGCCACGTCGAACCACCGACCCCCCAGATCGCCGACAACCCGGGTGACCAGCGGATCGCCGGCCACCGCGAACCAGGCACCGGCGGCCAGGCGGCGAGCGCCCGTGACCGGATCGGGCATGGCCACCAAGGGATGCAGCACCGCGGTCCGCAGATGACCCGTCCCCGCGAACACTCGGAGACCGGAGGCACCGCTCAGATGGGCCATCACCGTGCCCGTTCGGGGCTCGATGTTGGCGGCCACCTCGGCGATGACCGCGTCGGGGGTGGCGATGGTCACCAGGTCGGTACCTTCGGCGGCCAGGCGAGGATCGTCGCCCCGCCCGAGGATCCCGACCACCTCCCAGCTGGCGGCCTCGAGGGCGCCAGCCAGGGACCGCCCGGCCCGTCCACCCCCGATGATCCGCACCCGGAACCGAGCCGGCTCGGCACCCGACGTCGGGCGATCGGCAACGGTCACGACAGGGGCCCGACCATCCGGACCCGGCCCTCGGCCCGCTCGCTCCAGTTGGCCGGCACCACCTCGGGGGCCAGTTCAGCCAGGGGGGCCATCACGAATCGCCGCTCCAGCATCCGAGGATGTGGGACCTGGAGATCGGGCTCGTCGATGGGCGGCTGGTCGGTCCACAGGATGTCGACGTCGAGGGTGCGCGGGCCCCAACGCTGCTGACGCACGCGGTTGGCGGCCGACTCCAGGCGGTGGCACACACCCAACAGCTCGCGTACCGACAGGTTGGTGTCCAGCTCGACCACCAGGTTCAGGTACGGCTCCTGACCACCCGGCCCACCCACCGGGTCGGTCTCGTAGATCGACGACACCGCCACCACGCCGGTGAGGGACTCCACCGCCTCCCGCAGGAACGCTTCGCGGTCGCCCAGGTTGGAACCGAGCCCGAGGAAGGCCTGCATCGTCAGCGGGCCCTGCGGATGCGCACACCCGAGGTGGCCAGCTCGGTCGGCACCGGCGGCCGGAGCTTTCGCACGGCCACGGTGACCGCGCTCACGCCCGGCGAGTCCAGCACCGCCGCGGCGATGCGCGCCGCCATCCGTTCCAGTAGCACCGGCTGCTCGCTGGTGATCACCCCGACCACCGCTTCGACCAACAGTCCGTAGTCGACGGTGTCACCCAGCTGGTCCGAGGCGCCGGCCGCGGCCAGGTCGACCTCGACGTCGAGGTCCACTTCGAAGGGCTGCGGACGCACGCGCTCCTCGGCCAGCGCGCCGCAGATGCCAACGGCCCGCAAGCCACGCAGCTCGATGATGTCTCCGGGGGACGGCGTCATGGGTGTCGCGGACGGGCCCGGGGCGGTCAGAGCGCGGCGGCCACGGCCACCAGCTCGCGCCCCAGGGGCCCGAGCTGGCGCTGCGTGATCTGCTCGACCGCGGAGATGGTGCGCGGGCCCGAGTCGATGAGGCCGTCCCACAGCAGATAGCCGGCCACCGTTCCGCAGATCCGATCGCCAAGCTCCTCGCCGTGCATCAGCACCCGGGTGCCGTCGGCCAGCAGCTCCTTGATCTCGGGGTAGAGCGCACCCAGGTAGGCGGCCGCGTCGTCGGTGGAACTGAACGGCCGGTGACGCCACGTGACACCCAGATCGTCGTAGTTGTGCAGGTTGTGGGGCGCCGGGATCAACGAGATCACGCACCCGAACCCCTGCTCACGGATCCAGATGATCTCCTCCTGGCGCCGGACGCGGCGATGGTTGGCGCCATAGCCGCCCGGGCGCTCGCAGAGCGCGATCTGATCCTTGATGATCCAGTGGAAGTTCCGGGGGCGGATGCCCTGGGCCCACTTGCCCTTCATTGCCACGGGGGTCATGCTGCCACGACTTTCGCTGCTTGGATGGTTGGACCGACGTCGTGGACCCGGACCATACGAGCGCCCTGGGCCATGGCCCAGGTGGCCGTGGCCAGCGAGGCCTCCAGCCGCTCGCCCACCGGAGCCGGGTCGGGATCTGGCGATGCCCGCTGGGCGCGGCCATCGGATCGGGTCAGGGCACGGGCGTCGGATCGGGCCACCAGCTGTCCCAGGAAGCCCTTGCGGCTGGTCCCCACGAGCACGGGGCGGCCCATGGCCACGAGCTGGTCGAGGTGGCACAGGAGAGCGAGGTTGTGAGCCAGGGTCTTGCCGAACCCGATACCGGGGTCGACCCACACCTCGCCGATGCCCAGGGCTTCGGCCTGATCGGCTCGATCGGCCAGGAAGGCGCCCACCTCGGCCACCACGTCGTCATAGCGCGGGGCCAGCTGCATCGTCTTGGGGGTGCCCTGGCGGTGCATGACCACGTATCCCGTCTCGAGCTCGGCGGCCACCTCGGCCAGCGAGGCCGAGACGTCGTTGACCAGCGTGGCGCCCGCCGCCACCGCGGCCCGGGCCACCTCGGGCTTGACCGTGTCGATCGAAACCCGCACCTCGCCAGCCAGCGCCTCGATGACGGGGACCACCCGACGCAGCTCCTCGACCGAGTCGACCGGTTCGGCGCCCGGCCGGCTGGACTCGCCTCCCACGTCGACGATGTCGGCGCCGTCGCGGATCAGGCGCCGACCCTGGGCCACGGCGTCGTGAGCGACGAGGTAGCGGCCTCCGTCGCTGAACGAGTCGGCCGTCACGTTGAGCACGCCCATGATGAGCGGACGCGAGCAGCCGGGGTGGTTCACAGGCCGCCACGCTACAGGCCGCTGTCAAATCTGGACCGGATGAAGCGGCGCCGGGCCGGCTCAGATGCCGCTGCTGATGAAGCGCATGGCCTCGAAGCGGGTGGCGGTGTTCTCCCGGAACAAGCCGCGCACGGCCGAGGTCACGGTGGAGGCGCCGGGCTTGCGCACGCCGCGCATGGACATGCACAGGTGCTCGGCCTCGATGACCACCAGCACCCCGCGGGGCTGCAACGTGCGCTCGATCTCATCCGCGATCTGGGTCGTCAGCCGCTCCTGCACCTGGGGCCGCTTGGCGTAGGCGTCGACCAGGCGAGCCAGCTTGGACAGGCCGGTGACCCGGCCGTCGTTGTTGGGGATGTAGGCCACGTGGGCCTTGCCGATGAACGGGACCAGATGGTGCTCACACATGGACGTGAGGGCGATGTCACGCACCATCACCATCTCGTCGTGGTTGGCCTCGAACTGCACCTCGAGGTGGTGGTGGGGCGACTCGCGCAGCCCGGCGAAGACCTCCTCGTACATCCGGGCCACCCGGGCCGGGGTGTCCAGCAGCCCGTCGCGGTCAGGGTCCTCGCCGATGGCTGCCAGGATCTCGCGCACGGCGGCCTCGATGCGGGGCAGATCGACCGGACCCAACGTCGCCGTCTCGGGTCGGGGAGCCAGAGGGCGTCGTTCGAGGGCCGGCTCGGACCCGTCGAAGGGCGGGAGGTCGAAAGGCTGGTGATCGGTCGTGCTCATGGCCGACTCCCGAAGTGGGGGTGCTCGCCGCCGTGGATCGGACGCCGAGTTTGGGCCGGGTCAGGCTACCGGCGAGTCGGCGGGAGGGGGCGGGTCGGGTCGCTCGCCGTCGCCGTCGTGGGCCACGAAGGCGTGGATGGACGACAGGTTGCGGTAGCGCTCGGCCACGTCCAGCCCATAGCCGACCACGAACTCGTCGGGGATCCGGAAGCCCACATAGCGCAGGTCGGGTTCGACGTGTTGGATGCCGTCCTTGACGATGAGGGCGCACACCTCGAGGCTGGCCGGCCCTCGGGCCAGCAGGTTCTTGCGCAGGTAGTGGAGGGTCAACCCGCTGTCGACGACGTCCTCGACGAGCAGGACGTCGCGTCCGGACAGGTCCAGGTCGAGGTCCTTGACGATGCGCACCACGCCGCTGGTCTTGGTGGAGCTGCCGTAGGACGACACGGCCATGAAGTCGAACTCCACGGGGAGGTCGATGGCCCGGGCCAGGTCGCTCATGAACATGAACGCGCCCTTGAGCACCCCGACCAGCAGCGGTCGACGGCCGGCATAGTCGTCGGTGATCTCGCGGCCCAGCTCGAGGATCCGGGCCTGGAGCACGTCTCGCTCGACGATCACCCGGCCCAGGTGGGGATCGGCTGCCAGTGAGGGAGACGGCGGCTGGTCCATGTCGGCCCGACCCTAGCCAACGAGCCGACCGATCACGACCCGGGCTCGACGGACCCGTCCGATACAGGATCGATCGCGTTCGGCGGTGCCCCGGGGGACTCCAGGCTGAGCCGTCCCCTCGACCGACTCACCCGGCGTCCACCCCCGACCTCGGTGGCACGGATCTCGAGGCGCGCCACCGCCAGCACGCGCCTCACGGTGGCGGCGTCGGGGGGATGGCCCTCCGCGTCCGCCGAGCCCAACCACCGGCGAACCGCGACCGCCGCCACCACCGGGTCGGCGCCGGCCAGGGCGGCCGCGTCGGTGGGGTCCAAGGCGTCGGCCAGCCGGTCCAGCAGCTCGTCCACCTCTCGCAGATGGGTGGCCTGGCGGGCGATCACGGCCACCACGTCGCGTCCGGACACCTCGGCCAGCAACGGCAGCACCTCGGCCCTGACCCGGTTGCGGCGATGGCGAGGGTCCTGGTTGGAGGGGTCCCGTACCGGTACCAGGCCGAATGCCGCGCACACTGCCTCGGTCTCGTGGCGGCGCAGGGCCAGGATGGGGTGACGCCGGTCGGCCCGGATGCCGGCCAACCCGCTCACGCCGGCGCCCCGCATGAGGTTCAACACGACGGTCTCGGCCTGATCGTCAGCCGTGTGCCCGAGCAGGGCCTCCGGTCCCAGGAGGCGGTGGCGGGCGGCGCGGGCCCGGGCCTCGAGGTTGGGGCCATCGGCCAGCTGCAGGTGCTCGGCCCGGAAGGCGGCCCCCAGCGCACCGGCCGCGTCGGCCACCACCGCGGCCTCAGCCTGCGAACCCGGCCGCAGGCCGTGATCCACGTGGACCGCGGTGGGGACCACGCCGGCAGCAACGGCCAGGGCCAGCAGCGCCAACGAGTCCGCCCCGCCCGATACCCCGCACACCGCCGCCGTGCCGGGGGCGGCGAACTGACAGCGCGTCCAGCAGGGCGGCGACGAGCAGGCCCTCGGGCGAGCCCTCGTCGAGGTCGCTCAGCCGGCCAGAGCCGGGGCGACCCGGGAGATCCACGTCTGCGGGTGTCGGATCTCGTCGAGGCTGGGGAGGTGGTCCGGGCTCTCCCAGGCTTCGGACAGCAGCTGCGGCCCACCCACCTGCTCGACGGCTTCGATGAACCGCTCGCCCTGCGCGTATTGGTTCATCTTGGCCTCCAGCCCGATGAGCTGTTGGAGCAGGCGAGCGAAGCCCTGCGTCGAGTCCCGCCGCTGGTGCAGCACCCGCGAGAAGCGATCGGCGTTGGGCACCAGGGCCCGTCCGGCCCGATCCATGGTGATGTCGCCGTGGCCCTCCAGCAGGCTCATCAGGCCGCTCACCTGATCGAGGACCTGGCGTTGCTCAGCCGAGGCCAGCAACGCCATGATCCCGCCCTCGGCCAGCGGGTTCTCACCCCGACGAGCGGCGTCGGCCAGCCGCCCGGCCACCTCGACGAAGCGCTTGGGGTCGGGGTCGACCGAGTCCAGCGTCTCCGACACCAGGCCCAGGAAGTGCGGCCGCATCCAGGCGATCCCGGTGAACTGGGCCCGATGCGTCACCTCGTGCAGGGCCAGCCACAACCGGAACTCGCGAGGCGGGAAGGCGAACTGCTTCTCGAGGGCCAAGATGTTGGGACCGACGTAGTAGACGAGATCCTGGTCGAGCGGGGACTCCTCCTCGATGATCAGCAGGTCGTACTGGCCCAGGACCCGGGTCGACATCCAGCCCAGCACCATGCCCACCTCGGCCCCGGCCAGCTTCTGGGCCACCGGCGACAGGGCATTGGCCTCGAGGCGCGAGCTGAGCTTGTCGATGATGGGCCGCAGCAGACGTTGGAACGAGGCCACGTTGGCCTGGATCCACCCGGCGCGGTCGGTGACCCGGGCTCGCGCCGGGCCGGCCAGCGAGACCAGGCCGGTCTCCTCGGCCACCAGGCGCTCGGCCACCTCGGTGAGCTCGGCGAAGTCCGGACCAAGCGAGTCGGAATGGTACGACTGGCTGAACGGCTCGCGCCCGGCCACACGCACCGCCACCCGCTGGGCCGTGGCCCAGTCCACGGCGCCGGGCACGATCAGTCCCTCGGGTACCGGGGAGCGACCACCTTGCGCACGTACAGCACGCCCGTGGCGATGATGGCCAGGATGATCGGGAAGACCAGGGCGACGGCGATCCAGAAGTGCCAAACGTGGGCGGCGAGAACGACCATGGCCAGATCCTAGAGGGCCCGGCACGCCCTTCGGCACTCGGCGGCCGTTCCACCCGCCGAACGGGCGGAACGACGGGCCGGCTCAGTGCTCGATGGCGGTGTCGCTGGGGGCGTCGATGATGCGGGCCACAGCCTCGCGAAGCGACTCGGGCACCTCGTCGCGGCAACGTTTGGCGATGACGTTGCGCAGCTCAGCCTCGAAGTCGAAGGCCTCGAAGCAGGGGCTGCAGTCATCGAGGTGGCTCTTGATCTGGCTTCGCTTGTCGGTGGTCAGCTCACCGTCCAGGAACAGGTAGAGCTCCTGGAGGGCCGACTCGCACGGGAGATCGGTGTGATCGTGGTCGTGGTCGACACCGGCTGAGCCCTCGTGCTCTTGGCGGTCGGATCCCGGCTCGGTCATGTCGGCAGATCTCTCAGTCGGCCAGCGCCGGTTGCCCCTGCGGGGCGACCGGCTCGCTGCGTTGGTCCTCGGATAGGCCCGAGGTGAGCCCTCGGCTGGTGGCGAACTCGAACAACGCCTTCTGCAACGCCTTTCTTCCCCGATGCAGCCGGCTCATCACCGTACCGATCGGGATGTCGAGGATGTCGGCGATCTCCTTGTACGAGAAACCCTCGACGTCGGCCAGCAGGACGGCCATGCGGAACTGCTCGGGCAGCGCCTCGATGGCGTCTTTGACCTCCTGGTCGGTGACCAGGTCCATGAGCTCGTCCTCGGCGCTGCGACCGATGGCCGCCGCCTCGAGACCGCCCAGTCGACGGTAGAGGTAGAGGTCTTCGACCTCGTCGAGCTCGGACTCTTCGGGGCGCCGCTTCTTGGATCGGTAGGAGTTGATGAAGGTGTTGGTCAGGATGCGGTACAGCCACGCCTTCAGGTTCGTGCCCTGCTCGAAGCCGCCGAATCCCCGATACGCCTTCAGGTAGGTCTCCTGAACCAGATCCTCCGCGTCGGCTGCGTTGCGCGTCATGCGCAGAGCCGCGGTGTAGAGCGGAGCCATGTACTGCATGGCCTGCTCCGCGAAGGTCGCCTGGTCGGCCATGTCTGCCAGCCTACCGACACTCGACGAGACCCGACCGCCGGGGGATCCGAGCCGCCCTCGCGCCCATTCCCGCAGAACGTGACAGCGAGGGCCGGCCCGGCGCCCTCCCCTCCCCAAGGATCCGCTACCGCGACCCCCCGGCAACAGGTCCATTCGGCCCGAACATGTGTACCCGGCCACCGCCAGCCACGGCGACGGTGCTGGTCAGACACTTGGGAGCCCGAGAAGGGAATCGAACCCTTGACCTGCTCATTACGAGTGAGCTGCTCTGCCGACTGAGCTACCCGGGCGGGTGGGAGCCGCAGGTTACCAGTCGCCTGCGGACCGTCCCGAACCCGTTTGGGGCCCCGGCCCCGCGCTGCCGGCGCCGCCCCCGACGAGCCTGCCCGCCCCGGTCAGTGAGCCGGCAGCTGGCAGGCGGCGTCGATGCCGAGCACGTGGTTGAGCCGTCCGAATGCGATCCACGAACCGATGCACATGGACAGCTCGATGATCTCCTCGTCGCTGAACGACGCCTTGAACGACCGCCAGAACTCCTCGTCGCGGTCCAGGCTCAGGTGGTCGGCGGCGAAGCGCTCCGCGTACTCGGCCGCCAGGCGCTCCCGCGGGCTGAGCTCGTCGCTCTGGCGCCAGTTCTCGACCTGTTCGTAGAGCGACTCGTCCACCCGATCGCCGTCGCGCTCGGTGCGCCAGTCCAGGCAGAACGAGCAGGCGTTGACCTGGGCGATGCGGATCCGTGCCGCCTCGAACTCACGCAACGACAGCGTCGCGTGCTCGTAGACCGCGCCCGAGAACTTGGCGGCCGGCACCCCGATGCGCGGCACCGCCTCGCCCCACACCCAGGTGACGGGATCCCGATCCGGTGGCAGGTCGATGCGCAGCGCCATGCCGGGACGGTAGCCCGCCGCCCTCCGAGCGACACATCCCCCACTCCGAGCACGTCTGACCACCGAAACGGTGGTCAGACGTGCTCGGAAGCGGAACAGTCAGGCCAGATCGCCGAGGTGGACGAACAGCGCCTGGAACTGCAGCAGCTCGTTGGGATTGCGCACCAGGCCTTCGGCGGCGGCGGCGATGGCCTCCAGGGCCGCGGCGATGGGTGCCGGTCGGCTGGAGACGGCCAGCTCGTCGCGGTAGTGGCGGGCCAGCACGGCCAGACCGAAGCGCAGCTCGTCGGTCCGATGGCGGCGCAGCTCGCGCTTGTGCCGCTCCGCCAGCGCCTTGCGCCCGGCGCCGCGCTCGCCCAAGTGGGTCACCCGCTCCTCCAGCGCCACCTCCTCGGCCGTCTGGCGCTGGCGCAACGGCTCGGCCGCATCGTCGATCATGGCGAACAGCTCGTCCACCAACCGCGCCGCGGTGGCCCCGGTGCCGTCCAGCTCGCCGGGCACGCCGACCCAGCGGGCACGGCGCAGGGCCAGGCGGGCGTCGGTGGCCAACAACCGGGCACGGCCCAGGTCACCGGCGGACGCCGCGGCCGCCTCCGCGGCCGCGGCCGGGTCGATGCCCTCTTCCACCAACCGCTCGGCGATGATGTCCACCGGCACGGCCCCGATGTCGATCCGCACGCAACGCGAGGCGATGGTGACCAGCTCGGGTGGCACCTCCTCGGCCAGCACCACGAACACCGTGCCCGGCGCCGGTTCCTCGATGGCCTTCAACAGGATGGGGGCGTTGCGCACCACCAGGTGGAACTCGTCGAGGACCAGGACCTTGCGGGCCCCTTCGATGGGCGAGCGGCTGGCCCGGTCGACGATGTCGACGCGCCTGCTCGGCGGTGATCCACGGCCCGGTACGCTCGGTCACCACCAGGTCGGGATGGGTCTCGGCCAAGGCCAGGCGGCGGTGCCGCGCGGCGTCGGCGCCCGACGATCCGGCCGAGAGCAGGGCGGCCGCGAACGCCCGGGCCAACGCTCGCTTGCCGCTGCCCCGCGGCCCGACCAGCAGGTAGGCGTGGACCGGCGCATCGACCGCGGCCCGCAGCTGGGCGACCGCCCGGCCCTGACCGACCACCGTGGACCAGGGGTCGGTCTCGCCCGGAACCGGCCCGGGACCGGGCGGTGGGTCCGGCGACGGCGTCGCGTCCTGCACCAAGGTCATGCCTCGAGTTGTAGCCGCTGGGCCACCGCCCCGCGCACCCGGTGCTCCACCTCGTCCATGGTCCCGGTGCCGTCCACCACCTCCCAGTGTGTATCGGCGTCAGCCAGGGCCCGGAACCCGTCGGCCACCCGGCGATGGAACTCGTCGCCCTCCTGCTCGAAGCGATCCAACTCGCGTCCGAGGCGCCGTCCGGCCACCGCGATCGGGACCTCGAGCAGCACCACCAGGTCGGGCCACAGGCCCCCAGTGGCCCACCCCGACAGTCGACCCACCTCATCGGTGGGCAGACCTCGGCCGTAGCCCTGATAGGCCATCGAGGATCCGGCGAAGCGGTCGGAGACGACGTCGCGGCCGGCAGCCAGAGCGGGGGCCACCACCTCGGCCACGTGCTGCGCCCGGTCCGCAGCCATCAACAGCGCCTCGGCGCGAGGGGCCAGCCCGACGGTACCGGGATCCAGCAGGATGGCCCGCAGCTTCTGCCCGACCTCGGTGCCGCCCGGCTCGCGGGTCAGCAGCGCGTCGAGTCGGTTGGCCAGTCGCCGAGCCTGGGTGGACTTGCCGCAGCCCTCGCCGCCCTCGAAGGCGATGAAGCGACCCCGGATCACGCGCTGGCCTCGGCCCACGACGTACCCGGCCCGGGCACCAGTCTCTGTGACGGGTGGGTGCCGGAGCGATAGGCCTTGGAGCGCTGGCCGGCCCGTACCGAGTGCAGCGCCAGCACGCCGGCCGAGATGATGATCCATCCGGCCAACCACAGCGTGAGGCGAACGCCGGGCAGAGCGACGTGCACGGCGGTGATGGTCATCGAGCCACCCAGCCACCGATCCGACAGTCCGCCGAGCAGGGCGGCCAGCAGCGGACCCACGACCATCGACACCAGCACGCACAGGCGCACCAGGGTGTTCAGCGAGCTGAACACCCGACCTCGGAGCTCATCGGTGACCTCCTCCTGCAACAGCACGAACCCCACCACGTAGACCGGACCCACGGCCACGCCCATCACCCCGACCAGCAGCGCGGCCACGGCCAGCGAGCCCGCGCTGGCCGCGCCCAGCAAGGCCAGCCCGGCCACCAGCAGGCACCCGGTGAACACCCGCTCCTTGGGCAGGCGACGCTGGAAGAGGGCCACGGCGGCCGCGCCGACGGCCACGCCGAATCCGAGGGCGGTGGTGAACAGGCCATAGCCGGCGGCCCCGGCGTGCAGTACATCCGCGGCATACACGGCCCCCAGTGGGATCAACATCCCGCCACCCACCAGGCCGGTGGCCAACCCGATGTTCACGGCCCGAACGGTCGGGTTGATGAAGACGTACTGCCACCCCTCACGCAGCTCGGCCAGGGTCTGTCCCGGCCCCCACCGGCGGTCCGGCTGCGCCGAGGCTGGGCGCGAGCGCCCGATGGACAGGCGCCGCACGAGCAGCGCGGAAGCCACGAAGGTGGCGGCGTCCACGTAGAAGGCCAGCGCCATCTGGTCCGGGGCGATGGCATGGGCGACGCTCAGGTGCCCGATCCACCCCGACACCACGGCCAGCAGGGCGAAGAGCAGGGCGGCGAACGGGAATGTGCCGTAGGCCGCGGCCAACGACAGCGAGTTTGCGCTGGCCAGGTGTGAGGGAGGGACGAGCTTGGGAACGCTGGCGTCCTTGGCCGGTGACCACAACAGCGTGAGGGCCTCGAGCACCAGGGAGGCCGCCACCAGCCCGGCCAGGTTGCGCACGAAGGGCAGCGACGCGATGACCACTGCCCGACCGATGTCGCAGCTCATCATCACCTTCTTGCGATCCCAGCGGTCGACCAGGACCCCGGCCAGCGGACCGAAGAAGAAGCCGGGCACGATGCGAGCAGCCAACACCAACGAGATGGCACCGGCGCCGGCTCCGGCTCCGGCCTCGCCGCCCAACCGGCCGGCCAGCACGATGATGGCAGAGAACCCCAGCCAGTCACCGGTGGCCGAGGTGAGCTGGACGATCCACAGGCGGAAGAACTGACGCGATCCGAACAGCCGGGTGATCCGTCCGGGGGCGCGGGCGTCGGGCTCGACCTCCCCAGCTGGATCAGGGCGCACCACAGCCACGATCGCAGACGTTAGGTCCAGCCCGGCCCGGCGCCGGGCATATTCGGTCGCTCGGAGGACCGCGCTCAGCAACCGCCCGCGGGTTGGGGGCCTTCGCGCCAGCCGATCAGTCAGAAGGGTTCATGGATGTCGGCTGCCGCGGCCACCGATCCGGGGGTGACGGCCCGGCCGACCCGCGTGACCGTCGACTTGCTGGCCGACGCCTTGTTCGCCGCCGTGGTCTTGGCCGGTGACTTCTTGGCGGTCGACTTCTTGGCCGTCGACTTGCGGGCTCCGGCCTTCTTGGCCGTCGAGCGCTTGGTTCCCGACTTCTTGGCGGCCTTCTTCGGCGCAGGACCCCGGTCGCGTCGGTCCGCCAGCAGCTCCGACGCCCGCTCGTCGGTGATGGTCTCGACGTCGTCGGCCTTGCGCAGTGAGGCGTTGGTCTCGCCGTCGGTCACGTACGGACCGAAACGGCCATCCTTGATCACCATCGGCTTGCCACTGATCGTGTCGATCCCCAGCTGACGCAACGGCGGTTTGACCGTCTGGCCCCGGCGTGTCTTGGGTTGGGCGAACAGCGCCACGGCCTCGTCCACCCCGATGGTGAGCAGTTGCTCCTCGTTGGCCAGGCTGCGACTGTCGGTCTTGCCGTCGATCAACGCCTTGGAGATGTAGGGACCGTAGCGACCGTTCTGGGCCCTGATCTCGGCCCCGTCGGTCGGGTCCACCCCCACCATCCGGGGCAACGACAACAGTTCGAGGGCCTGGGCCAGGTCGATCCGGTCGAGCGTCATGGTCGAGAACAGCGACGCCATCTTGGGCTTGGTCTTGCCCTCGTCGTCGTACTCGCCGAGTTGCACGTAGGGGCCGTACCGGCCGCTTCGGGCGTAGACGGTGAGGCCCGAGTCCGGGTCCTGGCCAAGGTCGCGGCCGCCCTTGGGGGCGGCCAGCAGCTCCAGCGCCTTGTTCACCGTGAGCTCGTCCGGGGCCAGGTTGGCCGGGATGCTGGCCGTGTCCTCGCCCCGGATGAGATAGGGGCTGTTGTCGCGACCGGGTTTGGCCACGATGGGCACACCGTCGGGATCGACCCCGATGGGGATGGCGTTGACGGCCGCCGCGTCGATCTCGCCGATGCGGTTGCCCACCATCTCCTTGAGCCCGCCGGCCCGCTGGCCGTTGGCGTCGGCCGCGCCGAAGTAGAACTCCGACAGCCACGGCACCAACTCCTCGGAGCCCCCGGCGATCTCGTCCAGGTCGTCCTCCATGCGTGCCGTGAACGAGTAGTCGACCAGGTCGGGGAAGTGCTGCTCGAGCAGGTTGACCACCGCGAAGGCCTTGAACGACGGCACCAGGGCGGTGCCCTTCTTCCAGACGTACTCGCGGTCCTGGATGGTCTTGATGGTTGACGCGTAGGTCGAGGGCCGACCCACACCCAGCTCCTCGAGCCGCTTGACCAGCGATGCCTCGGTGTAGCGGGCCGGCGGCTGGGTCTCGTGGCCGTGGGGTTCGACGGCCTCCACGTCGACGGCGTCCCCCTCGGCCAAGCGTGGGAGCTGGCGCTCCTGCTCGTCGGCGTCGTCGTCCTCGTCGCGGTCGACCACGTAGGCCAGACGGAACCCCTGGTGGGTGATGATCGTGCCGCTGGTGGCGAACTCGACGTCGCGCCACAGGGCCTCGGCCTGCGCATCGGCCGGCGCCGACGGGTTGGTCGCGCCCAGACGCACGGTCACCGTCTCACCCGTGGCATCGGTCATCTGCGAGGCGATCGTGCGCTTCCAGATCAGCTCGTAGACCTGGGCGTCGGCGCGGCTCACCTCGCCGGCCACTTGCTCGGGCGAGCGGAAGGTGTCGCCGGCCGGCCGGATGGCCTCGTGCGCCTCCTGGGCGTTCTTGACCTTCTTGGCGTAGTGCCGAGCCGCGTCGGGCAGGAACTGGCGCCCGTAGCGCTCGGCGATCTCGGACCGGGCCGCCGACAGCGCCGTGTCCGACAGCGTGGTGGAGTCGGTGCGCATGTAGGTGATGTAGCCGGCTTCGTAGAGGCTCTGCGCCGCCCGCATGGCCATCGACGACGAGAGCCGAAGCTTGCGTCCGGCCTCCTGCTGGAAGGTCGAGGTGATGAACGGCGGCGACGGTCGACGACGGTAGGGACGTCGCTCCACCGAGCGCACCGAAAAGGCGGCACCGACCAGTTCACCGGCCATGGCCGTGGCCCGGGCCTGGTCGAGCACGGCCACGCCGCCGCGTACCCGGCCGTCCTCGCCGAAGTCCTTGCCGCTGGCCAGCCGGGCGCCGTCGAGAGCCACCAAGGCGGCCGAGAACGGGCGCCCGTCACCGTTGTTGGCCACGGTGGAGAACTGGCCGTCGAGATCCCAGTACGAGGCGCTCACGAAGCGCATGCGCTCCCGCTCGCGCTCCACCACGAGCCGGGTCCCGACGCTCTGGACCCGCCCCACCGTGCTGCCGGGCCCCACCTTCTGACGGGCCACCGAGGCCAGGGGGCCGTAGCCGTAGATTCGGTCGAGCAGGCGCCGGGCCTCCTGGGCGTCGACCAGACGCCGGTCGATGTCACGGGGGTTCTCGATGGCCGCCTGGATCGCCTGCGGGGTGATCTCGTGGAACACCATCCGCTTGACCGGCATGGACGCGGGGGGGTTGAGCACCTCGAGGAGGTGCCAGGCGATGGCCTCCCCCTCGCGATCCTCATCCGTGGCCAGATAGAGCTCGGAGGCGTTCTTGAGCTCGGCCCTGAGCCTCTTGATCACATCCTTCTTGTCCCGGCTGACCACGTAGAGCGGCTTGAAGTCGTTGTCGACGTCGATGCCCAGAATCTCCCACTGACGCTTGTTGGCCTCGGGCACGTCAGCTGCGTTGCGGGGCAGATCACGGACATGGCCCACCGAGGCGTCGACCATGGCCGACGCCAGGTCCGGCGCAGCCGCCACCCGGGTGCCGCCCGACGCGTCGGCCGACGCCAGGAAGCCGGCGATGGTCTTCGCCTTGGCAGGCGACTCGACGATGACTAGGGGGTTGGCCATTGCGGACAGGTTGAGAGCACGCCGGGCTCCGTGTCAAACGGTTCGGCGACCTGGAGCGGTCCAGATCTTTCGCCGGATCGGCTCCAGCGGCCATACTCGGCACCCATGAGCGGACCTTCCTTTCCTGTGTCGGGTCCCGATCCGTCCCGACACCGCGCCGGGTCAACAGACGGTCGACCGACGCCCCTGGGGCCGCTTCGAGGTGCTGGCCGACCACCAGGACTGCAAGGTCAAGCGGATCACGGTGGATCCGGGCCAACGGCTCAGCTACCAACGCCACCAGCACCGATCGGAACACTGGGTGGTCGTGACCGGTGAAGCCCTCGTCACCCTGGACGGAATCGACCACCGCTTGGCGGCCGGTGAGGCCATCGACATCCCACAGGGCGCGGCCCACCGTGTGACGAACCCGGCGACCACCGTGTTGGCCTTCATCGAGGTCCAGTTGGGGGCCTACTTCGGCGAGGACGATATCGCCCGACTCTCCGACGACTACGGGAGGGTCGACTAGGCGGGGACCCCCACCACGCTCGACCCAGCCGGATCGGTCCGCTAGGGCGGGCAGAGCTCGGACTCGAGCGCGGCTTCAGTCCGACACCAACTCGGAGACCACCTCGTCGGGCTCGATGGGTTCGGTGGTCATCTCCGTCGCTCGCTCGGCGACCTCGGCCACATCCGGGGCCAGCTGGAACGGTGCCCGGGGCCGGTCGAGGTGCAACCGGTCCTCCTGCAGGCGTGAGATGACGGTGCGCGCCGCCACCGCCACCGCGGCTCGCCAGAACCGCCAGTCGGGCGCGACGGACGCCACTTCGAGATCCTCGACCGGGATCACCAACTGGAGGCGCTTGGCCAACCGGAAGGGGCCCGAGCGCACCGACGCCAGCAGATCCAGGTCGATGACCCAGCTGTCGCGAGCCACCAGCGTGGGACCCTGCCGCCATTCGATCCGGTACCGCTCCACCTGGTCTGTTGTACCCGGAAGACCGTACCGAGGGACCTCAATCGGGCGGAAGATCACCCCGATCTTCGTCGCCCGCGCCCACGGGACCGTGGAACACCACCAGACGTACGGTCGTTCCTCCCGCAGACGACATGATCTCGGCTTCATCCACCAGGACGCGCATCAACGGGATCCCGAGCCCGTGCTCGTGTCGGAGCCGGCGAGGATCGCTGGTGTCGGGCACCTCCTCGAGGTCCTCGACCACGAACCCGGATCCCCGATCGAGCACCTCCACCTCGATGCGGTCCTCGCCCAGGTCGCAGCGGATGACCACCTTCTCGTCGCTCGACAGGTCGGCATGGGACTCGATGGCGTTGGTGGTGGCCTCCGACACCGCCAAGCGCAGGTCGTCGATGCGCTCGTCGCGAAACGTCGACTCCACCTCGGCGGCCGCGGCCACCACCTGGCGGGCCAGGCTCACATAGTCGGGCCGGGCCGGGATCTCGAGCACGACCTCACCCATGGGAGTCATCCATGGGGCTGACCGTCGGCAACGCCAGCGCGCGCTCGACCGAATCGTGGAGCTCGATGATCTCGTCCAGGCGAGTCAGCTCGAACAGGGCGCGCACTCGGGGGACGGCGCCGGACACCACCAGCCGGCCGTCGTGGCTGCGCACCCGCTTGAGGGTGCTGACGATGACCCCGAGCCCGATCGAGTCGATGAAGTCGACGCCGCCCAGGTCCAACACGATGTCGACCCGGCCATCGCCGACCAGGCTGACCACCGCCTGGCGCAACCGCGGTGCGGTCGCCAGCTCCAGCTCACCGGTGACGGAGACCACGGTCCAGTCACCCCGGGGCGACACGTCGAGCGCGAACAGCACCCCACCAGTCTCCCAGATGGTTCACAGGAACCGCGACGACTTGCACCGCTGTAACTACGTGGACGCAACCCGTACACTTGTCCGAACCGCCGACCAGACGGCCGACCGACCATCCGTCCAGGACCGCCATGGCCCTCGTCACCGCCACCGATCTCGATTCGGCCATCCATCACCTGGCCGCGGATCCGCGCCTGGTCCACCTGGAGGAGCTTCCGCCGCGCCCGGCATCGTTCGGTCGGCTGGCCTGCCCGCTCCCGGCCGCGGTGGCGTCGCGGTTCGCCACGCTGCCCCTCTGGAGCCACCAGGCCGCGGCCATCGACCTGGCCCGGGCCGGACGATCGGTGGCCATCGCCACGGGCACCGCCTCGGGCAAGTCGCGGTGCTACCAGATCCCCATCGCCGAGGCGTCGGTCACCCCGGTGCGCCCGGGCACCTCGCTGCTGCTGTTCCCCACCAAGGCCCTGGCCCAGGATCAGCTCCGGGCCATCAGCGGCTTCGATGTGCCGGGTCTGGTGGCCGTCACCTACGACGGTGACACCGGTGCGTCCGAGCGCACCTGGGCTCGGGCCAACGCCAACGTGATGCTCACCAACCCCGAGATGCTCCACCACGGTGTGCTGCCCCACCACCAACGCTGGGCCACCTTCCTCATGCGCCTGGCGTACGTGGTGGTCGACGAGCTGCACGTGCTGCGCGGCATGTTCGGAACCCACGTGGCCCATCTGCTGCGGCGCCTCCGGCGGCTGTGCGCGGACTACGGCTCGGATCCCACGTTCATCTTCTCGTCGGCCACCATCGGCCAGCCGGGCCGGCTGGCCTCACAGCTGTGCGGCAAGGAGGTCGCCGAGATCACCGAAGACGGGTCACCCCAGGGCCGGCGCACCTTCGTCCTGTGGAACCCGGCGGTGGAACTGGGCACCGACGGGTCCCATCCGGGTGATCTCTCCGACTCGAGTGACCTGAGCCACGCGGGGCCCGGACGGCGACCGTCGGCCAACCGGCAGACGGCGGCGATCATGGCCGAGCTCATCGGGCAGGGCCGCCGCACGATCGCCTTCTGCCGCAGCCGGAAGGGCACCGAGCTGGTGGCGGCCGAGGTGCGGCGCCGACTGCCCCCCGAGCTGGCCGACCGCGTCCGCCCGTACCGCGGCGGGTACCTGACGGACGAGCGCCGACTCATCGAGAGCGAGCTGTTCGGCGGGCAGCTGCGGGGGGTGGTGGCCACCACCGCACTCGAGCTGGGCATCGACGTGGGCGGGCTCGACGCCTGCGTGCTCGACGGGTTCCCCGGCACCATCGCCTCCATGTGGCAGCAGGCGGGCCGGGCCGGGCGCCAGACCCAGGACGCCATCATCTTCCTGGTGGCCGGCGACGACCAGCTCGACCAGTGGTTGATGAGCCACCCCGACCAGGTCTTCACCCGGCCCCCAGAGCCAGCGGTCATCAACCCCGCCAACCCCTATGTGCTCAACGCCCATCTGGCCTGTGCCGCTTACGAACGGCCCCTCAGCCATGCCGACGAGCGGTGGTGGCCCGACGTGCTCGACGAAGGGGTGCGGGCGCTGGTCGTCGACGACCGCCTCAAGATCCGGCCGCGGCGCTTCGGGGGCCGCGACGAACCGTTGGCCGTGTGGGCCGCCCGGGGCTGGCCCAGCCACGCGGTGGGTCTGCGCAACGGGTCGTCCCACGAGGTGCGAATCGCCCGGTCCGACGGCACGCTCATCGGCACGGTCGACCACGGCCGCGCCGGGCGCATGGTGCACCCCGGGGCCATCTACCTGCATCAGGGCCAGACCTACCGGGTGGCCCAGCTCGATCTGGACGACGGCGCGGCCATCGTCGAGCCCAGCGACGGCGGCGAGTGGACACAGCCGCGCAGCATCACCGACATCACCATCCTCGACCAGGAACGCACTCGGCCGGTTGGTGCCAGCCGACTGAGCCTTGGGGCGGTGCAGGTGTCGTCACAGGTGGTGGGCTACCGCCGGTTCGAGACCTCCACCGGCCAGCTCCTCGGCACCGAGGAGCTGTTCCTGCCGCCCGGCGAGCTCACCACCCGCGCCTTCTGGTACACGATCGAACCCGAGGTGCTGGCCGAGGCGGGCATCAGCCCGGCCGCGCTGGGTGGGACCTTGCACGCCGCGGAGCACGCGGCCATCGGCCTGCTCCCGCTGTTCACCATCTGCGACCGGTGGGACGTCGGGGGGGTGTCCACGCCCTTCCAGCTCGAGACCGGTCGGCCCACCATCGTCATCTACGACGGCTATCCGGGCGGCGCGGGCATCGCCGAGCTCGGCTACGACAACGCCGATCGACACCTCGAGGCCACCCTCGAGGTCATCGAATCCTGTCCGTGCGATACCGGCTGTCCGTCGTGCGTGCAATCGCCAAAGTGCGGCAACGGAAACGACCTCTTGGACAAGGATGGCGCCATCGCCATGCTGCAGGCCATCACCCGGCTCATTGCTCCCTCGTCATGACCGCCGCGGCCACCAGGTCGACATCGGGCACCAGGCTCCCCACCAGCGGGAGATCAGTTCGACACCGGTAGGTCACCTGCACCCGAACCGTGCCCGCGGCGTCGCGGTCGCCACCCCGGTTCGCCACCACGGTCAACCGGGCGGCGTCGAGAGGTCCGGCCGCGGCCGCGGCTCGGCGCACCTGGACATCCGAGTCGCCCACCGAAGCCGCCCGAACGGCCTCACGCGCCGCGTGGACCACCAGCACCTGGTCGCGGACCACCAGTCCTACCTGCACGACGAGGAGCAACACCACCACCACGAGGGGGAGGACCAGGGCGAACTCGACGGTGGACTGACCACCGTCGGCCCTGGCCCTCCGGCCCCGCGGGCTCATCTCACGGAGCCGATGACGTGCGCCATGACGAAGTCCATGAGTCGGCCGATTGCGTCGGTTCCCGACGCCCACGAGATGACCAGTGACGCGATTGCCGCGGCTCCCAGCAGGACCAATGCGTACTCGGCCGTGGTCTGCCCCGCGGCGCCACGCAGTCGACCCGGTCCCGTGTCCGATGTGGTGACGGCGTCGATGACAGGCCGTTCAGCGACGATAGATGAGTACAGTAGAACGAGCATTTGCACCAATTTGGCTACCTCCACAATCGATCAATTAGGACGGTAGATCCGTCGATATGATGTGACCGGATCAGCCTGTGACGTGTGGCCAGGAGGCGGCCAGCAGCGGGACCACCGTCAACAGGGCGGCCGCCGGCAGGATGCAGAGGACCAGCGGGAACAGCAGGACCACCGGCAGCCGCCGGGACGCCTCTTCGGCCTGACGCCGCCGCACCTCCCGGGCATCTGAGGCGGCCCGGTCGAGGGCAGGACCGAGGGGAGCGCCATACCGCTCGGCCGCGGTCAGCGCGACTGCGAGTGGTCGCAGCGGCTCACCTCGCCGGCTCATCCCCTCGAGCCCGTCAGCCAGGCGCTCACCTCGATCCTCGCGGGCCACCACCTCGGCCAGGGCTTCGGCCCCGGGACCCTGCAGTCGGGTGGCCAGAGCCCGCACCGCCTGGTGCACGCTGAGCCCCGAGCCAATAGCAAGCCGGAACAGCTCGACCAGGTCGGGCACAGCCTCGACCAGGTCGCGTTCATCAGCCCGACGACGAGCCCGCGCCTGCCAGACCGGTCTGGCCCACATCAACCCAGCTACCGCCAACCCCAGCATCGGCGAGATCACCCCAGCCAGGAGGCCCCCCGTCACCGCGGCACCCAGGCGCCGGGCTGTCACCGGGTGCAAGGACACCTCGGGCCCGGCGTGGCAGGGCACCGGGGAGACCCGTCGTCGCCAGCCCATCGGCCCCAGAGACAGCAGGGCGCCGCCCGACCAGCAGGTCCACCTGCTCCAGAGCGACCCACCGACCCGGATGGCGTGGCGCGGATCGTAGGCCAGGCGCTGCGGTGCACGAACCGTGCCCGGAGCAAGGGACCGCGCCGGGGGCATCGCCCGCCAGGGGGCCCAGACCCAGACGGCACCGGCGGCGACCAGCACCCGGGCCACCAGATGGCCCGGCGCGTTCACCGGACCCGCCTGGCGAGGCGCAGCATCCAGCCGGCACCGGTGGCGTCGAGCACCAGGCCGCCCATCATGCAAGCCCACCCGAGGGGCGTGGCGGTCAAGACCTGGGCCACGCGCGGGTTCGTCGCGCAGGAGAAGACGGCGAAGCCCAGCGGGGCCGACACCATGACCCCGGCCGAGGCCCGGGCCTGAGAGGTCAGCGCCCGGACCTCGCGCTCGAGGCTGGCCCGCTCCCGCAGGCTGGCGGCCGCCGCATCGAGGCACCGGGCCTGGGCCCCGCCCATCTCGGCCCCCATGGCCAGGGCGGTACCAGCCAGGAGCCGGGGCCCGCTCGGCCGGGCTCCCACCCAGTCGTCCACCACCGCCACCACCCCGACGCCTGAATCAGCCAGGCGCACCGAGCGGGCCAGGGCCACGCCCGGCCCTGCCTCGGCCTCGGCCTCGGCCCCTTCCCGGATCGCCCCGACCAGGGACTGACCGCTGCGCAACGAGCGGGCTACCGCCTCCAACAGGCAGGCGTGATCGGACTCGTCGCGACCCGGTCGGCGCCAGCCAGCGAGCCGACGACCGTGCGCCATCCAGGGGAAGCAGAATGGTCGGCCGACCGAACTCTCGTCCAGGCGGACCGAGCCGAGCGCCCTGGCTCGGCGGCGCACCGAACCGGCGCTCACCGGCCCACCCACCGGGCCGCGGGCTCGCCGGCCAGCGCGCAACGGCGTGCCCGCTCGGGCAGCGCGATCACCTGGCGGGCGTCGGCCAGGGCATGCATCCGCAGCCGACCGTCGGCGTCGACCCCGGCCGGTTCGGCCACGGCCATCACCCCACGACGCCCCTGGCGCTGCCGGGCGATGTGGACGACCAGGTCGACGGCCGACACCACCTGCTCGCGGACCGCGGCGTGGGGCAGGTCGACATCTCCCATCAGCACCATCGTCTCGAGCCGCGACAACGCCTCGCCGGGCCCGTTGGCGTGACAGGTGGACAACGACCCTTCGTGGCCGGTGTTCATGGCCTGCAGCATGTCGAGGGCCTCGCCGGCGCGGACCTCACCCACCACGATGCGATCGGGGCGCATGCGCAAGGCGGCGCGCACCAGGTCGCGGATGCGGACCTCGCCCGCACCCTCGCTCGATGCTGGTCGGGCCTCGAGCCGGACCACGTGTTCGCCCGGCAGCCGGAGCTCAGCGGCGTCCTCGATGGTCACCACCCGCTCGCCGGTCGGGATCGACGCGGCCAACGCGTTGAGCAAGGTGGTCTTGCCTGCTCCCGCTCCCCCGCTCACCACCACGTTGGCCCGGGCCCGCACGGCCCAGTCGAGCAGCTCGGCGGTGCCCGGGGACGCCACCTCGGCCAATGCCAGCGTACGGGCGCCGAAGCGCCGGATGGTCAGGCAGGGTCCGTCGACGGACAACGGACGAACCACGGCATGCACCCGCGATCCGTCGGGCAGCCGGGCGTCGACGATCGGGTTGGCGCGATCGACGTGACGGCCCAGCGGCGCCAACACCCTTTCGATGAGGTGCAGGACCGTGGACTCGTCGATGGTGACGTCGGTGAGGGTCAGTTCTCCGCCCCGGTCGATCCACACCCGTCCGCCGCCGTTGACCATGACGTCGGTGGTGCTCGGGTCGCTCAGGAGGGGCTCGAGGGCGCCGAGACCTGCCACCCGGGCCATCACCAGCCGACAGGCGCGAGCCGCGCTCGTGTCATCGATCAGCGGGGCGGCCTCGGCCACCAACCGACGCACCAGGCTCGGCGGTGGGCACGCCCGCGATCTCGCCTCGCACCAAGTGCTGGTGGACCTGATCAGCCAGTTCATCGAGATCGCTCATCGGGCCCGACCCAGGGCCCGTTCCAGACCTCGGGGCAGGCGAGCCGACAGCAGACCCGCATCCACCGCCCGGGCAACTCCCGCCTCGACAGCCACCTCGGCCACGACCGGTGCGCCCACCACGTCCTCGACGTCGCGGCGCCCGAGCGCCCGACCCGGCTCGCTCACCAGCACCACGCCCGAGGGCCGCAGCGGGGCCGCCAGCAGCCGTCGCAGCGACAGGTAGCACCCGCGGGTCACCAACAAGCTCTCGACCCCCGCACCGGCCAGCACGGCGGCGGCATCACCCATGCCCGACGCCGTCCAGCAGGGCACCCCGCAGTCGATGACCACCGATCGCTCCTCCGCGGCCAGGATCTCGGCCAGGACCTCCACCCGCTCGATCGGTTCGAGCGGACCGCGCCCGCGGACCAAGAGGTCGAGCCCGTCATCGACCGCCACCTCGAGGCGGCCGAGGCCGTCGGCGGGAACCGCGGATCCGGCCGCGAGCCACTCGGCCAGACCCACCCCTGACGGCTCGGCCAGGCCCAACACGGCGGGCAGGTCGCCGGCCAAGTCGACCAGCAGCGCGCCGGCTTCGTTCGTCCGAGCCAACAGCAGGGCCAGCGATGCCGCCACGACGGTCGTTCCCGAACCGCCCTTGGCCGACCAGCACGACGCGAACACGAGCACTCTCCCAGATCGGGCAACGACCTCGGGAAAGGTGGCCCGACGGTAGCGCCACGTGGCCTCGGGCTCAAGGGGTGATTCTGGTCACGCCCCTCGGGTGGGCACGTCGACTCGGACGGCGACCGTATGCTCGACCTGATGGAGGCGGCCTTCTTCGATCTCGACAAGACCGTGATCGCCAAAGCCTCCATGGTGGCCTTCGGCCGGCCGCTCTACGAGGCCGGCATGGTGTCCCGGTGGCTGGTGGCCCGCGCCTTGTGGAGCCAGTTGGTGTTCCAACACCGCGGCGCCGACGAGGAGCGTATGCGCAAGTTCCGCGAGTCGGCGCTGCGCGTGACCCGGGGATGGGACCAGGCCCGGGTCAGCGCAGTCGTGCGGGAGACGCTCACCGAGGTCATCGACCCCATCGTCTACGACGAGGCCCTCGATCTCATCCGCCAGCACCAGGCCGCCGGGCGCCGCGTGTACCTGATCTCGGCCTCACCGGAGGAGATCGTGGCTCCCCTGGCTGTCTACCTGGGCGTCGACGAGGCCATCGCCAGCCGGGCCAGCCTGGACGAGGCCGGGCGCTACACCGGCGAGGTCGAGTTCTACAGCTACGGACCGTTCAAGGCCCTGGCCATCGAGCAGGCCGCGGCGGAGCGAGGGATCGACCTTGCCGGCTCCTACGCCTACTCGGACTCCGCCACGGACCTGCCCATGCTCGAGGTGGTGGGCCATCCCGTGGCCGTCAACCCCGACCGGGATCTGGCGCGAGTGGCGCATCTGCGCGGCTGGGAGGTGCTCCAGTTCCACCACGGCGTGCCCCTACGCGAGCGCGTGCAGCATGCCGGCACGCCCTCAGACGGCGATGGGCCTGATGGCCGCCGGCCTCGGCGCGGCAGCCATCGGCACGTGGTGGTTGTGGCGGCGTCGTGGGGTGGGAGCACCCAAAGCGGTCGAGCCAAAGGCGACGGCTCGCGTCTGGCGTGCCGTTGTCCACTCCGCAGGAGTCGTGGCCGGTTCGAGTCTCAGGCGTCCTGCAGCTTCTTCACCGCGAAGGCGGCCAGGGCAACGACGACGACGAGGACCAGGAGCTTCTTCATGGGGCCAGCTTAGGCGCGAGCTACCCGGTCGCGCCCACTGCGCTCCCGGCGCGACTCCGACGGCGCGGCGGGGAGGAAGATCCGCACCTGCGCCCCGCCCGTCGCGGTGTCGTTGCCGGCCTCGATCCGGCCGCTCTGCGCGCGCGACCAGGGCGGCCACGATAGCCAGACCCAACCCCGTGCCGCCGGTGTCGCGACCCCGAGCCGGGTCGGCGCGGACGAAGCGCTCGAAGGTGATCGGCAGCATCGAGTCGGGGAACCCGGGTCCGTCGTCGGTCACGCTCAGCACGCACGTGTCCCCCTCGAGGCGCACGAGCACCTCGACCCGCGACCTGGCGTGGCGCCGAGCGTTGACCAGCAGGTTGACCAGGACCTGGTCGACCCGGTCGGGGTCGGCCCAGGCCCGCCCCGAGCCGGACACCTCGATGGCGGCACCCGTGCCCTCCACGGACCGGGCTACCCGCTCGGTCTCGCCTCGCAGGTCGACCGGCTCCAGGCGGAGCCGTAGCTCACCCGAGCGCACCCGGGCCAGGGCCAGGAGGTCCTCGGCCAGTCGGCCCAGGCGGACAGTCTCGTCCAGTGCGCTACGCAGCGAGACAGTGACCTCGTCCACGTCCTCGGGCCGGGCCAGCGCCAACTCCAGCTCGCCGCGCAGGATGGAGATAGGGGTGCGCAACTCGTGGCTGGCGTCGTCGATGAACATCCGCTCGTTGGCCACCGCCCGCTCGATGCGATCGAGCATGGCGTTGATGGTGCGGGCCAGGTGCTCGATCTCGTCGTTGCTCTCGGGCACGGGCAGGCGACGTCCGAGCTGGTTGACCGAGATCTCGTCGGCCTCGCCCGTCAGACGCCGGACCGGTCCGAGCGCGGCGCCGGCCAGCAACCAGCCCGACCCGGCCAGCAGGCCGATCAGGAGCGGACCGGCCACGACCAGCACCAGCTCCAGCCGCTCACGGGCCCGGTAGTAGTCGCCGATGGGTGATCCCACCACGAGCACCATGGGCGTGTTGCCCACCCGCACCGGAGTGGCGAGCACCTGGCTGTCCCCGCCCAACTCCCGCACGTCCGCCAGGAAGTAGCGGCTGGTGCTGACGGTGGCGATCTGGGCGGGGGTCAGGACAGGAACGGCGCGGCTCTCGGGTTCCCGGCGATTGATCCTCGACACGACCGTTGAGGGTCAGGAGCTGCGCGAAGGGATCGCGATCGGGAAGCTGCCCATGCTGGCTGGCCAGGGCCAGGTCACCGGCTCGGCTGTGCAGCCCGTTGTCGACTGCCGACAGCAGCTGGCTATCGAGCACGTGATAGAGGGCGAACGTGAAGACGATGAGCACAGCTGCCGATCCCAGCGCGAACAGCACCGCCAGACGGCTGCGCAGGGAAGTGGGCAGGAGGCGCACGGTCCAAGCCTAGGGAGAACGCCCGACCAGAGCCCTTCAGACCCCCACGGCGTCGAGATCGACGTCGCCCCGAAGGCGGTAGCCCACGCCCCGCACCGTCTCGATGTCGGCCCGATCGAAGGGCCGGTCGACCTTCTCCCGCAGGTAGCGCACGTAGACGTCCACCACGTTCGAGCCGCCCTCGTAGGCGAAGTCCCACACGTGCTCGATGATCCGCGTGCGAGTCAGCACCTCGTCGGGATGACGCATCAGGAACTCGAGCAGCGCGAACTCCTTGGCCGACAGGTCGACACGCTGGTCCCCGCGCCGAACGGTCCGGGTCACCGGGTCCAACATGAGGCTGCCGACCACCAGCACGATCGGGCGTTCCACCGGGCCACGGCGGGTCAGCGCCCGCAAGCGGGCGAACAACTCCTCGAAGGCGAAAGGCTTGGTCAGATAGTCGTCGGCGCCGGCGTCGAGGCCGCGTACCCGGTCCTCGATCGAGTCGCGGGCCGTGAGGATCAGCACGGGCGCCCATCGGCCCTCCTCGCGCAGGGTGCGGCACACGGCGAAGCCGTCGGGCTCGGGGATCATGGCATCGAGCACGATGGCGTCGTAGTCACGTTCACGCGACGACCACAGCGCCTCAGGGCCGTCTGTCGCGACGTCGACCGCGTAGCCCTCCCGTTCGAGGCCGCGACGGACCAGGGCTGCCATCTTGACCTCGTCCTCGACCACGAGCACTCTCACGGCCCGACCGTACTCGCGTTCTCATGAGAGTCGGATGAGAGAACAGCCCTCGGACTCTCATCGTTCTCTCACCAACGATGTGAGACGGTTCGTTCGGGAGGGCATCCGGCTCGCCACGGGAAGCCTCCTTGCTGAGGATCCCCGCCGGTGCGCTCCCGTGACCGAGGGCAGCAGGTCCGTCCCCAGCCGGACCTGCTGCCACGGTCTCGCGTGGTGCGTCGCCGCCAGGCGACGGGGTATGCCGCGCCGTGGGCGGTCAGAACCGACGCCGGGCGATCAGCCCGTGGTGGTGGTGGGCAAGATGGCGGGGTTGTCCGAACGCAGCACGGTGCTCACCTTGCAGCTGACCGACTTGGCCGTGGTCGAGCTGCCGGCGGCCCGGTAGGTCACGGTGTCTCCCGAACCGACGTGGTACACCTGCGCCAGCCCGGTGCCGACGTCCTGGCCGCCGGCGGAGAAGTCCACGGTGATCAGATACGAGCTGGCGTGAGCTGTGTGGTTGTGCACCTTCCCCGTGGCCACGGCCAGGCCGGACGAGTCGACCGAGCACTTCAGCGGCGGCTCGTTCACGTCGAGCTGGGGCGGATGGGCCGCGTCGAAACCGATCGGATTGGTGCTGATGCCGGTCTCCTTCTCCACCTTGGCCTCGGCCTTGGACTGGTTCTCGAGCTGGGTGGCGTAGTGGCTGGCCACGTGGACACCGGCGTCGATCACGAACACGAACAGCGCGAGCAGGCCGAACCCGAGCACCACCAGGATGCAGAACACGATCAGGAATGCCTTCATGCACCCGTTGCTCGATTGCTTGGGCGCGGCCGTCGGCACCGCCCCACCCGGGCCGCCTGGGCCGCCTGGGGGCGGTGTAGAGGGTGGCGGGGCCGGTACTGAAGCCGACGCGCCGGTGGGGGACGCCGCAGTGGTCGGCGGGGGCGCCGGGGTCGGCGGGGGCGCACTGGCCGCCGCCGAGGCCGCGACGGCGGCCTGGGAGATCGGTGGTGGTGACGCTTGAGCCGCGGGCTGGGGAGGCGGGGCCGACCGTGGCGCAGCGGCGGCCGGCGGCGGAGCCGACGCAGGCCGGGGCGGCGGCGCGGCTTTGGGGGCCGGGGCCGTCGGTGGAGGCGGCGCCGATGCCGGCGTGGGTGCGGCCTTCTCCGGCGGGTACCACTTGCCGTCCGACGCCAGCCACCAACCAGGGCCCTGCGACGCGTCGCTCACCGGAACCTCCCTCTCCGCGAATGCTGGAGCTTATCGGCCGAGTTTCGGTCGGCCCGGTAGCACCGACGTGGAGAAGACCGGGAGGGTTACACCGCCAGCAGGTCGCGGGCGCCCGTGTCGCTGGACGGATGGCGGAGCTTCGACATGGCCCGCGCCTCGATCTGGCGAATGCGCTCGCGGGTCAGATTGAAGTGCTCGCCGACCTCCTCGAGCGTGCGGGGCTCACCGCGATCGAGCCCGAAGCGCAGCTTGAGGATCTCGCGCTCGCGCTCGTCGAGGGGACCCAGGAGCCGGGCGATCTCCTCGGGCAGCAGCGCGGTGGCTGCCACCTCGAAGGGGGATTCGGCCGAACGGTCCTCGACCACGTCACCCAGCTCCGCATCTCCGTCTTCACGCAGCGGCTCGCTCAGCGACAGCGGCTCGGCCGCGAACCGCAGCGCCTCGGTGACCTTGTCCTCCGGCATCTCCACTTCGGCGGAGAGCTCGGACAACGTGGCCGGGCGACCCAGCTTGAGCTCGAGACGGGCACGTGCCTTCTGGAGGCGCGCCAGGGTGTCGCCGGCGTGGACCGGTAGACGGATGGTGCGGCCCGTGTTGGCGATGCCTCGGGTGATGGCCTGGCGGATCCACCAGGTGGCGTAGGTGGAGAACTTGAAGCCCTTGCGCCAGTCGAACTTCTCGACGGCGTGCATCAGGCCCAGGTTGCCTTCCTGGATCAGGTCGAGCAGGGGCAGGCCTGAAGCCTGGTACTTCTTGGCGATGGAGACCACCAGGCGCAGGTTCGACTGCACGAAGGTGCGCTCGGCGTCCTCGCCTGCCCTCAACTCGCGTCGCAGCTCGCGCTTGCGGGCCGGCGTGATGGGGCCACCCACCTCGAGCTCGGCCCGGGCGGCGGCACCGCCCTCGATGGCCTGGGCCAGGCGGACCTCGTCGTCCTTTGTCAGCAGCGGGTACTGCCCGATGTCGGTGAGGTAGAGCCGGACGAGATCTTCCTCGTCGCGTTCAACGCGCTCCTTGGGCAACATGCACCTCTTCGCTCAACTGGAAGGCCAGCGGGCCTGGAAAGGATAGGGGGAACGCCGGAAAGGCTCGCCCGATTCGCGCCAGGGCAAGGCGGACGGCCCGGCGATGAGGCCCGACTTGGAATTCAGGATACCGAGGCGGTCAAGTGGCCCAAACCCGTATGCTCCAACTGACACGGCAAACCTTGCCGTCGAGCGGGGCGACCGTACCGTCATGTTCTCACTATCGGTCACCTTGATCGGCCTTCCAGCATTCTCCGTGGTATTCGCAGGCAAAGTTCGAGGAGCGTGAAGCGTGGGCGACGAGGTGGACCTCACGATCGTGACCCTCTTGTTCGACGCGTCCGATCCCGACCGCCTCCTCCCGGTTTTGTCGAAATATGTGGTCATCAGTCGAGGTCACCCGGGATGCCGCAACATCGACCTGGCCGCGTCGGCCACCGTGGCTGGGCGGTTCGTGGTCATCGAGAAGTGGGAGTCATCTGAGGCTCAGCAGGCGCACTTCGACTCCCCCGAGATGGTCGAGATGGCCAGCAGTTGCACGGGCTTGCTCAGCGCACCACCACGCATCGACCTGCTCTTCGGCATCAGCGCCCACGATCTGGCCTGAACTGGATCCGTCCGAGCCGAACGACTCGGGGGTGATGGTCAGCTGGCCGTGGAGACGGACCGTGCGTCGTCGGAGAGGCGCTCGATGTCCACCCAGGTGAGGGCGTCGCCGCACCAGAGTGCTTCGAAGGCAGCGTCCCCGATGTCGGTGAACCCGTGTCGGTTGCGGAAGTTGTAGAGGCGGCGCTGGCGCTGGGCCGGGTAGCCGAGCCGATCCAGGCGTCCCAGCGCGTAGACGTCCCAGGCCACCCGGTGGGGAACAGAGAGGGCGTCATCGGGTGGCGGCTCACCGAACGCGGGATCGCGACGGTCGAGGGCCTGGCGGACCAGGCGCCCGACGACGACGGCCACCGAATCGGTGTCGAGCTGGCGGGGATGGCGCGGATCCTCGAAGGCGCCGCCGTCGACGGCCAGCACGAGCGGATCGACCGACAGCACCTGGGTCCGGGCCAGCGGGTTGGACTCGTCCACCTCGATGCGCAGTTCCTCGTCGTCGGGAAGCCCCACCGCCCCGGCCACCGCGTCGGCCGCCTCGACGATGGCATCGTGGTCGAACATCACCATGGTGAACGTCTCGGGCGTCACGGTTGCCATCTCAGGTCCCCTGCGTGCTCAGCGTGCGTTGGCGTCGGGCCACCAGCTCCTCGCGGGCCTGGTGCGAGAGCTCGGCGATCTCGTCGATCTCGTCGTCGGCGAAGCCGGCCAGCTCGCGGAATCGACGAGCCAACTTGATCGGGCTGTCCTCGTCCTCGCCGCGGACGCCGCCGATGGAGAACAACTTGTCCACCACCCGCTGGAACTCGAGGGCCCGCGCCCGCCGCTCGGGGTCGTCGGCCGTCATGCGCCGCAGCCAGTCCGAGCCCATCTTCACGTGCGTGACCTCGTCGGCCAGCATCCAGTCCTCGCAGAACTCGAGCACCGGATCGCCCGAGCGGACGCCGAAGTCGTGCATGGTGTTGAACACGTCGATGGCCAGGCCCTCCAGGGCCCGGTTCACCCCGGTCAGGCGCAGCACCGGGTCCGGGTTGCAGGCGGCCTCGTACAGGAACGCCGACTCGGCGAACTCGCCGATCTCGGTTCCCATCCAGTCGCCCAGCTTGACCGAGATCTCGCAGTGCCTGGCCTCGTCCCAGCACTGGCGGGCCATGTCCAGCTTCAGCTCGAACGGGGCGTCCTCGGGTCCGTCGCCGACCGGGAAGTCCCAGCAGGTCCGACCCGCACCTTCCAGCGCCTGGATCTCGCCGGTGAAGATGCCGTGCATGAGCGAACGCGCCTGCTCGGGGGCGTTGGTCCGCTCCGGACCCAGCGGGGCACGCCGGCCGCCCTGCTCAGCTGGGCAGAGGTCGGGGATCGCGGGCTCGGGCCATGAACTCGGTGCGCACGAATCGCCGGTCGCGAGCCAGCTCCGCGGCCGGGAGCATGCGCTTCACGCCGGCACCTCGGCCGATGCCGTGGACCCGACGCCCTGCTCGCCGCCGATCGATCCGGGACCAGCGATGCCGCCCGCGGCCAACATCAGCTTCTCGAGCCGCACCTGGTGGGCAGCCGCCCGCTCCACCTCGTCGGGTGTCTCGATGAGCGACTGGATGAGCATCTCGCCGTCACGCCAGTCCTCGAACTCGTCGGCCAGGGCGAAGCCCAACGACCGGATGGTGGGGGCGTCGGTGATGGTGCTCGTGTTGTTGAGGTGGTAGGTGTAGGCCGCGATCTTGTGCGGGATGAGCACTCGGTACACCCCGACCAGCTTCTCGATGGTGAGCTCGGGCGCCTCGGGCTCGGTCATGGCGTCGACGAAGGCCACGAGCTCGTCGTTGGCGGGCTGGGTGAGCCGCTCGGGATTCATCTCGCGCAACTCCGGCAATCGCTTGTGCCAGAGCTCGGCATGCCAGGCGTGGTGATAGCAGTGGGTGCCGAGTCGCATCTTCACATCCAGCTCGGGCACGGTGGCAACCCAGCCACCCAGCACCTCGAACAGACGCATCTCGATCCACTTGTAGTTGCCTACCCGACGGGCTGACTCCTCCACCGTGAACGCACCCGGCAGCTCGCGGCGGTCCCAGGGCGCGAACGCGGCCCGCGGCTTGTTCGGATCGGCCATCGAAAACCCCCAGGACTCAGTCCGGTCCGTCGTGGATCGGGACAACCTGACTGTATCTGTCTCACGTTCCATGTGCCGTGCGTCACCGGGCGGCGCGCCTACGATGAGATTGCGATGGGGTGACCGCGTCGTGCCAGCACGGGGGAACACGGACCAGAGGAGCATCGTCGATGATTCACACCAATCGTCCGATACGGCTGCGCCGCTGGATGCGGGGCCTGGCCCTGCTCGCCACCGTGCCGCTGGTGATGGCCCTTGCCGTGGGCTGTACGCGCTTCCGGTCCACCCTGACCCGGCCCGAGGAGCCCGTCGTGCTGGACGGCTCGGCCCTACCCAAGCTGGCGGGTACCGCTCCCCAGCACGTGGTCGCCTTCTCGTGGGACACCAAGAAGTGGAACCAGATCCCCACCCAGGTGGACCAACGGGACTGGGTCAATCCCGGTCAGATCCTGAACCGACCGACCAGCGCCTACGCCAAGCTCCCCGGCGGCGCCGACTACAAGGTGCTGGTGTACACCAACCCGGCGACACCGAGCCCGGGATACGCGTGGACCCCGACCTACACCGGCGTGGCCGGCCACAGCGGCCTGGGGCCTGACGACGAGGTCTCCTTCCTGTCCAACGACGCCGGCGTTCCCGCGCCCGCCGGTACCGCCGCACCCGACGGCGTCGATGCGTCCAGCGTGGAACGGGTCAAGGTCAACGACAGCCTGGTCGCCAACAACGTGGGCTACGTCTACCTGTTCTCCAGCCCCACCCTGACCGGCGGCGGAGCCGGGACCGACGGCGTGAACTACACCTTCAGCCTGGACTCGGGCAGCTATGAGTCGACCTACCACATGGGCGCGGCCGCCAACCCACCCAACAACTCGACGCTGCCCAACCCCGAGCACTCGACGGTGGTCACACCGTCGTACTCGCTCGACTTCGGTGACCGCTGGCTCAACGACGGCCTGACCATGACCACCGCAGGGGCCACCGGCACCAACATCCTGGAGCGGGGCCGCATCCAGCTCGTACCCGGCACGTGCGGGCGCTCGGAGGACACCTTCGACAACGTGGTGCCGTCGTCGCCCTACGAGGCCGGGTTCATCGTCAACATCAGCGGTCCCGTCCGCGCCATCCGCTCGTCCATCGGCGCCAACAGCGGCCAGTACACGGTGAGCAACGACATCTTCTACCCCCAGCGCGAGGACACCTCCGTGGAGCTGCGGGTCCACACCATCCCCGGCGCCATGGTGTTCGACGACCTGGCCACCGGCACGGCCGGTCTCACCTACTCGAACAGCAACATCCCGGTCGGGGTGCCGATCGACGGGCACCCCGACTCAGTCCCGAGCACCTCCGCCCTGTGGCAGATGGTGTCGGGCGCTCCGGGCTCGCTGGTGACCACCCAGAGCCTGAGCACCGACATCCCCGGCATCGCCCCCACCACCTACTACCTGGACCAGAACCCGGCCATCCCCACGCCGTGTACCGGTGATGCTGCGGCCTGGGGCCAGAACGGCGTGGCCGTGACGGGGCCAGGCGGTGCCAACCTGGCCTGTACGGACCCGACCATCTACGGCAGCGCCAGCTGTCCCGCCATCGCCGGGCAGTCGACGGCCAACCACCTCACGGCCACCCGCCACCGCTACTTCGAGGCACCGGGGATGACGGCCGCCCAGGCCTCGACCCTGGCCGCCGACACCCTGACCCCGTTGCAGACCACGGTCACCGCGTCGTTGGGCTGAGCCGGGTGCTCAGCCCCGGTAGGCGTTGGTGATGGGCAAGCGCCGGTCCTTGCCGAAGGCCTTGGTGGACAGACGCACCCCCGGCGGCGTCTGGCGGCGCTTGTACTCGGCCCGGTCGATGAGGCCCACCACGCGCTGCACCGTGGCCGGGTCGAAGCCGGCCTCCATCAGCTCGGTGGCGGTTCGGTCCTCGGTCACGTAGGCGTCGATGATGGGATCGAGCACCTCGTACGGCGGCAGGCTCTGGTCGTCGCGCTGGTCGGGACGCAGCTCCGCCGACGGGGGCTTCACCAGGATCGTCTCGGGGATCAACTCCCGCCCGGCCCGGGCATTGCGATCGCGACACAGCTGGTAGACGAGCAGCTTGAGCACGTCCTTGATGACCGCGAACCCGCCGGCGGTGTCGCCGTAGAGGGTGCTGTACCCGACGGCGCTCTCGCTCTTGTTGCCGGTGGTGAGCACCAGCCAGCCCAGCTTGTTGGACAGCGCCATCAGGGTCACCCCACGCAGGCGCGATTGCAGGTTCTCCTCGGTCAGGTCCGGGGTCCGACCGGCGAAGCTCGGAGCCAGCATCTCGGTGAACGCCCGATGCGCGGGCTCGATGGGGATGGTGCGGCGGTCGATGCCCAGGTTGTCGGCCAGGACCTCGGCGTCGGTGACGGAGTGGTCGCTCGAGTAGCGCGACGGCATGAGCACGCCGTGCACCCGCTCCGGGCCGAGTGCGTCCACCGCGATGGTGGCCACCAGCGAGGAGTCGATCCCGCCCGACAACCCCACCACCACGTCGCCGAAGCCGTTCTTGGTCACGTAGTCACGGGTGCCCAGCACCAGCGCCTCGTACACCTCGCGCTCGCTGGACAGGCTGGGCGCGGCGGGCGCCACCACCGTCGGAGCAGGGGACCCCGCCGTGCTCACCTCCACCGGGGAACCCCCGCTGCCACCGCCCCCCGAGCCCTGGCCGGACCCCGGGCGTTCCGGGACGGCCATATCGGTGACGAACAGCATCTCGGTGAACTGCGGAGCCCGGGTGACCACCTCGCCGGCCGAATCCATGACCAGCGAGCCCCCGTCGAATACCAGCTCGTCCTGACCGCCCACCAGGTTCACGTAGGCGATGGGACAACCCGCCTCGGCCGCCCGGGCGGCCAGGGTCTGCTCGCGCTGGCCGACCTTCCCGGCGTGGAAGGGCGAGCCATTGATGTTGACGATCAGTTCGGCGCCAGCTCGACCGGCCGCGGCCAGCGGACCGTCGGACACCCAGGCGTCCTCGCAGATGGTCACCGCCACCCGGAGCCCACCGATGCGCAACAGCAACGGCGGGCCTTCGCCGGCCCGGAAGTAGCGGCGCTCGTCGAACACCTCATAGTTGGGCAGCAGTCGCTTGCGGTACACGCCGTGGAGGCGCCCGTCGGCGCACACCGCGGCCGCGTTGTACAGCTCGTCGCCCTCGCCGTCCACGAAGCCGACGATGGCCGCGGCTCGGCCGCTGGCCGCCACGATGCGGTCGAGAGCGCGTCGGTTGTCAGCCACGAACGCGGCCTTCAACAACAGATCCTCGGGCGGGTAGCCGGTGACGGCCAGCTCGGGGAAGGCCACCAGGTCGCAGTGGTCGGCCTCGGCGCTCTTCATGGCCCCGAGCACCTGCTCGACGTTGCCCTCGAGATCGCCGACCACCAGGTTGAGTTGAGCCAGAGCGACGCGCAGGCGGGCCATTCGCCCAGCGTAGAGCGCACCACGGCGCGCTCGACCGCCGGCCTGGTGTCGTCGCCCGAGCTCGGCTCACCCACGGGCCCCTACGCTGAGCACGTGCCCCGCAGTGGAGTCCAAGCCGATCTGGACGAGGAGATCGAACGGTGCGCGGCTCCCGGACCGGTGGGCGCGTCGGTCGAGCAACTGCGCCAGTCCACGCCGCAACTCGACGAGTGGTCGGCCGACGCACCAGAACGCGGGCGGCGCCTGGTGGCGGTGCTGGCCGCCAGCCGATCCCTGACCCGGCTGATCGCCACCAACCCGTCCACCCTGGAGGTACTGGGCGACGTCGATCGTCGACCCCCCCTCGCTGCCGCCACCATCGAACAGCTGACCACGTGGAAGCAGCTGGAGTTCCTCCGGATCGCCGCCCGGGATCTCGAGGGCACCGATGACCTGGCCTCGGTGGGGCAGAACTTGGCCGACCTGGCCACCGACGTCATCGCGGCGGCGTGCCAGCTGAGCGACGCCGACGGGCTGGCCGTGATCGGCATGGGCAAGCTCGGGGGACGTGAGCTGAACTACTCGAGCGACGTGGATCTCATCTTCGTGGGCGACGGCCCCCCGGCCGGCCTGGAGGCCGCGGCCCGCCAGGTCATGGACCTGGTCCGACACTGCTTCCGGGTGGACGCCAACCTGCGACCGGAGGGACGCGACGGGCGGCTGGTGCGCACCATCGACTCCTACGAGGCCTACTGGGACCGATGGGCCGAGCCGTGGGAGTTCCAGGCGCTGCTCAAGGCCGGGCCGGTGGCCGGCGACCGGGCGCTGGGTCTGCGGTTTCACGAGACGGCTCAGCGCTGGTTGTGGAGCCACCCCTTCAGCGCGGATGACCTACGGTCGCTGCGAGCCATGAAGCGACGAGCCGAGGAGCTCGTGATCCGTCGTGGGCTCAACGAGCGCGAGATCAAGCGGGGACCGGGCGGCATCCGCGACATCGAGTTCACGGTCCAGTTGCTGCAGCTGGTCCACGGTCACGCCGACTGCGACATCCGCTCGCCCAACACCCTCCTGGCCCTGCACGAGATGACGGCGGCCGGCTACGTCGACCCGGTCGACGCCGAACAGCTGGTGCGCGCCCATGCCTTCCTGCGCACCGTCGAGCACCGCCTTCAGCTGGTGGACGAGCAGCAGGTGCACACCGTCCCCGACGAGCCGGGCGCCGTCGAGCAGTTGGCCCGGGTCATGGGCTACCGCGACACCCCGGGCGCCGCCGCCTCCGACGCCCTGTGGCACGACCTACGGCGCCAAGAGCTCACCGTTCGCGGCATCCACGAGCGCGTGTACTTCCGGCCGCTGCTCGAGGCGTTCGCCTCCACCGAGGGGGCGCTGAGCCCGGAAGCGGCAGTGGCCCGGCTGGTCGCCTTCGGGTTCACCGACGCCCGACGGACCCAAGCCGCCGTGCGCGAGCTGACGCGCGGTCTCAACCGGACCAGCCGCCTCATGCAGCAGATGCTGCCACTGATGCTCGACTGGCTCTCGACCTCCCCCGACCCCGACCTGGGCCTGTTGCAGCTGCGGAACCTGCTGGCCGGCAAGCCGCGCCACGTCGCGTTGGTCGAGGCGTTCCGCGAGTCTCCCCAGGCCGCCCAACACCTGTGCGAGGTGCTGGGCACCAGCCGACTCCTGGGCGACACGCTGGCCCACAATCCCGATCTGGTCAGCCGGCTGCCCGATCCGGCCCGCTTGGCCACCCCGTCCCGGGCCACGCTGGTGGACAGCGCCATCAAGGCTGCGGCATGGCGGTCCACACCGGCCGAGCGCAAGGACGCGCTGCGCCGTTGGAACGATCGCAACCGCTTCGGAGTGGCCGCTCGAGATCTGTTCGGCCAAGCCGACGTCTCGGCCGTCGGACGTGACCTGACCACGTTGGGGGAGGCCGTGGTGGAGGTGGCGCTGGCCGGCCTGGACCCGCAAGTGCCGGTCGCAGTGATCGCCATGGGCCGCTTCGGCGGTGCCGAACTGAGCTACGCCAGCGACCTGGACGTGATCTTCGCCTTCGACGGCTCGGGTGCGGCCGACGCCCGCGAGGCCGACCGGGTGGCCTCGGGGCTGCTGCGGTTCGTAGGTGGTCCCACCCCCGCCGAGCGCCTCTACGAGATGGACGCTGATCTGCGGCCCGAGGGTCGTCGGGGCTCGATGGCGCGCAGCTTGGAGGCGTTCCGCTCGTACTGGGAGCACTACGCCCTGGTGTGGGAGCGCCAGGCCATGGTCCGGGCTCGGCCCGTGGCCGGTGACCTGGCGCTGGGCCAGCGGTTGCTCGACCTGCTGGCCCCAGCGGTGTGGGACGGGGGGCTGTCCACCGAGGACGTCCGTGAGATCCGTCGCCTCAAGGCGCGGGTCGAGCGCGAGCGCATGCCCACCGGCGAGGACCCGGCCTTCCACCTCAAGCTTGGGCGTGGCTCGTTGTCCGACATCGAGTTCACCGCCCAGCTCCTGCAGCTGCGTCACGGCGTGACCGGCACCGCCACGGTGGCCGCGCTGGAGTCGTTGGCCGAAGCCGGCGCGCTCGACCGGACCGATGTCGACATCCTGGTCGAGGCCTACCGCTTCTGTGAGGGCACCCGGAACCGGTGGTACCTGGTCAACTCCAGCCCGGGTGACTCACTGCCCGGCCAACCCAACGAGTTGCTCTGGCTGGCCCGATCGCTGGGCACCACTCCGACCGAGCTGCGCGAGCACTACCGGCGCGTGACCCGCCGCGCCCGACGGGTCGTCGAGCGGGTCTTCTACGGCCGGGACTGACGTCCGACCCATCACGAGCTGGCGCCTCCGGCTCACCTGTGCGCTGCGCCTCCGGCTCACCTGTGCGCTGCGCCTCCGGCTCAGTGCTTGACGGTGGTGCTGGTTGATGCGGACGTTGCCGGCTCGGTGGTGGGAACCGAGGTGGTCGACGATCCCGCGGTGGTCGACGGCGACGAGGTGGCGGTCGATGGCGAGGTGGTCGACGGTGTCGTCGCCGGCTTGGCCGCCCCACCGGCGTGACGGGCTTTCGACTTGGGGACCCACGACCGGTTGAGGAAGGCGTCGACGCGGGCCGCCAGGTTGGCCTTCATGGTCGTGGCGTTGGCCTGGATCAGATGATGCGCGGCCACCCGGGCATCGATGCCCTTCTCGAGCAGCGTCACGATCTGGCCGGCCAAGGTGGTCGGGTTGATGCCCTTGGACGTGGCCACCTGGGCGATGGTCTGACCCGACCGCAGATCGTTGTGCAGCGTCTTGGCGTCGATCCCGAGCAGGAACGCCACCTTGGCCAGGTCCTGGCGGCCGATGGGCGGGCGCTTGGCCCAGAAGGCGGCGTGGTTGGCCTGCACCTGGCTGGTGATGGCATCGGACTGCTTCTGGGTGATGGTCCCGTTGCCCACCAGGGTGGACAGGGCCTGGGCCAGCAGGGACTGGTGGCTGCCCTTCGCCGGGGCGCTGGCCCCGACCAGCGCACTGGCCGCGCCCACGGGGTTGAGTGCCAACGTGAGCACCGAACCCAGCGCCATCCCGACGACCAACACGACCGCGGTGAACGACTTGCGCATGGAGCTGCTCCTTCGTCCCGAGAGGCCGAGCACCATCTTAGGAAGCCTCGGCGCCGAAATCCGGTCGCCACCGGCCCAGTCCGCCGGTCACCCCCTGGCGCCGGCCCGACCCGGTCCGACGCGGCGGGATCAGCCCTTTGTGGTGGAGGTGCTGCCGGGCTTGGTGGTCGTCGTGGTCGACGGTGCCGTGGTCGACGGTGCCGTGGTCGGCGGCGGTGCTGTGGTCGGGCTGGGAGCGGTCGTGGTCGGAGCCGGTGGCGGCGTCGTCGCCCCGGAGTGGCGGTCGGACCGCCGAAGCCCGGACCACCGAAGCCAAGCCGAAGCCGAAGTGGGGCAGCGTCCCGTTGACCAGGTTGGTGATCATGGTGGCCAGGCCGTCCTCGATCTTGGTGGCCTGGGCCTGGGTCAGGTGACCGGCCGTGACCTGCTTCTGGATCTCGGTCTTGGCGTCGTTCTCGAGCGTGGCGATCAGCCCGTTCACGTCCACGCCGTTGGCCTGGGCGATCTGGGCGATGGTCTTGCCAGCCTTCAGGTCGGCCATGAGGTTCTGGGGAGTGGTCTTGAGCAGGGTGGCCAGCTGGGTGAGCCCGTCACGGCCGAGTACGGCCAAGCCACCCATGTGGCCCATGTGGCCCATCCGGCCGAAGGCGGGGTGGGGCTGCTTGTTGTGCAGGTCCTGCACCTGCTGGCTCACTGCATCGGACTGCTTCTGGGTGATCGTTCCGTTCCCCACCAGGGTGGACAGCGCCTGCTGGAGGATGTTCTGGTGGCTCGAGCTGGTCGAGCTCGTGCCGGCCAGCGCATTGGCCGCACCCACGGGATTGAGCACCATCGTCAGGGCGGACCCCAACGTCATCCCCACCACCAGTAGCAGGGCACCCAGGCTCTTCTTCATCGTGTCACTCCCAGTGAGGATCTTCGCCACCCTCAGTGATTAGATAGTTTGGCACACGGAACCATCGGTGTCCCGTCGGCGGTCCGAAGTCAGCGCACCTCGGGATAGGGACAGTGGCGACATCCCGACCCGCAGCAAGTGCCTCGGGCGGCGAGGAAGACAGCAGTGAACACGAAGTAGCCCGTGTCGGGATCGACGTAGCCGTCCTGGCCGGCGGCCACCGCCGCATCGTGGGCCATCTTGGCCGCAGGGTTGGGTTCGGACGCGGCGGGCGTCATCGACCGCTCCGAGGTCGCCGCGTGGCATGCACCGGTCGGACTCTACGACGCCGCCTGGACCGACCTCGTCGACCGTGGGGCGATCGTGATCCGCAGCCTGACCTCGCCCCACGGCCAGCACCTGTCGCGATCGACCCTCTGGGAGGTTCGTGAGGTGTCCAAGGGCAACTGGTTGCGTGGCCCCGAGCTCGCACCGCTGCCGCCATCGCCGTTCCCGACCAACGAGGCGTCGGGTCAGATGCGGTAGAGCGCCGCGGCGTTGCCGCCCATGACCTTGGCCCGGGTTTCGGGTCGCAGGGTCAGCATGCGCGGTTCCACCGTCTCGAGCGGATCGGGGTAGAGGCACGTGGGGTGGGGGAAGTCGGTCTCGAACATCACGTTGTCCTCGCCCACCCGGTCGATCAGGTACTGGAGGTCGCCACCGTTCTCCTCGAACCAGAACGTGGCGTACCAGTGGTCCTTGAAGTAGTCGCTGGGCCGGCGTGACAGCTCGGCGGCCTGGGCCGGGGCGTTCTCCAGGATCTCGTAGTCCATGGCCTCGAGGATGAACGGGATCCAGCCCATGCCGCTCTCGACGGAGACCATCTTCAGCTTGGGGAAGCGGTCGAAGATGCCGGCGTACACGCTGTTGATGACCACCCGGGCGTTGTTGAGGAACAGCATCGATCCACCCACTGCGGGCTTCAGGTTGTCGTGCAGCGACGGCCAGAAGTACTTCCCGTAGAAGTTGAGCGAGGTCAGGCTGGCCCCGATGTGGAAGTGCACCGGCAGGTTCAGATCCGCGCACACCTCCCACAGCGCATCCCAGTCGCGATGGGCCAGGTCCACCGACCCGGCGTCCTGAGGATCCGACGTCATGTTCACGCCCCGGAAGCCCAGCGCCGCGCAGCGCTTGGCCTCTTCGACGCACTCGTCGATGCTCCAGGCCGGCAGCACCGGCATGGGCAGGAACCGGTTGTTCGACATCGCCTGGAGCTCGGCCATCGAGTCGTTGTAGATCTCGACGCACAGGCGGCGCAGGATGGGATCGGCGGTGGCGGTGGCCAGGTTCTGGCCGCCGATGCCCACGGCGTTGGGGTAGACGACCTGGGCATAGATGCCGCAGGCGTCCATGAGCTCGAGCCGCAGCTTCGGGTCATAGGCCGCCTCGTGCACGCGGTCGATGCCCCAGACCTTGGTCTCCTCGAACGGGTACTTGTCCCCGTCGCGATCGATCACCCCACCGGCGCGGGCCGGACCGAGTGGCGCGCCCTCGATCGTCCACCAGGCGGCACCGTCCACCTGGGTCACCCGGGGCACTCGGTCCTCGTAGCCCTTGGGGGCGCGCGAGGTGAACAGGTCGTGGCGCTCGGTCATGTGGGTGTCGGCGTCGATCACCCGGTCAACGTCAGCAAGCTTCATCAGTGTTCACCCCTGGGAGACGCCGGATGCGCCCCGCGATCGGTTCGAGTCGAGTTGCGGGCAAGCATAGTCGAAGTAAGCGAACGTTCGCTTCGCCATCGGTGCGGCCACTCGACGACGGACTCAGCGATCCCCGTCCGGCTCGACCAGCGCCGCCAGGTCGCTCCGGACGATCTTGCCCATCGAGTTGCGGGCCAGGCCCTCAACCACGACGTAGCGTTCGGGAACCTTGTAGGCGGCCAGCTCGGCCGCGCAATGGCGTCGCACGGCGTCGAGGTCGAGCGCGGCTCGACGGCCCCGGCTCGACCACCGCCACCACCCGCTCACCCAGCCGCTCGTCAGGCACGCCGATCACGGCGCAGGCACCGACGCCCGGCGCCTCCTGCAGCACTCGCTCGACCTCGGCGGGGTACACGTTGGCACCGCCCCGGATGATCAGCTGGCTCTTGCGGTCGCGCACGTGCAGGTAGCCGGCCCGGTCGAGGAAGCCGAGATCGCCGGTGCACAGCTCACCCTTGCGCAGCGCCTCGGCGGTGGCTTCGGGATGGCCGCGGTAGCCCAGCATCGGCCGGTACCGCCCGGCCCAGTGCCCCTCGGTGGCGGCGGACACACAGATCTCGCCGATCACGCCGGGCGCGATGGTGGTCCCGTCCGTTCCGGCGATGCGCACGGCCAGGTGTGGCAGCGGTCGACCGCTGGCGCCGGCGACGTGGGGGCCGTCCCAGCGGGTCGATGCTCACCACGGTGGGCACCTCGCTGAGCCCGTAGGTGGCCAGCACCTCATGGCCGAACTTGGCCTGGAACATCGTCCGGATCGACTCGGGGCAGTCGGCCCCCCCGCTCCACACCTCCCGGAGCGAAGACAGCTCCGCCGGGCGAACCACGTCGGTGGTGGCCAGGCCGTGGAGCAGCGCGGGCACCCCATTCAAGGTGGTCACCCGCTCGTCGCGGATCCAGGCGGCCACGCCCTCGGCATCGAGGCGATCCATGACCACCACACAACCACCGGCCTGGGCCACCAGCAGGGTGGTCAGCACCATCATGTTGAGGATGGTGAAGGGCAGGCAGTCGCCCTTGCGCAGGTCGGGGCCGTAGCCGCGGGTGGCCACCAGCACGGCCCCGGGCAGCAGCAGGTTGTGCTGGCTGTGCACCGCCGCCTTGGGACGGCCGGTGGTACCGCTGGTGTAGGCCAACCCGGCCGGCGCAGCCGGGTCGACGAGGTCTCGGGGCGGGCATCGCTCGCCGCGGCCAGTGCCTCGCGCCAGTCGCGGCCGAGCGGCCCGGGCTCGACAGTGACCATCCGGCCGGCGCGCCACACCGGCGAAGGCGGCGGCCTGGTCGGCGACCGCCTGATCGCACAGCAACAACGAGGCACCCGAATCGGCCAGGAGTAGGCCTTCTCGGGCGGGGCCAGCGCCCGGTTGACACCCACCCACACCGCACCGAGCCGCATGGCCCCGTGGAAGGCGACGACCACGTCGACGTCGTTGGGCAGGCAGGCGGCCACCCGATCACCGGCCCGCACGCCGAGGCCGCGCAGCACATGCGCGGCCCGGTTCGCCTCCCGGTCCAGCTCGGCGTACGACAGCCGGCGACTGCGCGACACCAACGCCTCGCGCTCGGGGTCGACGGCGAGGACGCGGTCGAACACCTCGGCGATCGACGTCGGAGCTCCAGCACACCGAGACCATAGGGGTCGCTCCGACATCCGGACGCCGCCGCCGTGACCGGCACGACTTCGCCTGACCGTGATCGAGCGCGTCGGTCGGCCGACTACCGCGAAGCCAGGAAGCTGGTGACCGCGCCGGTGCGCGTGTAGGTGGCGAGCTGGAACATCGACGCGTCGATCGGATCGGGACCCCGCCGGACCGCCACGAACTCGTGGTTCATCGTCACCCGATCGAAGACTCCGGGCGCGATGTTCATGGCCAGAGCGAGCTCGAGGCCTAGGCGAGTCAGGGGCGCGATGCCATCCGGAGCGGGGGGTTGGGGTCTTCTCCTGCTGCTCCAGGATGAAGGCGAACTTGACGGGCTGCGACCAGTCCTCCACGACGTACCAGCCGCCGGGACGGAGATGACCGAACAGCGCATCGAACGACGCCACGGTGAGGTCGTACCGGTGGGAGGCATCGTCGATGACCAGGTCGATCCCGCCACCGCCCAGGTCACGATCGACGATCTCGCTGAGGGCCGCCCGGTCGGCCTGGTCGACCCCGAAGTAGGTCGACACGACATCGTCGAGGTGCCGGGCGGCCACGAACTCGTCGAGCGCGTCGAGGCGGTGGGGCTCGTTGTCGATCGCCACCAGGCGCGTGACGTGGGGCAGCAGCGCCATGAGTGCGACACTGCCGCCCTCGGCGATCCCCAGCTCGAAGATTCGGGCGGGCCGGTGCTCCGCCATGAACTCCGCGTACATGCCGAGGAGCTCCTCCGACTTCACGATGTAGAAGCGCTCGGCGGTGGATCCCGGCGCATAGCCCGAGACGAACTCCACCCCGTCGACCACGAAGGTGTGCTGGTCGTACATGTTCGCCGCCGCGTCCGGTGGCATCATCCGGTAGAGGGTCTCGAGGTTCTTCGGCAACGGTCGGGCCATCGTCTCGTTCTCCCTTGAGCCAGACCTCAACGTAGCCCCGGATCGAGGCACGTCAAAGCGTCCGGCGGGGAACGCACCCTGCCACGACGGTGGCGCCCCCACGGTGAGAACGGCCTCGGTATACGGTGCGGCGGCCGCTGGGGACCGACTGCCAAGGGTGGAGGCGACATGGCTGGAGCAAGGAGCGAGACGGGGGTGACCACCAGGGTGCGGTTCGCACCACTCGAGGGCGGCAATGGGCCCTTCGCCGTCTTCGCCGGGAACCCCCGAGATCTGGGCGACGCCGGCTACGTCGAGACCGAGCTCGCCGCCGCCGGCACGGCCACCTCGTTCGCAGCGGACGGGGACCTGACCGGCGACGGTCGTTGGACCGTGCGTCCCGACACCACCGCGGACTTCACCACCCGGGTGCTGATCCGACGTCCGGCTGACCCGGCGGCGTTCAACGGCACCTTGGTCGTCGAGTGGTTCAACGTCACGGTCGGCATGGACACGGGCGCTGCACTTGTCGGTGGTCGGCGCCGAGATCCTCCGGGGCGGCTACGCCTACGTCGGGGTCTCGGCCCAGCAGGTCGCCATCATGGGGGGCAAGGCGGCCATCGCCATGGAAGGCCTGGACGACCCGGTCGGCTCCGGGGCACCGACCCCGAGCGGTACGGATCGCTGAACCACCCCGGTGACGCGTTCAGCTACGACATCTTCAGCCAGATCGGCCGCACGCTGCGCGGACCGGACTCACCGCTCACCGACCTCGCCCCCCCAGCGGTTCATCGCCGCCGGTCAGTCGCAGTCGGCGTTCCGCATGGTGACCTACGTCAACGCCGTGCACCCGAAGGCCGCCGCCTTCGACGGCTTCTACATCCACAGCCGGGGTCGGGCGGCGGCCAGGCTCGGCGATGGCGGGAGGTATCCGAGGCGCTCTCGGGCCCCGCGGTCCGCATCCGGACCGACGTGGACCGTGCCCGTCCTCATCATCGAGGCCGAGGGCGACCTGGTCCCGTACCTTCAGCTACGCCGAGGCCCGCCAACCCGATGACGACCACATCCGGCTCTGGAAGATGGCCGGCACCGCGGACGCCGACCGTTACACGGTCGGCGCAGGCCATGGCCGACCTGATCCCCTCCCCCAAGCCGATCAACGCCGGGCCGGCGCACTACCTGCTGGCCAGCGCGCCTGCGACAGCTCACCAGCTGGGTGACCGACGGCGAACCGCCGGTGGCGCGGCTCGCATCGAGATCGCCGAGGACGGCTCGGTGGTACGCGACGAGCAGGGCAACGCCCGCGGCGGCATCCGCACCCCACCGGTCGACGTGCCCGCCGCCACGCTGTCGGGCGATCCGGTGGGCGAGGAGATCCTGTTCCAACTGTTCGGGTCGACCACCACGTTCGAGCCGGCCTCGACTGCGCGAGCTCTACGGCGACCGCGCCGGCTACCTGGCCGCCTTCGACACGTCGCTGGACCAGGCCATCGCCACCGGATGGGTGCTACCCGAGGACCGCGATGAGATGGCCGCCGAGGCCCGCGACGTCGACTTCAGCTGAGCCGAACACCAAGGAGCGCCAGTGTCCTACACAGTGAATTTCATCGACGTCTCGACCGTCGGCTCGAATCCTCGCCCGTGCGCCGAGCCCTCGCCGGGCTGCGGGCCAACGAGGCCCGCTACTTCAAGAACAAGTACGACCACGTGTTCACGGTGGAGCCGGCCGCCAAGGCGACCAACGACCATCGCCTGGGTGTACCGGATCCTGCGGAGGAGCGCGACATCGTCGATCGCGTCGCCGCCGCTCGAGGCGACCGAGTTCCAGGTCGAGGACATCCGCTGGGCCTACGTCTTCTACGAGAGCGGCCTCTCGATCAACGTGCTCTACACCGCTCGACGACCCCGAGAAGCGAGCCGTCGGGTTCAAGCTCTCCGACGGGATGGAGGTGCCCGAAGAGCTCGCCTCGAAGTTCAAGTTCGCCAGGCAGAAGTCGAAGCTGGCCGGAACGATCCGCGGCTCGTACTTCGTCGATCAGAGGGCGAGTACTGACGCCACGTCGCTGAGCTCACGAAGCGAGTGGCGACTCGGCGCAGATCGTCTGCGGCGACCGGAGCCGGCAGGCTCGATCCACCGGTTGACGCGACCAGCCGTGACGTCCACGTTCGCGCCACCAGCTCGAGGTCCGAGCCGTCGAGCGAGCTACCGGCTCGATGGCTTCGTCTTGGGCCGTCCCGTCCGACCGCTTCTTGCGTCGGGGCTCCGCGTCGTCGAGATGGTGCTCGAGGAACTCGAGGATGTCGGCGTGCGCGGTCGTCATGCCGACCCCTTCCTCGAGGCGGACGAGTCGGGGGATGCCAATGATGAGCAGGAGCAGCGCGCCCGGGTGAGGCCGCCGCCGACGACGCGATGGCCCTCGCGGAGATCCTCGCCTCGATAGCGTTGCCCGTGTGGCGCACCGACGTCGTGACCCCGCCCTCCTCCCACCCGAACGACCCCGGTCGTGAGTGCTCGAGCCCCGGTCCCGGCAACCACCGCTAACCGCGGGCAGAACGTCGCGATCGTCACGGGCGGGTCGAAGGGGATCGGGGCGGGGATCGTTGCCGGCTACCGAGAGCTCGGTTGGTCGGTCGTGGCGACCGCTCGGACGATCGAGCCGAGCGACGACCCCGACCTGTTCACCATCGAGGGCGACATCTCCTCCGCATCGGATGCGGCTCGGATCATCTCCCAGGCCCTTGCGCAGTTCGGGCACATCGACACGCTGGTCAACAACGCGGGCGTGTTCATGTCCAAGCCCTTCACCGACTACAGCGCCGACGACTACGCGACCGTGCTCGGCACCAACCTCACCGGCTTCTTCGCGCTCAGCCAGCTCGTCGTTCGCCACATGCTGGGTCAGGGCCGAGGCCACCTCGTGAACATGACGGCGACACTGGCGGAGTACAGCGACTCTTCCAGCCCGGCCGTCCTCGCCGCCCTCACCAAGGGTGGCCTGGCTTCCGCCACGAAGTCCCTGGCGATCGAGTACGCCGCGGCGGCATCCGAGTCAACGCCGTCTCGCCCGGGGTGATCCAGACACCGCTCCATCCGCCGGAAAGCTACGGCGAGCAGGCCGCCAGGACGCCACTCGGGCGCGTGGGTCAGGTGGACGACATCGTGCGCGCCGTCCTGTTCCTCGAGGCGTCACCGTTCATCACCGGGGAGATCGTGCATGTCGACGGCGGGCGGAGCGCTGGACGGTGAAGGAGGAAGGCGCGCCAGCACGACTCCTCTCGGTGAACGTGGGCCTGCCGCGCGGATGTCGAGTGGCAGGGCCGGAGGATCCACACCGGGGTCTGGAAGAAGCCGGTGGCCGGGCGGCAGAGGGTGCGGCGTCTCAACATCGATGGCGACGGCCAGGGTGACCTCACCGGCCACGGCGGCGAGCACCGGGCGGTGTTCGTGTATCAGATCGAGTCGTACCGCTACTGGGAGGAGCAGCTCGGCCGGCACGACTTCACCTATGGACAGTTCGGCGAGAACCTCACGGTCGAGGGCCTGGCCGACGACGAGGTCTGCATCGGCGATCGATACCGGATCGGGGACGTCGTGTTCGAGGTCACCCAGCCCCGGGTCACGTGCTACCGGGTCGGGGCCCGCATGGACGAGCCCCAGCTGCCGGCGCTACTCGTCGCTCACCATCGTCCGGGCTTCTACTTCCGGGTGCTGCAGGAGGGGGAGGTCCAAGCCGGCGACGAGATCACCAAGTTGGCCACGGGTCCGGAGGCCATGACCGTGGCCGAGATGGACGGCTTGCTCTACCTGCCCCGCCATCCGCGTCGCAGCCTCGTACGGGCGCTGCGCATCCCGGCGCTCCCCGAAGGGTGGCGTCAGTCGTTCCAGACCCTTCTCGACCAGGACCCCGGTTCGGGGAACCAGGGCCTCAACCCGGCGGTGGGTCGCCGCCCGGCCTGGACCGGGTTCCGCTCCTTCCGGGTGGCCGGCATCGACAAGGAGTCGGCGAGCGTGATCTCGATCCGCCTCGCGCCGACCGAGCCGGACGCTCCTGCCGGCCCAGCCGGGCCAGTTCGTCACCGTGCGGCTCCGGCCCAGCGCCGAGTCCGCCCCACTGCTGCGGAGTTACTCGCTGTCGGGGCCTCCCGGGGCGGACGGCTACCGGATCAGCGTGAAGCGGGAGGCGCACGGCGCGGCGAGCGGTTACCTGCACGCCGCGCTCCGGGTGGGCGACACCCTCGAGATCGCGGCTCCACGTGGCACGTTCGTGCTCAGACCCGGCGATCAGCCTGCGGTCCTGGCCAGCGCGGGAGTAGGCGCGACGCCGGTGCTCGCCATGCTGCACGCCCTGGTCGAAGCCCGATCGACTCGACAGATCTGGTGGCTCCACGGCGCGCGCAGTCACGCCGACCACAGCTTCGCCGCCGAGGTCGATGACCTCCTCGCCGTGCTCCCGAACGCCCACCGGGTCGTCTGCTACAGCGACCCGGGACCCGATGACCGAACCGGCATCGATTTCGACGTTCGCGGGAGGGTCACCGGGCCGGTGCTCGACGAAGCGGGGGTCCCGACGGACGGCACCTTCTACCTGTGCGGCCCGACGCCGTTCATGCACGACCTCGGCGCCGCGCTGGCCACTCGAGGCGTCACGCCGGACCGGATCAACGTGGAGATCTTCGGGCCGGCCGACCCGATCACACCCGGGATCGTCGACGCCACGACCAAACCACCACACCCGCCCGAGGGGCCGCCCGGGCCGGGGCCCGAGATCTCCTTCAGTCGCAGCAACCTCACCGTCACCTGGAACCCCGCGTTCCTGAGCCTGCTCGAGCTGGCCGAGGCATGCGACGTCCCGGTGAGGTGGTCGTGCCGCAGCGGGGTGTGCCACACCTGCGAGACCGCGGTGGTGAGCGGATCGGTGGACTACCGGCCCGATCCGATCGAGGCGCCCGGCCCGGGTAACACCTACCTCTGTTGCTCCCAACCACAGACCGACGTGGTCCTCGACCTGTGACGAGGGTGCGAGCTCTCACCGTTCGCTCGCTACGACCCAGTCAGTCGAAAACGAAACCTGCCCCGCCAACGGGCTCGGAACGCACGCTGACGGGACAGGTCTGAGGTGACTTGCGGTGACTTGCGGTTACTTGCGGTGACTTGCGGTTACTTGTCGTTGCTTGTCATCAGATGTCGTAGTAGAGGGCGAACTCGTAGGGATGCGGGCGCAGGCGGAGCGCGTCGATCTCGTTGATTCGCTTGTAGTCGATCCACGTCTCGATGAGGTCGTCGGTGAACACGCCACCGGCGGTCAGGTAGTCGTGATCCTCCTCGAGGGCGATCAGCGCCTTGTCGAGCGAGTCGGGCACCTGAGGCACCAGGGCCAGCTCCTCGGGCGGCAGGTCGTAGAGGTCCTTGTCGACCGGAGCCGGCGGCTCGATGCGGTTCTGCGATGCCGTCGAGGCCGGCCATCATCATGGCCGAGAAGGCCAGGTACGGGTTCGAGGTGCTGTCGGGGCAGCGGAACTCGACCCGCTTGGCCTTGGGGCTCTGCGAGGCCAGCGGGATGCGGCACGACGCCGAGCGGTTGCGCTGGCTGTACACCAGGTTGACCGGCGCCTCGTAGCCCGGCACCAGGCGCTTGAAGCTGTTGGTGGTCGGGTTGGTGAAGGCGATGACCGAGTGGGCGTGGCTGAGCAGACCACCGATGTACCAACGGGCGGTGTCGCTCAGCCCGGCGTAGCCGGCCTCGTCGAAGAACAGCGGCTCGCCGCCCTTCCACAGCGACTGGTGGGTGTGCATGCCCGAGCCGTTGTCCTCGAAGATCGGCTTGGGCATGAAGGTCAGGCGTCTTGCCGGCCTGCCAGGCCACGCCCTTGAGGATGTACTTGAAGGTGAAGAGCTGGTCGGCCATGCGCAGCAGGGTGTTGAACCTCATGCCGATCTCGCCCTGGCCGCCGCTGGCCACCTCGTGGTGGTGCAGCTCGGTCTCGATGCCCACCTGATGCAGGGTGGCGGCCATCTCCGAGCGCAGGTCCTGGTAGTGGTCCATGGGCGGCACCGGGAAGTAGCCCTGCTTGGTGCGCGGCTTGTAGCCCAGGTTCGGGCCCTCGTCCGCCCCGGTGTTCCAGATCCCCTCCACCGAGTTCACGTGGTAGTAGGACGAGTTGCCGGTGGTGTCGAAGCGCACGTCGTCGAAGATGAAGAACTCGGGCTCGGGCCCGAAGTAGGCGGTGTCGGCGATGCCGGTCGACTTGAGGTAGGCCTCGGCCTTCTGGGCGATGTAGCGCGGGTCACGGCTGTACTGCTCGCCGGTCACCGGGTCGGCCACGAAGCAGTGCAGGACGCCGGTCTTGCGCTTGTAGAACGGGTCCACGTAGAAGGTGTCGGGATCCGCGATCAGCACCATGTCGGATTCCTGGATCTGCTGGAACCCACGGATCGACGAGCCGTCGAAGCCGTGACCGTCGGTGAACTGACCCTCGTCCAGCAGGCTGGCGGGGATGGTCACGTGCTGGCAGACGCCGGGGAGGTCGGAGAAGCGGAAGTCGATGAACTCGAGACTCTCGGACTTGACCTTGGCGAGTACTTCGTCGGGGGTGCTTTCTGGCACTGTTCCTCCAAATCGTGATGCCTACGGCTGCGTGATGCCGGGGCGGCCGATGGGCCGTCCCGGACACTAGCCACTCGAACCGGGTCGGGCGCCCGGACGTTACGGCTGGCCGGAGGCGTCGCCGCGCACCGGCCTTGTCGGCCGACGCTCACCGTTCCAGCAGGCAGTTTCCGAGCCGTTGCCCACATGTGAACGCTCCATGAACTGGACGACCGCTTGTGCGTACCCGCACGAGCCCGTGAGAGCATGGCCGGATGGAACGCCAGCAGGACTACGTGTTGCGCACCGTCGAAGAGCGCGGCGTCCGCCTCATCCGCCTGTGGTTCACCGACGTGCTCGGCCAGCTCAAGTCGGTGGCCATCTCGCCGGCCGAGCTGGAGAACGCCTTCGACGAGGGCATGCACTTCGACGGGTCGGCCATCGACGGGTTCAGCCGCGTGCAGGAGAGCGACGTGCTGGCCAAGCCCGACCCCAACAGCTTCGAGCTGTTGCCGTGGGCCAAGGGCGACGACCCCTCGGCCCGCATGTTCTGCGACATCCTCAACCACGACGGCGAAGCCTTCGAGGGCGATCCCCGCCAGGTGCTCAAGCGCAACCTGGACAAGGCCCGCGAGCAGGGCTTCTCCTTCTACGTGGCTCCGGAGATGGAGTTCTTCTACTTCGGTGACGGCGATCCCTCCCAGGCCCCCAAGCTGCTCGACACCGGCTCCTACTTCGACCTGACCACCGCGGACGTGGCCAGCGACCTGCGCAAGCGCACGATCCACATGCTCGAGGCCATGGGTATCCCGGTGGAGTACTCCTTCCACGAGGATGCTCCCAGCCAGCACGAGATCGACCTGCGCTACACCGACGCGCTGTCCATGGCCGACAACGTGATGACCTTCCGGCTGGTGGTGCGCGAGATCGCCCTGGAACAGGGCGTGTACGCCACCTTCATGCCCAAGCCGCTCAGCGGCGTGCAGGGCTCGGGCATGCACACCCACATGTCGCTGTTCGAGGGCGACGCCAACGCCTTCCACGAGCCCGGCGATCCCTACGGGTTGTCCAAGGTGGCCCGCGGCTTCATCGCCGGCCTGCTGGTCCACGCCCCGGAGATCACCGCGGTGACCAACCAGCTGGTCAACTCCTACAAGCGCCTGATCGCCGGCTACGAAGCCCCGGTCTACGTGACCTGGGCCCGCAACAACCGATCGGCCCTGGTGCGGGTGCCGGTGACCAAGTCCGGCAAGCAGTCCTCCACCCGCATCGAGTACCGCTCGCCTGATCCGGCCTGCAACCCCTACCTGGCGTATTCGGTGCTGCTGGCCGCGGGGCTGCGCGGCATCCGCGAGGGCTACGAGCTGCCGCCCGAGGCATCCTCGAACGTGTTCGAGCTCACCGCCGAGGAGCGGGCCGCCGAAGGCATCAAGCCGTTGCCCCAGTCGTTGTCGGAGGCACTCGACGCGATGGAGAACTCCGAGCTGGTGGCCGAGTGCCTGGGTGAGCACATCTTCGAGTGGTTCCTGCGCAACAAGCGGGCCGAGTGGTTCGACTACAAGTCCCAGGTCACCCAGTTCGAGCTCGACCGCTACCTGCCGAACTGGTAGGCCTGGTTCCCGTTCCATGGAGCCCCTGCTGCTGTTCCCCGATCCGGTGCCGCCCGAGCTGGCCCAGGCGCTCGATCTGGGCGGCTACCCGTGGAAGGCCGCGGCCGACGACGCCGCGGTCGGGCGCGGCGAGCCCGACGACGGCTGGGCCGGCGCCATCATCTGCGCCGACGGCGACCCGGACGGGGCCTTCGCTCTGTGCCGGGCCCTGCGCAAGCGCGACCTGCCCCTCGAACCGGTGCTGCTGCTCATCTCGGGCACCCAGCTGGGCGACCTCGAGCTGCGCGACGACCTGTTCGACGACTTCTGCCTGACGCCGTTCCACCCCCGCGAGCTCGAAGCCCGGCTCAAGCACCTGTTCTGGCGCACCGGCCGGGGGACCCGGCCCGACCTGGTCGAGTACGGCGACCTGGTGCTGAACCTCGAGACCTACCAGGCCGCCATCTCGGGCCAGCCCCTCGACCTGACCTACATGGAGTACGAGCTGTTGAAGTTCCTGTCCTCGCACCCGGGCAAGGTCTTCACCCGCGAGACCCTGCTGTCGCGGGTGTGGGGCTACGAGTACTACGGCGGCGCTCGCACCGTGGACGTCCACGTTCGCCGCCTGCGAGCCAAGTTGGGCGAGGAGCACGCCAACCTCATCCAGACGGTGCGCTCGGTCGGCTACCGCTTCGGCCAGTCCCGCTGGAGCTTGTAGGAAAACGACGAGAGCCTCCCCGAAGGGAGGCTCTCGATCAGAGTTGGGTGCAACTCAGACGAGCTTGACGTCCTGAGCCTGCTCGCCCTTGGGACCCGTCGTCACCTCGAACTCGACGGCCTGACCCTCCTCGAGTGAGCGGTACCCGGTCGCCTGGATCGCGCTGTAGTGCACGAAGACGTCGGGGCCCCCCTCTCGGGAGATGAAGCCGTAGCCCTTCTCGGCGTTGAACCACTTCACGGTACCGGAAGCCAATCCGATCCCCTTTCATGACTGCGGGGTCGGATGAAACCGGGTCCCTGCTGTTTGCTTTGCCGGCGAAAGGGTACATGCCTGGCTCGGCCTCGGCCACCACTTGCCGGGCCCTGCGGTCGGCAAGCCTCCTGCGGGCGCCGCCGGCATCCAGGGATCACGACCCGAGCGGCTTCGCTCCGCCCGCCCGCTACTTGCCCAGCTCGAGGAACTCGGTGCCGGCGTAGGCAGCGTCGACGTCGTCACGCACGTAGTGGCCGAGCACCGCGCCCACGATGCCCAGGGTCATGATGACGGCCACGGGGATGAGCAGCAGGACGATGACGATGACGACGGCGCCGATCACGCACTCATCCAACCACGCGGAGCGAAGCCGAGCCAACCACCGGGGTTCTCAGGCACCGGTCCAGGCCCACGCCTCGATCTCCACCAGGGCCACGAAGGGCAGTTCGCTGACCGCCACCGCCGAGCGGGCCGGGTAGGGCGGCCGGAACCCCTCGGCGTAGACCTCGTTCATCAGCGAGTAGTCGCGCATGTGACGCAGGAACACCGTGGTCTTGCGCACGTCGGCCAGCGACGAGCCATGAGACCTCAGGAGCTCGCTCAGGTTGGTGATGGCCTGGCGCATCTCGTCCTGCACGCCGCCCGGGACCAGGGCACCGTCGAACAGTCCGATCTGGCCCGACACGATGAGCCAGTCACCGGCCACCACCACCGGCGAGTACGGCGGCGCAGGGTTCGACATCGGAGACCTCCCGGGGAGCGGGCCGTCGGCGGAAGCGGCCGCCCGATCATTGCAGGCCCGGGGGCCCGCAGGACGCGTGAAGCGGCGATGGCGGGCTCAGACCCGCAACGGTCGGCGCGTGGGCCAGTCCGGGGGATGGCCCTGCGCGCGCCACACCGCGGCGGCCACCGCCACGAACACCGCGTCGCTCACCGCCATCGGCGCGCGGACGGTCTCGGCCGACGAGGTGTCGATCTCGATCTCGATCGGTGGCGTGTCGATGGCGCGGGGAATCCCGAACGACCTGATGGTCAGGTCGTGCACCCCCCCGGCCTCGTCCACGGCCAAGGCCTCGGATGTGACCCAACCCAGCGCCATGTGGGCCGCGCCCGTGGCGTAGGACGCGAGCACGACCTCGTCGAGGGGATCACCCCCTGCCACGCGCACCGAGATCATCCCCTCGCCGGTGATCTCCGCCTCGGCCCGACCTCCGGTCCGGCCCGTCACCGCGATTGCGGCACCAGTCACCTCAGCCAGCAGCACCGCGGCCTCGGCCCAGCCGGCGCCGCGCAGGTCCACCGACGTGGGCGGGCCCGCCTGATCGATCTCGACCACCTCGAACCCCGGTGCCGCGGCCCGGATCCGATCGGCGACCCCCGCCGTGCGCACCACCCGCACCACCCCCGTGCCATCGGCACGGACCCCGGCGGCGATCGGGGGGCGCTTGGGACCGAGTCGCACGGTGTCCTCACGAGCGAAGAGCACCAGCACCGGGCGCCGGTAGCGGTCGGCCAGCTCGCGGGCCGATCCGGGCGCCGGCGAGTGCGTCTTCCCTCCGAACGCACCGCCGTTGGCCAGCGGCGATGTCGGTTCACCGCCCGGGAGGCACCATGCGGCGTCGGGCTCCAGGTATCCCGGTTCCACCCACGAGGTGCGCAGGGTGAGGTCCCAGTCCCCGTCGGGCAGCGCCAGGGGGGCTCGGCGGCCACGGTTGTCCGCCGACCCTGCACCTTGTCCGCCGCCCGGCGCGCCTCGTCCAACGTCTCGCCCACCGCCCAGCCCCCGACGCCGTCGGGCACGGCGATCAGGGCGTCTTCGGGGGCAGTGTCGACCGTGAACCCTCCTCCGCCCAACGCCACCGCCGGGCCCACCGATTGGGGCGCGCCGCCCTCGAGGGTGGCCCGCCGAGCAGCGGCCTCGAGGTCCCGCGACGGTCCGCCGGAGGCCGCGGACATGACCCGCGGGGGCGAGGCCATCCGGTCCGCGGCATCGAGGATGGTGCGCCAACCGGTGCAACGACACAGGTGGGCCTGCAGGGCCCGCTCGACCGCGGCGCGATCCAGGTCGGCGGCGCGGCCACGCAGGCCCTCGAGGCGCAGGATGATGCCCGGGGTGCAGAACCCGCACTGGCTGCCGCCGGTCGCGGTCAGGGCGTCCGCCCAGCCCGAGGCCACCTCAGGCTCGAGCCCGTCGAGCGTGGTGATCGACCGCCCGGCCATCCGTCGTGCCGGGGTCACGCACGCCACCCGGGGTGCGCCGTCCACCAGCACCGTGCAACAGCCGCACTGTCCCTGAGGGCTGCAGCCGTCCTTCACCGAGCGCAGGCCGAGGTCCTCGCGCAGCACCTCGAGCAGGCTCACCCCTCGATCAGGGACCTCGACCGCCTGGCCGTCGACCACCAACGCCACCCCCGCCGGCTGGGCAGGCGGCGGTTCGGGAGGGGTCAGCTGAAGGACTGACCGCAGCCGCAGGTGCGGTTGGCGTTGGGGTTGTCGATGGCGAACCCGGCGCCCTGCAGCCCGTCGCTGTAGTCGAGCGTGGCTCCTGACAGCAGCTGGGCGCTCGACGGGTCGACCACCACCTTGACCCCTGAGTAGTCGGCCACCAGGTCGTCACCGGCCCGGTCGGTGTCGAAGAACATCTCGTAGCTGAAACCCGAGCAGCCGCCAGGACGCACCGCGACGCGAAGCATCAGCGCGTCGTCACCCTCCTGGGCGATGAGATCCTTGACCTTGATGGCGGCGTTGTCAGTCAGAGCGATCACGGAGGTCCTCCTGGGAGCACGGGATGCCCTTCTACGTTACCGGCCCGTCGCGGCCAGTCAACCTTGGGCGCGAGAGCCGGATCCGGTCGAGACCAGCTCCACCTGGCAAGGGCTGCGATCCACCAACGGATGGAACCGTGCCACGGCCACGCGGCCGATGCGCTCGACGAGGCCCTCTACCAGCCCCCGGTGCAGGGAGCAGACCAGATCGGGATGCAGTTCGGCCAGCTCACGGAACGGGCAGTGGGCGAAGGCCATGACCGCGCCCTCGTCCAGTTCAACCACCTCCGGGTCGAAGCCCAGTCGGGCCTGCTCATCGGCCAACGCCTCGAGGGCATCCGCGCCGTCGGGCCAACGGGCCGCGTCGAACCGGCCCTGGTCGCGTCCGGCATCCACCAGCTCGTCGGGGGCCAGGCCGGCCGCGTGGGCGGCCGAGAGCACGGCGCGGGCCAGGACGGGCAGCGGTGAGGGCTCCAAACCCAACCAGGGTGCGTCGGAGGCCAACGAGTAGCGATGCTGGGGCCGCCCGACATCGCCCCGCGAGGTGGTGGTGACCACGAGCAGGCCGACCTCGCGCATGCGCTCGAGGTGCGGCCGCACGGTGTTCACGTGCAACCCCAGCACCTCGGCGATGTCAGCCGTGGACAGCGGTCGGGGCGACCGGGCCAGCTCTAGATAGATGGCGTAGCGGGTGTTGTCGCCCAACGCCTTGAGGATGTCCAGACCGGGTGCCCGCGACGGGTTGGGCGAGGCCGCCGACTGGCCGTCGCCGGTCGGGGTTTCGGGTCCGTCGGTCACCACACCAGATTACACGGCACTTCCCGGTAAAATCGGGGGCATGGATGAACCGGTGGTCGCCGCCCCGCAGCCTGACGAGGTCATGGGCCTGCTGCGCGGCGTCATCGACCCCGAGCTCGGCAGCGACATCGTCGAGCTGGGGATGGCCAAGGGCGTCGACGTGAGCCCAGAAGGCCATGTGGTGGTGACGATCGCCTTGACCACCGCCGGCTGCCCCTGCGCGCCCAGCTGCAACGCGACGTGAAGGCCCGGGTCGAGTCGCTCCCGGGCGTGACCGGTGTCAAGCTCGAGTGGACCGAGCTGAGCGCCGAGGAGAAGGCTGCGGCGATGGCCAAGGCCCGCTGGAACGTACGGGAGCAGGCACCCGACACGGCCGTGCCGGCCAGCACCCGGGTGCTGGCCATCGCCTCGGGCAAGGGCGGAGTGGGCAAGTCGTCGGTCACCGTCAACCTGGCCGCCGCCCTGGCCGCCAAGGGCTTCGCGGTGGGCGTGCTCGACGCCGACATCTGGGGCTTCTCCGTGCCGCGCATGCTGGGCATCGAAGGCCGCCTGGCCGGCGCCACCACCGGGGAGCGCAAGATCGCCCCGCACATCAAGCTGCTGGGCGGGGGTCGCCTCGAGGTGGTGTCGATGGGTCTGCTGGTCGACGACGAGGGCGACGCCCTCATGTGGCGGGGACTCATGCTCAACCGGGCGGTCCAGCACTTCCTCGAAGATGTCGACTGGGGCGACCTCGACTACCTGCTCATCGACATGCCCCCGGGCACCGGCGACGTGCAGATGGGCCTGGCCCGGATGCTCCCCCGCACGGAGATGATCATCGTGACCACGCCCGCAGTGAGCGCCCAGAAGGTCGCCATCCGGGCCGCGGCCATGGCCACCAAGAGCTACATCCGCATCGTGGGCGTGGTGGAGAACATGAGCACCTTCCGCTGCGATCACGGTCAGGACTACGCCCTGTTCGGCGAGGGTGGGGGCCAGGCCCTGGCCCGCGACGCGGGCGTACCGCTCCTAGCGAAGATCCCGATCGAAACCTCGGTGGCCGCGGGGGGCGACTCGGGCCAGCCCGTGGTGCTGGGCACCGGTGCGGCGGCGCAGGCCTTCGGCGACCTGGCCACCCTCATCGCCACCGAAGCAGCTCCACCGGTGTCCATGGCTGGTTGTTCGGCCCGCATGCTCGACGCAGCTGTTGCCGCTCTCGACGCAATGGACGCCCGAGCCACTTAGCCCGGTGGTCGACCAGCCTCCAGCCGGTGGTCGGCCAGCCTCTGCTTGATTGCCGCTCTGGTCGGCAAGCCTCCCGCCCGGCGCCTTCGGCATCCGGGTGTCATCGGTCCGGCGACGCTGCCCTGGCGGCTACGCCTTCTCGGGCGTCTCGACCTGGGCAGCCTTGGCCGCGCGGGCGGCTTGTCGAGCGGCGATCAGGCCGGGCAGGGCGGCTACACCCCGCGTGGGCTGGAATCGATCGCTCTCCTGGGTGAGGCGGGCGTCCTCGTCGTCGGACAGCTCGAGGTCGGCGGCGGCCACGTTGGCCTCCAGCTGAGCCACCGAGCTGGCGCCCGGGATGGCCACCACGTTCGGCCGGCGGATCACCCAGGCCAGCGCGACCTGTGCCGGGGTGGCCTGATGGCGCCCGGCGATCTCGCGCAGGGCGGTCAGCAGGCCGGCAGCGCGGTCGAGGTTGTCGGGAAGGAACAGCGGGTTGTTGGTGCGCACGCCCGGCGGTGGGGGATGGTCGACGTCATACCGGCCGCCCAGCAAGCCCTGGCCGAGCGGGCTGTAGGCGATGATCAACCGGTCGTTGTTCTGGGCGTAGCCCACCAGGTCGCGGTCGGGTTTGCGGGCCACCAGGCTGTACTGCACCTGGTTGGACAGCACCGGCGAGCCCAGCAGGCGCTCGGCGGTCCTCCAGCGCAGCAAGCTGAAGTTGCTGACCCCGACGTTTCGCACCACCCCCACCTGTTGCAGTCGGCGCAGCCCGCGCATGGTGGGGCCGTTGGGCGCGAACGGATTGGGCCAGTGCACCTGGTACAGGTCCAGCGTGCTGACCTTGAGCCGTCCGGCCGACTCGATGGCCCGCCACTCCACCACAGGTGGGATGGGTAGGACCGGGAACAGCTTGGTGGCCACGAAGACCTGGTCGCGGCGCTCGGCGATGGCGCGACCCACGATCCGCTCCGACTCCCCCAGGCCGTAGATCTCCGCGGTGTCCACCAGGTTGACGCCCAGGTCGATGGCCCGGTCGATGATCTGGCGGGCCGTGCGACGGGCGTAGTCCTCGCCGTAGCCCCACTCCTTGGCCCCGAACTGCCACGTCCCGACCCCGATGGCCGAGAGCTGGACCCCGTTCACCTCGACGTAGCGCATCGCCCGAGCCTAGGCGGGGGTGTGCACCGACGACTCCGTCGCCGGTCATGCTGGAGAGGATCATGGTCAGCCATCTCCGCCCGCGACCCCGCCGCCGAGCCAGTGGCCTGCGCTGGAGCGCGCTGGTGTTGGCCCTGGGAGTCGGCTTGGCCGCCTGCAGCGGGTCCTCGAGCGGGACCGAGGTGGGGTCCTCGGCCAGCCGGGCACCCATCGACCGCAGCACGACCGAGGCCATCGTGGCGGCCAACTCCCAGCTGGGGACCGACCTCTACCACCAGCTCGCCCGTCAGGAGCAGAACTTCGGCTTCTCCCCGTACGCCACTTCCCTCGCGCTGGCCCAGGTCGGCGCCGGGGCCGCCGGCGTGACTGCCGCGCAGCTGGCCGCAGTCCAGCACGTCGCCGATCCCCGCCAGCTCGATGCCGGTCTCAACACCCTCTCCCAGCAGATCGACACCCGCGACGGCGACCGCCAGAACAATGTGCGCCAGGGGCACATCACCATCCAGATCCCGGTTGCCCTGTGGGGTCAGCTCGACACACACGTGGAACCACGGTTCCTCGACCAGCTGGCCCGATGGTTCGGTACCGGGATGCGCCTGGTCGACTTCCGCTCCGATCCCCGAGCGGCCGCCACGACCATCAACAGCTGGATGGCGACCGAGACCTCCGACCAGCTCGACCAGGTGGTCCCGTCCAAGCAGACCACCGAGGCCACGCGCCTCGTCACCGCCACGGGCACCGCCATCGCCGCCCCCTGGGACCAGCGCTTCGACGTGAGCCGGACGCGCCAGGACACGTTCCACCGTCTCGACGGCCACAGCGAGGACGACACCACCATGAGCATCACGGCCAGCCGCGGCCTGCTCTATGACGCGGGCCCCGGCTGGCGAGCGGTGATGCTGCCCTATCTGGGCCGTCAGCTGGCCATGGTGGTGGTCGTGCCCGACGCCGGACGCTTCGCCGAGTTCGAGTCGCGCTTCGACGGGCCGATGCTGCAAACGGTGCTCGAGGGCCTGGTGCCCACCTCCGTCAGCCTGGAGATGCCGCGGTTCCAGTTCACCACCCAGTCAGACCTGTCCGGCCCGCTCTCCACGCTCGGCGCGGCCAGCCTGTTCCAACCCAGTCAGGCCCGGCTACCCGGGATCACCAGCGACGAACCGCTGTGGCTGGCGGCCGCCGACCAGCAGTCGTTCCTCTCGGCCGACGAGGAGGGCAGCCAGGCGTCCGCACCCACTGCGGTGCTCGCCCCCCCGCCGGTCGAACCCGTCGCCGTCTCCCTCAACGTCGACCGACCCTTCATCGTGGCCGTGGTGGACCGCGCCAGCGGCGAGCCCCTGCTGCTCGGGAGAGTGGTGGACCCGCTCGCCTAGCCCTCAGTACGACATGATGGCGCGGTGTCGCCCGGATGCCACGTCCTAGTTCGCCGGAGTGCCCGCTCCGAACCAGGTCGCGAGTGCTTCAGGCAGCTCGGCATCGGTGAGGTCTCCCGCCCAGGCGACATGTCCGTCGGGCCGGATCAACACGGCCGGAGGCGCCGCGATCTCGCCCAGGACCGGGAGCTCCCACACGCCATCGTGGTTGGCGTCGATGAGCCGGACTCGACTCGCCCAGGGAGAGATGTCGAAACCTCCGGGTTCACCGAGGTTGAGGAGCACGGGTCGGGCGTCGTGCAGCAGGGTGAACACGCGTGCGGGACCGTCGGCGGTGTGCAGGTCGAGGTCGGGCATGCGCCGCCCGAGCAGCGGATGTCCCTCTCCGAGGTCGTAGTGGATGTCGAGACCGGAGATCATCGCGGCGATGCGCCGGCGCGGCTCCTCCATGCTCAGCAGCTCGGTCACGGTGTCGCGCAGGGCCTGGTGACGGTCGTCGGCGATGCTGAGCGCCACTTGCGCCATGGTGTTGTGCAACACCCGGGCCCCGACCGGATGCCGCTCGGCGTGGTAGGTGTCCAGGAGGCGCTCGGGTGAGATCTTGCTGACCACCTGGGCCAGCTTCCATCCCAGGTTCACACCATCCTGCACCCCGGTGTTGAGGCCCTGGCCGCCCTGCGGGGGATGCACGTGTGCGGCGTCGCCCGCCAGCAGTACCCGTCCCTCGCGGTAGGACACCGCCTGTCGCGCCATGTCGGTGAACCGGGAGATCCAGGTCGGGCTGTGCACGCCGTAGTCCGTCCCGTAGGCGGCGATGAGCGCCTCGGTGAGGTCCTGCAGGGTGGGCTCGTCGGTGTGGTCGAGGTGCTCCTCCTTCAGCACGACCCGAAAGGGCCCTCCACCTTCCACCCGGTTCACGGGACCGATCCCGCCACCCTCGCGGCGCATGCCGATCTCCGGCTCCTCATCCATCTCGACCTCGGCGATCAGCCAGCTGGTCGACGGATCCCACCCGGCGAAGTCGATACCGGCGGCCTTGCGGATCAGGCTGCGTCCCCCGTCGCATCCGACGAGGTACTCCGCGCGGAGCGTCGTGTCGCCCGACAACTCGACATCGACGCCGCGGTCGTCCTGAGCGAAGCCGACCACCTCGCGGCGACGAAGGATCGGAACCCCGAGCTCGCCGACCCAGTCAGCCAGGATGCGCTCGAAGTCGCTCTGCCACAGCCCGAGCAAGTAGTTGTGGCGGGTGGGGAAGTCGCTGATGTCCAACCGGGTCTGGGAGAAGCCCAGGCTCATGTGCTGTTGCCCCGCGGAGAGGAATCGTTCTGCGATCCCGCGCTGATCGAGCACCTCGATGGTGCGGGAGTGAAGGCCTCCGGCTCGCGAGCCGTCGAGATCCTGACTGGCGCGTCGCTCGACGATGACGACGTCGATCCCCGCCAACGACAGCTCGCCCGCCAACATCAGTCCGGTCGGGCCTCCTCCTGCGATCACCACCGCATGATCGGTCATGGCCGGCCGCCAGCGAACGCACGCACCCGCCCCACCAACTCCTCGGCCGGTTCGGCACTCCCGAGGAGCCCATCGGCCGACAGCAACGCACCCATTCCACAACTCCTGACCCCATCGGCTCGGGCCCTGCTCGGCCCAGCGAACGAGTCATGGTCAGCACGTTTGGGTCACTTGCGGCAAGCCCCCTCCTTCGCGCTACGTTCTTGTTGGCGGCGTAGGTTCACACTCGAGGGCGGCGGGCAACGCACGGGCAAGTCGACGAGCCCCGACCGCGGCAACGCAGAGCGGCGAAGCGTCACCCAACGCCGGCAAGCCTCGGCGGCTTCACTCCTCCGCCGCGGACCAGGGCGGTGGCGTAGACCCGAGGGGCCTCGGGCGTCGGATCCGTGATCCAGATGCGCAGCTCATCGTCGGGGCCTGAGACCGAGGCCACAGCCACCGTGTCCCCCGGTTCGATGGCCAGGCGGTACTCGAGCTCGGCGTCGAGCGGACCGGGTCCGGGGTGATGGTCGGCCAGCACCTCCTCCACGGCGGCCCAGGTGGCCGCGTTGTTCACGTGACCCAACAGGTCGAAGTCCGTGGCTCGCAACGCCCAGGGCCGAACGCGGGCACCGGCCGGTGGGTCGGCCTCATGCTGGAGCCTGGTCGAGACCACCCGTCCGGCGGCGGCCTGGTCGTACTGGCGATGGAAGGCCTCGGGCATGGACGCCGGACGCCCGGACACAGCGTCGAGATGGATCCACAACGACACGGCCTCGATGGCAGCGCCCCGATCGCCCGCCACCGACACCCGCCGCTCAGCCCACCGTCGCCCCAGGCCCGAGCAGAACGTGCACAGCGTGAGCTGCTCACGGAACCTCGGCGACCGATGAACCTCGACCTTGGTGCGCCTGACCACCCAGGCCACATTGTCGAGGCCGGCGTCCACCGTGTCGTCGCCGGACACGTCCTGGAAATACCGGGCCAATGCGTCGAACCGCAGCCGGCCCCTGAGATCGAGGTCGCCGAAGCGGGCCAGTCGGCTGGCCGTGAACGTGCGGCCCACTTCGGGGGGCGGAAGCAGCCGATCGGCGCCGAGCTCGGGCATCCGATCGACCCTACCGGCCGTCCAGAGCCACCGGCCGGGTCCCCGCACGCGCCTGGATGACGGGCCACAGGCGCCATCGACGCCCTACGGAAATACAGTTGACGACCTCACGGCCGGCGTGGTCCCATGGTTCGCACTCACCTGACCCGCCCCACCGGGGCGCGGCCGGGTCAAGAATCGCACCGAACCGCACAGGGGAACCGTCTGATGAAGCGCACGCCAGCTACGACCGGCCATCTGGCCCCGGTCGCTGCGTCGCGTCACCACGCGGCCTGCGGCCAGGTCTCCTACGTGTGGTCGATCGACGCTCGCCCCATCACCGCCAACGTGATGAACGAGTTCGCCAACACCTCCAAGGCCACCCGGCGCCGGAAGGAGTCTTCGCCCTGAGCATCGCTCCAGCGAAGAGAAGTCTCCGAAAGGCCGCCGGGTTCACCCGGCGGCCTTTCTGCTTCTCCGGGTGCCGTTCCCGGCCGGAGTCCCGGCTTCGCCCCTCGACCGTCCGCTCCGACCCGACCGGGCCCAGATCCCGTCCCGAATCCATCCACTGATGCCCCATCCACCGATGCCAGACCCGATCCCCCGATCGCGAGCCGAGCGGGGGCGACCCAGGAAGGTAAGCCGATGTTGGCCCCGCTGAGCAACGAGCAGTTCAACGAGGACTGGTGGGACGACGCTGCATGCCGCGATGGCGAAGCGTCGCTCTCGGGCGTGTTCTTCTCCGAGGAGCTCCAGGACATCGCCCGAGCCAAGGCCATCTGCGCCGACTGCCCGGTCATGGACGAGTGCCTCGAAGGCGCCATCGTGCGGCGCGAGCCGTGGGGTGTCTGGGGCGGACAACTGTTCCTCAACGGCAAGATCCTGGCCACCAAGCGGCGCCGTGGCCGCCCGCCCAAGCACCCGCGGCCCGAGGATCAGCTGCCCCAGATCCCGATCCCTGCTCACCTCGAGCACCGGGTCCAGCTCCGCACCGCGTGAGTGGTCCGGTCGACTCCCCCTTCGACCGGTCCACCACGCGGGGCGAGGGCTCCGTCCTCCATCCCGTCGGTCGCCCGCTGCCTACCCCCCGGCCGGGCGATCGATGGGATGAGGCCAAAGCCGTCCAACCCGTCCGGACCGTCCCGCACTTGTCTTGAACTTGTCTGATCACTACCCTGGCGGCATGGGGATCGTGGGCATTGACCATGTGCAGTTGGCCATGCCCGAGGGGCGCGAATCGCAGGCAGTCGCCTTCTACGTCGGCCTGCTCGGCTTCACCCAGGTGACCAAGCCCCCTGCCCTGGCGGCCCGGGGCGGGTGCTGGTTCGAAACGCCGACGGCCAAGGTGCACCTGGGTGTCGAGCAAGACTTCCGGCCAGCCCGCAAGGCCCACCCCGCGCTGCTGGTCGACGATCTGGAGGCGCTGGCCGATCGCTTGTCGTCAGCCGGGATCGAGGTCCGGGAGGAGAACGGTATCGAGGGCCACCTGCAGCGCTACGTCGACGATCCGTTCGGCAACCGGATCGAACTGCTCCAGCGGCTCTCCTGAAGCACTGGGGGGCCACCGTCGACGTCGCGGTGGGTGCATCGGCGCCCAGGGGTACCGTCGTAGCGCCCTCCGGCGCCCCTATGACCAGCCTGCCCACCGACGAACGCGCCCACCGACGCCCCGATCGACCCGGACGCCACAGCCGGCGCACCGGTTGGCTGGCGCTGGCCGCGGCGCTGCTGGCGCTGGCCGTCGGCGCGCTGGTCGTGGCCGCGCACCGCGACGGTGGCTCGTCGACCGCCGGCGGCGTCACACCCACCCACCTGGTCGGCCACCCACTCCCCGATGCCCCCTACCAGGGCTTCGACGGCGCCTCAGCCACCCTGACCGGCCTCGAGGGCCGGCCGCTGGTGCTGAACTTCTGGTCGGCCACGTGCGTGCCCTGCCGCACCGAGATGCCGGCGCTCCAGCGGATCCACCGCCAGGAGGGCGACCAGGTCACATTCCTGGGCATCGACACCGGGGAGGGGCTGACCACGGGCCGCGACGCGGCGGATCAATCGGGGGTGGACTACGCCTTGGCCTCCGACCCGCAGAGCCGATTGGCCAGCCGCCTGGGCGTCGTGGCCCTGCCCACCACCGTCGTGGTGGGCGCGAACGGCGTCGTCACCCACGTGCACGTCGGTGCCGTGAACCCCGGCGAGCTCGATCGATGGATCGCCCAGGCTCGCCGATGAGCCCCGGCGCGCCATGATCGACGCTCCCCTGGCCTATGCCTTCGGTGTGGGCATGGTGGCCACAGTGAACCCCTGCGGGTTCGCGATGTTGCCGGCCTACCTCTCGTTCTTCCTCGGGCTCGAGGGCGCTGATGCTGACGCTCGCGCCAATCTGCTCCGGGCTTTGGCCGTCGGAGCCACCATGACCGCCGGTTTCTTGTTGGTCTTCGGCGTCCTGGGCATCGTGTTGGACAGCTTCATCAGCTCCATCGAGTCCTGGCTGCCCTGGGTCACCATCGTGCTGGGCCTGGCCCTGCTCCCGTTGGGGGTCATGTTGTTGCGGGGCCGCTCGCTCACCCTGCGCCTGCCACTGCCCAACCGCGGCACGAGCGACCGCCAGCTGCTCTCCGTGTTCCTGTTCGGCATCTCCTACGCCCTGGTGTCACTGTCGTGCACCATCCCTCTGTTCATCGCGGTGGTGTCGACCACCTTCACGTCCTCAAACTTCGTGTCCGGCCTGGCCACCTTCGTGGCCTACGCGCTGGGCATGGGCGTGGTGCTCATCGCCTTGACGGTGGCGCTCGCCCTGGCTCGCCAGTCGCTGGTGCACTCGGTGCGGCGCGTGCTGCCCTACGTGTACCAGGTGTCGGGAGTGCTGCTCCTGGTGGCCGGTGTCTATGTGGCCTACTACGGCTGGTACGAGCTGCGCGTCGACCACGGTGACACCTCGGGCGGCGTGGCCGCCGACTGGGTGTTCAACCTGAACGCCACCATCAGCACCTGGATCCAGCGCACCGGCCCCGTGCGCATCGGCATCGTGCTGGCCGCCGGCATCGGCGTGGCCGTGGCCGTGGTCATGAGCCGGCGCAAGCGCCCAACTTGATCGGTCCTCCGGTCGGCAGGTCTCGCGGGTGACACCCACCGAGGGGCTCCAGGCCGTTCCGCCGCGTAGGCGACCCGGATCGCCGGGTACGGTCGGCACGGTGTTCGCGGAGTTGCTGGCCCACCCGGGCGTGCGGGAGGTGGTGTCGGTGCGCTCGAAGTTCGGGTTCCTGGCCTTCCACGGCGGATCGTTGGAGAAGGGCACCGACGACATCGCCGTGGCTGCCGCCGAGGCCGCCGGCGCGTCGGTCTACGCCGTGATGCAACCCCCGGATCTGCGCTGGCACCTGCCTTCCGCGGAGATCGACCCGGCCGCGTCGCCCGCACTGCGCGACTTCCTCGATCACGTCGAGGAGGTGATCGCGATCCACGGCTACGGACGGCCGGACCGCTACACCACCATCCTGTTGGGCGGCACCAACCGCGAGTTGGCTCACGACCTGGCCGGACCCCTGCGCCAGGTGCTGCCCGACTACACGGTGCTCGACGAGATCGACGACATCCCCCGGGAGCTGCGCGGCCTGCATCCGGACAATCCCGTCAACCGGCCGCCCCGCGGCGGCGTACAGCTCGAGCTGCCACCCCGAGTCCGGGGCCTGGGGCCGTACTGGAACGACCCCGAGGCGGGAGGCTCCGGCCGGCACCGCCCTCACACCCAGGCCCTGATCGACACCCTGGCCCAGGGGGCTCGCCTCCGCTGGCCTGGCTAGTGTCCCGAGCCATGGACCTACGCATCTTCACCGAACCCCAACAGGGTGCGTCGTACCTCCAGCTGCTGGCGGTGGCCCGCCAGGCCGAGGCCAGCGGGTTCGATGGGTTCTTCCGATCCGATCACTACCTGCACATGGGCGACGGAGACGGTCGGCCCGGTCCCACGGACACCTGGGTGACCCTGGGCGCCATCGCCCGCGAGACCTCCACCATCCGGCTGGGGACGCTGGTGTGCTCGGCCACGTTCCGCCTCCCGGGACCACTGGCCGTGGCCGTGGCCCAGGTGGACGAGATGAGCGGGGGTCGGGTCGAGCTCGGCATCGGGGCGGGCTGGTTCGACGACGAGCACCTGGCCTACGGCGTCCCCTTCCCGCCGACCGGCCAGCGCTTCGACATGTTGCGCGAGCAGCTCGAGATCATCACCGGACTGTGGCGCACCCCTCCCGACAGCCAGTACTCCTTCGAAGGAGAGCACTACACCCTGGTCGGCTCGCCGGCCCTGCCCAAACCCCGACAACCCGGCGGACCTCCGATCATCATCGGCGGGTACGGGGCCAAGAGGACGCCGCGCCTGGCGGCCACCTACGCCAGCGAGTTCAACCTGGCCTTCGGCCCGGTCTCGGCATTCGTCGACCAGCGGGCCAAGGTGGCGGCCGCCTGCGAGGCCATCGACCGTGACCCCGACGACCTGATCTGGTCGGTGGCCCTGGTGGCCTGCTGCGGGCGCGCCGACGCCGAGGTGGAGCGCCGGGCCGAGGCCATCGGGCGCATCATGCACGCCGACCCGCGCCAGAACGGGGCCACCGGATCGCCCGCCGAGGTGCTGGAGATCCTGGCCTCCTACGCCGAAGCGGGCGTGCAACGGGTCTACCTGCAGATCCTCGACCTGGACGATCTCGACCACATCGCCCTCATCGGCGAAGAGGTGCTCTCGCTGCTGCCGTAGGCAACTGCACCCAGACGATGCCGGTTGGTGTGGGGGAGCCCACGCCAACCCGGTCGGCGGCGCGATGCTCTCGGGGTGGGCGGTGCCAAGCGGTCGAGGACGGCGCAGGGCGTGACCGCGGAGCGCGCCGTGTTGGCCGACATGGGCGTCGTGTCCGATCCCTTCGCCCGCGGGATGCTCAGCGCATCGATGGCTGCCGCGCTCTGGCTGGTGGAGCGGGGCCCGCGACGGCTGCGGACAGGATCGGTCACCCTGGCTGGCCTGGCGACCCGGATCCTGTGGTTCGACACCCAGGTGACCGCGGCACTCGACGCCGGCATCGACCAGGTCGCCACGATCGGAGCGGGCTATGACAGTCGTGCCTGGCGCCTCCGCCGCGACGGCGTCAGGTTCTTCGAACTCGACCACGCCGCTCACCCAACAGGACAAGGTCCGGCGGGCACCGGGATCCGGTCCCACCTACGTCGATGCCGACCTGACCACCCAGCCCGCCGGCGAGGCGCTGGTCGAACGGGGACTCGACCCGTCCCGGCCCACGCTGCTGGTGCTCGAAGGTGTCACGATGTATCTGCGCGAGGAGGTCGTTCGGGACCAGCTGTCGGAGCTGGCCGACTCGAGTGCCTTGCGCACCCGGCTGGCCGTCGACTTCTACCCGCCCGCTGGCATCGGGACCTCGGCGGACCATCGACAGCGGCGGATGCAGCGCCTGGCCCGCGCCGGGAGCGACGAGTCCCTCCAGCTGGTCGTCGACCGTGCCGGGGCCATCGCGCTGGTCGAGTCGTCCGGGTGGGTGGTGACCGAGGCTACGGCCTGCCGCGACGCGGCCCGTGCACTGGTGCCTGCGGACTCGGGCCTCCCGGTCGACGCCGTCAACGACACAAGACCCTGATGGCCGCCGAACGCTCCTGACACCCAGATGGCGAAGCGCCCGCAGGGAGGCTCGCCGACCAACCCCACGCGGCGGAGCGGAGCGCAGCCGCTCACCACCTGACACCCAGATGGCGAAGCGCCCGCAGGGAGGCTCGCCGACCGAAGGGCCAGATATCAGGGCGCAAGACGCTCGATGAGCCATCCATCGGCGCGACGGCGGTACCGGAAGCGGTCGTGCAGACGCGAGGCGCGACCCTGCCAGAACTCGATCTCATCGGCCACCACGTCGAAGCCACCCCAGTGGGGAGGACGAGGGACGTCTCGGCCGGCGAAGCGAGCTTCCGCCTGGCGGTAGGCGTCCTCCAGTTCGGATCGATCACCAAGCACCGAGCTCTGCGGCGACGCCCAGGCGCCGAGCTGACTGTCGCGGGGCCGACCGGCGAAGTAGGCGTCCGATACCGCCCCGGCGGACCGGTCGGCACGACCCACGATCGCGCACCTGACGCCCGATGACGATCCAGCCGAAGCAGCAGGCGACCGCCGGGTCGGCCTCGATCTCGCGGGCCTTCTGGCTGCGGTAGTTGGTGAAGAAGCGGAACGCCCCGCCCTCGGTGGCTCGCATCAGCACGTGGCGGGTCGAGGGAACGCCCCCGGCGCCCACGCGTGGCCACGGTCATGGCCTCGGGCTGGTGGACGCCAGCGTCGTGGGCCACCTCGTACCAGCGGGCGAACTGGACGAAGGGATCCGGATCGAGATCCTCCTCGGCCAACCCGGCCGCCTCCAGCTCCGCCCGGACCGCGTCGAGGCTGCTCATCGGGGTGCATCGACGCATCGTCGGAGGGCTCGGAGGGCTCGATGGTATGAGGTTGAACGTGAAGATCGTCGACAACGCCAGCAGTCCCACCACGACCAGCACCACGGCCACCACGGCGGTGGCGGCGACCCGTCCCGACGGCCGCGAGATGAGGTCGGCCAGCACCGAGTTCAAGCCCATCCCGCCATGCACCAGCGCGAGCACCACCAGGGCCCCGTCGAACAGGCGCCAATACCCGTGATGCCACCGATCGACGTAGAGCGCGACGCCGAAGTGACCAGGATCGTGGAGGACCCAGGTGCTGAGCACGTGGATGGGCAGGAGGATGAGCAGAAGCCAGGACGTGACGGCCATGATGTGCCAGCCCCAGCTCTGCACGTCGGCGTCAGGTCGGGCGGCGGGCCCGGGGGGCGTCGAGGTGGCCTCGGCGGCCGGGTCGGGCGAGGTCACCGAGTGGTCTCCGACACCCACGGCCACACGATGACGGCGAAGCAGGGCAGGGCCAGCGCCCAGGTGGCGAACAGGGCCGCGGCCCGCAGCCGGCGATCCTGGTCGACCAGCGAGGGGACCACGTCGGGAAGCATCCGCCGGAGCCCGTCGAAGGTGTGGAACAGCGTGGCCAGCACCACGCCGCACAGGACCAGTCGCGCCCCCAGGCTGCCCATGGTGGCGCCCCAACGGTTGAACCGATCCCGCGACGCCAGCTGGCTGAGCACCGCGCAATAGACCAGGACATAGGCCAGCACGACGGTGCCGGCCACCGCTCCCCATCGCACCCGTCGCACGCGGCCCCAGGGACGAGACGGGACCGGCCGGGCGCCGCGAGGCGGTTCCGGGATCCGCGGTCATGTCATGCGGGCGGGCCGAGGCGGGTCGCGCCGCCCAGGTAGGGGTGCAGCACCTCGGGCAGCGCGACCGAGCCGTCGGGCTGGCGGTGGGTCTCGACCACGGCCGCCCACACCCGGGGCACGGCCAGCGCCGAGCCGTTGAGGGTGTGGCACGATCTCGGTGCCCTTGCGCGCCGGTCGGGTCGGTACCGGATGTTGCGCCCGCCGGGCCTGGTAGTCGCTGAACCACGACACCGAGGACACCTCCAGCCACTGATCGACGCCCGGGGCGTACACCTCGATGTCGAAGGTGCGCGGCGGTGAGACTGGCCCAGGTCGCCGGTGCAGAGGTCGAGCACGCGGTAGGCCAGGCCGAGGTCGCGCGATGAGCGCCTCGGCCCGGCCCAGGATCTCGTCGTAGCACGTCGGGCGCCTGCTCGGGGGTGGCGTAGGCGAGCAGCTCGACCTTGTCGAACTCGTGCACCCGCAGCAGGCCCCGGGTGTCGCGGCCGGCCGAGCCGGCCTCGCGGCGGAAGCACGGGCGTGTAGGCCATGAGGCGCATCGGCAGCTCGGCCTCGTCGAGGATCTCGTCGCTGGCCATCGACGTGAGCGGCACCTCGGCGGTGGGGATGGCCCAGAGGTCGTCGCGTTCGAGGTGGTAGGCGTCGTCGGCGAACTTGGGCAGCTGGCCGGTGGCGACCATGCGTGTCGGTGCAGCACCAGGGTGGGCGGACGGATCTCCTCGTAGGCGTCGCGGTTGCGGTCGAGGGCCAGCTGGCACAGCGCCCGGCGCGAGCGTGGCCCCCAGCCCCCGGAACATGCACGAACATCGAGCCCGAGATCTTCACGGCCCGCTCGAGGTCGAGGATGCCGAGCTCGGTCGCCGATGTCCCAGTGGGGCACCCGCTGGTGGCGCTCGGTACGCGCCTCGGGTCGAAGCCCTCGACCCGCAGGACGACGTTGTCGGCCTCGCCGGCGCCGTCGGGCGCGTCGGCGGACGGGCACGTTGGGGATGCGCAACAGCAGGTCGCGCACCTCGGCGGCCAAGGCCGTCGGCCTCGGCGTGTCGAGCTGCTGCTCGCGCATCGCCCAGCTCGCGGCTCTCGGCCTGGCAGCGCCTCGGCCTCGTCCAGGTCGCCCTGGCCGCCGCAGGCGCCGACCTCGCTTGGACAGCGACTTGATCTGGGCCCGCAGCTCGTCGCGCTCGGCCGCCGAGCTCGCGTTGGCGTGCGTCGAGCTCGCGGACCGCTCGAGTCGACGGCCCCGGATCGATCACCGCGCCGGGCCAGGCGCGGCCGACACCGCGTCGAGGTCGGTGCGGATGCGGCGGATGTCGAGCACCGCAGCAAGGTACCAAGCCGGTGTCTCGCGGCTCGACCGGGTTCCCCCGCTTGGGAGCGACCTGGCTACGGCAGTAGCGTCGCCGCCGGTGTCCACCCCTCTGCCCGATCCCGATGCCAACCTGGTGCCGAGACGCATCCCAGCCTCCGGGCCGCCATCGAGGTGCGCGACCTGGTCATCCGCTACGGCGATCGGGTGGCGGTCGATCGGCCTCAGCTTCGAGGTGGCCGCGGGGACGGTGACCGCCCTGCTCGGCCCCAACGGCGCGGGCAAGACCTCGACCGTCGAGTCGCTCGAGGGCTACCGGCGCCCTCGGCGGACAGGTGCGGGTGCTGGGGCTCGACCCCGTCGCCGACCACGCCAGCTCGACCCGGCGCATCGGCGTGATGCTGCAGAACGGCGGCGTCTACACCGGCATCCGGCCGCTCGAGGTGCTGCTCTGTTCGCCTCCTACTACGACGACCCGGCCGACCCCGACGAGCTGTTGGAACGGGTCGGGCCTCGCCGAGCGCCGACGGTCGACCTGGAGGCGCCTCTCGGGCGGCGAGCAGCAACGCCTGTCCCTGGCCCTCGCCCTCGTGGGCCGGCCCGAGGTGGCGTTCCTCGACGAGCCCACCGCCGGCATCGACCCCAGCGGCCGCCAGCTGATCCGACGCGTCGATCGCCGACCTGCGCGCAGTCGGGGGTCACGGTGCTGCTGACCACCCACGACCTGGAGGAGGCCGAGAAGCTGGCCGACCGGGTGGTCATCATCGACCAGGGGCGGGTGCTGGCCGCCGGCACGCCCGACGGAGCTGACCCGCCAGCGGCCAGCGCGACGAGTTCCGCTTCGGCGCCGCCCCGGGGCTCGACATCGTCTCCCTGGGCCCGGCGGTCGACGCCACGGTCGACCGAGGTCGTCGCCCGGCGAGTACCGGGTGGACGCCGCTCCTGATCCCGGGCGAGTCGCCGCGCTCACCGCCTGGTTGGCCGAGCGCGACCTGCCCCTGGCCGACCTCCGGGCCGGGCGACAGCGACTGGAGGACGTGTTCCTGCGCCTGACCGAGTCGGCCGCTGCCGCCGAGGAGGCGACCGCTGATCCGAGTCCTGCCCGCCGCCGGGGCCGACCCGGTCGACGGAGCCCGGCACGATGAGGTCGACCCGGTGAGGTCGATCCGATGAGGGCGTACCTCGGCCAGACCCGAGCCGAGCTCACCCTGAGCCTGCGCCAGGGCGAGCAGCTGCTGGTGAGCGTGGCCATCCCCTGGCTGCTGCTGGTCTTCTTCTCGCTGGTCGACGTGTTGCCCAAGCCGTCGGGGACCAAGGCCATCGACTTCCTGGCCCCGGGCATCCTGGCCCTGGCGGTCATGTCCACGGCCATGGTCAGCCTCGGCATCGGCACTGGCTTCGAGCGCCAGTACGGGGTGCTCAAACGCCTCGGGGCCACTCCTCTCGGGCGTCCCCGCTGGATCGCGGCCAAGCTGACCATGGTGCTGACCATCGAGATCGGCCAGGTGATCATCCTGGTGCCGACCGCCCTGGTGCTGGGCTGGAACCCCGACGGCAACCTGGCCCTGGTGGTTCCCGCCTACGTGTTGGGTACCGCGGCCTTCGCCGGGATCGGGTTGCTGATGGCCGGCACCCTTCGGGGCACCATCACGCTGGCCGCGGCGAACGGGCTCTACATCGTGCTGCTGCTGTTGGGCGGCATGATCATCCCCCTGTCGAGTCTCCACGCCCTGCGCTACGTGGCCGACCTGCTGCCCGCCGGACCGCTCAGCCAGGTGATGTCGGCCGCCTTCCGCTCGTCGGTGCACGTCTCGGCCAGCAGCTGGGTGGTGCTGGTGGCCTGGGCCGTGCTCGCCCCGCTGGCCGCCGCCCGCTGGTTCCGCTGGGAGTGACCGCTCCGGGCACGCTCACCCACCGATTCGGTGGTTGGGCGTGCCGAGACGACCAGCGGGTCCGATCAGGGGTGGGGGTGGCCCGGGTACCAGACGTTGAGGATGGTCAGCACCGCCACATAGACCACCACGGCCAGGCTCAGGCCCGAATAGAAGACGACCGTGAGGACGCGCTTGTCGAACTTCAGGTGCATGAAGACGTAGGCCACCGTGAAGAACTTGACTGCCATCAGCAGCAGCAGCACGAAGGTGACGCCGTCGGTGCCCTGCCAGTACCAGGCCTGGAACTTGGGGAACAGGTAGGTGCAGACCTCGATCGCGGTGAGGACGGCCAGCCCGACTGCGGTCAGCACGTAGAGCTTCTCGCGCGGGTACTCCTCCCTGGCTCCATCGAGCACCGAGGGGGAGATCGGTTCGCTCGTGTCGGTGAGGCTCATGACCGTGCTCCTATGGGATGAGGTAGACGACGGTGAAGATCACGATCCACACCACGTCCACGAAGTGCCAGTAGAGCCCGACGGTCTCGACTGTCTCGGAGCGGTGCTCGGGGAGCTTGCCCCGCAGTGACAGGATCAGCAACGACACCAACATGATGATGCCGAGGGTCACGTGCACACCGTGGAAACCGGTGAGCGTGTAGAAGGCCGACGAGGAGCGGCTGGTGGTGAAGCCCATGCCCTCGTGCAAGAAGGCGGTGAACTCGTAGATCTGGCCGGAGACGAAGGTGGCGCCGAGCAGGGCCGTGGCGGCCAGCCAGGTGCGCAACCGGTGGTGGTCGCCCCGCTCGATGGCGGCCACGGCCAGCACCATGGTCAACGAGCTCATCAGCAACAAGAAGGTGCTGACCGAGGTGAACCCGAGGTCGTAGACCTGCTTGGGTGCCGGTCCCTCGCCCGCCACCGGCACCTTGTAGAGCACGTAGGTGGTGATGAGGCCACCGAACAGCAGGCACTCCGAGGCCAGGAACAACCACATGCCGAGCTTGGTGTTGGAGATGCCGGTATTGGTGTCGTGGTCGATGTGGGCCTTCGGCGCGAACTCGTCGCGGAGCGCCGCGGTGATCTCAGCCAACGGTCTCGACCTCCTTGGCCGGGTCCGCTTCGGAGCCGGCGTCGGCCGCCTCGGTGCCGTCGGTCACCTGGGCCTGGTCGGCGTCGCCGTGGGCGTCGGGACCGTGGTCGTCACCGTGCCCACCTCCCGGCGCGTCGGGCGGCTCCAGGGCCCAGCCGAAGATGGCCACGGCCAGTACGAGGCCACCCACCAGGCACAGCCACAGGGTGTAGAGCAGACCATAGGCGATGATGGGCAACGAGAAGGCGGCCACGATCGGCCAGTACGACGGCGAAGGCAGATGCACGCCCTTCCCGTCGCTGTGCTGGGTGACCTCGTCGGTGCTGTGGATGCGCACCAGCTTGTGGTCGGCCGTGTCCGCGTACTTGCGGTACCAGAAGTCGTCGAGGCGGGTGACCGTGGGGATCGGATCGAAGTTCCACTCCGGTACCGGCGAGGGGGTCATCCACTCGATGGTGCGGGCGTCCCACGGATCCGGGCCTGGTGGCGGCAGCTCCTTCGACTTCCGCCAGCTGTAGAAGATGTTGAAGATGAACATGGCCACGCTGAAGGCCAGGGTGAACGCACCGATGGTGGCCACCCTGTTCCAGAATTCGAAGCCGTAGCCGGCGTCGTAGGTGTAGATGCGTCGTGACATGCCCTGCAGGCCGAGCACGTGCATGGGCGCGAACGTCAGGTTGAAGCCGACCAGCATGACCCAGAAGTTGGTCTTGCCCACCCGTTCGTTGAGCAGGTACCCGAACACCTTGGGCCAGTAGAGGTAGAAGCCACCCATGAAGCCCAGGAAGGCACCTCCGAACAGCACGTAGTGGAAGTGGGCCACGATGAAGTAGGTGTCGTGCTGTTGGGTGTCAGACGGAGCCACCGCGTGGGTCACGCCCGACAGACCACCGATGGTGAACATGGTGATGAGGCCGATGGCGTACAGCATCGGCGTGGTGAACCGGAGCTTCCCGCCCCACATGGTGGCGGTCCAGTTCAGGATCTTCACACCGGTGGGCACGGCGATGAACATGGTGGTCAGCGAGAAGGTGGTCACCGAGATCGGCCCGATGCCGGACACGAACATGTGGTGAGCCCAGACGCCCCAGCCCATGAAGCCGATGGCGATGCCCGAATACACGATGAAGCGGTAGCCGAAGATCGGCTTGCGGGCGAAGATCGGCAGGATCTCCGACACCAAGCCGAAGGCGGGCAGGATCATCAGGTACACCTCTGGGTGTCCGAAGATCCAGAACAGGTTCTCCCATAACAAGGGATTGCCTCCGCTCTGCACGTCGAAGAAGTTGGCGTGGAAGAGCCGGTCGAACATGAGCAGGAACTGCGCGGTGGTCAGCACCGGGATGGCGAAGAGCAGCAGGAACTGAGTGACCAGGGTCATCCACGTGAACACCGGCATGCGGAACATGGTCATGCCCGGGCAGCGCATGTTCAGCACGGTCACGATCAGGTTCACCGCACCGGTCAACGAGGCGACGCCGGTGATGATCAGACCCAGGTTCCAGTAGTCGATGCCGTGGCCGGGGGAGAAGATCACGCCCGAGTTGGGGGCGTAGTTGAACCAGCCACCGTCGGCGCCACCGCCGAACAACCAGCTGGAGTTCAGGAACAGGCCACCAGCCAGGAAGGACCAGAAGCTGAAGGCGTTGATGCGGGGGAAGGCGACATCGCGGGCGCCGATCTGCAGCGGCATCAGGTAGTTGGCGAAGGCGGCGCCGATCGGCATGACCACCAGGAACACCATCGTGGTGCCGTGCATGGTGAAGACCTGGTTGTAGGTCTCGGCCGACAGCAGGGTGCCGCGGGGCGACCACAGCTGGGAGCGGATGAGCAGCGCCTCGCAGCCGCCGATGATGAAGAAGCACAGGGCGGCGGCCCCGTACATGGTGCCGATCTTCTTGTGGTCGACGGTGAACAGCCATCGCCGCCACGCGGCTTTGGGATTGGTCGGACGCGACAAAGCCCCCAGCGGCTCGAACGCGGCGCCGCCCGCTCCCGCCGGCAGCGCGAGCGGGGTGGGGTCAGTGAGGGCCATGAGGGAACTCCGTGACTGCGGACTGGGGTCTGGGGGTCAGGACTTCGACGGTCATTTCAGGGTCTCGAGGTACGCGACGAGCTGGGTGATCTGCGCCTCGGTGAGATGGAGGTTGGGCATGCCCCGATGGGTCACGGCCGACTCGGGCAGCTCAGCGGGAGGGTTGCGGATCCATGCCTGGACGGCGGTGGTGTTGAACTGGTAGGGCGCGCTGTCACCACCGAACAGGGCGTTGCCCGGGTTCCCGGCCAGCGACAGGTTGTTGGGATCGCCGGGCAGCGTCGGGTTCTTGGGGTTGCTCGGGTCGTACAGGTTGAACACCGAGCCGGCGAAGGTGCCGCGGGTGGCGATGTGGGTCAGGTCGGGCGCCACGCCGGAAATCAGCAGCTTCTTGGCCGACCCGGCGGCGATCTTGGCGTCGTTCACGCCCCGGATGAGGTGGCACGACGAGCACAGCTGGCCCTTGAACACCGCGGCCCCGGCGGCGGCCTCGCTACCCGCCGGCGGCGTAGCCGCCTGCTTCTGCTGGTTGGCCACCCACTTGTCGAAGTCCGACTGGGAGACCACCCGCACGATCATGCGCATGTTGGCGTGGGACAGTCCGCAGTACTGCGTGCACTGGCCCCGGTAGACACCGATCTTGGTGCCCTCCATCACCAGCGGATGGTGCTGGCCCGGCACGGCATCCTTCTTGCCGTTGAGGGCGGGGATCCAGAAGGAGTGGATGACATCGTTCGAGGTGATCGTCAGCGCCACCTGACGGTTCACCGGGATCACCATCTCGTTGGCGGTGACGATGTCGCCCTTGGCCGTCTGGGTGTACGAGCCGTTGTTGTCCATGTCGTAGTGGAACGACCACCACCACTGTTGACCGGTCACCTCGACCCGCAGGGCGTTCTTGTCGGTTTGGTTGAGCTTGACGATGGTGGCCACCGTGGCCACGGCCACCACGGCCAGGATCAGCAGCGGGATGAGCGTCCAGGTCAGCTCCAACTTGGTGTTCCCCTCGAGCTGGGTGGGGAACTCGCCCTCGTCGTCGCCGCGCTCGCGGAAGCGCCAGGCGATGTAGAACACGGCCCCGAAGACGCCTACCAGCACGACGAGGGCGATGGCGAAGACCGGCGTGATCAGGTTCTGGATCTCCTGCGACTGCACGCCGTGGGGGCTGAGCGTGGTGAGCGGCTTGCCCGAGTTGCCGAAAACCCCGTCGATCATGAGGGCGATGTAGACCACGCCGATGATCAGGGCCGCCACGGTGGCCAGGATCCGGCCGATGCGACGCCGGCCCTTCGACGCCTTCGGGGGCCCGGTGGGCTCGGTCGGCTCCATCAGCAGGTCACCTGGGCCGAGGGACGCACCCGCCGGATCACGCCGGCTTCATGGCTGGGGTGGAGCATCGTCACCTTCCGGAGTCGGTCTGGACCTGCGGGCCGCTCGTGGGCCCGTCCTGTTCGAACTTGCGAGGTCCGCGGGCGGCGCCCACGATGCCGCCCACCAGCACCACGAGACCCAGGATGAACACGGCCAGCACCACCGGGGCCTTGCTGATCTTGGGCCGGAGCGCGATGAGCACGCAGGCGAAGAACACGACGGCGCCGATGACACCGAACACCGCGGTCGAGGAGTGCTTGTCGGGCAGCGTCAGAAGGATCCGGGAGAGGCCGGCCACGACCAGGCCCACCCCCAGCAGCGCCATGAGCGGCAGCCGGGCCGGCTCGACCACCTGCTGGTAGAGGCCCAGGTTGATGCGATCGTCACCGGTCGCACGCTCGGCCCAGGCCCGAAGCGTCCACATGACCACCGCGGCCGCCAACACGACCGCGGCGGTGAGGGCCAGGGCCTTGCTGGACACCGCCAGACCCACCAGTACCGTGCCCAGGGCGAAGGCACTCACGATGGGCCAGTAGTTGGCACCGATGGGGGCCCGGGCCAACGGAACGGCCTCGAGCCCGGCCGATGCGGCCTCAGCGTTGGCATCGGCGTCGCGCCAGGCGGTGAACAGGGTGGCCAGGAAGATGGCGGCCACGGCCACCCCGACCAGCACGGTGTAGCCGAGGTGGTTGCCGACCCCGCCCTTCCAACCCAGGTCCAGCGGCCCGATCACCTGGTCGATGATCGAGCTGTGCTGGCTGGTCACGCCGACCACGAAGGCGCCCAGGAGGGCGGCGGCAGCCAGCGCGCCGTAGAAGCGCAGGCTGATGGTGACGGTGCGGGACTTGAACATGGTGGGCCTTACTTCGTCACGTAGATCGCGTACCAGAGCAGCGCGTACATGGCCACCGCCGTCTGCCAGTACATGGCCGCCGCGGTGATGCCGTCGTACTGGCGGCTGGTGAACTGCCCGGCCAGGGCGCGAAAGCCCATCAATGCCACGAAGATCATGGCCGCGATCAGCATGGCCAGCTGCGCGCCGGCGATCGTGTAGATGAGCACCGACTGCTGGTTGCCCCGGATGTCCAGGCTGATCAACGAGAACAGGTAGGCCGACTGGTTCAAGAAGGCGAAGGCCAGCAGCAGGGACACGCCGATGGCCAGATAGGCGTGGCGACGGTCATCAGCCTTGATGGCGTACACCAACCAGGTGATGGTGGCCGACGACATCAACAGCGTGAACAGCATCACGTTGGGCTGGGTGAGCGGGATGTGCACCGCCTGGGGCAGCCACGTGCCGCCGTGCGCCCGTCCCAGGGCCCGCTGGTTCAGGTAGACGCCGAGCATCCCGAAGATGAACATGGCGCTGGCGGCGCTGGCGAAGGCAGTGCCCACCAGCAGCACTCGCGGACGCGCCGGCGGGGGTGGCTCGACGCCGGCCAGCTCGAGGGGGGCGTGGGGATCGACCAGAACGGGCGCGGCCATCAGGACTCCTCCTCGGTCGAGACCCGGTCGAGCAGCGGCTCAGCCGACACCACCGTCTCCAACACGCCGAAGCCACCCGCGGCGGGCGGGCTGGACGTGGCCCACTCGAAGGTCTGCCCCCGGCCCCAGGCGTCGTCGTCGGCGCCCTTGCGGCCGGTCAGCAACGCGGCCAGCACCACCAGCACCGCCACCACCAGCAGGGCCGATCCCACCGCCGAGGTGCCGTAGAGGAAGTGGGCGGACTTGGTCAGCCCGTGGTAGCGGATGGCGAAGCCGTAGACCAGCAGCGGCAGACCCGCCACCAGGCCTCCGACCACCCCGACCATGGCGGCCAGCTTGGCCAGCCCTTCGTTGGCGGCCCGGCCGAACAACTTGGAGGACCAGTAGGTGAGACCAGCCGACATCCCGAGCACCCCCACGGCCAGCACCAGCAGGAAGTGGCCGTCCGCGTAAGGCGGTGGGAAGCCGGTCGTGTTCCAACCGGCGGCGTGGAGATCGAAGGCCTTGATCCCGTAGACGGCGCCCGCCAGCAGCGCCACCACGAGCAGCATGGCCGCACCCACGGCGAACAGGAGGGGACTGGCCAGCTTCGGGCGCCCGGCCCGCACACTCGCCGCCCACCCACCCAGCACGATCAGCGCAGGGAAGATGATCAGGAAGGCCAGGATGATGAAGAGGGCCTCGTTCTGCACGTCCGGGTAGAACGAGGGCTGGGCGAAGGCTCCGAAGCTCAGGATCCCGAAGAACCCGATGGCGGCCATGATCGCCTTGCGATGGGGCTGGCGGGCACCCGAGAGGGTGACCATCACGTCGGTGGCCACGCCCAGCACCGGGATGACCACGGCGTAGATCTGGGGCTGGCCGAAGGCCCAGGCCAGCTGGGGCCACTGGTTCGTCCCCATGCCGAACAGCGACGGGTGGCCATAGTGGTGATCGATGTAGATGAGCACCACGTCAGCCAGCACGACGGGCAGGGTCAGCAACCACAGGGTGCTGGCCACCAGCATCGACCAGGAGAACATGGGCACCCGGTCGAGCCACAGGCCCGGGGTGCGCAGCGACACCACGGTGGTGGCCACGCACAGCGTGGCCACGATCAGCGAGACCAGCACCAAGGCCAACCCGACGAAGCTCAGGTCGACGGCCTTGAACCGGCTGCCGGCCGGACCGCCGTCGATGGCGTAGGCGGCGACCAGGATCCCCGAGCCGATCAGCCAACCCCAGAACGCGGCGGCGGCGGCCCGTGGGAAGGCGACGGTGTTGGCGCCCAGCTGGAGGGGGACGATGAAGGTGCCCAGGCCCACGAAGAACGGGATGGCGAACAGCATGACGCCGAGGGTGCGACTACCGGTGTACACCTGGAAGACGTGGGCCACGGGCAGGAAGTGGTGCGCCTGGTGGGCGGTGAACAGGGTGTCGGCTACCAGTGCGCCCAGGCCGAACAGGATGGACAGCCCGATGTAGGCCCGACCCAGCGCGCGGTGGTCGCCGGTGCCGATGAAGCCGGCGAGGCCGCCGAGCTCGGAATCGGGAAGGCCGATGAAGCGCTTCGGCTCGGCCGCGGACTCGTCGGCGAGGGGTTCGGTGGGTGGTCTGGTCTCGGTGATCGCCATGTCAGTGCAGAGATGACCTCGTCGTCACCGCGACGTCGAATCGGGCGCTGCCCACCCAGGAAGGTGGGGCGACGACCGCGACCGCGGGGCCGGAGCAGGGAACGAACAGCGACTCTACACACCTCATGACGGCCGACTGAAAACCCGCCCGGGCCGGGATCGGCCAGGTCCGGGTCGAACGACCGGACATGTCGATCAGACCCCGTGACGCACGAGTACGTCGATGACCATCGCCCCGAACAGCAGGGTCACGTAGGTGATGGAGTAGGTGAACAGCCGCATGGCCTGTTTGGGTGATTCGGTGCGCAGGACCTGCACGGCCAGGTAGGTGAACACCCCGCCCAGCACCACCGCGCTGGCCAGGTAGATGACCCCCAGATGACCCACGGCGTCGAACAGCAGGGTCAGCGCCCACAACAGCAGGGTGTAGAGCAGGATGCGCACCGCGGTGTGGTGGAAGCTGGCCACCGCCGGGAGCATGGGCACGTCCGCGGCGGCGTAGTCGTCCTTGTAGCGGATGGCCAGCGCCCAGAAGTGGGGCGGGGTCCAGTAGAAGATGACGGCGAACAGCACGATCGGGGCCCAGGCCAGATGACCGGTCACCGCCGTCCAGCCGATCAGCACCGGCATGGCCCCCGCCGCACCGCCGATGACGATGTTGCGGCTGGAGGTGCGCTTGAGCCAGAGCGTGTACACGAACACGTAGAACAGGCAGGCGGTGATGGCCAGCACGGCGCTGATGAGGTTCACGAAGCCCCACAGCCAGGCGAAGGCCACCACCTCGAGGGATATGGCGAACACCAGGGCGTGGCTGGGCTTGATCAGACCCGTCACCAGCGGACGGTTCTGGGTCCGCTTCATCAGCGCGTCGATGTCGCGGTCCACGTACATGTTGATGGCGTTGGCGCCGCCCGCCGCCAGGGTCCCACCCACCACGGTGGCCACCATCAGCCACACCGGTGGGATGCCCCGCTCGGCCACCACCATGGTCGGAACCGTCGTGACCAGCAGCAGCTCGATGATGCGAGGCTTGGTCAGAGCCACGTACCCGGCGGCCCGAGAGCGCAGGGAGGGACGCATCGTGGTGGTCATCGGGCGTCGATCGTAGGCACGTCGGGGGCGGGCGGGACAATCGTCCGACGCGCGCCACGGCCAACCCACGGACGCGCCACAGGACCATCGGGTGACCGCCACGGCCGAGTGGCACGGCTACCCGCCGGGGCATCACCGTCGGACGGCCGGTGACGCGTCCTGCGGCCGTAGAGTCGTGCGATGCGAGTGGGGGTGGTCATCCTGCCGTCGACGCCGTGGTCCCAGGCCCGAGGGGTCTGGCGCGAGGCCGAGGCACTGGGGGTCCACACCGGCTGGACCTACGACCATCTGACCTGGCAGGGCCTGCGCGACGGCCCCTGGTTCGGCGCAGTCCCCCTGCTGGCCGCGGTGGCCGCCTCGACGACCACGCTGCGTTTGGGGACGTTGGTCACGTCGCCCAACTTCCGCCACCCGGTCACCCTGGCCAAGGAGGTGATGACCCTCGACGACGTATCGAACGGTCGCGTCACGATCGGCATCGGTGCCGGCGGCACCGGGTGGGACGCCACCGCCCTGGGGCAGGCTCGGTGGTCGACGGGCGAGCGCACCAGCCGCTTCGAGGAGTTCGTGGCCCAGCTCGATCAGCTGCTGACGGACCCGGCCACCGAGCGCCTGGACGGGCAGTGGTACCAGGCGGTCGATGCCGCGCAACCTCCCCGGCTGCGTGCAACAGCCAAGGGTGCCCATGGCCGTGGCCGGCGGCGGTCCCCGGGCACTGGCCCTGGCCGCCACCCATGGTCAGGTCTGGGTCACGCTGGGCGATCCGCGGCGTGCGGCGGAGCTCGACGATGCCGCGTGCGAAGCCGTCGTGCGGGCACAGAGCCAGGCGCTCGACGCCGCCTGCGAAGCCATCGGCCGAGACCCGGCCTCCCTCGACCGGCTCTACATGCAGGGCGCCACCTGCGAGCCGTGGCTGGCCTCGGTGGAGTCCTACCGGGACCTGGCCGGTCGCTACGGGGAGCTGGGATTCACCGATCTTGCCCTGCACTGGCCCCGGGCCGATCCGCCGTACGTGTCCGACCCCGACGTCTTCCGCGCCATCCTCTCGTCCCTATCGTCGAGCTGACCTTCTAGACCGACCCTGTCATGCCAGCGACGTCGACGGAGTCGCTGCGTTGACCGGAACACACCCTGCTCACTCAGGGACCGGAGCGAGCCAGGCGTCGTCGGCGCCAGGCGACCAGCCAGGAGCCGGCCGCGATCAGCCCGCCGGCGGCCAGCAGCAGGACGACGGAATCGACACCGGTGAGGGGCAGGGTGCCACCGCCGGTCGAGGTCGAGGTCGGACCGGCGGCCGAGGCGACGGTCGCGGGTGGGGTCGTGGTCGACGAGGGCCCCACCGTGGTCGACGTCGTCGAGGTGGTGGTGGGCACGACCGTGGCCGGGGCGGTGTCGACACAGGCGCCCGAGTTGAACGAGTCACAGCCGTAGGACCCCCAGGCCGGCGTGGCCGTCCCCCGGGTGTGCCACACCAGCAGGTAGCCGTCCCGGCGCTGCTGAGCGACCTCGAGCTTGCCGTCGCCGTCCCAGTCCCCCACGCCCGGCGTGCCGATGCTCCAGCCGCCCGTCAGCTTGGGCCATCCGGCGGGCTCGTCGCCCGCGGCATCCACGGCGTCGAGCGTGTACAGACCGTTGCCGGCGATCACCTCGTTGTGGCCGTCGGCGTCGACATCGGCGATGGCCGGGGCCACGAACAGCGCCAAGTCGGTGGTGGTGTGGGGCGAGCCCGCCAGCTCGTTCCCGGTGGCTCCGTCCCAGGCGGAGAGCTGGTCGTCGTTGGGCAATTGGAGGTCGTTGGCCAGCAGGTCGATGAAGCGCGTCAGCCCGGCGGTGTTGGCGGCGATCTCCTTGGTCCCGCCGCCCTGGAGCTCACCCAGTGTGGGGCCCGACAGCCCCATCAGCGAGGCCACGATGTCATTGGAGTTGCGGTTGGCACCGAAGCGACCGGCGTTCTGCAGTGCCAGCCCGCCAGCCCAGGTCACCGGGTTGTCGCCCGCCGCGGTCGAACCGTAGACACCGTGGCCCTGGGCGTCGAACACGTACAAGGTGCCGGCGGAGGAGGTGGCCACGATCTCGGGGCCGGGGTTGGCCGGGTCGACGTCTCCCACGACCGCGGGCATGGCCACACCGTCACCGATGGTCGGCAGCAGGGAGGTGGCCAGCTGGCTCACCTTGACCGGCCACCCGGGCAGGTAGGCCTGCGCATCGGGGTCGGCCGTGGCGTTGGACTGGTGGGCATCGGTCCCGTCCGGGGAGATCACATACAGCCGGGAGTTGCCGGGCGTGCCTGCCGCCCCGAGCAGGCCCAACACGTCAGCGCCGTCACCGATGTTGGGCGGCTCCACGTACTGCTCCTGTGCCCCCACCACGATCTCGGGGCGGCCGTCGCCGTTCACGTCGGCCACCGTCGGGGTGGCCACCAGCTCCCCGCCCTCGCCCACCCCTGAGCTCGGGGTGAACGTCACCTCGTGGCTGACCGGATCCACCGACGACACCTTGGTCGGATCCACCAGCAGCACCGGGAAGCCAGCTACGGGCGAGCCGTCGCCGTGCCACGCGTACACGTGGCGATCCATGGCCGCGGCGACGATCTCCAGCTTCCCGTCGCCGTCGAGGTCACCCAGCGACGGCGAGCTGGCGAACTGCGGTTTGGTGCGGTTGAACTCGTTCTGGTCGGCTGGGTCGTCGCGCGAGTACGCGGGGTTCACCGACATCGTGGCCAGGCGTGCACCGGTGGCGGACCACACGTAGACCTTGCCGTCCAGGTCGGTGTCCACGATCTCCAGGTGGCCGTCGTGGTAGAGGTCACCCACTGCGGGCGCGCCGACGCCGAAGGCGCCGCGGTGGATGGGTATGTGGTCGGCCTGCGCGGCGGGCGAGCCCGCCGGCCACCAGGGCGACACGTCGCCCAGCAGGGGGAAGCCGGGCAGCTCGGTCATGTCCGAGCGGTAGGCGTGGATCTCGCCGTCGGCCGTGGCCAGCAGCAACTCCTGATGTCCGTCGCCCAGCAGGTCGACGAAGCGCGGGCTCGACGTGCTGGCGCCGGCGACCTTCACCGGCATGCCGGCCATCAGATCGGGATCGTGGTGCACGAACACCTGCTTGTGCATCTCCCCGGTCAAGCCGTCGCCCGCACCGCCGTGGGCAGTCACCACCACGCGGACCCGCACCGAGAACTTCTCCTCATCGGGTCGGTCCTGCATGCTCGGGTCGACCGGCGTGCCGTTGCCGCCGTCGGGCAGGGTGGCGGCGATGGCGGCCAGATCGAGGGTGGCCAAGGTGCCCGAGACCGGCGCCGTCAGCCCGGTGCGCGTGACGGCGGTGGTCCAGTGGTCGGTGGCCGGGTAGAGCGGCGGCTCGAACCCGGGGGCCCACTGCACCTGGTAGTCGTAGGAGGTCGCCCGGGGAGCGGCCACCCGCCCGGTCACCGCGGCGGTGCCGGTGGTGCCGAGCACGTCGAACCATGCTGGAGCGTCGATCATGGCCTCAGGCGGGATCCGACCGTCACGAACGGCCTTGAGCATCTCGTAGGTGTTGACCCGGCCGTACCCGAACGTGGCATCCCAGCCCCTGGTGGACGGATATCGCACCGTGTCGAGGATCGGGCTGCCGCTCGGCGTGCCGAAGTTGTTGGCCGGGTCGACTGCGTTGGGCGTGGAGAAGTCGATGTCGTCGGCCGTCGAGCGCACGATCTGCATGGCCTCGTCGGCCGACAGCACGTTGTCACCCGGTCGCCATGAGGTGAGCGCTGGATTGGGGGCGATGTCGAGCTGGCGGGCATAGCTCTCGATCAAACCGACCATCCCGGCCGCTTCGCCGGTGGCTTCCGAGGAGCACGAACTCGACGGGATGCTGACGAAGGTGTGCCCACCGAAGTTGGTGCAGCCGTTGAGAGCCAGGTACCCCTGGTTGGTGCCCCCACCCAACGGGTTGGACGACAGGGTGGTGACGGAGTTGACATCCATGGTGTGCTCGAGCGACGCCGGCAGGTTCGGGTGCTTGGAGGCCTCGTCGGCCATCGACGAGACCACCACCACACCCCGGTGGTAGGCCGCGTCGATGGCGTCCTGGGCCTGGCGAGGATCGTTAAGTGCGCCCAGGGCCTCCTGGATGACATCCGCGCCGGAATCCAGGCCGAACAGCACGCCGGCGGCGAACCGGCCGCCGTCGGCGATGAACGAATCGCCGACCCGAACCGGGATGAACTGGCAGTTCGGGCAGGTGCCCACGTTGCCGGTGCCGTTGGCCGCCGCGCTCGGAGTCCTTGGCCTCACCGGTGCCGTGGCCGTAGTCCACCGTGTCGAGCGGATCGTTGTCGCCGTAGAGGAAGTCCCATCCGGAGATGTCGTCGACGTAGCCGTCGTGGTCGTCGTCGCGGTGGTTGTTGTAGGCCGGGTTCAGGATGAGGTCCTCGGGGTCGGCCACCCCGTTGTGGTTGAGGTCGGGGATGGACCCGAAGTCGGTGATGTTGAACACGCCGTCGTGGTTGCAGTCACCGTCGGCGACCGCCGGCCAGCACGGCGGCTTGGCTTCGCCCAGGTTGATGTAGGCCTTGGTGGCCAGGTCGGCCATCGAGGCCGCGTCGCGCCACTCGATGCCCGAATCCAGGATGGCGATCCGCACCGAGGAGGAGCCCTCGCTCAACCCCCAGGCCAGGTCGGTGGCCGAACCCTTCTGGCCGCACAGGTTCTGCGGCGAGTTCACCAACGCCGGATTGGGGTCGCGGAGGGAGGTGCGCTTGTAGTCGTTGCGATCGAACTCGGCCGGCAGCGAGGCCGGCTCGTCGGAAGGTCCGTATCGCCAGGTGGTGCAATCGAGCGGATCGCCCGGGATCCACCCGCTGGAGGGCTTCGCCCGGGTGGCAGCGCCGGCCGAGCTCGGCGCCGTCGAGGAGAGCACCGCAGTGAGCAGGCCAGCGGCCACCAGTCCCACGATCGCGGCGGAGTGCAGCCTCGTTCTCATCGACCCCCCATGGTCTTCTGTGGCTGCCAGCCCGTCGTCGGCGGCGACGCCGAGCAGGCAGCGGACGAACCGACGCTACCGCGGGCGATTGGGACCAGGCGCGGCTCGCTCGTAGCATCGCGGCGTGCGCCTCCCCCGCATCACGGTTGCGCAGTTCCGGATCATCACCCTCGCGGTCCTCGCCGCGGTGGCCGTGATCGTGGTGACCGGTGCCGCGGTGCGCCTGAGCGACTCCGGCCTGGGATGTCCCGACTGGCCCAACTGCACCCAGCACCACTTCGTGGCCAGGGCCTCCTTCCACCCGCAGGTGGAGCAGATCAATCGTGACTTCACCGGCCTCGTCTCGGTGGCCGTCGCCGTGGCCGTCCTCGGCTCTCTGGCACTGGTGCCTCGCCGGCGCGACCTGATCTGGTGGTCGCTCGGGCTCGTGGGTGGGCTGGTGGCGGAGATCGTCCTGGGCGGCATCGTCGTCCTCTCGCACCTGTGGCCGCCATTCGTGGCCTTGCACTTCCTGTTGGGCATGGCGTTGGTGTGGAACGCGGTGGTGCTCCACGACCGGGCCGGTCACGCCGACACCGACGGATCGCTCACCGTGGCCCCCACCCTGCTGCCCCTGGCTCGGATCATGGTGTTGGTGGCCGGCGCCGTGCTGGTCACTGGCACGATCGTCACCGGCACCGGCCCCAATGGCGGCGACCAGCACGTGAAGCGACTGCCGTTCCTGGTGGAGGACGTGGCCCGCATCCACAGCCTCACCGTGTGGGGCTTCCTGGCGCTGACCGTAGCCGCCCTCGTGCTGCTGGCCCGTACCGGCGCCAGCCGCCGGGTGCGCGGGCGCACGGTCGCACTGGTGGTGCTGATCGTCGCCCAGGGTGCGCTGGGGTATGTCCAGTACTTCCTGGGGGTGCCCCGAGGTCTCGTCCTGTTGCACGTCGTGGGTGCGGTCGCCGTGTGGATCGTCGCGTTGCGCTTCTACCTCGGCCTCTACGCCTACCCCGAGCACGAACGGCCCGCAATGGAACCCGGGGACGTGACCGTCGGGGCCGGATGAGGGACAATCGAGCCATGTCGGTCGTGTCCCCCCGTCTGTCGTCCACCAGCCCGGTCGAGGTGGACGAGCCGATCCAGGACACGGATCTCGACCTGGATCGACCGTGGGTCGTGATCGTGTGGAACGACCCCATCAACCTCATGGACTACGTGACGTTCGTGTTCCAGAAGCTGTTCGGCTACAGCCTGGAGAAAGCCACCAGCCTCATGCTCGACGTCCACGAGAAGGGTCGGGCCAGCGTGTCCACCGGGGCACGCGAGAAGGCGGAGTTCGACGTGTTCCGCCTTCACGAACACGGCCTGTGGGCCACCATGCAGCAGGACTGAGCCCGTGCCTCGCATCGCGCGTTGGTTGGGCGCCTTCGGCTGGCGCCCGCTGGTGGACGTCGTGCCCGGCGGCTACCAGGTGAACCTGACCAAGCCCGAGCAGCGGGTGGTCATGGACTCGATGGACGAGCTGCGCGTGATGCTGGCCGATCACGACCCGGCCACCCGGCGACTGTTCCCGACCGCGTACGTGGAGCACCCCGAGCTCGACGCCGAATACCAGCGCCTGGTGGGCGACGACCTCCGGCAGGGCCAACTCGACGCGCTCGACGTGGTGGAGCGCACCGTCGACGGTCAGGTCATGGACCGGTCCGAGGCCGAGGCCTGGATGCGCGCCGTCAACGGGGTGCGACTGGCCCTGGGCACCCGCCTGGACGTGAGCGAGGAACCCCCCGCGGCGCTCGACGCCGACGACCCGGATCTGCACGACCGGATCGCCTACGAGGTGCTCAACATGATCCTCGGCGCCTTCATCCAGGTCCTGGCGGACTGACATCCTGGCTGCCTGAGGAGCGGCCCTGTCCCGGTGTGCCGGCGCGCCTCGGGGCGCGGTCAGCGGCAGGCGGCTATGGCCTGTTGGACCGCGTCCTGGTCGGCCTGCTGAGCCGATTCGTCGTTGCTGACGATCTGGTCGAGTGTCAGCCGGTCGATCGTGCCCGTGCTGGCGCACTTGACCGCGGAGTCGGGGACGTTCTGCTTGAAGAAGATGCCGGCCAGCTCGATTCGGGCGGCCACTACCTCGAGGGCGTCGCTGGAGCGATCGGTGCCGGTCAGCTTCACGTCCTTGCCCGGGTCGCAGGCGTGCAGCTCGACGGTCCCGCCGTGCTCGGTGACCGTCGTCTTCGGGTTCGGGCCCACGGCCTTCCACTGGTTCAGCAACGAGGCCATGTTGGCGGTGGCCGCCGCGCTCGTGCCCTGGTACTCCGCGTCCAGGCACACCAGGCCCGACGCTTCTCGGTACCCGATGCTGGTGTCGCTGTGCCAGCCGTCGACCGCGGTCAGGGCCTGGTGCACGTTGATCCTCCGGGCCAACAGGAGATACCACTGCAATGCACCGAACGTGTTGTCCCCGTCATCGACCCGCTTGGCCCCCGCCGGCAGCGGCAACGGCGGCAACGTGGGCGCGACGCTCGACGTCTGGGTGAGGTAGGTGAAGATGTTCATCAGGGCCGCGGTGCTGGCTGGCGGGTTGCGGAGCGCGTCGTTGATGGAGGTGTTGCCACCGCGCGCCTTGAGCGCGTCGACGAACGCCGGCCCGACGATGTAGGGCTCGGAGTCCTGGGCCACCAGGATGTCGGGGACGTTCGAATAGGCCTGGTCCGACCCCTGGCTCTCGGCCTTTTTGTAGGAGTCCTGATCGGCCTGGGACATGGTGTCGGCATACGCGTTCTGCACCACCACGGCGTCGCCCTCGATCACCGATCGGTAGGCCTGGGCCGAGTCGTCGGGCAGCGTGTCCTGGCGGCCCAGGTCGAAGTACTGGTCCTGTAGGGCGTGGGTGAGCTCGTGAGCCAGGGTGACGCGCACGTCCGGCGTCAGAGCCGTGCCCTTGACCCGCACCTTCTTGTCGTGGAAGTCGTAGTAGGCGAGGATCCCGTTCTGGTTCAGCCCGTTCTGCTCCTTGAACAGGTCGACCTTGCCGTCGATCAGCCCCAGCGCTCGCATGAGGGCCGTCTGGTTCTCGATGTCCTGTTTGTCCTTGGTGCTGAGCTGGTCGGGCGACGTGCTCACCGTCTTGTTGAAGGCCTTGGGGGTCATGAAGAGGACCTGCACGGGATGCTTGAACACCATGCCGCGCTCATGCTCGTCGAAGTGGACGATGGGCAGGATGCGGCTGTCCCATTGGCTGGGGTAGCTCGGGCCCGTGTCGCGCAGGGTGAATGCGGCCACCGCCCCGCCGACGAGGACGAGGGCCAGCACCCCGAGCGCCGCCACGACCTTGCGGGAGCGCTTCTTCGGTGCCGGACCAGCCGACGGCTCCGGACCGAAACCACCGGGCGGGGGGCCGGCCGCGTACCAGCCGGCGCCCGGACCGCCCGGCCCGCCGGGAGCCCCGGAAGGCGACGCGGGTGAGCCCCACGACGTGGCGGGGGCACCGGCGGCGGGTCGGCCCGACGGTGGTGCCCATGGACCAGGGGCAACCGCCGGCTCACCCGACGGTGGTGCCCACGAACCAGGCTCACCCGAGGGTCGGGTGAACGGCGTCGACGGGGGGGGTGCACCCCACGACGCCGGACCGGGGGGCGGGGCCGCGGCTGGAGGCGGGGGTGTGGTCGGAGGCGGCGCGCCCCACGGGCTCTGGGTCGGTACGGCCATCGGGGGCGGAGTCGGCCCGGCCGGCGGGGCTGGCCAGGCCGGAGCCGACGGCGGCGGAGTCGGCCAGGCCGGACTCGACGAGGGTGGGGGAGCAGCGTAGGGCGCGCCCGAGGGAGGAGGCGGCGTGGAGGCCGATGAGTCCGGGTCCTCCGGAGGCGGCTGCCCGTCTCCGGGCGGCACTTCGGTCATGGCTGGCCGACTATAGAGCCGGGTCATGGCCGCACCACCGCACGTGGGACCAATGGCCCAGAGGGCCATCGACGCCCACTGCGGAGCTGGCCGATCCAACCGGCCAGACCGCTCTGGTATCGTGAGTGGCCGCTCGGGCACGAGCCCCCATCGTCCAGTGGCCCAGGACGCCGCCCTTTCAAGGCGGTAACACGGGTTCGAATCCCGTTGGGGGTGCCACGTCGTCGTCGAGCCGGTGCCCTCCCATAGGGGATGGCGTCGTCGCCGCGTGAGCGTGTAGCGTGCCCTTCCGCCCCTGACCGACCTTCGCTGGCCGATCGAGGGCAGTCGGCTTGTTCGCAGGCCTGAGGTCCCGTGGTGCAGTTTGGAGTGCACGCCGCCCTGTCAAGGCGGAGGTCGCGAGTTCAAATCTCGTCGGGACCGCAACCCCGGGTTGCTGGCTGGCCCGGGTCCGTTCGGTTGGGCTGGTGCCCGCCGCCCGGTCGGGTAGCTCAGTTGGCAGAGCGTCCGCCTGAAAAGCGGAAGGTCACCGGATCGACGCCGGTCCCGACCACTCAGGAAACCCCTGCTCAGCAGGGGTTTCTGCGCGTGTAAACTTGGGCCGGGCGCGCCCGGGGAGGGCCATGTCGCGCGATTGTCGCGAGGGGCGGGACCGACGTCCCCGGGTCACCCTGTTGCTCGGCCACCCGGAGTTGGAGCTGAGCGTCGCCGAGCACCGACCGCGTCAGCGCGACGCGCGACTTGCTCGCCGTCGATGAAGCGCATCTTCCGCTCCGGCACCTGCGGCGGGTCGACGGCATCGAGTGGGTTCCGGGCGATGCGCCTCGCCTGCCCTCCTTGCGCCGCAACCCAGCCAACCAGCGGTCGCACAGCTGGTGATCACGGGAACCTGCGAATGGCCTGCTCAGGCGGTGGGGCCGCTGCCGAGCCAACCCCGACGCTGGAACAGGATCAGCAGCAAGACGATGGCCACCAGCTCCGTGCCCAGGCCCAGGCCCAGGTACCAGCCGAGCCCCACTTGGAGGTGGGTGATGGGCCAGGCGAAGTTCTGGCCGAAGAAGCCGGTCAGGAACCCCAGGGGCAGGAAGATGGTGGCGATGATGGCCAGTTGCTTCATCACCACGTTCAGGCGGTTGGACACCATCGACAGGTGGGTGTCCATGGCACTGCTGATCAGGTCGCGGTAGGCATCGACCATGTCACTGATGCGGATCAGGTGGTCGTAGAGGTTGCGGAAGTAGGCCGTGCCCTTGTCGGTCATCCCGGGGATCTCGACCAGGCCCCCGTTGAGGCTGGCGATCATGTCCCGTTGCGGCGCGATGACCTTGCGAATGGTCATGATCTGGCGCTTCATGTCGAACAACGTCCCGAGCTGCTCCTCCGTGGGCCTCTCCAGGATGGCGGTCTCGAGCTCATCGATGGCGTCGTCGAAGTCCGACAGCACCGGGAAGAACGAGTCGATCAACGTGTCCATGATCAGGTAGAACACGACGACCTGCGGGGCCGACGCCTCGGTCGAGTGGTGCGTGCCGATCTTGCCCCGCACCGAGCCCAGCGCCGGGCAGTCACCGTGATGGACGCTGATGATCGAGTGCTCGGTGAGGAAGCAGTGCACCTCGGCCACCTGTTTGCCGTCGCCGGCCATCCCGAAGGTGACGATGTGGACGAAGTCGTCGTAGTCGTCGATGCGAGGCCGCTGGCCGAAGTGATCTGCAGCCTCCACCGCCACGGGGTGGAAGTGGAACTGATCGATGAGCATGGCGTCGACGTCGTCGTCGGGCCCCGGATCGTGCACGTCGAGGTCGAGCCAGAAGAAGTCGCGGCCGGCGATCGCCGCCGCGATCAACTCGGGGGTGACATCCTCGGTCTGGCCGTTGCGGGTGAGCGTGCCCTGCATGCGATGATCTTCTCCCGGCCACCGGGATCAGGAGGGGGATGCTCCTCCTTCGGGCTCGATCGGCCCGCCTGCCTCGGCCTCGGCAGCGGCTGCCGCGTCCAGCGCGGCCACCTCCTCCGACGTGGCCCCGAGCCGACGCTCGACGTCGGCCAGCCGCTCGCTGATCACGGCCAACTCCTGGCCCAGCGTGGCGTGGCCGCGCTTGAACTCCTCGCGGTTGGCGTCGGTGTGCTCCTTGACGAACACCGACGCCACCGTGGCCGTGAGCACACCGATCAGGCCGATGCCCACCAGCATGAGGATCACCGCCACCGCGCGCCCACCGCCGCTGATCGGGAAGCGGTCGCCGTAGCCCACGGTCGTCACCGTGACCATCGCCCACCAGAGCGCGCTGGAGTAGCTGTGGATGTTGCTGCCCGTGGCGTGGTCCTCGAACAGCAGCACCAGCCAGGCGCCGAGGAACAAGGTGCCGGCCGCGGCGATGAGCACGCGGAAGAGGCTGTGGTGCTTGAGGATGGCCTCGAGACGCAGCACGCCCTCGTGCACCAGCAGCGACACCTTCTCGATGCCGACCAGATGCCAGCCCTCGAACGGGGGGACCACGACGGTGACCGGCTCGACCCAGCGCCGGCGCAGGTAGCCGCGGCTGTCGGGGCTGATGACCAGCCGCACCAGGTACTCCACCAGCAGCACCACCCAGAGCACGAAGAGCGTGCCGACCAGCGCGACCGATGACGTGCCGTTCAGGTTGATGGTGCCGACCGCGATGAGCACGATCAGCCAAGTGATCCCCAGTACCAGCATCGGGTACTTGGTCATGTCCTCGATGCGGTCGACCACCTCATGGCGCCCACCCGACGGCTTGGCGCCGGCGATCCGCTGGCGGCGGCGCTCCTCGCGCCGATCCTTGTCCTCGATGCGCTCTCGCTCGAGGCGCTCCAGACGGCGGATGCGCGCGATGGACGCGGTCACGGCGCCCGCCGGCTCCGCGGTCCCCGTCTCCCCAGCCGAAGGCTCGTCGGTGGAGGTCCTCACAACGATTCCAAGCTAGTTGCTCTCACCTCGAGCCTTCGGGCTCCGACACCGCGGACACCTCTCGGCCGCAGCCGCGTCGGGGACGTCCGACCAGGGGCTGTCAGTGGTCGTGGTTGGATCGAGATCCCGTGGCCCTCAGCGTCGGCCCATGGCCACGCAGCGACCTCCCGGACCCAGGCTACGCCTTCGGACCGCAGGCGCCGGCGCGTGCTCGCGCTCGTGGCCCGGAACCAGGCGCCCGGAGGCGTTGACCACCCGCCACCAGGGCAGCGTGCCGTTGCTGCGGGCCAGGAGGTGACCCACCGCCCGGGCCGCGCCGGGATGTCCCGCCTCGAGGGCCACCTCACCGTAGGTCATGACCTCGCCGGCCGGGATCCCTCGGATCACCGCCACCGCTGCCTCCTCGAAGCCGTGAGCATCTTGGCCGCGGCCCATGGTCGATCGTCGCGTCCGGCCGGCGGTCAGGCCAGGCCGAGCACCCCGGGCAGGTCGAAGTGGTCGTCGATGACGAAGTCGCCCTCCGGCAGCGGCGCGTCGCCGGCACCGGTCACCGCTGGGTCGTCGAAGGCGCCCCGGTAGCGCACGGCGGTCATCCCCACGGCCAGGGCCCCGCCCACGTCGGTGCGGCGCAGGTCACCCACGTGGGCCGCGTGCTGGGGGGCCACACCCAGACCGGCCAGGGCGTGCTCGAAGATCTGGCGCGCCGGCTTGTACCAACCCACCTCGTCGGAGAAGGACCAGTGCTGGAACAGCTCGAGCACGCGGTGGTCGTCCAGCCAGCCGCGCAGCACCGTCGAGGGGGTCAGGCCCACGTCACAGATGATGCCCAACTTGATCCCCTGGTCGTGCAACTCGGCCAGCGTGTCGGCCACGTGCTCGGTGAGGCGCATGTCCAGGTCGGCCGCGGCCTGGGCGTAGGCCGACGATCACCACCTCGAGCTGGTTCTCGTCCAGGTCGAGCTCGAGCAGCGACACCACCAGCTCGCCACCGTGACGAGCGGTGAACTGGCGGTTCGACAGCCAACTGGCGTGGTGAGCCTCGAAGGTGCGTCGGAAGGTGTCATCGAGCACGGCGTCGTCCACCTGATGACCGAAGTCGCCCAGCACGGCCTGCACGGACAGCCGACGAGCCTGGCGGGTGGCGTCGTCGTCGGGGTGCACCAGCGTGTTCCAGAAGTCGAAGGTGACCGCCTCGATGGACCGATCGTCGCCGCTCACAGCCGTCGGAGACCCGGGTTGGCGCTGACCCTCAACGCACCACGCCGTCGCGCACGGCAGCCTCGGCCGAGGCCTGCGCCACCAGCTTGACCACCCGCTTGTCGAACACCGACGGGATGATGAAGTCGCGGCTGAGCTCGTTGGCGTCCACCGCCGACGCGATGGCCTCGGCGGCGGCCAGCTTCATGTTCTCGGTGATGGTGGTGGCCCCGGCATCGAGCGCGCCACGGAAGATGCCCGGGAAGCACAAGACGTTGTTGATCTGGTTGGGGAAGTCACTACGGCCGGTGGCGATGACCGCGGCGATGCCCTCCACCAGCTCGGGCCGGATCTCGGGATCGGGGTTGGCCATGGCGAACACGATCGGCTTGGGCCCCATCGACCGGACGTCATCCGCACTGATCAGGCCCGGGCCGCTGACGCCGATGAACACATCGGCACCGGGCAGGACCTGACCCAGCGACCCCGTGACCCGGTTGGGATTGGTGTTCTCGGCGAACCACTGCTTGGCCGGGTTCAGGTCCTCACGACCCTCCCAGATGGCGCCCTGGCGATCGGTGCCCACCACATGAGCCACGCCCGCCTCCAGCAACATCTTGGAGATCGCCACCCCGGCCGCGCCCACCCCGGCGATGACGACGTTGAGGTCGATCATCTTCTTGTCGACGATCTTGACCGCGTTCTCGAGCGCAGCCAGCACCACCACCGCGGTGCCGTGCTGGTCGTCGTGGAAGACCGGGATGTCGAGCAGGTCCTTGAGCCGCTCCTCCACCTCGAAGCACTGCGGCGCGGCGATGTCCTCGAGGTTGATGCCGCCGAACACCGGCGCCAGCCGGGTCACCGTCTCCACGATCTCGTCCGCGCCGGTCACGTCGAGGCAGATCGGGAAGGCGTCGACCCCGGCGAACTCCTTGAAGAGCAGCGCCTTGCCCTCCATGACGGGCAGGGCCGCGGCCGGGCCGATGTCACCCAGGCCCAGCACTGCGGTCCCGTCGGTGACGATGGCCACGGTGTTGCGCTTGATGGTCAGCTCGTGGACCTTGGCCGGATCGGCCACGATGGCGTTGCACACCCGCGCCACGCCTGGCGTGTAGGCCATGGACAGGTCGTCGCGGTCGCCTACGGGAGCGAGGGGCAGGACCTCGATCTTGCCACCCTCGTGCATCTTGAAGGTCCGGTCCTCGTGATCAAGCACGTCGATGCCCTCGAGGGCCTCGATGGCGCCCAGCACCTGCCGCTGATGATCCTCGCTGCGGCAGTCGACGATGATGTCCTCGTCGAGGAAGGCCTGCTTGGCCTCGAAGCCGTCGAGGCCGGCGATGTTGCCGCCCACCTCGCCGATGGCCACGGCCAGCCGCCCCAGGTCCCCGGGCTTGTTGACCATCCGGACCCGGATGCGGATCGAGAACGCGGCGGTGGGTGTGTGAGCCATAGGGGCTCGACGCTACCTTCCGCCGCTCAGTCGTCCCCAAACAAGATCAGGTGCCGGCGAGAAGCGCCGGTTTGGCGGCCAGCCCAGAGCCTCAGGGGTGTCACGCGCGATGGCAGGTGGGACAGGTATCCTCGCCAGCGAGTCGAAACAAGGAACCTGCAATGCCCAAGGTCCGACGCCGTGTCGTCACCGTTACCTTTCTCTGTCCTGCCTGCGGACCTGTCGTGGTCACCGCCTCGGAGGTCGCTGTGCTCTGCGTGGGCGAGGTGGCACGGGACGTGACCTACACCTGCCCGACCTGCCAGATCGAGCGCGATCTCCCGGCCAGTCCCGAAAGCCTGTCGCTGCTCCACCGGGCCGGCGTGCGGGTGGCCGTCCGCGACGCCGACGGGGTGGCGCGCCAAGACGACCACGACGGCGCCCGCCAGATCGTCAGCCTACGGATCCTGCTGGACGACCCCGACGTCCTCGCACGCGCCTGGCCCCGGCCAGCATGCCCGTGTCACCGGGCGCGGAAGTCCCACAGACGCCATCGGTCTAACCCGGCTGACGCCGTTGCGCGGCCGTCGGCGGGTCGGCGGTCATGGCCCGAGGCGTTCGGCGCCGAAGGCGGCGTCGTCGAAGACCACGTCATAGGTGCGTCCGGTCTGGGTCTCACCGATCTGCAGGATTCCGACGGGCTGGGTCCCGAGCGTCGACGGGCCCGAGAGGGCCGGGACCAACGCCCCGTCCAACCAGACCTCGACCGTGCTGGCTGCACCGTTGACGGCCAGGTGCAGCTCGACGGAATGCCATCCGGCACCGGGGACGACCGCGCTCACGACGTTGGTCGCCGTCGCATCGTCGTGGAAGGCGAGTTGTCCGCCGGTCGTGAGGTAGACGTAGCCGATCGACGCGCCGGTCGCATCCCGCATCCGCAGCAGGTTCACCTGACTGGCCTGGCTCTTCACGTCGAAGGCCACCCGTCCATACCCGTCGGCATAGGTCGAGGCCAGCGTCTTCTTGGCGTAGGTGGCGCCGTTGATCGTGTTCGCCTCGGCCGCGAACGCCCCGGCATGGACGTCCGTCCCCTCGACGCTGAGCCCCCCGGTGGACGTCCAGGCACTGAGATCACCGGTCTCGAAGCCGTCGGCGAAGACCGGCACTGGGGGCGCCGGGGTGGTCACCGAGGCGTCCGCACTCGGCGCCGAGCGGTTCCCAGCGCCGTCGCGGGCCACGACGTCGTACTGGTAGGTCGTGTTGGGCAGCACCGTGTCGTCGATGATGATCGTGGTCCCGACCGAGGCCACCAGGGTGCCGTCGCGGTAGACGTCGTAGCCCGTCACCCCAGAGTCGTCCGAGGAGGGGAGCCAGCACACGTGGACCGAGAAGGGCGACGTCGACAGGGCGAGGACCAGCGGCGGGGCCGACGGTGGGGTCGAGTCGAACGCCCCCAGCCGTTGGCTGCCGAAGGCGACGTCGTCGAAGACGACGTCGTAGGTTCGCCCCGTCTGCGTCTCGCCGATCTGCAGGATCCCGACGGGCTGGGTCCCGAGCGTCGACGGGCCCGAGAGGGCCGAGACCAACGCCCCGTCCAACCAGACCTCGACCGTGCTGGCCGCACCGGCGACCCCGAGGTGCAGTTGGATCGTGTGCCATCCAGCGCCCGGGACGATCGCGCTCACGACGTTGGTCGCCGTCGCATCGTTGTGGAAGGCAAGTTTCCCGGCGGTCGTGAGGTACAGGTAGCCGATCGACGCGCCGGTCGAATCCCGCATCCGCAGGAGGTTCACCTGACTGGCCTGGCTCTTCAGCTCGTACGCCACCTGGGCGAAGGCGTCCGGGTAGGCGCCGGGAAGGGTCACCTTGGCGAAGGTGTTGCCATTGGTCGTGTTGCCCTCGGCGGCGAACACGCCCGAACGGGTGTCGGTCCCCTCGACGTTCAGCCCGGCACTGGAGCTCCACGCCGACAAGTCGCCCGACTCGAACCCGTCGGTGAACAACGGCGGCGCGGCCGCGGGCGTGGTTGCCGAGACTCCCGCGCTGAGGTCCGAGAGATTCCCGTTCCCGTCACGGGCCCGCACCTGGTAGGTGGAGGTGGAGGACGAGAGCACCGTGTCGTCGGTGAACGACATGACCGCGCCGAGCGAGGTCAGCAGGGTGCCGTCGCGGAACACGTCATAGCCGGCGACACCGACGTCGTCGGTGGAAGCGTCCCAGGCCAGGTCCACCGAGAACGGCGAGGTGGCCGCCGCCGTCAGGTTGGCCGGCACCGACGGAGGAGTCGTGTCGGCCGCGGGACCGAGCCGGCTGGTTCCGAAGGCGGCGTCGTCGAAGACCACGTCGTAGGTGCGGCCGGTCTGCGTCTCACCGATCTGCATGGCCCCGACCGGTGTGGTGCCGGTGTCGACGGTGATCGATAGGTCGGACACCAAGGCGTTGTCGAGCCAGACCTCGACCGTGCCGGCAGGCCCGGCGATGGCCATGTGGAGCTCCACCGCGTGCCATCCGGACGAGGGCACGGTGGCGCTGAGGATGTTGGTACGGGTTGTGTCGTCGTGGAACCCGAGCTGGCCGCTCGTGGCGACGTAGAGATAGCCGAGGGAGCTCCCGCTGGCGCTTCGGAAGCGCAGGAGGTTGACCTGGCTGGGGCCAGCGAGCAGGTCGTAGGACAGGCGCGCGTAGGCGTCGGTGTAGGTCGCCGGAAGGGTCTTCTTGGCGTAGGTCGCGCCGCTGGTCGTGTAGCCCTCAGCCGCGAAGGACCCGGCGTGCACCGTCGTGGTCTCCACCGTGAGCCCGCCCGTGGTCGTCCAGGCATGGAGGTCTCCGGACTCGAAGCCGTCCGCGAACAGCGGTGTCGGAGCCGGGGGCGTGGTCACCGGCACGGTCGGTGTGAACGCGGAGACGTTGCCCGCCGCGTCCCTGGCGCGCACGGCGTAGTCATGGGTCGACGAGCCGACCACAGCGGTTGTCGGTGTAGGAGCTCGCCGGCGGTATGGTCGCCAGCAGCGTGCCGTCCCGGAACACGTCGTACCCGGTGACGGCGAGGTTGTCGCTGGCCGCGACCCACGTCAGCGAGACCGAGAACGGCGAGTCGGCGACGGCGTCCAAGCCGGTTGGCGCGGCGGGAGGTTCGGTGTCGACCGTCCACTCCACGGTGGCCGGCACCGGGTCGACCACCCCCCCGACTGTGGCGTCGACGCTGAACGCGTGGGCACCATCCGCCAGCCCCGAATAGGTGACGGGGCTGGTGCAGGGAGCCGCGGGTCCCCCGTCGAGGGAGCAGTCGAACGTGGCGCCCGGGGAGCTGGCGTGGAAGCTGAAGGTCGCGCTGGTGCTCGCCGTACCAGCCGGTGGCGCGCTGTCGATGTAGGTGTCGGGTGGCGGGTTGAAGGAGTAGGTCTGGACGTCGAAGGTGCGCCCCAGCTCGTCGGTCGGTGCCACCGTGACCTGCGAGCCGGAGACCGTGACCTTCAGGAAGTGGAAGACGCGGGCGGCCGAGTCGGGCGGGGGCGCGTTGCCGCAACTCGACCCCTTGCTCCTGGTGGGTGACCACCCGATGGCGTAGGCGTCGAAGGAGCTGCAGCCCTTCTCGCCGACAGGTTGCAACGCGGCGCCACCGCCGCCGGTCACATACGTCGGGATGGTGCCCGGGCCCTGAGACACGTTGCGCTCGTAGATGTGGGCGTGGCCGGTGAAGCCGAGGTCCACGCCGTTGGACGCCAGCAGGCCCTGGAGACTGGCGGGGCCCTGGAGGTAGGTGTCGGAGTTCTGCGCCTTCTGGTCCGAGTACGTCGGGTAGTGCCAGAACGCGAACTTCATACCGCTCGGGTGGGCGGCCAGGTCGGCCGCCAACCACTGGTACTCCGGGCTGTTGGGCGACCAATGGGCGGCGTAGTCGTCCGAGTAGACCGTTCCCGTGCCGGGATTGCCGTCGGCCCAATCGGCCTGGAGCACGTAGAAGCGCGACCCCCCGGCATCGAAGGCGTACCACGAGCTCGGGTAGGAGGCCGAGGCGGTGCCGTTGACACAGCAGTAGGTCTCCCGGACGTACCGGCCACCAGAGGTGGCTGCCGCGGTGTTCTCGGGCCACTCCATCTGCTCGGTGCTTCGCGTCGCGGTCGAGCTGGTGATGCCGTGGTTGCCGCTGGCCGCGAACAACGGCAGCGACGAGCCCGGTACCGGCCAGAACGACGGACCGAACACGGCGCTCACGTTCGCCGCGTGCTGCTGGAGATCGCCGTAGTTGGTCTGGCTGCCCGAGGGATAGCCGTTGTCACCCACCGACACCGCGAACTGGGCGCCGCTCGACGCGATCTGGCTCATGAGGTTGGCCTGGTCGGGGTTGTTGCCGCTGCTGTCGGTCTGGCCCCAGTCCCCGAACACGTCGAACGAGAACGACTGCGTCGAGCCGGCGGGCACCTGCGTGGTGAAGGTCGGTGTCGACGCCGAGCCGAGCAGGTCGGTGGTGCCCAGGAACGGCCGGTAGCAATACGTTCCCGCCGCTGGCAGCGAGAGCGTCGCCGTCCACTGGTACTCGCTCACGCCATTGACGGTGATCGGGTACCAGGTGCCGGTCGCCGGGTTGGTCGGGTTGCACGCCCCGGCCTGGTCGACGGCGCCCCATCGAACGGCTCCCGACTTCGAGGACCGGTCGGTCCCCCAATTGACGGTCATGGAGGTGCCCACCGCGTCGGTGAGGTACGGCGCTCGCGTCAGGTGCGGATCGTAGGCGGAGGTGTCGACCCCGCTGGTCGGGCTCACCGACGACGGCGGAGCCTGCGTCCTGGGCGGACCTCCGACGCGGCCACGATGGGAACGAGCCGCTGCGGTGGAACTGAAGAGCGGGATCAACAGCGCCACGGCGGCCAGACCGGCGAGGGTTCGACGGCCGGGGCGTGAGCAATTCTGGTCGGCGGTCATCAAAACGGCCTCCATTCTCCCGAGCCACCTTCGGCGACGGCCCAGCTGGTGGTGGGGGTTCGTGTGCCACGGCGGTGTCGCCGGATCATCGCCGCGGCCGCCGCCACGGTCACGAGCACCAGAACGCCGAGGGCAGCTACCTGCTCCCAGCCCGAGCCGCGAGATCCGGGTTCACTCGAGTCGAGCCCGCCCGACGCCAGCGAAGGCGGTACGCCTCCGAGCAGCGGCGCCAGGGTCTCGAGCGACTGCGTGCCATAGTTCCGACTCGGCTCGATCTCGGAGTTCTCGCTGAACTCGTTCCAGCTGATCAGGCCGATGGCGTCGGGGTTCGACCGGCTGGCTGCGGTGAACTCGGTGCGCAGCGTCTGCCCGCTGTCGCGCCCGACCGTGGTGGACCCGCCCACCAGGCGGGCGTCGAAGCCAGCCGCGGCCGGCGCGACCCAGAGTCCGCCCTCCGCGTGCACGGCGGCGCCCAACTGGTCGAGCTTCTCCTGGTAGTGCGGGTAGGTCGCGGGGTTGACCGACGACCAGTAGTACGCGTCCCCGTCGATGAGGCCGTTCAACCGGTCGATGCCGGTCGTGTTCCGCTCCGAGGCCAGCAACAGGATCCTTTTGCGCCTGGCCTGGCCCAGCTGCGCGATCGCGTCCCTGGAGAAGGCCCACGACCCGGACAGGATCACCGGGGGCTTGGCGAACAGTTGGAAGGGGGAACGTGACGCATATCGTTGGATGAAGGTGTCGAGATCGGCCGCCACCTGGCCGACCGGTATCGGCCGGCGATGGAAGTCCAGGCCCTCATAGATGACGACCAACTTGAAGTCGTGCTCCTGGGCCACGTCGGCGAGCAGCGAGAGGCGGGCGTCGAGCGTGGGCGTGCTCTTCCAGCTCACGATGAACCCCTCGATCCCCGCCGCCTGAGCCATGCGGACCTGCTGCTCCATCACATTGCGATCGCTGCTGGAGTAGCGCCCGATCAGCGGCTGGTCACGTTTGGCCCGGTTCCACGACGACGGGTCGAACCAGATGTAGAAGTACGCCAGGGTGAGGGGCCGGGCTCTCGTGGCGGCCACCTCGGGCGCGGTTGTGGGCGCGATGCTCGCGGCGGTCGCCGGGGGGTAGGGTGCCGAAGCCGGCCGGTTCGCCGCATCGCTCGTCCGGGCGAAACAAACGAGCACGACGACGACCGAGAGGGTGGCCGCGCCGAATGCCCGGCGCAGCTGCCCTCCCGGGAGCACACGACAGGCGCTCAACCGGTCGGCTCCGACGCTCGAACGGGTGCAGGAGCACCCGCGGCCGGCGGGCGTGACCAGGGGTCACCCGTGCCGGTGTGGTTGGGTTCGGGCAACGTCGACCGCCGCCTGGCACGTCGACGAGCTCCGACGAAGAAGAGTCCGAACAGCAGGAGGAGGGCGATGGCGCCGACTGCGGCTATGTCGATGCCGCTGATCGGCGACACGGCGATGACCTGGTCGCGCGAGACCACGATCGGCCGCCAGCCGTCGAAGCCCGCCCCTTGGATCCGCATCTGGTATTGCCCCGGAGCGAGGCCCGGGATCGTGACCTTCCCGTCGGCCAGGTGATAGCGCGACTCGCTCCCGTCGGGCTTGCGCAACAGCACGCTCGAGCCGGCACTGAAGCCGAAGATGGCGTCGTCGACGGTGACGTCGAGCGAGTAGATCCTGGTTCCCACAGCCGCTGCGGTCGTGTTCGCCGGGAAGAAGGCCTGCTGGGAGGGGACGACCGTGTTCGAGCCGTCCACCCGCACCTCCTGCACGGTGTAGCGGATCATCTGCTGGTCGCGCGTCTCGTTGGTCGAGGTCACGTGGAGCGCCGGGAGCATCACCGGGTTGCGGAGCGCCGAATCCGAAATGGTCCGATCCACTCCCGTCGAGCTGCGAATCGTCATCGAGGACACGCGACCGGGTGGCAGCGCAGAGCCGTCGGGTTTGGCGAAGCTGAACTGCACGGCCCGTGACAGGTCGAACACCGCGATGGCATCGCGCCAGTACCCGTGCTGGGGTGGGTTCGAGAACCGGAGGAAGCGGGCCCGCGTGCCGGAGTCGGTGACCAGCGTGTCGAACTTGAGGCGGTGGTCGAGATCGGACAGGCGGTCGGTCGCGACCGTGACGGTCCCGTCCGCCCCTGTCGTGTAGGAGGTGCCGTCGAGCAGGAACGTGGCCCGGGGCAGCGCGGGGAGGGTCCTGATGTGGAGGAAGCGCGACATGTCGAACGCGGCGACGACCGTGCGTGAGTACGCGATCTCGGGCTGGGCCTCGAAGTGCGAGAAGATCGCGTGGGTGAGCGGCGCGTCGACCACCGACACGAAGCTCAGGCGCTGCTCGAGTCCCGTCAACGTCGACGTGGGGATGACGACCGTCCCGTCGGGGCCGGTGGTGTAAGCCACACCGTCGAGGGTGAAGGTGGCGTTGGGCAGGGCCGGCCGGGTGGTCAGGTTCACCCATCGGTACGGCGAGGTCGGGGGCCAAGGCGAGGGCGAGGCCGCGCCCACCGGGACGAACCCCATGGCAAGGACCGTGACGAGCACAGCCACCAACCCGACCGTCACCCGGCGGGCGATGCCCGTCATGACGGTCGACCCCGACGTGACCGCCACGCCGTGGCGCCGGCGATGGCCAGTGGGATGAGCAGCGCCAGCCCGTAGAGGGGATAGAGCGAACGCGTCGACGTCGGTTTGGTGGCCACCACGTCCACCGCGGGCACGAAGGTGGGCGGACGGGGTGCACTGGACGGGTCGAGCGCGTTCGCGAAGCTCGACGCGGCCCGATCGTGGGCGGCCAGCGGGTCGATGCCCCAGTTCTGACGGATGAACGCGAGTCCAGACGTGGCGTCCAGGAGGGTGTGGTCGATCTGGCCGCTGCGGGCGTAGGGGCTCACGAGCAACGCCGGCACGCGGGGCCCGAAGGGGACACCATCGGCACTGGCGGTCGGCGGCGCGACGTGGTCGTACGCGCCGCCGGAGTCATCGAAGCTGACCAGGAAGGCCGAGGAGTCCCAGGCCGAGCTGCGCATCAGCTCGTTGACCAGGCCACGTACGAAGGTCTGTCCAGCATTCGGATCCGCCGGCGGCAGCTCGCTGCTCGCACCCGACGACACCACGTAGGCGACCGACGGCAGCGTGCCCTGCTGGAGGTCCTGATAGTACTCCGAGAGGTCCACGATCCGACTCGTCAGGGCCGGGTCGTTTCGGAACCGGGGCATCTCCAGCAACGGCACCCGTTCGGCCAGGCTGGTGGCCGCCGGCGTGGTGCCGTCGACCGCGGCGGCCCCGCCGAGCTCGGTGTAGCCCTGCACGTAGACCTTCCACGAGATGCCGGCCGCCTCGAGGCGATCGAACACCGTGGGGATGTCGTCGCCCAGGCTGGCCCGGGCCGGGCGTTGGGCCAGGGCGGGGGACCCCCCCGTACCGGACATCCAGTACAGGCGGTCAGCCACCGGGGACCCGACCGTCGACGAGAAGAACCGGTCGAACAGGACGTAGCGGTGGGCGAGGTTCCAGTACCAGGGCAGTTGCCGCTGGTCGTAATGGGACATGGCTGAGCGGGCCGCGGCGCTGTCCCCGAAGACCGAGGCGAAGCCGTCCATACGCCCGCCGTCGATCTGGGCCCGCTCCACGTCAGGCCCGTGGGGGATCGCCAGCGGCGGGTGATCTCCTCGATCCGCCGGCTCGAGGCAACCCTGGCCCGGGTCTCGCGCGTCCAACGGTTCGCACACCCCGGGGGGGATGGCGTCGGCCCCGGGATAGGTGCCGAAATACTCGTCGAAGCTGTGGCCCTCCTGCATCAGGTAGACGAAGTGCTTGATCGGCGTGGCGGTGACGGCCCGATCCGGTGCGGTGCCGCTCGTCGCTGCCGCGACGGCCGGGGTGCTCATCACCGTCAGCACCACCACCACGCAGACCAGGACGGCGGCGCGCCTCATGGCCCCACCTCGAAGACCTTCACCCGGGACTGGCCGCCGACGTCATAGGTGAACACGACGTGGCCGTGGTACCGCTGCACGTAGGTGCTGAGGCGGTTGTCGAAGAACGAGGTCCTCGAGCCCGAATAGGCGTCCCAGACGATGTACTGCACCTGGCCGGAGCGGAGGGCGAGGTCGGGGTTGCGCAACGGGACGTAGCTGGGATTGCGGTTACGGGCGTTGGGGCTCACCGACAGCCCGTAGGCCCGGCGGTGCCCGTAGAACTCGATCAGGTTGGCCATCGACGGACCGATCGTCACCACCTCGGCACCGCCGGGAGCGTTCCGACCGATCCAGGTGCCAGCCTCGCGTCCACCGGGCACGCCGCCCGTGCCGGCCAGCATGGTGGTGGTGGGCAGGCTCTGTATGTCGGCTATCGCGGGCAGGCACAGCGAGAGGGCGACCACCCCGACCGCGACGACGCCCAGCCGGGCACCCACCCGTCTCGTCGACCACCGCTGATCCGCGGCGAGCCAACCGATGACGTCGGACAGGCCTGCCCCGGCCAGCAGCGCGACCGGCAGGGCCGCACCGAGCAGGTACTGGAACCCCTTCACCGGCCAGAGCTGGAAGAAGATGAAGGGCACGGCCGACCAGGACAGCAGGAGCCATTCCCGCCAGCTCCACCCATCGGTGCGCCAGCGCACCAGCAGCGCCACTCCGGCCAGGAGGAGCACGAGTGGTCCGATGTACCACGGGAGGGTCGTGGCGTAGAAGCCGATGGAGTGATTCGGCCGCCGGAACAGCTGCCACGAGAGATAGCTCGTGCCCGTCTCACTCCTCCCCGACAACACGATGATCAATGGCCACACGACCACGACTGCGGCGAAGACGGCCAGCGCCGCCAACGCGTGGCGAAGGCGGATGCGGATCTCAGGACTGAGGGCGACGAACACCGCCGAGGACGCCAGCAGCACCACCGCCGTCTCCTTGGACAGCACGGCCACACCCACCGCGCCGGCGGCGGCGACGAGCCACCCGGGACGCTGGTCGAGGGCGTATCGGACGAGTAGGTAGAGCGAGACCATGACGAAGAAGGCGGTGGGTGCGTCGAGCAGGATCTGGCGGTCGACCACGATCTGGTAGGGCATCAGGGCGACGATCAGCGCGGCCAGCAGAGCGGCCCGTGTCCCGTAGAGGAGCTTCGTCACCAGATAGGCGAGCACGATCGTGCCCACACCGAACGCCACCGACGCGAGGCGCCCGATGAGCGGACTGGTGCCGAAGTGGTAGGCCACCGACAGCAGTCCCTGGAAGAGCAGGGGGTGGGCCCGGATGACGGGGAAGAAGGGGATGAGGGCACGGTCGCCGGCGATGGCGGCCGCCTGGCCCGCGTAGACGGCCTCGTCGCTGTTCAGCCCGACGCCGGTCAACTGCCACACCCGCAGCAAGGTCCCCGCGACAACACAGCCTGCGAGCAGCCAGCGCTCGGGGTGGGTGAACGCCCGGCTGCGCCTCCGACCGCCAGGCATGGCCGGGCCGGCGTCGGACTCGACCACGTCGTGGGGATCCAGGTGTTGGGGCTCGTAGGGCCTCAACGGGGGCGGGGCGACGGCCACATGGGCTTGGTCGCTGGCATGGACGGGGCTGGCGGCGACGGGAGACGTCCCCGAGGTCCGCCAGATCAAGCCGTCCGAGAGCAGGAAGCGGGCCAGGGTCAGCATGGCGAGCGACGCCAGGTTCGACAGGGTGTAGAAGATGCCGAGCACAGAGGTCAGCACCCACATGAAGGGCACTCGCAGCAGCAGTGCGCTGTTGCTCATGGCCATGAACGCCAGGTAGCGCCCGAGCCTCGAGTTCCCCCCGGAGCTCGGTTCGAAGACCCAGTGCTCGGCCCCCAGGAAGTTCCAGGTCGACGAGACCTGGGTCGACAGGATGGCGGCCACGACGTAGTTGATGCCGAGCAGCTCGATCAGGGCCGCCTGCACGACCAGGTTCACGCCGATCCCGGATACCCCGACGATTCCGAACTTCGCGAGGCGGCCGAGTCGCGCCCGTTGTGGCAGCGGGATCGCACCCAGCATCAGAGGGTTCCCCGAACGCGCCCTTCCCCACCGGTGGCGGCGAACGGCATCGCCGTGGGCTCCCGTTCGATGATCCGTTCGGTGATGCGGTCGGCCCAGTCGAGCGTCTCGCTTCTCACGACCTCGGTCGACACACCCGCCAGAGCCGAGGCGATGATGGCCCGTTCAGCTGAACGCAGGTCATCTGGGCTGACCGCCAGCAGCATCCGCTCGAGCGTCTCGTAGGGCGGAAATCCGAAGGCATCCTCGCAGTTGGCCAGCAGCATCTCGAGCGCCTCCCGAGCCGCCACGGGCCGCGAGCCGGTCCCCCCGCGCTGGATCACGAACATCCCCCGTATGCGGGCCGACCGGCCGCTACGCACGCCCCGCACCAGACGTTCGACGTGGTACTTGGGTGGCGGTACCAGACGTTGGATCAGGGCACTGATGCTGGCGACGGGCAGGCGATATCGAGTCAGCAGAGAAGGCGAGCTGGCGCCCCTCACGGCTGTGCACGCGACTCTGCGGGACCAGCGTCATCCGCTCCACCGCGTGAGGTCGGTCTCCTTGAGCGCATGCACGGTGTGGGCGCTGATCGTCAGCGGTTTCGGATAGCTGAGCAGCGTTCCGTCGTGGTGCACGACGACCAGGTCGTCGGAGAGGAAGGCGAACGGCGCCCGATCGAGCACCTTGAGCATCGTGGTCGTCTTGCCCGTGTCGGTTCGCGCCGTCACCAGGAACGCGTGGTTCCGGTCCGCCACACACGCCGCGTGCACGAGCGCGTACCCGGAGCCGACGAGGTGCCAGCGCAGCAGGGGCTCGACCACGTTCGTGTAGAGGACGTGGGGTGACCGCGCCACCGACGGGCTCACCGTCACCTGGATGTCCCCGCCCCTCATCTCGACTCGGACCCCGAAGCCCGTGCGCTCGCGGTACGAGACGGTCGGGTGATCTCCGGTGAGGTCGATGTTCTCGCCGGGGGGCACATCGCCGAGGCGCGCCACGTGGACGCGGATCGTCGGGCCGGGCGGCAGCGACCTGACCGCGAACTTCTCGAGCTCGGGCAACGCCCGACCCGACTCGACGTTGACGAGCCCGTGGATGTCGTAGCAGCAAAGTGGGGTCCGGCCGGCGCCGGCGCTTCGCCGCAGAGCAGCCAGCTGCCGGCCCAGGTGCACGACCTGGGAAGCGGACGCTTTGCTGCGACCCCCGCCCCGGGGGGCGAACTCGAAGGGGACCTCGCCCACCCGCAGCTCCGGGTGACGACCCACGATCTCGAGCAGGATCTTGAAGCCGCGCGCGGCTGAAGCCGGTCGACCTCGATGCGATCCCGCCTGACCAGGAAGAACCCGCTCATCGGGTCGGAGAGGCCGGACGCCCCGACGCTCGCCCTGACGGCCGCCGTGGCCACGCGTGAGACGATTCGACGACCCGTTCCACCGAGCCCCTCATTGGACCCGCCGCCGCAGTAGCGGGACGCAACAACGAGGTCGCACCCGCCATCGACGGCCTGGGCCACCAAGTCGCCGATCACCTCCGGCGGGTGCTGGAGATCGGCATCCATGATGCAGATCCACCGACCGGTGGTGGACTGCATCCCGTCCACCACCGCCCCCGACAACCCGCCTTGCCGCTCCGTTCCCCGCCGGTGCACGATCCGGAACTGGCGGTCCGCCCGCTGGCCCGCCAAGGCCGCCGGCGCCGCGACCGCGGCGGTGCCATCGTCGCTGTCGTCGACCACGAGCACCTCGATCGGCTGACCCAGCTCCAGGGCGGCGAGACGCTCGAGCAACAACGGCAGGGTGTCGCGCTCGTTGCGACTCGGAATGATCACCGAAACCACGGGCGCGAGCACCGACCCGTCGGGGTCGCCCCCCGACGACTCGAGTTCGAACGGCACCCGGCCATTGCCGTTCACATGGCCGGTGGCCACGGGTGACCCATGGCCACTGGTTTGGCCGTTCCCGGTTACGCAACCCGTCGCCGTGACCCCACCACCGCCGTCCGGCGCGGGATCGGTTACCGGGCGTCGGATCTCGACATGTCCACTCATTGTTCTTCACTCCCAGCCAGCGGCGCGGTCATTCGACACTCACCAGCGGCGCGATCGATTCGATCAAAAGCGCGCCGAACTCCACTGCCATCGCCCTTCAAAAGCAGACGCCCTGGCCGAACGCTGCTTTCGCTATTTGCGTCGCGCACTCCGATCGCGTCGCAGGGGATAACCAGACCCTCAGCGCGCCGCGATGTCAAGCAAAAGCAACGGCCAGATAATCACGCCCGCGTGCGAATCGACATGGATCTGCAATGATTCGACCGCGCTCGCGCAACTTTCGCCTCAGAAGCTGCATTTGAACACTCAGCGTGGTTGACGTGCCGCTCGACGCGCTCCACCTGCTGGCTACCTTGCGGTAACCCACCGTTGGCCCGCCGGCCGCCCGTTATGGTTCTGTAACAGGTCCCTGCGCGATCATTCCGGTGTGTTTCATGAACCTCGGTGGCTCCGCTGCAATGCCACGACGGAGTCGTCTCGTTGACCAAGACTCAATCCGATGACCCGTCACACAGCACAAATGACTGAGTTCATCGAGAAAGCATAGGCCGGTCGCTCGGGTTCTCATGTGACCCGATTGGATGTGGACGGGCTGGGCTCAGGCACCCTCGTAGTCGAAGCCCAGATCCCTGGCAGTGACCAGGGCATGGAAACCGATGCCCTCGGCCTCGGCGCGGGCCGCGCACGTGCCTCCCCGGTCCACCACCACCAGGATCATCACCGGAGTGGCCCCCAGTTCGCGCACCACCCGGGCCGCCTCCAGGGGCGAGGTGCCCCGGGTCACGGTGTCTTCGGTGATGACGACGCGGTCGCCTGGTTCGAGGGCGCCGGCCAACCGCCCGGCCACGCCGTGGTCCTTGGCTTCCTTGCGGATGGTGAAGGACCGCAGGTCACGACCGCGGGTGGCGGCCACCGCAGCCAGTCCGTATGCCACCGGATCGGCCCCGACGGTGAGTCCGCCCACCGCACCCACCTCCTGGGGGATCACCTCCAGGGCCAGGTCGGCCATGAGCAGCAGACCGTCGGGCCGACACACCGTCTGCTTGGAGTCGATGAACCAGGTGCTCCGGCGGCCCGACTTCAGGGTGAAGTCCCCGGTGCGCACCGAGTGGTCGAGCAGATGGCGGACCAGCGCGTCATGGCTCACGCCGTCGAACCTACCGCTCCCGCCCTCGGCAACGACCGACCGCCCAACCTGTCATCGGCGCGACGCCCTCGACGTCGCTGAGCTGCACCCCCATTGGGTTCGAGCGGGTGGGCCGACCAGGTCGCTCAGGTGAGGGCGACGGTGCCGGTTCCGGTGGTGACCGCACCGACGACCACGGCTCGTTGCCCCGCGGCCCGCAGCACGTCCAGCGCCTTGTAGGACTCGCCTTCGGGTACCACCACTATCATGCCGATCCCCAGGTTGAAGACGCGGGCCATCTCCTCGTCGCTCACGGCGCCCAGCTGCTGGAGCTCGCCGAATATCCGCGGCGGCTCCCAGGCCGAGCGATCCACCACCGCATCCGCTCCCGCCGGAAGCACCCGGACCAGGTTGCCGGGGATCCCACCCCCGGTGATGTGGGCCACAGCCCGCACGTCCACCGATCGGGTCAGCTCGGCCACCGCCGGCGCGTAGATGACCGAGGGCTCGAGCAGCTCGTCGGCCAGGGTGTGGTGCGCTCCCGGGTAGGCGGGATCATCGAGCGACCGACCGGCCACCTCGAACAGGATCCGACGAGCCAACGAGTAGCCGTTCGAGCGCAGGCTGGGCGAAGGCAGCCCGATGAGCACGTCGCCGGGGGCCACGAACTCGCCGGTGATGAGCTGGTCGCGCTCGGCCACGCCCACCGCGAACCCGACCAGGTCGAACTCACCCGGTTCCATGGCCCCCGGGTGCTCGGCCATCTCGCCGCCGATCAGTGCACAACCGGCCTGGCGGCAACCCTCGGCCACGCCCTCGACGAGCTGTTCGATGTGATCGGGATCGAGTCGGCCGACCGCGATGTAGTCCAGGAAGAACAGGGGCTCGGCCCCCTGGCAGACCAGGTCGTCGACGCACATGGCCACCAGGTCGACCCCGATCGTGTCGAACCTGCTGGCGGCCTGGGCCACCAGGGCCTTGGTCCCGACCCCGTCGGTGGCCGACACCAGCACGGGCTGGCGGTACCGGGTGGTGTCGAAGCCGAACAGGCCCCCGAACCCACCGATGTCGCCGATGACCTCGGGGCGGAACGTCGACCGCACCTTGGCCTTGATCCGCTCGACGGCCTCCTCGCCCGCCGAGATGCTGACGCCCGCCCCCTCGTAGGTCTCGCCCATGTGGCCCCGCTCAGCGTCGGCTGCGTCGGGCGTGTGCAGCCGGGAGCGACGCCTCGTCGTCGCTCAGCAGTGACAGACCGGGCAGGGGCTGGGGCGCCTCGTCGATCGGCTCGACCTCGAGCACGTCCTTGCGCAGGCTGATGGGCACCTCGACCGGGTAGTTGCCGCTGAGGCAGGCGTCGCAGAAGCCGGCGCCCACCGCGCCGGTGGCGTTGACGAGTCGATCCAGGGCCAGGTAGGCCAGAGTGTCGACATTGAGGTAGGCGCGGATCTCCTCCACGCTCATGTTGGCGGCGATGAGCTCGCCCCGGTTGCCGGTGTCCATGCCGTAGTAGCAGGGCCACCGGTAGGGCGGCGACGACAGGCGCAGGTGGACTTCGGCCGCTCCGGCCTCGCGCAACATGCTCACGATGGCCCGGCTGGTGGTCCCCCGCACGATCGAGTCGTCGAGCACGACCAGGCGTTTGCCCTCGATGTTGTCGCGCAGCGGGTTGAGCTTCATGCGCACACCCAGGGCACGCATCTCCTGGTTGGGCGCGATGAACGTGCGACCGATGTATCGGTTCTTGACCAGGCCCTGGCCGAAGGGGATGCCGCTGCGACGGGCGTAGCCCTCGGCCGCGGGCATGCCCGACTCGGGCACCCCCATGACCAGGTCGGCCTCGACGCGGGGCCTGATCGGCCAGCTCCTCGCCCATGCGGACGCGGGCCCGGTGGACGCTCTGGCCGTAGAGAGTGGAGTCCGGGCGGGCGAAGTAGACGAACTCGAACACGCACAGCTTGGGCTCGACCTCGCCGGCGGGGAAGGCTCGCACCGAGCGGTAGCCGGACGCGTCGATGATGACCATCTCGCCCGGTTCGAGCTCACGCACGAAGTGCGCCCCGACGACGTCGAGGGCAGGGCTCTCCGACGCCAGCACCCAGCCGTTGTCGAGCTTGCCCAGGCACAGGGGCCGGAAGCCGTGGGGATCGCGGACCCCGACGATGTGGCCCTCGTCCATCAGCACGAAGGAGAAGGCGCCGGACAAGGTGGGCAGCACCTCGAGCAGGGCCCGCTCGAGGGCCCGTCCGTCCGAGCTGGCCTCGGGGTGGCGGCCCAGTTCGTTGGCCAAGAGCTCAGCCACCACGTCGCTGTCGCTGGTGATCGCCCCCGGCAACATCCCGGCGTCGGCCGCCAGCTGCTCGGTGTTGACCAGGTTGCCGTTGTGGCCCAGGGCGAAGGTGTGGGCCCCCACGTCGCGGTAGACGGGCTGGGCGTTGCGCCAGTTGCTCGACCCGGTGGTGGAGTACCGGTCGTGGCCGATGGCCAGATGACCGGTCAGCGCGGCCAGCGTGCGATCGTCGAAGGCGTTGGACACCAGGCCCATGTCCTTGACCACGGTGATGGTCTCGCCGTCGCTGACCGCCATGCCCGCGGCCTCCTGGCCGCGGTGCTGCAGGGCGTACAGGCCCAGGTAGGTCAGATGCGCCACCGGTTGGCCGGGGGCGTAGACGCCGAACACGCCGCACGCTTCGTGCGGGGTGTCGTCCTCCGATCCGGGTGGACGCTCGGCTGAGCCGAGTTGATCCATGCCAGCGCCGGATGGACGCGACGGGTCCAGGGCGGTTTCGGGGGGGATCACGAAGGCCAGTCTACCGAGCCGTCAGGAAGCCACGGTGCCTGCGCCCAGGGCGTCGGGGATCCGCCGACGCCAACGCTCGGTGGCGTCGGCCAGGCTCAGGTCGAACAGGTCCTTGACCGAGAGCCGATCGCCGCCGGCCACACCGATGCGCTGGGACGGCACGCCCGCCTGGTCCAACACGTTGAGCACCGGGGTCAGGCGATCGGGATCGACGCACAACACGACGCGGGACGGCGACTCGGCGAACAGGTCGACGTGGGAGTGCAGGCGCGCCGCGGTGAACCCGACGCCGCCGCGCACCGCCATCTCGGCCAACGCCGCCCCCACGCCGCCCGATCCCACGTCGTGGGCCCCCACGAGCAGGCCGCCGGCCACCAAGGACCGCACGGCATCGGCCACCGCCAGGTGCATGGCCACGTCCAGCGCCGGCAGTCGCCCGCCGCGATGGCCCCGGCCCCGAGCCCAAAGCGAGCCGCTCAGCTCGTCCTGGGTGACCCCGACCAGGACCAGGCGGCCCCCCTCGATCAACCTCGCCCCCGGCGGGCGCGAATCGAGCCGGTCGACCAGCCCCAGCATCCCGATGACCGGGCTGGGGTCGATGTCGGCGCCCCGGGACTCGTTGTACAGGCTGACATTGCCCCCGATGACCGGGAGCCCGAACGCCCGGCAGGCCTCGGACATGCCGTCGATGGCCTCCGACAGCTGCCACATGACCTCGGGATGGGTGGGATTGCCGAAGTTGAGGCAGTTCACCACGGCCAACGGCCGCGCCCCCACACAGGCCAGGTTGAGCAAGGATTCGGCCACCGTCAACGCCGTTCCCTGGCGCGGATCCACCGCACACCAGCCATGGTTGCCGTCGGTGGTCAAGGCCAGACCGCGGCCGGTGTCGGCCCCGGTCACCGGATGACGCAGCCGCAGCAGGGTGGCATCACCGCCTGGTCCCTCGACGGTATTCAAGAACAGCTGATGGTCGTATTGGCTCCACACCCACGAGGTGTCCATGAGCATGTCGACCAGATCTGCACCGGGATCGACGGACCCCTCGGGCATCGGCGGACCTGCGAGCGTCCGGGTGGCGGGATCCCATCCCGACGGCGCCTGGCGCGTGCGGTCGTAGAGGGGCGCGTCCTCGTGCAGCGAGGCCGCGGGCACGTCGGCCAGCACGTCCCCGTCCCAGCCGTCGAGGATGCGCAGGCGACCACCCGACCCCTCGGCTGTCGGGTCCGACGGGCCGGCGGTGACCCGACCGATGACTGAGGCCCGCACGTCCCACCGCGCGCAGATGGCCAGCACCTGTTCGAGGTCGGCCGGTTCGACGATGGCCAACATGCGCTCTTGGGACTCACTGGTCAGGACTTCGAAGGGCTCCATACCCGGTTCGCGACGGGGGACGGCGGTGACGTCCACGTCCATGCCCACCCCACCTCGCGACGCCGTCTCGCTCGTGGCACAGGTGAGGCCCGCACCGCCCAGGTCCTGGATGCCGACCACCAGGCCGGCGTCGAGCAGCGCCAGGCACGCCTCGATCAGCCGCTTCTCCTCGTAGGGATCCCCCACCTGCACGCTGGGTCGCTTGGCCGCGTCCTCGGCGTCGTCGGAGAACCCCGCCGAGGCCAGCACGCTCACGCCGCCGATGCCGTCGCGACCGGTGGTCGACCCCAGGAGCACGGCCAGGTTGCCCACCCCAGTGGCTGCACCCAGCACCAGGCGATCGGTCGGCAGGATGCCCAGGCACAACACGTTGACCAGTGGGTTCTCCGCGAACGTCTCGTCGAAGACGGTCTCACCACCGACTGTGGGCACGCCCACCGAGTTGCCGTAGCCCGAGATCCCGCTGACCACTCCTTCGGCGATCCAGCGGCTACGGGCATCGTCGAGCGGGCCGAGGCGCAGCGGGTCCATCAACGCGATGGGCCGCGCACCCATGGTGAAGATGTCGCGCAGGATGCCCCCGGCCCCGGTGGCTGCCCCCTGGTACGGCTCGATGGCCGACGGGTGGTTGTGGCTCTCGATGCGCAGGGCGGCGGCGATGCCATCGCCCACGTCGACCACCCCGGCGTTCTCACCCGGCCCGACCAGCACCCATTCCGCCTCTGTAGGGAGCCGGCGGAGGTGAATGCGCGAAGACTTGTACGAGCAGTGCTCGGACCACATGACCGCGTACATGGCCAACTCGAGGTGGTTGGGCCGACGTCCGAGGATGCGCTCGATGTCGGCCGCCTCTTCGTCGGTCAACCCGAGGGCGCGGTGCAGGGATGCAGGCATACCGGCACGCTACCCGAGCAGACCGGCGGTGTCGGTCGGGCCGACGCCTAGTCGGAACCCGCCGATTCCAACGGAATTCGCTCAAGATGTAATGCTGCGGTTACAAGGCTTGCAATCCTTCATATAAGTGTGATCATCTGACTGGTATGCCTACCACGAAACGCAAGAAGACGACCATGTCCGACTCGCACAAGGCTGCCCTGGCCGAAGGGCGAGCCCAGGGTCGAGCCGTGCGCAACTACCTCGAGGCGATCGAGGCGCACAAGCCGAAGCGGGGCCGCAAGCGCACCCCCGATTCGATGACGAAGCGCCTGGCCAAGATCGATGCCGAGTACGCCGATGGTGACCAGCTGAAGCGTCTCCAACTCGCCCAGGAGCGGCTCGATCTCCAGCGCGAGTTGAGCGCCGCCCAGAACGCGGTCGACCTCTCCGCACTCGAGGCCGAGTTCGTGGCCTCGGCCAAGGCCTACGGCGAGCGCAAGGGCATCGGCTATACGGCCTGGCGCGAGGTGGGTGTGCCCGACGCGGTACTGCGTTCTGCGGGGATCTCGCGCAGCTCCTGACCCATCGCCTGGTTCGATCCCACCGGTCCCCCAGGGGGATGGGTGGGACCGGCCGACCCGAATCTACGCCGCGGCCTTGAGCAGCGACTGCAACAGGGGGACACCGTCGCAGCTGCCCAGCAGGTCGGCCGAAGCCCGTTCGGGGTGGGGCATGAGCCCAACCACGTTGCGTTCGGCGGAGCAGACCCCAGCGATGTCGTCCATCGATCCGTTGGGGTTGTGCGTGTAGCGCAACACCACCCGATCCTCCGCTCGCAGCTCGTCGAGCACCTCGGACGAGCAGGTGTAGTTGCCCTCGAAGTGGTTGATGGGCAGCTGGAGCACCGACCCCGACGCGGCCGCGGCGGTCAGGACGGAGTCCGTGGACTCGACCCGCACCCCGACGGTGGTGCACAGGAACTTCAGGCCCCGGTTCTTCTGCAGGGCCCCCGGCAACAACCCGGCCTCGGTGAGCACCTGGAAACCGTTGCAGATGCCCACAACCGGTCCGCCCGACCGGGCGAAGGCCACCACCGCACCCATGATGGGTGAGAAGCGGGCGATGGCGCCGGGACGCAGGTAATCGCCGTGGGCGAAGCCACCGGGCACGACCACCGCATCCACCCCGCCCAGCGACGAGTCGGCGTGCCACAGGATCTCGGCCCGGCCACCAAGCTGGTCGATGGCGTCGACCGCGTCCTGCTCGCAGTTGGAACCGGGGAACAGCACCACGCCGACCCGGACGCTCATGGAGCCACCGTCTGCTGCTCGGTCACCTCGATGGTGACGTCCTCGATCACCGGGTTGGCCAGGAAGCGGGCGCACAGATCCTCGACCCGGACGCGTGCCGTCGCCTCGTCGGACGCCTCGATCTCGAAGCGGATGCTCTTGCCCACCCGCACCCGGCTGATCGCCTCGAAGCCCAAGGTGGGCAGGGCGCGCTCGATGGTCGAACCCTGCGGATCCGCGATCCCGGGTCGGAGCTGGACGTCGACATGCACCGCGAACACCATGGGAGCCATTCTGTCAGGCGCTGGTGGTGCCTCCGGGCCAGTCGTCCAGGTCGAGCCCGGTGATGCGCTCGTAGGCCTCCACGTAGCGGTCTCGCGACGCCAGGACGACCTCGGCGGGCAACATGGGCGGTGGCGGCTGCTTGTTCCAGTCCAGCCCGTCGAGGAAGTCTCGCACCGGCTGCTTGTCGAACGACGGTGGCGTGGTACCCGGTGTTGCCGCGTCCGCCGGCCAGAAGCGCGACGAGTCAGGGGTCAACACCTCGTCGGCCACGACCAGCTCACCGTCCACCAGGCCGAGCTCGAACTTGGTGTCTGCGATGATGATCCCCCGCTCCAGCGCCCGGGCCGCGCCCCGTCGGTACAGCTCGAGGGACACGTCCCGGGCCCGCGCCGCAAGATCGGCGCCCACCAGGGCAACGGCCTGGTCGAACGAGATGTTCTCGTCATGGCCCTCGGCTGCCTTGGTCGACGGCGTGAAGACCGGCTCGGGCAGTGGCGAGGACTCCAGCAGCCCCTCAGGCAGGACCGCGCCGTGCATCGTGCCGCGGGTGCGGTACTCCTTCCAGGCTGACCCCGTGATGTAACCGCGGACGATGCATTCCAGCGGCAGCATCTCGGCCCGGCGACACAGCATGATCCGCCCGGCCAACTCGGGCCGTTTCGCCCCGGCGGGCAAATCGGCCAGGTCGGTGGATATCAGGTGGCTGGGCGCCACGTCGGACAACTCGTCGAACCAGAACGCCGACATGGCCGTGAGCACCCGGCCCTTGTCGGTGATGGGCTCGTTCATCACCACGTCGAAGGCGGAGATCCGATCCGAGGTGACCAGTAGGAGCCGGTCGTCCCCGGCGTCGTAGATGTCACGGACCTTGCCCGAATAGAGGTGTGGGAGTTCGACCTCGACCGTCACTGATGCTCCTTGGCTGTCATGGTTCGGGGAACGGGGCCACCCGGCCGGCGCCGATGCTCACAGGATGGGAGCCGGGTGGTAGGCGGCCGCCTCGGGATGGGCGACCACGACGGGCTCGACCGCAGCGACGAAGGCGGCCACCTGGTGGGGGGCTGCACCGACGAAGTCCAGCGGATCGGCCAGCAGGCCTTCCAGGGCGCCGGCGTCCAGACCCAACCGGGGATCGGCGGCCAGCCTCGTCACCAGGTCGTTGCCGACGCTGCCCTGCTGCCGCTGAGCCAGTGCTACCCCTACCGCGTGCTCCTTGATGGCCTCGTGGGCCTGCTCGCGCCCCACCCCGGCCCGCACCGCCGCCATGAGGACCTTGGTGGTGGCCAGGAACGGCAGGTAGCGCTCGAGCTCGCGCTCGATGACCGCCGGGTAGGCGCCGAACTCGTCGAGCACCGACAAGAAGGTCTCGAACAGACCGTCGGTGGCGAAGAAGGCGTCAGGCAGCGCGACCCGACGCACCACCGAGCAACTCACGTCGCCCTCGTTCCACTGGTCACCAGCCAGCCCGGCCACCATCGTCAGGTAGCCCCGCAGCACCACCTCGAGCCCGTTGACGCGCTCGCAGGACCGGGTGTTCATCTTGTGGGGCATGGCCGAGGACCCCACCTGGCCCTCGACGAAGCCTTCGGTGGCCAGCTCCTGGCCCGCCATCAGGCGGATGGTGAGCGCCAGGCTCGACGGCGCGGCCGCCGCCTGCACCAGGGCCGACACCACGTCCAGGTCGAGCGACCGCGGGTAGACCTGACCCACATTGGCCAGCACGTGGTCGAAGCCGAGATGGCGGGCCACCGCCTCCTCCAGCAGGTCGAGCCGCTCCAGGTCACCGTCGAGCAGGTCGAGCTGATCCTGCTGGGTGCCCACCGGGCCCTTGAGCCCCCGCAGGGGGTAGCGCTCGATCAGTTGGTCGACCCGCTGATAGGCCACCAGCAGCTCCTGGCCGGCGTTGGCCAAGCGCTTGCCCAGGGTCGTGGCCTGGGCGGCCACGTTGTGGGAGCGACCCACCATCACCAGCTCGGCATCGGCCGAGGCCAGCTCGGCCAAGCGGGCCAGGGCGGTGACCATCCGATCGCGGACAAGCTGGAGCGAGGATCGGATCTGGAGCTGCTCCACGTTCTCGGTCAGGTCGCGAGACGTCATGCCCTTGTGGATGTGCTCGTACCCGGCCAGCGCCGAGAACTCCTCGATGCGAGCCTTGACGTCGTGGCGGGTCACCCGCTCGCGCGCCTCGATGGAGTCGAGGTCGACCAGCTCGACCACCTTCTCGTAGGCCTCGACAGCCTCGACCGGCACATCGACGCCCAGCTCGCGCTGGGCTCGCAAGACGGCCAACCACAGCCGTCGCTCGAGCACCACCTTGGTGGTCGGCGACCAGCGCTGGGCCATCTCGGCACTTGCATATCGGGCCGCGAGGACGTTGGGGAGTTCCGGCGCCACCTCCTGATGCTACCGGCCCCCGAGCACCGACCCGAAGCCGTCGTCCTCCCTTGGCATGGTGCACGCGGGCCCGTCGTCCAAATGGGCCGGATGCCTCAATTCCTGGCCCGAAAGGCCCGATTGGATCAAGGCGCCACATCCCACCGTCGAAGGTTCTCTCGAAGGAACGACGACCCCGACGCCGGCTCGTCGAATGCGAGAGACAGAGGTAGCGATCGATGGAAGAGCGATGCGCTCGGCATCAGTTCGAAGCGGCTGAGGACGTCTGTCGAAGCTGCGGGCACGACTTCTGCGGTGAGTGCCTGGTCTACGCGTTCGGGCCCAACAAACCTCCCTACTGCCTGTCGTGCGCGCTGGCCGCCTCGGGCGTTCGCTCGACGGCCACCATCCGGCCGGTGCGCTCCAAGCGTGAGATCAAGGATCGCCACAAGCAGTGGTGCCGGTCACGCAACTCGGGTCACCGGGAGACGACGCGAGTCGAGGTGTCACCCTTCGATGACTTCGTCAGTTCCGCGCCGGTGCCGGACCTCGAGCAGGAGAACCCGCTGGCCTGGCTGGACGACCACCTCGGCGGCACCGGCGAGCGCGTACCATTCTGATTGGCTCTCCGGTCGGCAAGCCTCCCTGCGAGCGCTTCGCCATCCGGGTGTCATCCGAACAGCGGCACCGCCCTGGCGGGCTGCGCCTACCTGGAGAGTCGTCCTAGAGAGCCGAGCGTTGGGCTCGGTCTTGAGCCAGCCTTTCGGCCAGGTGCGCGTCGGTGATGGCCAGCATCTCCAGCACCAACAGCGCGGCGTTGAGCGAGCCGTCGATGGCCACGGTGGCCACGGGGATGCCCTTGGGCATCTGCACGGTGGCGTAGAGGGCATCGACGCCGTTGAGCGCGCCCCCGACAGCGGGACGCCCACCACCGGCAGGGTGGTGTGGGCGGCCACCACGCCAGCCAGGTGCGCGGCCATGCCGGCGCCGCAGATGAAGGCCACGTAGCCGTCCTCGCGGGCGGTGCTGACCAGATCCACCACCTGGTGGGGGTTGCGGTGCGCCGAGAGCACCCGCACGTCTGCCTCCAGGCCGAACTGCTCGAGCGTCTCGGCGGCCGCCTTCATCTTGTCGCGGTCGTTGGGTGATCCCATCAGGATTCCAACCTTCACAGCAGCTCCTTCGTCGGGTTGGCAGCGATGTCGGTTCTTACGTGCAGGCCCGGCCAGCTCAGGCAGGCCACAGCTTGGTAGGCGCGTTGGCGGGCGGTGGCGATGTCGGGACCGAGCGCGGTGACATCGAGCACGCGTCCACCGGAGGTCACCAGGCGTCCATCACCGTCGGCCGCCACCCCCGCGCAGAACACCGTCACCCCCTCGACCCGGGACGCCGCGTCGAGCCCGTGGATCTCGTCGCCCAGTCGCGGCGATCGGGGATAGCCCTCTGCCGCCACCACGACCGTGACGGCGGCGTCGTCGATGAAATCGGGCTCGGCGCGGATCGACCCGGTGGCGGCCTGGCGCAGGAGCTCGAACAGGTCCGACGCCAGTCGCGGCACCACCACCTGGGTCTCGGGATCCCCGAACCGCACGTTGTACTCGATCACCTTGGGGCCCGCGGGCGTCAGCATCAGCCCGGCATAGAGCACGCCGCGGTAGTCGATGCCCCGCGCCGAGAGGGCGGCCAGGGTGGGGTGAACCGCCTGATCCATGACCAGTTCCAGCACGTCGGCGCCAGCCGCCGGGACCGGTGAGTAGGCCCCCATGCCCCCGGTGTTGGGACCCTCGTCGCCGTCGGCCGCCCGCTTGAAGTCCTGAGCCGGGGCCAGGGCGACGGCCCGGTTCCCGTCGCACACGGCCAACACGGACAACTCGGGGCCCCGCAACCCCTCCTCGATCACCACCGTGGTGCCCGCCGCCCCGAACGCCTCACCCGATAGGTAGGCGGCCACGGCGTCGCGGGCGTCAGACCTCGACGTGGTGACCAGCACGCCCTTGCCGGCGGCCAAGCCGTCGGTCTTGATCACGAACAAGTCACCCATCGTGTCGAGATAGGCCAGGGCGGGATCAAGCCGGTCGAATGCCTGGTAGCGAGCGGTGGGGACACCGGCGTCGACCAGCACCTGCTTCATCCAGGCCTTGGAGCCCTCGAGACGGGCGCCGTCAGCCCCGGGCCCGAACACCGATCTGCCCTGGGACCGGAGCTGATCGGCCAGGCCGGCCACCAGGGGCGCCTCCGGACCGATCACGTACAGGTCGGCGTCGATCTCGGTAGGCGGCCGATCGCACGAACCGGGGATGCCAGGGTTGCCAGGCGTCACCACCACCTCGGCGTGGCGCCCGAGCACATGGGCCAGGGCATGCTCGCGCCCACCGGCACCGACCACGCACACCCGGGAGCTCATGAGGCGAACTGGACGAACTGATCCCGGCCGGGCCCGACCCCCACCAACCGGATGGGCACGCCCACCTGGTCGGTCAGGAAGGCGAGGTAGTCCAGGGCCGCAGCCGGTAGTTGATCAGGCTCGGTGGCCGCGGTCAGATCGCAATGCCAGCCGGGAAGCTCCTCGTACACCGGGGCCACCTTGTGAAGCACCGACTGGTGGTACGGCAGGTGCTCGAAGCGCTCGCCGTCGAGCTCGTAGGCCACGCAGACCTTGACGGTGTCAAAGGTGTCGAGCACGTCGAGCTTGGTCAGCGCCACCTCGGACAACGAGTTGAGGCGCACGGCATGGCGCATCATGACGGCGTCGAACCAGCCGGGGCGACGGCGGCGACCTGTGTTGGTCCCGTACTCGCCACCCCGTTCGATGAGCCAGTCGCCCTGCTCGTCGAGCACCTCGGTGGGGAACGGACCCGCCCCCACCCGAGTGACGTAGGCCTTGGCGATGCCGATGACCCGGTCGATGTAGCGGGGACCGACACCTGCTCCGGTGCAGGCTCCACCGGCCACGGGGTTGGACGAGGTCACGAACGGATAGGTGCCGTGGTCCAGATCCAGGAAGGTGGCCTGGGCACCCTCCAACAGCACGTGCTGGCCGGCCTCGAGCGATTCGTGCACCAGGTTCACCGTGTCGGCGATCATCGGCTCGAGCCGGGGACGGCACACGTCGAGGTACTCCGCGGCGATGTCGTCGGCCGACAGTGGCAGCTGGTTGAACACCCGGCTGAGGACCGCGTTCTTCTCCTTGAGCACGACGTCGAGCTTCTGGCGGAAGATCTTGGGATCGAGCAGGTCCTGCACCCGTAGACCCACCCGCGACGCCTTGTCGGCATACGCGGGACCGATCCCCCGCTTGGTGGTGCCCAGCTTGTTGGCCCCCAGCCGGCGCTCGGTGACCTTGTCCAGCTCCTGGTGGTACGGGAGGATCAGGTGGGCGTTGCCGCTGACCACCAGCCGGCTCACGTCGATGCCGCGTCCCGCCAACATGTCGAGCTCGGCCAGCAGCACGCGCGGGTCCACCACCACCCCATTGCCGATGACGGGGGTGATGTGGTCGTAGAGGATGCCGCTGGGGACCAGTTGCAGCGCGAAGCGCTCACCATCCACCACCAGGGTGTGGCCGGCGTTGTGGCCCCCCTGGTATCGGACGACGAGGTGCGCCTCCTTGGCCAACAGGTCGGTGAACCGACCCTTGCCCTCATCGCCCCATTGGGTCCCGACGACGACGGTCGCTGGCACATGTCCTCCTTCGGCAAGCGTCGTCTTGCGGCGCGAGCCTAGTCGGCACCGGTCGCGGCCCCGACCGGGCGCCGCGGTCGCGGTGCGCGGATCAGCCGGCGCCCCCGCCCACGAGGAGCGGGGGCGCCGGCCGAGCCGATCAGGCTAGGTGAGGTCGCTTACTCGTCGACCTTGGCCGCCACCACCAGGCATCCGCCGGCCAGCATGAGCATCAGGGCGATGATCACCAGATAGACGGTGTTGGATGCACCGGTCACCGGTAGCGTCGCCGGGGCCACGGTGGTGGGCGTGACCGTCTCACCCAGGACCTCCGTGAGCGGGTTCCGGAGCGTGACCGACACGGTGTTGTTGCTGGAGTTGGCCGTGATCGTCACCGTGTTCGACGGGTTCCAGGTCTCGGCGCCCCAGGTGTAGGTGGAGTTGACCGTCGCCGGCTTCGCCGTCTCCGACAGCGTGCAGGTGGTGCCGATCGGCAGCGATCCGACGGTGCCGGTGCTCCCGTTCGTCAGCGTCAACACCCCGGTGGTGCCGTCCGAGCAGGTGTAGTCCACCGTGAAAGTCGACCCCGGCACGTACCCGGCGACGGCACCGGTGACCTGCTTGGTGACCGTGAAGCCACCCAGCACCCGCACCAGCGGGTTGTCGAGTACCACGCCGACCGTGTTCTCGGAGTCGTTCACCACGATGGTCACCGTGCTGGACGGGTCCCACGTCTCTTCACCCCAGGCGTAGCTGGCGTCGGTGGTGGCCGGCTTGGCCGTCTCCGACAGCGAGCACGAGGTGCCGATGGGCAGGCCCGTGACCCCGGCGGTGGACCCGTCCTTCAGGGTCAGCGTGCCGTCCGTGCCGTCGGTGCAGGTGTAGGCCACCGTGAAGGTCGAGTTGGCCACGTACCCGGCCGTCTCACCCGTCACGTGCTTGGTGACCGTGAACCCACCCAGCACCCGCACCAGCGGGTTGGTCAACGTGAACGCCACGGTGTTGCCCGAGTCGTTCTTGACGATGGTCACCGTGTTCGACGGGTCCCACGTCTCCGTGCCCCAGGCGTAGCTGGCGTCGGTGGTGGCCGGCTTGGCCGTCTCCGACAGCGTGCAGGTGGTCAACAGCGGCAGGCCGCTCACCGAACCCGTCTGACCGTCCTTGAGGACCAAGGTGCCGTCTGTGCCGTCGGTGCAGGTGTAGGCCACCGTGAAGGTCGAGTTGGCCACGTACCCGGCCGTCTCACCCGTCACGTGCTTGGTGACCGTGAACCCACCCAGCACCCGCACCAGCGGGTTGGTCAACGTGAACGCCACGGTGTTGCCCGAGTCGTTCTTGACGATGGTCACCGTGCTGGACGGGTCCCACGTCTCCGTGCCCCAGGCGTAGCTGGCGTCGGTGGTGGCCGGCTTGGCCGTCTCCGACAGCGAGCACGAGGTGCCGATGGGCAGGCCCGTGACCCCGGCGGTGGACCCGTCCTTCAGGGTCAGCGTGCCGTCCGTGCCGTCGGTGCAGGTGTAGGCCACCGTGAAGGTCGAGTTGGCCACGTACCCGGCCGTCTCACCCGTCACGTGCTTGGTGACCGTGAAGCCACCCAGCACCCGCACCAGCGGGTTCTTCAGCACCACACCCACGGTGTTGTCGGTGTTGTTGGCCACGATGGTCACCGTGTTCGACGGGTCCCACGTCTCCGTGCCCCAGGCGTAGCTGGCGTCGGCGGTGGCCGGCTTGGCCGTCTCCGACAGCGTGCAGGTGGTCAACAGCGGCAGGCCGCTCACCGAACCCGTCTGACCGTCCTTGAGGACCAAGGTGCCGTCTGTGCCGTCGGTGCAGGTGTAGGCCACCGTGAAGGTCGAGTTGGCCACGTACCCGGCCGTCTCACCCGTCACGTGCTTGGTGACCGTGAACCCACCCAGCACCCGCACCAGCGGGTTGGTCAACGTGAACGCCACGGTGTTGCCCGAGTCGTTCTTGACGATGGTCACCGTGCTGGACGGGTCCCACGTCTCCGTGCCCCAGGCGTAGCTGGCGTCGGCGGTGGCCGGCTTGGCCGTCTCCGACAGCGTGCAGGTGGTCAACACCGGCAGGCTCGACACCGAACCCGTCTGGCCGTCCTTGAGGGTCAGTGTGCCGGAGACCCCGTTGGAGCAGGAGTAGGCCACCGTGAAGGTCGAGTTGGCCACGTACCCGGCCGTCTCACCCGTCACGTGCTTGGTGACCGTGAACCCACCCAGCACCCGCGCCATCGGGTTCTTCAGCACCACACCCACGGTGTTGTCGGTGTTGTTGGCCACGATGGTCACCGTGTTCGACGGGTCCCACGTCGCCGTGCCCCACACGTAGCTGGCGTCGGTGGTGGCCGGCTTGGCCGTCTCCGACAGCGTGCAGGTGGTCAACACCGGCAGGCTCGACACCGAACGGGTCTGGCCGTCCTTGAGGGTCAGTGTGCCGGAGACCCCGTTGGAGCAGGAGTAGGCCACCGTGAAGGTCGAGTTGGCCACGTACCCGGCCGTCTCACCCGTCACGTGCTTGGTGACCGTGAACCCACCCAGCACCCGCGTGGATCGGGTTGTTCAGGACCACGCCCACCACGTTGGAGGCGTCGTTCTTGACGATGGTGACCGAGTTGGACGGATCCCAGGTCGCCGTGCCCCAGGCGTAGCTGGCATCGGCGGTGGCCGGCTTGGCCCCCTCCGACAGCGTGCAGGTGGTCAACAGCGGCAGCCCGGTGACCGCGCCGGTGGCGCCGTCGGTCAGGTGCAGGGTGCCCGTGGTGCCGTTCGAGCAGGTGTAGTCCACCGGGAACGTCGTCCCGGCCACATACCCGCCGGTCTCACCGGTGACGTGCTTGGTGACCGTGAAGCCACCCTTCACCCGCACCAGCGGGTTGGTCAGCGCCACGCCCACGGTGTTGTCGGTGTTGTTGGCCACGATGGTCAGCGAGCTCGAGGGGTCCCAGGTCTCGCTGCCCCACACGTAGCTGGCGTCAGCGGTGGCCGGCTTGTTGGTCTCGGCCAGCGTGCAGGTGGTGAGCAACGGCAAGCCGTTCACCGATCCGGTGACGCCATCGATGAGTGTCATGGTGCCCGTGGTGCCGTCCGAGCAGGAGTAGCTCACGGTGAACTGCGAGCCGGCCACGTAGCCACCGGTCTCACCCGTCACGTGCTTGGTGACCGTGAAGCCACCCAGCACCCGGCGGATCGGGTTGTTCAGGACCACGCCCACCACGTTGGAGGCGTCGTTCTTGACGATGGTGACCGAGCTGGACGGCGTCCACGTCGGGGTGCCCCAGGCGTAGCTGGCGTCGGTGGTGGCCGGCCGCGAGCCCTCGGACAGGGAGCAGGTGGTGCCGATGGGCAGATTGCCCACCGCACCGGTGGCCCCGTCGACCAGGCTCAGTGAGCCCGAGGCGCCGTTGGAGCAGGTGTAGTTGACCGGGAAGGTGGAGCCGGCCACATAGCCGCCGGTCTCACCGGTGACGTGCTTGGTGACCGTGAAGCCACCCTTCACCCGCACCAGCGGGTTGGTCAGGGTGACGCCCGACGGTGTTGTTCGAGGTGTTGGTCACGATGGTGACCGAGCTGGACGGCGTCCACGTCGGGGTGCCCCAGGCGTAGCTGGCGTCGGTGGTGGCCGGCCGCGAGCCCTCGGACAGGGAGCAGGTGGTGCCGATGGGCAGCCCGTTGACCGAGCCGGTCTGGCCGTCGGTCAGCTTCAGCGTGCCCGTGGTGCCGTCCGAGCAGGAGTACGCCACGGTGAACTGCGAACCGGCCACATACCCGGCCGTCTCACCCGTCACGTGCTTGGTGACCGTGAAACCACCCAGCACCCGGGTGATCGGGTTGGTCAGGGTGACGCCCACGGTGTTGTTCGAGGTGTTGGCCACGATGGTGACCGAGTTCGACGGCGTCCACGACTCGCGCGCCCCAGGCGTAGCTGGCGTCGGTGGTGGCCGGCTTGGCCGTCTCCGACAACGAGCAGGTGGTACCGATGGGCAGGCTGCCCACACCCTTGGTCTGACCGTCGGTCAGCTTCAGCGTGCCGGTCGATCCGTTCGAGCAGGAGTACGCCACGCTGAACTGCGAACCGGCCACATACCCGGCCGTCTCACCCGTCACGTGCTTGGTCGACGTTGAACGCACCCAACACCCGCACCAGCGGGTTGGTCAGGGTCACGCCCACGGTGTTGTTCGAGGTGTTGGTCACGATGGTGACCGAGTTCGACGGCGTCCACGACTCGCGCGCCCCAGGCGTAGCTGGCGTCGGCGGTGGCCGGCTTGGCCGTCTCCGACAACGAGCAGGTGGTACCGATGGGCAGGCTGCCCACACCCTTGGTCTGACCGTCGGTCAGCTTCAGCGTGCCGGTCGATCCGTTCGAGCAGGAGTACGCCACGCTGAACTGCGAACCGGCCACATACCCGGCCGTCTCACCCGTCACGTGCTTGGTCACGTTGAACGCACCCAACACCCGCACCAGCGGGTTGGTCAGGGTCACGCCCACGGTGTTGCCCGAGGTGTTGGTCACGATGGTGACCGAGTTCGACGGCGTCCACGACTCCGCGCCCCAGGCGTAGCTGGCGTCGGTGGTGGCCGGCTTGGCCGTCTCCGACAACGAGCAGGTGGTACCGATGGGCAGGCTGCCCACACCCTTGGTCTGACCGTCGGTCAGCTTCAGCGTGCCGGTCGATCCGTTCGAGCAGGAGTACGCCACGCTGAACTGCGAACCGGCCACATACCCGGCCGTCTCACCCGTCACGTGCTTGGTCACCGTGAAGCCACCCAGCACCCGGGTGATCGGGTTGTCGAGGGTCACGCCCACGGTGTTGTTCGAGTTGTTGGCCACGATGGTCAGCGAGTTCGACGGATCCCAGGTCTCTGAACCCCACACGTAGCTGGCGTCGGTGGTGGCCGGCTTGGCCCCTTCCGACAAGGTGCAGGTGGTGCCCAGGGGCAGGTTGGACACGGTCTTGGTCTGCCCGTCGGTCAACGTCAGGGTGCCGTTGACCCCGCCTGAGCAGCTGTAGGCCACGGCGAACTGTCGAGCCGGCCACATAGCCACCGGTCGCGCCGGTCACGTGCTTGGTGACCGAGAAGGCACCGATGTCGGGGAAGGTGTTGGTCACGTTGATCGTGGCCGTTCGGGTGGCCGGGGAGACGGTCACCGGATTGGGGTTGATGGTCACCGAGTCACCCGGCAGCGGGGACAGTTCGCTGAGGTTGTAGGTGCCGAAGGGCAGGTTGGCGACCGTGGCCGTCTGGCCACCCTGCACCTGCACCGTGCCGCTGGTGCCCGCGCCGTTGTCGTACTTGATCGTGTACTTGGTGGTTGCCGGCGGCGCGCTCTGGCCGGTCACCGTCTTGTGGATCTTGAACGTGCCGAAGCAGTCGCCGGACAAGGTGACCTTGTACGACGGCGGATTGCTCTGCATGTAGTTGTCGGTCCAGGTGCCCGCCACCGCCAACGTCACGCTGGGTGTGGCCCCGGCGACCCCGGTGGTCGTGAACTGGATCGAATGGTTGGCCGGGACCACGGTGCCGGACCCCAGGTATGGAGTCCCTCCGTGATAGCTGCTGTCCGCCGTCAGGTTCGTCGTGCCCACGTTGGGGGTCACGGAGAACGTGTGGACGATCGAGTCCAGCTGGTAGTCGTTGGAGAGCGTCCACGTGATCGTGTAGCTCCCGTCCTCCTGGCACGCGGCCACGCCGGTGAGCGACAGCGCGTGCGCCGAAGCGGACTGCGCGAAGCCGATCAATCCGGCGAGCATGGCGAGCACGAGGCTCGCGGACGCGATGACGCGATACGGCAGTTTCCGACTGCGTGCGGGGTGTCTGGCCACGATCGTCTCCCTCGATCTGTTGCGCAGACGCTGGGGGATCGTCCCACCACGAACATTGGGCCCGGCGTCAGAAGCGCCTAGGGGCCGGGTTCGCTCTAGCTCCCCGCAGGCCAAGCGACCAATGAGGCCTGCGGATCAATGCTTCCCCAAATTGTGGTTCGCCCTACAATCCCGAGACTCGGTGGGGAGTTGGGATGAAGTCGACCTTACGACACTCTCCGTGACTGGCGCAACCCCGAGCGTCGACGTTGCGTGACCAAGCGGTCAAGCTGCGGGTTTGAGTCGAGGCCGGAGCCGGTGGCCCAGCGCCACGATCGCCAGCGCGGCCGGCACGGGAATCAGCACGTTGATCGGGACGTGGAACCGGGGGTCGCCGAAGAACGGGAGCACGGCGATCACCACGGCCACGATGGCCAACAGAACCAGCAGTCGCCGCCGGTCACCACCGCGTAGCAGCGCCGGAATGCCGATCAGGGCCAGCGCGGCCACCAGGTAGAAGTAGGCGTCGGCCACGTTGCCGAGAGTGCGCGCGGTGTCGAGCGGGATGAACGGATCAGCGCCGTAGGACTGGACCGCGCCGATGGCGTCGTGGTCGCCCTGGAACTCCCAGTAGAGGCGCGAGCCGAGCAGCCGGATCTGCTGGGACGGGTGGTCGAAGATCCAGGTCAGGGCGCGGTGGGTCTCCACCGAGTTGCGCTGGATCTCGAACCTGGGCCGGATCCCGGTCGAGGTCCCGGGGATGTTGCCGTAGCAGAAGGCGGGAAAGTGGTAGTGCCCGGTGGCCGTCGGGTTGTTCCCGATGCAGAGGTTGTCGCCCGTCGTCGTCCCGATGGGCAGGAAGGCCTTCATCACTACGGCATTGCGAACCGTCCAGGGGATCATCACCGCGATCACCACCCCAACCACCACCGCGAAACGCCCGAGGGCCAGGCGCGTCCCCCCGACCCGCCACAGCGCGATCAGCACCATGGGAACAGCCAGCAACGCGATGGGACGCACCTCGATCGACAGGCCGAGCAGCAACGAGAACACGACCAGTCGCGTCCACGACGGCACCTGGCCGTTCCATGGTCGCCAGCAGATCACCACCAGCGCGACCAGGAAGACGAAGTTGAACGTGGTCTCGGTCAGGATGGTGGCCGAGTGGTAGATCAGGCTGGGGAACAGCGCCACGATGACCGCGGTGACCGCTCCCACCCACGGCCCGGCCAGTCGCCGGCCCAGCACCCCCGCCAGACCGATCGAGGCGGTGGAGAGCAGGATGTTCAACCCGACCGCGGCGGCCAGCCAGTGCCCGGGGAACGGCGAGTGCTGCATCAACCAGAACCAGGCGGCGAGGATCGCCGGATAGCCGATCGGGTAGTACGCCGTCGGGCCGAGCCCCGGATATCGATACCCGTCGCCCCGTTCGACGCTCTGGGCCAGGTGGAAGTAGAAGATCGGATCGTGCAGGCCCGCGGGTGAGTGGGCCGCATACGCGGCCCAGCCCAGGCGAAGCCCGAATCCGGCCAGCACCGCCAACACGATCACCCGGCGGGGCCAACTGCCCCACAAGGTCGCGCGGCAACTGCTTCACGTGGTGGAGCCTGCGGGCTCAGCCGGGGGCGCGGCGATCTCGTCGGATGGGGCGGCGCGCCCCAGCACGCCGAGCGCGGCGTCGAGGGCGACGGCAGCCAGCAGGCAGAGCGCCCCTTCGGCGGTGGCTCGGAAACGGGTTGCCGCGTAGAAGAGCGCGGCGGTGACGATCACCGAACCCACGGGCGCGAGCAGCGGGAACACGGCGGTACGGCGACGGCGCAGAACCACTGCGCCGATCCCCGCCAACAGCGCCATCGGATAGAAGGTGTAGAGCCCGGAGAACGACACCCAGGAGGTGGTGTTCTCGAGGTACACGTCGAGGTGCGCTTCCTGGCTCGGGCGAAACAGGTTGGTGATGCGCCCGATCCGCGCCGCCACCACCACCGGCACGCGTCCCTTGTGGGCCTCGATGTACTTCAGCCCACCATTGAACTGATCGCGGTCGGCCGCGCCGTTGAAGGCATAGGGCCCGATGTGGTGGGCGGTCAGGATGTCCTGCCCGCATTGGTAGCTCCAGTAGCCCAGGAGCCGCCCGTAGTACACGGTGTCGCAATTGGCGGTGGCCACCGTGCCGCCGATGTTCTCCGACAGCAGCACCGTGTGGTCGAAGCGGCTCAGGTTGAACGCCAACCACGGGGTCAGGATGACCAGGCTGGCCACCACCCCGACCACGGCCCGGCGCAGGCGGCGACGACCCGAGGCGTCGGGCGTGAGCAGCGCCAGCGGCAGCACGATCAGCGGCACGAACAGGACCAGCTCGCTGCGCGACAGCGCGGCCAACCCGACCATGGCGCCCACCGCGACCATGCGCCATCTGGTCGGGTGGTGCCAGTAGCGGTAGGCCAACCACAAGGTCACGAGCACGGTGAGGATCACCATCGACTCCGACAGCAGCATGCCGTCGTAGCGGAAGGTGTTGGGGTAGACCGCGACCAGCAGCGCGCCCAGCAGGCCCAGTCGCTCACCGCCGTGGTCCCAGTGCCGGCCGATCTCGCGCCCGGTCAGGCCGGCCACCAGGACCGACGCCGCGCCCAGCAGAGTGGAGGCGAGCAAGTGCCCGGTGATGCTCCGCACGCCGAACAACGAGAAGGCGGCCAGGTACACCATGTACAGCGGCGGGTGATCGGCGGCCTGCACGATGCGGTGGCGGGCAAAGGCGTACGGGTTGATGAATCCGTGGCCCGTGGACAGGAGGTTGGCGCCCAGGTGGTAATAGAGCGGGTCGCCGCCGTAGGCCACGTCCCGCCGGTAGATCCACACGTAGGCGATGCGCAGGATCAGCCCGCCCGCGACGATGGCGGCCAGCAGCACGCGAAAGTGCCGCTGCGACCAACGCTGGGCGATGATGGGCGCTGGTCGATCGACCAGCTGGACCTCAGCCACTCGAGCCCACGGGCAAGGGCGGCTGACCGTTGGCGATGTTGATGAGCGAGTTCCCCAACCACGGAGCCAGGGCCAGGGCCGCAGGCTTGGCCCAGTGGATCCCGTCCGGGCGGTCGGCCAGGCTCATCTCCCCCTCGGGCAGCGCGCGCATATGGCGTTGCAGGTCGAGCATCTCGGCCCGGGGCTTGGTGGCCACCACCTCACGGATCAACCGGTTCAGGTCGTTCATCCGCGTGTGGCTCTCCTCGGGGAAGGGCCCCTTGGCGCCGCTGGCGACCCCGTCCTGGATGTAGGGACTGGTCAGCCACACGACGGTGGCACCCTGGGCGGTCATGGCGTCGATTGCGTCAGAGATCTGCCCACGAAGCCACCTGTCGTATACCGGGTCACCGATGGCGCGCCACTGCGTCTCGCCGGGGATCAACCGATCGGACACGTCCCAGGTTCCGAACAGCACCAGGATGATGTGGGGTTGGATGGCACTGATCTCCTGGGGCAGCGTCGTGGTCCAGTCGCAGTAGCCATAGTCGTCGATCACCTGGCCCAGGTAGCGGATGGCGCCTCCCCGACCGACCGGGCAGCCGAGCTTGCCCGCGTCCCACACCTGGATCTTGCCCGTGGCCGGGGCCCACTTCACCAGCCCGTCGCCCAAGGTGAGCGCGGCCGAGTCCCCGAAGATCAGCACCCGGGGCGGGGTACCCGCGGGCAGCGCCACCTTGGGCACCATCGGCGCGGTCGCCACCCCAGACCCCGGGGTGGCCGTCACCGTCGTGGTCGGTGTCGAGGTGGTCCGAGACACCTTGGGCAGCGACGGACCGGCCGGCGCGGCGAAGCTGACGAGCCCGGTCTGGGGCGCCGCCGTGACCGCCAGCAGCGCGATCACGACACCGGAGATGGCCCCGGCGCTGAGCAACGACGGACGCACCCGGGGCAGGAACCGGCGCTGGCGCACGGGCGCTTCGAGCAGCCGGGCCGAGACCACCGCCGCGGCCAGCGTCACGGCCATGCGGAGGCCGAACAGCGGCCACAGCGAGAGCCCGGTGCGTGCCGGAGTGAGCCAGAGGTAGATGGGCCAGTGGAACAGATAGGCGCCGTAGCTGATCGCCCCCAGCCACCGCAGCACCCGGTTGGACAGTGCAGCCCGCAGCGGTCCCCGCCGGATGGCGGCCACGATCAACAGGCACGACATGAGGGCGTAGCCCGCCAGGCCACCCTGGTAGAGCCAAGACGCGGTCTGGGTCGTGGTCACCCACAGCGCCACGGTGACCCCGGCACCCACGAACCCCGCGATCTCCCATGCCCAGCGCGGCATGCGCAACACGAATCCCGTGGGATGGGCCAGCGCCAGGGCCAGCAGCGCGCCCAGCAACAGCTCGAGCGCTCGGGTTCCCGTCCCGTAGTACACGCGGGTCACGTCGTGGCCGTTGGAGTAGAGCACCAGCATGCTGGTCAAGGAGGCCGCCGAGAGCACGGCCAACACGATGAGGACCGCCCGACGCGACCCCTTGAACACCTTGAACGTGACCACGAGCACCACCGGGAACAGCAGGTAGAACTGCTCCTCGATGGCCAGCGACCAGAAGTGGAGCACCGGGGACGGAGCCTGGAAGAGGTCGGCATAGGACTGGCCCGTGAAGATGAAGTGCCAGTTGGCCACATAGGCCAGCGCCGAGATCACGTCCCCGCGCAGGCTGGCCACCTGTCCCGGCGTGGCCACGGTGGCACCGAAGACGATCACGCCGGCCAGGCACAGCAGGGAGGCAGGCATCAGCCGGCGGTAGCGGCGGCCCCAGAACCCGCGCAGGCTGATGCGGTCGGTGGTGGAGAACTCCCAGATCAGCAGCAGCGTGATCAGGAACCCCGACAAGGTGAAGAAGGTCGATACCCCTAGGAACCCGCCCTGCGCCCACGAGAACCCGTTGTGGTAGAGCAGCACGGCCAACAGCGCCAGGCCGCGCAACCCTTCCACCCCTGGCAGGAAGGGGATGGTGGGTCGGCTCGGCTCAGGCGTTGCTGTGGGAGTCGTCACGGAGCTGCCGGCGCGCCCGATCGTCGGTGCTTCGGCGGACACTCGGCCGATGTTAACCGTGGGGTTCGTCTCCGCTGAATCAGGGCAGGCCATCAGCCGAGGAGGTGAGCCGGGCCGGGTACCGTCCTGGGCCAGGTGAAGACCCGCGCCGCCGCCCTTGGTTATCGACCCGAGCTCGACGGGCTCAGGGCCCTAGCCGTCGCGGCGGTGATGTTGTTCCACGCCAACGTGTCCTGGGCCAGAGGTGGGTTCCTGGGCGTCGACGTCTTCTTCGTGCTGAGCGGGTTCCTGATCACCCGGCTCCTGCTCGAGGAGCGCGAGGGGACCGGCCACCTCGCCCTGGGGCACTTCTACCTCCGCCGCATCCTGCGCCTGTTCCCGGCGCTGGTGGTGGTGTGTGTGGCCTGCGCCATCTACGCCACGTTCTGGCTCCCCCACGACCAGCTGGTCCGCACCTGGAACGATGTCTTCGCCACCGCCACTTACCACATGAACTGGGTGCAGGCGCTCCACACCCAACCCGCCTTCGGCCTGCTCGATCACGCCTGGTCCCTCAGCATCGAGGAGCAGTTCTACGTCGTGTGGCCGCTGGTCCTGATCCTGGCCCACCGCGCCGGTGGGGTGAGGGCGGTGGGCCTTGTGGCCCTGGTGGGGGCCGCGGTCTCGGCCGTCGCGCGAGCCGTCCTGGCCCACCACGGCCTACCCGACCGCCGCCTCTACTTCGGGCTCGATACCCACGCCGACGGCCTGCTGCTCGGCTGCGGCCTAGCTGCGCTCACCCTCCTGCGACCCACGCTCACCGAGGGGATGACGCGCCGATCGACGCAGTGGGTGGGACCCGCCGCCCTGGTGGCGGTGGGCGCAGCCGCAGCCACCGTGAGCCTGACCAGTCGGGCCCTCTACCAGTGGGGCTACCTGCTGTTCGTCGTGGTGACCACCGTGCTCATCGCGGACCTGTACGCCCGCGGGCTCACCAGTAGGCTGCTCCGCCACCAGCCGCTGGTCGGCATCGGGCGGATCTCCTATGGCCTGTACCTGTGGCACTGGCCCGTGTACCTGGTGCTCAACGGCGGACGCATCCATTGGGCGTTCGTCCCGCTCACGGTCCTGCGCCTGGCCGTCAGCGGGGCGATGGCGGTGCTGTCGTTCCTGCTGGTCGAGGACCCGTTCCTGCGCCTCAAGTCCCGCCTGGAACCGGCGAAACGCGCCTCCTACACCTGACACCGCCGACCTCCGCCGCGAATTGGGCACCCATGCCCGCGGGATCGGCACATCTGCGATGCCCACTCTCGGGGAGTCGGCGTCCCGGGTCTCGGCTTCGGGGTGTCAGAGGGGCTTCATCTGAGGACGATGGCGTGGTCCTCGTCGGTGTCGACGGTGACCACGTCACCTTCGGTGAACTGGCCGTCGAGCAGGGCCATGGCCAAGCGGTCGCCGATCTCGCGCTGGATCAGCCGCTTGAGCGGTCGAGCCCCGAACGCCGGGTCGAAGCCCTCCTTGGCCAGCACGTCGTGCGCCGCCTGGGTGACCACCAGGGTCATCCGCTTTGCTTCCACCCGACGGGCCAGCACGGCCAGCTGGAGGTCGACGATCTGGCCGAGGTCGGCTTCGGTCAGCGAGCGGAACCGCACGATGTCATCGATCCGGTTGATGAACTCCGGCTTGAAGAACTCGCGGGGATCGCCCGGCAGGTTCGATGTCATGATCAGCACGACGTTGGTGAAGTCGACCGTGCGACCCTGACCATCGGTCAGGCGGCCGTCGTCGAGCAGCTGCAACAGGACGTTGAACACGTCGGGATGGGCCTTCTCGATCTCGTCGAGCAGCACCACCGCATAGGGGCGGCGCCGGACGGCCTCGGTCAGCTGACCGCCTTCGTCGTAGCCCACGTAGCCGGGAGGGGCGCCGATGAGGCGAGACACCGAGTGCTTCTCCATGTACTCGCTCATGTCGATGCGCACCACGGCGCGCTCGTCGTCGAACAGGTACTCGGCCAGCGACCGGGCCAGCTCGGTCTTGCCCACGCCGGTGGGCCCGAGGAACAGGAAGCTGCCGATGGGACGGTTCGGATCGGACAGGCCGGCCCGGCTCCGACGGATGGCGTTGGCCACGGCTGTGACCGCGTCCTGCTGGCCCACCACCCGGGCGTGCAACAGCTCCTCGAGGTGGACCAGCTTGTGCAGCTCGCCCTCCATCAGCCGGGAGAGGGGCACGCCTGTCCAGCGGCTCACCACCTCGGCGATGTCCTGGTCGTCGACCTCTTCCTTGAGCATCTTCTCGTCGGCCTGCAGCTCGGCCAGGGCCTTGGTGGCCTCGTCGATGCGGCGCTCCAGGTCGGGCAGCTGGCCGTAGCGGATCTCGGCGGCCTTCTCGAGATCAGGCTCGCGCTCGAGGTCGGTGCGCTTCGCCTCGAGCTGCTCCTTGAGGTCGCGGATCTGGCCGATGGCGTCCTTCTCGGCCTGCCAGTGCGCCTTCATGCCAGCCGACTGCTCGCCCAGGTTGGCCAGCTCCTCGTCGATGGCGGCCAGGCGCTCGAGCGACACCGCGTCGGTCTCCTTGGCCAGCGCCACCCGCTCGATCTCGAGCTGGCGGATGCGGCGTTCCACCACGTCGATCTCGGTGGGCATCGAATCGATCTCGATCCGCAGCTTGGACGCGGCCTCGTCCATCAGGTCGATGGCCTTGTCGGGCAGGAACCGACCGGTCAGGTAGCGGTCTGACAGCACGGCCGCGGCCACCAGGGCCGAGTCTTGGATGCGCACCCCGTGGTGGACCTCGTAGCGCTCCTTGAGTCCGCGCAGTATGGCGATGGAGTCCTCGACGCTGGGCTGACCCACGAACACCTGCTGGAACCGGCGCTCGAGCGCGGCGTCCTTCTCGATGTACTTGCGGTACTCGTCGAGTGTGGTGGCCCCGATCATGCGCAGCTGACCCCGCGCCAGCATGGGCTTGAGCATGTTGCCGGCGTCCATGGCACCCTCGCTGCCGGCACCGGCACCGACCACGGTGTGCATCTCGTCGATGAAGGTGACGACCTCGCCGTCGCTGTCGGTGATCTCCTTGAGCACGGCCTTGAGCCGCTCTTCGAACTCGCCGCGGTACTTGGCGCCGGCCACCATCGACGACAGGTCGAGCGCGATGAGTCGCTTGTCCTTGAGGCTCTCGGGCACATCCCCCTCGACCATGCGCCGGGCCAGCCCTTCGACGATGGCGGTCTTGCCCACGCCCGGCTCGCCGATCAGCACCGGGTTGTTCTTGGTGCGACGCGACAGCACCTGGATCACCCGGCGGATCTCGTCGTCACGCCCGATGACCGGATCGATCTCGCCGGCGCGGGCCGCCTCGGTCAGGTCACGGCCATACTTCTCCAGCGCCTGGTACTGCTCCTCGGGGTTCTGGCTGGTGACCCGATGGCTGCCGCGCACCTGGGCCAGCGCGGCCAGCAGGTCTTCGCGCTCGACACCCAAGCGCTCGGCCAGGGCCAGGAGCAGGTGCTCGGTGGACAGGTACTCGTCGTGCAGCTCTCGGCGCGCCGCGTCGGCCACGTCGAGCAGCGTGGTGAGCTCGCGACTCATGCGGGCATCGCTGCCGTACGCCTTGGGCAGCCGCTCGACCGCGGCTTCGGCGTCGGTACCCACCTGGTAGGGCGGCTTGCCCACCTTGGCCAGGATCGGGAGCACGACACCTTCGTCCTGGCCCAGCAGCGCGACCAGGAGATGGTCCGGCGTGACCTCAGGGTTGGCGTTGGTCCGCGCCGACTCGATGGCGTGGTTCAATGCTTCCTGGGTCTTGAGGGTCCAACGATTCGGATCGAGAGCCAACGGGATCTCCACACAATAGGCACTTAGGAAACTTGATAGTGAGTATATCAAGTTCTGGATCGACGTCCACCGGTAGCGGTCGGAACACCGGCTCCTGATCACCCTCGCGCCGGGTCGGGTCACCGGCAACGGTTGACCGCCGTCGCCGGGAACGACCAGGAGCCGGCGGGAAAACACTCGCGAAACTGCGGCCCCGTCCCAGCTAGACACGACGACTCCTGGGTAGCGTGATGCGAACCGGCGATACCCGACGCTCGCCGAGGGTCCGGCGAAGGAGGCCAGCAAGGTGGACGCCCCGAGCAGCCCGCTCCCCACGATGTGGCGCCAGCACGCCTGGATCCGCCTGCCCGCCATCCGCGACACCGACTGGGTGCACTCCCGGTTCGGTCACCACTGACGTGCCCGGCGCGCGGCGGTCGCTGACCACCGACCAGGTGGCCGCGCTCGTGGCCGAGGAGGTGTTCGGCCCGTCGGCCGACGCCCACGGCCTGGGCGTGGAGCTCGAGTGGCTCACCAGCCAGGGGCGACGCGACCGCCGCTTGCCCGTGAGTGAGGCGACCGCGCTGATCGAGCGCCTGTCACCATTGCCGGCTGGGAGCCATCTCACACTCGAGCCCGGCGGCCAGCTCGAGTTGAGCTCGGCGCCGTTCCGCACCATCGACGACGTGTGCGTGGCGGCGGCCGCGGATCTGGCCGTGCTCGACCAGGCGTGCGAAGCCTGTCAGGTCGAGCTGATCGCCATGGGCGCCGACCCGTTGCGGCCGCCGGAGCGGGTGGCGGTCGCCCCCCGCTACCAGGCCATGGAGCGGTACTTCGACCACCTGGGTCGCGCCGGTCGCACCATGATGTGCAACACCGCGGCCATCCAGGTGAACGTCGGGCTGGGCGAGCCGCGACCAGGTCGTGCCGCGTTGGCGGCTGGCCAACCGGCTGGGACCCACGCTCATCGCCTGCTTCGCCAACTCGCCCTTCTCCGGGGGCCAGCCCAGCGGCTGGCAGTCCAGCAGGCTGCGGGCCTGGTGGTCGCTGGACCCCAGCCGGTCCGCGCCGGTCACCTGTGACCGGGAGCCGGTGTCGGCTTGGACCAGCTACGCCCTCCACGCCCGCGTCATGCTGGTCGACGCGGCGGGCGAGGGATTCGTCCCCATGATCGAACCCCTGCGATTCGGCGACTGGGTGGCAGACGGCCACGAGCTGGGATGGCCCACCCTCGACGATCTCCGCTATCACCTGACCACGCTGTTCCCGCCCGTGCGACCCAAGGGCTGGCTGGAGCTGCGCATGTTCGACGCCTTGCCGTCACCGGCTTGGCAGGTGGCGGTGGCGGTGACCGGCGCCCTGTTGGGCGAGCCCGCGTTGGCCCCCCAGCTCGACGACCTGCTGGCCGACAGCGCCGAGCTCTGGGTCGACGCGGCGCAGCTCGGCCTCGCTCACCCGGTGTTGGGCTGCAGCGCCATCGCGGTGTTCGACCTGGCACTGGAGGCGCTGGCCACGGCGGGTGTGGGAACGGAACGGCGCGACCTGGTCGACGCCTACGCCGATCGATGGGTGCGCCGGGGTCGTTCGCCGGCCGATGACCGGGTCGACTCCTGGCGCCGGACCGGTGACCTGTTCCCGCCCGCCGAGAGCCCCGAGGCGGCCCTGGTGGGAACGGCCCGCTGATGCGCACGTCGGCACCCGAGCTCGCCCCCGACGTGTCCTCGGTGGCTGCCGAGCTCGAGCGCGCCCGCCAGCGCACCCTCGGGCTGGTCGACCTGTTGAGCGAGGACGATCAACGCGCCCAGGTGTCGCCCCTGATGTCGCCGTCGGTCTGGGACCTGGCCCACATCGGCAACTACGAGGAGCTCTGGCTGCTGCGCGCCATCGACGGCCGCCCGGCCATCGATCCCGAGCTCGACGATCTCTACAACGCGTTCGAGCACCCGCGCTGGGAACGCCCGTCGCTACCGGTGCTGGGTCCGGCCGAGGCCCGCGCCTACCTCCGCCATGTCCGCGGCGAGGTGCTCGACCTGCTCGAGCGCCTCGACCGACTCGATGCCGACCCGCCGGCAGCCCGATTGCTGGCCGATCACTTCGTGTACGGGATGGTGATCCAGCACGAGCACCAGCACGACGAGACGCTGCTCGCCACCCATCAGCTGCGTGGGTCGGCCTCGACCCCACCACCCTCGGTTGCAGAGGGACCGGGCGGCCCGACCACCGAGGAGGTCGCCGCCAACTCCTCATCCTTGGATGCCGGAGCCGTGCCGGTGGCATCGCCAGTGCCCGAACCAGGCCTCGATGGCATGGTGGCGATCGACGGCGGGCCCTTCCCGTTGGGCACGTCGAGCGAGCCGTGGGCCTATGACAACGAGCGTCAGGCGCACCTTGTCGACCTGGCCCCCTTCCGGATGGACGCCGTGGCGGTCACCAACCGGGACTTCCTGGCCTTCATCGACGACGGCGGATACGGGGATGCCCGTCTGTGGAACCGGTCGGGCTGGGCGTGGCGACTGGACGAGCAGCTCGCGCATCCCCAGTTCTGGCAGCGCGGCGCGCCCGGGTCGTGGACCATCCTGCGATTCGGCCGGACGTGCGACCTCGACGACCACCTCGACGAACCCGTGCAACATGTCGGCTGGTACGAGGCTGACGCCTACGCCCGTTGGGCCGGCAAGCGTCTGCCCACCGAGGCCGAGTGGGAGCGGGCTGCGGTGGGGGGGCCCAGCGATGCGACGTCCACCCGGTGGCCGTGGGGCGACGCCCCGCCCAGCTCGGTGCTGGCCAACCTGGGACAGCGCCTCGACGGGCCGACGCCGGCCCGGGCCACCGCCGCGGGGGTGAGTCGATGGGGCTGTCGGGCGCATGATCGGCGACGTGTGGGAGTGGACGGCGTCGGACTTCCAGCCGTACCCCGGCTTCGAGGCCTGGCCCTACCGGGAGTACTCCGAGGTGTTCTGGGGCCCTGAGTACAAGGTATTGCGGGGCGGTTCCTGGGCCACCGACCCCGAGCGCGGTGCGGGGGTCGTTCCGCAACTGGGACTACCCGATCCGCCGCCAGATCTTCGCCGGCTTCCGCTGCGCCCAGGACGCCTGAGCCATGTGCCGCCTGTTGGCCTACTGGGGCCCCCCCGTGCCCGTCGCCGAGCTGCTGGTCGACCCGGCCCACTCGCTGCTCGTGCAGTGCACGGCGTCTCGCCTCCAGACGAGTGGCACCGTGAACCCCGATGGCTGGGGGATCGCCTGGTACCCCGAGCTGCCCGACGCCGCCACGATCGACGAGGCCCCCATGCGCTACCGGTCGGCCGAGTCCATGCCCGACGACGCCAACGGCCTGGCCGAGCTGGCCACCCTCCAGGCCGGGCGGTTCGTGGCCCACGTGCGACACAAGTCGCCGGGTTCGCCCACCGAGGTGGCCGGCAGCGCCCCGTTCGTGCGGGGCCAGCTGGCCTTCGCCCACAACGGCTTCGTGGCCGGATATCGCCGAGGGCCGGCGTGAGCAACTGCGGGCCGACCTGACCCCTGAGACAGCGGCATCGATCACCAGCGATGCCGACAGCGAGGTCCTCTTCGGCCTGGTGCTGGATCGGCTGGCCGCGGGCGAGGATCTGGCCGCGGCGCTGACGGGTGTGGTGCTGTCGCTGGCGCAACCCGAAGCCGAGGGTCATGCCCCCCGGCCCGACCAGCCGGGTCCCGGCGACCTGCCGCTGGGCAAGTACAACTTCGTGCTCACCGACGGCCACGAACTGGTGGCGACACGCTGGGGCAACAGCCTGTTCGTGCGTCGCGACGTGCCTCTACCGGGCTCGGTGATCGTGGCCTCTGAGCCCTACGACGACGATCCGGACTGGCAGGAGGTGCCCGATCACACGCTGGTGCGCGTGGTCGAGGGCGCCGCCTCGCTCCTCCAGTTCGGCCCGACCACCGCGGAGGTCCACCCATGAGCGCACCCCTCGACCCGAAGCCCGCACCCAACTGCCGTCACGGCGAACGGGTCCGGCGTCCACATCGACGTGTTGATGGGCCCCAACGACCTGGAGGACGCGCTGCGGGCCGATGTGCGCCGCGGCCTCGCGCGCCGCCCCCAAGGAGCTGCCGCCCAAGTGGTTCTACGACGACCGGGGCTGCGAGCTGTTCGACGCCATCACCCGCCTGCCCGAGTACTACCCCACCGAACGCGAGCGCGAGATCCTGCGGGCCGAAGCGCCCGCCATCGCGGCTGCCTCCCAGGCCGACACCCTGGTCGAGCTGGGCTCGGGCACCTCGGACAAGACCCGGGTGCTGCTCGACGCCCTGGCCGGGGCCGGCCAGCTCGCCCGCTTCGGGCCGTTCGAGATCAGCGAGACCACGCTGCGATCCGCGGCCGAGGCCATCAGCGCCGAGTACCCCGGAGTCGAGGTGCACGCCGTGGTGGGCGACTTCGAGCGCCACCTCGGCCAGTTGCCCCGGCGGCGGCCGCCGCCTGGTCGTCTTCCTGGGCGGGACGATCGGGAACTTCGCGCCGGCGGACCGCAAGCGCTTCCTCGCCGACCTGGCCGATGGCATGGCGCCGGGCGACCGGTTGCTGCTCGGTACCGACCTGGTCAAGGACGTGGCTCGCCTCGAGGCCGCCTACGACGACACCGCCGGGATGACCGCGGCGTTCAACCTCAACGTGCTGGCCGTGGTCAACCGGGAGCTGGACGCGGACTTCGACCTCGAGCAGTTCGTCCACGTGGCCCGCTTCGATCCCGTCGAGGAGTGGATCGAGATGCGACTCCGCTCACGGATCGACCAGACCGTGCGGGTGCGCGCCCTCGATCTGGAGGTGACGTTCACGGCCGGCGAGGAGATGCGCACCGAGATCAGCGCCAAGTTCCGGCGCTCCGGGGTGGAGGCCGAGCTGGCCGAAGCCGGGCTCCGGGTCGAGCGGTGGATGACCGACCCAGCCGGCGACTTCGCCCTCAGCCTGTCGGTGCGCGACTGACGATCAGGCCGAAGGGTCGACCGGCTCGATCTCGACGGCGTCACCCAGCTGGACGTGCCCTGGCCGCAGGACCGTGGCGTAGAGGCGGCTCGAATCGGCGTGGTCGTCGTGGTCCATCCGACGGAAGTGGCCATCGGCGAACCAGTCGGCGTTCTTGGCACAGGGCGTGGCGAACGACGAGATCTCGCCTACAACCGTCCCCACGAGCACGACGGTTCCCGGCCGCAAGGTGGCCCAGTCCACGCCGGCCACGGTGATGTTCTCGCCCGGCAAGACCGGCGTCGATGGGGTGGCCTTCGTGCTGGAGGGCGGCGATCACCTCGGCGCTCCACAAGCACAGGGCCTGGAACGGTCGACCGTGGTGACGACGATCGGTCTGCACATCACCGTCGACGCCGGACCAACCCACCTCGACGCGGTCTACGCCACGTTTGGGCACACCGCCACCCGAGACCGCGAGATGGGTGACCTGGCCGAGCTGGTGGGGCACCGCGTCGCCCAAGGCGACCCGGATGCGCCCGACATCGTGGAGGTGATGCATCGCGTCGTGAAGGCCGTGGCGACCGATCCACCCCAGATCGACCATCTGGCCGCTGAAGGCGACGGTGGCCGACGGCCACGAGTCGACCTCGACGTCGGCCAGGGCACCGGCCAACTGCCGCGGCTTCCGCCGAGAGCCGGTCCCGTGCCGCGGCGAGGTCGACGGTGGCCGGTTCGGGATCGAAGGGTCGGCCGTGCACCTCGCCCAGGTCGTGGCCCGGCGTCTCCCGGGCCACCGCGACCAGGAAGCGCATGGCCCAGAGCGTCTCGCCCAGGTGCTGGGTGTACTCGGCGACGGACCACTGCTGCGGGCTCGGACGGGTGTGCAGCACCCGGTCCACGGTTCCGTCCAGGTAGCCGTCCCAGAGCCGCCCCAACGCGCCGAGGGTGGTGAGCACGTCCTGGTCGGTCCACCGACCACCATCGAATCGGCATTCGCCGCAGCGCTCGGCCACCATGATGGGAGTCTCGCAGGCGTCGGCCCGGCTGGCACCAGACCTTTGCGAGCATCGAGCTCCAGGAGACCGTTCGTGGGCACCATCTACGAGGACATCGCCAGTGCGGCTGATCAGATCGCAACGGACTTGGCCGGCTACGGCTACCAGCTGGACTTCACCCTGGCCAGCCTGGCCGAGGTGGATCGGTTCCTGGACGAGCACGCCGACCCGAGCTCCGAGGCCACTGACACCCTGCTGTCGAATCGGCTGGGCCCATGGATGTTCGCCCTGGGCAGCTACTGCGGCGAGGTGTTGCGCCGAGCGACGGGGGGCGAGTGGCACTGGGGCGGCCTCGACGACGACAAGGCCGCGGCCACCGACACCCAGCTGGTGATGGTGGACGGGTCATTGGTGTTCCCACTCCAGCGGATCTGGAAGCGGCTCATGGCAGGCGAGGAAGGGTCCATGACGCGGTGGGGCGCGGAGATGGTGACCGCCGTCGAGCTGCCCGACAGCCCGGACAGCTCGCCGGGTCTCGGGTCCGATCCCGAGGGCTGAGCCGAACCGGCGGGCCGTGGCCGACGAAGCCCACTTCGGCGTCTGTCCCCCACGGGTAGGTCAAGAAAGCGCCGATTGGGGCAGAGCCCACCAACCTCAGCGATCGCTGAAGATCGAGCGGTCCCGGCCGTAGACCATGACGGCCTGGCTGAACGGCACCAGGTCGCGGCGGTACTTGCGGTGGGTCCGCTCCACCGCTTCGGTGGCCTGGGAGCGGGCATCCTCCAGCTCGCGACGCAGCCGCTCGTTCTCGGCTTCGAGCTCGAGCACGCGCTTGACCCCGGCCAAGTTGAGACCCGACTCGGTGAGGTCCTGGATGCGCTGGAGCAGATGGATGTCCTCGTCGCTGTAGCGCCGGCTGCCGCCGCCGGTGCGCGCCGGCTCGAGCAAGCCCTTGCGCTCGTAGATGCGCAGGGTCTGGGGGTGCACGCCCGCCAGCTCGGCGGCCACCGAGATGACGTAGACCGCTCGGGATCGGGAGCTGTCGCTCATGGCTACCTACCTCCCATGGTTCACACCCCGAGGTGCGTTCGGGGCGACGCCGTGGTGGCCTCGGCCAAGGCCTCGACGGCGCGGCGCTCTTCACTGGTCAGTTTGGTCGGAACGGCCACCTCGATGGTGACCATCAGGTCACCGCGACCCTTCTTGGCCGGCACACCACGGCCCTTGATTCGGAACACCCGTCCTGAGCTGGTGCCGCTCGGAAGCTTGAGCGTGACCGGATCACCCTCGAGCGTGGGGACCTTGAGCTTGGTGCCCAGGGCCGCCTCCGGGAAGGTCACCGGCACGGTCAGGGTGAGGTTGCGGCCGTCGCGGCCGAACAGCTTGTCGACGGCCACGTCGCGCGATCACGTAGAGATCGCCGGGCGGCCCGCCGTTGCGGCCGGGACCACCCCGGCCCTTGATGCGGATGCGCTGGCCGTCGGTCACCCCGGCGGGGATGCGCACCTTGACCTCGCGGCGTCGCCGCTCCACGCCTCGGCCGTGGCAGGTCGGGCAGGGCTCGGTGACCAGCGTGCCTCGACCGCCGCACTGCGGGCAGGGGGAGCTGAACGAGAAGAAACCCTGGTTGTCGTCGAGCACGCCGCGACCGTTGCAGCGCGGGCAGGTGACCGGTGCCGTCCCCGGCTTGGCTCCGCTGCCGTGGCAGGTGGAGCAGGCCGCCTCCGAAGTGAGGTTGACCGAGGTCTCCACCCCATTGACGGCCTCGAGGAAGCCCAGGTGCAGCTCGGCCTCGAGGTCTGCGCCGCGCTGGGGACCGGGGCCGCGCGAGGCCCCACCGTCTCCACCCCGGCCGCCGCGGCCGAACAGGCCCCCCAACAGATCGTTGATGTCGGTGGAGGTGAAGTTGAAGTCGCCGTGGCCGCCCGGGGGGCCGGCACCGAAGCCGCGACCGAACCCCGGACCACCCGCGCCCATGTCTCCCATCGGACCCAGTCGACGGACCTCGTCGTACTCCTTGCGCTTGGATTCGTCACCCACCACGTCGTAGGCGGCCGAGACCTCCTTGAACCGGTCCTCGGCGCTGACATCGCCGGGGTTGGCATCGGGATGCAGCTCGCGGGCCAGCTTGCGGTAGGCCTTGGTGATGTCCTTGGCGGACGCGCTCTCAGAGACGCCGAGCGTCTTGTAGTAGTCCTTCTCGAACCATTCGCGCTGTGGCGCCAACGGCCTGCTCTCCTGTTCTGACGGCGCCGATCGGCTGCCGCCGATCGGTCAGCCCTTGACCTTGACCATGGCGGGCCGCAGCACGCGACCCTTCCAGAGATAGCCGGTGCGCAAGCTTTCGGTGACGACGATCTCGCCGCCTTCACCCGGTTCGTGCAGCACCGCCTCGTGCATCAGCGGGTCGAACACCTGCCCCTCCACCACCATGGCCTCGAGTCCCTGCTTCTGCAGGGTCTCGAGCAGCATCTTGGAGATGGGCCCGACGTCGGGCGCATCGTGAACCACCGCCGCGTCGCAGGCGTCGAGCACCGGCAGCAGCTCGACCACCAGCGCCTCCGAGGCCCGCTCACGGGTCTCGGCGTCGGCCTTGGCCGTACGTTTGCGGTAGTTGTCGAACTCGGCCTTGAGGCGCTGGAGCGCATCGCGGAACTCGTCGCGCTCGGCCATCAGGGCGTGGTTGTCGGTGCCGGCCAGCATCTGGCCCAGCTCCTCGTCGATCTCGTCGGCCGCCGCCTCGGCCTCGGCCTCGGCGCCGCTCATCAGATCGTTGAGTGCCGACACTGGATCGTCGGGATCCGAGCCGGCCGGGTCGCCGGGTTCGGAGGGACTCGTTCCCCCCGAACCCGTGGCCGGCTGGCCCTTCGTGGGTTCGTCATCGGATCGGGCCATGCTCAGCTGGCCTCGTCGTCGTCGACGATCTCGGCGTCCACGACGTCATCGTCGTTGGGTGCCTCGTTGGTCGCGCCGGCCCCACCGGGTGCCGCACCGCCTGCCGCGTCGGCCTCGGCTGCCGCCTGGTACAGCTTCTGGGTGAAGTCCTGGCTGGCGTTCATGAGCAGTTCGGTGTTGGTGCGGATGGCCTCGACATCGCTGCCCGACAGGGCCGATCGGACGTCGGCCAGGCGGTCCTCGACCGTCTTGCGCTCGTCGGGGGAGATCTTGTCGCCCTGGTCGTTGAGCAGCTTCTCGGTCTGGTAGACGAGGCTGTCGGCGTTGTTGCGGACCTCGGCCTCCTCCTTGCGCCGGCGGTCGTCCTCGGCGTGGGCCTCGGCGTCCTTGATCATCTGGTTGATGGCGTCCTTGTCGAGCGAGCTCTGACCGGTGATGGTCATCGACTGCTCCTTGGAGGTGGCCCGGTCCTTGGCCGACACGTGCACGATGCCGTTGGCGTCGATGTCGAAGGTGACCTCGATCTGGGGCACGCCGCGGGGCGCGGGCGGCAAGTCGACCAGCTGGAACTTGCCGAGGGTCTTGTTGTAGGAGGCCATGTCGCGCTCGCCCTGGAGCACGTGGATCTCCACCGACGGCTGGTTGTCGTCCGCCGTGGTGAACACCTCGGTGCGGCGGGTCGGGATCGTGGTGTTGCGCTCGATCAGGCGCGTCATCACGCCGCCCTTGGTCTCGATGCCCAGCGACAGCGGGGTCACGTCGAGCAGCAGGACGTCCTTCACTTCGCCCTTGAGCACGCCGGCCTGCACCGCCGCGCCGATGGCCACCACCTCGTCGGGGTTGACCGACTTGTTGGGCTCCTTGCCGGTGAACTCGCTGACCATGTCGGCCACCGCCGGCATGCGGGTGGAGCCGCCGACCAGGATCACGTGGTCGAGATCACCCTTGGCCAGCCCGGCGTCCTTGACCGCCTGCTCGAACGGAACCTTGCAGCGTTCGAGCAGATCGGCGGTCAGCTCCTGGAACTTGGAGCGGGTGAGCTGATAGTCGAGGTGCAGTGGGCCCTCGTTGGTGGCGGTGATGAAGGGCAGGTTGATCTGGGTCTGCTGGACGGCGGACAGCTCGATCTTGGCCTTCTCGGCCGCCTCCTTCAGGCGCTGGAGGGCCATGTTGTCCTTGCCCAGGTCGACGCCGTGGTCGCCCTTGAACGAGTCCACGAGCCAGTCGATGACGCGCTGGTCCCAGTCGTCGCCACCCAGGTTGGTGTCACCGTGGGTGGACTTGACCTCGAACACCCCATCGCCGATCTCGAGCACCGACACGTCGAAGGTGCCGCCGCCCAGGTCGAAGACCAGGATGGTCTGGTCGGCATCTTCCTTGTCGAGTCCATAGGCCAACGCCGCGGCCGTCGGCTCGTTGATGATGCGCAACACCTCGAGGCCGGCGATCTGGCCGGCTTCCTTGGTGGCGGTGCGCTGGGCGTCGTCGAAGTAGGCGGGCACCGTGATGACGGCCTGGCTGACGGTGTCGCCCAGATAGGCCTCGGCATCGCGCTTGAGCTTCATCAGCGTGCGCGCCGAGATCTCCTGGCTGGCGTAGTCCTTGCCGTCGATGTCGATCTTCCAGCTCGTGCCCATGTGGCGCTTGACCGAGCGGATGGTGCGGTCGGGGTTGGTGATCGCCTGGCGCTTGGCCACCTCACCGACGAGGACCTCGCCGTTCTTGGCGAACGCCACCACCGACGGGGTGGTGCGGGATCCTTCGGCGTTGGGGATCACGACGGGATCACCGCCTTCGAGGACGGCGACGACCGAGTTGGTGGTTCCGAGATCGATGCCGACGGCCTTGGCCATGATGTATCTCCTGATGGTTGCTGGTAGTTGTGGGGGGTTCCCACCGGGGGGTGTTGCAGATCGAAAGATTGCGTTGCACTACAGGATAAAAGTTGAGTGGATGATTATCAACTCACGCGGCACAAATCTCTGGTCGGGCACTGGCTACGATCTCGGCCCGTGAGCCACACCTTGATCCTCCTGCGCCACGGCCAGAGCACGTGGAACCAGCTCAACCTCTTCACCGGTTGGTTCGATGCGGACCTGACCGAGCAAGGCCGGGCCGAGGGCAGGGCAGCCGGCACGGCCCTGGCCGAGGCCGGCGTGGCGCCGGACGTGGTCCACACATCGGTGCAGGTGCGATCCATCCGCACCGCGGAGCTGGCCCTGGCCGAGATGGGTCGGTCGTGGCTGCCGGTGCGGCGCAGCTGGCGGCTCAACGAACGCTCCTACGGCGCGCTGCAGGGCCAGGACAAGGCCCAGACCACCGCCCAGTTCGGGGCCGAGCAGGTCAAGGTGTGGCGCCGCAGCTACGACGTGCCGCCGCCGGCACTGGACCCCGACGACGAGCGCCATCCCCGCTTCGACGCCCGCTACGCCGGACTGGCTCCCGACGTGCTGCCGGCCACCGAGTGCCTCAAGGACGTGGTGGCCCGGATGCTGCCGTACTGGTACGACGCGCTGGTGCCCGATCTGGCCGGCGGGCGCACCGTGCTGGTGGCGGCCCACGGCAACAGCCTGCGGGCGCTCATCAAGCACCTCGACGGGATCTCCGACGACGACATCGCCGAGCTGAACCTGCCCACCGGCGTGCCCATCCGCTACGAGCTGGGCGAGGACTTCCGCCCGGCCCAGGCCCTGGCTGTCGACGACCGGTACCTGGGTGACGTCGAGGCAGCTCGCGCCGCGGCCGAAGCCGTGGCCCGCCAGGCCGAAGCCCGTCCCTGAGCGACGCCGCAGCGACCAACCCCCTGGACGGCACACCCGTGCCGCCGTGTCGTGGGTGGGTCAGGCTCGGCGAGCCTCCTGGTCCGGGCCGATATCGCTGCCCGAAGCGCGGGCGCTGGGCTCGAGCAGGTATCCCCGGGAACGCACCGTCTTGATGGACAGGTCGAGCGCCGCGATCCGGCGCCGCAGCCGCAACACGTGCACATCCAGGGCGTTTCGACCCGGCGCCCCTTTGGGCCAGCCGGACCGGGCCAGCTGCTCGCGACTCACCACCGTCTCGTAGCGTTCGAGCAGCGCGGCGGTGAGGCGGGCCTCCACCGGCGGGAGCGAGACCCAGCCACCCGAGAACCGCAGCAACCCGTCGAGATCGAGCACCGGACGGTCCTGACCATGGGCGTGGTGGCGGCGGGTGAGGGCTTCCATCCGAGCCCGCAGGTCGGCCTCGTCGGCCGGCACCCGTATCCAGTCCTCCAGGCAGTCCTCACAGCGCGGTGCGGCCGCCCCTCCTTCGACCAGGAGGAGGCGCATCCGTTCCTCCTCAGCCAACCGTTGACGACGCGGTTCCTCGAGCGGCCACCGCAAGAGCACGACATCCATGGCCCGACGGTACGAGACGAACATTTCGCGACTGTTTCCCGCCGGTGAACGGCCGCGGCCGGACCGACACCAGACCGTGGCCCGACCCTGGGGTCCTCGGCCACGACCGGCGCGCTCTCGCGTTCGACTGCCGGCGCCACCCTCATGGCCGGACGGTCGGACCTAAGCTCGGCACATGGCAAGCCAAGGCACCTACCTCGAGCAGTTGGCCACCGTTCCACTGTTCTCGACGTTCTCCAAACGGGAGCTGACCAAGGTGGCGCGAGCGGCCGACGAGATCGAGGTCGTCGCCGGGCGAGCGGTGGTGGTCGAGGGCAAGGTGGGCCGCGAGTGCTTCATCATCCTGTCGGGCGACGCGGTGGTGTCTCGTGACGGCAAGACGATCGCCAACTTCGGCCCCGGCGATCACTTCGGGGAGTTGGCGCTGCTCGACGGGGGCCCCCGGACGGCCACGGTCACGGCCAAGACGGACCTCAGCCTCCTGGTGCTGGGCCAGCGCGAGTTCCTGTCGCTGCTCGAGGAGGTCCCGGGCCTGAGCCGCAAGATGCTGACCACCCTGGCCGAGCAGGTCCGCGCCCTCGACGAGCATCTCTACGGCTGATCGGGTCCCTCCGGCACGGTGATTGCAGTTCCGCTCCTGCACCGCGAGTACGTTCAGTGACCGTATGAGCGCAAAGTTCGGCATGGCCCGAAAGATCATCCTCGGCATCGGCATCGGATTCGCGGTCGTGACGGTGCTGTCGGGCCTCAGCGGCTGGGCGTTCTCCAGCTCACAGGTGGACCATTCGGGCCAACGAGCGCGAGGTGTTCGGCGGCATCCCCGTCGCCCTGGTCGTCTGCTTCTACATCGTCGTGCCCGTTCTGCTCATCTACGGCGCAGTCCTGTTCGCCCAGCGCACCAAGAACTGGGAACGCGGTCGCCCCGACAACCGGGCCACCACCCCGGAGAACGTGGGCCGACGCCTGCGTGACTTCCGGGCTGGGGCCTACATGCGGACCCTGCTGCGCGACCCGGCCGCAGGCATCATGCACTCGCTCATCTATTTCAGCTTCCTGGTGCTGCTCGGGGTGACCACGGTGAGCGAGATCAACCACCAGATGCCCACCAGCCTGAAGTTCCTACACGGCGACGTGTACGCCGGGTTCAAGGTGGTGGCCAACACGGCCGGGCTGGCCCTGCTCATCGGCGTCGTGTGGGCGCTCGTGCGCCGCTACGTGCAGCGGCCCTACCGCATCCGCATCAAGACCAAGCCCGAACACGCCGTGATCCTGGGCGTCTTCCTGAGCTTCGCGGTGACCGGTTTCATCACCGAGGGCTACCGCATCGCCCTTGACGGCATGAACCCGATCGAGAAGTGGTCCTACGTGGGCTGGCCCATCGCCAAGGCGGTGCAGAACACCAGCCACCTGGCCGGCTGGCACGAGGTGTGGTGGATCATCCACGTGCTCACGTTCTTCGTCTTCCTGGCCATCCTGTCGACCACCATGCTGCGCCACATGTTCACCGCCCCGCTGAACATGTACCTGCGCGATCGTGATCGCCCCAAGGGCGCCATGAAGCCGATGCCCAACCTGATGGAGACCGAGCTCGAGAGCTTCGGCGCCTCCACCGTCGAGGACTTCACCTGGAAGCAGCTGCTCGACACCGATGCCTGCACCATGTGCGGCCGTTGCACCAGCGTCTGCCCTGCCCATGCCACCGGCAAGCCACTCGATCCCCGCGAGATCGTGCTCAAGACCGGCGAGGTCATGGCCCGCACCGGCGACCCGGCGGTGTCGCCCCCGATCGGGCTGGATGCCGACATCGTGGTGTCGGCGGACTCGGTGTTCGAGCGGATCACAGCCGAGGAGCTGTGGTCGTGCACGTCGTGCAAGGCGTGCGATGAGATCTGCCCGGTCAACATCGAGATCCTGGACAAGATCCTCGACATGCGGCGCTATCTGTCGCTGATGGAGTCCAACTTCCCCACAGAGCTGGGCAACGCATACCGGTCGATGGAGAACTCGGGCAACCCGTGGGGCATGAGCCAGGCCGATCGGGCCGATTGGGCCGACAAGCTCGAGGGCATCGAGATCGTGGACGGCACCAGCCCGCTGGAGGCCGAGTACCTGTACTGGGTGGGCTGCGCCGGCTCGTTCGACGACAAGAACAAGAAGGTCACCCAGGCCATGTCCAAGCTGATGCAGCGAGCCGGCATCAGCTTCGCCATCCTCGGGCCGTCGGAGATGTGCACCGGCGACCCGGCCCGCCGATCGGGCAACGAGTACATCTTCCAGATGCTGGCCACTCAGAACATCGAGACCCTCGACGGCATGGGCGTGCGCAAGATCGTCACCCAGTGCCCGCACTGCTTCAACACCCTTCAGAACGAGTACCCCCAGCTCGGCGGCAACTACGAGGTGGTGCACCACAGCCAGTTCCTCGAGTTCCTGATCGACTCGGGCCGCCTCGACCTCAGCCAGGCGCGGCTCGATGAGCGGGTCGTGTACCACGACTCGTGCTACCTGGGCCGCCACAACGACGTGTACCTGGCCCCGCGCAACGTGATCGGTTCGCTGGGCGGGATCGAGGTGGTCGAAGCCAGCCGCAACGGCACCAAGGGCATGTGCTGCGGAGCTGGCGGCGCCCGCATGTGGATGGAGGAGTCGATCGGCAAGCAGGTGAACGTGGAGCGCAGCCAGGAGCTGATCGCCACCGGGGCCAGCCGGATCGCCACAGCCTGCCCGTTCTGCTACATCATGATCGACGACGGAGTGAAGAGTCAGGGCAAAGAGGAGGACGAGCTGAAGGTGGCCGACATCTCCATGCACCTCCTCGACGCCATCGAAGAGGGCGAAAGAAGGAACGAGCTCGTTGCTGAGACGGTCCAAGACTGACCGGGCCGCGGCCGCCGAGGCCGAGGCTCCCCCAGATGTCTCCAAGGGCGTCCTGGTCGTCAACGACGACGAGGACATGTGCGAGCTGTTGTGCCGGGTGCTGCAATCGTCGGGTCACCTGGTGGCGTTCCGGGCCCACAGCAGCGACGGCGCCCTGGAAGAGCTCACTGCACACCAGTCCTCGATCGACGCGGTGATCCTCGACTTCACCGCGGGCACGGCCACCAGCTTCTCGGTGCTGGAAGCCATCCGGCGCAAGCCCGAGCTGGAGAACCCCGCCGTCATCATCGTGGCCACGACCACGGTCAACCGGGTGCTGGCCTTCGACTCGGGGGTGGACGAGTTCATCACCCGACCGTTCCACGCCAACGACTTCCTGGCGTTGGTGACCACGGTGCTGGGCCGCACGCCCGAGGAGCGCGAGGCCTACCGGACCCACCAGACCATCGCCGGGCGCGGCCTCACCGACCTGCAGGGCTGAGCGGGGCGGGTCCGTACCGCGACCCACCGTGGGATGGGCCCGGAGGAATATCTGGAGTCCGCCGACCCCCGAGCGAGGAGCATCCATGAACCGTGACGAGCTGAAGGCGACACAGGCCCCGATCAAGCAGCGCTACCGCGACGAACCGTCGTCGGCACGGATCACCCTTCGGGCCGATGGCGCCCTCGGAGAAGGCGTGACCTGCTCGGTGCAGACAGGCCAGGCGCTGGTGGAAGCCGGTCTGCACCCAGGTACGGGAGGTGACGGGCTGTCGGCATGCTCGGGCGACATGCTCCTGCAGGCCCTGGCTGCGTGCGCCGGGGTGACCCTGCGCTCGGTGGCCACCTCGATGGGGATCGACGTCTCAGGGGCCGTGCACGTGGAAGGCGATCTCGACTTCCGGGGCACCCTGGGCGTGGACAAGGAGGCCCGAGTCGGCTTCACCGACATCCGGCTCGCGTTCAACCTGACGACGGACGCCGAGCCGGACCAGGTGGCCAAGCTGGTGGAGCTGACCGAGCGCTATTGCGTGGTCTTCCAGACACTCGTCCGTCCGGCCGAGGTCTCGATGACCGTGGCCTGAGCCGAGCCCTCACTCGGTCGTGAAGTTCTCCCAGTAGCGGCTCGGGCGCGGGCCACGTTGGCCCTGGTACTTGCTGCCCACCGCGGCCGAACCGTAGGGCACGTCGGCGGGTGTGGTCATGCGGATGAAGGAGATCTGGCCGATCTTCATGCCCGGGTAGAGCGTGATGGGCAGGTTGGCCACGTTGGACAGCTCGAGGGTGAGCTGGCCGTCCCACCCGGCGTCCACGAACCCTGCGGTGGAGTGAATCAGCAGGCCGAGACGGCCGAGACTGGACTTGCCCTCGAGTCGGGCCACGATGTCAGTGGGTAGTGCCACCCGCTCGATCGTGGAGCCCAGCACGAACTCGCCTTGGTGGAGCATGAACGCATCCTCCTCGGCGATCTCGACCAGCTCGGTGAGATCCTCGAGGTTCTGCTTCACGTCGATGTGGCCCATCGTGTGGTTGCGGAAGACGCGGAAGTATCGGTCGATGTGCAGGTCGACCGACGAGGGCTGGATGCAGGTGAGGTCGAGCGGATCGACAACGATGCGACCGGCGTCGAGCTCCTCACGGATGGTGCGATCGGACAGGATCATCGGCGGGACGTTAGTGCAGGCCCACCTACTGATCCGCGGGCGGCTCCGCTGCCCCGCCAGGCGGTGCCTTGACCGCGTCGGTCGCGGCCTCGGTGTCGGGCATGGCCGCGTCGAGCGAGGCCGCTCCGTCGGGAGCGGGCGCCCACTTCTGCGCCCGCACGTCCCAGTCGATCCACCGCCCGTTGACCTCGTCCCACTGCGCCTTGTTGTCGGGGCGGTCGTCGGGTTCGGGCTGGCCCCCGGGACCCTCGCCCTCGAGGGGCACTCGCCGGATGCCTCTGAACAGCGTCTCGCTGATGTCCGCGATGATTCCGGGATGTGTGGCGTCCTCGCCACCGGTGGACATTTCATCGAGTGTAGTAAGGAGGCGCGATGGATGCCTTCGGTGCCGCCTACCCGGCCTGGATCGACCCGCGGCTCGAGGCCCGGGCCGCCACCTTCGAGAATCCGACCGGGGCGCGCGGCGCCGGTGGGACCGCCCACGGCGGGCGGAAGGGGGCGCCGAGCCGTCGGGTGCGCCCCGGTGAGCGAATCGTGCTGGCCGACCTCGAGGGCCCAGGCGTCGTCCGCCACCTCTGGATGACGTTCCCCCCGGCGCCGCCCGAGCAGATGCGCGGCATGGTGCTCGAGGTCTTCTACGACGGCGCCGCTGAGCCGAGCGTGTCGGCACCGTGCCTCGACTTCTTCGGACTCCCCCACGGTCGACCCGTCGCCTACCACTCCGCGCTCACCGCGGTGAACGAGGGACGGGGCTTCAACAGCTACGTGCCGATCCCCTTCCGGCGGGGCATGAGCATCGAGCTCGTCAACGGGTCCGATCGGGCCACCACGCTCTACTACCAGGTCGACTACACCCTGCAGCATGAGCTGAGCGAGGAGATGGGCTACCTGCACGTCGCGTTCCGCCGCGAGAACCCGACTGTGCAGCAGCGCGACGTCGTGATCACCGAGGGGCTGGGTGGACCGGGGCGGTTCCTGGGCTGCGTCGTCGGCGTCAGGGTGATCGACGAGGGGATGTGGTACGGCGAGGGCGAGGTCAAGGTGTACCTCGACGGCGACGATGCCCTGCCAACGATCTGCGGCACCGGCCTCGAGGACTACGTCGGCAGCGCCTGGGGGATGGGACCGCACGCCACGCCGTTCGGGGGCGCACCGCTGATGGTCGGACAAGATGTCGGCGCCGGCCCGCTGGCCGGCCAACCGGAGTTCGTCGGGTTCTACCGCTGGCACCTACCCGACCCCATCATGTTCACGAGCAAGCTGCGGGTCACCATCCAGCAGATCGGTGCGGCCCTGTTCTTCACCGGGCAGGAGTCGCAAATGGCCGCCTACGAACGCACCAACCCGCCCGCAGGAGCGGGCTGGGTGCGCGACCTCGGGCCGGGGCTGATCGCCTGGGGGATCGTCGAGCGGGTCGACGACTACTGCACCACGTCGTTCGTCTACTGCGCCCAGCCGCAGCCGGTCCCCCAGGTCGATCTCGCCGTCGCGTTGGCCGACATCGCCCGCCGGGACTACGAGGTCGCGTCGCCGTTCGAGGCGCTCGGCTCCGGTTGACACCGGGCGTTCTGGGTCCCGATTCTGCGGTGGCGCGGGAAGCCAGGCCAACAAGGCGTGGGGGCGGGGAGGCTCGGGCGGGGGTGAGCGAGGGGCGGGAGGCCGCGTCTCAGGAGCCGTTCTCGGCGACGTGCCCGGAACCACGCTCGGCGCCGCGGGCGGGCCCGAACCGGTCCAGATCATCGAGGCCGAAGAGGTGAACCTCCCGGACCGTCGGTCGATGCGTCCTGGCCCGGCGGTGGGCATCAGCCGTCGCTGGCTCCGAGGTAAGGTGTCGCCCGTCTGCGGGTGTAGTTCAGAGGCAGAACATCAGCTTCCCAAGCTGAGAACGCGAGTTCGATTCTCGTCACCCGCTCCGCAGAAACCGGCAGGTCAGAGGCACTTTTCGGAGGCCTCAGGTCTGCCGGTTTCGTCGTCTCCAGGCCGCTGTGCCACATACGTGCCACACCCGTCCGGGCGTGTCATAGTGGCGTGACGTACGGGAGCGATCTGGCGCGGCGGCGTCGGTCCTGGATCAGGTCAGGTGATGGGCATGGCGGGCAAAGCGGCGTGGGGCAGCGTCCGGAAGTTGCCGTCGGGTCGGTACCAGGCGCGCTACCGGGTCGACGGGAAGATGTCGGCGGCGCCGACGACATTCCGGACCAAGCGGGACGCCGAGGCCTACCTGTCGACGGTGCGGGCCGACATGGAGCGTGGGCAGTGGGTGAACCCGGCCTCGGGGAAGGTGACGCTGCGCAGCTACGCCACGAAGTGGCTGGCGCAACGGCCGGACTTGCGGCCCCGGACGGTGGAGCTCTACGAGGGTGAGCTGCGGCTGCACATCCTGCCGGTGCTGGGCGACGTCGAGCTGGCGAAGCTCACGCCGGCGAAGGTGCGCGACTGGCACGCCGACCTGTTGAAGGCTGACAAGCCCGGGAACACGACGGTGGCCAAGTGCTACCGGCTGCTGCATGTCATCCTGAACACGGCGGTGACTGATGAGCTCCTGGCGCGGAACCCGTGCGTGATCAAGGGTGCCGGCCAGGAGAAGACGCCCGAGCGGCCGATCGCCTCGATCCCGCAGGTGTTCGAGATCGCGGATGTGATCGAGCCGAGGTTCCGGGCCATGGTGCTCGTCGGGGCGTTCGTCGGGCTCCGCCTCGGCGAGATGCTGGCGCTCACCCGCGAGCGGGTCGACCTGCTGCACGGTCGCATCAACGTGGTCGAGCAGTACCAGCAGCTGAAGGACGGCACCCTCGTGCTCGGCCCGCCGAAGTCGGATGCCGGCGTGCGGACGGTGGCCATCCCGGCGATGCTCAAGCCCGAGCTGGAGGCTCATCTCGCCCAGTTCGCTGCGTCGGGCAAGAAGGGGCTGGTGTTCTGCGGGCCCGATGGGCAGCCGCTGCGGCGGGCGTCCTGGTACACGGCCTGGGCGCGGGCAATGAAGGCGCTCGACATCGAGGGGATGAAGCCCCACGACCTGCGCCACACTGGCAACACGCTGGCGGCGATGACCGGGGCGAGCACCAAAGAGCTGATGGCCAGGTTCGGCCAGTCCACCTCGCGAGCGGCGCTGATCTACCAACACGCCACCCAGGACCGAGACCGAGAGATTGCCGACGCCCTGAACGGCCTCATCGAGACAAGGCTCAGCGCGGCGTCAACGGACCTGCGCGGCGCTGGAGCAGACTGAGCAGAGAAGGTTCCCGGCGGTAGAGAATGGAACGATTCAAAAGGGCGACGGCGAACAGCGGGAGCTCGGCTTGAGCGAATCCACACCGGATGACGACGCCACGCGCGCTGCCTTGCTGTCTGCCGGCTACGAAACCCTGAGCCAGCGCATCACAACGAACAACGACATCCTGTGGCGGATCATCGCGTTCACCCTCGCTGCGGAGGTCACGGCATACGTCGGCCTCTTCCAGGTTCCGCCCTATCGCTGGCTGCGGATGCTTCTGGGTTGTGCCATCGCGGGCATGGGCATCATCGGCCCCATCACGACCCGCTACGTGGAGACCATCCTGCTTATGGACCGACTTCTGCTCGACCGCTACGAGCGTGCAGTCCTTTCCAATCAACCCGAGCTACGACAGCACCATGCCGAACGGATGGTCCCGCGAGTCCAGATCTGGCAGGAATGGCTGGAACCCGCCGAGGCCGAACGGCTCGCGGAGCGACGGTTCGGCTCCTTCGAGCGCGGGCCGCAGCTAAACGGCGTCCTCGATGTCATCGGCCAGCCCTCCTACACCTGGACCGCGATCATCGCTCTCGGCGGAGCCGTGGGTTTCGACCTTGGCGTCGTGTTCGGCGCGGAGAACTGGGCTGTCGCCGCCGCGCTGATCGTCACGACCAACGCGATCATGTTCTTGCTGTGGCTCCTGGCCAGCGGCGGAGCCGACCGATGGAGGATTCGCCGATCAACGAGGAAGGGTTCAATGGATGATGCGTCAGCCTCTTGGTGGAGGAGGCCAACCACGGCACTCGTGAGCCTGGGCGTGACCTCGGTGGTCGTGATCCTGTTCGGCCTCTGGCTCTACTCGCGAGGGGCGAATCCGGGTGACAAGGGAAGCAGTCTCGGCGTGGGCCTCGTCACGGGCGGAATAATCGCTGTCTTGGTCTTCTTGGCTGAGTACCAACGAGAGCGACTCAACCGGGCGCGTGAGAGACGACAAGACTTGCGCAGCACGGGGGCACCACCGCTGAAGGACGCGCCGCCAGCCGATCCCCACGACGAGGTGCCGTCAGGAGCCGAGAATGCCTAGCTACGTCGTTGAGATCGACACTTGGATGAGGGACACATCCAGAGTCGACGCTTGGCAGATGCGCCTTCGGGTCTGGCGCGACGGCACCTACTACCAGTTCTTCACGGTCGTTGTGCCAGGAATCGATCTCGCCGCCGAGGTGTCCAACCGTGATCAGGAGTTCCAAACACGGTTCTGGCGGTGGCTCGGGAAGCTGGCGGTGGACCCGATCCGTCAGGCTTGCGAATCCGGGCAAGCGCCGCTCCCTGATCCCAACACGGCCATCGAGCTACGCGGCGACGTCCGGCGAGCAGTGGCGAACGCGAGATCAGGGGCGGACCCAGGCGTTGAGCAATCCGCCGATCACCGCGACATCGTCGGGCGTTTCACGCTCCCTAGCTAGACCAGGGTCGGCTCGTTGAATCCAGGAAGCGGAACACCAGGCGGAGCTGTTCCACGTCGTCGATCGACTGGAAGTTCATTGGCAAGCGCTCGCATTCGGTCCGAAGAGTCGGGGTGGCCCTGAAGGCAGCGAACCAAATCGTCTCGCAGCGCCCGCAGCCGATCCTGGTTGGCCGGGAGGCCTTCCGACGTAGTGTCACCCATGTCTGCACCTCTCAGTAGGTGTCGGCCAGGCCCCGGGGTGTTGGCGCACCGCCGGGGCCACTTTCGGCAGCATCTGTCTACAAGCGTAGGCTACGGTAACCCCTCCAACGGGGTCAACGCTTGTAGGCTCTTTCGCACCGTGGGCCGGAGCATCGACACCGACGACCTCATTGACGTGTGGGGTGTTGCAGAGCTGCTTGGGCTCGCCCAGCGAAATACCGTGTCGCTGTATCAGCGGCGGTATCCCGACATGCCCCGCCCAGTTGTCGACCTCGGCCACGGCCGCTGCAAGCTGTGGTCCGGACGCGACGTCGAAGAGTGGGCTCGGCGTTCCGGTCGGCGAGGACGCAGCGAGATCCCAGGGCGGAAGGTCGGCCCCACCTAGGGTGAGGCGGCGGAAGGAAGGCCCGGTGTGGATGCCCGTCTTGTACCGATCAACACGTTCATCGCCATGACCTCTCCGTCCGCGACGTCGTGGCCAAACCCGCTCTACGAGATCGGGTACCGCTTGGAAGGCCTTGAGGTCCCCCACGGTCCGTCCGACGGTCGCGTGTGATCGATGGCGTCGCGTTCAACGCCGCTAAGAACCGCTTCCTGGCGGCGGAAGGAAAGTCAGGCAACAACATCGAGTACCAGCAGGCCGAGCGCTATGGAGCACTCGACTCGGCCGAGCTGGTCAGGATGACCGGCGTCACCCTCACCACGGCGGGAGCCCAGACCGCCGAGCCGGTGTACGTCTGCCTCGCAGACAACCTCGAGAGAATCCTCGCCGGTCTGCTCGGGGCGAGCCGCAACTACCCCGTGCTGGCCGTCGGCGAAACCGAGGTGACCCTCCGCGGTGGTCCTCCGGCCGACGCCCCGATAGCGGACCGGTTCGCCCAACCGGTGGCGATCCCAGGGCCGCCGCCGGCAATCATCCGGCTCGATGAGCAATCAGGGGACGACGAGTTCGACAAGGTTGTCGGCTCTGCTCTGGTCGCCGAGGTCACCCAGGGCAAGGACATCATCGGCGAGGGACGACTGGCCTCGAGGTCGATCGCCCACCTACACCTCCACGGCACCGGCGCCCGAAGCCGCCTGGTCAAGAAGGTCGCTGCATCAGCTCGCCGCCTCTGCGATGCCTCTCCTGAGAATTTCGAGTTCAAGGCCGCCACGGCGACGCGGCACTACTCAGTCGTGAAGGTGGTCGACAATCCAGAACAAGCAGATCCGCGGGGCCGAACCCAGCGGTTCCAGGCGCTCAGGGCACGGCTTGAAGGCCGCGAGCCAGGGGCGACCATTGAAGAACCAACGTTGTTCGATGAGATCGATCTCGCTGTTGAGCTCGAGAAGGCCGATACTAGTGAGCCGGATGAGGACGCCGATGAGTACCGAGAGGAGGCCGACTGATGGATCGACGCACCCTTGAGCGACAGTTCTCGGAGCCGGGCCCGTCGCCCTGGAAGACCTTCGTCGTCGAAGCCCATCCTGATGGTGGGTCGCCCGCCGACTACCTCGCAGATGTCTTCGGGAAGGGGCGCGTCGAGCAGACGGAAGATGTCCACCTTCACGTCCTGCAACTGGACGATGACCTCCGGTTCACAGTGGACGACCTCGATGGCAGGTTCTGGTCACTCCACTCGACGAGTCCCACAGATCAAGCGGTCCGCGAGATCCGGCGCCGAGTGACGGCCCGACGCGACCTCGACTTCGTGTGGCTGCCTTCGCATCATCTTCGGCAGATCAGCCCGGGCGTGCATCCGTCCTACCTCAAGACCGACTTCCGTGGTTGGTCGATGTTGCCGAGCGGTGAGATCCGCGATCTCGCCATCGCTGTTAGGGGGAGGGATGCCGATCGCCTCCTCGATGTGATCCGTCGGCAGAAGGACCACGAGCACGCCGTGTCGATTAACAAACTGACGGTTCGCGCGACCGACCCCGAGCTCGGAACTGTCGAGGAGGCGGTGAATAGATACCGCGCAGTTCGTCGCCCGCGGGGACTCGTTCGCTCTCCATCAGCAGGTCGTTGCCGGGGTTGTGAGTCGGTACCGAGCAATCGTGGAAGCTGCCGAGGCGAGGGAAATCCGTTTCACCGCGCTCGGAGACGAAGGCGGAGGCCGGCTGCACGGGGCTCCCGTCGAGATCAGGTTCTCGCGACCACTCGAGAATATGCCCGCCTTCATCGACGAACTGTTCTCCTCCCGCGAACCCTTCCGACTCTGGGGCCTCTACGACCGCGACTGACCGGTACGCCGAATGTGACGGCGTCGACCTTCATGTCGGTGAGTGCGTGCGCATTGAGGCTCAGCCGGAGTTCCTGCGGATCCACTTGTTCGAGGGGGGCTGCGGTAACACCGTGGCGCGCCTTATTTCCAACCTCCAGCATCACATCGATGGTGCGCTCACAATCGCAGATCCGGGAGCTCGATGGGCTCCTTCGGGGAGAGCCGGTCCGCGTCGCCGCAGCTTGACTCCCTCGCTGGAGGGCTCCGCACGGCTGACAGCCGGGACGGCGAGCCGTCTCGGCTGCGTGATCTCGCGAAAGGTCGCGGGACGGGCACCTGGTCGAAAGCCTGCCGCTCCCGGCACGCTCGTCGCTTCGGTCGCGCGACGACGAGAGGTGACTGCGTCGCGGGCCTCGTGAAGCCCGCTCACACCTGGCGAACGCCGGCGCTCCTCGCCTGAACGCGGAGACAGCTGCAAGGATGAACGTGTGCCATTCCCGTTCTCATCGAAGACGGTCGGCCTTCTCGTCGAGGCCATATCCGAGGGCCACACGGAGACGAAGATGAGGACATTGTTCCTCAAGGCAGGCGTCGATAGCTGGGAACCCGAGCAGTACAAGAACAAGGAGCACCTCGCTCAGCAAGTGCTCTACACCCTCCGCTATGAGGTCTCGGAGGGGACCGGCGCTGACGGCGCACTTGAGCTTGCACGTCTCGTACTGGTCAGCGGGAAGCCGCAGGGCTGGAGGTACGATGGTGCTCCCTGGTTCGAGCCGCTAAAGCACTCCATCTCGGCGGATGGTTGGGAGTTCGATGAAGGCTCCGACGAGTTCGTCGCCGCCGTTCCGGGTACGCAGATGCCGGAAGAAGTGACGTGGGTCGGCAGCGACCTGCAGCGACGGGGGTGGACTGTTGCACAAGGTCACTATGAGCAAGCCGTCGAGAACTTCGCCGCTGGCAACTGGGCTGCCGCCAACGGGCAGCTCCGCGCCTTCCTCGAGAGTCTCATCCGGACTGCCGGTGGCACGAGTAATGCGTCTGGAGCTGGGCAGGTCCAGGCCGCGTTCGATGCGCTCGACGGCGCCGGGCACCTTATTGCCGACGAGGCTGACTTTGGGAAGAAACTATGGAAGATGCTCCACACTGGCGGATCGCACCCAGGACTGAGCAACGAGGACGAGTCTCGCTTTCGCCTACTCACGTTGACCGGCTATGCCCGCTTCTTGCTTACGAGGCTGCCCTGACCGAGAAGGCACTCTCTATGCCGTCGGGCTCGCGATTGTTCAGGGACACACCCTGCATGTCCCTTCTGTGCCTCGGCGGCGTGGGGCCGTGCACACGACACGTCCTGAGCACTCAGCCGAGCAGGTCGAGGCCGAGGTCGTGCTCGATCGTGCGCTGGACGGGTTCTCGTTCACGGGGGATGGCCATGACTTCGAGCCGGGCCATGCGTCTCGGCCATCTCCCTTGGGCCGCCGAGGAGGAACGAGCGGTCCCGCTGGGTCGGGTCCTGGTCGAGGCCGAGGAAGTGGCGTTCGAGGATGGCGGCGCCGCGCAGCCAGACGGCTTGGTGGTCGGGGTGGGTGGGGACGGGTCCGAGGATGTGGAGGTGGTAGTCGCTCGGGTTCGCGGCGATCTGCCTGACCCGGCTCGGGATCTGGCGGTCGAGTTCGTGGTCGACGGCGTCGAGGAAGCCAGCGTCGTGGGCGTGGTCGGCCTGGAACACCTCTCGTGCTGACATCTCGCCGTGGGCTTGGTCCAGCTCGCTGGTGAGTCGGTCGAGCCCGGCGGATAGCTCGCCGATCTGCTTGCGAAGGTCGCGCATCTCGCTGCGGGTGCCGGGGCCTCGGAGCTTGCGGTCGGCCAGCTCGTTGTACCGGTAGACGAGGGGCTCGAGGTCGTCGGCGACCTGTTGGCGGCGGGCGGTGAGGGAGGCGATGTCGTGGCTGCGGTCGGCGGGGCAGGCGGCGAGCACCCCGCTGAGGCGGTGCTTCTCCGCGACGAGGTCTTCGATGGGCCAGAGGGCGAGGGGTTCGCCGGTGTCGATGGCGAGGCGCTTGTCGTCTTGGCGGTGGAGCGCTTGCTGGACGGCTTCGACCGGATCGCCGGCTGAGGGGTGGTGGGCCGTGGCCGGTGGAGTTGTCGAGTCTCGGCGGCGCCGAGGAGGTAGAGGTGGTTCGAGATCCGGCCGCGGCTGAGCGCGACGTAGCCGCGTTCGCGGAACAGCTCGTCGGTGCCCAGCACGAGGCCACGGTCGACGGTGGCGCCTTGGGTCTTGTGGATGGTGGTGGCGTAGCCGTGGGCGACGTTGCCGTCGTCGAGGTACTCCTTGGGGAGCCGAACTCGGCCGGTCGTCGACCGTGATGGTGAGGGTGCCCCGGTTGACGTCGACGTAGTCGACGGTGGCTCGGGTGCCGTTGCAGACGCCGAGGCGGCGGTTGTTCTTGAGGCAGACGATCTGGTCGCCGGCTTGGTAGGGGCGGTCGTCGAGCGACGAGTTCGGGGCCCGAAACCTCGCCGGACCGGACGAGGTAGGCGCGGGCTCGGCCGTTGAGGTCGTCGACGTCGTCGCGTCGGTAGGCGGTCATGGCGACGGTGTCGCCGGCCAGCGCGGTGGGACCACCAGTCGGCCACCATCGTGCGCCGGACGTCGATCGCGGTGGGTGCTGACACGACCCGTTCGTTGTCCCGGTAGGCGGCGAACGCGGCGTCGACGTCGCCGCAGCGCAGCTCCTCGAGCGCCTCGCGTTCCCACTGGGCGCGCTGGCGGCGGTTCTCGGTCAGCTCGATCGGGTCGAGCCGTTTGGCCAGGCCGGTGAGGACGCCGCCGGCGTCGATCTCGGGCAGCTGGTGGGGGTCGCCGACCAGCACGACCTTGGCGCCGGCCCGGTCGGCGGCGTCGAGGATCGGGGCGAGGTTGCGGGTGCCGGCCATGCCGGCTTCGTCGATCACGATCACGGTGCGGTCGTCGAGGCGGACCCGGTGGGCGTCGAGATCGATCTGCAGCATGGCCAGCGTCGATGACCGGATGCCGGCGGTGGATTGGAGCTCCTGGGCGGCGATCCCGGCCAGGGCGGCGCCGATGACTCGGTGGCCGCTGGCTTCCCAGGCCTCGCGGGCGGCGTCGAGGGTGTAGGTCTTGCCGGTCCCGGCGGCGGCGCACACGACGTCGATGCCGTTGCCCGCTCGTGCACAGCCGGGTCACCATGTCGGCCTGTTCGGCGCCCAGTGTGGGGCGGCGTTCCATGCACCTCGGCGAGCACCTCGCCGGGCACGACGCAGGTCGCCTTCGTCGGCTCGGGCGGTGGACCGGGTCGACCACGTGGCGTTCGATGCCGATCAGCTCGGCGGTCGACCAGCGGGCCTCGCCGACGCCGGCCGCGGCGACGACGGTCCCATCGGTTCGGCGGATGACGTTGGACGAGAGCAGGCCCGGCTGCTCGGTTTCGACGAGTCGGATGACCTCCGCGTCGGTCGAGGAGCTGGTCGGCCATCTCCTCGATGTCGGCCACGGTGGCGCCGGCTGGGATCCGGTCGCAGATCGCCCGCAGCAGGTCCCGCCGATCGAAGGACGACGCCTGTTTGGTGAGCCCCGTCGGCGCTCAACAGGTCGTCGTACAGCGGCTCCCGGTCGGTACCGACGGCGGCTCGAGGGCACCCGGTCGAGGGCGTCGGCCAGGCTGGCCGGGTCCCAGCCGATCTCGGCGGCCTTGGCCTCCCACACGTCGCGCATCGACCCGTGGTCGAGGGTCGTCCTTCTTGGCTTGCCGGGTGGCCAGGGTGGCGAGCTCGGCGGCCCGGGCGGTGCGGAACCCGACCTCGTCGAGGTGCTCCTCGATCTGCTTGCGGCGGTCCGAGAAGTGGTCCCGCACCTCCTGGTCGATCCCGATCGACATCGGCGATGCCGTTGCGGACCGGTCCCCATTCGACGCCGAGCCGGCGCGGTGAGCTCGTGGCGGAGGTGGGCTTCGTAGAGGTAGCCGGCGGTCGCGGCGTGCAGGTAGAGCGAGCGGCCATCGAGGGTCCGCCAGGTCCCGTCGGCGCCCTCGGCCATGTTCGCCACCAGCACGTGGGTGTGCAGGTGGGGGTCCCCGGCCCGGCTGGTGCGGTGCCGGAACCCGGCCGCGACGAGCCCGTTGACCTCGATCTGGTTGACGCCGTTCTTGCCCGGTACGGGACCGGGCCGCCTCGCGTTCGAGGTAGTCGAACGCGGCGTCGACGGCCGCTTCGTGCGCGTCGCGCACGGCCCGGGCCGTGTCGGGATCGCCGAGCCCGGCCAGCATCGACACGGACTTCGGGGCCCGGAACGTCAGGTCGAACCCGGCGATCTCGCGGCCCGGGAACCGGCCGAGCGGCTCCCCCGTGGCTGGGTTCTGGCCGGCCCAGACGGCGTGGAGGTCGTCTGCTGCGACCTCGCCATCGAGGCCGAGCGGTCGCGCCGCGGTGCCGGCCCAGCGGCCGGGGGCTTCGCCGACGCCGCGGTAGTACTCGTCGATGCCGTCGGCGACGGCGTTGAGGTAGTAGCCCTCGCCGGACAGCTTGATCTTGCCGATACTGAGCACCCGCGTGCTCCTTTCGTGGAGGTCCCAACCCGTGTCGCAATCCGCCGTGGCCGGTCGGGATCAGCTGCGGGCACCAGTCCCGGCGCATCGGGATGCAAGTTCGTGGCTATTCGTTTGGGAGGCTGGGACACAGGGCGGGTGAGGGGGCAGGGGTCCTAGTGCCGCGACCGGCAACGTTGGTGGTGTCGCGTCCACCATGTCGACGATCGGGGTCGCGCAGACTTGGTGGATGGCTGAACGGGTGCAGGTTCGGGATCTGACCAACGACGAGGGTCGCATGTTGTTGTCGATCATCCGGCGCGGGTCGGGGTCGGTGGTGCGGTGGCGTCGGGCTCAGATCGTGTTGTGGTCCGCGCAGCACATGGACGTGCCGGCGATCGCCAAGATCGCGTTCACGTCCGAGGATCGGGTCCGGGCGGTGATCCACAACTTCAACGACGACGGGTTCGACTCGTTGGCCCCGACGCTACGCCGGTGGCCGGCCCCCGACGTTCACGTTGCCGCAACGCCGCCAGATCAAGAAGGTCGCCCTGTCCCGGCCGACCGATCACGATCTGCCGTTCTCGACCTGGTCGCTGTCGAAGCTGGCCGAGTTCTTGGTGGCTGAGGGGGTGGTCGACGACATCAGCCACGAGGGCCTGCGGGTGCTTCTCCGCGAGGAAGGCGTCTCGTTTCAAGTGATCAAGACGTTCAAGCGGTCCAACGACCCCGACTACGAAGCGAAGAAGAACCGGGTCCTCGAGCTCTACGACATCGCCGACGGCAAAGCCGAACCGGGTCCCGGGGACCCGACGGTGGTGATCTGCATGGACGAGTTCGGGCCCGCTCAACCTGCAGCCCCACCCCGGCAAACAATGGGCCCCGGCGGCCGCCGGCAAGGGCGACCCGGCCTCCCCGCGGCGACGGCGGATGCGTGCCACCTACACCCGGCCCCACGGGATCCGCCACCTCATGGCCGGCTATGACCTGTCCACCGATCGGCTCTACGGACATGTCGTGAAGCACAAGGACCGCACCGCGTTCCTCGCGTTCTGCCGCTACCTCCGGTCGCTGCACCCGATCGAGGTGCGCATCGCCATCGTGTTGGACAACTTCAGCCCCCACCGCTCCACCAAGATCGACACCCGGGTCGGGGACTGGGCCGCGGCCAACAACGTCGAGCTGGCCTATGTCCCGTTCTACGGCTCATGGCTCAACCGGATCGAGGCCCAGTTCACCGCCCTTCGCTACTTCGCGCTCGACGGCACCGACCACCCCACCCACCAGGCCCAAGCCCGGATGATCCGCCGCTACATCGCCTGGCGCAACCGCAACGCCCACAACAAAGCCCTACGCGAGATCATCAAACGCGCAAACGTTGCCTGACACGGCACTAGTTGCGCGCTTGGGGGGCGTGACGGTGGAGGGCGCGGGTCGTCAGGTCAGGAGGCTGAGTTGGTCGCCGTGGGGAGTCGGGCGGTCACGCGAGGAGGCCCTGGCGGTCGGTGCGCTGGCGGTGGTGTCCGAGACGGCTAGGACGGTGATGCCGGCGGCGGCCAGGTTGACGAGATAACTGGTGGACGAGAACCGGCCGGAGCGATCGTCGCGGTGGTCGACGCGCTCGACGATCCCGACGGCGGTGAGTGACCGCAGGGCGCGGGCCACCGAGTCCTTGGACACGCCGATGGCCTCGGCGAGTGACCGGGTGCTGCACGCCACCTCGACCATCGGTCCGTCCCCAGACGCGTGAGAGGCGATGGCCTCGAGCACCAGCCAGCCGGTCGGACCGAGCTGGGCGTGCACGGTTGCTGCGGTGGCGAGGTCGATCACGAGCTGGCGCCGCTCAGGCGGCATCGGTGCCACCGAGCTGCGCGTCGATCCAGGCGATGAGCGCTCGCTTCGGCACCCGCAGGCAGCGACCGATGCGGATCGACGGCAACCCTTCGGCGCCCCTGGTGCGCTGGAATGCCGCGACCTCGTCGTAGGCCCGGCTCCGACTGATCCGCAGCACCGCCGCGGCCTCGTCGACTCGGAGCATGTCAGGCAGGGTGTCGATGTCCATGAGTGGTGTCTCCCGAAGGTCGGCCGCGCCACCGAACGGACGGCGCGGGACGTGATCCGTCTCTAGACACACCCACCCCACGGGACTCGACTTGTCGCGAATCTCTGGAATTCAGAGATCACTCGGGACTCAGAGGTGGAGGGTCCTACCTCCTGAACCGACCTTCGTCCCGACGAACCGTCGCGCGACCGCGTGGCATGGCCTGCGGCCTTTCGCCTCCAACTCTCGGCCTTGGCGCGGGCATTACGCTCAGTGGGTGCCGAGACTGGAAGGCTCGCAGGCCGACGAGGAACTGCCGGGCTGGGCGCTCGCAGAGATCCCGCCCAAGGCAGGGGCGCTGGTGATCTTCGGCTTCATCGCCTTCGGCGCGCTCGTCGTCACGGCGGGCTCATTTCTCCCGGTCCCGATCACGTTCTGTGTCGGGGCCGCTCTGCTCGTGGCCCTCGTCTGGTTCTTCCGGTGGCTCGTTGTTCGTACTGCCCTCCCCGAAAGACCGGTCGTGCCCGGTCCAGCACCGACCGTCGAGGAAGGACGGGCGGGGTCGGTCGCCCGACCCAGCGCTACCAGCGGAGCGATGGAGACAGCCCCCCGGGTCGCCAAGCACCCGGTCAGCGGCTCGCTCCACCTCGATAAGAGCCAAGAGAGCCACTACCGAATCCCCGGGCCCGTCCTCTTCTTCGCCTTCCTCCTGAACTTCGTCGTCATCGCCCCCATTGTCGGGATGCTGCTCAAGACGGCGCTCCCCGAGGCCTCGACAACCTTCCTGTTCGTCGTCGTCGTACTCGTGGGTGCGCTCCCGTTCGACGTCTGGTTCGCAATCAGCCCTCGAACGAAGCCCCGACAGTCCGGGCCTTCCGGCCGCCGCAATCGACGACCTCGCCGACAGCTCACCCGGCGCCAGCGAAACGAGGGCGTGTTCATCGGCCTCGTGTGGGCTGGCGGCGCGATCGCGGGTGGGATCTACCTCCTCGAGTTCGACGTCACGGATGCAATGGGCGCTGGAGTCGCCAGCACAGTGATCTTCTTTGGCACCTTCCTGGCCGCCGCCATCATCCGCCAGCTGCGCGTGCCGGTCATCGACAAGCCCTCAGCCGCCGGACGCCCACACCACCTGCCGGCGCCCCCAACTGGCCAACACACCACACCTGACCCGCCCAAGCGTCGTGGTTGACCAGGCGTGAATTTCGACCGATAGCCGCGAGACGGAGCACACCAGGACCTACTGCGCCGAAGTCAGCGGACTTGTCGTCGCCGAGCCCGACGTCGAGCAACGCAGACTGCCCTGGAGATGGTTCGTTCGAGCGCGAACTCTACGGCAAGCTGAGAACTCATGGGGCCTCCGGCGTGCCACATTCGTGCCACAACAGAAGGAATTTCGGCGGATCGGTCCGGACGGGCTAGTACCAGGAAAACGCCTCTGACCTGCCCTTATAGCCATCAGCCCAGGTCAGAGAATCGGGTCTGATCGATTTCCCAAGCTGAGAACGCGGGTTCGATTCCCGTCACCCGCTCCACCGACGAAAAGTCCAGGTCAGCGACGTGCTGGGCGGGATGCGAGAGAGGGCAGAAAAGCGGACTGAGGCCCCAAATCGCACATTCATCGCACATGCCGGTGCGCGTGGTGACAACCGGGGTGGGCCAGACGTGGTGGGGCAGTCCCAGGCCAACCTCCTACGGATCAGAAGGTTGGGGGTTCGAGTCCCTCCGAGCGCGCTGGATACATGCAGGACAGCAAAGGTACGTGGCCAAGCACCACTCGCAGATCGGCGCCAGGTGCAGCCACAGGTGCAGCCAACACCGGGACACGCACCGTCGTGGACGGCTCCGAACGGCGACGGACGGGCGAATGATCCCGCGACGCCGTCGCCTGGTCCCGGATGTCTGCGACTGCCGATCGCCTCGGCATGACCTCCGACCGCGGCTACGGAAAGGCAGGAGACCCCCCCGTCGTTCCGACGAACTGCTTCGTGCCGGCCTGGAGGTGCTAGAGAGCGCGCGCCCGAGGCGGTTGGGAAGCAACGGACACAGCAACGACCTGGCGAACGAGTCGGGGCCAACCAGAGTCTGCATCGCAACACTGACTCGGGTGACCTGCCAGGACCGCCCAAATCAGCTGGTCAGAACTGGTTCTGAAGTCGTATCCACAATAGGACCAGGTCAGATGGCACAATTCAGCTGCTGTTTGCCATTGATGGTGGACGCCATGGCGCATCCATGGCGCAACCAGAGTCGAAGGTCCCTCCACCACCGACGACAAGACCTGGGCACCGGCGCACTTGGTCCATGATCGATCGCCGCGCGTTCGGGCTCGGCGCAGAACGGGCTTGACCTTGACGCGAGGTCAACCTTCCATGATGGACGGCAACCCCCGGGCAGCGGCTCGGAGGCCAGAGTTCGAGCAAGCAGGTGACCAATGTTCATGGAGAGGGTCGTCGCCGGCGGCGACAAGCACCGATCGCGCCAGCGAGTGTCGAACCCGGGCAGCACCCCGTGAGCGCGGCCACGGATGCCGGTTCGGCGATCAGCGCTTCGAGCCTCGCGAAGTCCTATGGGGAGCTGGTGGTGTTGCGCGGCGTGGACTTCGACGTGACCCGCGGCAGTGTCTTCGCCCTGCTGGGCTCGAACGGGGCCGGCAAGACGACCATCGTGAACATCCTCGCGACGCTGTTGAAGGCCGACGCAGGGACCATCACGGTCAACGGCTTCGATGTCGCCACGCAACCGGCACAGGTGCGCGAGTCCTTCAGTCTCACCGGACAGTTCGCCGCCGTCGACGAGATCCTCAGCGGCCGCGAGAACCTCGTGTTGATCGCCAAGCTGCGTCACCTCGCCGACCCGGGCGCCATCGCGGATGGCCTGCTGGATCGCTTCTCGCTCACCGACGACGGTGAGCGACGGGTGTCCGAGTACTCCGGTGGGATGCGACGCCGCCTCGACATCGCCATGAGCCTCATCGGGGAACCACCGGTGATCTTCCTCGACGAGCCCACGACCGGCCTGGATCCCGAGGCGCGACTCGAGGTGTGGGCGACGGTGAAACACCTCGCCGAGGGCGGCACGACGGTGCTGCTCACGACGCAGCACCTCGAAGAGGCGGAACATCTCGCAGACCGGATCGCGATCCTCCACCAAGGCCGGATCATCGCCAACGGGACACTGGCCGATCTCCGCGAGCTCCTCCCGCCCGCCAAAGTCGAGTACGTCGAGAAGCAGCCGAGCCTGGAGGAGATCTTCATCGCGGTCGTCGGCAAGGGCCACGAAACCGACGCCACACGAACAACCGGCGGATGACGATGACCGCACACTTCTTCGACGACACCGCCGTGCTCACCGGCCGGACCCTGCGCCACGTCACCCGCAGCATCGACACCATCATCACGACGGCGGTCACGCCGATCGCCATGATGCTGTTGTTCGTCTACGTCTTCGGCAGCGCGATCCACACCGGTTCGGTCGACTACATCGACTACATGCTCCCTGGGATCCTACTCATCACGATCGCGTCGGGTGTCTCCTACACCGCCATCCGCCTCTTCACAGACATGAAGGACGGGATCTTCGCTCGCTTCCAGTCCATGCCGATCGCGCGCTCGGGGGTGCTGTGGGCACACGTGCTGACGTCGCTCGTCGCCACCATGATCTCGCTCGCGGTCGTCGTCGGCGTGGCGCTCGTCATGGGCTTCCGTTCGACCGCCGGGCCCCTGGCCTGGCTCGGTGTGGCCGGCATCCTGCTGCTGTTCACCCTGGCACTCACCTGGGTGGCTGTGATCCCCGGCCTGTCCGCGAAGACAGCCGAAGGAGCGGCCGTCTTCGCCTATCCGCTGATCTTCCTGCCGTTCATCAGCTCGGCGTTCGTGCCCACCGAGGGCATGCCCGGCCCCGTGCGCTGGTTCGCCGAGCACCAGCCGGTGACATCGATCGTCAACACGATCCGCGACCTGTTCGCGGGACAACCCCTCAGCGACGACATCTGGATCGCACTCGGATGGTGCATCGTGATCCTCGTTGTGGCGTACGTCGCCGCCATGGCCGTCTACCGCCGGAGGTTCACGTGAGGCAGGCTGACGCCGTGCTCACCATCAGCCAGCTCGCGGCCTACGCCGGCGTGACGGTGCGGGCAGTACGCCACTACCACCACATCGGCCTACTCCCGGAGCCGGAGCGCAACCACTCCGGCTACCGGACCTACGACGCCTCCGCGGTCGTCCGTCTGATCCGGATCAACACCCTGGCCGGAGCCGGCGTGCCCCTCGCCCGAGTGCACGAGCTCCTCGACGCCACCCCGGAAGCGTTCGCCGACGGCATCCAGCAGATCGACCAGGATCTGCGCGCCGAGATCCGCCGCCTGCAAGCCAGCCGCCAGCGACTCGCCGAGCTCGCAACCGGCCGAGAGCCAGCGCTCCCGCCCAGCGTGGTCGGCTATCTCGACCGGCTGCGCAGCCTCGACGTCGACGAGCGCTACATCGAGCTCGAGAGCAACGCGTGGATCATGGTCGCCGCCCAACTGCCCGATCAGATCGACTCGGTCATCGCCAAGAAGCACGCCGAGCTCGACGATCCCATGACGGTGAGGCTCTACCAGCTTCTCAGCGACGGGCTGGACTGGTCGGTCGACGACCCTCGCGTCGTCGAGGTCGCCGACTGCATGGAACACCTGATGGTCCGGGCCACCGACGCTGGTGAAACGGGAGACCTCGGTCTCGACGACCAGTTCATCGACGTGCTCGACGCAAGCGCAGTACGGACGTCCCCAGTCGCGCGACGGCTACGGTCGATTCTGGAGGAGCGGGGCTGGAACGGCTGGATCCGCACCGAGCGACTGCCGACCGGCATCACCGCCACCTGACACGGGGGATCGCACTTCGACACGGACGAAGACCCTCAGGCAGTGTGCGACGTCTCGGGCTACGAGATCGAGCGGCTGGGGAAACGCGCCAGACCCACCTTTCAGGGTGTTATCAGCGGGTTTCTTCGGAATTGACCCATTATCCTGTAGGTTTCTTCGGGAGAGCCCGGAGGAACCGATGGATAGCACGATCGTCTTCGCTGAGGACCTGCCGGACTCGACGATCCATGACCGGGTCGCACGAGGAGAGCTCGCGCGAGTTGCTCGTGGCATCTACACATCCGACACGCAGGTCGCCCCTGCTGAGGTCGTCCGCCGATGCTGGCGGGAGATCGTCGGGAGGCGGTTCCCCGGGGCGGTCGTGACCGATCGCACCGCGAAGTGGGCCCAACCCCACGACGGCTACCTCTTCCTGGTCTCGACCCGCGAGACCACGCTCGCACTCCCGGGCCTGACCGTCGTCTCGCGCCGGGGCCCGGGACCCGTCGAGGGCGACATTGCGATGGGAGCTGGCGTCCACCTCGCATCGCGGCCTCGCGCGCTGCTCGACAACACCCGGTCCACCCGCAGACGGAGTGAGCGACCTCCCGCTACCTTGACGCGTGCCGAGCTGGCCGACTGGATCGACCACCTCTCCGCGGTCGACGGAACCGCCACGATCAGCACCTACCGGGACACCGCCGAGACACTCGCCGACGTGCTCGACGTCTCGCCCGAACGTGTCGAGTTCCTGAACGACCTCGTCGGCGCCGCCCTCGGAACCCGCGAGTCCACCGGAGGGTCTGCGGCGATGAAGGCGCGCTCCATCGGCGCGCCCTACGACCAGAGCCGGATCACCCGCTTCGAGCTTCTCGCGGCCTACTTGCGGGATGTGACCAGCACCCACCCCGCGCTCCCAGTGGACCAGGCCCGACGCGCGACGCTGCCGTTCTGGGAGGCGTACTTCTCGAACTTCATCGAGGGAACCGAGTTCACCCCGGACGAGGCCGAGCGCATCGTGTTCGACGGCATCATGCCCGCCGACCGGCCTGACGACGCGCACGACATCCAGGGCACCTACCGGCTGGTGGCCGACGACACTGAGATGCGACGCCGCGCCGCGAGCGCAGAGGAGTTCCGCGATCAGCTGAAGGAGTGGCATCGACGCATCCTCGGTGGGCGGGTGGACAAGCGACCTGGCGAGTTCAAGCGCTCTCCGAACCAGGCCGGCAACACGGTGTTCGTCGCGCCTGATCTCGTCGAGGGGACGCTTCGCCGCGGCTACGAGATCCTCCAGGGCCTCACCACCCCGACCCAGCGCGGCGCCTTCGTGGCGTTCCTGGTCGCTGAAGTCCATCCCTTCGATGACGGCAATGGCCGCCTCGCCCGCGCCGCCATGAACGCCGAGTACGTCGCGGGCGACGAACAACGAGCCGTCATCCTGACGATCACCCGCAACGACTACCTCCGGGCGCTGCGGAGGTTGAGCCGACAGGACCGGCCCGACCTCTTCGTCACCTACCTCGACCGCATCCGCAGGTGGACCACCCGGATCGACTGGTCGACGCTCGACGGCACCCGCGGACAGCTCGAACGAGCCAACGCCTTCGTGGACGCCAACGACGCCGAAGACCGGGGCATCCAGCTCCTCGATCCAACCACCAACGCTCCAGCGGCCACCCCGGGCCCGACGTGATCCAACGGTCGATCCGCACTGATGCGGGTCAGCCACATGGCACATGGATGGCGCATCCATCGTCGTCCAAGCCCGTCCGGCTTCGTGCGCCGGTTCGGGAACCCCCAGGTCAGCCGTCCGGAGCGGTCCGGACGAGTCCGTCCCAGACCCCTGTACTCCGATTCCCAAGCTGAGCACGCGGGTTCGATTCTCGTCACCCGCTCCACCCACTCTCGTGCGAAGTAGCTGGTCAGGCGCCGACGCGGCGGTGGCTCGCGACCGGCGCAGCTCACTCGGCTCGCGCCTGGTCCACCAGGCGCCGGATGTCGGACAGGTGCAGGTAGGCGAAGGCATCGGTCAGGTGGTGGCTGTCCACGTACACCAGCGTCCGGCCTTGCAGCAGGGGGCAGATCGCCGAGTTGCACACCAGGGCCGACATGTCCAAGGTGGCCACGTGTCCGGTCTCGGCCACCACCTGGTGCTCGACGTCGATCAGCGGCTGCGTGCGCGCCACGGCCACGCTCCGCCTCTGCACGCAGGGGGCCACCGCGTTGTGCAGAGCGATGCACTTGGACGCGTCGATGGGCAGCGTCGGCTCGTCGTAGACGTAGCCCAGCTTCGCACCCGCCCGGTGCGCGGCCTGGAAGACGGTGGTCATGCCTTGCGCCCAGATCTCGACCTGCCGGGTGAGTGGCACCTTCTGGTTCCCAGCGTCGAGGATCCGACCCAGGTACCCGTTCCAGGTGGCCACAATCACGACCTGGGGCTTGAGGGTCGCGATCATGCGCAGATCGCCGGCGGTGGCGCGCAGGCAGGTAATGGCCGTCGAGGCGTCGCCGGTCCCGGACGCGACGTGGATGGGGACCGGTGGGCAGCCATCGTGCAAGCGCACCAACAGCTTCAGGTGCTCGGCTCTCGCCACCTCGTCGACCTCCCGTAGCCACTGCCCGGCATGGGAGTCACCGAGCAGCAGGATGGTCCCTGTGGCCGAGGGATCCCCGCCCACGCAGTAGCTGTCCCCGTCGGCGTCCTGGATGGCGGCTTGCTTCGGGCAAGTGGTCTGGACCCGCTGGCGGTAGAGGTTGACCGCGAACGCCACCTGCTCCTGCAGCGAGGAGCCGGGTGGGGCCTCCAGTTGCGACACGCTCGAGGCCTTGGCCTGCGCCGAGGCATCGGGCACCTTGGGCGTGGCCGGGCGCACGGCGAACGTGAAGAACAGCACGACGATCGTCAACGTCGCTCCGAAGACGTAGGTCCGTGCGTTCGAGTCGGCGAGCGCAGGCAAGAACCGGATCGGGGTCTCGTAGTAGCGGTACGCCAACCAGGCCATGCCCAGGGCCCAGATGGCCGCCGCGACCGCGAGACCCACGTTCGTGCTGGCGAAGGCGGCGCTCACCACCACGATCGCCGGCCAGTGCCACAGGTACCAGGAGTACGAGACGCGCCCGAGCCACTGGGCCGGTCGAGTCGACAGGACACCGCTCACGGCGTTGGCCCGGACATCCCCACCCCAGGTGTGGCCGGCGGTGATGAGCGCCATGGTGGCCCCGACCGGCAGCAGCGCCCACAGCCCCGGATAGGGGGTGTCGGAGCGGATCGTGACCAGTCCGACCAGCAGCAGCACGGCGCCGGACACGGCCAGCGCGGTGCGCGTCCCGACGCCGCGCAGTACGGCCGGCACCTCGACGGCGGCCAGCAGACCGGCGGCCGCGAACTCCCAGGCGCGGGACTGCAGGCCGTAGAAGGCCCACGTGCTGCCGTGGTGGGTCAGGACCAGGTCGATGCCGAGCGAGACCACGAACGTGACGGCGAAGACGGCGATGAGGGCCTTGCGCGAGAAGCCTGGGATGCGTCGACTGAGCGGCTTGCGGGCCGTCCAGCACACCAGTGCGAACAACAGGGGCCACAACAGATAGAACTGCTCCTCCACCCCGAGCGACCACGTGTGCAGGAACGGGCTCGAGGAGAGGTCGCCGTTGAAGTAGCTCTGGGCCTGGCCCGCGAACTTGATGTTCGAGACGTAGAAGGCGGCCGCCGCCCCCTGCCGGGCGAAGTCGCCCATCTGGTAGAGCGGGAACACGAAGATGCCCACCGCGAGGGTGCCCACGATGACCAGGGCGAGCGCCGGCACCAGTCGCCGGATCCGCCGCGCCCAGAAGCTGGCCAGCGACACCCGCTGGTGGCCGTCGGATTCGCGCAGCAGGTTCCGCGAGATCAGGAACCCCGAGATCACGAAGAACACGTCGACTCCGATGAACCCGCCGCCGAACCACGGCACACCGGCGTGGTAGGCCACGACCAGGACGATGGCCACCGCCCGCAAACCGTCGACGTCGCCGCGGAACCACCGGCGTGCCGGTGCGGTCGATCCCGCACGCGGTCCAGTTTTGTCAGCCGACGCCACCGTGACGGTCACGAGATGTCTCCGTGTCGATCCCGGATCGACTCTGCCCAGGGGTGTGCGGAGGCGACGGTAGCACCACGCAACGCGACAACCGGCCCATCCGACGGCTGCCCCGGCCGTTCAGCCCGCGATGCTGCGGGTTGTGCTCCAGCGGGTGGTCGGCGATCTCGAGCTCCCCGTCGGCGTCAGGGTGGTGGCGGCGGCGAACCCGCCCGAGGAGGCGGCCGAGCCAGGCGCAGGCCATCTCGGCTCGGGCCGCAGTCTCGGCGTTCCTCGAGGTGCGACCAGCCCTGGTGCTGGCGGTCCCCAAGGTCGCCGACCAGGCCCGGCCGAGCGTGGCCCAGCCCCCGGAGCTGGGAGGCCGTGGCCCGGCTGACGGCGGCCTGTGACGCGTTCGGCGCATCTGAGGACGCTCGTGCGCTCCTGGTCCTGGGCGCGGTGGGCGACCGCGCCGGGATCGAGTACCGGTCCTGGCTGGCCAACATGGATCTACCCGATCCCGAGGCGGTGCTGGCGGACCCGGACGGCTTCGACCTGCCGAGCGCAGTGACCGGGCGTACGCGGCGCTCACCGCGGTGGCGTCGGTCGCCATCGCCCGAGGTGACTCGGATTCGTGGTCGGCAGCGGGGCGGGTCGTGGCCCGCGTGGCCGAGAAGGCGCCCGATGTGGCAGCCATGACCGCAACATCGCTGACGACCACGGAAGCGGATGACGGCGCCCGGGCTCGACCATCTCGATGCTGAGTCGCGGCACCGCTGGGCCGCCGCCCGGGTGTGGTCGGCCCGCCAGGCTCCATACTTGGCCAGCGCCCTGCTGGCCCTCGACCCGATCGTGGTGGACCAGTCGGACGTGTCACCCGATCGCCGACTCGACCTGCGCGGCCTCGACGGCGCCGCAGCCTGGGACCCATCGACGGACAAGTGGGCCCCAGTAGCCGAACCCCCAGGCATCTGCACCGCTCCCGGCCAAGCGGCAGTGGGCGGGCTCCGAGTCGTCGCTCGGGTCACCACTGAGTCCTGGGTAGCTCTGGCATCGGCTCGTCCGACCTACTTGTGACACCCGAGGGACGACGGGCCCGGGTGGCCTGGTGGGGGTCAGCCGCTGAGATGAGCACCGGCGGACGGCGCACATTGCGCCGGGTCCCCCAATGTGACCCAATGGGCTCGTGGCGAGGGACCGGACCAAGGAGCAGTTGCTTGTGCGGGGGGTTCGCCTCGAGTGGGCGACCAACGGTTGGAATGCCATGGAGGTCGTCGTCACGATCTCGCTCGGCTGGCAGGCCCGCTCCCTCGCGCTCGTCGCGTTCGGGCTCGACTCGCTCGTGGAGATCTTCGCTTCGACGGTGGTGATCCGGAACCTACGAGATGACGGCCGGGACCCCGGCGACCAGCGGATCCACCGCTCCCTACGGCTCATCGCCGGTGCATTCTGGACGCTCGCTGCGTTCCTGACCGTGATGGGCGTCCGCAGCCTGGTGCTCAGCAAGCGCCCGGGCGAGTCGCCGCTCGGAATCGTCTACCTTGCGATCACCGCCGTTGTCATGTTCGCCCTCTCACGGCTCAAACGCGCCACCGCCGCGGAGCTCGGCAGCGAGACCTTGGGGGCCGAAGCCGGAATGACCTTCCTCGACGGTTGCCTCAGCAGCGGCATCCTCACCGCGCTGGTGCTCAACGCGCTCTTCGGTTGGTGGTGGACCGATGCCACCGCCGCGCTCGTCGTTGCTGGCTTCGCCGTTAACGAGGGTGTCGACCATTGGCGAGGGTCCGCACCCCACTCCGACGGGCCGCCTTGACCGAGCGCCTCGAGCGCCGAACGTCAGCACGTCGGCGCTCGCCAGTCTGGTTCACCAACATCGCGGATGTGCCGTGCAGGATTGGTCTCGTGTAGGCCGGTAGCCTCCGGGGCCGAGCCCGATGACGCCAGCACCGCCCTCGACCTCGGGCGGGTGGTGTTCTTCAGCGACTGTGTCTTCGCAATTGCGATGACGATCTTGGCCCTGACGATACGAGTGCCTCCGGTCCCCGAGGACCAGGTCGCCCGGGCGATCCGCAAGCTCGTGCCGGTGCTGTTCAGCTACTTCCTCAGCTTCGCGGTCATCAGTCTCCTCTGGATCGCCCATCACCGGATGTTCTCCAGGATCCGCCGCCTGGGCACAACTCTGATCGTCATCAACCTGATCCTCTTGTCTCTTGTTGGGCTCATGCCCTTCCCCACTGACCTTCTGGGTCGATACGGCGACTCAGTTGCCGCAGTCGTGCTGTACGCCGCTACCACCGCCGCGCTCGGCGCCGCGTCAGCCGCCATGTGGCTGTGGGCCGCGACAGGTCACCGGCTCATCGATCCCGCCACACCGTGTGACGTTGTGAACCACTACACCGCACACGTTCTCAGCGTGCCCATAGTGTTCGCCCTCTCGATTCCGATCGCGCTGTTCAGCACCAGCGCCGCCCAGTACTTCTGGCTGGTCGTGATCGTCCTCCGTATCATCTTCCGCCGCCGATTCGGCCCACTCGTGACCCGAGCGCCGAACGGCACGTCGACCAAAGGGAAACCCGCTTCCGAGGCCCCGACCGCCCCCTCCAGAGCACGTGGTCGGCGGGGACGTGTAGACCAGCAACGGCCCCGGTCGTTCTGGAGTCCTTCATATTGCAGATCGACGGATCCCTCGGATGCGGCCCAACGGCACATCGGTTGACGCCCCGAGCGCCGGTTCGGATATGTGAAGGAAGCAGCATCAGCGAAACATGGTGAAGGGTTCCGTGGCCAGCGGTCAGCTCGTCGGTGCGGTCATTGATGAGGTTCGCCCGGCCGGGCCCGAGCGGCGGCCCGATCAAGGCTGGCCCGGATCTCGTGGGCGGCGATGGCCACGTTGGGCGGAGCCAGGATCTCACGGTGGACTCCGGGCAGCGGGATGACCTCGAGTCCGCCTCGCAGGTACTTCGACCAGCGCAAGCTGGGGTCACCACCCGCCTCACGCAGGTTCTCGGCCGCAGTGAACAGGGCGACTGGCGAGTCGTAGTAGGCGACCTCATGGCTCAGATAGCCGCGCCACACCGCCTTCTTCAGCGGTACTAGGCCGCGGGCGTCGGCCAGCGTCTGGTCTCGGCTGGCTGGGAATAGGTCCGCAGCGCGCAGCGGGCGCAGCATCTGGTGGCGCATCCGCAGCAGCGCGCGGCGACCGCCGCCCAGCACCATCCGGCGCAGGTGCGCTTGGCGCGCCGCCCGCGTGGGCTCGTCGACCAACTCGCGCAGTGATAGCGCAGGTATGGTCGCAAGCCCTTCGGATTTCGCTTGGGGCGGAGCGTGTCGACCAGCCCGAGCCAAGCGACGGTGGCGCCTTCGGCCTGGAGTTGCATGGCGATCTCGAGTGCGACCACACCGCCGAAGGAGAAGCCGGCCAGTTGGTAAGGCGAGCAGACCGGAATCCGGTCGAGGCCGCGACGGTGATAGCGGACCCAGGCTGCCAGGTCCTCCGGCAGGGGCCCGTCGGGTGGAGGGTGGTCGACCGCGTACAAAGGCTGATCGTCGCCCAGTTCCTGGCCCAGAGCCTGCAGGCGGTCGGCCTCGTGGAACCAGGTGTGGAAGAAGACCAGGGGTGGTAGTGACCCATCGGGGTGGACCGCCACGATCGGCGGTGGCGCCTGTTCCGGGCCCATGTGAGTGCCCTCCCTTTCTCGGGGGACTTGACGCTGAACCGGACGTTAGGCTCTGCGAAGCGGTCGGCGTACGGCTCCGCGATGGTCGACTTCCCTGCAGCGGGCGGGCGGTTCAGCACGAGCAGGACAGGCATCACAACAGCGTGCCTCATCACCCGCGAGCCCAGGCACCCTCATGACAGCCCACCCCGCGGCCAACCTCCACGTACCGCGCCCGAACCAAGGCACATCGGCGCACGCCCGCCGCGGTCATGGACAGCTACGTCGTGACTGTCGCACAATCGCCGAAGTGAACGAGCCGCAGGAGCTGCACGACAACAGGTACTGGCGGCTCGCCGTTGGGCCCTCGCGCCGGGTACGTGGCTTTGGCGATCACAGGCGTAGGCGTCATCGTGTTGGCCACCGCATCGACGGCGTGGGTACTGGCCGTCGGGGTGATCGGCTGGCTCGGTGCCGCCGCCGTCACCCTGATCGGCGTTCTGCGGGCCCGGCATGAGCTATCCAATCCGCGACCGGGTCTCTGGCCCATGCGATTCATGCTCGTCCGCGACACCGTCCACGCCAAGTCTTCCCCTCAGCCATCCTGACACCGCCCGCCACATCCGCCCTCGGCCAGCTGCAACGCCCGCGCCT
>CAVZAT010000006.1:0-641800 GCA_963773335.1 uncultured Microthrixaceae bacterium | reverse complement strand
GTCAGCTGCGCGGCGGCGCGCGACGTTTGCTGCCAGGTTGTCGTGGGAAGCCACGACGCAGCGACCCACGGGTACGCTCTCGGGCTCAAGGGGCGCGGTGATCACAACGAAGGACGAGCTCCGGTTCACGGTGCCGCTGTACACACTCGCTGGCACCGGCGCGCTACCTCCCGGTGCCGGTGACGACGCTCGCCAGGTGGGCGAGGAACGACACGCTGCATCCGACACGGGCACCGGGCCCTTGCCGTCACGGAAGTCGGCCGCAATGGAGGCGGGGTGTCGCCACCCCGCGGACGACACCGGACGGGGACACGCTCCCTACCTTCATCTCCGCTCTCGCCGCAATGGAGGCGGGGTGTCGCCACCCCGCGGACCTCGTCTGGCCCTCCGCACTGACCGCTCCCCCCGCCGCAATGGAGGCGGGGTCCACCCCGCGGACTGCCGTACCCCATGCGTTCCCGGCAGCCCGGGCCGCAATGGAGGCGGGGTGTCGCCACCCCGCGGACGACCCGCAGTGCTCGGCGGAGGAGTCATCGCGTGGCCATCCTGGCCGCAATGGAGGCGGGGTGTCGCCACCCCGCGGACCCCTGGGGAGCGCCGTCCCGGATTCGCAACCGCCGCAATGGAGGCGGGGTGTCGCCACCCCGCGGACCACGGTACGGCGATCTTTCCGGGCGCTGCGCGCCGGTCCGCAATGGAGGCGGGGTGTCGCCACCCCGTGGACTTGTGGCGCTGAACGAGGCGACGACTGGCCCCCCGGCCGCAATGGAGGCGGGGTGTCGCCACCCCGCGGACGCCGGCACGGTGCCACCGTCACCGCGTTCGCGTGCGGTGCCGCAATGGAGGCGGGGTGTCGCCACCCCGCGGGCACGTCGTCGGGCTGGTGCCGGGGGCCGACGACTGGCGGCCGCAATGGAGGCGGGTGTCGCCACCCCGCGGACTCGCGCTCCCACCGCCGCTATCTCTGGCTGCCGCCGCAATGGAGGCGGGGTGTCGCCACCCCGCGGACTGGTGACTCCCGCCCAGACGCCGCCGACTCAAGCTCAGCCGCAATGGAGGCGGGGTGTCGCCACCCGCGGACGTGCAGTCGACCTCGGGCCGGCCAGAAGGCTTCGGCCGCAATGGAGGCGGGGTGTCGCCACCCCGCGACGAGCTATCCCTGAAGCTGCCGGACACTCGACACCGCGCCGCAATGGAGGCGGGGTGTCGCCACCCCGCGGACCCAATCCACGCCACGCCATCGCACCGTCAAGGATGCCGCAATGGAGGCGGGGTGTCGCCACCCCGCGGACACCCCGACGCAGCGAAGGGGGGCGGGCGGCGCGACGTAGCGCCGCAATGGAGGCGGGGTGTCGCCACCCCGCGGACCTGTGAGTAATCGTGCGGGCCATCCGTGGACGTGAGGCCGCAATGGAGGCGGGGTGTCGCCACCCCGCGCAACCTGATCGACGGTGACCTCACTCGCGTCGGCACGTCGCCGCAATGGAGGCGGGGTGTCGCCACCCCGCGGACTCGTCCGTCGTCCCGAGCGCTTATCTCTGACCCTATGCCGCCGCAATGGAGGCGGGGTGTCGCCACCCCGCGGACCGGTTCGGGGCGGTCGTGCTCGATGAGTCCTCGATCCTGCCGCAATGGAGGCGGGGTGTCGCCACCCCGCGGACTCGCAGTCAAGCGACGCAAGGGCGTCAAGTCCAACTGGCCGCAATGGAGGCGGGGTGTCGCCACCCCGCGGACCCGAACCCGGCGTCAGCGGATGGGGCGACGGCTACAAGCCGCAATGGAGGCGGGGTGTCGCCACCCCGCGGACTTGGATGGCGGTGACCCGGTGAGGTCGGTGCTGTTCGCGCCGCAATGGAGGCGGGTGTCGCCACCCCGCGGACCCGGCGCCGAGCAGACACACGCCAACCCCATCCAGGCCGCAATGGAGGCGGGGTGTCGCCACCCCGCGGACCATGAACACGGTCCGGTGCAGTTCGATCGACTCACGGGAGCCGCAATGGAGGCGGGGGTCGCCACCCCGCGGACTCGACGAGCGACGCCATCACACGGTCCTCGGGACCCGGCCGCAATGGAGGCGGGGTGTCGCCACCCCGACGGACCAGTTGGACGAGGTCGACCACAAAGTCGCCCTCGCCGCCGCAATGGAGGCGGGGTGTCGCCACCCCGGCGACTCGCTCCGGGCCGCTGGGCATGGCTCCTCGACAACATCGCCGCAATGGAGGCGGGGTGTCGCCACCCGCGGACGATCGCGGCCATGCAAGAGATCGTGGACCGCAACCGGCCGCAATGGAGGCGGGGTGTCGCCACCCCGCGGACTCCGTGACGCCTTCGCGACACCGGACCGCCACGAGTTGCCGCAATGGAGGCGGGGTGTCGCCACCCCGCGGACTCGGGTCTCCGGTCCCGATCACAGCCGGGAGAGACAGCCGCAATGGAGGCGGGGTGTCGCCACCCCGCGGACTGGTCGGCCAAGCCCACCAGACCGACAGCATCCACGCCGCAATGGAGGCGGGTGTCGCCACCCCGTGGACAGGACTACATGACGGAGAAGGCGTGCAAGCCGCTGTTGCCGCAATGGAGGCGGGGTGTCGCCACCCCGCGGACTGATAGCCGTTGCGGTACAAGGCCGACATCTTGAAACCGCCGCAATGGAGGCGGGTGTCGCCACCCCAGCGGATCTCGTCGACCTCCAACACCGGCCGGCCGGGCAGGCCGCAATGGAGGCGGGGTGTCGCCACCCCGGACGAGACCGTCGCCGAGAACGACGAGACCGCCAAGAAATCGCCGCAATGGAGGCGGGGTGTCGCCACCCCGGACGGCGACTGTCCTGATCGGGATTTCTACCGATGAGTCGCCGCAATGGAGGCGGGGTGTCGCCACCCCGCGGACCGCTCGCACTTTCTGGGCCGCCTGACCTGCGGCTACGCGACCCGTTGCGAGCGGCGGATGGAAGATAGCCGCGGATTCCGTGCACGAACAGTTGTCAAGGAACAAGAAACTGGCCCTGAGCAGGTTGCGAGCGCTCGCCGGGCCTGCAACAGCCACCCCACCACTCGCCCGGTCACCTACACGATCTGGGGGCCTTTCACCGACGGCAACAGCGGCACGACCCCCATGAACTCGAAGCAGTCGACCCCACGGCCATCAGGCTCGCCCAGGTCGATGAAGGCGACCCGATCCTGCGTCTGCTTGATCACCTCCCGCAGCTCCTCCTTCAACAGCAGCTTCTCGATGTCGCTCATGTCGCAGACGAACACAGAGTACTGGAGCGGGTAGCCGAAGCCCTTGACCGTCTCGTGCACCTTCCGGAGCCGGACGGGGTCTGCGATGTCGTAGGAGACGAGGTATCGCCGCCGTGACATGGCTACCTCGTCACGACCGGCTCGTACGCGGGTCTCGCCGAGCAGGTGGGCGGCAAGCATCCGGCCTGGATCTCGATGGTCCTGCGGTACCTGGCCTTGTACCCGAACATCGGGTGTGTGAGCTCTGTCGCGAGACGCCGCTCATAGCCGGCGATCACCGCCTTTCTCCCGCGGGGTGAGCGCCACTCCCCCGGCGCGCACGACGAAATCCGGACTCGACACCTCGCCGTTGTTGATGAGGTTGATCACCACGGACTCGGCCACGAGTGGTCGGAACTCCTCGGCGAGGTCAAGCGCCAGGGCGGGGCGTCCGAACCGCGGGCGGTGGAAGAGGCCGATGTACGGGTCGAAGCCGACCGCGAAGAGCGGCCGTGGGCTCCTTGATCAACAGGCCGTAGAGGAAGGAGAGCAGGCAGTTCACTGCGTCGAGCGGCGGTCGGCGATTTCGCCCTTCGAAGGTGAACGGCTCACCGGCAACCGCTTGTCCTCACGCAGCTCGTGGCGAAGGAGCCGAAGAACGGCCGCGCCGCGGTGCCCTCGATGCCCAGCAGACTGGCGACGAGGCGATTCCTGCCTGCTCGGCCAGGGCCTTCAGCTGCTCGACCGCCCGCCGGGGACGTGCCGCGAGTGTTGCGTCGCAGCAGCGTTCGCGAGTTCCGGATCTTGCCCTCGACCACTCGAGCGGCGATGTCGACCCGCCCTGGCCAGCGATCGCTTGCCGGCGACGCAGCTCGACGTTCTTCGATGGAAGACCTTCGGCCATCCCGAGAACCAGCCGCCGTAGCTGAACTAGCAAACCGGCATCTCTCGGCGAAGAGCTCACGCAACAGCTGGTGCTCACCTGGGCGTTCCCGTAGATGGAGACCTGCGAGACGTCGATCATCCTCACGGACGCGAGCCCCTCACCGCGCTGGCTGACGTCGATGCGACCCTTGCTCGTGTCACCTAGGCGCCTTGCTCGGTGACGTAGAGCGGCTTGGGGACGTCGTCGCTGGCATGAACGCCGCGGGGGCGGTGGAACGATCGGACAGCGTGTTGGTCTCGTCGGGCAGGCATATGCCGACGAGCGAGCACCGCGGACACTTCGGGCTGTCCACCAGCGGCGGCGGCGGGGTCGGGCTCTCGGCGACGTCCCGCAGGTCGTCGAGCAACGCTCTGGTGCGTTCGACGAGGGCGTCGTCGAACGGGATCTGCACCCGCTCGACGAGCCTCGACGAAGTAGAGGATAGCCATCGTGCAGCGGTAGCCGGCGTCGCGTAGAGCAGCCCGAGCACGCACAGCTGGACCCGCTCGGGCTCCCAGGCGCCCTCGGGCGTGTCGGGCGGGCTGCCCCGCTTGTAGTCGACGGGTCACGACCCTCGCGTCCCCCTCGATGAGGTCGACCTTGCCACCAGACCGAGCTCGGGCGACGAGAGCATCACCGAGCGGGCCGCCTTGAACTCCCCCTCGTCGGGGAGGGGCGCTGCGCCACCCTCTGGTCGACGACCCGGTGATGCCAGCGCCCTTCGACGGTGTCGGGGTTGTCGGTGAACTGGCCTCTCGACCCACTCGAGGTGGAAGAGCGCGGGCAATAGGTGAACTCGTTGACCATCCGCGCCGGCACGAGCTCGGGACGGTGGCGTTGGCCGCCTCACTCATGGTCAGTCCATCGGCCGGAACAGCCCCAGACCAAGGTGTCGCAGCCGCGCCGAGCACGAGGGGCCCGGTCACCTCCTCGTCGAACTCGATCTGGGCCCCGCCGACTCGACGAGCGTCGGCCAGGCGTTCCTTCAGCCGGTGCCGCCGATAGTCGAGCCACGCTGTCCTCGGGCTCGTGCAGCCAGGTCACCGAGGTGGGGCTGAGGTCGCGCCGCGGAAGATCGCGCCGCAAGTGACGATCGAGGTGCTCCAGCCAGGACTTGTTGCTCCGGGCGTGACGCGGCGGCGCAGTACCCGGCGTGACGGAGCGCCAGCGGCGGCTTGGTGTCGCGATCTCGGGAAGCACCTGCTCACCGGGACCATCGCCTCGATGAAGACCCGGCAGGGGCGGAACTCGCGGGCGAACGACGACCCCGAGAGTCGGCGCAGCCGTCCGATCGCGCCGAGTGCGTCGTCATCGAGTCCATCGGGAGCCCAGATCGCCATCGTGCGGATGAAGGGGTCTCGCTTGCGTCGCTCGAAGATGTCGGCGGAGCTGTCCCGCTCATCTCCCCCGAAGGCGAGGTAGTACGTGTGGCCATCACCGGACAGTGAGCCTCCGTCCTCGGCGTGGCCGCTGATGACCATGCTCGGTCTGCCGTCGAGCTTCGCGATCACCGCGCGTCGCAGGGTGTCAGTCATGGTCAAGGCCGCATACCTCGACGGTGGTGCCGACCCCTCGATCGCAAGCCGAACTGCCTCGACCGCGGCGGCGAGGGCGCCGAGGCCGGCGAAGTTCCGCCTGGTGGGGTGCGATCGGCTCATAGTCCACCCACCGACTGCCCGGTGGGTCGAGACGCTTCGCCTTACGGACATCGACCGTACCACGCGGTGAGGGCAGCGAGATCGAGGGGATCGAGGGGCCGAGGAGCCTCCTCGGGTGTCCGTCGACCCACACCTCCATCCAGAGTGTCCAATGGAGCGCATGACTGGTGACCGCCGCGGAGCCTCACCGGCCCCCCGGCGAAGGCCCTGGCCATGCACTGCGACTCCGCGCGACCAAGGTACGGCATGAGCTCAGCAAGCACCTCGAACGCGCGCTGCTCAGGCCCCGGTAGGTCTACCTGCCAGGTGATCGCCAGCGTCGAACCGGGGCGAATGGCCACAAAGGGATCGAATGCCTTGTCCGTGCTGAACTTGGTATCGGGCATGTAGTGCCGGGTGTGCGCCTCGCGTGAGGCGGAGCTGGAACGTCGGCAGTGCGACGAGGTGAGAGAGCAGCGAGTGCGCCAGGTCCGCATCGAGCTCGGGCGCCCATTAGCCCAGGTCGAGTAGACCGCCGCGCGATATCCGCCATGGGGATGGCGGCCAATCGATGACTCCCTCGTTGAGGTTGCGGCCCCATGGCGTGCCGTGGAAGCGCCCCCACGGGAACGTCACCTCCAGTGTGGTAGCCAACTCCTCAGCCCGCCTTCTTCTTGGAAGTCCACACCGCCTCGATAGGTCCGGTCCTGGGAAGGTCGCACGCCGCGACGAGCCGGCGCACCTCGGCGGCGAGCTCTTCTTCCGACGGGAGCGCAGCACCGCTCTGATCGACGATCTCGTCGGTCACTGGGACCAGGTCGCAGGCTGTGCGGAGCCGCAGGCCGCCGTCGAGTAGAAGCCGGATCTCGAGCAAACCCATGTTGGCGAGGAGATCTGTGGCGACGTCATCGAGTCCGTAGCTACGGAGCTGATCGCGATCAAGGCTGAAGAACGCCGTGATCTCGTCGGCCGTCCACTCCCTTCGGTGGTAGGGCACGGTCCCGTAGCCCTCAGCCGTGCCTCCTCGGTCTCCCCAAGCGAGTGCCGAACATGGTCCCGCTTGACGCCACCGTTGTCCGCCGGGTTCACGCTCGTCGCCTCGATGAAGCTCGTCAGCGCACGAGCGATCTTGGGCTGACCCGGCCATTTGGCATCGGCGAAGAAGACCCCATGCAAGAGGCACATCGGGTCGAGCCCGAGCACGGCCCACGCGATCTGGCGAGCCGGGATAGGCCGGTCGTCGTGGAGGTCAAGCGCTGTTCGGATGAGTTCGAGACCGGTTTGGTCCTCGATCACGGCATCCTTCACAAAGGCGGACGCAAGGCGATGTGCCTCCTCGCGGCTCGAGGTCAGGTAGATGCCATCGGCGTCTGCGACACGGACGTAGGGCAGCTCGCCGACGACCCCGGCCGGCCGCTGCTCGCCGGCATCCCAGAGGCACCCCTTGAGGCGGTTCGCCATCGATTGGGCGGACTCGACCAGCAACGCCTGGACCGTCCCGCCCTGGGGCATGGGACGATCGAACAGGGCCGGGCCGAGATCGGGGAACCCGGTCGGCTGGAATCGAGTGCCGAGCACAGGTTCGAGTGGTACCTCGAAGAGCTGTCGGTGCGAGGTCGCGACGGGCATGATCACTCCTTGGTATGGCGTTCGGCGTGGAGGTCGTCGGGTGGATCGACCCGGTCGATGAGTCGGTGACAGGCGCTGGTCTGCAAGGGGATGGACAGCGCGGCGAATAGGTACGCTGCGTCCGTGACATCTGGACCGCGAGGGCCGTCACCGATTGAGCCACGGGCCGATACCCAGCGATTCGATAGCGCGAGAAGGCTTCGGTCATCACCTTCTCGACATGGGTGGTCTGACCCGATGCCAACATCGCCACCCAGCCGGCGCCCGGCCGAAGTGGCCGTCGTCGGCGGTCAGGTTGGCTGTAGGACTGGAAGATCGGCGCTAGGAAGGTGAACGCTGGGCGCGGCAGAGCGTTGTGATCGCTAGCCCCCTGGCATCGGTAGTCGCACCCAACCCAGTGGAGCAAGAGCAGGCCCGCGATCAGGCGGCCGAGTCGGCCTTCATCGATATCCCCCTCGATGAGATCCACGAGGTCCGGGAGCGGAGCCCCGTGTCCGAATTGGAAGGTCAGGTCGACGCCGACCTGACCGAGGTCGTCGTCACCCGGGTGGTCGGGCGTACCCGTGTCGCCAAGTGCATCGATCGCCCTCGCCCGCAGCAGGTCGGCCAGAACAAGCCGTGTCGGTCGCTCGGTCAGGCCTGCGACTCTGACACCGGCCGGAGACCACGCGAGGGAGCGTCGTTCATCCAACTCGACCGGGCGCAGGTAGCACGACAGGAGGGCGGAGGCTCGCTCGGCCAAGCTCAGGGGACGGCTGATCAGGTTGCCCTGTGATGCGATGGCCGCGGCGAGCCTGAGCTCGGGAGACCCATCATCGAGACGGGGAAGCCACTCGGATGCCGGCAATCGACCCGGGCGCGAGCTTCCCACAGGGGCCACGACGGCGCCCTGCAGAGCTGAGGAGCGAGCAACAGCAAGCTCCAGCGCCGCAACCCGGCAGAGCACCTCCTGCAGATGGCGAGCTCGCCGTTCGCGCGAGGCGTTGCGCGTAAGTCGCTACCAGGTACTGGGCAGCCTCAACCCGTCGGACGAAAGCTCGTATGCCTTGGGGCAAGTTCTTGGCGGACCGTACCCGATCAAGCCAAGCGTCGAGTTGGCCGAGCAGCGGGGCCTCTGCACTCGATCTAGCGGTGACGTGGTCAACCGGGACCGCCAGCATCATCTGCCCGTGACGTTCGACGAAGGCGTAGCGAACAAACCCCGAGATGCCTCTGTCAACACCGAGCGAGGCCACGCTTCGCACGAAGTCCAGACCAGTGCGTGACTGGCGGCCCCGCCACTCGGACCGTCCCTCGCCCATCAACTTCGCAAGCTCGGCGAAGGTGATCGGCTGCTCCCACAGAGGCGCCCAGAGCTCGCCCTTGTTGTTCTCGTCTGCGCTGGCGCCGTAGCCGACTTCAGTTAGAGCGACGGTGAAGGGGATGGAGGCCCGGCCCGAAGCTTCCGAGCTGAGTCGACGGGCGGCGCCCGAGGCGAACAGCAGCGCTCCCTCGAAGGTAAGCACATAATCCCACGGGTTGGCCAGCGCCCCGGCATCTCCAAGCGGTCCGGAGTTCGCCCCGCCCGCATGACCTGGGTCGAACTGACCGATCGCTATCTTCTCAGGGCGACCTCTGCACCCTGCAATGACCCCTCTAGCCATTGCCGGGATCGCTCACGGTTGGCCTCGTCTGTCAGTAGGGCGAGTGCTCCAGCAGCCCTTTCGACAGCTCGAGCCTCCCGATGTTGCCCCCAGTTCCGAGCAGCGGTGGATACTGCTCCTTCTCGTCGATGAGCACCACGGCGGCGTCGATCCAGTCGATGACGGGATCCGGCAATCGGTTCCGGCAGAGCGTCACCTTCAGGCGCTTTGCCTCCTTCCGCTGGCCGACGTTCCGCCATTCCGGTGAGGAGGTGAGCCGGCGACTGGCCGCAATCACACCCCGGTATGGCCCCAGCCGCTCGACTTCCGGCTTCTCTCGATGGCCCGCAGCGCCGCCACGGCAGCCGGTGATTTCTTCTCATCCTCTTCACCAAAGCCGCTTCCGTTGTTCCACGGGGTGACGATCGGCGTAGGCCGGTACTCTTCAACCAGGAAAGCGGCCAGGGCGTCAGCGTCAAGCGTCGAACGGATGGCGAATGTCGCGGCCTCCCACCAGCCGGAAGCCTGCGGGTCGACTTGCTCGGCGACGATGCGCAGTAGGCCAAGTGACTTGAGATAGGAAGCCAGAGGCTCGGCGCGACAGCCGGCAAGCAGAGTGGTCACTCGCCCGTCGTGGTTCATGGCTGGTCACCCCGGGCGCTCGCCGCGCCAGTCGGCCATACGGACGACCGCCTCCAGGAAGCCCAGACGAAATGGCCCGAGATCCGCTCGGTCACGCAGCGTCAGGGCCCGCTGCGCCCACGACGGCTCGCCGTTTGCCGATGCGCCAGCGGCCATGCAGTCGAGCACCAGCGACGACGCTGGCACCTCGCCGATGGGGATGTCGACAGCGGGCAGCAGGTCACCGTCGATGACGCCCAGCGCGGTGACAGGGGCTTCGGGAGCTCCAGGCGTCTCATCTCGCAGCGGGCGGAACCCCAGCCTGATGCGCCCGTGGTGCGCGGCGACGAGGTATCGCACGAGGTCGGGCTCCTCGACGCCCTGAAGTACGACAGCACCCTCGCCAAGCAGGGCGAGCATCGACGCGAGCTCGTGTCGAAAGTGCCGTTCGAGTGGTACAGCTTGCCTCGACAACCGGACTTCGCCCACGGCCGCTCGACAGCCGAGGCCTCGGCGAGCTGGTTGTTGCGCTGAGCAAGGCCGCCCAGGCTCTCCTGGAAGACCGGGTGTGCCTTGCCGATGTCGTGGTAGCGGGCGGCAAGACGAGCGGCCTCGAGATGAGCAGGAGACAGTCCCGTCGGTCCGAGCGCGCTGCTCAGCCTGAGTGTCTCCTCCTCTGTGTCCGCAAGGTGCTGACGCGATCGAGAGCCAGGTACCGCCGAGGGCGCTGACCGGGTCGCTGCCGGTGCCGCAGTCCTGCGCGCCGTGTGGGTCGGGCTCATCTCTCATCGACCGGGGAACCGCGCCCCGACTGGTCGGGTTCACCCGACCAGAGGGTCGTAGCCGCCCGAGGCGGCATCGAACACGATGACCATCCCTGGTCGCAGATCGCCACTGCGGCACGGGACCCAAGCCTGGACGATGTGGTCGTAGCGCCACGCCCGGCTGTCCGTTCCTCGTCGACGAAGCTCCGCCCGCAAATCCTTCAGCGGTACCGGACAGCGCTCATCCCGGCCGGGCAGATCAGCATCCGCCGACGGCCCGGCGCCACAACCTCTGCGACGCGACCTGCACGTCGAGATCCTCGTCATCGCGGATGAAGCGGGCCACGTCGATGTCGTTGCCGGACAGATCGGGCAGCGTGTCGAACAGCTCGACCAGATCACGCCGGCGAAGTACGGCATGGATTGGGCGCGAATTGGCCGCCGTGACCCCGCTGAGCGACGCTGGCGTGACCGTCACGTCCTCGAGCTCATCGAGGGCCTGGGCCGCGGCGTCAAGGTCACTCTCGGCATAGGGCGGGCTTTCGGCGGCCGAACCCAACAAAGGCGTGCCTCCGAAGCCTGGCCGTCGCGATTGCAGCGGCCAGCCCGCTGCACCATCGACGGCCACGGCGCTGACTCGGTCACCATGACCTCTGCGGAGATGTCGACCCCAGCTTCGATCACCTGCGTCGACACCAGGATTCGCCCTGGGCCGCCAGGCGCTACCGGGCTGAGCGCAGTAGATATGAGCCGCTCACGATCCGCTGGCCTGAACCGCGGATGGAGCAACACGACCTCGGCCTCGCTTGTCTTCACCAGCTCGCGAGTAGACGTTGCGTGCCCGGTCGACCGTGTTCAGGATCGCCAGGGTGAGCGAGCCGGCGCGATGGAGCGATCCCACCTGATCCGCAAGATCTCGTTCGTAGTGCTTGCCATCGACTGACAGGGCCGAGATGGTCTTTCGTGCCTCAAGTCGGTCCGCAAGCGAGCTTGCCCGATCCTCGTCAGCGAGGTGGACCACCGAGTCGATGGCTGGGTTGTCCACCGTCGACATGCTCTCCTCGTCGACCGTGGCCGACATCCACATCGTGCTCGACGGCAGTGCGGTCCCGATCGCCCCACGAAGGGCCTGCAGCTGACGAGACGTGGGCAAGGCCGCCCCCATGAGCTGAACCTCATCGAACACCCACTGGGCACCGTTGTTGAGGAAGCCGTAGTCGATCGGCCAAGCCCATCGGCTCTCGCCAGTACCCGCGGTTCAGCGCCCTCGAGAGCAGCATGTCGATGGTGCCGATGAAGATGGCGTCCTGATCCGGCGTGAGGCGCCACGAACTAGCCACGCGTCCCTCACCACCCATGACGCGGTAGAGCCCGACTTTGTCGGCGAGGCCGAGCCGATCGAGCCAGCTGTGCGCCTCGTTCCAGGTCTGCTCCACCAGAACACGCATCGGCAGCGCCACGACCAGCCACCGCGGGGTGCCGCGGCGGATGTCGCTGTCGCTGTGATAGCGACGCCGATAGAGCCAGGGCAGGATCACGGCTGCCGTTTTGCCGCAGCCCGTCGGAACCTCAAGCAGGTCGGGGAGGCCCTCTTCCGCAAGACGTCGCTGATATGGGTACGGCTCGAACGTGGTCGCCCGCTTGACCAGATCCGCGAATCCCTCTGCCACCTGTCGGCCTCCCTTACCCTTCTCAGAACCTTACGCAGAAGGTGTGACAAGGGTCGGGGTCGCCCCCCTTCCCGGCCCCGAACGGGGAACCCTCATGTTGTCACGCCGGAGCCGTGACAGGACCGGGACGCGGTTCACTCGACCGCGCCCCGGCGCCCGACACAATGGGGCCGTGGAGGACTTCGTCGTGGCGCGCAATCCGGACGAGGACTCGACGCTCCCGTACCTGGTGCGGCTCCCGCTCACCGAGCCGGGATCGTGCTCAAGGTCCGCGACACCTGGCCGCGAACCGCGAAGGTCTACTGCCATCCGTCGACGGACTGGCCCGATGGCGCCCGAGGTCGTCGAACGGGTGCCGGTCCGGTCGTGCGTGCGCCGGGGCGCGGCGATCGACCTGGTGCTCGACCGTGGCCGCGAGAACCGCTCGCAGTTCGTGTTCACCCGGGCCCGGGGCCGCGAGGTCATCTTCTGGCAGAGCGCCCGCACCGCTAGCCAGGCCCGCCCGAACGTCTCGGTGCCGACCCAGCGGGCATCGGGTCAGGTGCTCGAGATCCTGGTCGACAGCCACGAGCGGTACCCGTGGAAGTTCACGGCACAGCAGGCCACAACTCGCCGGCAGGCGCTGCCCGCAGGCGACTACGCGGTCGAGCTCGACGGCACGATCGTGGCCGCGGTCGAGCGCAAGAGCCTCGCCGACCTGGTCGTCGACCATGACCACCGGCAAGCTCCGCTACCTGCTCGCCGCGCTCGCCGAACTCCCACGCGCCGCGCTCGTCGTCGAGGACCGGTACTCGGCGGTCTTCAAGCTCGACCCACACCCGACCGGCTGTCGTCGCCGAGGGTCTCGCGGAGGCCCAGGTCCGGTTCCCGACCGTGCCGATCGTGTTCGCCGAGACCCGCCCGCTCGCCCAGGAGTGGACCTACCGGTTCCTCGGCGCGGCGCTCACGCACGACCAGGACCACGGAGCTGCCGACACCTTGGCGGCATCGTTGCCGACGGCCGGGCCGGTTCCACCCGCACCCGCCACACCGGCTGAGATCCGAGCCTGGGCCGTCGCCAACGGCTACGAGATCTCCCCGAAGGGGCGCATCCCGAAGTCGATCGCGGCAGCCTTCGAGGCCGACCGCAACGCCCGGTAGCTGCCGATCTACCTCCGCTTCCGGCGCTTCGGCTTCTTCGGAGTCGTCCGCTTCGTCGGCGCTACAGGACGACTCGGTCTGGCGTCCGACGTTCGGTGGCATGGTGCTCGACAAGGCGCCCTTCGCGCGCTCGGCTTCGACGTTCCTGGAGAGCGCGTTCGCCCGGGAACGCCAGTCGTCGACCTTCGCTTCGAGGCGCCTGACCGTGCCTTCGAGCTCGATCTCGCGCTTCGATCGGCGCTCGATCTCGGCCTCGGCACGGGCCAGATCGCGCTCGGCTTCGGCCAGCCAGCGGTCCCGATCAGCGACCTGCCGCCTCGCGTTTCGGAGCTCGCGGCGCAGCCGTTCGGGCTCGGCGTGGTCGGCTGCGAGGCGCTCGCGGTAGGCGCGCTTGCGCTCTGCCTCGCTCGCCCACTTCCTCGGCCTCCCGATCTTCCGCGGCGCCGAAACGGCCTCGTCAGTCGCGGCCTCGTCTGGCTCGACGGACACCGGCTCGGGCGAGTCGAACGGCAGCTCGGGGTGCTCGGGTTTGGCTCGAGGAGGCACGGTGCCTGACACTAACCGGACGGGACGAAAGTCGGGTGCCCACCTTGTGGTGATCTTCTGTGTGGGCTGAATTGGCTGGGCACGCGGGAGCCCGGAACTGAGCCGGGCAGGGCGGCATCGGTCACCTGCACAGGCTCAGCTCGGGAGGGGCGACGGAGGTTCGGGCGAACCGGGCACTGATTGTGGGGGCGGCCGCTGTGGCGCGGGGAACAGGCCCAGCTGAAGATGGTTGGCGACAGCGGTCGCCTGCCCGACGTCAGCCAATTCGGCGGGGACGCGCGCGACATCGGGGGTCCCGGGGGGTGGGTTCAACCTAGGAGGGCCCTGATCGCCGAGCCCGACGCGCTGACACACGCCACGGAGGCTGAGATGGCCAAGCCCGCCGCACTGCCCAAGCTCACCTTCTCGACGCGAGAGGTCGCCGCCATGCTCGGCGTCTCCCGCCCGACCGTGGACCGCCTGGTGGCCGATGGCCGCCTGCCCTCGGTTGATCTCGGGCCGACCCGTCGGACACTCATCCCCGCCTGGGCGGTCGAGGAGTTGGTGGCGAGGCCCAGCGACAACCCGATGGTGAGTTGAACCCGCTCAGTGCGTGAGTGCCTTGGCCTTCGCCAGAGCGTGGATCTCGATCGGCGACATCCGCCCAGCGTGACCGGCCCGCATCCCGACTACGGCGGCCACGAACTGATCCCAGCTGCCGGCGGATGCGAACACGCCGTCGCAGAGGTCGACGAGCGCCAGCTCGACGAGGCAGTGCTCGTCCTCGCTCAGACCGACCCAGAGCGTGAGCACCTCGCCCAGCTCGTCCTCGGCCCCGTGTCCCCATCCAGCCGCTTCGAACGGTCCCTCAGTCATCGTCGCTCCTCGTCTGCTCATCGACGTCAGGAGCACTGGTGGCGGAGTGCACGACCGCTCGATCATCGTAGCCGGTCTGCGACGTATCCGTCGCACCCTCGACCAAGCCTGGGAGTTGGGCTGGGACTCGCGAAGACGTCGCTGGGACATCCCTACTCGGCCTGGGACATCCCCGAGGCGCCTAGAGTCACGACCTGTGCCGTCCTACGACACGGGCCAGCTGGTCGGGGCGGCGGAGATCGCCGAGCGGCTCGGCCTGGCCAGTCCCAGCGTCGTCCGCGACTGGCGACGTCGGCATCCCGACTTCCCCACCCCGGTGTTACAGCTCAAGATGGGTTCGATCTGGCACTGGCCCGCGGTCGAGGCGTGGGCCCGGTCCACCGGTCGCCTCGTCTAGGACCCGTCGAGGAGGTCGTCGAGCAGCTCGGCGGCGGCCCGGTCCTTCTCGGGCAGGAAGTGGCCGTAGACGGCCATGGTGACGTTCGGGTTGGCGTGACCGAGCCGGCCGGCCACCGTCCTGGGGTCGACGCCGGCCCCGAGCAACTGGGTGGCGACGTAGTGGCGGAGGTCGTGCAGTCGGCAGCCCTCGAGACCGACCTTGGTGCGCAGTCGGGTCCACCGCGACGTGACGTTGTCGGGCCGCCACGGGTGGCTGCCGTCGGGCGGCACGGCGAAGACGAAGGCGTCCGCCGGCAGCACGGCCCGGACCGAGGTGGCACGGGCCGCACACACCTCCCGGTAGGCCTCGAGGCGCTTGGCCGTGCCCGGCGCCAGCGACACCTTCCAGATCTGGCCGGTCTTGGTCGCCTTCTCGACGACCCCGACTCCCGGCCCACCGTCGACCATCCCCCGGGCGAACGTGATGGTCGACCCGGCCAGGTCGACATCGCTCCACCGCAACGCGCACAGCTGCGAGCGACGGGCTCCGGTCGTAGCGGCCAGTCGGAGGTACACGCCGAAGTCGGGATCGACCTCGTCGATCCGGGTGAGCGCCTGCGCCAACGCCTCGGGAGCCGGCGGAGTGATCCGACTCGGCGGCGTCGAGGGGGCCGTCGCCGCGTCCGCGGGGTTCGACGCGATGAGCCCCCACTTGATCGCCTGAGCGAGCGAGGCGTGCAGGATCACGTGCACCTTCCGCACCGAAGCCGGCGCCAGCGGACCACCGTCCTCTCCCCCGCCGCGGCGCAGCTCGGCGTAGAACGCGTCCAGGTGCATGGCCCGGATCTTCGACACCCTCATTCGCCCGAGCTTGGGCTTGATCTTCAGCCGGATGTTCCGGGCGTTCTCCATCGTGGTCTTGGGGGACCACTCCGGCGAGCGAGCCGCCATCCATCGGTCGAGCAACTCGGCCAGCGTCGGATCGTCGCCCAGGTTGATGCGCCCGGTCTCGACCTCGGTGATCAGCGCGGCGAGCGCCTGGTCGACCACCTTTCGGCCCGCTCGGGTGTGCGGCGCGGCGACGGTCCGCGTCACGCGGATCGCCACGGCCAGTGCGGTCGTCACGACCCGCGAACACCTGGATCTGCCACTTGCCTGGACCGCGCCGCCGCGCCGTTCCCCGCATCCCTCCAACCCTACCGGCGTGCCCAAGTAGGGTGTCAAACAGGGTGTCAAATCGCCTGTCATGGTCTCTGAGTGAACGCGATCTGACCACATAAGTGCAGGTCAGACGTGGTGGGCGCTGAGGGGCTCGAACCCCCGACCCCCTCCTTGTAAGGGAGGTGCTCTAGCCAGCTGAGCTAAGCGCCCGGGAAGCTGGCCAGGCTACTGGCCCCACCCCGCCTCAGCGTCGAGCGGGGTCGGGAAGGGTGCTGGGGCCGACATTGGCGTCCAGCCATCCGAGGATCGGACGCGATCCACGCAGGAACTCGACCACGCGTGTCTTCGCCCTGGTCGTGGCCAGCCAGGGGGCCACGGCCCACTCGCGCCAAGTGATCAGGCCCTTGAGCCGGAGCAGCTCGATGCGCGGATGATCCCTCGGGTAGCCCCTCGGGGCCGTCTTGAGCGAGTCGTGGGCGGTCACCTCGACCCCCGCCCTGCGCTGCTGCGCGACCAACGCTTCCAGCTGGGATCCGGTCCGCTCGGCCGCCACCGCGAACCGGAACCGCGCCAGCTGGTCGGACGCCATCCAGTACATGCCGGCGCCCACCGCCAGCCCGGCCGCCGACAGCTGGACGTATCCGGCCCCTTCGAGGGTGGCGGCGATGGTCGTCTTGTACGGAGACTTGTCGACGCTGAACCGGATGTCGCGGTTGGGGCGGAAGATCTTGGCGTGGCCGAACTCGTCGGCCAGCTCCTCGAGCAACGTCTCCATCGGCGCTCGCACGTCGCGGTCGTAGGTGGCCCGGTTGGCCAGCCAGTACTCCCGGGAGTTGTCCTCCTCCAGCCCGTCGAAGAAGTCAATTGCGGTCATCGGCCACCCGGAGAACGCCATGGGCGCGGAGTGTATGGCCCGACCTATCGCCGGTGCGGCGTTACGACGAGGCACCCAGCCCGACTAGTTACCCAGCTCGGCGAGCTTGTCGAGCAGGCTCTGCTCGCTGAACGGCTTGTCCAGCAGGACCACGCCCTCTCCGAGCCCCTGGCTCGCCCCGAGGATCCCCTGGCTGTAGCCGGACATGAACAGCACGCGCATGTCGGGCCGCATCTGGCGGATGCGCTCGGCCAGCTCGGGACCCGACATCTGGGGCATCACCACGTCGGTGAGGAGGGTGTCGAACACGGCCGAGGCGGCCACCTCCAAGGCCTCGGCGCCGCTGCCCGCCTGCAAGACCTGGTATCCGTTGCGGGCCAGGATGCGAGCCGTCACCCGCCGGATCACCACTCCGTCCTCCACCAACAGGATGGTTCCGCCCCGTGACGATCGTGATGGCGGCGACGCCATCGCAACGTCGGGCTCCGCGTCGGCACCCGCAGGGAGGAGATACACCCGGACAGTGGTCCCGATCGCGTGCTCCGAGTAGATGGTGACCGCGCCCCCGGACTCGCTGACGATCCCGTAGACCGTGGCCAGTCCCAATCCCGTTCCCTCTCCCTTCGGCTTGGTCGTGTAGAAGGGCTCGAAGGCGTGGTCGATGACCTCCTGGGACATCCCCACTCCGGTGTCGCTCACGGTGAGCAGGAGGTATTGGCCGGGCCGCAGTTCGGGTCGGACGGCGACCGCGTGCTGGTCGAGCTCCACCCGCCCGACCTCGATGGTCAGGATGCCGCCGTCGGGCATGGCGTCCCGCGAGTTCACGGCCAGGTTCACCAAGACCTGTTCGATCTGGCCGCGGTCAGCCAGCACCAACGGCTCGCCCTCGGCCGGGTGCACCAGGAACTCGATGTGTTCGCCCAAGGTTCGCGAGAGCAGCGTGTGGACGTCGGCCAGCACCAGGTTCAGGTCCAGCAACTCGGGTATGGCCGTTTCCCGACGTCCGAAGATGAGCAGCTGTCGCGTCAGCCGGGCCGCTCGTTCCGCCGCCAGACAGATCTCGTCCACGTCGGCTCTGGCCGGATCGTCCACATCGAGCTCCTCGGCCACGAAGTTCGCGTAGTTGAGGATCACCGACAGCAGGTTGTTGAAGTCGTGGGCCACCCCACCGGCGAGCTGGCCGAGGCTCTCGAGCCGCTCCGATTGATGGAGCCGATCCTCGAGGGCCTGGCGTTCCGCCTCCGCCTCGATGCGCTCGGTGACGTCGCGCTCGAAGGTGGACACGCCGACGATGGCTCCGTTGGCGTCGATGATGGGCGACAGCGTGCAGACCATGTGGACCGTCGAGCCGTCGGCCGTCAGGTGCTCGGTTTCGAACTCCGCAACCGGCTGGCCGCTCGCTGCCGCGTCGTAGCCGAACTGCTCGTCGGCCCAGGTCTCCGGTGTCATCAAGACGCTGACCAGCCGACCGATGATCTCGTCGGCCTCGTAGCCGTAGACCGAGGCGGCGCCCCGGTTCCAGCTGGTGATGACGCCGATGGGGTCGGTGGAGATGATCGGGTCGCGTGACGAGTCGACGATGGCGGCCTGCTTGCGCTCGGTACCGTCTCGCACGGCAGCCGACACCAGCACACCGGTGTCCGTCTTGATGGCCGACAGGGAGATCTCGGCCGGGAACTCGCTGCCGTCGTGCCGACGGCCGGCCAACTCCATCCCGGCGCCCATGGGCCGGGTCTGCGGATCGTTCAGATACTCGGCCCGGTGGGCCAGGTGAGCGGCCCGATCCGCCTCGGGCACCAGCATCTCCACGGGCTGGCCGACCAGCTCATCGCGGCCGTAGCCGAAGAGCGCCTCGGTCTGGGCGTTGACCAACGAGATCCGTCCGTCCTCCCCGACGCCGACGATTGCGTCGGGACCGGCCTCCAGCAGTTCCCGGAACAGCACCCCGATCCGCTTGCGCTCGCTGACATCGATCACCGAGGCGGTGACCAGCAGGCCCTCGTCGGTTTCCACCGGGGTCAGGACGACCTCGGCCGAGAAAGTGGTGCCATCGCGCCGCCGCCCGGCCACGACCCGGTCGCCCCCCATCGGTCTGGTCCGGGGGTCGGTCATGAATCGCGCCCGGTCAAACAAGTGAACATCCCGAGAGGCGTGGGGGACGAGCAAGTCGATGGATCGTCCCACGAGCTGGTCGCGGGGGTAGCCGAACAGGGTCTCAGCTCGCGTCGTTGACCAGCACGATCAGGCCATCGACCCCTACGCCCAGGGTGGCAGCCGGCGCGGCCTCGAACAGGCGCTGATAGAGGCCTTCTTCGGTCACGTTTTGCCCCAGGAGAACCGCTCGTCGTCGCGCATTCGACCTCCCACCGGAGAAGGCGCTCGAACTGTTCCTGCCTGGCCAGGCTAACCATCCGGCGGCGACACCGCCGCGGGTTGCGGTGGCCGACCTCAGGCTGCGCCGATCACCCCGGTGAGTGGAACCGACCGGGTGATCGGTCGTCAGGCCGGACCGTCGGCTCGGCGATCCACCGGTAGCCGATCCCGGGCTCGGTCAGGATGTATCGGGGATCCTTGGCGTCGTCGTGGAGCTTCGAGCGAAGCTGGCGGACATAGACCCGTAGGTATTGGCGACCGGCCTCACCCACCCCCCTTCCCCAGACCCGATCGAGCAGCCACCAGTGCGTGAGCAGCTTTCCCGGGTGGTCCACCAGGGCGCGTAGCAGCCCGTACTCGGTGTGGGTCAGATGGAGGGGTTGGCCTTCCAGGTGAACCGACTGGGCCTCGTGATCCACCTCGAGCGGCCCGAACACCAGCTTCTCGTCGCCCCGGTCGGCCATCGACCGACGCAGCACCGCCTGGACCCGCGCGCGCAGCTCGGCCAACCCGAAGGGCTTGGTGATGTAGTCGTCGGCTCCGGCTCGGAAGGCCTCGACCTTGGTGGCCTCCCTACCCCTGCCGGAGAGCACGATCACCGCCAGGTCAGACCACTCGCGCAGCTCGCGGATGAGCTCGATCCCGTCCAGATCCGGGAGGCCGAGGTCGACGATGGCGAGGTCTGGCCAGGCCGACGCGGCCATGGACAGGGCCTGGGCCCCGGTCTCCGCCACATCCACCTCGATGTGGTCGGCCACCAGGCAACGGAGCACGGCGCGCCCGATCTGGGGCTCGTCGTCCACGACCAATGCCCTCGCCATCAGTGCCCATCGGCTGGTCGCCCCCGAACATGACCTCAGCGACCCTATTCACAACCTATTTATGCCAGCTCGCTACATCCCTACAAGTTCCTCACGGCTCGACGTCGACGCTGATCATGAGGGAAGGCTTCGAGACACGCGGTCTCGACGCCGGATGGAAGGGCGAGCCAGACATGGCCACGGATCGAACGAAGCGAACCGAGCGAACCGAACGGTTCGAGACCCACCTGGGTGACCTGGCGACCATCGACCGGGTTGCCCGTGTGCAAGGCCTGCACAGGCACGGAGACCAGCTCCGAGAGGCGCTCGACGCCGACCAGTTCGAGGTTCACTACCAGCCGGTCGTCTCGCTCCCCGGCCACCGTCTGGTGGCGGTGGAGGCGCTGGTTCGTTGGGCCCACCCCGAGCGGGGGCTGGTCCCCCCGGTCGAGTTCATCCCCGCCGCCGAGCAGTCCGGATTCATCGTGGAGCTCGGTCAGTGGGTGCTCGAGACCGCGTGCACCCAGGTGCGTGCCTGGCAGCTGAGCGTTCCCGCCCTGGCCGACCTCCGGGTGGCCGTGAACCTCTCGGCCCGACAGATGACCCCATCGCTGCCCCGCCAGGTCAAGGCCGTGCTGGAACGATCGGGGCTTCACGCCGAATGCCTCGATCTGGAGATCACCGAATCAGTGGTGATGTCAGATCTGGAGCCGTCGTTGGCCGTGCTCGATCAGCTGGCCGCCCTCGGTGTCGGCCTGAGCATCGACGACTTCGGCACCGGCTTCTCCTCGCTGGCCTACCTGAAATGGCTTCCGGTCAGCACCCTCAAGATCGACCGTTCCTTCGTGGAGGACCTGAACGACGACCCCCGGGAGGTGTCGATCGTCGCTGCCATCATCGCGCTGGCCGCCGCCCTGGGATTCAACCAGATCGCCGAAGGCGTGGAGACGGAGGCCCAGCTCCAGCAGCTCGAGGCGCTCGGCTGCGCGCAGGCGCAGGGCTACCTGTTCAGCCGTCCCCTGCCGCCCGCAACGTTCCTGGCCGGCACAGAGGACCTGCTCGAAACCTGGGTGAACCGAGACGACGCCGACACCGCCTCACCGGTGCAGGTCGTCGTCTGTGACGACGACCCCAGCATCCGCAGGTTGTATCGACGGGCCCTAACAAGCCTGAACGCCCAGGCCATCGAGGTCGAGGATGCGGCGTCGTGCATCACTGCCCTCAGCGCAGGCCCCATCGACCTGGTCATCCTCGACGTGGAGCTACCAGGGCGCACCGGCCTCGACGCCCTGGACGAGATCCGCCAGCTGTCGCCCGACACGCAGGTGGTGGTGGTCAGCGGGCTGGTCACCGCGGATGTTGCCGCCGCAGCCCTTGAATCGGGGGCCGCCGCCTGCATCTCGAAGATGCAGTTCCTGCCCGTCGTCCGCCAGATGGTCGACCGGTGCCGGCCATGATCCACCACCCGGCCAGACGGGGTCGCGGGGTCCACGCGATCACGGCGGAGCGTCCCGACGATGCGGCGCTCCGCATGCGCCCAGACACCGACATCGACGCCCGCGTGCTCGTGGTCGACGACGACCCCCTCAACACGACGTTGCTGACGCGGTTGCTCGCCAGCGCCGGCTACCGACAGGTCGACCGGGTGACGGATTCGTGGGATGCCGTACGCCGGGTGCGCAGCTTCGAGCCCGATGTCGTGTTGCTCGACCTGAACATCCCCAACCCCGACGGATTCGAGATCCTCCGCCAGATCTCGGCGATGCGTACCGAGGCCTACCTGCCGGTGCTCGTCGTGACAGGCGACCCCGCGAGGGCCACCCGAGAGCGCGCACTCAGTCTGGGCGCCGCCGACTGCCTGACCAAGCCCTACTTCCTGACCGAGACCCTGCTGCGCGTGCGCAACCTCATCTTGATCCGACGCCGCCAACAGGAGCTCCAACGCCACGCCCGCCAACTCGAGGCCGTGCTGGAGGGCCAGGCCGCGGCGGAGATGGAAGCGCAGCTCCGTCAGCGCCAGGTGACCGCCCTGCTCGACGACGTCGAGCGCCGGGTCACCGCGGTGTACCAACCGATCGTCGCCCTGGGATCGGGCCGGATCGCAGGTGCCGAAGCACTTGCTCGCTTCGACACGATCCCGTATCGCCCACCCGGCGAGTGGTTCGCCGAGGCGACCGAGATCGGACTGGGCACCCGAATCGAGCTAGCCGCCATCGCCATCGCCATCGACCACGCCGCGGATCTCCCCGACGACGCCTTCCTGTCGCTGAACCTCTCGCCATCGACGCTGCGGTCTCCGGCGCTGCCGAACATCTTGGCCGCCGTCGCCGATCGTCCAGTCGTGATCGAGCTCACCGCCCGGGAGTCCATCACCGACTACCAGCCCATCACCGACGCCATGGGCGCCCTGCGCCGCCAAGGCGCGCGGTTCGCGGTCGACGACAACGGGAGCGGGTTCAGCGGCCTCAGCCACACCCTCCAGCTCGCGCCGGAGCTCATCAAGCTCGATCTCCATCTGGTGCGAGGGATCGACCGCGATCCCGCCCGTCGGGCGATGGCTCGGGCGCTGGTCCACTTCGCAGCCGAGATCGGCGCCGAACTGATCGCGGTGGGCATCGAGACGGTCGACGAGTTCGACGCCCTGCGGCAACTGGGCGTCGCCTTCGGCCAGGGTTACGTCGTCGGGCGGCCCCAGCTGCTCCCCTTCGCCGAGGTGATCGTGACGCTGGACGGTTCTCACGTGGAGGTCTCGCCTTGAGCTCGCACGGCCGGTTGCTCGGGATGTGCCGAACGGACCTGCCGAGCGACGGGGGCACGGGACACGGCTGCTCCGGTCCGAGGCGGCCATCGGTGTGCTGAGCCTGGGATTCGTCCTGATCCACTGCCAGCACCGCAACTGAGCGGTTCGGCCACGCACACCCCTGCCTCGCGTGCCTAAGGTGGCGGCACGACCTGTGTGACGCGACCGGGGGTGTCGGATGGAGATCACGACCACTGTCAACGGGATCGAGCACCACGACGAGGTCGAACCTCGCACGTTGCTGGTCCACTACCTGCGCGACGAACTGGATCTCACGGGCACCAACATCGGCTGCGACACGTCGTCGTGCGGTGCGTGCACGGTCCACATCGACGGCGAGTCGGTGAAGTCGTGCACCGTGCTGGCCGTTCAGGCCGACGGTCAGCGCATCACCACGATCGAGGGCTTGGCCGACGGCGATCAGCTCCACCCCATGCAGGAGGCGTTTCGCCAGTGTCACGGCCTGCAGTGCGGCTACTGCACACCGGGCATGGTCATGGCCGCGGTCAGCCTGCTCGACGAGAACCCCCACCCAACCGAGCGCGAGGTGCGGCTGGGCCTGGAGGGCAACCTGTGCCGCTGCACCGGCTACCACAACATCGTGAAGGCCGTGCTGGCCTGCGCCAGCGATGAGCTGGCCGCGCCCGCAGAGGTGGTCTCGGCATGACCACCGTCGAGTCACCTCCGGCCGGCGGCGTCATCGGCACGCGCGATGTTGCGGCGCGAGGATGCCCGCCTGCTCACCGGCGAGGCGAAGTACACCGCGGACCTGACCATCCCCGGTGCCCTGCACCTGGCCGTCCTGCGCAGCCCCTACGCCCACGCCCGCATCACCTCCATCGACCTGTCCGGGGCCCTGGCCGCGCCCGGCGTGGTGGCCGCGCACACCGGCGCCGACCTCCAGGAGCGCTGGGCCACACCCATGCCGTGTGCCTGGGCGGTGACCGAGGACATGTTGAACCCGCCCCACTTCCCCGTGGCCGTCGACCAGGTGAACTACGTGGGTGACGCCGTGGCGGTCGTGCTGGCCCGCACCGAGGCCCAGGCCCACGACGCCCTCGAGGCCATCGTGGTGGACTACGCGCCGCTGCCGGCCGTCGTCGACCTGGAAGCGGCACTGGCCGACGAGGTGCTCGTCCACCCCGCTCTCGGCACGAACACCTCTTACACCTGGGAGCTCGTCCTCGGCGCCGACGCGGTCGAACGTGCCTTTGCCGACGCCACCTTCACGGTCAAGGAGCGCTACGTCCAACAGCGCCTCATCCCCATGGCCATGGAACCCCGGGCCTGCGCCGCGGTCCCCCAGCCCTTCGGCGGAGACCTCACCATCTACAGCGCCACCCAGATCCCCCACATCCTGAAGGTCATGGTCGCGCTCACGCTCGGGATCCCCGAGCAGCAGATCCGCGTGGTCGCGCCCTCGGTGGGTGGCGGGTTCGGCTCCAAGCTGGACGTGTACGCCGAGGAACTGCTCTGCGTGACGCTCTCGCAGATGCACCGGACCCCGGTGCGATGGGTCGAGGAGCGCACCGAGAACGCCCAGGCCACCATCCAGGGTCGCGGCCAGATCCAGGACATCGAGCTGGCCGCCGACGCCGACGGCCACCTCACTGCCGTGCGGGTCGAGCTGGTCGGCGACATGGGGGGCTACCTGCAGCTGATCACCCCCGGCATCCCGCTGCTCGGCGCGTTCCTCTACGCCGGGGTGTACGACCTGCCCGAGGCCTACTCGTTCCGCTGCAGGGGCGTCTTCACCACCATGACGCCAACCGACGCCTACCGGGGCGCCGGCCGTCCCGAGGCCACCTACGCCATCGAGCGGGCCATGGACCGCCTGTCCCAGGTTTCGGGCATCGACCCGGTCGAGCTGCGCCGGCGCAACTTCATCCGGGCCGACCAGTTCCCCTATACCGCCATGACCGGTTTGACCTACGACTCGGGCGACCACGACGCCGCCCTGACCAAGGCGCTCGAGATGGTCGACTACGACGCCCGGCGGGCCGAGCAGGCGAGGCGCCGCGCCGCCGGGGAAACCGTGCACCTGGGCATCGGCGTCTCGTCCTACTTCGAGATGTGCGGCCTGGCGCCGTCGCGGGTGCTGGCCTCGCTCAACTACACCGCCGGTGGCTGGGAGTCGGCCACGGTTCGGGTCACTCCCACCAACAAGGTGCAGGTCATCACGGGCGCCACCCCGCACGGGCAGGGCCACGAGACCTCCTGGTCCATGATCGTGGCCGACCGGCTGGGCGTCGACCCGGCCGACGTCGAGGTGCTCCACAGCGACACGGCCATCAGCCCGCTGGGGATGGACACCTACGGTTCGCGCTCGCTGGCCGTGGGCGGCGTGGCCATCTACCAGGCCATCGACAAAGTCATCGACAAGGCCCGGCTCATCGCCGCCCACCTGATGGAAGCCGCCCCCGAAGACCTCGAGTTCGAGGCCGGCACCTTCAGCGTCCGGGGCTCCCCGGACCACAGCCTGCCCCTGGCCGCGGTGGCCTTCGAGGCCTTCACCGCCCACAACCTGCCCGACGGGGTCGAGCCGAACCTCGAGGCCCACGTCACCTACGACCCACCCAACTTCTCCTGGCCGTTCGGCACCCACATCTGCGTGGTCGAGGTCGACGAGGAGACGGGCGCGGTGGAGGTGGTCAGCTACGTGGCGGTCGACGACTGCGGCAACCAGATCAACCCGCTCATCGTCGAGGGTCAGGTGCACGGCGGTGTCGTGCAGGGCCTGGCCCAGGCCCTCTACGAGGAAGCGGTGTACGACGCCGACGGGAACCTCACCACCTCCACCCTGGCCGAGTACCTGGTGCCGGCAGCCTCGGACGTGCCGGCCATCACCACCGGCTCGACGATCACCCCCAGCCCCACCAACCCCCTCGGGGTCAAGGGCATCGGCGAGGCGGGCACCATCGGCGCCGCCCCCGCCGTCATCAACGCCGTGGTCGACGCCCTGGCCCCCCTCGGGGTGACCAACGTCGCCATGCCGGCGTCGCCCCAGCACGTCTGGGCCGCGATCCAGTCGGCCAGATCCGGCTCGACCAGCCCGAACCCCGGAGGAGCCCGATGATCCCCGCCACCTTCGACTACGTCCGGGCCGACTCCCCCGACCAGGCCATCTCGCTGCTCTCCGAGCACGGCGACGAGGCCAAGCTCATCGCCGGTGGTCACTCCCTGCTCCCCCTGATGAAGCTCCGACTGGCCTCGCCGTCGGTGCTCATCGACGTGGGCCGGCTGGGCGATCTGTCCTATGTCCGCGACGGCGGTGACCACGTGGCCGTGGGGGCCCTGACCCGCCACCGCGACCTCGAGACCTCGGCGTTGCTGGCCGAGCAGGTGCCGATCCTGGCTCACGCCGCCGGACAGGTGGGTGACCCCCAGGTGCGCCATCGCGGCACCATCGGCGGCTCCCTGGCCCACGCCGATCCCGCCTCCGACCTGCCCGCGGTGGTGCTGGCCCTCGGCGCCACACTGGTGGCACGGGGACCGGCCGGCGAACGGGAGATCGCCGCCCGCGACTTCTACCGGGGCTTCCTGGAGTCGGCCCTCGAGCCTGACGAGCTGCTCACCGAGATCCGCCTGCCCAAGGTGGCGGGTGCCGGCTGGTCCTTCCAGAAGTTCAACCGCCGAGCCCAGGACTGGGCCATCGTGGGAGTGGCAGCGGTGGCCAACAACGGGTCGTCGGGTGTGGCCCTGGTCAACATGGGATCCACCCCGATCTTCGCCCAGGGGGTGGTGGACGCGCTGGTCGGCGGTGCATCAGCCCGCGACGCGGCCGAGCACGCCGTTGACGACGCGGAACCCCAGGCCGACATCAACGCGTCGGTCGAGTTCCGCAGTCACCTGGCCCGGGTGCTGGTGCGCCGGGCCCTCGAGGAGGCCGGCGGCTGATCCGCCGGCGGCTGCGGATCAGGGAGCCGGCGGCGTCGAGGTCCGGGCCAGGGCGGCCAGGGCCTGGACCGTCTCGTCCTGCAGTTCGGGCAGCTCGTCGGGCCGGAACCACGCCGCCCGGGAGATCTCCGGCGAGGTGGGGTGCACCCCGTCCGCGTCGTCGTCGCGAACCAGTCGGGCTCGGAACACCAGGTCCACCCGTCGAATGCGGGAATCGACCACGGTGGCCGGTTCGCCCACCAGGTCGATGGCCAGTCCCACCTCCTCGCGGATCTCGCGCCGGCACCGTGTCGGGCGGAGCCTCGCCCCGATCGAGCAGGCCGCCGGGCACGCCCCACCGCTCCCGGTAGACCTGGCGGACCAGCAGGACGCGCCCATCGGCCCGTTCGATCAGGCAGATCGCGCCGACCGTGAACGACGGGGCGATGGCACCCACCGCGGCTCGGCGAGCCCTCGGCGGCAGCAGCCGGAACAGTCGCAGCAGCGCTCGGTGCACACCGGTCGGCATCGATCCAGCCTAGGACCCCCGTGACACTTCCCCGAGACCCCCTTCGGGCGGCTGCGAGCCCTTCGGCTGCTCAGTGCTACAGCGAGCGACGGGCGGCCAGCAGCTCGTCCAGCAGGTCGGGGGTGGCAGCGGCCACCGGGGTCCGCCGGTCCTCGTGGCGGAGCGAGACCAGGTCACGGCCCTGCGCATCGGAGACGGCTGCTCCCGCCTCCTGGCAGATGAGCATCCCGCCCAGGTAGTCCCAGCTGCCATGGGCGTCGACCAGGCAGTCGACGTAGCCGTCGATCATGCCGCAGGCCACCGCGCACAGGTCCAGCGCAGCTGCACCCAGCGCCCGGAACTGGCGCCAACCCAACGGGCGGTGCGGATAGCCCGACAGGGCGACGAGCGAGTCGGCCAGCGCTCGGGGCTCAGCCGGGACAACCGGACTGCCGTTGCGGCGCGCCCCGCCGCCTCGCACGGCCTCGAAGCGGTCCCCCGAGGCCAGGTTCACCACCAGCGCGGCCCGGGCCCCGGCGCCGTCCACCGCGCACAGGCTGGTCGCATACCACGGGATGCCGTGGGCGGCGTTGGTGGAGCCGTCGACCGGATCCAACACCACCACCACCTCGGCGTCGGGCCGATGCAGACCGGATTCCTCGGACAACACGCCCAGGCCGGCGGCCTCGAGGACCTCGAGTGCGGCTAGGTCGGCGGCCAGATCGCTGCGGTACTGGCCGGGTCGGGTGCCGGCCAGTGACCAGTCGTCCAACTGGCTCAAGGCGCTGTGCACCGCCTCGGCCGCTTCGTCGAGCCGCGCCATCAGGGAGTCGTCATCCACGGTCCGCCGACGGTAGCCGCCCGGCCGCCGCCGTGGCAGGCTTAGGTGTCCACCGGTCCCGTCAGGAAGTCTCCCCTCTTGGCCATCATCGATGTCGCGGGTTTCATCGCCGATCTCAAAGATCATGCCGTGGACCACCAGTTCCACGTGCACGACGAACGACACTTCGTCGAGACCTACTCGTTGCGCCAGGCATGGGAAGTCGACCTGCACCCCGAGGATGCCTGCGGCGGCCCACTCGACCTGCACCTGGCGCTGGAAGTCGAACCCCGCGTGCTGCTCACCTTCGAGGACCGGATGCTCGAGCTGCCCGAGGGCGCAGATCCTCCCGACGGCTTCGTCTTCCCCCTGGCCTTCACCTGGGTGCTGCCGCCCTTGCCCAAGGGTCCCGATCTGCTGGTGCTGGCTACCGAACTGGCCGGCATCGGCGGGACCGACCTCCCGCTCGAGGTGTCGGCCATCGACTCGTTCGCCTCGGTGACCGACGCCCCCGAGCGCAGCCTGACCACGGTGTCGCGCGTCGAGGTCGGGCTGGACCGCATCTTCAACGGCCAGGAGCAGCTCTGCGACGTACTCGACCGCTGCCACGACGTCAGCCGCTATCTGCTCGATCGGGCACCGGCCTGGCTCGACGAGCTCTGAGGGCGGATGGCCCGCTCGATCGAGCAGCTCGACTTCACCCCTGACGCCCTCGAGCCCGTCCTGGATCAGATGCGCGCCATCGGCCGAGCCCGTGACGGGTGGATCAACGTGCGACCGATCCCGCTCAGTGACAAGACCGACGAGCAGCTCACCCGGTTCACCTCCACGCCGCCCGTGGCCCCGGTCGGGCTGTTCGCGCGATGGCGCCTGGTGCTGATCGAGGGCACCTGGGTGCCCGGCAAGCTCGGCCGCAACGGCGTAGAGGACGCCTCGGTCGGGTTGTCGCACCCGGCCGGGCGCTTCGCCATCCGTCAACTCCGCGACGCCGGCGTACCGCTACCCGACACCTGGAGGGTGGTGGTCGATCACGCCCGACGGGGACTGGTGCTGTCCGTACCCGACCACCCGGGGTCGGGCCCCACCGAATCGTGGACCGGATCGTCGGCGGGGCCGGCGACCAGCGACGCCTCGGCCGCGGTCGAGGTCGTGCTGGGCTGGTTGCTGGCCGCAGGCGCGGCCCTGGGACCGGACCAGGTCACCGGTCGTTGGCGGGCCGAGTTGCACCGTCGCTGAACCCGCGGGCCGTGGGCCGGTGGTCGGTCAGAGGTCGGCGTATGCCGAGTAGCCGGCACCGGCGCCGACCAGCACCGCCACCACCAGCGCGGCGATGCCCCGCTTGGGGTGGGAGTTGGTGAACCAGAACACCGCGAGGGCCAACAGGGCGACGGTGATGACGATCAGCGAGATCACGAACGGGCTGATGGACATGGAACGGCGGTTCGTGCTGGGCATGGACCTATCTCCTCGGTGGCCGAACCGAGGCTAGACCAATGCGAACCCGAGGTCGGTGACGACCGCTCCCCGAGGAAGGATCACCCTCATGTCCGCGATCTTCGACCACGTCCCACATCCCCACATCCAGCGTCGCAAAGCCGTCGGGGCACCAAAGTCCGCTGACCAGCTGCCCGCCTCGAACGCCGTCGATCGGTTCAACACCTTTCTCGCCCTCAAGATCACCGCGGCGGTGGGCACCATGTGGTGCGCGTACGCCTTCGCCGCCCTCGCACTGGTCAGCCTGCCCACCGCGTTCCGAAGCGGCCTGGCCGCCACCATCACCTGGACCGCACAGACGTTCCTGCAGCTCGTGCTGCTCTCCATCATCATCGTCGGCCAGAACGTGCAGAGCGCGGCCGCCGACGAGCGAGCCGAGGCCACCTACCAGGACGCCGACGCCGTGTTGCACACCGCCCTCGAGATCCAACAGCACATGGCCGCCCAGGACATCGAGATCGACAAGATCCTGGCCGTGCTGGCGCGGCTCGAGCCCGGCGCCCCTTGAGCTCGCCCGTCTCACCCACCGAGCGCACCACACGGCAACGCCACCGCCGGGTTCACGGTCGGGTTGGGGACCGGGATCCGGACCCGGGTGCTCGCCGGTCGGTGAGCGCAGCGCACCTGGCCAACACTGCTCACCGCGGCGGTCCAGGTGGGACCCGCGGATCGAGGACTGGCCACCCGGAAGCCGATCGCGCTCACCGCGATCACCCAGATCACGAACCCGGTCCGCAGGGCGCGAGCCAGCCTGACTCGACCGGGTCGAGCGGCACCGGCACCGATGGCAATGGCACCGGCCAACAGCAGCACCGGGGCCACGCCGTACCGGGCCGACATCGGGTTGTAGGTCCCGGCCAGGGCGGGCCCGAACTGAGAGCGTGCGCTCAGCGCCAGCGCGACCTGGTCGGTCCCGCGCCCCCAGGAAGGCACCACGAACGAGACCACGGCCAGACCGACGAAGGAGGCGGCCAGCGTCTGCTTGGCTCGGCTCAGACCCCGCAGCAGCGCGACCGCTACGACCACGACCACGACCGGCGCCAGCACCGCCAGCGCCATCCGGTGGTCCCACAGCGCCCGGATGCCCCGGTCGCCGACCAGGAACTGGCCGAAGACCTTGACCCCGATGATCTGCGGCAGGGCCCACATCTGCCGGATCGCGTGGTGCGGCCGGGTGTCACGGGTGTGCACCACCACCGCGAACTGCAACACCAGCCCGGCACAGAACGAGCCGCAGACGATCCAGGTCGGCCGTCGCCTCCGGGCGCACGCGTAGCCCAGGGCCAAGGGTAGGAACACGGCCGACAGGGCGGTGGCTGTGGCCGAGGCGAAGGCCACCAGGCTCCGCAACACGACGGCGCGCTGGCCATCCGAGCGCGCCACCAGGGCCCAGGGCGCCACGGCCAGCAGGATCCAGATGGTGTTGGTCACGTTGCCGGTGTTCTCGTAGCCGAGGGCGGGGGCGAGCACCACCAACGAGGCGAGGGCCAGGCGGACCTCTCGCGCCTCGACCCAACCCTCGCTGGCCCAGTAGACGAACCCGGCCAGCATCGCCCCCACCAGCGCGGCCACCACGGCGAAGTACCGGGCCAGGTCCGGCACGGGAACCAGCACCGAGGGCACGGCCAGCAGGCGGGGTGCCAGTTGCAGGTAGCCGGCATAGCCCCGCACCAGCACGGACAACCCGTGGTCGTGGGCCTGCTGGAAGTAGACCCAGCCGTCTTCGCCCCAGATCGTGTTCCAGCTAGGTGCGCCGCCCTGGCGCAACAGCGGGAGGGCGACGGCCCCGACCAACGCCAGCGCGGCCAGGAGGCGCGTCGTCGACCGGTGCGAGGCCCCACGGCCGCGACCGGGATCATGGCGGCGGGCTCCGTAGCCGGCCCAGCCGCCGCGTCTCGGGCGGGGTCCTCGAACTGGGTGATCATGCAGCCGGGCGACGATGGGGTGTGGCCGTCGGTCCCGCCGACCTCGTCGACCCGGCGGCGAGATCCGGGTTGACCGCGCCGGGCCGTCTGTCCACGCGAGGGAACCTAACCCTGCGGTCATGAGTCCCTGATGAGAGTCAAGGAACCGAAGGATCGACCAGGCGGAGCATCTCGCGGGCCACGTGTGGCTCGGCGTAGTCCTCCAGGGCCGCGTCGAAGCCGCCAGGGGCTGGCGGATGCGCCCGCACCGCGGCCACCGCCTCGACCAGTGCCACCGGGTCCTCCGCCTGGAAGACGACGCCCAGGCCGTAGCGCCCGACGACTTCGGCGGCATCCCCACCGGACGAACAGCAGACCGGCCGACGATGGGTGATGAAGTCGCCCAAGGTGGCGCTGGCACCGATCGGCTTGTCGGCGAAGCTCAACACCCCGAGGTCGCTGGCGGCGAACAGCAGCTGCTTGGTGTCGTCGTGGATGGCGCCGTCCACCACGTGGATGGCCGACGTGTCGGCGCCGGGATGCGAATCCGACCAGGCATCCAGGCTGGCCCGCACCCCTCGGCCGGCTGCGACCAGCGAGGCGGCCGGCGGCGTGGGGGCGCTCCAGGCCGCCCAAACCGTCTCGGGGGCCTTGCCCGGGTGCAGGCCACCGAAGTACAAGGCCAGCGGGCCCGACGGCAGGCCCAGCTGACGACGCGCCTCGTCGTGGTCGACGCCCGGACGCCCCGGTGCGATGGCAAGGGGGATCGTCCCCATGGTCACCGCGGGCAACCGGAGCCGCCAGGTCTCCACCAGGTCAGGGAAGGGTCCGGCCAGCGCGAACCGACCCCCGTGGCGATCCCGGGAGCGCACCCGTGCCTGCACGATTCGCGGGATCAGCCGGCCCGGCCCGGCCGACCGTGCACCCGACGACGAGGACGTGTTGGCCCGCTCGTGGCGATAGCAGAGCCAACGGCCCCGGGTCGGCGCCAGCAAGGCGGCGTGGAGCGGGGTCAGGCCGCGGCCCGATAGGACCACCACGACCTGGCTCGGCTCGCCCAGCCTCCGGGCGGCCAGGCTGGTCTCGATCAGGATGAGCAGGGAGCGGAGTCGCACGGTCACCCGGCGGAGCGGTCGCCTCAACGGGTGGCGGAAGGGCAGGCGGTCGGGTCGACGAATGAGTCGCTCGAGGTTGCGGCCCATGGGGCCGTAGCGACGGACGGCCCAGTCCCGGGGAGTCTCGCCCGCCGCGGCTTCGCAAAGACCCAGCGAGGTCAGCACCGTGACGTCGCAGCCGGCCGCGGCGAAGCCGTCGGCGATGCGGCGCACGACCGGGGCGTAGTGGCCCGTCGCTCGATCGGCCCGCTCCTCGACCACAAGCACACGGGTCGAGGAAGCAGGCCCGGGTGACACCGCAACAGCGTAGTACCGGGCGACGGACGCTCCCGCGACCCGATCACCCCTGGGGCAGCCCTAGGGCACGTAGGCGCCGAGCCACGCCATCGAGGACAAGGCCACCAAGCCGCCGCCCAACACGGCGAAGACCACCCGCTCGACGCTTCGGCGGGAAGCCAACACGGCGACGGTCAGGGCCAAGGGGAAGGCGCTCATGCCGTAGCGCTCGAGCGAGTTGAGGTTCTGGGCGCTCATGGCCAACAACACCGTCGCCGCCGCGTAGGCGCCGTAGCTGGAGGGCCAGTAGCGGAAGGTGAGCGCGACCAGCACCAGGAACACGAGCAGGAACGGGATGTGCAGGCCGTGGCTGGCCCGCTGGGACCCGAGCATCTGGTGGAAGCCCTCGACGATGCGGGCCGGGGGAAGCACCAGACGGCCGCGCAGGTTGTCCTGCACGCTGAAGGGCAGCTTCCAGTCGCCGTAGACGTGCTGCACCCAAGCCAGGAAGGCCACCAGACCGGCGAAGGGGGCGAGGACCGAGGCCGTCGCCCCCACCCGGTCACGGGTCGCGATCCGGGGCCATGCCCGGACCAGCTCGACCGCGGCAGGCACGGCCACGAGCACCCCCAGGGGACGACTGAGCGCGGCGAGGAAGCCCAACGGGACCGCCCACCACCACCGACCGCGGCGCAGGGCCAGGAAGGCGCCGCACGGTCATGACCATCATGAGCGGCTCGGCATAGGCGAGCACGAGCACGAAGGCGGCCGGGAACAGCATGAGGATCCACACCGACCGCAGGGCCAGGGCGTCGCCGCCCCGCTCGAAGCGCACGAGTCGCAGGACGAGGACAGCCGCCGCCAACGAGCACAGGTTGGCCACGATCACCAGCGGGAGGTCGACCCGCCCACCGATCGGGACGGCGAGCAGGCGCCCGATCAACGGGAACAACGGGAAGAAGCGCACCCCCGGAACGGGTACCGCCCGGTAGCCGTGGATGGCCAGGTCGCGGTACCAGCTTCCGTCCCAGGCGACGAGCCCGTTGCCCAACTGATCGGGTCGTACCGACAGGATGTGCTGGTCCTGGAGCCGATTGACAACGGTCACCGACAGCACCCAGGCCATGCCCACCAGCAGCCGGGCGGTGAGCCAGGGCAGCAGCACCAGCCGCAGGTCGGCCCAGATGTGCGACCACACCGGCGACCAGCGAGACGCGTGGGTGCCGGCGTTCGTTGCGGGCCCCGGGGGCACGTCGACTGGCTCCTGCGCGGCGGGCGCCACCCCAGCCCCGGGCGCAGGTGGCGTACGCGAGCTCACGAAAGACGGAGGCTACACACGCTCGGAAAGCTGACAGGTCCTGGGGGATGGCACGCGGGCGAGGCTACCAGTCCCCTGTTCCGGCCCAGGGCTGGCTCGGCCCCGGCGCTCACGCCGGTCGGGGTTCGACCAGGATCGACTGGCTGGCCTGTCCCAACGGGCCGGCGGCGTCGTGGAGCGCTGAGACCGTCTGACCCGTGCCCGTCGGGCTCAGGAGGCCGTCGCACGCCAGGCCGACCCAGTCCCCCACCGGCGGTCGACTCAGGCAGACCACCAGGTCCGCGTTCATGAACATCCATGAGCGAAAGCCCAGGCGAGCCGCGGTTCCCCCAGCCCCGCAGTCGGCGGCCGCCACCACGTTCTCGACCGGCGAGACGGGCTGGTCCGGCAGGACCGGGATGAGCAGCCGCTCCCAGTAGCGGCGACGGTGGGGTGCCGCCGGACGGGGGTCCTCCCACCACGTCGCCATGGCCAGGCTGTCGAAGCTCTCGCGTCCGACATCGTTCACGGCGTGGCGGTTGGGGCGGGCCAGCTCGGGGCGGTCCGCAGGATCGAACACCACCTCGTGGTCGGTTGCCGCGGCCGGGAGCTCGAAGGCCGCCCGACGCATCCGCAGGGCGTGCACCCGGGCTACCGGCCGACCGCCGGCCCGCAGCTCGACCGACTGGCGCACGACCCGCTTCCCGCCTTCGACCGGCCCGACGTCGGCGTGCAGCGCTTCGTTGGGAACCGGGCCGAGCAGCTCGATCAGGACCCGTGACATCACCTGGTCTGGCTCCTCGACCAACCCGACCAGCAAGGCCCCCACGGCCCCACCGTGGAGCACACCCTCGTGCCAGGGACCGGCGGCGGCCACGGTCGGAACGTAGGCTCCACCTCGACACTCGAACAGCGAGGTCGGTCCGGCGGGCATTCCTCGTAGGCTGGCAGACTCCCGAAAGTGACGTCAATGTCAACGATGCGCCGGCCATGACGACGATCGCTGATCTGCTGCTGGCGAAACACGACGACGACCGGACGGGATTCCTCCACGAGACAGGTCGGTGGTCGTTCCGCCAGGTGTTGGCCGAGGGGCGGAGGCGGGCTGCGATCTTCCAGGCCCGCCACGACCCCACCCGCCCACCTCACATCGCCGTGCTCCTCGACAACTCGCCCGACTACCTGTTCTGGCTGGTCGCCGCCGCGCTGGCCCGCGCCGTGGTGGTGGGGATCAACGCCACCTACCGGGGCGAGCCGCTCGCCCAGTTGATCGACCACACCGACTGCGAGCTGCTGGTGACGACCAGGTCGCACGCGGAGCTCCTCAACGGCGTCGAGTCGCCCGTTCCCGCCGACCGCGTGCTGCTGGTCGACACGCCCGACCACGCCGGCGAGCTGGTGGCTGCTCCCCTCTTCGACGGGCCCGCCGGCGCCGTCGCCGAGGACGACCTCTACCTGCTCGTCTTCACCTCCGGATCGACCGGGATGCCCAAGGCGGTGCGCTGCACCCAGGGTCGCTTGGCCCGATCCGGCGCCCATGTCGCCGCCGTCGCGGCGTTGAGCCACGAGGACGTGGTCTACGCCCCGTTGCCGATGTTCCACGCCGCATCCTTGTTCACCGGCTGGTCCTCCACGTTGAACGCGGGGGTCCCCTTCGCCACCCGGACCCGCTTCTCCGCGTCGCGCACGCTGGCCGACATCCGCACCCATCAGGCCACGGTTCTCACCTACACGGGCAAGGTGCTCAACTACATCCTGGCCGTTCCCGAACAGCCCGACGATGCCGAGGTCCCCCTCCGTCTGGCCATCGGCAACGAGGCCTCCGAGCCCGACATCCGGAGCTTCGCCCGCCGATTCAGGTGCGCGGTGCGCGACAGCTACGGGTCGACCGAAGGGGTCATCATCATCCGGCGCGACGCCACATGCCTCCGGGCGCGCTGGGGCAGGCGGCGGACTCGGTGAGGGTGCTCGACCCCGAGACGGGCCAGGAGTGCCCGAGGGCCGAGCTCGACGAGCACGGCCGGGTGGTGAACCTGGAATCGGCCGTCGGCGAGATCGTGGAGACCGAGCCGACATCGGGGTTCGAGGGCTACTACCGCAACCGGGCCGCCGCCGCGGAACGGTTCCGCGCCGGCGCCTACTGGTCGGGTGACCTCGCGCTACCGCGACCCCGACGGATGGTTCTTCTTCGCCGGACGCTCCAACGAGTGGCTGCGGGTGGACGGGGAGAACTTCGCCGCCGCCCCGGTGGAGGCCATCATCGGCCGTCACCCCGACGTCCGGTCGGTGGCGGTCTACGCGGTGCCCGACGACCCGGTAGGCGACCGGGTGATGGCCGCGCTCGAGTTGCGCGACGGCGCCGAGCTCGACGCGACCGCCTTCGACGAGTTCCTCCGCCGCCAGCCGGATCTCGGGCCGAAGTGGCTGCCGGCCTTCGTTCGGGTCGACGCCGAGCTGCCGAAGCTCTCGAGCATGAAGCTCGACAAACGCCGGCTTCGACGGGAGGCCTGGACGGGAGAGGGCGTGTTGTGGCGCGCCGGGGCGGGGCGAAGGGCTTCGTCCGATCGACTCGAACGACAGGGCCCGGCTCGACCCCCTCCTGGGCTGAGCCTCGACGACCGCCGGTTCAGACGCTGCCGATACCCGCGGCCTCGTTGCGGCGGCGCCACTCGTCGCGGGGCATGCGGGTGGTATCCACGTCGGTGGCCAGGGCCCGCAGCGCCCCCACCGTGGCCTGGGCCTCGGTGATGTGGACGAAAGGATCCCAACCGAAGAACCGACAGGCGTTGCGCCAGGTGATCTTGTGGATCTCCTCGTCGGAGCAACCGGCGGTCTGGAGCTCGCCCCAGGCGAACTCGGGCGACTCGGGCCACGTCGTGTCGGTGTGGGGGTAGTCGCACTCCCAGGCGATGTTGTCCAGGCCGATCCGGTCGCGCAGCAACAGCCCGGAGGGATCGGTGATGTAGCAGGCCAGGATGTGCTCGCGGAACACCTCCGAGGGCAGCTTGCCGCCGAAGTCGTCGCCGCCGTGGAGCCAGCTCTGGTTCTGGAAGTGGCGGTCGATGCGGTCGAAGTAGAACGGGATCCACCCGATGCCGCCCTCGGAGAGCGCCACCCGCAGGTCTGGGAACCGCCGCAGCGTGGGACCGAAGAGCAGGTCTTGGGCCGTGATGGCGCTGATCTGGCAGGCCAGGACCATGAGGTGGTCGATCGGCGCCTCGGCCGGGCGGCGGATCACCTCGAAGCCGCCACCGATGTGCAGGGACAGCACCATGTCGGCGTCGCACATGGCCTCGAACATCGGGTCCCAGTACCCCGACAGGAAGCTCGGGAAGCCCTGGACGTGCGGCGTCTCCAGGAAGCTGATCGAACGGCAGCCCTTGGCCCCGAGGCGGCGCACCTCCTCGACCGCGAGGTCGATGTCCCACATGGGAACGATGCCGAGCGGGATGAACCGACCGGGGTAGGCGCCGCACCACTCGTCGATCGCCCAGTCGTTGTAGGCGCGCAGCATGACCAGCGCGACCTCTTTGTCGCTCGACTCGGTGAAGGTCCGAGCGTTGAACCCGGCCATCGTGGGGAAGTTCATCGACGCCAGCACCCCGTTGGCGTTCATGTCCCGGACCCGCTCGTGCACGTCGAAGCAGCCCGGACGCAGCTCGGCATACGCACCCGGGGTGAATCCCCACTCCTCTCGGGGCCACCCGACGGTGGCAGCCATGCCGAAGGGCGTGGAGGTGGCCTCGCCCTGGAAGACCCATTCGTCGACGCCTTGGGCGTTGCGCACGACCTTGGGTGCGAGGTCCTTGAACTTGGCCGGCACGTGGTTCTCGTACATGTCCGGTGGCTCGATGGCGTGGTCGTCGATGCTGACCAGGATCATGTCGTCCATCTGCATGGTGGAGCTCCTAGCTCGGGTGGAACGGCCCCCAGAGCAAACCTAGGTCAGAAGTGGCTACTGTCGCCCCACTCGGGTTCCGCTCTGCGTCAGGGCCAGAGGGGAGGTCACGGTGATCGGGTCGGGCGGAACGAGATGAGAGCGAACGATCAGTTCCACGTCGGCATCGTGGTCGACGATCTCGAGCGCTCGCTCTCGCACCTCACCGTGCTCTTCGGCTACGAGCGGGGCGCACTGGTCGAGTTGGACCAACCGGTGCACCTGCCCACCGGCGACACGACGGTCCCGTTCCAGTTCCGCTACTCCTGCCAAGCCCCGCGACTGGAGGTGATCCAGTCCCAGCCCGGCACCCTGTGGACGGCGCCTTGAGTGCCCGGCCGGTGCTCTCGGCCTTCGGCGCCGGACGCTCGCTCGCCCAGGCCCAGGATCTGGCCCGCCAGGTCGAGGCGGCCGGCTTCGCACGGCTCTGGCTGCCCGAGAGCACCCAGCCCGTCTTCTCGATGTGCAGCGCGGCGGCGCTGGCCACGTCGTCGCTCGATCTCGGCACCGGCGTCGCCGTGGCCTTCGCCCGCAGCCCCATGGTCACCGCCCAGGCGGCGTGGATGCTGGCCCAGGCCACCGAGGGCCGCTTCGTGGTCGGGTTGGGCACCCAGGTCCGCGCCCACGTCGAGCGACGCTTCTCCGCGCCGTTCACCCACCCCGGCCCCCGCCTGCGCGAGTACGTCGACGCCATGCGGGCCATCTACGCCGCGTTCCGCGGCGATGCCAAACTCGACTTCGCCGGCGAATTCTACTCGTTCTCGCTGCTGACCCCCATGTGGTCGCCGGGACCGATGCCGTACCCCGACCCCCCGATCTATGTGGCCGGGGTCCGGGAATGGATGTGCCGGATGGTCGGCGAGGTTGCGGACGGTCTGCTGGTCCATCCCCTGAGCACCATCGACTACCTGGACCAGGTCGTGTTGCCATCGGTGCGACGAGGTGAGGAGGTCGCCGGCCGCAGCCCCGGCAGCGTGGCACTCGTCTGTCCGGTCATGACTGCGGTAGCCGACGACGAGCGGATCCGCGCCCGCCAGCGGGACAGCATCCGGGCTCGGCTCGCCTTCTACGGCTCGACGCCGGGGTACGGCGTCGTGTTCGACACCTCGGGATGGCCCGGTGTCGGCGAGCGCCTCAACACGCTCCAGCGCGAAGGCGACATCGAGGCCATGAAGGCGACCGTCACCGACGAGATGGTCGACGCGCTGGCCATCACCTCGACCTGGGACGAGTTGCCGTCTCACCTCCTCGACCGCTACGGGGACCGGGCCGACGACATCGTCTGCTATTCGGTACTCGACCACTGGAAGGATGATCCCGCCAGCCTCGAGCGCTGGCAGGACGTCAACCGGCGCTTCGACGCCCTGCGGACACAACGCCCGCGCGCCTGATCGTCCACCGCCGCCCCAGGCATGCCCAGGACGAGCAGGCGCCGGTCGCGTGGGCCGATCAGCCCTTCGACCTGGGTCGATGGAGCCAATCTGGCCGACCGGTGTCGCCATTTGTAGCGGAGGGACGACAATAGGGTCATGCGCATTTCGTCACGCAAGGCCCACCGGTGATGGCGCGCAAACACCAAGCCAACCAGGACGCGGTCCGAGCCGCCGTCGAGACCGAGATCGCTGAGCTGGTCGTCGTCCTGGCCAACTACCCGACCGGGAAGCGACCCCACTTCGGTGCACCCTCGCGGTGCCCGGACTGCAGCGACTTCGGGCTGGTGACCAGCGTCGACCACACCGCCGGACGGTGCGAGAACCAGTGCCCGGTCTGCAAACGGGTGTGGGCGATCACGGTTCGCGCCCTGAACGAGCACACTCGACGGGCCCGACCGACGGCATCGGCCCACCAGGGAACCGGCGCCCTGCTGAGGGCCCTCGCGGCAGCCGAGCCCATGCGACCCCCGCCACCTGCCGTGACGAATCCGCCTGCAGCGCCGGTGCTGTTCTTGCGCCGCGTCCGCCGAATGATGATCCGACCAGCCTGAGATCGCTGGCCGCCCGTCGGCGCGGAACCACCGCCGAGGACCGGGACCCGAGACCAGGATCAGCAGCTGCAGGTAGTGGGCCCGGGTGGGATCGAACCACCGACCGAGGGATTATGAGTCCCCTGCTCTGACCACTGAGCTACGGGCCCGGCCGACAGAGGGTAGTGGCGGGGCCTTGCCCACTCGGCTGCGCCTGCGCTACCCGCCGGTTCCGTGGAGGGCGTCGATGGCGGCCTTGAGGGCGGCCAGGTCGACCCCGGCCTTGGCCGCCTGGTCCTCGGAGGTGATGACGGCCCAGGCTTCCTCCAGGCACGCGGCCGTCCAGTCGGTCGTCGACTCCTGCAGCGCACCCCAGGTCACCCAGGTGTCGAGGCCCTTGCCGTCGGCCTTCACCTTCACGATGCAGTGCCCGTCGTTCGGGTCGGGCCGTTGGCCGTCGGCCACCGTCCACGGCGAACGCTGGCTGAACAACTGGTCGGCGTCGTCGGTGAGGTTCACCCCGACGTAGAGCCCGTGGAATGCGGACATGACGCCGTCGCACTGGGCTCGCTCGGTGGGGTCGACTGGCGCGAAGGCGACGATCTTGCCCGCCTTGTACCAGGCCAGGAGGAGGTCGGCGATGTTCGCGCCCTCGTCCTTGCCATGGTCGTACTCGAGGTATTCGGTGACCAGGTCGTTGGTCGACTCCCAGGTCTCGGTCACCTCGTCAGCCGCGGCCTTGGCCATGCGCAGGTGCTGGCGACCGGCGAAGGTGCAGTCCCCGACCGGACGCCCGCGGTTGACCGTCAGCGTCGGGTCGGGACCGTTGCCCAGCATCTGCCAATCGGTGATGCCCGCAGACACGTCGACCGGATAGGTCGGGGCAGGCAAGGGTTCGGCAACGTAGCTGGCCAGGTACTGGATGGCGAAGCGCTCTCCCGGAGGCTTGACCGGTAGCCGGCCGCGCAGGCCGGCAGTACGGGCGTCAGGCATGACACATCCCTTCCGTCAGGGTCTCAGCCGAGCCACCCACCGTGCTCGGCCGCGTCATTGTGGCAGATGACGCGTTGATCTGCCATCAAATCGCCGACCATACTCACAGCAGATCGGCGGGACCGACACACTTTTCTGTCCTCTACCTGCTCTCACTAATTGTAGCTCGTCCTATACAAGTTGATCCGTCGGTCGAGCCCATCATCGGCGCCCAGCCCTCAGCCGACGACCGAGGATGTCGGTGACAACACCGGGGCCAGGACTGCCTGCTGTGCGGGCGGGAGGGAGTGATGGAGCTCCCCGGGGCGCAGCCGACGCGGCATCGGCATCGGCTTGGACCAGCCCGGCGACGCCTCGGAATCCGTGCACCTCTTCATTGAAGAGCCCGACCTGGGTCTGGACGGAGTTGAACTGGAACATCAGGTGGTTCGCCTCGGCGTCAATGTCCAGGCACCTGTCGCCGTTCCAGCTGTGTCAGGTGACCTCGGCCCCGACGGTGTGACCTGATGACGACCTCGTGCCCACGGGGAACCGCCGTGATCGGCCGACCAGATTGCCGCGGACCGCCGGCTCGATCTCGAGGACTCCGGACACGTCATCGAGATCGCGGCCATGTCCAACTTCACGAACCGCCACACCCAGGACACCGGTATGGCCTCGAACTCTGATTATCGGGCGGTCGGCCGACCGGACGAGCCTCGGCCGGTGGCTTCGGGCCAGCTGCGGTGCCCTGAGTTGACATTCGGATCCGATCGTCTACAACTGGTGGGATGCGATTCCGTACCGGCGTGCTGGTCGGCTTGGCCGTGGGCTACTACTACGGGGCCAAGGCGGGCCGGGAGCGCTACCAACAGATCGACGTCTACCTCGAACGAATCCGCTCGTCAGAGGCCTACCACGACCTGGTCCAACGGCTGACAGAGCTGGCCGACGCCGGGCTCGAGCAGACCACGATGCTCGTTCGCAGCGTCACGGTCGGCGACGATGCCCCTCAGCCTTCGGCGCCCGGTCCTTACGACTACCTGGGCGACCCGACCCTGAACTGAGCCCTTCGGCTCGGCCGGGCAGCGTTCCACGGTGGTGACCATCCGGCGCCCGTGCCCCGATCCCGGCCAAGCTGGGGGGGTGACCGCGTCGTGACCGAAGCGATCGAGACCGACGAGCTGACCAAACGCTACGGCTCGGCCCGGGGGATCGACTCGCTCACCATGGCGGTCCACCCCGGTGAGGTATTCGGGTTCCTCGGCCCCAACGGCTCGGGCAAATCGACCACCATCCGCACCCTGCTCGACTTCCAGCGTCCGACCAGCGGCCAGGCCCGGGTGCTGGGTCTCGACTCCCGCATCGACAGCCTGGCCGTCCGGCGGCGCGTCGGGTACCTCCCGGGCGACTTGACGTTGTTCGACCGCATGACCGGCTCCGAGTTGGTGGCCTGGTGCTCACGAGCACGCGGCGGCCACGACCATGCCCTCACCGCCGACCTGGTCGAACGCTTCGACGTCGCCCTCGAGCGTCCGGTGCGCGAGCTGTCCAAGGGCAACCGCCAGAAGGTCGGTCTGCTGCTCGCCTTCATGCATCGCCCCGAGGTGGCGATCCTCGATGAGCCCACGACCGGGCTCGACCCGCTGGTCCAGGCCGAGTTCGAGCTGTTGCTGCGCGAGACGGCCGCCGAGGGCCGCACGGTGCTGCTGTCGTCGCACACCCTCGACGAGGTGCAGCGCGTCGCCGACCGCGTGGCCATCATCCGCGACGGTCGCCTGGTCATCACCGATACCGTCGAGCACCTCCGGGCCAGCGCGCCCAAGGTGTTGGAGCTCGAGTTCGCCGGACCCGTCGACACCGCCGTCTTCTCGGACCTGGAAGGCGTCACCTCGCTCGAGGCCGACGGGGCGACGGTGAGCCTGCGCCTCACCGGCCCGGTGGCACCGGTCCTGCGAGCCGCCCTCGATCATCAGCTGGTCGACCTGGTAGCCCGACACGCCGACCTCGACGAGCTCTTCATGACCTACTACCAGGGCCCGAACCAGACCGCCGTCCGGGTCGATCTCGGCGACCAGGACGGCGGCGACCAGCAAGGCGTCGACCAAGACGGCAAAGCCCATGACGGCTGAGGTCTTCGCCCGCGATGTGGCCGAGCGGCACCGCAGCCTGATCGCCTATGCGGTCGGGCTGGCCGTGTACATCCTGGTGGTGGTGGCGGTCTATCCCGCCTTCAAGGACTCGACCAGCCTGGACCAGCTCACGTCGAGCAACGCCGGGCTGGCCGCGGTGTTCGGGGTGTCGGGTTCGATCACGTCGCCCAGCGGCTGGCTCAGCGCCAACATCTACGCCAACTTCTACCCGCTGGTCATCCTGCTGCTCACCATCGGCTACGGAGGTCACTGCCTCGCTGGCCAAGAGGAGTCCGGGCACCTCGAGCTGGTGCTGTCGCTACCGTTCACCCGCCGCTCCATCGTGGCGCAGAAGGTCGCGGCCATGGTGGTGCAGGCCAGCATCGTCGAGCGCGGTGGTCTTCGTGTCGGTGCTCTGCGGACGCTTCTTCGAGCTCACCTTCTCGACGGTCGATGTGGCCACCACCACCATCGGCGTCACCCTCCTGGCCATCGATCTGGGTCTGGTGGCCATGGCCATCGGCGCCGCCACCGGAAACCGGTCGCTGGCCATCGGAATCACCACCGCCTTCGCCGCCGCCTCCTACCTGGTGAGCTCCCTGGCCCCGGTGGTCACCGCCATCGAGCCCCTGCGGTATGGCTCGCTCTTCTACTGGGCGGTGGGTGACAACCAGCTCGACGGTGGCCTCAGCCTGGTGTCCTTCGTCGTGCTCGGCGTGACGGCCGTGGTCGCGGCCATCGTGGTCGACGCGCTGTTCGCCCGCCATGACCTGCAGGCGTGACGACCGGGCCAGCTCAGGTCCAACCGACGGCCCACTTGATGGAGAGAGCGAGTCGGGGACGGCCCGGGAGATCCGCAGGATGACCGCGACGGGACCCAGGAACCCGATCCGACCTCCCGGCCGGAAGGACCCGGGTGATCGTGCGTTCCGAGCGCTCCCGCGCCGGCGCCGAACTGTCGCTGTTCGACACCGTCGAGGGCATGCGCCACACCGCGCTCATCGACGAGGCGTGTGCGCAACGGTCGAGCCGGACGGTTGTTCATGTCTCGCCTCCCGCGATCGACCACAAGACGAGCGACCGACCGGAACGGTTCCCGAGCCTGATCGACGCCCCATCGGCACCTCGGCACACGCTCCGAGCGCCGGTTCGGGAGACAGCAGGGGCCCGAGTGGGGTCTTTCGGTCGCCGAGCGGGTCCGTCGTGCCACCGGAGGTGGCGCCGACACCGACGATGGACCGCGGTCGCTATTGTGCGCTCCGTGGGCGCCCATACGGTTCGGAGGGCCGAGCCCGTCGATGTTGAGGTGCTGGCGACCACACTGGCCAGCGCGTTCGACGATGACCCGCTCACCACCTGGCTGTTTCCCGACGAAAGGGCTCGGCGACGGAAGCTGCCTCGGTTCTTCCGTGCGTTGCTTCGCGTGTCGATCCCGTTCGGCGAGGTCTACACCGGCGATGACGGCCGCTGCGCCGCGATCTGGAACCCCCCGGGCACCTTCCCGTTGGCCTGGTACGCCGATGCCAGGCTCGGGCTCGTGACCACCAGTCTTGTTGGGTTGCGGATCGTGTCGTGCGCCCAGGGGCTGATGTATTTCCCCAGACATCACCCGACCGAACCGCACTGGTATCTCCAGATGCTGGGGACCGATCCCGCCTGGCAGGGCCACGGCGGCGGCTCGGCGATCATGGCGCCGGTCCTCGATCGCTGCGACCGGCACGGCGACCGGATCTACCTCGAGTCTTCGAAGGAGCGCAACATTCCGTTCTACGAGCGACACGGGTTCGTGGTCACCGATGAGATCTCGGTGCCTCGCGGACCGGTCGTGTGGGCGATGTGGAGGGAGCCACACTGACAGCGGCACGGTGGGTCAATGACACCCACGGGCGCGATCGATGCCCTCCCGGGCGGATGCATGGCGGTCGAAACGCCCCAAGCATCACGGGCTCACTCTCGAAGTCACCCGACTCAGCCGTCGTACTACGCCAACGGTGGCCCAGGAGCACCGAACCGCCTTCGCGCCAGCGACCAGCGCGGTTCGGGGCGTGTTCGATCTCGGCCCATCGAGCACGCCGCAGGCATGACGGCAGGTGGTGTCGACCTCGAATTGGCTCGATCTCGGCCCGAAGTCCCCGCCGGTCAGCTTCCGTCTGACGGGCAACGTTGAGCGACACCTCGGCGCTCCTCCGATGAACCGTCCGGTCGGTACATCACTCCTTCACGATGCGCAGTGTGATGCGAGACCCACAGCGCGCAGATCGACGTGCTCTTCGCGAGCGTCCCGGTCGGGGACCTCGCGCGGGCCAGGGCGTGGTACGAGCAGCTGTTCGGGCGTCCAGCGGACAGCGTCCCCAAAATGACACCGAGGAGAGTGGCGGATCGCCGACAGGGCGTGGCTGTATGTGATCGCCGATGTCGGGCGCGCAGGACAGACCTCGGTCACCATCTCCGTCGCCGACCTGGACGAAGCGGCGACCTCCCTCGAAGCTCGCGGGATACGCGTCGAGGCGAGCGAGAAGGTCGGAACGGCAGGCCGCAAGGCGTGGTTGTCGGACCCCGACGGGAACTCCGTCGCTCTCATCGAAATCCGCCAGGCACCCGACGGCCAGCGGCATCTTGGACCATCGCCACGGGTACCGAACGTCGGCGCTCCTCGCGAGGAGGCCCTGCCGGTTAGGCACCGACCCGCCAGGTCGCGACAAGGGCGTTCCCCCACAGCGCGACGACGGCGCGGAGCCGATGCTGTCGGCGTGACGAATCGGCCGGCGTGGACCCGTAGCTTCCACTTCCCGGGACCGACTTGGGTCACGCCCGCCGGCCTGTTCTGACCTTGCCTGGCCGCCGCCATGGGGACAGATCAGCCGGATCGTGACCCGTGTCGTGACCTGGAGCCGGATCCTGGACCGGTCACGGGCCGCGATCCCTTGTGCGGCTTGGGCTCCGGGGGTGGGGCTCGAACCCACGACAAACGGATTAACAGAAGGTCGAAGGGGATCTGGCCGGGTACAGGAGTTTCTTGGTCGGTCTGAACTGGCTGTTCAGAGCGCTGATTGCAGAATGAGCAAGACCCAGCGAGCACCAGCTAGAGGCCGTTTCGTGGGATGGCGTCGTGGGATTTTCCAACGCGTTCGACCGTCGGCGTCCCGACCGACGGTCCGGGACACACTCTTTCGAGGTGTCGCCTGCTGAGCTTCGAGCGGGACACCGTGTGTCTCGGGCTGGGCCCGCGGGGTCGGGTTGGCGCCGGTGTTGTGGTGCTTCGGGATGATCTTGTGCTGGTCGCGGTGGCGGCTGTGGTGGTTCTCGACGTCGGTCGACCGTCAGCACACCTTCGAGGGCATGGCCCGGTTCTTCGACGCCGCTGGCGGTGTGGCGAAGGTGGCCCGCACTGACCGGATGGGTGCGTTGGGCCAGTCGCAGGGCCGACGGTTCGTGTTGCACCCGCCGACCCTCGAGTTCGCCCGCCACTACGGCGTGGAGGTCAAGGCGTGTCAGGCTGGTGACGCCAAGCGCAAGGGCAAGGTCGAGCGGCCGTTCCGGGACTTGAAGGAGTCGTTCCTGCAGGAGCTGGTCGTCACCGGCGTGCCCGACAGCATCGGCGAGCTCAACGACCGGGCCGGTCGCTGGGTCGGCGAGCGGGTGCATGATCGCGTGCACCGCAGCACCGGGGTCGCGCCGTCGGTCCGCTTCGAAGCCGAGCGGGACTTCTTGGGGGCGTTGCCGGCGTCGCGGTTCGACACTGACTACGTCGAGACCCGACGGGTCCACCGGGCGTTGCCGCTCATCACCTGGGACGGGACCCGCTACTCGGTCCCGCCCGCCTGTCTGGGCCAGACAGTCGAAGCCCGCGTCGCCGTTGACGCCACCGAGCTGACCGTGTCGTGGGCCGGGCGGGTCGTGGCCCGCCACCGTCTCGCCGGACCCGGCGTCACCGAAGTGTGGGACCCCGGGCACCGCCTCGACGCAGAGACGGCGGCACTGGCATCGAACCGGCGCCGCCACCTCCACGTCGTGACCGCCGCTGATCCCGCAGCGGCGTCAGACCGGGCGGAGCGGCTCGAGCTCGGTGCCGGTGACTTCGAGGTCGCCGCGCCCGACCTCACCGTCTATGACGGAGGAGCCGGGGCGTGAGCGTCTACGAGCAGATCAAAGACGACCTCGGCTACCTGCAGTTGGACCGGGCCGCCGAGTGCTTCGCCACCCTCGCCGAGGACGCCCGCACCCAGGACTGGACCCACGTCGAGTTCCTGGCCCGGCTCGTCGCCGAACAAGCCGACGCCACCCGCAACCGGCGCCTCGCCGCCCGGCTCCGCTACGCCCGGTTCCCGTTCCGGCGCACCATCGACGAGTTCGACTTCGACTTCCAGCCCAGCGTCGACCGGCGCCTCGTCGATGACCTCGCCACCCTGCGGTTCATGGACGACGGCCGACCCATCCTGTTCCTCGGTCAGCCGGGCTGCGGCAAGACCCACCTCGCTGTCGCACTCGCCACCCTGGCGGTCGAGGCCGGGTTCCGGGGCTACTTCACCAACGCCGAGGAGATGGTCGCCAACATCGCCCAAGCCACCCGCGAAGGCAACCTGGCGTCCAAGCTCAAGACCTACACCGCCCCCTCGGTCCTCGTGATCGACGACGTCGGCCTGTTGCCCATGGACCGCCCGGCCACCTCCGCGTTCTACCAGGTCGTCAACCTGCGCTACGAGAAGCAGCACTCCACCATCGTGACCACCAACCGGGGCCTGCCCGACTGGGGCGAGATCTTCGGCGACACCGTCGTCGCCGCCGCCATCCTGGACCGGCTCATGCACAACGCCGTCGTGTTCAACATCAAAGGCCCGTCCTGGCGGCTACGCGAGCACCAAGCCCTCACCACCGCCACCACCGACCCCGACAGGAGGCGCCGCTAGCCTCACCACCCGAGGGACACCCCCACCCCGGGACCGCGACTTTCGCTGATCCCAGAACGCGACTTTCGCTGATCGCCAACAGGGGTGTTCGGTCGCTGGTGAGGTGTCGTCCCTGGGTGTGGTCTGCGGAGGGCCAGGCCGCCGGGGAGCGGTCAGCCGGGGACAGCGGTGACGGTTCGGAGCACGGCGAGTGCGCGGCTGAAGGGGTGGGCCCAGGGTGATTGGTCGGATTGGCTTCTCTGTCTCGCGAAATCCTCCTGTCGACTAAATCTTTCGCCCCTGTTGTGACTTCATAGGGGCGTGGACGTGTCGGACTTCGAGGAGTGGTATCGCGGGCTGCATCCCCGGCTCGCGTCCGCGCTGCTGGCCTTCTGCGGGGACCCTGCGCTCGCCGCGGATGCTACGGACGAAGCGTTCGCTCGCGCCCTTGAGCATTGGCCGCGGCTGTCGCGGATGGCGTCGCCTGAGGCGTGGGTGCACCGGACAGCGATCAACGGCGTGCGCCGACGGGCTCGCCGGGACGCCCTCGAACGGCGGTTACTGCGGCGATCCAGTCTCGTGGCAACCGATCCGGCGCCGGGCTGGGACAAGGACCTGCTGGACGCCATCGGGGAGCTCCCAGACCGACAACGCATGGCAGTCGCGCTCCACTACATCGCTGATCTGAGCGTGGAGGACACGGCATCAGCCATGCGCGTCAAGCGAGGCACGGTGCTCGCCACCATCCACGCCGCCCGGGCCAAATTGCGGCAGGCCCTCACGCTGCCGGAAGAGGAGAGGTCGCCATGATCGATGTCGAAGAGCAGCTGCGCAGCCTGCCTGAACACTGCCCGATCGCCCCCAGTCCCATCGAAGCAGTCCGAGAGCGCTCGGTTCGCCATCGCCGACGTCGGCGGGCCACAGCGATCGGGCTGGTCATCCTCCTGGTGTTGGCCGGGACCGCCTTGGTGGTCACTCACCGCGCCTCGTCGACTCTTCGAACCGTTGCCCCTCCAGTCACGGACCCGCAGAACGACTCGACTTCCGCGTCGTGGCTGGCGGTGGGGAATGATGCAAAGGCGTCGGGGGCGGTTCAGTTTCAGCCAGGCTTGCCCCGCCTCTGTGATCCGGTGACCATCAGGGCCAACGGCACGTACGTGTTGAAGGCTGGTCCCGTCCCGGCCAGCTTCAACCCCAGTGCCATCGCGATGTCGGTCCCGCCGGACGTGGCCCAATCATTCATGCTCCAGGTGGTCGGCCCGTTTGCGGTCTCCACCAGTAATGGTTCGTCTTTCATCACTGCCACCGTCAAGGTCAGCAACTTCAAGAAGCCTTACGTGGGCCTGCGCTGCTGGTTCACCTAGAGCGCAGCACAAGCGCCTAACGGCACGTAGGCGCTGGGTGGGGTCAGGTTCTGGCGGCGCCGGCGACGAAGGTGGCGACGATGTAGGTGGGGTGGCGGTCGAGGGACTGTCGGCCTCGGTCATATCGCATGGTGGTGCGGGGGTCGGCGTGGGAGGCGGCTTCTTGGACGTCTCGTAGGGGTACGCCGGCGTCGAGGGCAGCGGTGATGAAGGCGTGTCGCAGGGGGGGTCCGATCCGTTTCGGGATCCCGGCTTGGCGACCGAGGCGCCGGATGATGCGGGCGGCGGCGTGACGGTTGAGGCGCCGGCCGTCGGGGTCGCAGAAGATGGGTCCGGCGTGGCGGTCCCCGACGGCGAGGTCGACGGCTCGGGCGGTGCGCGGGGCGAGGGGGATGGTCGCGGTCTTGTTGCCTTTGCGGGACACGAACAGGGTGCGATGCCCGCGCTGGAGGCCCAGGTCGGCGACGTCCGCGCCCAGCGCCTCGGAGACCCGGAGTCCGTTGAGGGCCAGCAGCGACGCCAGCGCATGATCCAGCGGTGAGCTGATCCCGGCGGTGACCAGGAAGGCGCCGAGTTCGTTGCGGTCCAGGCCCACGGCGTGGGATTCTGGGTCGACGCGGGGCCGGCGCACGTGCACCGCCGGGGAATGATCGATGAGTCCCTCTTCCTCGGCGAAGCGGTACAGGCCAGTGATCGTCGCCAGCCGGCGACTGATCGTGGCCGGCGCCCGCCCCGACTGCTCGAGATCACGGCCGAAGCGTTCGATGTCGACCCGGGTCACGTCGAACAGCCGCTGCCCTCGGTGCTGGCACCATCGGGCGAACTGGCGCAGATCCAGCTCGTAGGCCTCGCGGGTCCGTCCCTTGTGACCACCCAGGAACCCGACCACCGCGGTCGCCTCAGGATCCGCAGCCCGCGGGTCATACAACACCACCGCCGAACCGGTCTTGGCCATCACGGCCTCCTCTCACCCGAGCGGAGGCCGAACCGGGCGTCCCACCCCGCCCGACGATCGACCTTACGACCAACCTGGAGCGAGACGCACCTGGGTCCACGAGGGATCACCCGTATATTCCACGTTCGGAGCGCCCAGCTGGTCGTAGACGGAACGGTCTACAGACAAGTAGACTCACGGTGTGAGCACCACGATTCGAGTCAGCGAGACCACCCGGGACCGGTTCTCGCGCCTGGCTGACGCGACCGGCCGGCCGATGACCCAACTCCTCGATGAGGCCGCCGATGCCCTCGAGCGGCGCCTCTTCTTCGCCCAACTCACCAGTCGCTACGACCAGCTGCGAGCCGACCCGGCCGCATGGACCGACGTCGAAGCGGAGCGGACGATCGAAGCAGGTGTCAACGCCGATCGCTCGCCATGACCCGCCCGCGACGCGGCGAGATCTGGCTCGTCGATTTCGGCTCGCCCGTGGGACGTGAACAGGCCGGTCGTCGCCCCGCCGTGATCGTCTCCGCTGACCCCCTCAACGAGAGCCGGGCCGGGATCGTCATCGTCGTGCCATGCACGACCACTCGGCGCGGGTTGCCGTCCCACGTCGAGCTCGACCCCGCCTCATCGGGGCTCGACGACACCACCTACGCGAAGTGCGAAGACATCAAGTCGATCTCCGATGAGCGCCTGATCGCCCGACTCGGCGACACCCCGCTCGACGCGCTCTTCGAGATCACCAGATCCCTCCGGTTTCTCCTCGACGCCTGACCCACGACCGCCACGCATCAGGCCAGGCGCAGTTGCCCCCCCCGGAACCGGCACGACGAACGACTGCAATCGCAGCGCCAACCCGTCACACGGCAGAACTCGCCCCCGGCCACAACACGGGCAGCCCAATCCGGAGCGATCTCAACCAGCGCCTACGTGCCGTTCGGCGTGCCCGCCGAACCGGTCATCCGGGCACCCTTGGAAAGGCTACGGTTCAGTCGGCGGGGCCGACGCTCAGGGGGTCAGCCAGAGTGCGGACACTCGAATCGAATGTCATCCGGTTGGGTGCGATGGCGGGATCGCTGGTGCTCGGTGTGCTCCTCGTCGCTGGATGCACCGGGTCACGCCCGGTGACGGGCGTTGTGACCGGTGTGGCCCGACCCTGCGTCGGTGCTGTGCTTGCGGGCTCGCCACCCTTGACTGCTCCCGTCTTGGTACGCGTCGAGACGCGTGACGAGCCTCATCGCACCGTTGCCTCAGACACGGTGCCAGGTGGTCAACGGTTCCGTTGACGGCGCTCAGGTGAATCTCCCCAGAGTTGCTCACTGAAATTCCCCACCCGTAGGGCTCCACCAGATGGGGTGGGGCTCCCTCGAAGCTGACGGTCTCTGACCACCACCAGCTGACGAAGGAGCCCCGGCTCATGCTCACACGGGAGGACGACGTGGACGCGTACAAGCTCCACGCCAAGGGCTGGACGATCTCAGCGATCGCCCGGCATCTGGGCCATGACCGCAAGACGATCCGCGCGTACCTGCGCGGTGATCGTGTCGCGGGTGAACGTGCTCGTGGAGGCGTTGACCCCTTCGAGCGGTTCGTTGGCTACGTACGTGCCCGACTGGCCGAAGACCCGCACTTGTGGGCTTCGACGCTGTTCGACGAGCTCGAGGAGCTCGGGTTCGAGCAGAGCTATCAGACCCTGACTCGCCAGATCCGACTGCGAGGGCTACGTCCGGCGTGCGAGGCGTGTCGGCCGGCGAAGGGCCGCCCCGTCGCGGTGATCGAGCACCCGCCGGGCGAGGAAACCCAGTGGGACTGGGTCGAGTTGCCCGACCCGCCCGAGGCGTGGGGGTGGGGCAGCAAGGCCCACCTGTTCGTCGGTGCCCTGTCGCATTCATCGAAGTGGCGGGGCCGCCTGGCCGAGTCCGAAGACCAGGCCCAGGTGATCGACGCCCTCGACCGGGTCGCCCGTGAGCTGGGCGGCCTGAGCGATGTGTGGCGCTTCGATCGGATGGCCACGGTCTGTCACCCGGCGACCGGCAAGATCACCGCGAGCTTCGCCGCGGTCGTGAAGCACTACGGCGTCGGGTTCGTGACCTGCCCGGCCCGCCACGGCAACCGCAAAGGCGTCGTCGAGAAGGCCATCCACTCAGCGGCGCAACGGTGGTGGCGGACCCTGGGCGACGACGTCACCGTCGAAGAGGCCCAGGCGTCGCTGGACCGGCTGTGCGCCACCAAGTTCGACATGCGCGTCACCGTCATCGACGGTGTTCGTGCGGCGGTTGCCGACCACGCCCAACGAGAGCGGTTGCGGCCGGTGCCGTTGACACCGTTCCCCGCCACGATCACCGTCGAGCGGCGCGTCACTGCCAACGGCCGGGTCGCGTACCGCGGGAACTTCTACTCGGTGCCACCCGAGCTGCACCACAGCGCCGTCACCGTCACCGCCCGTCTCGGAGATCCCCACATCGACATCGCGACGGCCGGCGGGATCGTCGTCGCCCGGCATCGCCCCGCCGGCGACGGCCTCGGCGCGGTGATCGCCGACCACGGCCACGTCACCGCCCTGAGCCGCGCTGCGCTCGCCGGGTTCAACGACGACACGCCACACCGACCCAAGGTGCGGATCCCGCCCGGCCCTGCTGCTCGAGCCGCCGCCGCAGTCCTGCGCGGCGACACCGAACACGACGACAGCGTCGTGATCGACCTGTCCGTCTACGCGGAAGCCGCCCAAGAAAGGAACACCCTGACATGACCACCACCACACCGGCGACGGTCGGCGAGAACAGCCTCTACCAACAACTCCGAGGACATCTCGCGAACCTCAAGCTCACCGCCTCGGCCGAAGCACTCCCCGCGGTCCTCGACGCCGCCCAAGCCGAAGGGCTTTCGCTGACCGCGGCACTCGAACGGCTTCTTTCGATCGAGGTCGACACCGCCGAAGCCCGCCGCCTCGCGGGCCGGCTGCGGTTCGCGTCGATCCCCACCCCCGCGACCCTCGAAGACTTCGACCACGACGCGCAGCCCGGCATCGACCCCGCCCTGCTCGCCGAGCTCGGCACCTGCCGCTACATCGAGACCGCCACCAACGTGCTGCTCATCGGCCCGCCCGGCGTCGGCAAGACCCACATCGCCGCAGGCCTCGCACGCCGCGCCGCCGAGACCGGCTACCGCACCTACTTCACCACCGCCGCCGACCTCGCCGCCCGCTGCCACCGAGCCGCCATCGAAGGCCGCTGGGCCTACACCATGCGCTTCTTCGCCGGGCCCACCCTGCTCGTGATCGACGAACTCGGCTACCTGCCCCTACCCGCCGAAGCCGCGTCCGCTCTCTTCCAGGTCGTCTCCCAGCGCTACCTCAAGACCAGCATCGTGATCACCACCAACCGAGGCGTCGCCCACTGGGGCGACATCCTCGGCGACACCACCGTCGCCGCAGCCATGCTCGACCGGCTCCTACACCGCTCCGTCGTCATCAACCTCGACGGCGACAGCTACCGGCTCCGCGACCACCACGCCCGCACCGACACCCTCCGACGCACCACCACCGGCAACCGCAACCCGCTACCTTGACCACGCCTCACAGGTGGGGAATTTCGATGAGCACACCTGGGGAACTTCGGCGAGCGCCATCACCGCCTCGATGTCCGGCCAGGGTCGTACTGGCTGCACTCGCCGTCCTACGGCGACGGCGAGACTGGGGCTGTCGCCATCCGCGTGACTGCCCACCACACAACGACCATGGACCTGCCCGGCTGCAAATAGGACGACGGCGAGATCGCTGGATACCCCGCCCCGTGGCGTTTGGGAACGTTCCATAACCGGCGTTAGGTACGGTCTTCGGCTGGCCACAGGGGCTAGTCGGACCTGCGCCTGACGGGAGGGCCCGGGCCGACGGCGGGGGGTGGAAGCCGTAGCTCGCGACGCTGACCCGGGCCCCTGGAAGCGGGCTGCTGAGAGGCCGAGGTTCGCTGCTGAGCTCGCTCGCGTTCTTCTGCGAGGCGTTGTCCGAGTTGCTTCGCCTGCTTCTGCAAGGAGACGATCTTGTCCTTGAGCCGCTCGACCGTCGCCTCAAGCTCGGCCCGCTGAGCGGCCTGGTTCGTGATCGTCGTCTGGGCGCGAGCCAACTCGCCGTCTCTGGTGGCCAGCCTCCGCTCCCCCTCCGCCACCCGCTTGCGCTCGGCTCGCAGCTCTCGACGCAGCCGGTCGGGCTCGGTGTGGTCAGTCGCCAGCCGCTCTCGGTAGGCACGCTTCCGCTCGGCTTCGGTCGCCCACTTCCGGGGACGGCCGCCCCGATTCGGGGGCACCTCCGCGACCTTCGGGGCGGAACTCGCTGGTTCCACCGACGCTGGCGCTGGCGTCCCGAACGGCAGCGGCGGCTGCGGCTCCGATCGCTTACGGACCATACGCCCACGGTAGACGGACGAGACGAAACCTGGGTGCACACCATCCGGTGATGCTCTGTGTGTGGATTGACTCGACTGGTGGCGGGACCTCGATCGGCTGGGCTCCTCGGACAGGCGATGGCCGGGGCCGCACGCTGGCATCGACCAGGTTCTTGGGCGCAGGGCGCGACACCCTGACGATGGCCGGGTGGGTTGAACCAGGCGAGGGGCTCGTCAGCGCCAACGAAGATCGAGAGGGCACCCATGGCCACGGAATCGATGACCGAGACTGAAGCGCCGCAACCGCCCCCCGCCTCGCTCGACGATCTGCCCGAGCTGCTCACCGTGGCCGAGGTCGCGCCGGTCCTCCGGATGCGAACCAGCACCGCCTACGCAGCCATCAAACGCGGCGCGTTCCCGGTTCCTGTCGTCCGCCTCGGCGGCCGCATGCTGATCTCGCGCTACCGCCTGGCCGACTGGCTCCGCAGCGCGGGCGAGTGAGCGCCGCGAACTCTCGACGGCCTGGACGAGGCTGGGGCCGCCTCCCTGTGGCCCAAGGGCTAGGTGTCCCCGGCCAGGAGCGACCCCATCACGTTGGCCGCCTCGCGGTCCTGGCCGGCCGGCACGTGGCTGTAGATGTCCGCCGTGGTGGAGACCTTCTGATGGCCGAGGCGCTTGCTCACCACCGGCAGCGGTACGCCCTCGCCCACCAGAAGCGTGGCCGCCGTGTGCCGCAGGTCGTGGAAGCGGCAGATGATGCCCTCGGCGTGGGCCAGGCGGTACCACCGCAGGCTGACCGCCGAGGGCCTCATCGGGGCCGAGCCATCAGGCGCGTAGGAGAACAGGAAGGCATCGCGCTTGGGCTCGCGGTCGACCAGCTCCAGCGACCTGGTGGCCTGGTCCTCCTTGTGCTGGGTCAACAGTTCGACGGTGAGGTCATCGAGAGCCACCACCCGGGCCGCATGGGTCTTGGTGGGCTCCTCAGCCACGCGGCTGTGGAGCTCCGCCATGGTGCGAGCGATGCGGACCTGCCGGGCCTCGAGGTCGATGTCGCTCCACCGCAGGGCGCACAGCTCCCCCTGGCGGGCACCGGTGGCCACGGCCAGCCAGCAGAGCATCCCGAAGTCGGCGTCCTGGTGCTTGGCTGCGATCAGCAGCCTGGTGATGTCGGCTGCGCTCGGCGGGTTGATCTCGCGCCGATGGCTGCGAGGTGGCCGAGCTGCTCGCACCACGTTGCCCGTCAGCTCGCCGCGGGTCACCCCGTGGTTCAGACAGGCCTTCAAGGTGGCGGCGATTCGCTCGACGGTGGCGGGCGAGGTCTTGCGCCCGGTGGCCTTGCCGTTGGCCAGGTTGGCCCACAGCCGGTCGACGTGGGAAGGCTTGATGCGGTCCACGTAGAGGTCCCCGAAGGCAGGGATCAGGATCTGGTCGAGGTGGCGGCGATAGCCGTAGGCGGTTCGGCTCTTCCACTCTGGCAACCCATGGGCGTACCACCGCTCGGCCAGATCGGTGAACGTGCCGGGCGCGCCACACGGGCCCTTGGCCTCGGCCAGCTCGACCAAGAGAGCAGCCCGCGCCTTGACCGCCTCTCGCTTGGTCCCGCGGAAGGTCTTCGAGACCTGGCGCTGCCGGCCGTCGGGCAGGAGACCCGCGTAGACCCGCAGCTCCCACACCCCTGGTCGGACCTCCCGCATGCCCGAGGGGGATGTCCTCGGGGTACTCCCACCGTTGTTCGCCATGGCCGAACACTACGACCATTTGGCCCGTCGTGGGATGCGTCGTGGGATGGTCTCGGATCGGGGAGACGATCGGATCTCCGATCCCTTGTGGGAGTTAGGCTCCGGGGGTGGGGCTCGAACCCACGACAAACGGATTAACAGTCCGTTGCTCTGCCAACTGAGCTACCCCGGATTGGCGACGCCGCAGGATAGCAGCGAGCTCCGCAGCCCCGATCACCGGTTCACGGGCACATCGGTGCCGCGACAGGCGGCCCGACCGAGCGTCTCGTGACTGCCCGAGCGGGTCCGAACCGGGCGCTACTCGCTGTCGAGGTAGTCGCGCAGCTTCTGACTGCGGTGCGGGTGACGCAGCTTGGCCAGGGTCTTCGACTCGATCTGGCGGATGCGCTCGCGCGTGACCCCGAACTCGCGGCCCACCTCCTCGAGCGTGCGCGCCTGGCCGTCATCGAGTCCGAAGCGCAACCGCACCACCGCCTTCTCGCGGTCGTTGAGCTGATCGAGGGCCTCGACCACCGCGTCGCCCAACATCTTGCGGGCCGCCATCTCGGCCGGGGCCTCGGCCTGCTGGTCCTCGATGAAGTCGGCCAGGTTCGAGTCGTCCTCCTCACCCACCGGCGAGTCCAGCGAGAGCGGATCCTGGGAGATGCGCATGATCTCGCGCACCCGCGATGGCGTCATGTCGACCTTGTCGGCCAGCTCCTCGACCGTGGGCTCACGCTCGAGCTCCTGGATCATCTGGCGCTGCACCCGATGCACCTTGTTGATCGACTCGACCATGTGGACCGGGATGCGGATGGTGCGCGCCTGGTCGGCGATGGCCCGGGTGATGGCCTGGCGGATCCACCAGGTGGCATACGTCGAGAACTTGAAGCCCTTGGTGTAGTCGAACTTCTCGACCGCCCGCATGAGGCCGAGGTTGCCCTCCTGGATGAGATCCTGGAGCAGCATGCCCCGACCGACGTACCGCTTGGCGATCGACACCACCAGGCGCAGGTTGGCCTCGGTCAGATCCGCCTTGGCGTCCTCACCGTCATCGACCTGGCGCTTGAGGCGGCGACGCTCGACCCGGTCGAGTTTCTCGAGCTCGCCTGAGGCACTCAGGTCGGCCAGCTGCTCGGCCACCGCGGTGCCGGCCTCGATGCGCTTGGCCAGTTCGACCTCCTGCGCCGCGGTCAGCAGCTGAACCCGGCCGATCTCCTTGAGGTACATGCGCACCGGATCGGCCGAGCCGCCTCCGGACAGAGAACCGGCCAGGCGCAGGGCGTCCTTCGGGCTGGTGGAACGAAGTCGGGCCCGCCGCCGGGCAGTGGCGTCCTCGTGGCTCTCCATCTCGATGTCGTCGTCGACCAGGGCCAGCGCGGTCACCCTGGTCGGGCGCTCGCCGCCGCCGTCGGCAGACCCGCCGGCCGGGTCGGGCCCGGCGGCCGATGCGGCGTCCTCGTCCGAAAGTTCGAGCGCGTCGCGCTCGGCTTCGTAGGCCAGGGCCTCGGCCGCGTCGACCTGGGCTTCGAGCTCGCGCAGGAAGCTGGTCGGCGGATCGTCCACGCTCGGATCCAGCTCGATGCCGTCGACCGCCAGGAGCCGACGCAGGTCCTCCACGATCTCTGGTGTGATGGGCGTGGAGCGGACGCAGGCCTCGAGATCGTCGCGGGTGATGGTGCCTTGCTGGCGAGCCAGGGTCACGACACGGGAAAGCTCGTCGGCCGAGAGCCCGCCCCCACGGGTCATCGTCGGTTCACTCGCCGTCATCGAATCTCCTGCGGACGTCGTAGGAGCCAGGGTAGCAACTGCTCCACCGCGGCCGCGCTCGTCACTGGATCATGGAGCTCCTCGACCCGCAGCTTGATCCAACCCATCTCGCTGGCCCGTTCGATCACCACATCCTCATCGGCGGTTCCGAGCTCGATCTGCATCATGGCGTGCTCGCGCAGCGCGGCTTCCTCGACCAGTCGAGCCACCACGTCGGCGGGATCGGCCTCGGTGTCCTCCACAGCCAGGCGCTGCAACAGGTCGGCCGCGGCCTCGTCGGTGGCGGCCACGGCTTCGTGCAGGGTGGGAGCCGCCGAGACCGCGCGGTAGGCCTCGAGGTTGACCTCGTCGGCGAAGAGGCGCTCGTCGAGCCGGGACGCGATGGGTTCCGGGTCGGTGACCAGGAGGCGCAGGGCCTCGACCTCGGGCGAGTCCCGTCGCCGGGCCGCACTTCGCGCTCCTCGATCGGCAGCCACCCTGGTGCCGCGGCCGGGGGTCTCGCCCCGAGCCGGGGGGCGCTCGTCCCCGGCACCGGCGGCCGCGGCCAGCGCTCCCGAACGGAGCTGGTCTATGGGCACCCGACAGCGCGACGCGACCTGCATCAGGTACTGGTCGCGCACCAGTCGGTTGGGGTGCTCGTCGACGACGCGCACCGCCGCCTCGGCCGCCCGGGCCCGGCCCTCAGGCGTGGTCAGGTTGGCCTGATCGAGCACCCGGTTGAGGCGGAACCCGAGGAACGGCGTGGCCTCGGCCACGGCCGCGGCCAGTGCCGCCGGATCGGATCGGGCCAGATCGGCGGGATCGACGCCGGGGGGTAGCGCCGCCACGGCCACGTCGATCTCGTAGGCCCGCTCCCACTCGTAGAACCGGGCGGCGGCGTTCTGCCCGGCAGCGTCGGCATCGAAGGCCAGCACGACCCGGTGGGCAAAGCTCTTGAGCGTCCGGAAGTGGTCTTCGGTGAGAGCGGTGCCGCAAGTGGCCACGGCGCGGGGCAGACCGGCGTCGGCGAAACCGATCACGTCGGTGTAGCCCTCGCACACGATGGCCTCGTCGGCGGCCACGATGGCGCCCTTGGCCCAGTTGAGCCCGTAGAGCACCTTGGACTTGGCGTAGACAGCGGTCTCGGACGTGTTCTTGTACTTGGGTCCGTCGGCGCCCGGCATGATGCGTCCCCCGAAGCCGACAGGATCCCCGGAGGCGTCGAAGATGGGGAACAGGATGCGGCCCCGGAACGCATCGGTCTGGCGGCCACGGGAGTTGATGAAGCCCAGGCCGGCCCCGGTCAGCACCTCGGCGGGCAGCTTGAGGGCGCGGGCCAACTCGTCCCACCCTTCGGGTGCCCATCCGATCTGGTAGGCACGCACCTGCTCGCCGCCCAGACCGCGCTCACGCAGGTAGCCGCGAGCCTTGGCCGTGTCGGGCGCCGAGAGCAGACGCTGGTGGTACCACGCCACGGCCTGGCCCATGGCGTCGATCAGCCGGGCACGCTGCTTGCGACCCTCACCCTCGTCACGGTCGCTGTAGCGCAACGTGATGCCGGCTTTGGCCGCCAGCACCTCGACCGCGCCCACGAAGTCGAGGTGCTCGATCTCGCGCACGAAGGTGATCACGTCACCCTTGGCCCCGCACCCGAAGCAGTAGTAGACGCCCTTCTCGGCGCTGACGCTCAGCGACCCCGACTTCTCGCTGTGGAACGGGCACAGCCCCGACCAGGCCCGGCCCACCCGTTTGAGCTGCACGTGCTCGCTGACCACCGCCACCATGTCGGAGGCTTCGCGGACCCGCACCACGTCCTCGTCGACGATCCCCATCGAGGTGACGGTACCAGCGGGCTACGACGTTGACCCGAGGGCCTGGGCCACCGCCAGGCGGGCCCCGGGTATCCGGAACGGCGAGCACGACACCGAGTCCAGGCCGGCGGCCACGAACCGCTCGATCGACGCCGGGTCGCCGCCATGCTCACCGCAGATGCCGAGCGCAAGGTCAGGTCGGACCGCCCGGGCGGCGTCGACCCCCCACCGGACCAGCGCCCCCACGCCCTCATCGTCGAGGGTGGCGAAGGGGTCGTCGGCCAACAGGCCCTGGTTCCGGTAGGCGTCGAGGATCCGACCGGCGTCGTCCCGGCTGAGCCCGAAGGTGAGCTGGGTGAGGTCGTTGGTGCCGAAGGACAGGAAGTCGGCCACCTGCGCGAGCTGGCCAGCCATCAGCGCCGCCCGGGGCGTCTCGATCATCGCCCCGACGGCCAGGTGGAGGCTGGCTCCCGACCCTCCGGCGACCGCCGAAGCAGCGGCCAGCTCCTCGTCGATCCAGCCCCGGGCCAGCACCAGCTCGGCCGACGACGACACCAGCGGCACGAGGATCTGGGGGCGGGGCGAGCCACCTTCGGCCACCACGTCGGCGGTGGCCGCCACCAGTGCCCTCACCTGCATGCGGTACAGCTCGGGCTTGAGGACGGCCAGTCGCACGCCGCGCACACCGAGCATGGGGTCGTGCTCGTGCCACCGGCGGGCCGCGGCCAGCAACTCGCGCCCGGCGTCGTCGAGGCGGCCTCCGGCGTCGTCGCGTTCGAGGGCGGTGAGATCGGGCAGGAACTCGTGCAGGGGTGGGTCCAGCAGGCGCACGGTGACCGCCAGCCCGTCCATGGCCCGCAGCAGCGCGGCGAAGTCGCGGCGCTGCACTTCGATGAGCTGGTCGAGCGCGGCGGTCTCCGACTCCATGGCGGGCGCCAGGATCAGGCGGCGCAGCAGGTCCAGCCTGTCCGGAGCCAGGAACTGGTGCTCGGTGCGGCACAACCCGATCCCCTCGGCTCCGAACCCGCGAGCCCGCGCCGCATCGGCGGCCGTGTCGGCGTTGGCCAGCACCGCCATGTGGCCTCGACGACGGTCGTCGGCCCAAACCAGCACCGTGACCAGGGCCTCGGGCCACCGCGACCGGTCGTCCCCCTCGGTCGCGTCGTCGCCCTCGGTCACCTCGGAATGCTCGGCCTCCGTGCCGGGCCGGGCCCGGCGGATCTCCCCCGACGAGCCGTCGATGGTGATCTCCTGACCCTCGTGGAGCACGTCGCCGGCCTCGGTGGCGCACGAATCGGCACCGATGTCGAGGGTGTGGGCACCGCACACCGCGGGTAGACCGCGCCCCCGGGCGATGACCGCGGCGTGGCTGCCCATCCCTCCCCGGGAGGTGACCACACCTTCCACCACCGAAAGGGCCGGCTCGTCGGCCGGTGAGGTCTCGGTGGTGACCAGGATCACGGCCCGACCCTCGTCGACGGCATCCAGGGCGCGCCAGGCGTCGAACACCGCCACGCCGCGGGCCACCCCGGGTGACGCGGCCAGCCCCATGCCCAGCAAGGCCCCGGCCTCGACCGCCGGGTCGAACGGGTCCCCGGCGCGGCCATGTATCACGGCCTCGACGTCAGCTACGCCGACCAGGTCGAGGGCGGCGGCGGCGTCGAGTTGATCGTGGGGATCGCCGACCCGCCCCACGATGTGTTCGAGTCGGTCGACCCCGGGCCGGGTCCGCCCAGGACCGTCAGGCCAGGCGCTCACGCAGGTACCCGACCAGCTCGCCGATGGGCATCCGGTCCTGGTCCATCGAATCGCGCTCGCGCACGGTCACGGCCCGGTCATCGAGCGAGTCGAAGTCGACGGTCACGCAGTACGGCGTGCCCAGCTCATCCTGGCGGCGGTACCGGCGGCCGATGGCCTGGGTCTCGTCGTAGTCGCACATGAAGTGGGGCTGGAGCATGGCCCAGCACCTCCCGGGCCACCGGTGTGAGCGTGTCCTTCTTGGACAGCGGCAGCACCGCCACCTTGTACGGGCGCCAGGCGGTGGTGCAGGCGCAGCACCACGCGGGTCTCGCCCCGCACCTCCTCCTCGTCGTAGGCGGCCAGCAGGAAGGCCATCATCGTGCGGGTGGCACCGGCCGCCGGTTCGATCACGTGGGGGGTGTAGCGGGTGTTGGTGGCCTGGTCGAAGTAGTCGAGCTTCTCGCCCGACGCCTTCATGTGCTGGGTCAGGTCGTAGTCGCCCCGGTTGGCGATGCCCTCGAGCTCGTCCCAACCCCACGGGAACAGGAACTCCACGTCGGATGTGCCACTGGAGTAGTGGCTCAGCTCGTCGGGATCGTGGGCACGCAGACGGATCTTGTCGGCCGGGATGCCCAGGTCGAGGTACCACTGCTCACGCTCGCGGCACCAGTACTCGTACCACTGCTGGGCCTCGTCGGGCGGGACGAAGAACTCCATCTCCATCTGCTCGAACTCCCGGGTGCGGAAGACGAAGTTGCCGGGCGTTATCTCGTTGCGGAAGGACTTGCCCACCTGTGCGATGCCGAACGGAGGCTTCTTGCGGCTGGCCTGCATGACGTTGGCGAAGTCGACGAACATCCCCTGGGCCGTCTCGGGCCGCAGGTACACCTCGGCACCGGCGTCGGCGATGGGCCCGGCGTGGGTCTTGAACATGAGATTGAACTGGCGGGCTTCGGTGAACGAGTCCTTGGTGCCGCAGCTCGGACAGGTGTGGGGGTCGTCGAGCTTGTCCAGGCGGAACCGTTCGTGGCAGTTCTTGCAGTCGACCAGGGGATCGGTGAAGTTGGCCAGGTGCCCCGACGCCTCCCAGATGGCGGGCGGCGACAGGATGGCGGCGTCGAGGCCGACCACGTCATCGCGGAGCTGCACCATGGCGCGCCACCAGGCGTCCTTCACGTTGCGCAACAGCAGCACGCCGATCGGGCCGTAGTCGTAGGTGGAGCGGAACCCGCCGTAGATCTCGGCCGACGGGAACACGAAGCCGCGGCGCTTCGACAGGTTGACGATCTTCTCCATGAGGTCCGGGGGTTCGGCGTCGGGCATGGCGCGAAGCGTAGCGGTGGGGTCGGTCGGCTCCCGCGGGCATACAAGACGTCACGGGCCTCAGGCGGCACAATGGCGGACCGTGATCCCCTCGCAACCTGCGGCACAACCCGCCTTCGTCCCCGGTCAGGATCCCACCCGGGTCGGAGGCCGACGGCTGGTGGCGTGCGCCATCGACGTGGGCCTGGGGATCGTCATCTACATCGTGTTGTTCATCCTGCTCTCGCGCCGGGCGCCGCCGTTCACCTATGTGGGGCGCGTGTCCAACGTGTGCGCCGGGCGGGGCGTCAGCTGCGCGTCGTTCGGGCACCGCTACGTGGATGGACCACGCCGGTTCGTGCTGCAGCTGGGGGAGCTGGCCTATCTGGTAGGGGTTTTCGTCCTCCAGCGAGGGCTCACCGGCTCGACGCTGGGCACCCGGGTGATGGGCGTGGTCACGGTGGGCCACGACGGCCGGCCCATCGGCCCGCTCCGGGCGCTGTGGCGGTCGGTGGCCGGCATCGTCGACTACCTGCCGTGCTGTGTGCCCATCGTGGGGATCGCGACCATCTTCGCCACCACCGGCCATCGCCGGGTGGGCGACATGGCCGCCCGCAGCCTGGTGGTCGACCGGGACCACCTCGGCTCGCCCGTCCTGGTGCCAGGGCTGGACACCGGCGTCTCGGCGGGCGCGGCGGCCTTCGGCGCGCCGCCCGTACCGCCCGTGCCGTCGACGGGTCCGCCGACCCGCGGTCCGCCCACCTCCTATCCGCCCACGACCGGCAACCTCATTGCCACCAATGCCCCGCCCTGGGAGACGGCACCCACGCCGCCCACAGGGCCCACAGCTCCGGGTCCGCCTTCGACCCCCGATGCCGCGCCTGCCTCCACGCCCACGCCGGGTGCCCAGCCCTATTCCCCGCCGGTGCCTCCGGCGCCCGGCGCACCCGCGCCCGGGTCGCCCTCGGCCACACCCCCGCCCCCGGCCGATCCCACCCAGCCCCAGTGGGACGCCGATCGCCAGGCCTACATCCAGTGGGACCAGATCGGCCAGCGCTGGATGCAGTTCGACCAGGCCACCCAGGAGTGGCGACCGATCTGAGCGGTCAGGCGCGGTCGAGGACGGTGGCGGAGCGGATGCGGCGCTCCAGGTGGTGCTCGACGGCGCGCATGGCCAGGTGATCGACCTCGCGGGTCGCGGCCGTCTCCGGCTCGTTCAGCGCCGCGCCCAACTGGCCGCCCAGGATCTGGCGCATGAGGTCCAGCGCGGCCGGCGTCAGTGCCACACCGCGGCGGTGCTCGACGCACAGCACACCCCCGCAATCCAGGTCGAAGGCCACCAGCTCGTCGGTCCGGCCGCACTCGGCGCACGCATCGAGGATGGGCTGGTAGCCCTCCAGCGACAGCAGCTTCCAGAAGAAGGCCGGCACCACCACCGGTCCATCATGGGCGGCCAGCGCCCGCAGGGCGCCGATGAGCATCTGGTACATCCGCGCGTTCACCCCACCCTCCTGGGAGAGCTGATCGACCACCTCGAGCATGGTGGACGCCTTGGTCAAGCGGTCCAGGTCGTCTCGGATGGCCCGGAAGTGGTCGATGCTGTCCACCTGGGTGACGATGTCGAGCTCACGGCCCTCGTAGAGCTGCAGCGCGACATGGCTGATCGGTTCCAGTCGCGAGCCGAACTTGGACTTGGTCTTGCGCACGCCCTTGGCCACCGCCCGCACCTTGCCGTGACGGCGGGTGCACAGCACGACGATCCGGTCGGCCTCCCCCAACCGGTAGGTGCGCAACACGACCCCCTCGTCGCGGTACAGCACTAGGACCCGTCGATCCCACCGAAGCGCCGCTCGCGATCCTGGTACTCGCGCACCGCGTCGAACAGGTGCTGGCGACGGAAGTCGGGCCACAGCACGTCGGTGAACACGAGCTCGCTGTAGGCGATCTCCCACAACAGGAAGTTGGAGATGCGGTACTCGCCCGAGGTGCGCACCATCAGGTCAGGATCGGGCATGTCCGGGTCATAGAGATGACGGCGGATGGCCCGCTCGTCCACCTTGTCCGCCGGGATGCCCTCAGCCACCAGAGCCTTGACCGCGTCGACGATCTCGGCCCGACCCCCGTAGTTGAAGGCGATGGTGAAGGTCATCGTGCGGTTGTCGCGGGTCAGCTCCACCGAGGCGTCCTGGTGGCGGATGAGTCGCTTGGGCACGCGCCAGTCCCGGCGGCCGGCGAAGCGCATGCGCACGCCTCGCTCGTTCATCTCGTCGCGCCGTCGGGTGAGGATCGACTCGTTGAACCCCATGAGGTAGCGCACCTCGTCGGTGGGCCGCTTCCAGTTCTCGGTGCTGAAGGCGTAGACGGTGAGCCATTTGATGCCCAGCTCCAGCGCGCCCTCGACCGTGTCGAACAGCGCCTCCTCACCGGCAGCATGACCTTCAGTGCGCTTGAGCCCCCGACGCTGGGCCCACCGGCCGTTGCCGTCCATGACCACCGCCACATGCGTCGGGATCCGGTCTGGGTCGATGCCGGACACCTGGGGACGGTCGGCCGCGGGGCGCGAGGGAGCCACGGCCGCACCCTACCGTCCACCGCCGCGGCCCCTGTGCCAGGCGCTGGACGGGTGTCACCGCGGCCGGGACCCCGTCCGGTACGGTCGGCACAGTGCTGGATCGGGCCCGTAGCTTCGACAACGTCGCCGATCTCTACGACGAGATGCGACCCCGATATCCGGACGCGCTTTTCGACGATCTGCTGAGTCTCAGCGAGGCACCCGCGGGCGCGCAGGTGCTCGAGATCGGCACGGGACCGGGTGTCGCCACCCGTCCGCTGGCGCGGCGCGGGCTGCGCATCGTCGGCTTGGAGCCAGGGTCGGCCCTGGCCTCGGTGGCCCGCGACAACCTGGCCGAGTTCGACGCCGTGGAGATCCGGGAGTCGACCTTCGAGGAGGCGGAGCTGGAGCCGGCCTCGTTCGATCTGGTGGTCTCGGCCAGCGCCTGGCACTGGGTCGACCCCGAGGTCGGCCTGGCCAAGACCGCCCGCGTGCTGCGCCTCGGCGGCGTCCTGGCCGTGTGGTGGGGCCACGGCACCCTGGCCGACCGTCGCGTCCTGGCCGACAGCCGGGCGGTCCACGAGCGCTGGGCGCCCGAGCTGGCCCTTTCGCGCCACCCCGCGCCCAGCGCGTCGGCCGACGACACCAGCGACGACCTCGCCGGCCGGCGACGGCGCTCGCAGATGCGCGACTCCCTGGCCGACCAGCCCTGGTTCGACCCCTTCGAGCCGCGCGCCCACCCGTTCGAGATCAGCTACGACGCGCCGTCGTACGTGCGCCTGCTCGACACCTACTCCGACTACCGCCTGCTCGATCCCGAGGTCCGGCGCAACCTGTTCGACGAGCTGGTCTCCATGATCGAAACCAACCACGGCGGCCGGGTCACCCGCCGGTACTCGGCCACCCTCTTCCTGGCCCGCCGCAACCAGGTCGCCGCACCTTGACCGGGCGCGTGTCGACCCGGCGCACCTGAGCCGGTGAGCGACGCGCGACGCATCGACGACCAGGTGCGCCGGGCGCTGGCCCGCGCCACCGAGGCACTGCCCTCGGGCGAGGATCGGCCGGGCCAGGTGGAGATGGCCATCGCCGTGGGACGAGCGATCAGTGACCGCCGACCCCTCATCGTCGGGGCCGGGACGGGCACGGGCAAGTCGCTGGCCTACCTGGTGCCGGCCGTGGTCAGCGGCACCAAGGTGGTGGTGGCCACCGCCACCAAGGCCTTGCAGGACCAGCTGGCAGGCAAGGACCTGCCCTTCCTGGCCGCCCACCTCGACCGACCGTTCTCCTTCGCCGTGCTCAAAGGACGCTCCAACTACCTGTGCCGCCAACGGGTGCACGAGGCGTTGACCAGCGACGCCCAGCTCACCCTGGCCGGCACCACCTCGTCGGTGGACCAACAGGTCCGCCAGTTGGCCGAGTGGTCCACCCTCACCCAGACCGGCGACCGGGCCGAGCTGGACCACGAGCCGTCGCCCGTGGCCTGGGCCGCGGTGAGCGTCGGTCCCCGCGAGTGCCCGGGCCGGGCCAACTGCCCGCAAGGCTCCACGTGCTTCGCCGAAGCAGCCCGGGACCGGGCGGCCGACGCGGACGTGGTGGTGGTCAACACCCATCTGTACAGCCTCAACCTGGAGGCCGGTGGCGCGCTGCTGCCTGAGCACGACGTCGTGGTCATCGACGAGGCCCACCAGTTCGAGGACGTCGTGTCCAACACCTTCGGGCTCGAGCTCAACAGCGCTCGATTCACCAACCTGGCCCGCACCACCCAGGCCATCGTGGCCGACCCCGCCACCATCGCCGACCTGGAGGCGGCCGGCAGCCGGGTGACCGACGCCCTGTCCGAATACGTCGGCCGTCGCCTGCGGAGTGCGTTCGACCCCGATCTGGCCGATGCCCTGATCCTGGGACGCAACCGGGTGGACGGCCTGCTGTCGGTGCTGAGAGCCCTCCCCGACGACGGGCCGGGTGACGTGGGCGCCCGAAAGCAACGGGCGGTCAAGGTGGCGGCAACGCTGGTGGACGACATCGACTGGGTGCTCGACGCGCCCCCCAGCCACGTGGTGTGGGTCGAGGGCACACCGGCCGCGCCCCTGCTCAAGGGCGCACCCATCGACGTAGCCGAGGTGCTCAAGGCGGCGCTGTGGGTGGGCGCCACCGCTGTGCTGACCAGCGCCACCATCCCCGCCGGGTTGGGGCAACGGCTGGGCCTGGACCCAGGCTCCTACAACGAGCTGGATGTGGGGAGCCCGTTCGACTACGAAGCCAATGCCCTGCTCTACTGCGCCGCCCATCTGCCCGATCCCCGCTCGAGCGCCTATGAAGCCGCGCTCCACGACGAGCTGGCCGCCTTGATCGGCGCGGCCGGTGGTCGCACGCTGGCCCTGTTCACCAGCTACCGGGCCATGAAGGCCGCGGCCGAGGCCCTGCGCCCCCGCCTGACCACCGAGGTGCTGGTGCAGACCGACCTGCCCAAGCCGGCACTCATCAGCCGGTTCACCGCCGAGCCGGCCACCTCCCTGTTCGCCACCATGGGCTTCTGGCAGGGCATCGACGTGCCCGGCTCCTCACTCGCCCTGGTGGCCATCGATCGCCTGCCCTTCCCCCGTCCCGACGAGCCGTTGCTCCAAGCACGGCGCGAGCGGGCCCGGGCCGACGCCTTCCGCCTGGTCGACCTTCCCCGGGCGGCCACCCTGTTGGCCCAGGGCGCGGGCCGGCTCATCCGCACTCAGACCGACCGGGGCGTGGTCGCCGTGCTCGACCCGCGGCTGGCCACCAACGCCCGCTACCGCTGGGACATCGTGCGGGCCCTGCCCCCCATGCGTCGCACCCGGGATCGGGCCGAGGCCGAAGCCTTTCTGGTCCGCGTCGCAGCCGGCGAAGCCTGATGGACGGCGACGAACCCACCCCCGATCGCGGCATCGGGCTGACGGCGCGGGCCGCCGGACTCGATCCCGACGCGTTCCCCCACACCGAGCGCGGCGCTCCGTCCCCGCCGGCGAATCCCCTGGGGCGTGGTGCTGGCGGTGGCACTGGTGGTGATCCTGGTGGCCAGCGTGGTCGTGGTCATCAGCGGACGCACGTCACCCGACCACAACCGGCAGAAGGCCCAGGCGTTCCTCGCCGCCTGGTCGGCAGGCGACACGGCCGCCATGCAGGCGCTGGTGAGCCCGCCGAGCGCGGCGACCACCTCGACCACCGGCGCGGCCCCCAGCAGCTCCACGTCGGGCCATGCGCCGGCCAGTGGGGTGGCCGCCGACCTGAAGGCCGTGGACGCCCGCCTGCACCTGACCAAGGCCACCTACACGCTCGACTCGGTGACCACCACGCATCACATCACCACCGCGGCCTTCACCGCCCACGACACCGTGGCCGGGGTGGGAACCTGGACCTACCAGTCGTCGTTCACCCTGGTACCGGGCCATGACGGTCCCACCGTGGCCTGGAGCCGGGCGGTGATCCATCCCCGCCTCGGCGCCCACGACGTGCTCGACCGCCAGATGACCTGGCCCCAGCGAGCCGCCATCCTGGGCAACGGCGGCCAAGTGCTAGCCGGTCAGATGGACAGCGTGACCATCGGGGTCGAACCCCGACGCATGACCGACCAGGCGGCGCTGACCAAAGCCCTCCACGACACGCTGGGGATCGACCCGTCCGTGGTGACCCGGGCCCTGGCCGCCCCCGGCGTGCGGCCCGACGAGTTCGTCACCCTGGCCACGGTGCCCAAGGCGGCCTACCTCACGGCCAAACCGGTCATCTATCCGATCCCCGGGCTCGAGTTCAAGGAGACCAACAGCTACGCCAACGTGTCGTCGAGCTTCGCCTCGGCCCTGCTGGGCACGGTGGGCCCGATCACGGCTGAGCAGCTGACCAAGATGGGACCACTGTACGAAGCCGGCGACGAGGTGGGCCAGCTCGGGCTGCAAGCCAGCTTCGAGGACTCGCTGGCGGGCACGCCGTCCAGCCAGATCCGGGTGATCGATCCGACGATCACCGACCCCACCAAGCAGGTGGTGGCCGTGGTCCACCAGGTGCCGGGGCGGGCGCCGGTGCCGTTGCAGACCACCATCGACGTGAACATCCAACAGGCCGCCGACGCCGCCCTGGCCGGGGTGACCCAACCCGCTGCGTTGGTGGCCATCGACAACAGCGGGAACGTGCGTGCCGTGGTCTCGGGCCCGGCCGGCACCCAGTTCGACCGGGCGCTCTACGGCGTCTACCCGCCCGGGTCCACGTTCAAGGTGATCACCACCGACGGCCTGCTCACCGCCGGGCTGACCCCGGCCTCGACGCTCACCTGTCCGGCCACCATCACCGTCGACGGCAAGGTGTTCCACAACTTCGAGTCGGAGTCGGGGGGCAACCTCCCGCTGTCGCGCGCCTTCGCGGTGTCGTGCAACACCGCCTTCATCGGCGCTACCCAGGCCCACCTGTCGGCCGACCAGCTGCGGGCCGCGGCGGCCCAGTTCGGCTTCGGCGTCCCCCTCGAGCTGGGCCTGTCCACCGTCGGCGGGCACTTCCCCGCCACGGGCGACGCGGTGCAGACCGCAGCCGATGCCATCGGCCAGGGCCAGGTCACGGCCAGCCCGCTCCAGATGGCGTCGGTGGCCGCCGCGGTCATGACGGGGCAGTGGCGTCCCCCGGTCCTGCTCCCGGCCCACACCACCACGTCGACCGCCGGGCTGCCCGGTCCGTTGACACCGGCCATCCAGAGCCAGATCACGGCCCTGATGGGCCAGGTGGTGACCAGCGGCACCGGGACGGCCGCGGCGGTGGCCGGTCGGACGGTCTACGGCAAGACCGGGACCGCCGAGTTCGGATCGGCCAACCCGCCCAAGACCCACGCCTGGTTCATCGGCTTCAGCGGGAACCTGGCTGTGGCCGTGATCGTGGAAGGCGGCGGCGTGGGCGGCACGGTGGCCGCTCCCCTGGTCCACAAGTTCTTCGCCGCCCTCCCGGCTTGACCCGACACGCGGCGGAACGGCGTGCAGCCGCACGCCCGATGGCACCCGGGTGCCGAAGGCGCCCACAGGAAGGCCTGCCGACCGGAGGGCCAAGCCATCAGTAGCCGAGGCGTTCGAGGGCTTTGGGGCGGCGCTGCCAGTCCTTGTCCACCTTGACGAACAGCTCGATGAAGGCGCCGTCAGGCAGCTGGGCCCGCACGGCCGTGCCCACCGCTTTGAGCACCGAGCCACCCCGGCCGATGACGATGCCCTTCTGCGAGTCGCGCTCGACCAGGATCTCGACCCGGATGCGGGGCCACTCCCACTCGGTCACCCGGGTGGCGATGGAGTGGGGCAGCTCGTCGTGGGTCACCGCCAGCAGCTGCTCGCGCACCAGCTCGGCCACCCAGAACGCCTCCGGGACGTCGGTGACCATGTCGTCGGGGTAGAGCTGGGGGCCCTCGGGCAGGCGGTCGATCAGGTGGTCGACCAGGGCCTCGACGCCTGCCCCGGTCTTGGCCGACACCGGGAAGAAGTGCTCGAGGTTCAGCTGGTCGGCCGCCTTGGCCAACTGGGCCAGGACCACCTCGGGGGTGGCCGCGTCGACCTTGTTGACCACCACGACACCGTCGTGGGGCACCCGAGCGGCCACGAAGCGGTCGCCGGGCCCGATCGAAGCCGTGGCGTCCACCACCAGACAGACCACGTCGACCCCGCCGATGGTTTCCGAGGCGGTGTCGTTGAGCCGCTCGCCCAACAGCGTTCGGGGCTTGTGGATGCCCGGGGTGTCCACGAACACCACCTGCGCCTCGGGCCGGTTGAGCACGCCGCGGACCTGGGTCCGCGTCGTCTGGGGTTTGTCGGACACGATCGAGACCTTGGTGCCCAGGATCCGGTTGACCAACGTGGACTTGCCCACGTTGGGTCGCCCCACGATGGTCACGAACCCCGACCTCATCAGGCGTTCATGTGGTCGTCGTCGCCCGCCCGGTTCCGGGTTTGGGCGCGGTCGTCGCCATCGGGACCGGACGCCACCGCGATGCGCACCCGACCGATGCGTCGGCGCTGCACCCGTTCGGCCCACAGCCGGTGGCCCTCGCACTCCACCAGCTCGCCTTCGGTGGGCAGGTGACCCGACAGGTGTTGCATGAGCCCGCCCACGCTGTCCCAGTCGCCTTCGGGCAGCGGCGGGTTCACCAGCTCGTTGAGCTCGTGGATGGGCATGGCCCCGTTGACCCGCAGCTCGCCGCCGGGCAGGTGCTCGACCTTGGTCTCCTCGCGGTCGTACTCGTCGTGGATCTCGCCGACCAACTCCTCGATGAGGTCCTCGAGGGTGACCAGCCCGGCGGTGCCGCCATACTCGTCGACCACCACGGCCAGGTGCACGTGGTCGGCCTGCATCTCGGGCAGCAGCTCGGCGATCCGCTTGCTCTCGGGCACGAATCGCACCGGTCGCATGAGCTCGGTGACCGTGGAATCGCCCTGGCCGTCGCGTCCCGCCCGCATCAGGTCCTTGGCGTAGATGAGCCCGATCACGTCGTCGATCCCCTCACCCACCACCGGCACCCGGCTGAACCCGTTGAGGATCATGACCTCGATGGCGGCGTCGACCCGGAACTCACCCAGCATCGTGATCATGTCCGGCCGGGGCACCATGACCTCGCGCACAACGGTGTCGCCGAACTCGATGATCTGCTCGATGAGGTCGCGCTCCTCCTCTTCGATCACGTCCTCTTCGACGGCCACGTCGGCCAGGGCCAACAGCTCCTCCTCGGAGACGAAGGGACCCTCCTTCAGACCCTTGCCCGGCAGCAGGACGTTGGCCATGCCGATCAGGCCGCGAGACAGGATCTTGATGGGCCAGAACCGGGCCAGGTAGGTCACCGGCCCGGCGGCCAGCAGGCGCGGAGCGCTCGGGGTGCTGAATGGCCCAGGTCTTGGGGGCGGCCTCGGCCACGGTGAACACCAGGACGACGTTGATGACCGTGGCGATGGCCACACCCCAGGCCCCGAAGAAGTGGTCGGCCAGGATGCCCAGCAGGGTGGCGCCCACCAGCTGGCAGACGAGCACGGTCAACAGCACGGGGTTCAAGAAGCGCTCGGGGCGCGACACCAGCCACAGCAGCCGCTCACCGCGGTGGCCCTTGCTGTCGGCCAGGGCCTGGGCCTTGCTGCGCGACATGCGGGTCAGGGCGGTCTCGGCCAGGGCCAGGAAGGTGGTCACCACCATCAGCGCCAGGATGGAAACGAGCATGATGATGTTGCCCGTGGTGACCTGGGTGGCCAACAGCACCTCGGGGATCATGCGGGCACCTCGGTCCAGGGGTCGCGGGCCAGCGGACCGTGGAGGCGGGCCAGCAGGTCACGTTCGCGGGACTGCATGGCGATGCGTTCGGGCTCATCGGCGTGGTCGAGCCCCAGCAGGTGCAGTAGACCGTGCACCACCAGCAGGGCCAACTCGTCGTGGTAGGTGCCGGCGTGGGTGGGGGCGTTGGCGGCAGCCACCGCCGGGCAGATCACGATGTCGCCCAGCAGCCACGGGGGATCATCGGAGCCGGCTGGGCCGGGTCGATCCGGATCGGTGTCGGGCGCGGCGAGCGCCCGGGGGTCGCCGTCGATGGGGAACGAGAGCACGTCGGTGGGACCCTCGTGGCCCAGGTGGGCGAGGTTCAGCTCGGCCATCTCGTCGACGTCCACGAACCGCAATCCGACCACGATCTGACCGTCGCCGCGGTGATCCTCGAGCACGCCGGCCACCAGCGCGCTGAGCATCGCCACCTCGCCGGCGGTGGGTTCGGTGGCGGGCCCTGAGGTGGGGTCGGCCAGATCGACACCGTCGGCGCGGGGCGAGCCGTCGATCTCGCACACCAGCCAGGGGCTGCCCGCGTCGGTCGCTGGTTGCGGGGGGTCGGCCGAACCCACGGTCGCTCAGCTCGGAGGCGGGGCGCCGGTGGCCCGCTCGTAGGCGTTGACGATGTCGGCCACGATGCGATGGCGCACCACGTCGCGGCTGGTCAGACGCACGAAGGCCAGCCCGTCGATGCCCGACAGCACCGGTTCGAGCCCGTCGAGCCCGCTGCGGCCGCCACCCACATCCACCTGGGTGGTGTCACCGGTGACCACCACCTTGGACCCGAACCCGATGCGGGTCAGGAACATCTTCATCTGCTCGGGCGTGGTGTTCTGGGCTTCGTCCAGGATGATGAAGCTGGAATTGAGCGTGCGGCCCCGCATGAAGGCCAGCGGCGCCACCTCGACGGTGCCCCGGTCGAGCAGGCGTTGGGCCCCTTCGGGCTCGACCATGTCGTAGAGGGCGTCGTAGAGCGGGCGCAGGTAGGGATCGACCTTGGCCATGAGGTCGCCGGGAAGGAAGCCCAGGCGCTCCCCGGCCTCGACCGCCGGGCGGGTGAGGATGATGCGGTCGACCTGCTTGGACTGCAGCGCCTGCACGGCCATGGCCACCGCCAACCAGCTCTTGCCCGTGCCGGCCGGCCCCAGCCCGAAGGTGATGATGTTGTGACGGATGGCGTCGACGTAGCGCTTCTGCCCGCTCGACTTGGGTCGCACGGGCCGGCCCTTGGACGACTTGAGCACCTCGGCGGTGAGCACCTCGGAGGGCGACTCGTCGGCCTTGACCATGTCGATGGTGCGATGCACCATCGACGGCTCGAGGGCGTGACCCTGCTGCAGCAGCACGACCAGCTCGCTGAACAGGCGGCCCACCTGCTCGGCCCCCTCACCGTCGACGGTGATCTCGTTGCCGCGCACGTGCAGCGTGGCGTCGGGGAACGCGGTTTCGACCAGCCGCAACAACTCGTCGCGCTGGCCCAGGAGGCCGACCATCAGATGGTTGCCGGGGACGTTGATCTTGACTTGGGTGGTTGCCATCGTGGGCCTCTGTCGGGACTCTCAGCGTAGTGACTGCCGGTGGCAGCGGGGTGCGGGGTTGTGCGGACCTCTGCGGTGATCGGCGCCGGCCTGGGCGGGTGGAGCCGACGGCCGACGAGTCAGCCACCGAGATGGCGGCGGAGACGAGGGCGCGGCTGGCCTACCATCCGGCCCATGGCGGGTGGCGGCCCACACGACGGTGACTTCGACGACGGCGACTTCGACGGCGGTGGACTCCGCGACGGCCCCGACGCCGGCTTCGTCGACGGTGCGCTGGGCGATCTCGACGACGACTCGACCCAGGCGGCGCTGGCGCGGTGGGCGGCGGAGGCCCAGGTGGCCGACGCCGTGACCCGGCGCCGCCGGGCAGCCTGGCTGGCCCGCCAGGCCGCGGCCGACGCCCATCTGGTCGGGGTGGCCACCGCGTTGGGCGAACGGGGACGCCCGGTGCTCGTCGGCCTGGTCAGCGGTCGGCGCCACCGTGGACGGATCACCGTGGTTGGCCGCGACTTCATCGAGTTGGCTACCGAGCAGGGCGGCGTGTGGCTGGTCCTGGCCGCGCTGGCCTGGGTGCGGGCACCAACGGGCGATCCCATCGCCTCGGGGCCACCCGGGCGCGACGGGCGACCCGGTGCCCACGCCGGGGTCGAGCTGGTCGGTGAGCTGGCCGAGTTGGCCGCCGATCGCACCCGAGTGGCCGTGTTCGCTCGGATGAGCGACGAGCCGGTGGTCGGTGAGCTGGTGACCGTGGGCCGGGACGTGCTGACCGTGCGTGACGACGGTGGTGGCCTGATCTACGTGGCGTTGGCTTCGGTGGCCGAGGTGTCGGTGCCCGAGTCGGGGTAGAGGTGCTCGAGCGTGCCCGGCGCGATGCGACAGGCCTCGATGAACACGTCGACGTCGGTCGCCTTCAGTCGGATCACCCGCCCGAAGCGATAGGCCGGCACCTGGCCCTCGTCGATGAACCGGTAGAGGGTGCGCGGTGTGATGCCGAGCCGATCGGCCGCCTCGCCGGTGCTGAGCCAACGGATCTCGTCGTCGACAGGAGCCACGGGTTCAAGTTACTCGCTTCTCGGTGATTTTCCTACGCTTCGATGTTCTTTTCCCCGCGGTCGACGGCGCGGGGCTCGTTGTCCACCAGGCGGGGGCACGCTCGTCGCCTGGTCACCGGGAGTGTGTCCGATGTCATGTTGAATCCGCTCGGCTGGCGTCTCTAGCCTCAGCCCCCGCTCGGGGTGACCGAGCTCCCCGAGCGAGCCCGGCGGGCTGCCGGGGTGGTGGGGTGGCGAGTCGGCCGAGCGGATCGGCGGCTCGCGGGAACGGCAGGCGGCACACGAGGCGAGCGGCGGGCGCGGCGGATCGCGAGGGACATGGGAACCAACCACGATGGAGCGACCACCGGCCGCCCCCGCCGGAAGGCGGCGAGCCAAGACGGCGCGCCCGTCTCCGCCATGGACGAAGTCGGCCCTGAGGCGCCGGCGCGCCGTCTGCTCCCGGGCCGGCGACCACTGCCATCGGGCCGGGCCGTGGTGGGCGGGCTCCTGGTCGCGCTGGCCATGCTCATCAGCTTCGCGGTGGCGAACCACCACGACGCGGGCCCGCACCAGGCCATGGTGGTGGCCCGCCACCGGATCCGTACCGGCACCGTGTTGTCCAACGCCGATCTGGCCACCGAGCAGGCACAGCTCCCGAGTGGTGCGGCGACCCAGACGTTCACCACCACCGCCGAGGTCGTGGGCCAGGTCACGCTGGCGCCGCTCGACGGGGGTGACGTGATCGAGCGCGCCCAGGTGGTGCGGCCCGTCGCCGCACCTGATCGCCACGAGCTCTCCTTCCCGATCGACCGCGAACGAGCGCTCGACGGCAACCTCGAGCCCGGCCAGACCGTCGACCTGCTGGCCACCTACGGGACCGGCGAGAGCGCGGAGACGGTGGTCGTGGCCCGGGGCGTCCGTCTGGTCGACGTGTCCGACGGCAGCCACGAGAGCTTGGAGTCGGCGGGCAAGCTGGTCATCACGGTGGCCCTGGCCGATGCCGACCAGGCGCTGCGGGCCGCACACGCCACGCAGGTGGCGGCGCTCACCCTGGTTCGCTCGGCCGCGTCGACCGGCTCGGGCTCGACCGCCGGCGCCACCTCGTACTCGCTTCCGCCCACCGATCCCACGGACGCGACCGCATCGGGCCACGGCCCGGTGGCGACTGCCGCGAGCCGTTGACCCGCTCGATCAGTCACCAGGAAATCGGCCGCCGGCTTCGGTGACGGATATCACATTGAGTTACGCCGTAACGTCCGCATACGGTCCGACCACGGTAGGTGGGCGGCGGCCCCCCACACCGAGGCGCAGGCAGCGATCACACGGCGGACCGAATGCAGCTGGGGATTCGGGCGCGAGCCCTCGATTCGATTCATGGCAGCGTGGCCCGAGCGACTGATCACCCGCGAGCAGGCCCGGCATGAGCCCGCCGCGCTACCGCCTGCTCGGCCTGGCCCGGGCCCGATCGGCCTGGTTCCGTGACCTGAGTCGGTGGTCGACCAACGCCGCCCTCCCAGTCGAGTTCGTGAAGTGCATGGCCACCGAGGAGCTCACGGCACGCCTGGCTTCTGGCCAGGCCTTCTCGGCGGTCATCGTCGACGGCGGGCTCCCCGCCGTCGACCGCGACCTGGTCGATCGGGCCCGTGAGGTCGGGTCGGCTGTCATCGTGATCGACGACGGTCGTCGACCCGCCGACTGGGCCGGGATGGGCGTCGACGCCGTACTGGACGACCCCTTCGACCGGGCCGATCTGCTGTCGGTGCTGCTCGGCTGCGCGCCGGCCATCGAGGGCCCGGCGGGTGACACGATCGTGCGCACCGCCCCACCACCGGCCGGTTGGCGAGGCCGGCTGGTGGCGGTCACCGGCCCCGGCGGAGCGGGCACCTCCACGCTGGCCATGGCTCTGGCTCAGGGCCTCGGTTCGGCCTCGCGGCATCAGGGTCTGGTGGTGCTCGCCGACCTCGCCCTGCACGCCGATCAAGGTGTCCTCCACGACGCCGGCGACGTCATGCCCGGCCTCCAGGAGCTGGTCGAGGCCCACCGGCTCGACCTTCCCGCGGTGGACCAGGTGCGCGGCCACGTGTTCGACACCGGCGACCGCGGCTATGACCTGCTGCTCGGGTTGCGCCGGCACCGTGACTGGCCGGTGCTGCGACCCCGGGCGGTGCAGGCCAGCCTCGATGGGCTGTTGCGCAGCTACCGGCTGGTGGTGGCCGATCTCGATGCCGACCTCGAGGGAGACGACGAGGTCGGGTCGCTCGACGTGGAGGAGCGCAACGTCCTGGCTCGCACCGCCGCCGGGAGGGCCGACCTGGTGCTGGTGGTCGCCCCGCCCACGGTCGTAGGGCTGCGGCGCCTCGTCCTGATCCTCGACGAGTGGCACCGCAGTGGGGTCGGCGCCGAGCGACTGCTGGCGGTCATCAACCGAGCTCCCGCGCCGGGCCTCAGCCCGGTCCGAGATCACAGGGGCAATCGCCAACCTGGTGGCCGGCATGCGTCCTGAACTGGCCGAGACCATGGCATCGCCGCTGTTCGTCAGCGAACGCCGGGGGGTCGACCAACTCCACCGCGCCGCCATGGCCCTACCCGTGGCGCTGGTCCGTCCACTGACCGAGGCGGTCGAGGCCGTGCTCGAACGGACGGGGCCACGCGTCGGGCTGGACTCGTCAGCCGGCTCAGGGCTGACCCCGATCACGCCGGGCTCGCTGGGCGCATGGGCCGACGACGAGGCATTGGGATGACCAGGCCCCTGACGCTGACGCCGTCGACCTCGGCGGGGCCGAACACTTCGGGGGTGGCGTCAGCGGCCCTGGAAGTTGGCCGGGCGCTTCTCCAGGAAGGCCCGAGGCCCCTCCTTCGGCGTCCTCGCTGGCCATCACGCCCATGCCGATCTCCATCTCCTCGACGAAGGCCTCGGCCTCGGGCAGCTCGGCCGCGGCCCACACCGCCGCCTTGATCCCCTGCACGGCCAGCGGACCGTTGGCCGCCAGTCGCTCGGCCAGCTCCCGGGCCTTGGCCAGGGCCTGGCCGTCGGGTACGACGAAGCCGACCAGCCCCATGCGCTCGGCCTCGGCCGCAGAGATGGGGTCGCCCAGCAACATGATCTCCATGGCCTTGGTGAAGGCGATCTGGCGGGGCAGGCGCACAGTGGTGCCGGCCATGGGGAACAGGCCGCGCTGCACCTCGGTCAGTCCGATCTTGGCGCCCTCGGCGGCCACCCGCAGGTCGGTGGCCTGCAGGATCTCCAATCCGCCGGCGTAGCAGTAGCCCTCGACCGCGGCCACCAGAGGCTTGCGAGTGCGGTGTCCTTCAGGAACCCCTTGAAGATCAGACCGGGGTCCTGGCGGATCCGCTCCTCGAACTCGTTCTGGGCCGGCTTGCCCGACAACATGGCACCCACCAGCCGGTCCAGGTCGGCTCCCGCCGAGAAGTCGCCGCCGGCCCCGGTGAGGATGGCGGCTCGCACCTCGTCGTCGCCGTCGATCAGATCCCAGGCGTCACAGCACCGGCACAGCACCTCGGCGTTGAACGCGTTGCGCTTGTCGGGGCGGTTCAGGGTGACGGTGACGATGTGTTCGTCACGCTCCACCAACACGGCCGGCTCGCTCACGGAACGTCCTTTCCACGGGGGTCTGATCGAAGCGCCCGCACCCTAGCCAGCGAGCTGACGCCCCGTCAGAACCGATCCCGTCGACCGGAGCCGACCGCATGACCGCGGCGGTCGACGCTGGCCCCGGCGCCGCTCGCGACGAGCTCGATCCTCTGGTGGAGATCGAGCAGCGAGTGCAGGCCCGGGCCAAGGACCTGTCCCACGACATGGCGGGCCCCGAGGCCGAAGCCGGGCTGCGGGTCCTCATCGACGACGAGATCGAACGGTGGGCCGACGACGCCAAGCGAGGCGCCAAGCGCTTCGAGCTGTCCGACCCGACCAGGTCGCCGAACGGGCCTGCCGCAACCTGGCCCGGCTACGGCCCGCTCGACACCGCTGCTCGACGATCCCGACGTGTGGGAGATCATGATCAACGCCCCCGATCGAGATCTTCGTCAAACGCCATCGCGGGCACCAGCCGGCTACCACGACGAGGTCTTCCACGACGACGACCACGTCGCCCGGACGCTCACCAAGATCCTCGACGACGCCTCAGCGCGCCACCGCAAGCTCGACCCCACCGAAGGGCTCCAGGACGCGCAGCTCGACGACGGCTCCCGCCTCCACATCGTCCACGGCGACGTCAGCCGGGGCGGCCATGTCATGGTCAACATCCGCCGCTTCACCGGTGTGGCCTTCCGTTCGCTCGACGAGCTCGTCGCCCGCGACATGCTCAGCGCCGCCGTGGCCCGCTTCCTCGGCGCGTGCGTGCGGGCCGACCGCTCGATCGTGTTCGCCGGCGCCCCGGGCTCGGGCAAGACCACCCTGTTGTCGTGTTGCGCGGCCGAGCTCGACCCGTCCAAGCGGGTGGTCATCGCCGAGGAGGTGTTCGAAGCCGACGTGCCCCTGGCCAACGTGGCCGCCATGCAGACCCGGGCGGCGCGACCTGACCGCCCGGCCGTCGATCTCCGGCGCCTGGTCTCGGGCTTCCTGCGCATGGCACCTGACGTGGCCATCGTCGGTGAGGTCCGCGACAGCGAGGCCCTGCCGCTCCTGCTCACCTTGTCCTCGGGCGTGAAGGGGTTCACCACCATCCACGCCGGATCCGCCCGACAGGCTCTGACCCGGTTGCGATTCATCTGCCAGCTGGCCGACACCAGCAACGAGTTGCCCATGTCCGCGCTCAACAGCCTGGTCAGCGAGGCCATCGACCTGGTCGTGCACTGCCGGCGGGGTCCCGGCGGCCCGCGCGTGGCGGAGGTGACCGCGGTGGAGGACCAGGCCGCAGGGCCGGCCGCCACGCAGTTCACCACCACCGATCTGTTCTCCCGCCCGGGGCCCGACGCGCCGCTGAGCTGGACGGGCAACATCCCGTCGCGGCTGGCCCACGCCCTCGCCGAAGCCGGCTTCGACGTGACCGAGCTGTTGAGCCGGGACGACGACCGAGAGTGGACCGCATTTTGATCTCGCTGGGACTGGCCATCACCGCCGGCTACGGCGTGGTCCTGTGCTACACAGCCGCACAGTTCGGATGGCGCGGGATCGGGCCAGGTCCGGGAACCCACGGTTCCGACCAGAAATCCCGGCCCTCCACCGCCTCGGCCCGGCCCGGCAGCTCGTCGATGCGGAGCCGCCGGGGACGCGAGTGGTTGATCCAGGCCGGGCTCGGCGACGTCGGTCCGACCGAGTTCTGGACCGTGATCGCCGGGCTGTTCGCCGCGGGAGCGGCCGGTGGGTTGCTGTTGTTCGGCGGGGCGGTGCCCGCGCTGATCGTGGGCGGGTTCGCCGCCACCTTCCCCGTGGCCAGCTACCGCCGCCGGCGGACGGCGCGTCGCCAGCAGGCCGAGGAGGCCTGGCCGCGACTCATCGAGGAGATCCGCATCCTGACCTCGAGCGCCGGGCGATCGATCCCCCAAGCGCTGTTCGAGGTGGGTGCCAGCGGTCCGGCCGAGCTGCGCCCGGCGTTCGCCGCGGCCCAGCGCGAGTGGCTGTTGTCCACCGACTTCGGGCGGACCCTCGCCGAGCTGAAGGACCAGCTCGCCGACCCCACCGCCGATGCCGCCTGCGAGACCCTGCTGATCGCCCACGAGCTGGGCGGAAGCGATCTCGACCAGCGACTCCAGGACCTGGCCGACGACCGTCGGGCCGACACGCAGGGGCGCAAGGATGCGGTGGCCAAGCAGGCGGGTGTCCGATTCGCCCGGCGCTTCGTGCTGATCGTGCCCATCGGCATGGCCGTGGTGGGGCTCTCGGTGGGCTCGGGGCGGGCCGCCTACGAGACGGCCTGGGGCCAGCTGATCGTGGTGGTCGGGCTCGCCCTGGTGGTGGCCTGCTGGCTGTGGGCCGGGCGGATCATGCGCCTCCCGGACGAGCGGCGGGTGTTGCGGTGAGCCGGCTCGTCGTCCTGATCGCTGGCCTCGCCGGCCTGGGCTCCAGTCTGGTGCTGGCCGAGCTGCGCTGGTTCCGCCGCCCATCGCTCCCGGATCGCATCGCGCCATACCTGCCCGGAGCGCGACCGTCGCGCCAGCTCGGCCGCGTCGTGTCCTGGCGCTCGTTCGGCGAGGTGGTCTCGCCGCTCGCCTCGGGCGCGGGCGACCGGCTGAGCCGGCTGCTCGGATCGGGCGAGGAGCTGGGCCTGCGCCTCGAACGCATCCACTCCCCCGAGACCGTGACGGGCTTCCGCATGCGCCAACTCAGCTCGGCGCTGGTCGCAGTGGGCGCCGCCGCTATGGTCACCGCCGCCTTGCGGCCACCGCTGCTCATCGCCGTCCTGTTCCTGGTCGGCGCGCCCCTGCTCGCGTTCCTGGTGCTCGAACAACAGGTCGCACGGGCGTCCAGTCGATGGAAGCAACAGGTGCTGGGCGAGCTGCCGATCGTCACCGAGCAGCTGGGGATGTTGTTGGGGGCCGGGTACTCACTGACCAGCACGCTGAACCGGCTGGCCCAGCGCAGCTCCGGGACCTGCGCCGGGGATCTGGCGCAGGTGTGCGGACGCATCCGCCAGGGTCTGGACGAGCAAGCGGCGCTGATCGAGTGGGCCCGGCGCGTGGACGTCGAGGCCCTCGATCGGCTCGTCTCGGTCCTGGCCCTCAACCGCCAGGCCGCCGATCTCGGCCGACTCATCTCGGCAGAGGCGCGAGCCATGCGCCGCGACGCGCAGCGGCGGCTCCTCGAGGCGATCGAGCGTCGAGCCCAACAGGTGTGGGTGCCGGTCACCGTCGCCGCGCTGGTGCCCGGCGTCCTGTTCCTCGTCGTCCCGTTCGTGCAGGCCATGCGCCTGTTCACCACCGCCTGACCACCTGACCTGGCATCACGAGTTCCCGAGAGAAACCACCGACGAAAGGCTCCTCATGTCCACGACCTGGTTCTGGATCACCGCTCTGCTCGCACCCCGCCTACGCCCGCGCCTGACCGCCATGGCCGGCGACGACCGTGGCGAGGGCGTGATCAGCGTGGCCATCGCTGTGCTGATCATGGCCTTCCTCGGGGCGGCCATGTGGCTGGGGTTCCAGCAGATGTGGCGCACCACCGACAACACCACCAACACCAAGGTCCAACAGATCGGCAACGAGTGACCCGTGGACATGTGCGAGCCCCGAGTCGCCGGACAGCCGCCGGGGACGCCGGCACGGGGTTGATCGCCACCTTCGCGGCGGTGATCGTGTTCCTGGCCTTCCTGCTCTTCGCCGTGCAACTGCTGGTCGACCTGTACGCCACCACCTCGGTGACCAGCGCCGCCTTCGACGGCGCCCGCATGGTGGCCGGTAGCCGCACCGACCATGGCGACCCGGGTGCCCTGGCCTCCTCGCGAGCGGCCGCGGAGTCCCGGATGCGTGCCGAGCTCGGCGCGTTCGGGCGCACGGTGCACGTCGACTGGAGCGGCAGCGACGCCCAGGTCGTCCAGCTGCGACTCGTCGGTGACGCACCCGGTTTCCTGTGGCCGGGCCTGGCCGACGCCGCCGGCGCCCGCCACATCGATCGCACCGTACGGGTCCGGGTCGAGGCGTGGCGGTAGGACCCGCCACGATGACGGGGGCGGCGGTTGCGCCAGACCCCACCCGGCGAGTGACCGGCGATCGGGGACAGGTGGGCGGCATCGAGGTCCTGCCCTTCGGGGTGCTCATCTTCGTGGTGGGCGCCCTGCTGGTGGCCAACGCCTGGGGCGTGATCGACGCCGGAGGTCGCGGCCGACTCGGCCGCCCGCCAGGCCGTGCGCACCTACGTCGAGGCCCCCGACGCCACCACCGGCGACACCCAGGCCCGAGCGGTGGCCAGCGCCACCCTGGCCGGGTACGGGCGTCGACCCGAGCTGGCCACCATCCGCATCGACCGAGCCGACGGGGCGCCCTTCGCCCGGTGCGTGCCCACCACCGTCGAGATCGACTACCCCGTCCCGGCCATCCGCCTGCCGTGGATCGGCGGGTACGGCCACGCCTTCGACGTCCGCGCCCGCCACACCGAGCTCATCGACCCCTACCGCTCCGGTGTGCCGGGCACCGCCACGTGCTGAGCACGGGCCTCCGGCTGCGGGGCCACCGGGGAAGTGTGTTGATCCTGATGCCGGCCGCCGTGCTCATCGTGTTGCTGCTGGGCGCCGTCGCGGTGGACCTCACCATCGTCCACCTCCGCCAACAGCAGGCCATCGACGCGGCGGCCAGCGCGGCCAACGACGCGGTGACCGGCGGGCTCGACCAGGCCGCGCTGCGGGCCGGCCGCGGCTACCGGCTCGATCCGACCCGGGTCGACGCCGCCGTCGACCACTCGATCGACGCCCAGGGTCTGGCCGACCAACTCGCCGCGCCACCCCAGATCACCGAACCCACACCCAACACCATCACCGTGATCATCAGGCTGCGGGCCGACTACCTCTTCGCCCGAGCCCTGCCGGGCACCCCCCACAGCACCACCGTGCGAGGCACGGCCACCGCCACCGCCCAGACCGCGCCGGGCTGACCAGCCGGCTCATCTGCGCTAGCGCACGGATCGGCGTTCGTAGGCGGAGCGGGCGCCGAGCCACCCGGCGATCGAGAGCACCGCACACCACAGCAAGGTGAGCAACGGCTGGTGGCCCATCGGCGTGCCCAGCAGCAACCCACGGATCGTCTCGATGAACGGCGTGAACGGCTGGTACCGGGCGAACCAGCTCACGCCAGCCGGCAACGACCGCGTGGGCACGAATCCGCTGCCCAGGAAGGGCAACAGCAGCAGGAACATGGGCATGTTGCTGGCCGACTCCACCGACTTGGCCACCGTGCCCATGGCTACCGCCACCCAGGTGAGCGAGACGGTGATCAGGACCAGCACCGCCGCGGCCAGCAGCCAGTCGAGCGCGCCGGTGGTGGGCCGGAACCCGATGGCCAGGGCCACGCCGGTGACCACGACCAGGCTGAGCACGGTCTGGACGGTGGCCCCCAGGACGTGGCCCGACAGCACGGCAAACCGGGAGATGGCCATGGTCCGGAACCGGGCGATGATGCCCCCCGTCATGTCGGTGGCCACCGAGATGGCCGTGCCGGTGGTCACCGCGGCCACCGTGATCAGCAGGATCCCGGGGACGACATATTGCACGTACGCGCTGCGCCCTCCCGCGTGGGCGCTCAGCCCGGCGCCCAATGTGGCGCCCAGGATGTAGACGAACAGGAGCAGGAACAGCACGGGCATGCCGACGAGCATCCCCGTGACCGACGGGTAGCGCAGCTGGTGGCGCAGCTCGCGCCGCAGCATGGTGGCCGAGTCGCTCACCGTGTACGAGACGCTGGTCATCGATCGGCCTCCTGTAGGGCGTCGCGCCCGGTGAGGGCGAGGAAGACGTCGTCGAGATCCGGGGTGTGGATCGAGAGCTCGTCAACCGACACGGAGGCCTGGTCGAGTCGATCGAGCGCCGACCGCAGGGAGGAGACACCCCCGTCGCCCGGGATCTGGAGGCTGAGCGACTCGCCGTCGCACGGGGCTCCGCCCAGGGCCGTGGCTGCGACCGCCAGCTCGGACGGGTCGTGGAAGGTCATGCGGATGTGGCCCCCGGGCACCAGCCCCTTGAGCTGGGCCGAGGTGCCCTCGGCCACCAGGTGACCCTGGTCGAGGATGGCGATCCGATCGGCCAGGCGGTCCGCCTCGTCGAGGTACTGGGTGGTGAGCAGGACGGTGACCCCGTCGGCCACCAGTGCTTCGACGATGCCCCACATCGTCCGGCGGCTGCGCGGGTCGAGCCCCGTGGTCGGCTCGTCCAGGAAGATGATGCGGGGCCGGCCCACCAGCGTCATGGCCAGGTCGAGTCGACGCCGCATCCCGCCCGAGTAGCTGGACAGCAGACGGTTGGCCGCGTCGGCCAGGTCGAACTGCTCGAGCAGGTCGGCCGCCCGCCGGCGTCCTTCGGCCCGCCCCAGATGGTGCAGGTCGGCCATGAGGGCGAGGTTCTCCGCTCCGGTCAACAACTCGTCGACCGCCGCGAACTGACCGGTCATCCCGATCACGGCCCGCACGGCATCGGGATCGTCGGCCACGTCGTGTCCGGCGATGCGGACCCGACCGGCGTCGGCGGGGATCAAGGTGGACAGGATGCGCAGGGCGGTGGTCTTGCCTGACCCGTTGGGACCGAGCAGGGCGAAGACCGTGGCCTCGGGCACCTCCAGGTCGATGTCGTCGAGCACGACCGTGTCGCCGAAGGCCTTGTGCAGACCCGACACCCAGATGGCCGACGGCGCGGACGGGGCGCTCACGAGGCGTCGCTGCGCCGACGAGCAGACGACGACGCGGCGTCGATCGGCGCACGAGCGATGAGGATGTCGCCGACCGAGGTGCGGGCCCGGACCCGGACCGCGGAGTCCGACGGCGACGGCGCATCGGCCACCTCCAGGGTGTTGCGCACCGCACCGAACCGAGTCAGGACGTCCAGCCACGCGGCCGTGCCCGGGCGGATGCCGACCTCGAGATCGCCGGCGGCCGTCTCCACCACGATCTCGCCCCGAGCGACCTCGCCGATGCGCACCTCGCCGTTGGCCGTCTTGGCTGCCGCCGAGGCGCCCGCCCGTCCGACGAGGACGTTGCCGTTGGCCGCCTTCACCCGCAGATCGCCGGCCACGTCGCCGAGCGTGGTGTCACCGTTGGCATTGCGGACCACGGCCTCGCCGTCGATCTGTTGGGCGCGCACCTGACCGCTGCCGGTCTTGAGCTCGGCGTCGCCCACGACCCGGTCGACGGCGAGGCTCCCGTAACCCGTCGAGGCCCGCAGGGCTCCGGTCTGGTCCAAGCGGATGTTGCCCATGGCCGTGTGGAGCTGGCACGCGCCCAGCTCGCCGTCGGCGAAGAGGTGGCCCATGGCCAGGTCCGCCGTCGCCCGCGATCCGCTGGGCAGTTCGACGTGGACATCGACGCTTCCGTGACCGCCGAAGGGCGTGTACCGCCACCAGGTCTTCGGCGTCGTCATCGTCAGGTTCCCCTGGTGAAAGTCGACCCTGGTCTGCTCCGCCGCTCGGACGTCGGCGGCCTTGGACGGGTTGGCGGGCCGGACGGTGACGACGGTGTCGGCCCGGTCGCTGGCCGAGAGCCGGACGTCGCCGACGAGCTCGAGGCTCACGGTGATGGGGTCGGGGGTCGGGAAGGTTGGCATGGGGGTCTCCTGACAGCCTGAGGGGCGTGACGATTCGGAGGTCTGGGTTCGGAGGTCTGGGTTCGAGTCGCGAGCTCGGCGGGCGCTACGAGCGGGCCCAGCCGGTGAAGCGCTCGCCGCCGTTCGAGCTGCGTCTGACGCTGCGGGCCCGGGGCCCGGTCGGCTCCACCACGCCGGAGAGCGTGCGGACCAGCCAGGCGTTGACCGACAGGCCCTGGCTGGCGGCGGCGTCGTCGATCCGCAGCTTGAGCGAGTCGGGGATGCGAAGGGTGACCCGCGATGTTCCACCCTCGTCGCCGTAGGGGGCCGATGCCCCGGCCGCGCTCGCCCGGTCCGACTCGTACCCGTGGTCGATCGTCGGCGTGTCGTGATCCGCCTCGGCCAGGTCGGCCACCGGCGAGGTCACGACGAACTCGGGATCACGACCCCGGAGGCGCACCTCCACCGAGCCGGGGGCGAGATCGGCAGTGATCTCGCCGGCTGCGACGGACAGGGCGTCGAGCAGCACGAGCCGCGTCGCCGACTGGAGCGGGGCGACGAGGCGCTCGGCGAGCTGCGCGGCCTCCTCGCCCCCGGCTTCGGCCGCGACCTGCAGCTCGTGGCGAAGTTCATCGACATATCGGGTCAGGTCCACGACGTCAGTATGACGTCACAACGACGTCATGTCAACCAGATCTGGCGTCACACATGACGTCTTGCGTTCAGCGAAGGACCTGTTCCTGTACCCAGGCGCTGTCGAAGTCGAGCGACTCGACGCGGTTCAGGCCGTGCGCGAAGGACTGCGGGATGGCGATGGCGAAGCGCATGCCCGCCACGCCGTGGAGGCCAGCCCACGCCGGACAGGCCAGGGCGGTCAGCGACCGGAGTACAGGTAGTCGTGCAGGGTCTGGCTCTCGGACTGCAGTTCGGCCAGCCGGCGCTTGACCACGTCGCCGATGCTCACGATGCCGGCCAGGCGGCCGTCGACCACGACGGGCAGATGGCGGACGCGCCGCGTCGTCATCGTCTCCATCAGGCTCTCGACCGTGTCGTCGGGCGCGCAGGTGCGCACCTCGGCGGTCATGGCGTCGCCCACCGGCATCGAGAGCGCGTCGGCCCCACGGGCCGCAACCGCCCGGGCCAGGTCGCGCTCGGAGACGATGCCTGCAATCGTCTCGCCGTCATCGGAGACGACCAGGGCGCCCAGCCCGTGCTCGGCCAGGAGCCGGGCGACGTGCGCCATCGTCACGTTGGAGGGCACCGTGGCCACGACCGCGCCCTTGTCCTCGAGGATGTGCCTGACGAACACGGCAACTCACCTCCAGTGGGGACACCGCCCAGCGGGTCCCGGAATGGGTCGCCCCCATTCTGCCAGCCCGCCGTTGCCCGCGACAGGGAGGGTCGGTCATCATCTCGCCATGAGGTTCCGCGCCACGCTCGAACTGCACGGCAAGACGGCCACCGGCATCGAGGTACCGGCCGAGATGGTCGACCAGCTCGGCTCGGGCAGGCGCCCGCCCGTCCAGGTCACGATCGGCGGGCACACCTACCCGAGCACGGTGGCGGTGATGGGCGGGCGCTACCTGGTGCCGGTGTCCGCCGAGATCCGCCGCCAGGCCCAGGTGGAGGCCGGCCAGGAGGTCGAGGTCGAGCTCACTCTCGACACCGCCCCCCGATCGGTGACCGTGCCGGCCGAGCTGGCCACCGCCATGAAGACCGACGCCGCCGCCCGCAAGGTGTTCGAGGGGCTCTCCTACAGCAAGCAGAACCGCATCGTGGCGTCCGTGAACGGGGCCAAGACCGAGGAGACCCGCCAGCGGCGCATCGCCAAAGCCCTCGACGAGCTGCACCAGGGCGGTCCCAAGCGCTGATCGCGGCCCCTAACCTCGCAGGGGGCCTCGTCACCACCGACGCCGGGCCGGATCGATCGAGGGAGGGGGACAACCGGTGAGCGAGCCCGTGCTCGAGCCGCACCTCACCGTCGAGGACACCGAGGAGGCCCTGCTCGAGGGCGATCGCCCGTTCGCCCCGGGGACCGCCCGCGCCGCCCTCAGCTACCCGGTCTTCCGCCGGGTGTTCATCGGCGCCTTCCTGTCCAACGTGGGCAGCTGGATGCAGAACGTGGTGCTCGGCGCCTACGGCTACTCGCTCACCCACTCGGCCACCTTCGTGAGCCTCCTGTCCTTCGCCCAGCTCATCCCTCTGATGCTGCTGTCGATCGTGGGCGGCGCGCTGGCCGACCGCTTCGACCGCAAGTGGCTGATCATCTTCGTCTCGATCGAACAGACCGCCTTCGCGCTGGGCATCGCCTGGATCACCCGCTCCCCCACCCCGTCGGAATGGCTGCTCGTGCTGTTCGTGCTGGCCATGGGCATCGGCCAGGCCGTCTACGCCCCCGCCTACAGCTCGGTCATGCCCGAACTGGTCGACGAGCGCGACCTCAACGGCGCGGTGTCGCTCAACTCGGTCAACATGAACCTGTCCCGGGTGGTGGGTCCGGCCATCGGCAGTCTCATCTACGCCCGCTGGGGTGTGTCCTGGGTGTTCGTGGGCAACGCCGTGAGCTACCTGTTCATCATCGGGGCACTGCTCACCGTGGTCGTGCCCGGCGTCTTCCCGGACCCCAACGAGCCTCGGGGGCTGCGTCGGGTACTGGGCGGGTTCGGGGTGGCGCGGCGCGACCGCGTGGTGGGCCGCTGCCTGCTGGTCATGACCCTGTTCTCGCTGTTCAGCCTGGCCTTCGTGGTGCAGATGCCGACCCTGGCGGAGCGCAACCTGGGTATCGACCCGGCTCACGCCACCTACGGCCTGTTCTATGCCACCTTCGGCGCCGGGGCGGTGGCGGGCGCCCTCTCCATCGGCACCTTCCTCTCACAACGCCCACTCGAACGGGTGGTGCGAGTGGGGCTGGGGGGCTTCGCCGTCTTCCTGGCCCTGCTGGCCCTGGTGCGATCGGTGCCGTTGGCCTTCCCTGCCGTGTTCCTGGTCGGGTTCTGCTACTTCGCCACCGTCACCTCCCTGTCAACCGTGCTCCAGGCCCGCCTCGACAACCAGGTCCGCGGCCGGGTCATGGCCCTGTGGCTCATGGCCTTCGGGGGGACGGTGGCCATCGGCGGTCTCATGGCCGGACCGGTCATCGACGCCACCTCGGTCACCTTCGTGCTGCTGGTGGGCGCGGTGGTCGCCGCCGTGCTCGTGCCCTTCGCCGATCTGTACGACCACGCCCCCGGCGTCGCCCGCCTGAGCGAGCCCAGCTGAGCGAGCCCAGCTGAGCGAGTCGGACGACCGAGTCGGACCAACGGCCCCATCCTTTCGCCGAGAATCGGTGACGTCCGCCACTGGACGGTACGATCCGCGGGCCGAAATCGGACATCGAAAGAGGGTCGGTCGGGCCAACGCCCCGGCACCCGGACGACCGACCTGACCACCACTCCGGAGCATCCATGGCCGACCGAACACCAGCCGTCCTGCTCGACCAACTCGTCTACCCCGAATGCCCTCGCTGGCACGGCGGCAAACTGTGGTTCTCCGACGTGCATGCTCGCCGGGTGTTCAGCATGGCCACCGACGGCGAGCCCCGCATCGAGCTCGAGACCCAGGACATGCCCGCCGGCCTGGGCTGGCTGCCCGACGGCCGGCTGCTGGTAGTGGCCATGGTGAGCCGCAGGCTCCAGCGCCTCGACCCCGAGGGACTGGTCGACGTGGCCGACCTGAGTCCCCTGGCCGCCTTCCACTGCAACGACCTGGTGGTGGACGACCGGGGCCGCGCCTACGTGGGCAACTACGGCTTCGACATCGATGCCGGCGCCGAGGCCACGAGCACCAACCTGGTGTGCGTCGAGCCCGACGGCGAGGCCTGGGTGGTGGCCGAGCAGCTCCTGTTCCCCAACGGCATGGTCATCGCCGACGGCGGACGAACACTGGTGGTGGCCGAGTCCTTCGGCCAGCGCCTGTCGGCCTATGACCTCAACGACGACGGCTCGCTGGCCAACCCGAGGGTGTGGGCCGACCTGCGCCCCAATGTGCCCGACGGGATCTGCCTCGACGCCGCCGGGGGCATCTGGGTGGCCGACCCGGTGAACCAGGGCGTGATGCGGGTGGTGCAGGGCGCCGGCCCGGTGGAGTGGATCCCGACGTCGCGCAAGCCCTACGCCTGTGCCCTCGGTGGCGACGACGGCCGTACGCTCTACATCTGCACCGCCGAGTCCTCCGATTACCACAAGACGATCGATCTGTGCTCGGGTCGCATCGAGGCCGTGCGGGTCGACATCGGCGCTCCCGGCGTAGCCGCGACCGACCCCGGCCCCGTTGCCGAGCTGGGTCTGCCGCCGGACTGACCCAGCCTCCGGCGTACCGTCCCCCTCCGGGCTGGCCGTGCACGCACCGAGCCGGTGGGGGGTCAGGCGGGAACGGCTTCGTCCACCACCAGGGCCGAGTGCAGGAAGCGCAGCAGCTCGCGCCGGCGCACAACCATCGAGCGCAGCGTGGGCTCGATGCCCACCGCCCGCAGCACCTCGACCTCGGTGGCCACGCCCAGCACGGTGGAGTAGGTGGACAACAGCAGCAGACGGGCATCGGTGGTGCGGAACCGGCCGGCCGCCATCTCCGCCTCCAGGAACTCTCGGGCCCGCTTCACGAGCGGGTCGAGGTTGTCGCTCAACCGGGTGGCGGTCGGCGCGCCCAGCCGGCTGACCTCCCGCAGCAGGCCCAGCAGCTCGGGTCGCCGCAAAGCCAGGCGGAAGACCGATCGAATGACGGCCTCCATGCGCTCCCAGCCCGATCCGGCATCGCTCAGCGCCGCTTCCAACGTCTCCACCAACGAAGCGGAACCCATGTCGATGACCGCGTCGAGCAACTCCGCCTTGGACGGGAAGTAGTAGAGGATGGTCTGCTTGCGGATGCCCAGCTCGGCTGCCACCTGGTCGAGTGACGTGGCCTCGTAGCCGCGGGTGCCGAACGACACCAACGCCTCCTCCAGCACCCGATCGCGAGTCGTCATCTACCAAATGGTAGATGATCTTTGCTAGAACAGGAGGATGATCGCCGAGACCCTCGCCGGCAAGCGCCTCTTCGTCACCGGCGCCACGGGCTTCCTGGGCACGGCCCTGGTCGAGCGACTGCTGCGCGAGGTGCCCGACTGCGAGATCGTGCTGCTGGTCCGCGCCGGCAAGCGCTCCTCGGTGCAACAGCGGGTGACCCGAGAGATCGTCAAGAACGACGCCTTCGACCGGCTCCGGGCCGAGCACTCGGGCCCGGGTGACGCAGGCGGACGAACCACCGCATTCGACGACCTCGTCGCCCGGCGCCTCTCGGCGGTGGCCGGCGACGTCAGCCGCGACGGCCTGGGCCTCGACCAGGCCGGGCGGGCCGTCCTGGCCAGTTGCGACATCGTCATCCACTCGGCCGCCACCGTGTCGTTCGACTCACCCCTCGACTCCGCGGTCGAGGTCAACCTGCTCGGCCCCATGCGCATCGCGGCCACGCTCAACGAACTGGGCGTCACCCCGCACCTGGTGGCCGTGTCCACCTGCTACGTGGCCGGCAACCGGCGCGGTGCCGCCCTCGAGCAGATGGTGGACGAGAGCCCGTTCTTCGTGGACGTGAGCTGGCGCGCCGAGGTCGACGGCGCCCGGCGGGCCCGCAGCGACGCCGAGGCCCGGAGCCGCACCCCCGAAGAGCTGGCCCGGTTCCGCAAGGCGGCCCGGGCCGAGCTGGGCGCGGCGGGCACCCCGGCCCTGGCGGCCAAGACCGAGCAGCTGCGGGCCCGGTGGGTCAGCGACCGGTTGGTCGAGGCCGGGAGGGCCCGGGCGGCGTCGCTTGGATGGCCCGACGCGTACGCCTACACCAAGGCGCTGGGCGAACGGGCCCTGGTCGAGACCCATGGCGCGGTGCCCATCAGCGTCGTGCGCCCTTCCATCATCGAGTCCGCCCTGGCCGAGCCCCGCCCGGGGTGGATCCGCGGTTTCCGCATGGCCGAGCCGGTGATCATCTCCTACGCCCGGGGCCTGCTCAAGGAGTTCCCCGGCGTGCCCGAGGGCATCGTCGACGTCATCCCGGTCGACCTGGTGGTGGGTGCGCTGATCGCGGTGGCCGCCAAGGGTCCCGAGCGCGATGCCTCGGGCACCGCGATGCCCGAGGTGGTGCAGGTGGCGTCAGGGTCGCAGAACCCGTTGCGCTACCGCCGGTTGGTCGACCTGGTCAGCAACTGGTTCCTCGAGCACCCGCTCTATGACCACGAGGGCCAACCCATCGTCGTGCCCACCTGGTCGTTCCCCGGCCGGGGCCGGGTGCAGTCGCAGCTGAGCCGGGCCAAGACCGCCCTGGAGCGGGCCGAGAAGGTGCTGACCGCCCTGCCCCTGCGTGGCCGCCAGGCCCAGTTCGGGGCCACCATCGAAGAACGCCGCGAGGAGGCCGAGCGGGCTCTGGGCTACGTCGAGCTGTACGGGGCGTATGCGGAGTGCGAGGCCGTCTACGGCCTCGATCGGCTGCTGGCACTGTGGGACGCCCAGACCCCCGAGGACCAGGCCCGCTTCTGCTTCGATCCCCGCGTCATCGAGTGGGACCACTACGTGCGCGAGATCCACCTGCCCTCGGTGGTCGAGCACGGTCGGGTGCGCACCACCCCCGGCGGGCGGGTCGGCCCCAACCGCGCCGAGCGACTGCGCGGCCAGGTACTGTCCCCGGAGCGCCAGCTGGCCGCCTTCGACCTCGAGAACACGCTCATCGCCTCCAACGTGGTGGCTTCTTACTCGTGGTTGGCTACCCGGCGGCTGCCCCGCGACGAGCGGCTGCGCTTCGTGGCCCGGACCCTCGTCGAGGCCCCGTCGCTGCTGGCGCTGGACCGCAAGGACCGCAGCGACTTCCTGCGCCTGTTCTACCGCCGCTACGACCACGCTCCCATGGATCAGATCGACCAGGACGCAGCAGAGATGTTCAGCCAGCTCATCCTGGCCAAGTCCTTCCCGGCGGCCATCCGGCGGGTGCGCGAGCACCGCCGGCTGGGCCACCGCACGGTGCTGATCACCGGCGCCCTCGATTTCGTGGTGGAGCCGTTGCGGCCGCTGTTCGACGACATGGTGTGCGCCTCGCTGGGCCGCCGCCCCGACGGCACCTACGACGGCGAGCTCACCGAGGTGCCGCCCACCGGCGAGACGCGGGCTCAGGCCCTGATGGACTTCGCCGAGGCCAACGGCCTCGACCTGCGCGAAGCGGTGGCCTACGCCGATTCGACCAGTGACCTGCCCATGCTCGAAGCCGTTGGCTTCCCGGTGGCCGTCAACCCCGAGACCCGCCTCGCCACCCTGGCCCGCAAGCGGGGCTGGCTGGTCGAGCACTGGTCCAAGTCGGCCGGCGCCCCCCGGGTGCTGGTGCCCATCGGCGCCCGCGCGCGCACGAGCGCGACGCCGCCCGACGATCGTCGGCCCAGGGGACTCGGCCATGAAGGCGCTCGAGTTCGGACGCAACGTGCCGCGGTACGCGGCGGCCATGGTGGCCAGCCGGGCCGTCCCCGGCGGCGGGGCCAAGGTCGGACCGCTGCGCCTGCGCGACATCGACCCTCCTGCGCTGCCGGGACCCGATTGGGTGCGCATCCGACCCCGCTTGTCGGGGATCTGCGGCAGCGACCTGTCGACCATCGATGGCACCTCGTCGCGCTACTTCGAGCCCATCGTGTCCTTCCCGTTCACCCCGGGCCACGAGGTGGTGGCCGACCGCGAGGGCACGGACGGATCCGACCGGGTGGTGCTCGAGCCGGTGCTGGGCTGCGTGGCCCGACATATCTCCCCCACCTGCCCAGCCTGCGCCCGTGGAGACCTGGGCAACTGCGAGCGAATCGCCTTCGGCGACCTCGAACCCGGCTTGCAGTCCGGGTTCTGCTGCGACACCGGCGGCGGGTGGTCCACCCAGATGGTGGCCCACCCCAGCCAGCTGCACCCGGTGCCCACCGAGATGAGCGACCAAGCCGCGGTCATGGTCGAACCGACGGCGTGCGCGGTGCACGGTACGTTCGCCGCGGCGGTGGCCGAAGGCGACACCGTGGCCGTCATCGGCTCGGGCACGCTGGGTCTGCTCACCATCGCCGCCCTGCGCCGGATGACCCCGGCCGGGACCATCGTGGCCGTCGCCAAGTACCCCGTCCAGCGAGAGCTGGCTCACGAGCTGGGGGCCACCACGGTGGTGGAGGTGGGCGAGCTGCGCCGGGCCGTGCGTCGAGCCACCGGCACCATGGCCCTGGGTGACGGCGACATCATCCGCCTGACCGGCGGCGCCGACGTGGTGATGGACTGCGTGGGCAGCGAGGCCAGCCTGGCCGATGCGCTGGCGGTCGTCCGCCCCAAGGGCCGGATCACCATGGTCGGGATGCCCGGCCACACCCACATCGACCTGACCGGGCTGTGGCAGCGCGAGATCACCCTGACCGGCGCCTACGCCTACGGCACCGAACACGCGGGTCCGGCGGGCACCCCCCGCCGCACCTTCGACCTGGCCTTCGAGTTGGTGGCCGCCGCCGATCTCGGCCGCCTGGTCAGCGCAACCTATCCCTTGGCCCGCTACACCGACGCCATCGCCCACGCCGCCGGGGCTGGACCCCGCGGCGGAGTCAAGATCGCCTTCGACCTCCGAGCAGAGAAGGAAAGAACTCGATGAGCACCCCAGCGCGGCGGAGCCGAACGCAGCCGCTCGACGAGCGTCGACGGATCGGCGAAGCCGGCTCCGACCGTCTACCGGCGGAGCAAGCAGGATGACCATCAAGCCCCCACGTCCGGGGTTCGTGCTGGACGTCGACCGGTCGACGCCGCCGGTGCTCTTCCACCACGGCGAGAGCTTCCGGCTCGAGAAGCTGCCCCCCGGGCGCAGCCGGGTCATCTACCCCTCCGAGCCGCTCGAACCGCTCGACGACATCGAGGGCGCCATCCACCACGCCCTGCTCAACCCCGAGGGTGACAGCGCGCCGCTGCCCGACCTGCTTCGCCCGGGCATGAAGCTGACCATCGCCTTCGACGACATCTCCCTGCCCCTTCCCCCGATGCGCCGTCCCGACATCCGCCAGCGGGTCATCGAACAGGTGCTCGACCTGGCCGCGGCCGCGGGCGTCGACGACGTCGAGCTCATCGCCGCGCTGGCCCTTCACCGGCGCATGACCGAAGACGAGCTGCGCCATGCGGTCGGTGACCGCGTCTACGACTCGTTCGCGCCCCATGGCCTGCTCTCCAACCACGACGCCGAAGACCTCGACAACCTGACCCTGGTGGGCACCACCGACCAGGGCGAGGAGGTGGAGATCAACAAGCGCGCCGCCGACAGCGACCTGCTCGTCTACGTGAACATCAACATCGTCTCCATGGACGGCGGCTGGAAGAGCACGGCCACCGGACTGGCCAGCTACCGCAGCATCCGCCACCACCACAACGTCAAGACCATGCAGCACTCCCGGTCGTTCATGGATCGCCACCACAGCGAGCTGCACTCGTCCAACTGGCGGATGGGCAAGGTGCTGCGCGACGCCGGGGTGAAGGTCTTCCAGATCGAGACCACCATCAACAACAACGTGTTCGGCACCGAGGGCCCGCTCAGCGTGCTGCAGAAGCGCGAGTGGGAGTGGTCCGGGCGCGACCGGCTCACGTTCCTGGGCATGAAGGCCGGCCTCGACCGCATGTCGGCCCGCCAGCGCCGGGCGGCCTTCCAGGGATGGAAAGCGCCGCACCAGATGACATCGGTGCAGGCCGGCGAGGTGGAAGCCGTGCACGAGAAGACCACCCAGATGGTGCTGCGCCAACACCTGGTGCCGGTCGACGGCCAGACCGACATCCTGACCATGGGACTGCCCTACATCTGCCCCTACAACGTCAACTCGATCATGAACCCGATCCTGGTCATGTGCCTCGGGCTCGGGTACTTCTTCAACCTCTATCGGGGCAAGCCGCCGGTGCGCGAAGGCGGGGTGCTCATCCTGAGCCACCCCACGCCCTGGGAGTTCCACCCCGTGCACCACCCCAGCTACATCGACTTCTTCGAGCAGGTGTTGGCCGAGACCACCGACCCGGTCGAGATCGAGGCCAAGTACGAAGTCGGCTTCGCCACCGACGAGTGGTACCGCCACCTGTACCGCACCTCCTACGCCTACCACGGCGTGCATCCCTTCTACATGTGGTACTGGGGTGCGCACGCGCTCCAGCACCTGGGACGGGTGATCATCGTGGGCGGCGACACCCGGGCGGTGCGCCGTTTGGGCTTCATGCCGGCCTCAACCCTGCAGGACGCATTGGAGATCGCATCGGACACGGTCGGGCGCGACGCCTCCATCACCCACCTGCACAACCCACCCGTGCTCATGGCGGACGTGACGTGACCGACTCGTCGGGGCCGAGCGGGGCGCCGGTGCGCAAGGTCCGCGAGCTGGCCAAGCGCATCCCGCTGAACCGGACCACGGCGGTGACTGCCGGGCGAACGAGCGTGGCCGCCATCCGCCGCCAGCTGGCCTTCCCGGTGCTGGCCCCGACCACCCCAGGCGGTGTCGAGGTGCCACGCCGACCCAGCCCAGTGGGTGCCAACTACGACACCGAGTGGGCCCGGCGCTACCCGGCCCGCATGGCCCGGGTGCTGCTGCTCGAGGGCGCGGTCACCCCCGCGCTGCGCGCCCTGGCCGCGCCCCGCATCCGGGGCCTGGACCGCCTGGCTGACCTCGAGGGTCCGGTCATCTTCGCGGCCAACCACCACAGCCACGTCGACACCCCGCTCACGCTGTCTGCCATCCCCGAGCCGTGGCGACACCACATCTTCATCGCCGCGGCCGCCGATTACTTCTTCGGCAACCGCATCACCGCGCCGCTCTCCGCGCTGGTCATCGGCGCCATCCCCATCGAGCGGACCAGGGTGGGTCGCAAGTCGGCCGACGACGCCGCCGCCCTGATCGACGAGGGCTGGAGCATGTTGATCTTCCCCGAGGGGGGACGCAGCCCCGACGGTTGGGGTCAGCCCTTCCGCGGCGGTGCCGCCTACTTGTCGATGCGCTGCGACGTGCCGGTGGTGCCCATCCACCTGGAAGGAACCGGGCGCATCCTGCGCAAGGGTCGCTCGATCCCCCAGCCGTCGTCCACCACCATCACCTTCGGCGCGCCCATGCGGGCTCGTGACGAGGAGGACTCCCGCCGGTTCGGCGCCCGGATCGAGGCCTCGGTGGCGGGGTTGGCCGACGAGACCCGCGACGACTGGTGGACGGCGCGCCAACGGGCGCACCGCGGCGAGACCCCGACGCTTCAGGGTCCCGAGCTGGGCGCCTGGCGACGCACCTGGCAGTTGGGCGACCGTGGGCCCAAGCGCCGCCGCACGCCCAAGCGTCGTTGGCCAGACCTCGACTGAACGTCTGGCACTTGTGCCCGCCCGCTCCCACGGGTGTTCGCGGTGGTCAGGTCGACCGAGATGGGCGCGTCGAGGTGTCCATCGTGTCAGACTCAAGGTGGATCGAGCGGCGGCCGACGGAGGTGTGATGAGCGCCGGCGAACCAGGTTGGTACCAGGATCCGGGGGGCCAACCCGGTGTGCGCTGGTGGGACGGATCGACCTGGAGCTCAGAGGTGCGACCACCCGGCCCAACACCGGTCACCGCTCGGCCCTCGGCACCCGGATCGACCGAGGCCGATGCCCGTAACGCTCCGCCCCACTTCGACATCTCACCCGATACCCTCTTCCAGTCCCCGACTCCGCCACCGTCGAGACCGGCTCCGTCGGCCCCGAGCCGATCGCCCCTGCTGTGGATCGGTTTGGCGGTCGCGGCTGTGATCTTCGTCGTAGGCATCGTGGTCATCTCGTCGCACAGCACCGGCGTGACCCCGAACACCGTCGCCGATTCTGGATCGACCACCTCGGTGGCGCCCGGGGTGACCGTCGGCCCTTCGGACTCCGTGTACACCGACAGCGGGTCGCTCTACACGATGGCCACCGGGGCCAACTGGAAGGTCGGCCCCCCCGGCACCTCCAACTCGGCCACCTGGACGGTCAGCCTCGACCCCGCCAACTCGGCGAAAGTCCAGGTGCTGCCGGCGCGGCTGGACGCGCCCCAGTCGGTCGCCAACCTCACCCAGTCCGACGCCCAGCAGCTCGACCCCAAGGGCACCCGGGTCGATCCCGGCGTCTTGTACCTGGTCGATGGGACCGGGACCGACCAGCTGGCGGACGGCGCCCCGGCGGGCCTCATCCACCTGCACACGAACCCGTCGCATCCCGACAACGCCGGAGCCGACCTCGTGGGTGATGCGCTGGTGACCTCCAAGGGCGACCTCGGCGCCATGGTGCTGGTGCTGTGCCCCGCGGCGGCGGCCGCGACCTGCCTGACCGCGCTGCTGCCCTATGCCCGTACCATCCAGCTGACCTCGTCATGAGCCCGATTCCCGGCTGGTACGCCGATCCCAGTGATGCTGCCCAGCTCCGATGGTGGGACGGCTCGACCTGGACCGACGACACGCGGGCCCAGGTCCCCCACACCGCGCCTCCCCCTCCCGGCGCATGGGGCGCCGCGCCACCGTCTCCGCCCTCGAGTCCGTCCCCGCCTCCGACGAGTCCGGGCCCGGGTAACAGCCGGCCGGACAGCTTCACCCACCAAGGTTCGGTCGCGTCGAATCCCGGGCCGAGTGTTGGGTGGGGCACCGGAGGATACGGATCGTCGAGCTACGGATCGCCCGGCACCGGCACACCCGGGCCGACCTTCGGCTACGGGTTCGGCACCGGCCCGGCGAGCTCGGGGGCCGCGGACGCGGGCCCGGCGGACACCGGCCGAGCCTGGCTGTCCTGGGCGTCGATCGGTGCCGCCATCGCCGTCGCCCTGGCCGTCATCATCGTGCTGTCCGTCTCACTGCTGGGCCACAAGTCCCACGTCTCGTCCAGCCAGGGCCTGGTGACCCCCACCACCGGTTCAAGCGGGGCCGGAGCCTCGACCTCTCCGACGACCGCACCGACCACCACCCTGGCTCCCCCGCCACCGGACAGCACGCCGTTCTCGGATCCCGGCGGCGTGTACTCGATCTCGATCAACACCGCTTGGGAGCCACCCCCCGCCAGCATCGGGGGCATCCAACTCTGGTACCTGACCGGCGTGAACTACGGGGGATTCCGGTCCAGCCTCAACATCATCACTCAGACCCTGCCGGGGGCGTTGCCCCTGAGCGACTACGTGCAGCAGACCGAACAGGGGTTGAGCCGAGCCACGAACCTCCACCTGCAGGGAACGACCAACATCGTCCTGGCCGACGGCACAGCCGCCACCGTCATCTCCTACACGGGGACCGAGCTGGGTGAGGCCGTGGCTGGCCAGGCCACCCTCACCGTTCACGGCGAGCACGCGGTGGTGGTGACGGTCCTGGCCGCCGCCGACGCGGCGAACACCACCTTCAACCTGGTCGCCCCCTACGTGGCCAGCCTCCACCTCAACTGAACTGCTGATCCGCCGGGAACCCGATGACCGACCCCTCGCCTCCGGCCGGCGGCGCCTCGCGGGGCTGGGGGTACGGTGCAACGTCCCCCAGGACCCAGGGCCTGGCCACCACACCCTGGTCATGAGCCTGGTCGGGCAGGTGCTGTCGGTGGGCCGTGGCCTCGGGGTGCTGCTGGAGATCGCGCTGGCCGTGCCCCTCATCGCCATCATCGCGGGCGTCGACATCATGCGATGGGGGAGCAACAAGGTGAGCGACGCCGGAGGCTCGTCGGAACCACCGGGCGACGATGCCCCGTGGTGGAGTCGACCCGATGGCGGTGAGCCGCCCTCGTATCCGCGCGTCCAACGGGCGACTGGGGGGCAACGGCATGGCCCTGGCCGGCACGATCATGGGCGGCGTGGCCGTGATCGAGTGGGCAGTGTGGCTGATCCTGCTGGCCACCGGCCATCACGTGTACGTGCTGGTGCCGACGACCACCACGACCCCCTGAGCTGCCCCGCCCGGACCTACTCCACCAGGCGGAGCCCCTCGGGGGCGATGGAGGCCTCGGCGTGGGGTAGGTCGACCACGAACTCGGTGAGGTGAGCGGGAAAGGTGTGCTCGCTGACCAGCACCACCTCGCCGTCGACGGTGGAGGTGACCCGCTCGCAGCGCAGCACCGGTGATCCTTCGGGCACGGCCAGCAGCTCGGCGTCACGGGCCGAGGCGGCCGCGGCGGCGATGGTCTGCACCGCGCCACCCAGCTCCACCTCGAGCAGCTCGTAGAAGGGCGACCGTTCGACGTCGGCGCGGGACAGCTCGGCGCCGTATCGTTCGGGACACCACACCGTGACCAGAGCGAACGGCTCGTCGTCGGCCAGGTTGAGACGCCGGACGCGCAACACGGTCTCGCTGCCGAGCAGTTCGCGCACCCGCGCCGGCGCGGCCAGGAACCGGAAGTCGAGGATGCGGCGTTCGGAGCGCACACCCTCCGCCAGCAGCTGGCTCTCGATCGTGCCCAGCCGACCCAACGACTGGCGCACCGGATCGGCGGACACGAACCAGCCGAACCCCTGACGCGAGTCGACCAGACCCTCGTCGCGCAGCACCTCGAGCGCCCGGCGGACGGTGACCCGGCTGGCGCCGTAGCCGTGGGACAGCTCGGCTTCGCTGGGCAGCAATCGGCCGGGGGGGAACTCGCCGGCCGACACCCGGCGGCGCACCTGGTCGGCGATCTCCTGGTAGCGGGTCTGGCGCACTTGTCATATACTTGTCTACATAGGGCCGCATGTCCACTGCCGGGGGATACAACCCTGAGCGGCTCGAGCTTCCACCCCACCGCCAGCCCAGGAGCCCGTCATGGCCGTCACCGCCAGCACCCCGATCGAACTCATCAACACGGTGTACGAGCGCCTGGGCCAACGCCTGGAGATCGGTCGCACCCAGCTGGGTCGGCCGCTGACCTACGCCGAGAAGGTCCTGATCAACCACCTTCGCGATCCCCACCAGCCGGTGGAACGCGCCAAGTCCTACACCGATCTGGATCCCGACCGGGTGGCCATGCAGGACGCCACCGCCCAGATGGCGCTGCTCCAGTTCATGACGGCCGGCCTGCCCGAGGTGGCCGTGCCCGCCACCGTTCACTGCGACCACCTGATCCAGGCCCGCGAGGACGGCAAGGTCGACCTGCTGGCCGCGCTCGAGACCAATCACGAGGTCTACGACTTCCTGGAGTCGGTGTCGGCGCGCTATGGCGTCGGCTTCTGGAAGCCGGGCTCGGGGATCATCCACCAGGTCGTGCTCGAGCAGTACGCCTTCCCCGGTGGGATGATGATCGGCACCGACAGCCACACGCCCAACGCCGGCGGCCTGGGCATGGTGGCCATCGGTGTGGGCGGGGCCGACGCGGTCGACGTGATGACCGGCTATCCGTTCAACGTCCGCTGGCCCAAGCTCATCGGTGTCCACCTGACCGGCCAGCTCAACGGCTGGTCAGCGCCCAAGGACATCATCTTGAAGGTGGCCGAGATCCTGACGGTGCGCGGCGGCACCGGCGCCATCGTCGAGTACTTCGGCCCCGGGGCGACCTCGATCAGCTGCACCGGCAAGGCCACGATCTGCAACATGGGCGCAGAGATCGGGGCCACCACCTCGCATCTTCGCCTACGACGAAGCGATGGCCCGCTACCTCAAGGCGACCGGTCGCGAAGCAGTGGCCGCCACGGCCGACGCCGTGGCCCACCACCTGCGGGCCGACGACGAGGTGCTGGCCGATCCGAGCGCCTACTTCGACGAGGTGATCGAGATCGACCTGTCCACGCTCGAGCCGCTCATCAACGGCCCGCACACCCCTGACCGGGCCCGACGGGTGTCCGCGCTGGGTGCCGAGGCCCGGGCCGAGGGCTGGCCGACCGAGATCAGCGCCGCGCTGGTGGGCTCGTGCACCAACTCGAGCTATGAGGACATCACCCGCGCCGCCAGCATCGCCCGCCAGGCCGCGGCCGCCGGCCTCAGCTGCCAGACCGAGCTGATGATCACCCCGGGGAGCGAGCAGGTGCGGGCCACCATCGAGCGCGACGGCCTGCTGGGCGACTTCGAGCGCATCGGGGCGGTGGTGCTGGCCAACGCCTGCGGTCCCTGCATCGGCCAGTGGGCCCGCTCCGACGTGCACGAAGGCGACGTCAACACCATCGTGACCTCCTACAACCGCAACTTCCCGAAGCGCAACGACGGCTTCGCGTCGACCCTGGCCTTCGTCACCTCGCCGGAGACGGTGGTGGCCCTGGCCCTGGCCGGAACCGTCGACTTCAACCCGCTGACCGACACCCTGACCAACGCGCAGGGCGAGGCGGTGCGCCTCGATGTGCCGGTGGGCGAGGAGCTGCCGGCCCTGGGGTTCACGCCCGGCGAGAGCGGGTTCGTGGCGCCCCCGGCGGACGGATCCGGCGTCGATGTGGTGGTCTCGCCCACCAGCGACCGCCTCCAGCTGCTCGAGGCGTTCCCGGCATGGGACGGTCATGACCTCGTGGATCTGCCCGTCCTGGTGAAGGCCGTGGGCAAGTGCACCACCGACCACATCTCGGCCGCTGGATCCTGGCTCAAGTACCGCGGCCACCTGGAGAACATCAGCGGCAACCTGTTCCTCGGCGCCATCAACGCCTACACGGGTGAAGCGGGCGTCGGGCTCGACGTGCTCGACGGCGCGCGCAAGCCCTTCCCCGAGATCGCCAAGCACTACCACGAGGCCGGGCAGGGTTGGGTGGCGGTGGGCGACGAGAACTATGGAGAGGGGTCGTCGCGGGAACATGCGGCCATGGAGCCACGGTTCCGCAACGCCAAGGCGGTGATCTGCCGCTCCTTCGCCCGCATCGCCGAGACCAACCTGAAGAAGCAGGGCGTCCTGGCCCTCTGGTTCGCCGATCCGGATACCTACGACGAGATCGGCGAGCAGGACCGCATCTCGCTGCGGGGCCTGGCCGACCTGGCGCCCGACCAACCGATCCAGGGTGAGATCCGCAAGCCCGACGGCACGGTCGTGGCCTTCACCGCCACCCACACCATGAACGACGAACAGATCGAGTGGTTCCGCGCCGGCGGTGCCCTCAACATCATCCGCAGCCGCCAGCAGGCCTGACCCACGGGTCGGTCGCTGGCCGCCAGCCACCCGAAAGTGGCCCGGACGGGCTGCGTCGCCCGAACGGCGACCACGCAAAGTAGTCATAGACTCACCTCAGGAGGAAGGGACCGGGTGTGGAGGCCGGGTCCTGCGTAGGGCGAGTCGGGGCCGTCGCGGGCCTCGGATCCGGGAGCAGTCGTTGGTCGAGCGTGATGCAGCCGAGGTCGAGCAGATGGCCACCGCCGCGGCCATCGTGCAGGCCGCGCCTCGCGTCACGCTGGTGATCGACCCCGACGGCACCGTCCGCTGGGTGAGCCGGGCTGCCGAAGAGCTGGTGGGCATACCCGTCGGCGAGCTGCCGGGCCACAACATCCTGGAGTTCGTGGACGAGGCCGACCTGCCGCTGGTGACAGGCACCATCGACTACCTGCTGGAGACCACCGACACGGTTCGGCCCATGGAGTTCCGCTTCCACCGACCCGACGGCACCCAGGGTGTGCTCGAGGCGGTGGGCGCCAACTGCCTCGATGACCCGCGCATCCGCGGCATCGTGGTCCAGACCCACGACGTGACCGAGCGACGCGTCACCGACGCGGTCCTGGAGGTGATCGCCGCGGGTGGCAGCTTCGAGGACACGTTGCGCCTGCTGGCCCATCTGGTCGAGGTCCAGATCGGGGACTGTCGGGGCGTGATCGGGGTCGATCCTCACGACGACCGGTTCCGGATCGCGGCGTCCACCCACGACATCGTGGACGAGCTCACCGAGACGGCATGGTCCGGCCCGCTCGGGCTGCCGTGGGCCGAGGCCATCTTCACCAGACGACCGGTCATCCACGCCGACCTGTCCAGCCTGTCACCCGAGCTGCGCGACGATGCCGAGGCTCAGGGGTTCGAGGCCTGTTGGGTCTTCCCCGTGGTGGGACCCGGCTCCCAGAGCCTGCTGGGTTGCATCATCGCCTGGCGCACCCTGTCCGGCGCACCGTCGCCGGGCGACCAGGTGGCCATGCACCGGATCGGACGGCTCTTGACCCTGGCCGTGGAGCGACGCGACACGAACGGCCTGCTGCTGCACGCGGCTCGCCACGACGCCCTCACCGGGCTGCCCAACCGGGCCCAGTTCTTCCGCCACCTGGCCCGCGAACTGCACCGCGACGGGCATCTGGTGGCCGTGCTCTACCTCGACCTGGACCGCTTCAAACCCATCAACGACCACTACGGACACCGGGCCGGCGACTACGTGCTGACCCAGATCGCCCGTCGCGTCGAGGGGGTGCTGCGGCCCCGCGACCTCACCGCCCGGCTGGGCGGCGACGAGTTCGGCGTGCTGTGCAGCCAGCTGCGCGACGAGGCCGAGGCGGTCGCCATCGCCGAACGGCTCATCCAGGCGGTCGAGCAGCCGCTGCTGCTTCCGGTGGACAGCATCCGCTCTCCGGAGCTTTCCGCGCTGGCCGGGGCGCCGGTGATCGACATCACGGATCGGGTGCAGCCGGTCATGGTCTCGGTGGGGGTGAGCATCGGGATCGCCTTCGGCCACCAGAGCGGCACCGACGACGAACGTCTGGTCGAGCTGGCCGACGCCGCCATGTACCAGGCCAAGGCCTCAGGCCGGGGGAGCTGGTACCGCTCGACCGGAAGCGGCGCCGACGCCTCGCTGGGCGCCTCCACCGACCTGCCCTGACCTGCCCCCCGCCGCATTCGCGAACTGGAAACCTTCGTGTGCGGATACCACACATCTCCGCCCACTCCCGTGGTCGGGGGGTCAGTCGGTGCCGGGTCGGCGGGTTCGCTCGTGTTCGAGGCTCGCGGCCCCGGACTTCGCGCTCGAGGGCGTCGCCGCGGCGAGCTCCGCGGCCGTCGGCTCATGAGCCACGCGAGCCTCGGGCGGCAGCAGCGCCACGATGGCGGCCATGATCCGCTCGGTGTCGGCCTCGGCGTCGCGGCGCTCCAACTCCACCGGCGGTCCCACCGTGACCGAGACCCGTGGCGGGTCCGTGACGTTCCACACCGCGGGCAGCTTGGCCCGGCGCGGCCACACCCGCTCGGTTCCCCACAGTCCCATGGGGATGACCGGCGCACCGCTGAGCGCGGCCAGCCGGGCCGCGCCCCAACGACCCCGCAGCTGAGGATCGAAGAAGTCCCGGCCGCGCGGGATGGTGCCCTGCGGCATGATGACCACCATCTCCCCGGCGCTCAGGGCAGTCAGGGCCTCCTGCAACGGGGCGTCGTCGCCCGATCCCCGCTCCACCCGGATGCCACCCATGGCCCGGGCCAGGTCGCCGATGATGGGAGCGTCGAACACCTCCTTCTTGCCCAGGAAGCGAACTGGTCGACCCCGCTTGGCCACCGCGTAGGCCACGGCGCTGACGTCGAAGTAGCTGCGGTGGTTGGCGCACAGGATGGCAGGACCGGTCTCGGGGATGTGCTCGACGCCGGTCAGGTGGACCTTTGCGAACAGCGTCAGCTCGGTCCGAAGAAAGGGCATGAGCAGCTGCTGGGGTTCGAGGCCGGCCACCTTGGGAACACCGGCCGGCACATCGAAGTAGCGGGTCGGCCAACGCCGGGCAAGGGCCTGGAGACGCATGCGCGGATCGGGGTTGACCACCTGGGGATGGCCGACGGCGTTGAGGAGCGGGACGTCGTAGTAGCTGTCGGAGTAGGCGTAGCTGGCGGCCAGGTCGACGCCGTGGTCGCCGGCCCAGGCGCGCACCGCCCGGTACTTGCCGTGGCCCCACACGAACTCGCCGTCGATGGAGCCGTCGTACACGCCGTCACGCTCGCCGTAGCGGGTGGCCACCACCGCGTCGAACCCCAGGCGGTCAGCCAAGGGTTTGACCAGGTCGTAGGGCGTGGTCGTGGCCAGCACCACCGTGCGCCCGGCCCGGCGGTGCTCGCCCATGAGCACCTCGGCGTAGGGTTGCACCAGCCCCACCAGGCTGTCGGCGGCCAGCTCGCCGGCCTCCTGCGCCCGTGCTCTCGACCAGTTGGCCGCGAACGAGGCAGCCTGGCGGGTGAGCATCATCGACGGACGGTTCTCGCCGAAGAGGTCGAACACCCGGAAGATGAGGTCCTGGCCGGGCAGACTGCGATCCGACACCAGCCCGACGGTGCGCAGGGCGGCGGTGATGGCCGGCCCGCTGGCCCCCGACAGCAGGGTGCGATCCAGGTCGAAGAACGCGGCCGCGGTGGCCGGGGACGGTGCCACCTCGGTGCACTGGGAGGACGCAGCCATGCCGGCACGGTATCGCTGCATCGAGACGATCGCAGAGCCGATCACTCCGGGCCGGGAACGGGAAGAAGCTGGCCAGGGGGATGGCCAGCTTCTTCGTGGGATTGGGGACCGGGGGGAGGTCCGCAAGCCCGGCGCGAGGGCATTCGTGGGGGACGAACACTCACCTCGGCGGTATGTAGCTCTATTGTGAACCTTTGCACGAGATCTGTCCAACAGTTCTCACTGATATCTGTCATCATTACCAACGATGGATCTGCGACAGATGTACGCCCTGCTGGCCGTGGCCGACACCGGCAGCTTCTCCGCTGCGGCACGCCAGCTCCACACCGTGCAGTCGAACGTGTCCACCCATGTGGCCCGGCTGGAGAAGGAGCTGGACGTGGTGCTGGTGGACCGGGCCACCGGCCAGCTCACCGAGGCCGGTGAGATCGTGGTTCGGCGATCCCGCCAGATCCAAGCGGAGTTGGAGGCGCTCTCCGCGGACGTGGCCTCGTTGCACGACGAGGTCACCGGCAACGTGCGGCTCGGGGTCATCGGCACCACGGCCCGTTGGCTGGTGCCGCCGCTGCTGGTCGCCGTGACCGAGCGCCATCCCAAGGTCGGGCTGGTGGTGGTCGATGCCACCACCTCATCGCTGCTCCCTCAGCTGGTGGCCGGTCGGCTCGACCTGGCCGTGACCAGCTTTCCGGTGGACGACCCTGACGTCATCGCCGAGCGGCTGTTCCACGAGGACCCCACTCTGGTCACGCCCCTCGATCACCCGTTGGCCAGCCAGGAGCGCGTCACCTTGGCCGACATCGCCCGCTACCCCATCCTGCTCGAGCCGCCGGGCACCGGCTTTCGCGACGTCCTCGACGAACAGGCCGCGGCTGGCGGGATCACCCTGGTCCCCCAGGCCCAGATCGACGGCATGCGGTTGCTGGCCACGCTCGCCTTCCAAGGCTTCGGTGCCGCGCTGCTCCCGGCCAGCGCGGCGCCCAACGGCGTGGGCGGCGACTGGAAGCGGGTGATGGTGGATGGCATCGAGGGCCGCTCGGTGGGCCTGGCGTGGCGCAAGCGGGGTCGGTTGTCGGCTCCGGCACGCGCCCTGCGAGCCGTGATCCGCACCGTGATCGAGACCGAGTCCGCCTCGCAGCCCGGCGTCCACTGCACCATCGAGTCCGAATCGTGAGCTGCCATCGGGAGCAACCGGGTCGCCCGGGTCGCCGGTGGTAACGAGACCGGCGGGGTCCGGGTCAGACCCACGATGACGCCGTCGCTCGGTCTGCGCTCCCGCGTCCCCGGCGCCGCCTCCGCCGAAGTCCACCAGATCGGTGGGCGGGCGGTCACCGAGGTGCACGTCGATGCCGACAACAAGCGGGGCGCGCTGTCCCAGGACGACGGCGAGACCATCGCCGAAGCGGCCCGCCTGGCCCGAGACGAGGGCACCCCCCTGGTCGTCTACTTGGCTTCGAGCGGCGCCGACATCGGCGAAGGGTTCAGCGCCCTGGTGGGCTGGGGCGCGCCGCCCGGGAGGTCGACGCGTTGCTCGGGCATCGTGCCGGTGGTGATGGTGGTGACCGGCCCCGCCGTCTCGGGACCGGCGTTGCTGCTGGGGCTGGCCGACGTGGTGATCATGCTCCCCGAGTCCTACGCCTTCCTCTCCGGACCTCGCATGGTGACCGAGTTCACCGGTGTGATCCTGACGCCCGCCGAACTGGGCGGAGCCGGCCCCCACGCCCGGTCGAGCGGGCTGGCCAGCCTGATGGCCGCCGACGTCGATGACGCCCGCGAACTGGTGGCCGCGCTGCTCGACCTGCTACCGAGCAATGCCGACGACGTGCCGCCGCGCCTGGCCGTCTCCGATCCGCCTGACCGGGCCACCCCCGAAGCCGGCCAGCTCATCCCCGACAGCCCGACGGGAAGCTACGACGTACGGCAAGTGGCCCGGGCGCTGGTCGACGACGACGAACTGCTCGAGTTGCGTCCCGGGTGGGCGGCCAACCTGGTCACGGCGCTGGCCACCATCGACGGACGACCGGTGGGCATCGTGGCCAACCAGCCTCAGACCCTGGCCGGCACCCTCGACATCGCCGCGTCGCAGAAGGGGGCCCGTTTCGTGGCCTTCTGCGACGCCTTCAACCTGGCCCTGCTGACGCTGGTGGACACGCCCGGGTTCTCCCCCGGCAAGGACCAGGAGTGGCGGGGGATGATCCGCCACGGCGCCGAGCTCGCCTTCGCCTACGCCCGGGCCAGCGTGCCCCGGGTGTGTTTGACCCTGCGCAAGTCCTACGGCGGGGCCTACATCGTCATGGACTCCAAGACCATGGGCAACGACCTCTCGCTGGCCTGGCCCACTGCCGAGATCGCGGTCATGGGCGCCAAGGGCGCGGCCGAGATCCTGCAGCGGCGCGCCACCCCCCAGGAGCGGGCCGCGGCCGAGGCCGACTACGAGGCCCGGCTCCTAAACCCGTACCGGGCCGCCGAACGTGGGCTCATCGACGGGGTCATCGACCCGGCCGACACCCGCCGTGAGATCGCCGCCGCCCTCGAGGTGCTGGCCACCAAGCGCGAATGGCTGGCGCCTCGCGCCCACGACAATACGCCGCTCTGAGGATCCCAGCCGCTCGCACCCGGGACTGGCCGATTCCCGCTGACGCCGTCAGATCGGACTGCACCGGGTCGTGGCCGGGTATCTGATCGAGCGCATCGGGAATAGACCGCGGCCCCAGATGTTGTCCAGATTTGAATCATTGCGGATTGAATCACTCTTGGTCCGCCAAACACCGGAACCCACACCAACGAGGTAGCGCAATGTCCGACACCGCCGTCAAGATCCCCGGCTACATCGCCGGAACCTGGGACATCGATCCTCTTCACACCGACATCTCCTTCGCCGCCCGCCACATGATGGTGTCCAAGGTGCGAGGTCACTTCGAGAAGTTCGAGGGCGTGGTCACCCTGGCCCATGATCCCTTCGACTCCACGGTCGAGGTCACCGTCGAGCTGGGTTCGATCAACACGAACAACGTCGATCGCGACAACCACATCCGCTCAGACGACTTCTTCGGGGTGGAGCAGTACCCGACGATGACCTACCGCTCGACCGGCTTGCGGGCCCACGGCGACGACTTCGTGGTGGACGGCGAGCTCACCCTGCACGGCGTGACCAAGCCGGTATCGCTCGAGGTCGAGGTCAACGGCTTCGGCCCCGATCCCTACGGCGGCACCCGGGCTGGCTTCTCGGCCAAGGGAGAGATCAGCCGCAAGGCCTTCGACGTGAAGTTCGACGCCCCCATGGAGGGCGGCGGCGCGGTGGTCGGCGACAAGGTCCAGCTGCTCATCGAGGCCGAGCTCATCCTGCGCAAGGACGCCTGAGGGCTCGATTGCTCCGTCGACGGGGGTCCTTCGGGGCTCCCGTCTCGCGTCCGAAGGCGTCCGACGGGAGGCTCGCCGACACGGCCCACGCGGCGGAGCCGCTCACATCCTGCTACTCGGATGCCGAAGGCGTCCGACGGGAGGCTCGCCGACACGGCCCACGCGGCGGAGCCGCTCACATCCTGCTACTCGGATGCCGAAGGCGTCCGACGGGAGGCTCGCCGACCAGAGGACCTAGAAGTTCGGGTACACGACGATCTGGGTGGCCTTCACCGCCACCCAGATGGTCGAGCCCTCGCTGACGCCGAGCTCGACCAGGGCGGCGGGAGTGACCTCGGCGGCCAGCACCGGCGGCCCGTCGAGGTGCACCCGGGCCCGGTCCCCCACCAGGTGCAGCTCCCCCACACTGGTCTGCCAGGTGTTGCGAGGGCTGCCCTCGGGCTGGCCGACGTGCAGCGAGATGGCCTGGGACGGGATCACGGCGAAGACCGGCCCCGTGGCGGCCGTGGCTGTGGTCAGCTCGGTGCCGTCGGTCAGGGTCAGCTCGGTTCCCCGAGCCTCGCCCGATACCAGGTTGATGCCGAGCAGGTCGGCCACGTAGGTCGAGCGGGGCTGAGCCGTGATGTCGGCCAGGGTGCCCGCCTGCACGACCCGTCCCTGCTCCACCACGACCAGCCGGTCAGCGATGACCGCGGCGTCGAGCGGGTCGTGGGTGACGAGCACGCACGACCCGGCGAAGTGGCGTAGGTGGTGTCGCAGCTGCTGGCGTACGGATCCGCGGGTGGTGACGTCGAGCGCCGACAATGGCTCGTCGAGCAACAAGAAGCGGGGCTCGGGGGCCAGGGCCCGGGCCAGGGCCACGCGCTGGGCCTGGCCACCGGACAGCTGGCGGGGCCTGACCTCGGCGCGGTCGCCCAGACCCATGCGCTCCAGCCAGCCGGCGGCGCGCCGCTCGGCCTCCGCCCGGGCCACGCCCCGGCTGCGCAGCCCGAAGGCCACGTTGGCCAGCACGTCGAGGTGACCGAAGAGCAGGTGGTCCTGGAACACCATGGCGCCCCGTCGCTGCTCCGGCGGCACCAGGACCGACCGCGACGGGTCGTCGTAGATGCGCCCGTCGATCACGATGCGGCCCCGGTCGAGCGCGGTCAACCCGGCCAGGCACCGCAGCAGCGTGGTCTTGCCCGCACCGTTGGGCCCGAGCACGGCCACCACCTCGCCGTCGGCCACCTGCAGGTCGAGCTCGAGGGCCAGGGTGCCCAGATCCAGCCCGACGGTGGCCTCGATGCTCATGCCGACGCACCGGACCCGAGCCAGCGACCTCGCAGCGACACGAGCACGACCACCGAGATGGCGAGCAGGCAAAGGCTGAGGGCAACCGCCACCTCCGGGCGGCCCTCCAGCTCGAGGTAGACCGCCAGTGGCAGGGTCTCGGTCCGGCCCTGGATGCTGCCGGCGAAGGTGATGGTGGCCCCGAACTCCCCGAGGGCCCGGGCCCAGGTCAACGCCGCGCCGGCCACCAGCGACGGGGCGATCATGGGCAGCGTGACTCGACGCAAGACTGTCCATCGGTTGGCACCGAGGGTGGCGGCCGCCTCTTCGTAACGCTGGTCCATGCCCCGCAGCGCCGCCTCGACGGTGATGACCAGGAAGGGCATGGACACGAACGTCTCAGCCAGCACCGCGCCGGCGGTCGAGAAGGTCAGCTGGATGCCGAACCAGTGGTAGAGCTCGGGACCGACCAGCCCCCGCCGCCCGAAGGCCAGCAGCAGGGCGACGCCGCCCACCACCGGCGGAATCACCATGGGCAGGATGACCAGGGCGCGGATGAGGTTGCGTGCCGGCAGGCGGCCGCGGGCCAGCATCCAGGCCAGCGGCAACCCGAGGACCACCGACAGGGCGGTGGCCCACAGCGAGCAGATCAACGAGAGTCGCAGGGCGTCGCGGGCCTCGGGAGTGGACAGGTCGTCCCACAGCGTCGACCAGGACGCCTTGGCCACCAGCCCGGCGATGGGCAGGGCCAGGAAGGCGATGGTGACCAGCGCCACCACCAGCACCGGCAGGGGCGACCGGCGGCCTCGACGACTCACCGACCCATGATGACGCTCGCGACCGGTGCGAGTCGCGGTTGGGACCGGCTGCTGGTCCGGACGGGGGCCGCTCAGTGGATCAGATCCGCTCAGGAGGCCGGGGGCAGGAATCCCGCCGGCGTCGAGCACGGCCCGGCCGTTCGGACCGGTCACATACGCGATCCAGGCCTGGGCCAGATCCGCGTGCTCGGAGCCCTTGATCTGCCCGATCTCGTAGACCGCGATCACGTTCTCCGAGGCCGGGATGGACACCGAGGTGCCCTGGGCGGACGAGACGGTCCTGGCGTCGGTCACGTACACGACGGCAGCATCGGCATCACCGCTGGTCACCTCGGCCAGCGTGGCCTTGACGTCGGCCCCCCGGGTGACCTGAGACTCGGGGATGGTGACGTCATCCTGGGTGAAGGCCGTCTTGGCCGCCGCCCCGCAGGGTGCCGTCTGCGCGGACAGCGCCACCGTCTTGGCCTTGGTGAGGTCGGCCAGCGAGTTGATGCCGAGGGGGTTGCCGGGCTTGACCACCAACTCCAGCTGGTTGCGAGCGAAGACCACGGGCCGGCCGGCGAGGTTGCCGCTGATCACCAGGCCGTCCATGGTGGCCTTGGAGGCCGAGGCGAACACGTCGGCCGCGGCACCCTGCTGGATCTGGTTGACCAGCGCGGCCGAGGAGCCGAAGTTGAGGTCGATGGTGGTGCCGGCGTGCGCCTTCTGGAACGAGCTCTTGAGGTCGCCGAAGGCGCCGGTCAGCGAGGCCGCGGCCGACACCGTGATCGACCCCGACACGCCTGCACTGGTGGCGGCCGAGGTGTTGGCCGTCGAGTTGCTGGACCCTGAGCAGGCGGCCAACGCCACCGCGGCAGTCGCCATCACGGCGATCGACAGCAGCTGAAATGGTCGGGATCGGGCCAGGCCGAGTCGGCCGGTCGGGCCTTGAGCGGTCATCGCCATGCGCTCCTGGAAGGTAACAACCTCGTTGATCTGTGGCCGAAGCTACCAGAATGCCCGTGGAAACAGGCTGATTCTACGCCAGAACCAGTGAATACGAGGATCGTGCAAATCCCGGGGCCTCGTCACTGCGCCCCTTCCGTTCGTCCTAGTCTGAAGGGGAGGGCGATCGGCGCACCTGCTAGCTCGAGCCGGTCGGCGCCGCGTGACCCGTTCGATGAATCCAGGCATGGAGCTGCTGTGGCTGAGAGCGTGACCATCACCGACAACCGCACGGGCGAGTCGGTCGAGATCCCGATCATCAACGGCGGCGTCGACGCCGCGCGACTGGGCCAAGCTGCTCCCCGGCATCTGGTTCTACGACCCGGCCTTCAGCACCACCGCGGCAGCCACCAGCGCGGTCACCGACCTCGACGGCGAGGCCGGCATCCTGCGCTACCGCGGCTACCCGATCGAGCAGCTGGCCGAGCACTCGACCTACCTCGAGGTCGCCTACCTGCTGATCCACGGTGAGCTGCCGACCGCCGACGCAGTTCGACGGCCTGGCACCACGAGATCACCTACCACACGTTCATCCACGAGAACGTGCGCAAGCGGTTCATGGAGGGCTTCCACTACGACGCCCACCCCATGGGCATGCTCGTCTCCACCGCTGGCCGCCCTGTCGACCTTCTACCCCGAGGCCAAGGACATCTACGACGCCGGCAGTCCCGCGACAAGCAGATCATCCGCCTCATCGCCAAGATGCCGACGATCGCCGCGGGCGCCCACCGCTTCAGCGTCGGGCATGCCGTTCGTCTACCCGGACAACAACCTCGACTTCTCCGCCAACTTCCTGTCGATGATGTGGAAGATGGCCGAGCCCCACTACGAGCCGAACCCGGTGCTGGCCCAGGCCCTCGACGTGCTGTTCATCCTCCACGCCGACCACGAGCAGAACTGCTGGCACCACGGCCATGCGGGTCGTCGGCAGCTCGCACGCCGACCCCTACATCTGCACCGCCGCCGCCGCCGCCGCCCTCTACGGCCCCCGCCACGGCGGCGCCAACGAGGCGGTCATCCGGATGCTCACCGAGATCGGCTCGCTCGACAACGTCGACGGCTACATCGCGGACGTGAAGGCCGGCAAGGGCAAGCTCCAGGGCTTCGGCCACCGCGTCTACAAGAACTACGACCCGCGGGCCAAGATCATCAAGCAGACCGCCTACGAGGTGTTCGAGGTCACCGGCAAGAACCCGCTGCTCGACATCGCGCTGAAGCTCGAGGAGGTCGCGCTGACCGACGACTACTTCATCAGCCGCAAGCTCTACCCCAACGTCGACTTCTACTCGGGTCTGATCTACCAGGCGATGGGCTTCCCCATCGAGATGTTCACCGTGCTGTTCGCCATCCCGCGCACCTCGGGCTGGCTGGCCCACTGGCAGGAGCTGCTCGACCAGGACGTGCGGATCGCCCGACCCCGCCAGCTCTACGACGGGGCCCAGGTGCGCGACTACGTCGGCATCGACGCCCGCTGACGGCCGACCCCGCCGGCCCGGCGTGATCATCAGCCACCGACACCGGTTCATCTTCGTCAAGACACGCAAGACGGCCGGGACGAGCATCGAGCGGTTCCTCAACCAGTTCCTGGGACCTGACGACGTGATCAGAGGCGGCGGCGAACGCAACTTTGCAGGCCGCTGGAACCCGATGGCAGAGCTCGTCCATCACCCCGACCCGCCCAACGTGAAGCTGACCCTCAAGCAGTGGCGCGTCCGCAACCGCTACTACCAGCACATGCCGGCCTGGCGGCTGCGCGACCGGCTGGGCCGGTCGGTTTGGGACAGCTACTTCACCTTCTGCTTCGAGCGCGACCCGTGGGAGAAGCTGGTGTCGTTCTACTGGTGGCGCACCCGCGACATGACGGCGCGGCCCGACTTCGAGACGTGGGTGCGTGCCACGCCCAACCTGAGCGCCTGGCCCCTGTACACGATCGGCGATCGGGTGGCCGTCGACTTCATCGGTCGGTACGAGAGCCTGGAGGACGACCTGGCCCAGGTGATGGCCCGCATCGGTCTGGACCAGCCGGTGGACCTCCCCCGCGACAAGGCCGGCTACCGGGTGGACGGTGACGGTGTGACGTTCACCCCCGAGCTCGACCATTGGGTGCGCCACGAGTTCCGCCGCGAGATCGCCCTGCTCGGCTACGACCACCCTCCACCTGACGACCTGACGACCTGACGACCTGACGACCTGACGACCTGACGACCTGGGGTGCGGCGCGCTGGCGAACCCGGGCGGGCCGCGGCTCAAGCCGGGGCCACGTCGATGACGATCTTGCCCACGTTCTCGTTGGCCTCCATCGCCCGGTGCGCCGAGGCGATCTCCTCGAGGGTGAAACGGCGATCGATCACCGGGTGCAGGCCGTCGCGGTCGAACCGGGGCAGGATCTCGGCCGCGAAGAGCCGGGTGATTGCCACCTTCTCCTCCAGCGGCCGTGACCGCAGCATGGTGCCGATGAGCGCGGCCCGTCGAGCCATGAGCTTGCCCACATTGATGTGGGTGTCGCCGCCGGCCATGGTGCCCACCTGCACGATGCGGCCCCGCAGGGCGACGGCGTCGAGGTTGCGATCCACGTAGTCGCCGCCGACGACGTCGAGGATGACATCGGCACCGGTCCCACCCGTGAGCTCGCGTGTGGCGGCCACGAAGTCCTCGGCGACGTAATCCACCGCCCGATCCGCGCCCAGCGCCAGACAGCGATCGACCTTGCCCGCGGAGGCGGTGACGATGATGCGAGCGCCGATGGCCTTGGCGATCTGGATGGCGGCGGTACCCACCCCCGAGGCTCCGGCATGAACCAGGGCGGTGCGGCCCGAGGTCAGGCCACCCTGGACGACCAGGGCGTCGAATGCGGTGATCCACACCTCGGGGATTGCGGCGGCGTCCGCCAGGGCCACCGAATCGGGCACCGCCATCAGCTGGCGTTCGTGCACCGCGATGCGTTCGGCGTAGGCGCCACCGCCCACGATGCCCATCACCTCGTCGCCGACCTGCCAGAGGGTGGCCCGCTCCCCCGCCTCGGCCACGCGGCCGCTCAGCTCCATGCCCGGGATCTCCTGAGGCATCGGCGGGCCAGGGTAGAAGCCGCGGCGCTGCAACAGGTCGGCCCGGTTCAGGGCGGTGGCGACCACCTCCACCACCACCTCGTCGGGGCCGGGAGCCGGATCTGGCAGCCCGCGCAGGGTCAGCACCTCAGGATCCCCGTAGCTCTCCAGCACGACGGCTCGCATGGCGGAGACGCTAGCCCTGTGCCTCGAGGGCCACGGCCCGGGCCCAGCGGTAATCGGGCTTTCCGGTGGGCAGGCGTTCGCAGCGCGGCACCCGGATCCAGCTGCGGGGGACCTTGTAACCGGCCACATGTCGCCGCGCGTGAGCCTCGAGCTCGGCGTCGGTCGGCCCTCGGGACTGGGCGGGCTCGGTCGGCTCGGCGGTGACCCGCCCCGGGCGCATCGACACCACGGCCACCACCCGCTCCCCGTAGTGCTCGTCGGGCACCCCGACGACCAGCGCGTCGAACACAGCGGGATGGCCCTTGAGGGCGTTCTCCACCTCTTCGGGGAAGACCTTCTCACCTCCGGTGTTGATCGAGGTCGAGCCGCGACCCAGGAGGGCGATGGTGCCGTCATCCTCCAGGCGGGCCAGGTCGCCGGGTATCGACCAGCGCACCCCGTCGATCACCGGGAAGGTGGCCGCCGTGCGCTCGGGATCACCGCGGTAGCCGAGCGGGACCCAACCCGATCGGGCCAGCCTGCCCACCGCCCCCGGCTCCACCGGCTTCAGGTCGCCGTCGAACACGACGGTGTGCTCGTCGGTGACCAACCGAGGCGGGCCACCCTCGGCGCTGGCCCGCAGACGTCCCTGCCCGCCGGTCTCGGAGGCCCCGAACGTGTCGACCAGCTTGGTGTCGGGGAGCAGTCGACGCAGCTGGTCCTTCACCGAGGTGGACAGCACCGCCCCGCCGGAGGCGATGACCTGCAGTGCGCTCAGGTCGTAGCGACCACCGTCGGGGCGGGCGCGATCGGCGGCCATGACATCGGCGATGGGCCGGGCGGTGGCGTCGCCGATGAGCATGGTCAGCTCTACCCGTTCGCGGGCCAACAGGTCGACCGCGGTGGTGGCATCGAAGTGGCGGCTGGTGTCGAGGACCAGGGCGCCACCGTTGAGCAGGGTCTGCAGCGCCACCCACATGGCCCCGCCGTGGATGAGCGGGCACAGGGGCAGGCGCCGCATGATCGGATCGCCGTGGCGCACCCGATCGATGATCTCGTCGGCCGAGCGCAGGGCGGGCACGCCCTTGCTGGGCGTGCCCCGGCCGCCGAGCGACGCGAAGTAGATGTCCTCGTGGCGCCACTCGACGCCCTTGGGCGGACCGGTGGTGCCGCCCGTGTAGAGCAGATAGCGATCGTCGGCACTGCGCCCCGACACCTGGGGACGCGCATCGGGTTGGTCGGCCAGCCGGGACTCGTAGTCGTCGCCGTCGAGGATGACGGTGCGCAGCGTCGGGGCCCGACCCCGCACCAACTCCACCTCGACCGCCAGTTCCGGCTCGGTGCACAGCACGACCAGCCCGGCGTCGTGGAACAGATAGGCCAATTCGTCGGCCACGTAGCGGTAGTTCACGTTCACCGGGATGGCCCGCAGCTTGTAGCAGGCCAGCATCAGCTCGATGAAGGGGTGGCCGTTGTGCAGGTGGAGCCCGACGGGATCACCGGGGCCGACCCCGACCGCGGCCAGGGCGTGAGCGGCCTGGTTGGCGCGGCGGTCGAGCAGCTCGTAGGTCTGGCGGCGGTGGACGCCAGACCCGTCGCCGCACACCAGGGCTTCGGCCTGGGCCACGGTGTCGGCCACGGCTTCGAACAGGTCGGCCAGATTGAACTCCACAGCCGGCAGGTTACTTTTCGTTGGTGGACTACCGGTTCGGCCCCGAGTTGGAGGCGTTGAGACGTGAGGCGCTCGCGCTCGGACAGGAGGTCGCGGTCTCGCGGGCCGTGCGCGAGGACTCGTGGATCGTGGGGACGTCGCGCCCGTTCTCCTTGGAGCTGGCCCGGCGCGGCTGGTTGGGCATGACCTGGCCGACCTCGGTGGGCGGGGGCGGGCGCAGCCCGTTGGAGCGCTTCGTGGTGTTCGAGTCCCTCATCTCGACCGGGGCGCCGGTGGCCACGTCGTGGTTCGCCGATCGCCAGATCGGGCCCACGCTCATGCAGTTCGGCACGGAGGACCAACAGGCGCGCTTCCTGCCCGACATCATCGCCGGCACCTCGTCGTGGTCGATCGGGATGAGCGAACCCGACGCCGGCAGCGACGTGGCCGCCATCCGCACCCGGGCCGAGCGCGACGGCGACGACTGGATCGTGAGCGGCACCAAGATCTGGACCAGCGGCGCACTCGACGCCGACTGGTGCTACCTGATCGCCCGCACCGATCCCGACGCCCCACCCCATGCCGGGCTGTCCGAGTTGATCGTCGACCTGCACGCCCCTGGCGTGTCCATCTCGCCCATCACCGACATGACCGGCAACCGCCACTTCTGCGAGGTCGTCTACGACGGGGTGCGGGTACCGGGCGCCAACCTGGTGGGTGAGCTCAACGGCAGCTTCCGCCAGGTCATGCGCCAGATGGAGCACGAGCGGGGCGGCATCGACCGCCTGGTCTCGAACCGGGCCCTGTTCGAGGACGCGCTGGCGTCTGGCCGACGCCGCCGATCCCTTGGTTCGCCAGGAACTGGCGAGGCTCGAGACCGGCTACCGGATCGGGCGACACCTGGTGCTGCGCGAGGTGTCGGGCCAGGCCCCGGCCGGGTTCTCGGCGGTGACCAAGACCTTCTGCACCGAGTTCGAACAGCAGGTGGCGGAGTTCGCGGCCCGGGTGGCCGGCGCCGATGCCCTGCTCGAGGGTCGGGTGTCGCGAGGCGCCTGCTATGCCCCGGCGTACACGATCATGGGCGGCACGACCCTGGTCCTGCGCAACATCATGGGCGAACGCATCCTCGGACTACCCCGAGAGCCCCGCCCGAACCCCTGAGATCATCCGATCGGGGTCCCGCCGCTCGACGAGGTCGGGACGCGTCCTGACTCAGGCGGCCGTCAACTGGGCGACGATCGCGCTCGCGGCTGATCAGGCCGTCGCGGAAGGCGAAGACGTGGAGGACGCCGAAGGTGATCCGGCGATCGTTGCCCGGGATGCCGAGCATCTCGCCGATGACGGTGCCGGTCATGTTCCGTTCGAGGACCATGGTGTCGCCGTCGAAGTACCGGTTCAGCGGTTCCTCGTCCACCGACGTGCTCGATCGCTTGCTCGACTATCTGACGCCCTGGGGTCAGGCCCGGGCTCGGCGACGACCGACGCGCAGGTAGAGGAGTGGCCCGAACGGCTGGACGAAGAAGCCGATGAACCAGAGCAGCTTGCGACCCCGGACGTCGCCACGGGGTCGGCGGACCAGGTCTCGCAGGGCGATCGTGGTGACGACCGCCTCGACGGCCCCTCCCACCACGATGGCGGTCCTCGCCGCCGGCGACAGCTCTGACCAACGCTTCTTCTGCGCCATAGGAGATCTTCCTTCGCTTCGATCTGCTGCCGCACGACGCGACCGCGACGCCGAGTCTGCCCGATCCGCTGCCGCGAGCTCCATCGCTCGGATCGCGTCGTGCTCCGAAAGGCCGAAGAACGAGAACAGGCGGTCCATGAACCGCGCCCGCGATCTCGCGCAGGACCACAGGCCGGTAACGGAACCGAGCTGGGGACGTCGGATACCCTGTCCGCTGCTCGCCGGGCGATGTGACCAGCGGGCCATGCCCAGGGAGATCAGCCATGAGCGACACTGTGACGGTGACCGTCGACGAGATCGAGGCCCTCGCCACCAAGATCGACGTCGGCGACGGGCTCGACGACCACGACCGGGTCGTCGTGCGAGCGTTGCTGGTGCTCGCCGCCGAGCGCCTCGCCGACCTGGCCCGGAGCGAGGTCGAGGGATTCTCCTTCGACTTCGGGCCGCCCGGCCTGGGCGGCGCCGTCGGCCTGACCTTCCCGACCACCGAGTTCGACGAGAAGTCGAGCCCGAAGCTCTTCCAGCACTGCTGCACGGGCAAGCACATCGCGAAGGCCAACCTCACCCTGTAGGTCGCTCGCCCCGGCGCGAACCTCGCTCAGCTGGTGAGGGCGACCGGGCCGAGAGCGGCCTGCGCGCTCAGGTGATGGGGACGGCGCGGAGCGCCCGATAGGCGGCGTTGACCCGCAGCATCTCCTCGGAGTGGTGACGGCGCGTGGCCTCGTCGGCTTCGGCCCATCGGTCGGGATGGTGGACCTTGGCCAGGCCCCGGTAGGCCACCGCGACCTCGTCCTGGGTGGCACCTGGTCCCAGACCCAACACGCCGAGCAGTTGCGCCTGGTCTGACCGGCCCGCTACGAGGTCGTCCACCTCGTGCTCACCTGCTCGACCGAGCACGGTGTCGGCGTTCCAGTGCGACCAGTTCGGGCCCGCCGACCCGGCTTCGGGGTCGGTGCCACGGATGCGTGCCTGGTCACGGCGACGCTTGTCTCGCATCCGATCGGCCCAGGCCGAGTACCGCTCGCCGGCCGTGGTGGTGGTGAGGTCGGTCCGATCGGGCGTCGGCTCCGATTCGACCACCCGGTCATCCACCAGGTTCTGGGCAGGGCCGGTCCCCGCTCCTGTGTAGGGACGAAGCGGCTCCGGCTCCTCCTGGTTCGTGAAACCTCGAACGGCCAACGGTCATCCCTCGCCCTCGTACCTCGGTCGGAACCGTAGCAGGCCGATGTCCGCATTCCGGGAACCCGGCGACCCAGTGTCGGGGCACCTACGTGTGGATATGGATAGAAACAATCAGCACTAGGCTTGCATATCGGTTTATCCTGTGTTCTAGTTATCCCGTAGGTGCTAGGCGGAGCGATGAGACGGCCGACCGAGACGGTCAGGCGTGCTCATCCGACGAAGACGGGAGTGCAATGACCGGAAGATGGCAAGCCGCGTGGCGCGGCACGGTGGGAGCAGCGGTCGGATCCGCCGCGTTCTGCGGGATGGCGGGGGTCGCCCACGCCGGATGGGTCACCACCATCCTGTCGGGCGGCAAGGTCGCCGCCGGCTACGCGTCGGTGGCCCACAACTCGCCCTACAGCGGCGTGCAGAGGGTCTCGGGCATCCAGAACCAGGAGAGCTTCAACCCGGCCACACCCTGGAGCCTGGTCTGCAACACCCAGGGCTGGGTCGGGGTCAACTACCCCAACTCGCAGCCCGCCGGCTTCCAGGAGTACTCGAGCTACACCGGCGGCTGCGCGATCGAGCGGTCCTACTCGTATCCGGACATGTCCGGCATCGACCCCAACGGCACCTGCTACCCGCACAAATGGAAGTCGAACGACACCGGCGGCAACTTCGTCGGCCTCGGGAATGTCTGCTCATGAACGGAGAAACCGTGCCCGACGACCACCTCCACCCGCTCCGCCGCGATCATCCCCGCCACGGGATGCAGTGGCGGTCCATCCTGCTCTCGCTCGTCGGCCTGCTGGCCTGTCTCGGAGCGGGTGCCGCCTACGGATCGCAGTCCGGGGCCGGCGCGCAGCCCGAGCTGGCGGGCCTGCTCGTGTCGAGCTCCTCAGCCCACGCCCTCGAGTCCTCGATCACGAGCAAGGCCGACCCCGAACAGGCCCGAGTCCTGGCAGCCGGTCCGGTCACACGGTCGGCCTACCTGGCGGCCAAGTCCAAGGCCGCGGCGTGCGTCGAGGATCAGCTCCTGGCCCAGGCTGCAGCCCACGGCTTCCATCTGTCGGTCACCGTGTCCAGGCCCACCCTCTCGCGAGACGGCTACCAGGCCGACTACACCTACCGGGTCGACGGGTCACCAGCCGCGCTGGCGAGCCAGTCGGTCGATGCCCGCGGCGCGCTCGACGAGATCTGCCAGCGACAGCACGTCGAGGCCATCGAGCAGGTGTACCACCTGCAGCGCCGCGCCGATTCGGCCTGGGTGAAGGCCGCCAACAACGGCTTCGATCTCTGCATCGCCGGACAACAGACTGCTGGCTCGGCGGCACCGACCGACGCCCGGGGTTACGTGCTCGATCGCATGCGGGCCTATGCCGCCGCGCATCCGACCAAGCCCGGCACGGCGCTCACGTCCGGCAACGGGCTCAGCCGCGGGGATCGAGCCTGCCTGGCCCAGTACCCGTCGATCGTGTCGGAACCGCCCTCCGGCTCGGAACCGGCCTCGGGCGCCGGACGCTGACCACCGTGGCCCTGGCCGATACTCCCGCTGAGCAGCGGCTGGTCCGAACCGGTACGCGGGTTCGGCTGCTCGAGATCGATCCGAGCTGGTACCCGCAGCTCCACGCCGGGCTGACCCACCCGGCGGTGGCCAACACCTGGCGCTGGCGGGGCCGAAGCGTGCCCATCCATGACTTCGAACGGCTGCTTTTCCACGATGTGGCCCGGTTGGTGGTGGTGGTCGACCTCGACGACGAGCTCGTCGGGGTCGCCTCTCTGGGGAACCTCGAGGCAGGCGACGGGCACGCCGAGCTGTCGGTGGCCGAGTTCTCCCGCTTCCTCGGATCTGGCCTCATCGTGCAGGGCGCCATGCTCTTCGTGGACGAGTGCCTCAGCTCCTTCGATCTGCGGAAGATCTACCTGAACCTCACCGAGGACAGCTTCGCTCGCCTGGGGGGCGCGCTTCGGCAGGCCGCCATCACCGAGGGCGTGCTGCGCGACCACTTCCGCATCAACGGCCGCCGGCAGGACCTGGTGGTGGCCGCCATCACCCGCGCCTCGTTCGCCGAAAGCCTCCGCCGATCACCGCTCGCCCAGGCGATGTCGCCAACCGGCTGGACGTGCCTCGATGACCCGGCGATCCCATCAGTCGGAGGCGCTTCGGGCGCGACCAGCCCGCGCCCCCTCGAAGAGTTGGACGAGCACTGCGCCCAGGCCGCCGGACTCGAGCCGGGCGGACTGCGCGACGATCTCGATCTGCGTGCCGACCTGCATCTCGACTCGATGGCGATGCTCGAGATGCTGTGCCTGCTCGATGACCTCGCCGGCCGCGAGGTACCCGTCGACGTGCTGACGGCCACGGCCACCGTCGGCGACCTCCGCCGCCTGGCTCGTCACCTGGCCGGACAGCGCGGTATCGATACGCTGCTGACCACCCAGTCGACGTGAAGGTGCTCGTTCCCCTCGACACCTTTCGGGTCGGCGACCTGGGCGAGCTCTGCGTATCGACCGGTGTGCCCACCCGGAACCGGATCGTGGTGCGCGCTCGCTATCTCCCCCGCTGGCCGCTGTTGGCCTTGTTGGCCGCGCCCTGGGGCATCCTGGTGGCGTTGGGCCTGCCGGTGCTGATCGGGCGGGCGGCCACGGGCACCCTGCCGTGTTCAACTGGCGCGGTCCGCCGGGTCCGCCGCCGACGACGGATCGGCTGGACCGTCACGCTCGCCGTGGTCGTCATCGGTGGTGCCGGGGCCACCTGGGCTGCGGGTCGGATCCCCAGGGGTCTGACCGTCGTCTGGCTGGCTGGGGTCGTGGTGGCCGTCGCCTTCGCGCTGGGTGCCGCGCTGCGCCCAGCCGGATCCATCCTGGCGAGGCTCGACCGTGCCGGTCAGACGGTCATCCTCGACGGGGTGTCACCTGCGTTCGCGGCCGCCCAGGCCGACCACAGGCGCGTTTCGAGCTGACCGATCCGGCGAGGCCGTAGGATCGAGGTGGTCGTGGTCGCCCGGCGCCGTGACCAGGGGGGCCGAGCCTTGACCGTGACGATGTCCGACACCAGCGTCCACCACCGGTCGTGTCCGCTCTGCGAAGCGACCTGTGGGCTGGAGATCACCATGCGCGGCCCGCAGGTGGTGCGCATCCGGGGTGACCGGGACAACCCCTTCAGCCGAGGCTTCATCTGCCCCAAGGGTTCGACCCTCAAGCAGCTGCACGAGGATCCCGATCGCCTGCGGACGCCGCTGATCCGCCGAGGCGACGACCCGGCCACCGCCACCTGGGAGGAGGTGAGCTGGCACGAGGCGTTCGCCGAGATCGAGCGGGGCCTGACCGCGGTGCTCGACACCCACGGGCGCGACGCCGTGGCCTTGTACTTCGGCAACCCCTCGGCCCACACGCTGTCGGGCGTGCTCTACAACCGGGTCCTGGGCAAAGCCCTCGGTTCGCGCAACGTGTTCTCGGCCAGCACCGTCGACCAGATGCCCAAGCACGTGTCGAGCGGCCTGCTCTTCGGGGGCGCGCTGCTCATGCCCGTCCCCGACCTGGATCGCACGGACTACCTCCTCATGTTGGGCGCCAACCCCTGGGAGTCCAACGGCTCGCTGTGCACCGCGCCCGACTTCCCCGGCCGGGTCAAAGGCATCCAGGCGCGGGGCGGCAAGGTGGTCGTGGTCGATCCACGCCGGACCCGCACGGCCGAAGAGGCGGACGAACACATCGCCGTCCGCCCCGGCACCGACGCCCACCTGCTGGTGTCCATGATCCAGGTGCTGTTCGACGAGGACCTGGTCGAGCCCGGTGCGGCCGGGCCCCACCTGCGTGGCATCGATCAGGTCCGCGACGCCGTCGCCGCCCTCACCCCCGACGCGGTGGCCGAACATTGCGGCGTCGAGGCCGAGCTCATCCGGCGGCTGGCCCGGGAGGTGGCGGCCGCCCCCACCGCCGCGATCTACGGCCGGATCGGCACCCACACCGCCGAGTTCGGCACCGTGGCCGCCTGGGCGGTCGACGTGCTCAGCGCCCTGACCGGCAACCTCGACCAACCCGGCGGCGTGATGTTCCCGCTCCCCGCGCACGATCGGGGCGACCGACCCGGACCAGGACGGGGCTTCGCCCTCGGTCGACACACGAGCCGGGTCAAGGGCTTCGGCGAGGTCTACGGCGAGTTCCCCGTGGCCACCCTGGCTGACGAGATCGAGACCCCCGGAGCCGGCCAGGTTCGTGCGCTGATCACCGTGGCCGGCAACCCGGTCGTGTCCACTCCGGACAGCCACCGCCTCGACGATGCCCTCGGCTCCCTCGAGTTCATGGTCAGCGTGGACATCTACCGCAACGAGACCACCCGCCGGGCCAACGTGATCCTGCCCGCACCGTCCCCCCTGGCCCGCAGCGAGTTCCCGATGGCCTTCTTCTCGTTGGCCGTGCGCAACTTCGTGGAATGGGCGCCGCCCATCCTCGAGCCCGACGGCCCCACCGAGCACGAGGTCATGGCCAGGCTGGCCAACATCGTCGCCGGTCAGGGAGCCGACGCGGACGTGACCGGCATCGACCAGACCATGGTTGCCGGGGTGCTCCAGGGGGCCATGAAGTCACCCGACTCCCCCATCGCCGACCGCGGCCTCGAGGACCTGGTCGCCGAGCTGGGCGGCCCCAGCGCGGTGGACCGGGTGGTCGACGCCATGATCCGCACCGGGCCCTACGGGGACTGGTTCGGCGCCGTGCCCGACGGGCTCTCGTTGGCCCGGCTGGAGGCCCACCCCCACGGCATCGACCTGGGCCCGCTGCAACCCCGACTGCCCGACGTGCTGCGCACCCCCTCGGGCCAGGTCGAACTGGACGCCCCCGCCGTGCTCGAGGATCTGGTCCGGCTGCAGGGTGCCCTCGACCGCGACCGCGACCGCCGCCACGACGGCGGGCTGGTCCTGGTCGGGCGACGTCACCTGCGCTCCAACAACTCCTGGATGCACAACGTGAACGTGCTGGTGAAAGGCAAGGAGCGCTGCACGTTGCAGGTCCATCCCGACGACGCCAGCCAGCTGGGGTTGGTCGACGGCGCCCAGGCCGAGGTGGCCTCCCGGGTGGGTCAGGTGGTGGCACCGGTCGAGATCACCGACGCCATCCGACCCGGCGTGGTGAGCCTGCCCCACGGGTGGGGCCACGACCTGGCCGGCACCCGCCTGGGCGTGGCCGCCGGCCACGCCGGCGTGAACTCCAACATCCTCACCGACGGGCAGGTGCTCGATCCGCTGTCGGGCAACGCAGTGCTCAACGGCATCCCCGTGACCGTGCGGGCCAGTCCGATCGATCACGCCTGAGCGACGCCTCCGCTGCGGGAAGGCAATCGAGCGCACCGACAGGAGCGGGTGACAGACTTGCCCCACGTCAAGGCATCAACTGGGGGATTCGATGGACGAGCGGCTGACGGTTCCGAAGACGATCGCTGACATCACCGACGAGTGGCTCAGCGCGGCGCTGACCCCCCACGGTGGACTGCCCGTGCAGGTGTCGGGGTTCGACGTGGAACCGGTGGGCGTGGGCGTGGGCGTGATGGCCCTGCTCTACCGCCTGTCGCCCACGTACACGGTCGGGGTCGGCCCCGCCTCGGTGGTGGTCAAGCTGGCGTCGCAGCACGAACCCATCCGCCAGGTGGCCCGGGGGTATCGCTTCTACGAGCGCGAGGTCGGTGTCTACCAGCACCTGGCGCCGGAGCTGTCGCTGCGCTCGCCGACCTGCCATTTCGCCGGCCACGACCCGGCCAGCGACGACTTCGTGCTGGTGCTCGAAGATCTGTCTGATCGCCGGATGTGCGACCAGCTCGAAGGTTGTCCCGTCGATGACGCCTACCAGGTCATCGGTCAGCTGGCCGACCTCCATGCCCAGTGGTTCGCCAACCCCCGCCTGCTCGACCATCCGTTCATCGAGCGCCCCAGCGACCCGCCCTACCCGCAGTACCACGCCCAGGCGACCAAGGCCGACTGGCCCGTGTTCCTGGCGCGCTTCGGCGATCACGTGCCCACCCAGCTCCACCGCATCGGTGAGCGCTGGTCCGAGATCGGTCCGGCGCTGATGGAGGAGACGGCGAACCATCCCTGGACGCTGGCCCACGGCGACGTGCGCCTCGACAACCTCTTCTTCGGCGCCTCGGGCGTGTCGGGCGACAGTGGGCTACGGATCGTGGACTGGCAGATCTGCTATCGCAACCAGGGCGCCTTCGACCTGGCCTACTTCATGGGCCAGAGCCTCACCGTCGAGGACCGGCGGGCCCACGAGCCCGAGATGCTGCACCGCTACCACGATCGGCTGCTGGCCGGAGGCGTGGCCGACTACGGGTTCGACGAGCTGTTCGAGGACTACCGCCGCTCGGTGCTGTTCAGCTTCTGCTACCCGATGAGCGCGGGAGCCAACGCCGATCTGGTGAACGATCGGGTGAGCGAGCTGGTGCATGCCATGATCGACCGGTCGGTAGCCGCCATCATCGACCTCGACGCCACCCAGCTCGTCATCGACTGACCAGCCGAGCGCGTCGCGGTCTACCCTGCGGCCGTGCGCGTACAGGTCGGGCCGTTGTCGTCTGCCGGGGTCACTCTGTGGATCGCATACGCCCGCACCGTCGTCAGCGGATCCCTGGTACGACCCAGCGAGCTCGGCGTGCCCTTGACGCCCGAGGTGGCCGAGTTGTTCGAGACCTACCTCGACGCCTGGGAGCGCGCCGCCGCCACCAGCGCGGTGTTCGAATGGGAGGCAGAGGTCCCCACCGACCAGATCACCTCGTTGGGCGGGACCTGGTTCCTGATCGCCGCCCACCTGGCCGACGTGGCCGAGCAGCGCGGGTACCCGATCTCACCGCCCGAGGGCGAGGAGTTCTACCGGGCCCTGATCACGGCCTTCCTGACCGCACTCGAGGGCGAGGGTGGCCCATACGCGGCCATGGCCGAGGAGTTCCGCGCCGAATGGCCGGGCCTCAAGATCGACGAGTCCTGACCCGGTCTTCGCGGATTCCTCACATCTGGCGGACAAGCTGATGGGGTAGCCACCGCCGGCAGGTCGCGGTCCACCTCCACCGCGCCAGTCATCCGTGGATCTCGAGGATCGGAGATCGCCATGAACCGGGAGTCGAGCCCGACACCGCGGCCCAGCAACCCCACGCCGAGCACGGCGGCCAGTCGCCCAAGGCGACGCCCCGCCCGCATGGCGGCGCGGCAGGCCGCCGATGGGCTGGCCCTGCTTTCGATGGACGTCGACAGCCAGGAGCGGACCTTCCTGGTGAGCGGGTCAGCTGGTCAACCCCGTCCCACCGTCATCGCCCTGCACGGTGGCGGCGGGCAGGCCCCCGGGATGGTGCGCCTGACCGATCTCGCCCGGCGCGGCGCCCAGGCCGGTTTCACCACGGTGTTCCCCAACGGGTTGCACCGAGGGTGGAACGATGGCCGCACCGGCGTCGGGTTGGCTCGACGGGCGGAGGTGGACGACGCCAGTTTCCTGGTCGAGCTGATCGACCGATTGTCGCGCCGCGGGGTGACCGACCCGAGGGCCGTGTTCGTGTGCGGCATCTCCAACGGGGCGTTCATGAGCGATCACCTGGCCCGCGTGGCGCCCGACCGCGTAGCGGGCATCGGACTGGTCGCGGGCACCTCTGGGGTGGGCGCGCCGACCAACTCGCCGGCGTCGCCTGGGCCCATGCCGGTGATGATGTTCAGCGGCGACGCCGATCCGCTGATCCCCTACCGCGGCGGTGCGGTCGCCAGCCCGACCTTCGGGGCGAGGCGCCGGGCCGGCCGGCGCACCTCCCGGGACGGCGGGGATGGTGGCTCGGATCTGGGGAGTCGGGGTGTGTGCATGGGCGCCGAGGCACTGGCCGCCGATTGGGCCCGGATCGCCGGGTGCGATCCACGGCCGCTGCTGGAGCGGCTGAGCCAACCGGCCGGTGATCTCGGGGTGGTGCGACTCACCTGGATGGGACCGGCCGGCGTGCCCATCGTGTTGCACCGCATCGAGGGCGGTGGCCACACCTGGCCCGGTGGGCCCCAGTACCTGCCGCCCCGTCTGATCGGTCGGCTGGCCACCGGCCTCGACGCCACCGGCATCCTGCTCGGCTACTTCCAATGGATCCTGGCCCGCCGCGGCCGCCCCGCCGAGGCGGGCTTTGACGAGGTTCGACACTAGGACACCCGGGCGCCGACTGCCCCCGTCGACCCGCGGCCCATTCCTCCCGTGCCTCGTCACCCGGGCGGCCCCCACCTTCGGGCTGGCGCCCGAGTGCCGCCGGCTGGCAGGATTCGACTCGCTTGCGCCCGAGACCGTCGACACGCACGCCGACGCCGTGATCCGCCTGCTGTTCGAAAGACCCTCGCCATGACCGAGCCCACCGAACCCACCGCGGACGAGATCGGGCTCTTCGCCTACCAGGTGTGGACGTACAAGCAAGGTGAGATGGTCTCGCTGCTGATCCACCTCGGCGACCGCCTGGGCCTGTACCGGGCGATGCGGGATGCGGGCCCGCTCAGCTCGCAGGAGCTGGCGGACCGCACGGGCCTGCACGAACGGTGGCTGCGCGAGTGGTTGCGGGGCCAGGGCGCGGCGGGCTTGCTGGAGTGGCACGACGACGGCCGGTTCGAGCTCACCCCTACCGCGGCCGCCGTGCTGGCCGACGAGGACGACAGCCTGTTCTTCGCAGCTGGCGCCTTCGGGTCGCTGCCCACCGCCGAGTTCGTGGACGACCTGACCGCGGCGTTCACGTCCGGCCTCGGCATGCCCTATGACCGACAGGGACCGGCCGGGGCGCACCGGACCGAGCGCATGCTCGGGCCGTGGACCCGACTGGCACTGGTCCCGACGATCCTGCCCGCGCTCGACGACGTGGTGGGCAAGCTCCAGGTGGGGGCCACGGTTGCCGACGTCGGCTGCGGCGCCGGCGTGGCCCTGACGGCCATGGCCGAGCAGTTCCCCGGTTCGCGCTTCTGTGGCTATGACATATCCCGACATGCCATCGAGCGGGCCAGCCAGCTGGTGACCGAAGCCGGACTCGACAACATCGAGCTGCACCTGGCCGGCGCCGACGCGCTGCCCGCCGAGCCCACCTTCGATCTCGTCCTCACCTTCGACTGCCTGCACGACATGACCGATCCCGGGGCGACGATGGCGGCCATCCGCCGGTCGATCGACCCGGACGGCACCTGGCTGGTGAAGGACATCCGGTGCGCGGACGAACCCCGGGAGAACCTCAAGAACCCCATGGCCGCGATGATGTACGGGTTCTCCATCTCGAGCTGCATGTCATCCGCGCTGTCCGAGCCCGGCGGGGCTGGCCTGGGCACCCTCGGGCTGCACCCCGGGCTGCTGGCGGAGCTGACCGCCGCCGCTGGCTTCAGCCGGTTCCGCGTGCTCGACTTCGACGAGCCGGCCAACCTCTACTACGAGATTCGCCCCTGACCGGGCCGCCGTACCGACCACCACAGTTCGGCAACACCGCCTGGTGACCGCCGGACCGGACCCCGGGGAGGCCCGATGGATGCACCGGACTGGAACGACCGGTATCGCACCGCCGAGTACGTGTGGAAGGCCGATCCGAACGTCTTCCTCGTGGCCGAGACCGCGGGCCTGGGCCCCGGTCGGGCCCTGGACCTGGCGTGCGGCGAGGGCCGCAACGCCGTCTGGCTGGCCGAGCAGGGCTGGGCGGCGACCGGGGTCGACTTCTCCGACGTCGGGCTCGACAAGGGCCGCCGCCTGGCCACCGACCGCGGCGTAGAGGTCGACTGGGTCTGCGCGGACGCCACCACCTGGGAGCCCGGACGCGACGGCTACGACCTCGTCGCCGTGTTCTACCTGCAGCTCCCCGCCGACCAGCGCGGCCAGGCCATGGCCGTCGCGGGCCGGGCCCTGGCCCCAGGGGGCACCCTCCTCGTCGTGGCCCACGACAGCCGCAACCTCACCGACGGCACCGGCGGGCCCCCGGACCCCGCCGTGCTCTACACCCCGGCGGAGGTCCTGGCCGACCTCGAGACGGCCGGCATCGACGTCACCGTCGAGCGCGCCGAGACCGTCGAACGAGCCGTGGCCGGGGCCGAGCGACCTGCGCTCGACTGCCTCGTCCGGGCCCGGCGGTCGCCCGCCTGACTGCCGGCCGACCCCCGACGGCGGCCCCGGCGGCCTCCCGCTAGGGGGCGAGCAGCTCGGCGACGTTGTCGTGGAACAGGCCGGGCGCGGCTTCGGGCACGCACCCGGACCGCTGGTAGTCCTCGATCGGCGTGCCCGTCCCCTCCGAATGCGGGTAGTCGCTGCAGCACATGTAGAGGTCGCCCGAGCGGGCCGTCAGCCGGCCGGGCTGCTCGTAGGAGAACGACGAGACGCGCACCTGACGGCTGAAGTACTCGCTCGGGCGCAGCTCGAGGGGCACCGGTGGCCCGCCGTTGAGCTGGCCGGTGAAGTCCCAGCCGCCGTCCAGCATCAGCAGGTACTGGGGCACCCAGATCGACGAGAGCTCGACGATGCCGATGCGCAGGCGCGGGTGGCGGGCCAGCACGCCGTTGACGATGAGATCGGTGACCGCCACGGCCGGGGGGACCCAGAGGAACACCGACTCCAGCACGGGCACGAAGCTGTCATCGGGATCGGTGTAGAACGCCTCGTCGAGCACGCGGGGCTGGTCGGCCACGTGGAACACCGGGGTGATGCCGTACTCGACGAACGCCGCCCACAGCCGGTCGTGGTCGGGATCAGACAGCGGCCGACCATCCACCGCGGCGGGGGCGATCATGCCCAGGCGAACCCCGGCGTCAGACAGCGCGGCCAGCTGCTGCTCCAGCCACCCCGGATCGCGCAGGCTCAGGTGGGCCACCGGGTGCAGCCGACCGCGGCTGTCGCTCACCACCGCGGCGCACCAGCGATTCCAGGCGGCCATGTTGGCGGTCAGGGCCGGCAGCGACGACGAGAGCCGGCGCTCCCACAGCAGACCGAAGTTGGGGAACACCACCGATTCGTCCACGCCCAGGGCGCCGAGCTGCTCGGTCCGGGCGGCGGGATCCCAATGGGAAACGGGCAGGCTCTCGTCGTAGTCGTACTCAGGCGCCAGACCCTGGCGGCGGCGCTCACGTTGACGACCCAGCCGAGCCGTGTCGCCCGGCACCTGCACATCGGCCACGTCGAGGCGCTGGTCACGCCAGATGAGCCAGGGATAGCCCAGATCGTCGTCTCGGATCTGCAGGGCCTCGTGGCGCAGGGCCGGCTCGATGTGGTCGGCCCACATCGTCCGGCCTTCGTACAGATGCTGATCGGAATCGATGATGACGCCCATCGGCCACCTCCCCGCGGGACCTCAACTATGGCCCAAACCGTCCGCAGTCGCCCGAGAGCCCGACCCGCCGCTGGCCCACCACGTCCGGACCATCAGGAGGGGGAGTGGACCTTGGGGACGGCTGTCGAACCCCGGGCCACGACGCCTCACCGACACCGGATGGCTCAGGGCTCGATGATCGAGAAGAAGATGCCGAACTGGTCGAGCAGCGACAGGAAGGTGGTGAACGGGTCCAACGGCCCGGTGACGTGCACATCCCCCGCCGCTATCGAACCGCCGATCTCGACGAGGTCGCTGGTGAGTCTGATGACCGTCTCGACCGTTGCCGACACGGTCGTGGCGCTTCGCTCGAGCGACGGTCGGTGTCGCAGCACACCGTTGGAGACGATCACCTGGTGTCCCTCCCCGCGGTCGGTGAACTCGACGGTGAACGAGCACGGGTGCTGGGCGGCGAGCGGACCGTTGAGCTTCACCGCGCAGTCATCGAGCACCATTGCGGGCGTCATGGCGCGCATGACGTCGACGCTCACCGAACCGCGTAGTCCGGGCAGGTGTGGCGAACCGTTTCTCAGCTCCTGTGCGCCAGTCAGGTAGAACGCCCGCCACGGCCCGGATTCTGCCTGGTAGCCGAGTTGCTCGAGGGCGTCGGCCTGGAGGTCGCGGGCGGCCTGGTTGGCTGGGTCGGCGAAGACCAGGTGGTTCACCACCTGCGCGACCCAACGGTACTCGCCACGCTCGAAGTCGTCCCGCGCCCGCGCCAGGACGGCGTCGGCACCGCCCATGTAGCTGACGAAGCGTGTTGCCGCGTCGGTGGGCGGTAGTTCGTGGAGGTGTGCGGGGTTGCCGTCGAACCAGCCGAGATAGCGCTGGTAGACCGCCTTCACGTTGTGATTGACGGTTCCGTAGTAATCGCGGTTGAACCACTCGTCGGTGATGGCGTTGGGCACCTCGATCATCTCCGCGATCTCGATTGGTGTGTGACCGTGGTTCGCGAGGCGCATCGTCTCGTCATGGAGGTAGCGGTAGATATCGCGCTGACCGCCCATGTGACGAGTGATGTCGTCATGACCCCAGCGGGGCCAGTGATGGCTCGCAAAGGCGACGTCGCTGCGCTCGAGGAACAACTCCATGGCCTCGTCGACGTAGCTGCTCCATCCGAGGGCGTCGCGGATCTGGGCGCCGCGCGGCGTGTACACGTTGTGCAGTGTGGCGTTGCAGTTCTCGGCGAGACAGAGCGCCCGGTACGACGGGAAGTAGAAGTTCATCTCTGCCGGGGCCTCGGTGCCCGGGGTGAGCTGGAACTCGATCGGTACACCATCGACGGTGAGCACGGTGCCGGACTCGCTGACCACCTGGGTCGGGGCGATCAGCCCGCGCTCACCGAGGACCGGGATGGTCTTGCCGAGCCCGGCGTCCACCTGACCCAGCGGGCCAGTCGGCAGCAGGACGCCGAACATGTACAAGCCCCGCCGATTCATCGCCGGCCCGGCGGTCACGTTCTCGCTGACCGCCGCCTCGAGAAATCCCTCCGGGGCGATGATGCAGACCTCACCCGAGGCCACTTCATCGTCGTTGACGATGCCACGGATTCCCCCGTAGTGATCGCCATGGCTGTGGGTGTAGATGACCGCAACGATGGGCAGCTCGCCGAACTGCTCGTCGACGAGTCCCCGTGCTGCCCGTGCGGTCTCGGCGACAGTGAGCGGGTCGACGACGATCCAACCGCCATCGCTGCGGATGAAGGTGATGTTCGAGATGTCGTAGCCGCGTACCTGGTAGATCCCGGGTACCACCTCGAACAGACCGTGGGCCAGGTTGAGCTTCGCCTGACGCCACAGGCTGGGGTTCACCGAGGGTGGCGCATCGCCCTCGATGAACTCGAAGCTGGCGAGGTCCCACACCACTGAGCCGCCCTGTCCCCGGATGACAGGAGGGTCGAGGCGAGCGAGCATCCCCCGGTTGACGCGCTCGAAGTCGGCAGTGTCGGTGAAATCGAGCTGTTCCGCGACGCGGCGGTTCGCGGCAGCGGTCGCGGGGCTCGCGGGCTTCGGATCGGTTGCCATGGTCATGCGTTCGAGCCTACGGGTCCCTGCATCGCCGAACGGTCGAGACGATGAGACGACGGGTGGCATCACGTCGTCGGGCCCGCAGTGGAGCGCGACCGCTCAAGCCGCAGGGTTGTGAATCTGACAACGGGTGGACCGTAAGGGATTCGAACCCCTGACCCCCTGCGCGTCATGCAGGTGCTCTAACCAACTGAGCTAACGGTCCGCTGCGGGCGATCACCCTACCAGCGACGACGCGTCGGGCGAATCGGATCCTGGTCGACAGCAGCCGACCCCGAGCGTGGCGGCGGCCCGACCGGAAGCGGGGCCACGCCGTGCCAGACTCGGCGCATGGATCACCGCCAAGTGGTGCGCATGCTGGCCGCCGGACGCGTCCTGTTGGGCGGCACCCTGATCCTCTCCCCCGGTCGGGCCGGCGGCCGCTGGCTGGGCCCGGTGACCTCCGATCGGGCGGCCAGGGCCGCCATCCGCGGCCTGGCCGCCCGCGATCTGGCCATCGGTATCGGCACCATGCAGGCCCTGTCCGCCGGCACGCCCGTGCGGGGCTGGGCCATCGCCGGCGGTCTCGGCGACCTGGTGGACGCCGCCGCCACCCTCGTGGCCATCCGCCGGATCGGTCTGCGACGGGCGCTGCCCACCATCGTGATCGCCTCGACCGCGGCGGCCATCAGCTTCACCTCCGCCGACCACCTGGACTGACCGCAGCAACTGCTGCCCACCGGGTCTGGCGGCACCAGGGCATGGTGGACCAGCTCAGGAGCCGGCGGCATCCTCAGAACCATCGGTCGAGCCGTCGGTCGAGTCGTCGACGGTGATGTCGAGGGCGGCCATCAGGCTGAGTCCCACGGCCACCACCTGCGACCAGTCGATCACCGCACCGGCCAGGTGCCGGGCCCCCCGCACCTCGTCCAGGGTGGAGCCGGTCAGACGGACACCGGCCAGCTGGGCCCCCGAGACATCGACCCCGGTGAGATCACATCGCTCGAACCGAGCCTCCTGGAGGGCCAGCTCGTAGCAGTCGGCGCCCCGCAGGTCGCAGCCCTCGAAGGCGACCCGCGTACCCCGGGCCATGCGCAGGCTGGCCCCGTCGAGACGGCAGTCGACGAAGCGGATGTCTCGCAGCCGGGCCCGGCTGACCACCAGCCCCGACATCCGACAGCCCCGGAACTCGACGCGGGTCAGCTCGCACTCGTCTGCGATCACGCCGGACCACTCGGCGTCGATCACCACGCAATCGCTCACGTGCAGCCGATCGAGGATGGCCCCGGTCAACGCCACGGAGATCAGTTGGGACCCGACGATGGCGACGTCGGCGGCGCGGGCGCCACCGAAGTCACCCGAGACCGCCAGCTCGGTCCACGCCGCGTCCTCGTCCAGGTCGAGACCGTCACCCGGCTCCAGCTGCGCCGACACCTGCGGCGGCCGAGGCCACATCGGATCGCGGTTGGGCGGCGCCATCGCCCCAGTACTACTCGGTGGGCGATCGCCCATCGAGCGCGCGGTCCGGCGGTGTCGAAGCGATCGACACCGTCCTGACCTGCCCCGACCTTGGAGGCGGCGGCCGGAATCGAACCGGCGTACAGGGCTTTGCAGGCCCTTGCCTAAGCCACTCGGCCACGCCGCCGTGAGCGGCCCACCATAGTGCCCACCTGCCGCGACCCCCCGCACCACTTGGTGCCAGATGGCCTCAGGGCGACCCGGGAGGGCGTCTTGCACGCTGACGCGGCATCATCTCTCCACCCGGCTCGCCCCCGGCCGGACAACCCGGGAAGGAACCTCGTTGACCGATTCCCAATCCGGCCCCGACGCCCGTGGACAGCCGGGCTCCTCGCACCCGCCGCTCACCGACCTGTCGTCGGACCGCGACGAGCCCGAAGCCACCACCCCGCTCGACTCCCTGGGGGTGCTGGCCGTCCAGTCCAAGAGCGTGTTCGAGGGCTTCGACCACGTCGAGATGTTCAGCGCCCGGGGCCTGCTCACGCTTCTATGGCACGGTCCCCGTGAGGCGCACGATGTCGTCCTGCTGTGCGGCGGGGCCCTGGGAGGCCTGCTCGGACCGGCCGAGGGGCTCTACCACGACCTGGGTGTGGTGTTCGCCCAGATCGGGATCGGCACCATCCGTGTCGGCTACCGGCGACCCAACGACCTCGACGCCTGCCTGATCGACACCGTGGCCGCGGCCGAGCTGGCCGCTCGCGCCGGCGCCAACCGCTTCGTCACCGTGGGACACAGCTTCGGGGGCGCGGTGGCCATCAACGCGGCGGTGACCCTGGCCAGCCATGCCGCCGGCGTGGTCACCCTGGCCACCCAGTCCGCCGGGTGCGAGCAGGCCGAGCTGCTGGGCGACACTCCCCTCCTTCTGGTCCACGGCGACCAGGACGAGATCCTGCCGGCCAGCTGCAGTCAGATGGTGCGCATGATCGCCGGCACCGGCGAACTGGTCCTGCTCCGGGGCACCGGGCACCTGTTCCACCACTACGAGCACGAGCTGCGCGAACGCCTGGTCCGCTGGATCCCCCTGCGCTTCGTCGAGCCGACCTGACCCGTCGAAGCCGGTCGAGGGGCGGCCCCAGGGCGGGCCGGTAGTGTGCGGCCATGGCCGCCCGGGACGCCTCGCTCCGCCTGCCACCGACCCGTCGATGAACGCGCCCGCGGACCTGCTGGTGACCCCGGAGCGGGCGCGTCAGCTCAGCGACCAGGCCGGCGCGGGGCCGTCGTGGGCTCTCACCGCCCGCCAGCAGGGCGAGCTCGAGCTGCTGGTGAGCGGAGCGCTGTGGCCCTTGACCAGCTACCCCACCCGCGACGACGTCGAGTCGATCCGGCGGAAGATGCAGCTGGCCGACGGCACCGCCTGCCCGGTTCCCCTCACCCTCGACGTCCCCACCGCGCTGGCCGCGGCCGCCGAGGCGGCCGGCCTGATCGCGCTGCGCGATCCGGAGGGCGTGCTACTGGCCGTGGTGACCGTCACCGAGCACTGGGTGGCCGATGTCGGCGCCGAGGCCGAGGCCCTCTACGGCCAGACCGAGCTCACCCGCCCCGGGATCGACTGGTGGGTCCGCCACCACCACGCCCACCGGCTGGCCGGTCCGATCGAAGGGGTGGAAGCGGCCACCCACTGGCACTTCCCCGATCTGCGGCTCACGCCGACCGACACCTGGGCCGCCCTGGGCACCGCCGCCGGCCGGCGCAGCCTCGGAGTGGCCACCCGCGAGCCACTGCACCGGTCCGATGTCCGCCACGTGTTCGCCGAGATGGCCATGGAGGGTCTCCTGTCGGAGGTCACCGACCCCGCGAACACGGCCGGCCCGGGGCCCGGGGCCGCGCCACGCTCGGGTGACGGGACCCGCCTGCTGGTGCTCGGCCTCATCGGTCCCGGTCCTGGGCAGCTCCTGGACCCGAACGTGCTGGTGCCCGCCTGGCAGGCCGTGTTGGCGCACCTGCCCGACCAGCCCGTGCTGGCGGTCACCCCGCTGCCCACCTACGGCGTCGAGCCCCGCGACACCCGGCTGCGCGACCTGGTGCTGACCAACCACGGGGTGACCGATCGCCTCGCGGCGCCCGGACCGGAGCCGACTTCTTCACGGGACAGCGGGGCCGACGCTCCCGGCGCCGCCGAGGCGCTGACCCCCGCCGAGCTCCGCCTGCGCCTCGATCGGGGTGATGCCCTCCCCCCTCGCTTCACCTATCCCGAGGTGGAGGACCGGCTGCGCCGCCGCTACCCCCCGTTGAGCCAGCGGGGCCTGACCATCTTCCTCACCGGCCTGTCCGGGTCGGGCAAGTCCACCGTGGCCCAGGCCCTGGCTGCCCGCCTGGACGAGCGCGACCACCGCTCGGTCGCGCTGCTCGACGGCGACCGGGTCCGCCACCACCTCTCGTCCGAGCTGGGCTTCTCCCGCGAGCACCGCAACCTCAACATCCGCCGCATCGGCTTCGTGGCCGCCGAGATCACCCGGGCCGGGGGCATCGCCATCTGCGCACCCATCGCCCCCTACGACGAGCTGCGCCGCGAAGTCCGGGCCATGGTCAGCGAGGCGGGCAGCTTCGTGCTCGTCCACGTCTCCACCCCGCTGGACGTGTGCGAGGCCCGCGATCGCAAGGGCCTCTACGCCAAGGCCCGGGCCGGTCTCATCCCCGAGTTCACCGGCGTCTCCGACCCCTACGAGGAGCCCACCGACGCCGAGATCACCCTCGACACCACCGACCTGACGGTGGACGAGGCCGTCGATCGCATCGTCTCCGCCCTCGAAACCTCGGGCCACCTGTCTCCGTCCTAGCCGATTCCCCAAGGCTCTGGCGGCCGGTCCGGTCAGGGGGCAGGCGACGGCTCGGCTCGGGCGATGGCGGCCATCAGGTCGATCCAGGCCGCCACGTCGTCGTTCTTGGAATCCACGATGGGCTCGAGATCGGCGGGCACGTAGAACTCGAACCCGTCGGTCTCGAGAGCGGTCACGATGCCGGCCGCGCAGACCTCGGCGGTGACGAACGACGCGCCGGGCATGCCCGGCAGTTCGCCCTCGCGCTGGGTCCAGATCTCGGTGGCGATGGCACCGGGCTGGATGAGCTTGACCTCGATGGGGGTGTCGGCCAGGTCGATGGCCGCCACCTCGCTCCAGCCGGTCAGGGCGAACTTCGAGGCGCAGTACATCGACTCGTGGGCGATCCCGAAGCGACCGCCGCCGCTGGCCACGTTGACGATCGTGCCCGAGCCCTGCTCGAGCATGCGCGCCAGCACCGCCAGGTTCATGCGCACGGGCGAGATGAAGTTGGTGCGCATGACCTCGTCGACGTCCTGGGCGGTGTGGTGGGTGAGCACCTTGCGCTTGCCCATGGCCGCGTTGTTGATCAGGCAGTCGATCCCGCCCAGCGCGTCCCAGGCCTGCGACACCAGCCCGACGGCGGCGTCGAGGTCGGACAGGTCGACCGCCCACATGGCCGAGTCGGGAGAATAGGCCCGGCAGGCCCCCAGCGTGGCCGTCAGCCGATCCGCCCGACGCGCCGCGATGGCGACGGTGGCGCCGCGCTGGGCCAGCATCGGGGCCAGCGCCTCCCCGATGCCCGACGACGCGCCCGTCAACAGGATCCTCGAGCCGTCAATCTTCACGGTGTCCTCCAGGGATGAGCCGGCCGGTGGTCCCCCGGTTGGCGCACGCCAGACTAGCGATCGGCCAACCGGGCTCGATCGGGTTGGGCTATATACCCCCCAGAGGTATAGTGCGACCTCCGGTCCACGGACCGGAACGCTTCGGATCGGGAGGTCGTCACCATGGCCGGGTACCACGACGACAAGATCGCCATCCAGCGCCGGCTCCGTCGTATCGAAGGTCAGGTACGGGGCCTCCAGCGCATGGTCGACGAGGAGAAGTACTGCATCGACGTGCTCGACCAGGTCTCGGCCACCACCCGGGCCCTGCAGGCCGTGGCCCTGGAACTGCTCGGACAGCACATGGCCCACTGCGTCCGCGACGCCATCGACGCCGGCGGCGACGAGGCCAACGACAAGCTGGCCGAGGCGTCGGCCGCGGTGGCCCGCCTGGTCCGATCATGAACGCGATGGTCACGGGGTTCATCACCGTGGCCGACGTGGGCCACAGCCTGCGCGAGGCGTTCTTCATGTTCTGGGCGACGTTGTGGGCGCTGATCCTGGGGTTCAGCTTGTCGGGCGCGGTGCAGGCCTTCGTGTCCAAGGACCAGATGCAGGCCACGTTGGGCGACCACCGCGCGAGGACCGTGGCCAAGGCCACGGGCTTCGGCATGGTGTCGTCGAGCTGTTCGTACGCGGCGTCAGCCATGGCCAAGTCGCTTTTCCGCAAAGGGGCGGACTTCCTGTCGGCCATGGCTTTCATGTTCGCCTCCACCAACCTGGTGCTGGAGCTGGGGATCGTGTTGGTGATCCTCATGGGCTGGCAGTTCGCCGCAGCCGAGTTCGTCGGTGGCCCGATCATGATCGTGCTGCTGGTGCTGGTGGGCGGCGTGGTCCTGCGCAAGCCGATCGTGGACGCGGCCCGACGGCGATTGTCCCGCACCACCCAGGCGCCCGTCGCCGCCGACCAGAACCTGGCCCACGATGACGACCACGGGGCGATGGCCGGTGTGTCCGATGACCGACAGGCCGAGCTCGATGCCAAGCGGTGGACGACCAAGGTCCGCTCGGTAGCCGACTGGTCCGACGCCGCCACCTACACGGTGGGTGACATCACCATGCTGCGCCGGGAACTGCTCATCGGGTACCTGGTCGCCGGCTTCCTCACCGTGCTGGTGCCGGTCGAGTGGTGGAACACGCTGTTCATCTCGGGCCACGGCTTCTGGACCAGCCTGGAGAACGCCCTGATGGGCCCGATCATCGCTTGCCTGGCCTTCGTGTGCTCGGTGGGCAACGTGCCCATGGCTGCCGCACTGTGGCACGGTGGGATCGCCTTCGGCGGTGTGATCAGCTTCCTGTTCGCTGACCTGCTGGCCATGCCCCTCATCCTCATCTACCGCAAGTACTACGGAGCCCAGCTGACCATTCGCCTGGTGGGCGTGTTCTACCTGGTCATGGTGGCTGCGGGCCTGGCTGTCGAAGGGATCTTCAGCCTGGCCGGCCTGATCCCCACCCAGCGCCCGGAGGTGGTGGCGCCGACCCACTTCTCCTGGAACTACACCACCGCGTTGAACCTGGTCTTCCTGGTCGTGCTCGGCGTGCTCTACTGGCTCTACCGCCACCGCGATCAGCTGGGCGGCGGTCGGGACTACGCCATCGATCCGGTCTGCGGGATGCAGGTGCGCGTCGCCGACGCGCCGGCCCAGCTGGTCCACGACGGCACCACCCACTACTTCTGCGGCGACGGCTGCCGGGATGCCTTCGTCGCCTCGCACCCGAGCTGACCGGTCCCCGCGATCGCCTGCCCGGTCGCGCCGACCCGACCATCCACGCGACCGTCGGTCGCCGTCCCCGGAGGACCCGCATGCGTCTCGGATTCATCGGCCTGGGAGCCATGGGGCTGCCCATGACCCGCAACCTCCTGGCGGCCGGCCATACGGTGACCGTCGCCTCCCGAGGCCGCGGCCCGATCGACGCGGCCGTCGCCCTGGGGGCGGTCGACGGGGCCGATCCGGCCGGGGTGGCCGAGGCCAGCGAGATCATCTTCGTGTGCGTGCCCAACTCCCCCGAGGTGGTCGAGGTGGTGGACGCCATGGTCGGGGCGCTCGGACCGGGCCAGGTGGTGGTCGACTGCTCCACCATCGATCCCGAAGTCGAACGAGCCCAGCACGTCCGGGTGGCCGAGACGGGTGCCGGCTATCTCGACGGTCCGCTCTCGGGCGGGACGGCCGGCGCCGCAGCCGGCACCCTGACGGTGATGGTGGGCGGCGACCAAGCCACCCTCGAGCGGGTGCGCCCGGCCGTCGAGGCGATGGCCGCCCGGGTCGTGCACGTGGGTGGTCCGGGCATGGGCCAGGTGGTCAAGCTGTGCAACAACCTGATCTACGCGGCCCAGATGGTGGCGACCGCCGAGGCGACGGCCCTGGCCCGCCGCTCGGGCGCGGATCTGGCCAAGCTCCACGAGGTGCTGGTGCACGCCACCGGGGACTGCGTGGCCGTGCGCACCCGGTTCCCGGTGGGCGGGGTGGTGCCCGAGAGCCCGGCGTCCAACGGCTGGGCGCCCGGGTTCATGACCGACCTGATGGCCAAGGACCTCGACCTGGCCACCGCCCACGGCGCCGCCCAGGGGGTGCCGCTGACCCTGACCGCCACCGCCCGCCAGGCCCTGACCACCACATCGAGCGCCGGCTTCGGCCGCCAGGACTTCTCGGCGGTGGCCAAGGTCATCGCCGCGGCGTCCGGGCTGGCCGAAGAGGAGTCGGTATGATGGACCGCCAGCGATCGCCGGACAAGGTGGCCGTCGTGACGCTCAGGGGACCGGATCCACCGCTCCACACCGGCCCGGGGGGCCCGATGGGCCCAGCTCTCAGCAGATGTCAAGAGCGTCCCGAATGCCAACCTAGGCTGCGCGCACGAATTCGACCACCTCTTCGCGGCGATCGATGTCGCCTAGCGAGCCGGGGGACAGGCCTCCGATCTGCGTGCCCCCGCTTCGTTGACAGTTCTCGCCTCTGGTGGCGCTCGGCTTCGTGGCCCTCTTGGGGCTGGCCGCTGTGCTGCGGCTCATACCGCTGACCTCGGGCCTGCCGTACACCCGCTACATCGACGAGAACCACGTCCTCGGGCCGACGACCCATCAGCTGGCCAACCGACACATGGGACCCGGGCTTCTACCAGTATCCGAGCCTGCTCATCGAGTCCACCGCGGTGGGCGCAGAGATCGCCAAGCATCTCGGCGCGGCGGGCGTCATCCGCGGAGCCAAGAGTTCCCAACGGTCCGGCTACTTCGACATCGTCGAACCCGAATCCATCATCCTGATCGGGCGCCTGTTGGTCGCCCTGGCCAGCATCGCCACGGTGGCGGTGGCCATGCTGTTGGCCCGGCGCCTGCGAGGCCGGGCGTGGCGCTGAGCGCCGGACTGCTGGCGCCACCATCCCCGCATTGGTGAGCCGCGGCTTCATCGTCATCGTCGACACGCCGGCAACCTTCTTCGGGATGCTGGCTCTGCTCCTGGCAACGGTGGTCCTACAAGGCGAGGCGGGAGCGCGAGAAACGGTGGGCGCCATCGGCCTGGACCCTTGCCGCCGGTGCCGCCGCCGGTCTGGCGTTCACGTCGAAGTACCCGTCGGGAGTGTTCCTGCTCGGTGTGCTGGTCATCGTGGCCGGCGCTCCGGCCCTCGAGCTGGCGCACCCGGCTCGGGCGTGGCGCAACCGCGGGTGCCGCCATGGCGGTGGCTACCGGCTGCCACCATGCCGGCGCTGGTGTCTGCGCACGGCGCAGGTGCGCGCCGCTATCGGCGTACCAGAACCACATCTACGGCCGCAGAGCGAGCACGGTCACCTACCTGGCTCAGGCCGGCCATCCGGGAGAGATGGGCTGGTGGATCGTGGTGGCCGGAGCCCCGGGGTGGTGCTCCTCGTCGGCCGCGCCCCGCTCCCGTCTGGTCACCATCGGCTGGTTGGCCAGCGGTGGTGCCGATGGTGGTGGTGCTCTACCAGCATGACTACCAGGAGTTCCGCAACGTGATCCCGCTGGTGCCCTTCGTGGCCATCGGCGCGGCCGTGCTGGCGGGAGATGTCGGTGCGCAAGCTCGTCGTCTCCTGCACACGAGCCGGAAGGTGCGCTGGGCCATCAGCGCTGCTCTGGTGTCAGGGCTCGCGGCCATCATGCTGATCCAGGGAACGATTCCCGCGGTCCAGGCCGCTACCGGCATCGTGGACAGCCGCACCCGGGCGGTCGAGTGGCTGGTCGCGCACACCCACCGAGGGGAGCACGTGCTCGTGGCCCAGGAGCTGGCCATCCTGCCCAACGAACTAGCCCGCATCCCCGCCACGGTGACGGTGGCCCCGGTCTGCGGGCCCCGACGCGCGACCGGTGCCACCAGGGACTGACATCGTGGTCACAAGTCCACTTCGTGGACCGGGGGTCCTGAACTGGACGGGGATCTTGCCCAGCACGATCACCTTCGGACGCACGCACCCACCCACCAGCCCGAGATTCTGGCGGGGGAACAACGAGCAAGTGGACATCCACGTGCGACGGGCGATTAGCCCGACGCCCACGTCAGCACTCGTTGCGGATCCTGACGGGGTGGGCCGGCCGGCGTGGTTCAGCGCGAAGGACCAGCGGCCGGTGGACCTCGGCCCACGAGTCCGACCTGAGGAAGGACGGGGCCATGATCGGACGAAGGCGGCGATGGTCGGGTTGGCGACCGCGGCCATCACGTGGCGGGGCGCGTGTTGCTCGCCGCGGTGGCCGTCGTGGCGCTGCTCGGCGTGGAGGCCGGCGGGGCCGGTGCCCTCAGCGCGGTCACCGACTCGCTCGGACATCCCCGAGGCACAAATCCGTGCAGTCGGCGACGTCTTGCGCGTCGAAGTGCACAGATTTGGCGCCTGAGGGGACGGGACGAGGGGTCAGCCGCCCAGGGCGGTGAGGGTGGCCACCTCGTCGGCGCTCAGCTCGAGGGCGACTGCGCCCACGTTGGACTCGAGGTGGTCGACCGCACCGGTGCCGGGGATGGGCACCATGGCCGGGGAGCGGGCCAGCAGCCAGGCCAGGACCACCTGGCGAGGGGTGGCCTGGTGGGCGGCCGCGATGCGAGCCACCGCCTCGGTGTCCTCTCGACCGCCTCCGATCGGGGCCCAGGGCAGGAAGGCCAGCCCGTCGCGCTCGCACACCTCCACGACCCACTCCGAGCTGCGGTCGGTCGGGTTGTAGCGGTTCTGCACCGAAACCACTTCGGCCACTTGACGGGCCCGGGCCAACTGGTCGGCGTCGACGTTGGACACCCCGATGTGGCGGACCTTGCCCTCCTGTTGCAGGTCGACCATGGCGCCCATCGACTCCTCCAGGGGCACCTTCGGGTCGGGCCGGTGGAACTGGTACAGATCGATGTGGTCGACCTGGAGCCGCTTCATCGAGCCTTCGCACGCCGAGCGGATGTGTTCGGGACGCCCATCGGGCTCCCAGCGTCCCGGCCCCGGCCGCACCAGCCCGGCCTTGGTGGCGATGACCAACCCCTCGGGATACGGGTGGAGGGCGTCGGCGACGAGCTGCTCGCTGACCCCGGGGCCGTAGCTGTCGGCGGTGTCTATGAAGTCGACGCCCAGCTCCACGGCCCGGCGCAGGACGGACAAGGCGACGTCCCGATCGGGCGGGTCGCCCCAGATCCCCTCGCCCGTGATGCGCATGGCGCCGAAACCCAGCCGGTGGACGGGGAGGTCGCCGCCGATGGTGATGGTGCCCGACGCCGATGCCGGGCGATCCAGATCAGTCATGTGAATCCTCCATGGGGTCGACCGCCTTCCTACCCGTTCACGGGTAGGGATGGTCGCTGGGGGGTGAGCCGGACCAACCGGACCGAACCGGCGTCGAGCTGCTGGGCGGCCATCAGTCGTCGCCCAGCTCGACGGTCTCGGCCACCTCGATGTCCATCACGTGGGCGATGTCGGCCGATGACCGGCCCACGTGCAGGCGGTACGTGGCGGCGTCGATCACCCATCCCGGTCGGGGCTCGGTGCCCGATGGCGGCCGCGACGACGTGAGCCACGTCTGGAGCCGGCTCGCCAACTCGGCACTGACCGGGTCCACCGCCCGCCAGTGGGCGAACGCGCGCTCGCCCAGGGCCAGCGACACCGTGGTGGACTGACCCGGGTCGAGCCACAGCTTGGCGAAGGCCTTGAGCTCCTTGGGCGGCCGCAGCACGGTCGGGCCGACCTGGCCGACGTAGCACTGCACCACCTCGCAGCCGCGCCGGTCACCGGTGTTGGTCACCGGGACGTCGATGGTGAGCGGCGTCCCCGGCTCGAAGATGGTGGCCGACGGCGTCGGGACGCCGATCTCGAAGCTCGTGTAGGACAGGCCGTGACCGAACGGGGCGCAGACCGGCAGATGGCGCGCCTCGTACCAGCGGTAGCCCATGAGCAGCCCTTCGCCGTAGCGGATCTGGCCGTTCTCGGCCGGGAAGTTCCCGAACGAGGGGTTGTGCTCGAGCCGCTGGGGGATGGTGGTGGGCAGCCGTCCGCCGGGATCGGTATGGCCCCCGACGACGTCGACCAGGGCGTGGCCCATCTCCTGGCCGCCGAACCAGGCCTGGAGCACGGCACCGGCCCGATCCGCCCAGTCCATGGTGACCGGTGAGCCGGCGTTGATCACCACGACCGCCCCCGGGGCCACCTCCAGCACCCGTTCGATCAGCTCGTCCTGGCCGGCGGGCAGATCCATCGACTCCCGGTCGTGACCCTCGGACTCCCATTCGTTGCTGGTGCCGACCACCAGCACCACCCGGTCGGCCCGGCGGGCCGCGGCCACGGCGCGATCGACCAGGTCGGCGGGCGGCGCCGGCCGGGCGCCGATCCGCACCCCGCTGAGGGTGGCGCCGTCGGGGTTCACGAACTCGGCCCGCACCTCGACGGGCTCGCCCGCCACCAGCTCGACGGTGGTCCGCACCTCCTGGCTGCCCACGCCCAGGAAGGTCGGCCCCGACGGGAACGGGTGATCCATCCCGTCGAGCACCACCCGACCATCGAGCCACAGCCGGGCCCGGCCGGCCTGGGCCAGCGACACCTCCCAGGTTCCGCCGACCTCGGGTGTGAACGTCCCGGCCAGGCGCACCGAGAAGGTGCGACCCACCTCCTTGGACGGCGGACCGAAGAACCACAGCTCGCCGCTGGGACGGGTCACCACCTCGGCCTCGGGCCCCGCCGGGTCGTCCCCGTCGACCACCTCGAGCGTCAGGTCGGTGTCCAAGGCGGGCAGACTGCGACCCAGGTCGGCCCCAGGTTCGTGGATCAGTTCCACCCCGGGACCGAGCGCCTCGGTGAAGGCGTCGAGCACCGACACCCGATAGTGCGGGGTGAGCTGGGCCGAACCGCCACCCATGATGGCGGTTCGGGCCACTCCGGGCCCGATCAGGGCCAGCGAGGAGAGCCCGGAGAGCTCCAGCGGGAGCACCGGTGACCCACCCGACGCCCGGTTGCGGATCAACACCATGGACGCGGCCGCAGCCCGACGGGCGATGACCCGGTGGTCGGGGTTGTCGACCGACTGGGGATCAGGGGGTGGGTCGTCGAAAGCGCCGACGCGGTCCAGCGTGGTCAGGAGTCGTCCGACCGCGGCGTCCACCAACGACTCGTCCACCCGCCCCTCGCGCACCGCGTCCGCCAGCTTGGACCCGAAGAACCGGGCCGGGCCCGGCATCTCGATGTCCAGACCGGCCCGGGCCGCGGCCACCGTGTCGCCCTGCGCGTACCAGTCGGTCATGACGAAGCCCTCGAAGCCCCACTCGTGTCGCAGGATGGTCTCGAGCAGCTCACGGTTGTCTGCGCCATACCTCCCGTTGAGCCGGTTGTAGGAGGTCATGATCCCGAGCGAGCCGCCCTCGCGCACGGCCAGCTCGAAGGGCAGCAGGTACAGCTCGCGCAGGGTTCGTTCATCGACGATCGAGTCGGCGGTCATCCGCTCGATCTCGGACTCGTTGCCGGCGAGGTGCTTGACGGTCGTGGCCACGCCCTGGGACTGGGCGCCACGGACGAAGGCGGCCGCGATGCGCCCGGCCAGGAGGGGATCCTCGGCGTAGGACTCGAAGTTGCGACCACCCAACGGGGAGCGGTGGAGGTTGACGGTGGGGGCCAGCAGCACCCGACACGACTTGGTGCGGGCCTCCTCACCCAGCACCGTCCCGACCTGTTCGGCCAGGTCCACGTCCCAGGTGGCGCCCAGGGCCGCGCCGCACGGCAGGCAGGCCGCGGTCATCGTCTGCTCGCCCATGCCGGGCAGGCTGGGGCCGCGGGCGCCGTTCGGCCCGTCGGTGACCAGCACCGACGGCAGGCCCACCCGCTCGACGGCCACGGTCGACCACAGGTCGGCTCCCGCGGTGAGGGCGGACTTCTCCTCCAACGTGAGCAGGGCCATGAGCGAGTCGATGTCTCGGGCCACGAAGCCCTCCTGTGTGCGCAAACGGGGTCGAGCGGGCTCGCGGACGCGCCGCATTGCCCCCAACCACCCACACTAGAGTGCAGCTCGATGACTGGCTCCGTGCGCTACCGCCCGAACCGTCCGCGGGTCATCGGGGAGGTCATCGACGACGAGGCCATCCTCATTGACCTGGAGACGGGGTCGTACTTCAGCCTGGTGGGCTCCGGCGCCCACGTCTGGTCCGCGGTGGAGCGGGGCGAGACGGTGGACCAGATGCTGGCCGGCCTGGCCACCCTCTGCCACGACCTGCCCGCCGAAGCGTCCGGCCAGGTCTGGTCCTTCCTCGAGGAACTGGCCGGCGCCGAGCTGATCGTGGCGACCGAGGCGGACGACACCGAGTCTTCGAGCCGGGCACCCGACCGCTCGATCCGACCCCGCTCCGGACTCGGCCGTGCGATCGTCGGCCGGTCCCGGGCCGTATCAGCCACCGACCATGCAGCGGTTCGACGACATGCAGGAGCTGATCCTGCTGGACCCGATCCACGAGGTAGACGAGCACGAAGGCTGGCCCCGGGCCAAGTCCCGGGCACCGAGCCTCGAGTGACCGCGCTGCAACGCGCCCGTCGACTCGGTCGGCGACGACGACGATGCCGCCTTCGAGTCGGCCGCCGACCTCGCTGACCGGGCCGAGCGCCAGCACGGCACCTCGGTCGACGAGGTGCGCCGCATCGGCGGCCTGCGGGTACGTCTGCGCATCACCGGCGAGGACCTGGCCGCGGCGCTGCTGCCCGCGCTGGCCCACCATCCCCGGGCCGTGCCGGCCGATGGCTACGACGTCGAGATGCGCGCCTGGGACGCGGCGTCGGCGGGTGGGCGGCTCCCCACCTTCTCGCCCGGCGCGCTCGACGGCGGGACCTCGGGAGCAGCCCGGGTGGAAGCCCACCGCCGCGGCCCGCACCGGCGCCTGCGCTTCCAGCCGGATGAACAGGCGCTGAGCCTGTACGACCCCGATCGCGACCTGGCCCTGTTCTGCGTGGCCGACCCCGCGGCCCTGCCGTACTGGGAGCGGGGTGCGCCGATGCGGGCACTGTTCCACTGGATCATGGAGGATCGCGGCCGCTGCCTCGTCCACGCCGCGGCAGTGGGGCGACCCAGCGGCGGCCTGCTCATCGTGGGCCGGGGCGGCTCGGGCAAGTCCACCACCGCGCTGGCGTGTGTGGGCCGGGGCCTGGGCTACCTGTCCGACGACTACTGCATCGTCGAGCCCCACGACCCGCGACCGCTGGCCCACAGCCTCTACAGCTCGGCCAAGCTCCACCACCAGCAGCTCCGGGACGCGGGCCAGCCGGCCGGCATGGCGCGCCTGGCCGCCTGGGTGGCCACCCCCGAGCCGACCCCCGGCCACGGCGACGAGAGCACTGGCCCCCGGACCGGCGAGAGCACCGAGAGCACCGAGAGCAAGGCCCTGCTCTTCGTGGCCGACCACGTCGCCGCCGGGGAGCTCCTCCAGACCTTCCCCATCCGGGCCGTGCTCGTGCCCACCATCACGGGTCGACCGGCCACCACCTTCGCGCCCACATCGGCCGGGGCCGCGCTCGGCGCGCTGGCCCCCAGCTCGGTGCTGCAGGCTCCGGGGGGCGGCGCCGGGGCGCTGGCCCTGCTGGCGGGGGTGGTGCGCTCGGTCCCCAGCATCGAGCTGCGGCTGGGGACCGACGTCGACGACCTGGCCGGCCACCTGGGGCGACTCCTCGACGAGCTGGACGCGGAACCGCCCTCGTGAGCGCGCCGCTGGTCAGCGTGGTGATCCCCATCTTCGAGGCGGCGGCGTTCGTCGGAGACGCCCTGTCCAGCATCGCTGCCCAGGACCACCCCGCCATCGAGGTCATCGTGGTGGACGACGGCTCCACCGATGACGGCCTGGCGGTGGCCCAGGCCCGAGCCGGTGAGCTGGGGCTCACGTTGGTGGTGGCCCGCCAGGCGAACCAGGGTCCGGCGGTGGCCCGCAACCAGGGCCTCCAACTGGCGCGGGGCTCCTATCTCACCTTCCTCGACGCGGACGATCGGATGGTCGAGGGCCGGATCGCCTTCGGCGTCGCCCACTTGGAGTCCCACCCCGACGTCGACGGCGTGATGGGCACCCACGTGAACATCGTCGACGAAGGGGTGACCCCGCCCGAGTGGCTGGCCGAGCTCCCCAGGCCCGAGGACAACCCGCACTACCTGGTCATGACCCTGCTGATCCGAACCCGCCTGTTCGATCGCGTCGGTGGTTTCGACCCGGGCTACGCCTTCGCCGGCGAGGACACCGAGTGGTACCTGCGGGCCAAGACGGCTGGCGCCCGGATCGACCTGGTCGATCGCCTGATGCTTCGACGTCGCATCCACGGCGCCAACCTGACCTATCAGGTCGAGGACCTGGACCGGGCCCTGTTCCGCCTGCTGCGCGAACGGCTCGCCGGGCGCGGTCGGACACGAGCAGCCCACCATGAGCCAGGGCGAGCCCGAGGTTTCGGTGCTGGTGCCCTTCTTCCAGGCCGAGCGCTATCTGGAGGAGACCCTGCGCGCCATCGAGGCCCAGACGGTCCCGGCCGACGAGCTCATCCTGCTCGACGACGGATCGACCGACGCCGGCCCGGCCATCGCGGCCGCTCGCGTCCCCCCGGCCCTGCTGGTCACCCAGCCCAATGGGGGCATCGGGGCCGCTCGCAACGCGGCCGTGGCCCAGGCCCGCGGCCGCTTCGTGGCCTTCTGCGATGCCGACGACCTGTGGGAGCCGACCAAGCTGGAACGCCAGCTGGCTCTGTTCGCGGCTCGCCCCGAGCTGGGAGCAGTCCTGTGCGGGGTGGAGGAGTTCATCAGTCCCGAGATCGACCCGGCCACCACCACGTTGCGCGAGGCACGCCAGCGCGACGAAGCCGTGGCCACCTCGGCGCTGCTGGTTCGACGTGAGGTCCTCGACGAGGTCGGCGCCTTCGACGAGAGCCTGGCCGTCGGTGAGTGGTTCGACTGGTACGCCCGCCTGCGCGACGTCGACCATCCGATCGCCTGGGTGGACGAGGTGCTGGTGCGCCGCCGGTTGCACGAAGCGAACAACAGCCTGCGCGAGCGCCAGTCGCGCTCGGAGTACCTGCAGGTCCTGGCCGCCCATCTGGCCCGCCAGCGACGCTCGTCGTGACCCGCGGAACCGGCGGCGGCACGGGCGCCCCACCACCGGCGTGGTTGCCCTCGGGACTCGACCAGCAGCTGCTGACCGTGGCCCTGTTCGACGACGATCGGGCGGCGCAGGCCTGGGAGCGACTCCGGCCCCACCTGGAGCTGGATCGGGTCGACTGGGACCAGCACCGGCTCCTGCCGATGGTCGAGCGCGGCCTGCGTCGGTCGGGCGTGGCTGATCCGGACCTGCCCCGCCTCAAGGGCATCCATCGCCAGACGTGGTCTCGTAACCAGCTGCTGCTCAGCCGCACCGCGCCCGCACTCGGGGTGTTGGCCGAGGCGGGGATCCCCACGCTGGTGCTCAAGGGCGGGGCGCTCGGTCTGCGCTACTACGACGATCTGGGCTTGCGCCCCATGTCCGACCTCGACGTGCTCGTACCGTTCGACCAGGCCGTGGACGCCACCGGGGTGCTCATCGAGCTCGGCTACCAGGCCGAGCCGCTGACCCGCGCCCACCAGCTCGACCACCACGGAAGCGCCGCGGCCCAGCCCGGTGGTGGACAGATCGACCTGCACTGGCAGCTCAACATGGCCCTGGGCCGGGACGGTCCGCCGGCGTGCTGGAGCGACGACTTCTGGGAGGCGGCCGTCGACCTGGACGTGGCCGGCCAGCCCACCCGCATGCTGTGTGCCGCCGATCTGCTGCTGCACGTGTGCGTCCACGGAGCAGGGTGGTCGAGCGGGGCCCGCCTGCGCTGGGTGGCCGACGCCGCCACCGTGGTGGCTCGGGCCGGGCCCACGCTCGACTGGGATCGGCTGGTCGACCAGGCCGTCGATCGGCGGGTGGTGCTGGCCAGCCGGGAGACCCTGGGGTACCTGGCGGACGAGTTCGAGGTGGCCGTGCCCGACGACGTCCTGCGACGGCTGCGGGTGGCCCCCACGTCGCGGCGCGACCAGCTCGTCCACCGGCTGCTCACCCGTCCCCGACCCACCCCGGGACGGCTCGGGGGCCTACCCATCACCCTGGGCCGATTCGTGTGCCTCACCGCCCACGATCCCCTCCCGGCGGCCGCCTCCGAGCTCCCCGGCTACCTGGCCCGTTCTTGGAACATCGAACGCCCGTGGCAGGCACCAGGACGCGTGGCCCGCAAGGTGACCCGGGTGGCACGGAGCCGTTGACCTTTCGAGCGGGCATGCGCCGAGCACCGCCCAAGACCTGACGCTGACGTCAGGAATCCGCCTCGTCCACGGCCATCGTGCAATAGGTTGCCGACCATGGCTTGGACACCACATCCCCGGGGGGCGTGGGTCGACGACCTGGCCGCCTTCGGCCGGGGTCTGGGTGACGACGGCCGCTCGATGGTCTCCGTCCGCCCGGACGACCTCATGGCCTCGGCCACCGAGGCCACCGGGCTGACCGACTTCGGGGACGACTGGTTCCGCCGGCCGCTCGGGCACCTCTGCACCGCGCTCGACGACGAGGCGCAGCTCCACCTGGCCGGGCGCATCCGGGCCCGGGCCGAGCTGCAGCTCGTCCTGCAGAACCGCCTTCGCCTGGTGGACCTGTGGGAGCGAGCGCCGGCCATCCTGGACGCGCCGGTGACGGCTCCGATCATCGTCACGGGCCTCGGCCGATCCGGCACCACGCTGCTGCACGAGCTGCTGGCCTGCGACCCGGCCAACCGCGCCCCTCGGCTGTGGGAGTACGTCGACAGCGTGCCGCCCACCTCCGACGTCGAGCGCGCCGACGATCACAACCCCCGGGCCGAGCGAGCCGATCAGCAGATCACGCTGATGGACGAGATGGTCCCGGCGTTCACCGGCATGCACGAGAACCGAGGCTTCCTGCCCACCGAGTGCATCTTCGCCTTCGCCCACCAGTTCTCGAGCGACATGTACACCGGGCTCTACAACGTGGGCAGCTACACGGTGTGGCGCTCGAGCATCGACCAGACCCCCATCTACGACTGGCACCGCCGGATGCTCCAGACCTGGCAGTGGGGCTCGACCACCGAGCGCTTCGTGCTCAAGGCACCGTCGCACCTGTCGTCGCTCGAGCTGGTGTTCGCCACCTATCCCGATGCCCGGGTGGTCATCACCCACCGCGATCCGCTGCGAGTGGTCGGGTCACTGGCCGACATGATGGCCACCCTGCACTGGATGCACTCCGATCACGTCGATCACGAGATCCTGGTCATGTTCCTGAGCATGGGCCTCGAGCTGCAGATGAACGAGGTCACCGCCCAGCGCGACGCCGGACGGCTGCCCACCGACCAGATCCGCGACGTGGTGTACCGCGATCTGGTCGCCGATCCGATCCGGGTGGTCGGCGACCTCTACGCCGGCTGGGGCCTGCCCATGAGCCCGACCTTCCGAACCGCACTGGAGACCTACGTCGAAGCCCGCCACGCCCACCGAGGACCTGGCGACCACGACTACTCGTTCTCCGACACCGGCCTGGACCTGGCCGAGCACCGGGCCCTGGTGGCCGACTACCAGGCCCGCTTCGACGTCCCGTCCGAGGTCTGACCCACCCTCGCCCACGGACCCGCGAAATCGGTGCACAAGACCCCGTGGGCGCGGGGACCTCCACACCTATTTCGCAGCGGGCGGGCGGGCCGCGAGACCTAGTCCCGGCGCAGGTCGGCCAGGGCGACCACCTCGGCGGTGGGATGGGGTGGGTCATCGGCCAGGACCCAGCGCACCAGCATGTAGCCCTCCAGGCGGCCACCGGTGTCGAGCCAGTTGGGCACGCCCGGATCGGTGGGCGAGATGACCAGCACCCAGTCGCCCGCCTCGTTGACCAGGGCCCGCCGGTTGTTGAGGTTGGTGGTCGTGTACCGGTAGTCGTAGCTCTCCATCCAGGGACTGGCCGTGGTCAGTCCCCAGTACAGGAAGTCCCGATCGGGCTTGTGCACGGTGACCATCAGTGCCTGGCCCTCGTCGAGCACGAAACGACCACCGTGATAGGTCATGTCCTCTGAGCTGTGGGACCGGGTCTCGTCCTCCTGCTCGGCGACGTGGACCGAGCCGGCCGTGCCACCGAAGGTATTGGTGTGGTGCTCGGTGTCGTGCCACATGTTGACGGCCGTGGCCGCCACGAACTGCACGAACAGTCCGGCCGTCTCCAGCTTGGCGGCGAAGTCGTCCACGTCGAGCACCGGCGGATCGACCTCGCCCACCAGGTCGATTCGCAGCTCGCATCCCCGCTCGGCGCGCTTGTCGAAGAAGGTCTCCCGGAAGGCCACCTGGCCGGTGCCGGGCTCGAGCACCACCGAGTTGACCGGGCGGGGATCCGCGAGCAGATCCGCCGGGCCGATGAGCACGTCGACCTCGCCACCGGGACCCAGCTCGAACTGGTCGAGGTGCACCTGGGTGGTGGTACCCGTGCGCCCGCCGGTCGGACCCTGGGCCATCGGCGTGCCGAAGGTGAGTCCCACGTACGGCGCCTGGCCCCGCCAGCCCGTCATCCGGTACAGGTGGCGATCGTCGAGCACACAGAACCAGTAGCCGACGTCGGGGTTGTCGACCAGCAGCTTGCGGTGGGCGTCCTGCAAGAGGAACACCTCGGGATGCAACGGGTCGGACTTCTCCAGGAACCACTCCTGGGCCAGCGAGGTCAGCCGGGTCACCCAGCGGTAACCCTCCGCGTTGTCGGTGTCGGAGCGGGGAACGCCCTCGGCGGTGCGGACGGTCTCGATGGCGGCCCGCTGGGCCTCGATCCATCCGTCGAAGGCCGCGTCCAGCCTGGGGATCAGCTCGGCCATGGACCGACGCTAGCCCGGGGCCTTCCCGTGGTGGCCCGAAGACCTGACACGGCCGTCAGGGTGGGGCGACCGCCCCAGCCGACCCCCGGATGCCTAGCATCGACGGGTGCGCACCCGCTCGGTTCGCACCTGTGGGAGGCCGGGATGGAGCAGCGGACGCCATCGAGGCGAGGCGCCGCCGCCGACGTGGGCATCGCCTACGCCGGAGCGGTGGCGGGGGGCTTGCTCGCGGGCGGCGCCGGCGGCGTGGGCGTGGTCGCTCTTCCACCACCCGCCCAAGAGCCAGGAACCGCTGATCCAGATGGGCTGGGCCCTCCAACAGCTGGACTCCCTGACGTGGGGCTACTGGGCGGCGCTGTTCGGCATCGGCATCGGCACCACCCTCGCCCTGGCCGTGGGCCGACGACGGGCCCCGGTGCGGACCGGGGTGGCGGCGGGCCTGCTGGCCGTGGCCTTCGGCAGCGGAGCCACCGCCGTCTGGCCGCCACTGGTCCTGGTCGTGCCCTTCGTGCCCCTGGCGGCCTGCGCCCTCGTCCATCTCCGGGCACCGCCCGCTCCGTCCACCGACGCGGCGGCCGGTTCGACGTGAACCACGGTCGGGCGGCGACTGCTCGGCACCGGGCAACGGCGACCGGCGCTCGACGTCGATGAGGCGTCGGCGTCTCGGCCACCCGGCCTACGCTTCGCCTCGTGGTCATCCGCGGTGCCGATCTCCTGGAGCGGGTGCGCGCCGTCTGCCTGGGCCTGCCCGAGGTGACCGAGCGCCCCAGCCACTCGGCGCCGACGTTCTTCGTGCGCGACCGCAAGGCCTTCGTCAACGCCTGGATCGACGGACACCACGACCACACCTTTCCGCACCTGTGGTGCGCGGCCGGCCCGGGGGTGCAGGAGGCGCTGGTGGCCGACGACCCGGATGCGTTCTTCCGACCGCCCTACGTCGGGCACCGGGGTTGGATCGGCGTGCGCCTCGACCGCCACCCCCACTGGGACCACATCGCCACCCTGTGCGAGGACGCCTATCGGGTGGTGGCGCCCGCCAGCCTGGTGGCCGAGCTGGATCGGGCCCGCTGACCGTCGACGGCCGGCACCGCTCCTTGATCGAGCCCGACTCAGCGGATCAGACCGTGGGGTCGACGTCGGACACCACGTCGAAGGCCTCGATGCCGGCCGGGGCCTGCATCCCGGGCGCCTCGACGTTGGCGTGGGCGGCCTTGAACGAGTCCGATCCCAGCCAGGCCATGAAGTCGGCCTTGGTGGCGAACTCCATGGTCGACACCCAGGGCTGGCCTGCCTTGGTGGGCTTCAGCAACGTCGTGCGGGTCAGGCCCGGCACCCCGTCGAGGGTGGTGCGCATGCTGGTGGTGAAGGCCTGCTCGAACGCCTCGGCCTCGTCGGCGGGCACGTCGATGCGGTTGTGGACGATGTACACGGGGGGCTCCAGAGCTCGGGGATCTCACCACCGAACCTACCTCCCCCAGCGAATTGGGCATCTTCGGCTCGCGCCATTTCGCGCATTTCTCTGCCCAGTTCTCGCGAGGGTCGACGAATCCCGTTCGGACCCCGATGGGGTCACCGCTAGCGTCGCCACCCATGGGTGCAACCGGGTGGGCCGACCTCGAGGTGACCGCGGTGCCTGGCCGGCCCGGTCACTTCACCGCCGAGCTGGCCCCTCGATGGATGCTGGTGGTCGTCCCGCAGGGCGGGGCCGTGGCCGTGCTGGCCGCCCGAGCCATGGCCGCCCACCTCGACGTGCCCGAGCAGCGCCTGCGCTCGCTGACCACCGTGTTCGCCGGCCAGGTGGCCCTGGGGCCGGTCGAGATCGAGGTGACCGAGCTGCGCCGGGGCCGGTCGATGTCCCAGCTCCAGGCCACCGTGACCAACCCCGGCGCCGACGCCGGTCTGACCGCGGTGGCCGTGTTCGGCGCCTCGCGCCGCGGCTTCGAGTTCACCGAGTTGGAGCCGCCCGAGGTCGAGGGACCCGAGGGCCTCCGCTCCTACCGTGACCCCCTGCCCGACGGCATCGACTTCGAGTTCGCCTTCGATCCCCTCCCGTTCTGGCAGGAGGTCATCGAGACCCGCCCGGCCCGGGGCCGGGCCCCGTGGGAGCCGTTCGAGGACGGCCCCGCCGAGCTCGTCTACTGGTACCGGCTGGACGATCCGCCCCTGTGCGACGACGGCCGGCTCGACCCGGCAGCCGCCATCGTGCTGTGCGACACCATGCCCGGCGCCGTGGCCCAGAAGGTCGGCCAGGAGGAGTGGTTCGGGCCCAGCGCCGACTTCAGCATCCACCTGTTCGAGCCGGCCCGGCCGGGCTGGCTCCTGGCCCACAACCGGGCCCGCCACGCCGGCGATGGCTACGCCTCGGTCGACATGGCCCTGTGGGACCCGACCGATCAGCACCTGGTGGCGTATGCCACCCAGGTCTTCTTCTTCGCCTTCAACACCCGCTGACCTCGACCGGCAACGACCGGAGCCCGGAGCATCACCCGGAAACTGGGCATCGAAATGTGCGGGATCCGGGAGCCAAGGTTCCCAATCCGCGGGGTGGTGGGCTGGCCGCGACTGGCACTCGGCGGCCGACCGTGACGACAATGGCACATCGCCACGAACCACGCCCTGGCCGAACCGACCGCCGGCCCGCAGTCGCCCGCTCGCCGATCCCGCCGATCGGTGTTCGTGGCCATCGGCGTCGCCGCCCTGTTGCTGCTGGGCGCCTCGGTGGCGGCCGCGCTGGTCAACCGGTCGTCGCCGTCGACCAACTGGCAGGGGACGCTGGACACCCCACCGTTCCACAAGCCCGAGTTCGTGCTCACCGACGACACCGGGCACCCCTACGACTTCGATCAGCGCACCAAGGGCCAGCTCACCCTCCTGTACTTCGGCTACACCCACTGCCCCGACTTCTGCCCGATCACCATGGACACCATCTCGGGGGCCCTGGCCAACCTCCCGGACAAGCCGGTGACCGTGGTCTTCGTGACCACCGACCCGAGTCGAGACACCCCCGCCGTGCTGCACAAGTGGCTGGGCAACTTCAACGGCTCCTTCGTGGGTCTCACCGGAACCCCGGCCCAGCTGGCCGCGGCCCAGAAGGCCGCCGGCGTCTCGGTCGCCATCGCCGACAAACCCGACAAGAACGGCAACTACGAGGTCGGTCACGCCGCCTCGGTGCTGGCCTACACACCGGACGGCCTGCAGCACCTGTCCTACCCGTTCGGCATCACCCAGAGCGACTGGGTCCACGACATCCCCCAGATCCTGGCCCAGAAGGCCTGGAACCGCAGCTCGACCTCCTGATGCGCGCGTGGTGACCGACCCGTGACTGGGACCGTGTCCGGGTCGGGGGCCGTGCTGGCCCTGTCGTTCTGGTGTCACACGCTCAAGGTGCCGTGGAGCTGGACGCCCCGTCTCTACCTGGGCGGCTGGCTGATGACCGCGGCGCTGGGCGTCGCCTACGCGATCGCCATGCGTCGCCGCAGCCGCACCCAGGGCCTCACCCGGCACGATCGGCGGGCGATCGTGTGGTTCAGCCTGGGCCTGGTCCTGTTCTGGGTGGCCAGCGACTGGCCCCTCGCCACCCTGGGCGGGGCCTACCTGCTGAGCGTCCACGTCGTGATCTACATGCTCTACACGTTCGGCGCCGCGCCCCTGCTCCTGCTGGGCGTCCCGCGCTGGATGGCCGACCGCATGCTGGCCCGCCTCCACGCCGCCGCCGCGGTGAGCGCGCGCTGGCCGTCCCCTGGATCGCCGGGCTCCAGATCAACGCGGTGCTGATGCTCACCCACCTACCGCCGGTGGTGGACACGCTGCGGGCCAGCCAGGTGGGCTCCTTCGCCCTGGATGTGGTCTGGGTGCTCTCAGCCATCGTGGCCTGGCTGCCGGTGGCCAGCCCCCGCACCGAGGATCGCATCGAGTCCCCCATCTACACCTGTGTCTACCTGTTCCTGGCCTTCCAGCTCTTTCCCATGCTGCCCGGCTCGCTCATCACCTTCGCCGGCCTGCCGGTGTACCGGGTCTACGAGCTGGCCCCCAGGATCGGCACCTGGTCGGCCATCAGTGACCAGCAGCTGGCCGGCGCCCTCATGGCCATGGGCTGCACGCCCGTGCTGTGGACCGTGATCGGGGTCATCTTCATCCGGGCCATCGACGAGGGCGACACCGGCCGGCGCCACGACGTCTTCGACACCTCCACGGGCCTGTGGTTGCGGGCCGACGGGACCACCGCCACCACGGCCTCCCCCGACGTCGTGACCACGGCCCCCGTGGGCTCGGTCAACGGGTCTGGCAACGGCTCGACGAACGGCTCGATCAGCTCGTAGCCCGGCGCCGGCGTCGACGCCGGATGAGCAGCACCGCGCCCCCGATGATCAAGACGGCGAGGACCCCGGCGCCCGCGCTGATGGCCGCCACGGGCGTCGACGAACCGGAGCCGAAGGCCAACGGGGGCAGCGTGGTGCCGGCCAGGTAGTAGCCGGGCGCGCGCATCGTCGCCCCCAGCGTCAAGTCGGTGGGGGGGATGGAGTGCGCGGCCACCGTGGTCCACGGCCCGTGGCCGGCGGACGTGGTGAAGAGCTGGTGGCCCACCTCGGGGATGACCAGGACCATCGAGGCACCGGCACCGGCCAGGCGGGTCACCGCCACTCCGGAGGGTCGGTAGGCCATCGCCACCAGATACGCGTTGCCGTCGGCACGGTACGGGCTGGGAACGGGGGCCAGGGTGGCTGGATCCAACGGCGTGATGGTGACCGCCACGGTGGTGTCCGACCCGTGGCGGGGCACGGCCCCGGCCGCCATACCCAGCACCAGCTGGGCATCATCGGTCGAGATGCCCGTGGCCAGGCTGCCGTCGGGTCCCAGCTTCACCGTGGCGTGGGTGACGGTCGGGCGCTGGTTGGCCGCCGCGAACACATGGGGTGGGTTCACCCAGCGGTAGGTCGACGGTGGGGTGAAGCCCTCGTACAGCGGACGGACCCGACCGGGATGCAGACCCATGGTGACCCCGACCGTGGCCACGTACGCCAGGGCCAGACCCACTCCGACCAGACCGGCCCGGGTCAGGCGAGACGACGACCAGGGTCGCGGCGGTTCACTGGGCAAGGGGCAGCACCTGGAGTGGATGGGTGGCGAAGGCCGGCGGCCACACCACCGCTCGCTGGCCGGGGGCCACCCACTCCCAGATGACGCTGGTGGCCGCCTTGTTGTCGCCGGCGTCGAGCTGGCCGGGCGGGATGAGGTCCATGCCGCTGCCGTTGGCCAGCGTGCCCGGCGCCAGGTGCACGGCCAGCGCCGCCTTGGCCACCGCCGCCGGCGTGGCGCTCGAGGCTGCGGGCAGCACGTGCACGAACAGGGCGTAGGCCGCCGAGAATCCCGACAGGGCGGGTGCGGGCATGTCCTCGTGGTAGCGCTCACGGTACTGCTTGGTCACCCAGGCCAGGGCGGCCTTGCCCTCGGCGTTGAGCGCGGCGGGGTTCACATCCGCGCCGTCGGGCTTGTCCGACGCGAACAGTCCGACGGCGTCGGCCCCGAGGGGTTGGCCGAACTGCAGCATGCAATAGCTCGACGAGGTCCCGATGTTGGCCAGCAGCGGCACGTGGTCGGCCACCAGCGCCCGGCGCAGGGCCACGCCGTCGGGGATGTAAGCCGACACGTAGAGCACGTCGGGATGCACGGATGCGATGCGGGCCGCCAATCGGCCGTAGTCCACCGTGGCGGTGTCGTAGCCGAAGCTGCCCACCAGGTCCTTGCCCAGCTTCTCGACCTCGGCCCTGGCCCCGCCCGCCACCTCGCGTCCGTAGGGATCGTCGACGTAGGCCACCGCGTAGCGAAGCGGACGGTCCACGCCGAGCTTGGGGACCACCTCGGCGGCGATGAAGTCGATGGCGCTGGAACCCAGGTTCGACCCCATGGGCGCCATCCGGAAGAAGTACTTGCCACCGCTGGTGCCGGGCAGGGTCTCGCCCACCGCCCCCGTCTCCCACAGCACCTGGTGTTGGGTCGAGGCGGCCGACGCCGCCGCCTGGGAGATGGCGCTGGCGTGGCTGCCCACGACCAGATCGATCCCGTCCTTGTGCAGCTGCGCCATGTCACCGGGGACGGCCGAAGCGGCGTCGGCCGGCTCCACCACCAGCTGGATGTGCTTGGTCCCCAGCACGCGGTGGTCGTTGGCCCATTCGGCGGCCAGGGCCACCCCGTGCTCCTCCTGGGTGCCCTGCAAGCCTTGGGCGCCGGCCAGCGGATACAGCGCCCCGACGCGCACGGTCGAGGCCGAGGCACGGGGGGCCGACGAGCTGGCGCCCGTGCTGCAGGCCGACACCGCCAGACCCGCGGCCACCACGACGGCCCATCCCCGGACCATCGAACGGCGCCGGGACCGTGGGGATCGACCACTCGTGGCTTCGGTCGAGGAAGGGCTCGCGGGAATCACAGCACCACCAGGAGGTTGACGATCACATGGGTCATGGCCGGGACCCGCCAGGATCCGCTGGCCAGGCGCTGCCAGCCGAAGACAAGTCCGGCGGCCAGGTCGAGCGGCAGCACCCACGCACCGTAGGTCGTGAGATGAACCGCGGCGAACAGCACGGCCGAGCCGACCACGGCCCAGACCGCCCCGGCCGGCAGCAACAGGGCGAAGCACAGCCGGCGGAAGAACGCCTCTTCGGCCACCGCGGCCAGGCTGTTGGCCGCCACCATCCCCGCCGTGGCGGCCATGGGCGCGTGTCCGCCGCCGATCAGGCGACCCAGCCCGAACGCAGCCAGGCCCGCGGCGCCCACCACCGCCGAGCGGGTCCAGGTGCGGCCCGCACCGGGATCGGCGGCGATGGGCCAGGCCAGGCTGACCGCGCGCCAGCCCGGCGAAGAGCATCACCAGCACCAGGGTGGGGTCGGGCAGCGTCGCCACCAGCAGACCCCGGCCTTCGAGCAGCACACAGCCGGCCACCACCACCGCGGCCGCGGCCCGGGGCCGGGCCACCAGGGTGGTGGCGGCCGGGCCTGATCGGCCGGGCGGTCCAGGGCACGGTCCAGCCCCCGTGGCCGGCATCGACGCGGGGCGCGGCGACCGAGCGGTGGCGGTCATCGAGCCTGGAACACCACCGCGGCCACCACCCGGTTGGCGAACGGGCGATGGTCCGAGGCCACGAACTCGGCCTGGACGGTGTGGGTGCCCGGAGTCAGGTGGAGCTGCTGGCTGAGCCCGTAGGTCATGCTCACCAGCTTGCCGTCCACCGACACATGGATGTGGCCATAGGTCGGATCGATCCCGGTGACCTGGCTGGGCGACACCACCGTGGCGCCGGTGAGGGCCAGCTTCAGATCGACGGCGGTCACCCGTGGTCTGGTTGGGGGTGGGCGAGACGATCTGCAGGCTGGCCGGCGTGCGGGGTCGGGTGGTGACCGTGTTGTCCGAGCTGGCTTGGCCGCTCGGGGCGCAGGAGGCGACCGCGACGGCGCCGACCATCACCAGCACAGCCAAGCCCAGGCGTGCGCCGCAACGGCGGCGCCGACCGGTACCGCGGCGGTTGCGGACCCGAGAGTGGGGGGATGTCGGTCATGGCCTGGCCACTGTTCTAGCTGACCGGGATGGCCGACGACGGTCGCGATCCCGGGATGCGGACTTGCCCGGCGATGATGTCCGGCGGCGGCGTCCACCGCCAGCGACGGTCTGCTCGACGCGAGATGACCCGACTCGAATCCCACGGCCGTCCCAGGAGCGTCCTGAGACCAGGCTGAGGTGCCGGTCCCAGGGTGGAGCCATGAGCCTCGCCTCCCCGCCCGCGTCGCCCCGGCTACCCCGGACCGATCCACAGGACCGAGTCGGTGTCACCCCCGGGGTGGGAGCACCGGGCGACACCGCCGTGGACGACGGCCCCTCGGCCGCGCCGGCCGACGCCGGGGAGGCAACCTCGGACGCGTCGATTGCTCGTGGGCCCACCGGCTGGTGCGAGGCCGTACCAGCGATCCGGCCTGGGTGCGCCCCGCCCTGCTCGGGCTGCTCGCGGGCACCGCCCTGCTCTACCTGTGGGGCCTGGGAGCCTCGGGCTGGGCCAACTCGTTCTATTCGGCGGCCGTCCAGGCCGGGACCAGGAGTTGGAAGGCCTTCTTCTTCGGTTCGTCGGACGCGTCGAACTTCATCACCGTGGACAAGCCGCCGGCCTCGCTGTGGGTCATGGAGATCTCGGCCCGGATCTTCGGGCTGAGCTCGTGGAGCATCCTGGCCCCACAGGCTCTCGAAGGCGTGGCCACCGTGGGCCTGCTCTACGCCACGATCCGGCGCTGGTTCTCCCCCGCCGCCGCCCTGCTGGCCGGCGCGGTGCTCGCCCTCACGCCGGTGGCCACCCTCATGTTCCGGTTCAACAACCCCGACGCGCTGCTCGTGCTGCTGCTGGTAGCCGCGGCCTACGCCACCCTGCGGGCCGTGGAGTCAGGCCGGACCCGCTGGCTGGTGGCCGCCTCGGTCTTCATCGGGCTGGGCTTCGACACCAAGATGCTGCAGGCCTTCGTGGTCGTGCCCGTGTTCTGGGTGGTGTATCTGCTGGCCGGCGCTCCCCGACTCCGGCGCCGCTTGTGGCAACTGGCCGTGGCCAGCATCGCCCTGGTGGTGTCGGCCGGTTGGTGGGTGGTGGCGGTCATGGCCATCCCGGCCGCCGACCGGCCCTACATCGGAGGCTCCCAGGACAACAGCCTGTGGAACCTGATCTTCGGCTACAACGGGTTCGGGCGGCTGACCGGCAACGAGGCGGGCAGCGTCATCGGCGGCGGGACCGGCCAGGCCGGGGCCTGGGGCGCCACCGGCTGGACTCGCCTGTTCAGCTCCGAGATGGGCGGCCAGATCGCCTGGCTCATCCCCGCCGCCCTGTTGTTCGGACTGGCCGGGCTGTGGTGGACCCGTCGAGCACCGCGCACCGATCGCACCCGAGCGGCCCTGCTGCTGTGGGGCGGCTGGCTGGTGGTCACCGGCCTCATGTTCAGCTTCGCCCAGGGGATCATCCACCCCTACTACACGGTGGCCCTGGCTCCGGCCATCGCCGCCCTGGTGGGGATCGGCGCGGTGGCGTGCTGGCGGGGTCGGTCCCACCCCCTGGCCCGCTCGGTCCTGGCCGCGGCGATGGCGGCCACGTCGGTGCTGGCCTGGGTGCTGCTGGATCGCAGCCCCAGCTGGCTGCCCTGGCTCCGCTCCGCGGTGCTGCTCGGGGGACTCGTGACCTCAGTGGCCCTGCTCGTCGGCCGGGGCGCCCGGCAGCTGGGCGTCGGGCCTGGCCGCGATGGCGCTGGTCATCGGATTGGCGGGCCCGGCCGCGTACTCCCTGCAGACGGCCAGCACCACCCATTCGGGCTCCATTCCGTCCGCCGGCCCGGCCGTCGCCCGGGGCAGCGGCTTCGGCGGACCGGGCGGCAGGGGCGGCGCCGGGCGCGGACCAGGTCGCGGCCCGGGTGTCGGCACCGGCGGGTTCGCCAACCAGACCGGCGGACAGACAGGCGGCCCGACCCCTGGGTTCGGTGGTCAGACCGGCGGTCAGGGTGGGGTGGGCAGCCTGCTCGACGCCGGCACCACCAGCCCGGCCCTGGTGAACCTGTTGCAGGCGCACGCCTCGGCCTACGCCTGGGTGGCGGCCACCGTCGGGTCCAACTCGGCCGCCGGGCTCCAGTTGTCCTCGGGTGACCCAGTCATGGTCATCGGGGGCTTCAACGGCACTGATCCCACCCCGACCCTGGCCGCCTTCGAGGCCGACGTGGCCGCCGGCTGGATCCACTACTTCATCCCGGGCAACACCGGCCGGGGATCGTCGTCGACCGGTACCGGGACCCAGATCACCTCCTGGGTCGAGGCCCACTTCACCAGGGTGACCGTGGGCACCACCACCGTCTACGACCTGACCCAGCCCAGCACGACATCCCGCGCCACCACGCCGGGCTGACCCACCCCGTTCCCGGCACGTCTGACCACCGAAACGGTGGTCAGACGTGCCCAAGTCGAGGCGCCCCGCGCTCCGGGCACGCTCGACCACCGAAACGGTGGTCAGACGTGCCCGGTTGGTGGGCGATCAGGCGGCGCGACCATGGGCCGGTCCTCCGGGGCCGTCGGCCACGGGCGGTAACCTGGCCGGATGCTCCGGTCCTTCTGCGACGGCACGATCTTCGCCGACCGTGTCGGCACGGACCGGCCGTCGGTGGTGGCGCTGCACGGCTGGGGCCGGGACCGATCGGACCTGGCCGGATGCGTGGCGGGCTACGACGCCCTCAGCCCGGACCTCCCCGGCTTCGGCGCCTCGCCGCCACCGCCCGAGCCCTGGGGTGCGGCCGACTACGCGACCCAGATCAGCCGGGTCATCGCCGAGGCCACCGACGAGCCGGTGGTGGTGGTGGGCCACTCCTTCGGCGGCAGGGTGGGCACCTGCCTGGCCGCGGCCCACCCCGACCAGGTGGCCGGCCTGCTGTTGACCGGTGTTCCGCTGCTTCGCCCGGAGGAGTCCGGGGCCCGCGCCCCCCGGGGCCCGCTGAGCTATCGGCTGGTCAAGCGCCTGCACCAGCTGCACCTGGTCAGCGACGAGCGCCTCGAGCAGGCCAAGCGCACACACGGCTCGGCCGACTACCGCAACGCCACCGGCGTCATGCGTGACGTGCTGGTTCGTTCCGTCCACGAGACCTACGCCGCCGAGCTGGCCCGGCTGTCGGGCCCGGTCGAGTTGGTGTGGGGTGAGCACGACACCGCCGCGCCGGTGTCAGTGGCCCGCCAAGCCCAGGCCATCCTCGAACAGGCCGGCGCCCCGGTGCACCTGACCGTGGTGGTCGGTGGCCACGATGCCCCCATCCGCCAGCCCGAGGCGATGCGGGCCGGCCTGGACCGGCTGCTGCTCGAGCACTCCCGGTGAGCCTCGCCGCGGCCCTGCTGCTCCTCGTCGCGGCCGGGGTCGGCTCGGTCCGCTGGCTGCGGGTGGCCCAACGCGAGCACTACCTGGCCGGGTCGGTGAGCCGGTTCGAGGGGCGCTGGTTCCGGTCCCGGCCGGTCAACCTGGCCCTGGGCTTGGCCAGCGCGGCGCTGATCGTGGCCGGCGTCGTCGTACCGGGGCTGTGGCTCGCGGCCGCCGTCGGGCTGGTCGTGTGGCCGCTGGGGCTGGGTCTGCGGGGCCACACGTCCAGGTTGACGTGGACCCGTCGCCTGCGCACCCTGACCGCGGTGACCGCCGGGCTGGCCCTGATCGTGGTCGTCCTGACCACGCTGTTGGGCGCGGGGCGCCTCGGCGTGGCCCTGGTGGCCCTGGTCGTACCTCAGCTGGTGGACGCGGCCGCCGGGATCCTCGCCCCCATCGAACGACGCCTGCTCGACCCGTTCGTGACCAGGGCCCGGTCCCGCCTGGCCCAGGTCTCCCCCGACGTGGTGGGCATCACCGGCTCCTACGGCAAGACCACCACCAAGCAGTACCTGCGCGCCCTGCTGGCCCAGCAGTTCGAGGTGTGCGCCAGCCCGGCCAGCTACAACAACGCCGCCGGTCTGGCCCGCACCATCAACGAGCACCTGCACCCCGGCGCGGACGTGCTCATCGCCGAGATGGGCATGTACGACGTGGGTGAGATCGCGGACCTGTGCCGCTGGATCGGGCCCCGGGTCGGCGTGATCACAGCCATCGGCCCGGTGCACCTGGAGCGGCTCGGCACCATCGAGCGGGTGGTGCAGGCCAAGCGCGAGATCCTGGACGGAGCCGAGGTGGCCGTGCTCAACGTGGACGATCACCGACTGGCCGCCCTGGCCGACGAGGTCGCCGCCGGGCCAGGCGGGGCCGGCGGCACCACCGTCACCCGTGTCATCCGCTGCGGGTCCACCGGTGACCGACTGGACGTTGCCGTGGTCGACCTGGGGGCCGGCCGCGCCCGAATCGAGGTCGCCGGCCAACCTGGCCACACGGCCGACGCGACCCCGGCCGCCGTCGAGGTCGATCTGCCCGAGGGCACCCACCTGACCAACCTGGCCTGCGCCATCGGGGCGGCGCTGGCCGTGGGCTTCGACCTTGGTCACCTCGTCGCCGGGGTGGCCGCCATCGAGCCGCCCGCGCACCGCGGCACCGTCGAGGTCACCCCCGGGGGAATCTCCGTCATCGACGACACGTTCAACTCGAACCCCACCGGTGCCCGCCGGGGCCTCGAGGCGCTGGCCACGCTGGGTCCAGCCGGGCATCGGGTGGTGGTCACCCCGGGCATGGTCGAGCTGGGCCCCCGCCAGGATCCCGAGAACGAGCAGTTCGCCCGAGCGGCGGCCCAGGCGGCCGACACCCTGATCGTGGTCAAGCGCACCAACCGCCGCGCCCTGGTGCGCGGCGCCAGCGGCGGCGGCGCCCAGGTGCTGACCGTGGACGACCGCGACCAGGCCGTGGCCTGGGTCCGCGAGCATCTGGCCCCGGGCGACGCCGTCCTGTACGAGAATGACCTTCCCGACCACTTCGTGTGACCGAACCGTCCACCTGTCGAGCATCCTGAAGGAGGCGGATGGCCGCCCTCGCAGTCCTCTTCGGAGGGCCCTCGCCCGAACACGACATCTCGATCCTCACCGGCCTGCAGGTGGCCCGCATCCTGGCCGACACCGGTCAGGACGTGACCGGCCTGTACTGGAGCAAGTCGGGTGACTGGCACCAGGTGCCGGCAGCGCTGGAGGCCAGCGACTTCGTCGACGGCCCGCCCCGGTCGGCCACCGACTTCCGCCTGGTGATCGGCTCCGACGGTGGGTTCCACGAAGACCGCCGCAAGCTCAAGGCGGTGCCCGTCGACGTGGCCGTCAATTGCTGCCACGGCGGGCCCGGCGAGGACGGCGCCCTGCAGGCGGCCCTTGACCTGGCCGGGGTGACCTACACGGGCCCGTCGGCCGCAGCCGCGGCGCTGGCCATGGACAAGGCGGCCACCCACGCCATCGGCCTGGCGGCCGGCCTGCCTGTGGCCGACCAGACCCTCCTGGGCCCGGCCACCACCCTCGACTTCGAGGGTCCGTACATCGTCAAGCCGCGCTTCGGCGGGTCGTCCATCGGCATCGAGGTGGTCGACGACCTGGCCACCGCCCAGGCGCTGCTCGCCTCCTCACGCCACCTGCGCGACGGCGCGGTGATCGAACGCCACCTGACCGGTTGGGTCGACCTGAACATCGCGGCCCGGGCCTACCCCGAGCCCGAGGTGTCGGCCATCGAGCGGCCGCTGCGCAAGTCGGACGGCTCGATCTTCACCTACGCCGAGAAGTACCTGAGCGGCTCGGCCGCGGGCATGGAGCACGCCCCCCGCGAGCTGCCCGCCCAGCTGCCCGCGGCGGTGCAGGACGCCATCGGCCAGGCCGCGCTCACCCTCATCGCCGCGGCCCGCATCCGGGGCGTGGCCCGCATCGACTTCCTGTGGGACGGCGCGGATCGGGTGGTGTTCAACGAGATCAACTCCATCCCGGGGGCCATGGCCCTGCACCTGTGGGAGGCCGGGGGCGAGACCAAGCTGGCCACCGTGACCCGGATGATCGACGAAGCCCGCGCCCGCCCGGCTCGACAGTGGTCCTCAGCCGGGGCCGACGGGACGGCCCTACGCTCGGCCGGGGCCATCGCGGCCAAGCTGTCCTGATCCGCCCCGGTCTCGCCCCGTCGACGACCGACAAACCCTGAGGAGACCCGATGCGCGTCGGCATGCTGACCGGTGGGGGCGACTGCCCGGGTCTCAACGCGGTGATGCGGGCAGTGGTCCGCAAGGGCGAGCGAGCCCACGGCGACGAGATGGTCGGCTTCCTCGATGGGTGGCGCGGGGTGATCGAGGGCGACTCCATCCCGCTCGACGTCGAGGCGTTTCGGAGCACCCTGCCCCAGGGAGGCACCGTCATCGGCTCGTCGCGCACGAACCCGTACCAGGTAGACGGCGGGGCCGAGCAGGTGAAGGCCACGCTGACGCGCATGGGCATCGACGCCCTGGTGGCCATCGGCGGGGATGACACGCTGGGGGTGGCCCAGCACCTGTTCGAACAGGGCGTGGCCGTGGTCGGGGTGCCCAAGACGATCGACAACGACCTGAGCGCCACCGAGATGACCTTCGGGTTCGACACGGCCGTGCAGATCGCCACCGACGCCATCGACCGGCTCCAGACCACCTCCGCCTCGCACCAGCGGGTGATCGTGGTGGAGGTCATGGGACGCCACGCCGGTCACATCGCGGTGTGGGCCGGCATCGCCGGAGGCGCGGCCGTCATCCTGATCCCCGAGGAGCCCTACGACGTCGAGCAGGTGTGCCAGTCGCTGATACGGCGCCGCCAGTTCGGGCGGCTCGGCTCGATCGTGGTGGTGGCCGAGGGGGCCAAGCCCCAGGAGGGCCACGAGACGCTGCTGTCGACCGATACCGACCAGTTCGGCCACGTGCGCCTGGGTGGCGCCGGCGAGCAGCTCGCCCACCAGATCGAAACCCGGACCGGGTTCGAGACCCGGGCCGCGGTGCTGGGCCACGTCCAGCGGGGCGGCACCCCCACGGCCTATGACCGGGTGCTGGCCACCCGCTACGGCGTCGCCGCCATCGACGCGGTCCACGACGGTGCCTACGGCACCATGATGGCGCTGCGCGACGGAGAGATCGTTCGGGTGCCGCTCACCGAGGCGGTCGCCGAGCCCAAGCTGGTCGACCCGGCGCTGTACCACGGAGTGGCGGAGGTGTTCTTCGGTGCCTGACCGCATCAGTCCACTGGCCGATTCCCCCGAGTGGTTCCGCCGGGCCCTTGCCGTCCCCTTCACCGACGGGCGGGTGGAGGTGGACGGGGCCGCCATCCACTACCTGGGCTGGGGCCACCCGGCCGGCGCGGCCTGGTGTTCGTGCACGGCGGCGGGGCGCACGCCCACTGGTGGACCCATGTGGCCGCCACCTTCGCGGAGGAGTTCCGGGTGCTGGCCATCGACCTGTCAGGCCACGGCGACAGCCAGCACCGCGACCACTACACCCCTGACCAGTGGACCGACGAGGTCATGGCCGTCGCCGCCGACGGCGGCATCGACGGGCGGCCCGTGGTCATCGGTCACAGCATGGGCGGGTTCGTCACCATCGCCACCGCCGCCCGCCACGCCGCCGAGCTGAGCGGGGTGATCGTGTGCGACTCGCCGGTCACCGAGCCCGACCCCGAGATCGGCGCCTTCCAGGTGCGCGAGGCCTTCGGGGCACCGCGGACCTATGCGAGCGTGGACCAGGCGATGAGGCGGTTCCGCACGGTGCCGCCCCAGGACCACTACCTGGACTTCGTGATCGACCACGTGGCCCGACGGTCGCTGGTGGCGGTGGACGATGGCTGGCAGTGGAAGTTCGACCGGCGCATCTTCGAGCAGTTCGCCATGGGCATGCGCGGCATCGCCGCCCCCTATCTGGCCCAGGTCACCTGCCGCCTGGCCCTGCTGCGCTCCGAGCACGGCCTGGTCACCATCGACATCGGCCAGTACATGTACGAGCAGCTGGGCCGGGTCACCCCCATCATCGAGATCCCCGAAGCTGGCCACCATGCCATGCTCGACCAGCCCCTGATCCTGCTCACCGCCCTGCGCACGCTGCTGGCCGACTGGGACCACTCCGAGCCCCACCGCCGCTGAGACATCTCGGCGCGGGTGCGGGCTAGGGCGTCGACAGCGTGAAGCTGGCGCCCCAGCTGCCGTAGTCCTCGCTGGTCACACCGTGGGCGGTGCCGCCCTTGTAGCTCTGCTGTCCGGGAACGACGGTGGCCACCACCGTGCCGCCATCGGCCACCGTGATCAGCCCGGCGTACACCGCGGCCGAACACACCGAGGAATCGTCGGTGAACGGGCCGCTGCCCCACACCAGATTCACCGTGCCCTGGCTCGAGCACGTGACGGTGACCTGCTTGCCCTTCTGGCTCGCGTAGGAGGTCATGGTCTGCGACCACGAGTCGGGACCGGCCTTGATCGCGCCGCTGCTGGCCGCGGGGAAGGTGAAGCTGCCATCCCAGCTGGCGTAGCTGGTGGAGGTGACGCCGTGGGCCGAACCCTGCGCATAGGAGTCCTGGCCGGCCGCGATCTGGTAGGTGACCGTGCCACCCTTGGCCAGGGTGATCAACCCCGACTGCACGGCCGCGGTGCAGATCGACGAGTCGTCGGTGTACGGGCCGGTGCCCCAGACCGGGCCGCGCGTCCCGTGGCTGGTGCACGTGATCTGGTAGCTCTTGCCGTTCTGACCACGGAACCTCACCGCGGTCTGATCCCACACCGAGCCGGGCCCGTCCGTCCCGCTGGGCGAGGTGTCCGCGCTGGCGGTGTCCGACGAGGCGCCGCTCGTCGCCGCCGGCGCGGATGTCGACGGCTTGGTCGAGGTCTTGACCTTGCTCGTGCCGCAGGCCGCCAGCCCTGCGGCGACGAGCGCCGCGGCACACACCGTGGCCATCGCTCGAGCGGGTCGAGTCCGGATGGTTTGCCAGCATCGAATCATGGGCCAGCAGGCTAGACGGTCTGAGTGATCCGGTAGATGATCCCGGTCGTCCAGTCACCGACGAACAGCTGGCCCCCCGGGCCCACCAGCACCGGGACCGGGTTCTTCATCCCGGTCAGGAACGGCGCGGCCGTGCCCGTGTACCCGGAGCCCGACGGGTTCTTCACCAGCGGCACGATCTCGACCTTGCCCACCGCGTACTCGGCCACCACCGCCGCGGTCCCCACCCGGTCGCCCAGCTGGCCGGTCACGACCGCCACCCCGTCCACCCCGCCATGGGGATCGAGCGTGGCCACCGGGTCGGGCACCCCCGAACAGGCTGAGCCGCCCTGCCCGTAGCAGTCGGGGAACCTGAAGTCCTGCCCGCGAGCCAGCTCCACCAGCTCGTCGCCGGGCGTGTCGGCTCCCAGGTCGTCGCGCTGGTCGAGCGTGCCCAACAGGTCGTTGGTGCCCGGGTAGTAGGCCAATCCCACCGCGGCGCGGATGTGGCTCACCTCGACCCGCAGGCCCGAGCCGTCGGGGCGGAACGACACCACCGCGGCCGAATACGGCGAGGTCGGCTGACAGTGGTCACAGGGCGCAGAGATGCCCAGGCGGATGCGACCGTCGGGCCCGAGCGCCAGTCCGTTCAGCTCCCCCACCCCGTCGGCGAAGGTGACCACGGTGCGATGGCTGGTGAACGTGGTGCCGTCGAAGCCACCGTAGGCCACCACCTGGTCCTTGGCCGACACGTACAGCTCTCCGCCGATCCAGAGCAGGCCGAGCGGTGTGTGCACGCCCGAGATGACCTCGGTGGGCGTGGCGCCCGCCCGGGCCACCAGGTACACGCCGTCGGTTCCGGTGTCGGTGGCCGCGGCGGTGGACAGCCACAGGCGACCCTGTCCGTCGAGGGCAAAGGCCGACACATGGGCCGGAGCCCGGGTGTGGACGACGGCCCGCAGGCCGCTGGGGCCGCGCAGGCCGGCGCCGATGGCAGCGAGGTCACCCGAACCGGGTGCATCCCCGCTGCCACTGGCGCAACCCGTCATCAGCACCGCCAGCACCCCCAGCACGAGGATCGCGAGCCGGTGGTGGATGATGGGCATGGCAGCCTTCATCGTGGGTGCGACGCCCCTAGGTCGGGACGTTGGTGGGTGCGGGTCCACGGGGTCCCATGTGGTACCCCGAGCCGGTCGCGCCCGATCTCGAACCCGGTCCCATGTTCGGGCACGGGTTCGAGCTCGACGATCCGGAGGAGCCCGACGAGCCTGACGAAGGCGCAGTGGACGGGGTCGAACCCGTGCTCGGCGTGCTCGTGGCCGGTGAGCTGGTGCTGCTGCTCGGTGGGGCCGTCGTGCTCGAGCTGCTGCTCGAGGTGCTGCTGGGTGGCGTCGTGGTGGTGGTCGTGGCCGCGTACGCAGCCACGGCTCCCCCAGCTGCCAGCGCGCCGACGACCGTGAGGCCGGCCAGCGCTTGCGAGAACTTGAATGCCATGCGTTTCACCCCCTTTCGTGTGGTGATGGACCCCGAGCATGGACTGTCAACCTTGGACGGTCCTTGGACTTCCCGCAGACTGTTGCATCGGGCGCGTAAGCGCAGGTCAGGAGGCGAGATTTCTTCGACAGCGGGCGCAGGTGCCGTCGATGGTCAGATGCCGGGGGCGGGCCGCGAACCCGATCTGGCGGTCGAGCTGGTCGACGACGGACGTCAAGAGCGTGGCTGAGACCTCGACGACCTGGCCGCACGAGTCGCACACCGCGTGGTGGTGGCGGTCCTGGGCCAGGTGGTAGGTGCCGGGCCCGTGGCCCACGCGCACCTGGGTCAGGATCCCGGCCGACTCGAGCACCTCGACGGTGCGATACACCGTGGACAGGTGCACGTCGGGCTGGCGCCGGCGGATGAGCTCGGCCAGGTCCTCAGCCGAGAGGTGTCGGTCACCGGCGTCGAGCACCTCCTGGAGCACCGCCCGGCGCGCCGTGGTCACGCGGTGGCCGTTGGCGCGCAGCTCGTCGATGAGCTCGTCCATGGTCGGCCCGGCGGACATCGACCCCAGACTAGGCGTGACGCTCAGCGGCTCTTGGCCGCGGTGGTGGTCGGCCCTGGTCGGTGGTCGGCCGTGGTGCTCAGCGGCACTCGACCCGGGTGACCTCACCGGGGAGCGCAGCCGTGCGAGGTCGACACGCCAGACCTGATCGCGTCAGGTCGGAACGAGACCCTCGGAGCCCCGTTGCGGGGCTCCGAGGGTCCAGCGTTCAGATGGGGCGGACGTTCTGGGCTTCTTCGCCCTTGCGCCCGGGAGCCACGTCGAACTCGACCTTCTGGCCCTCGTCGAGCGACTTGTAGCCCGAACCCTGGATGTTGGAGTAGTGGACGAACACGTCGTCGCCCGACTCACGGGAGATGAAGCCGAAGCCCTTCTCGGAATTGAAGAACTTCACGGTGCCTGTTGCCAACGGACTCTGCTCTCTTAGCTGGAAAGAGCCTCGTTGACCCTCTCATCGGCGACAAGGCTAGCCAGGTCTGGGCCCACTTCGTGACCGGGTCGACATTTCCGTGCCGCGGACGCCGGTCCGCAGGGCTCCTCAGCCCGAGTCGCAACCCACGCCCGGGGCTCGCGCAGGAGGGCTTCGCACGCGTTGGCTGTGCAAAGCTGTCCCGCTGGTCCGCCCGGGGATGGACCGCGACCAGCCACCGACGTGGCCCGGGGGCCGGTGGCCACCATCCACCTGCCGGCCCGCGTCCCCTATGGCTTCCACGCCACCTGGGTGCCGACCTGACCCGGGGGCGCGGGACCGCCGGCCGAGGCGCCAGACTGACTCGCCCGTCAGGTTCAGGACTACGTTCTGCGGCGTGAGCACCCTCGGCCCCCTCGTCCCCGCCGACGAGACGTTCAACCACCAGATCGTCGACACCTTCGCCACGGTGGCCCAGAGCGATCGCTCGTGGACCGAGAAGGTGTGCGCCATGGCCGGCGCCCGCGACGGCTCGATCCAACTCGGCTTCGGGATGGGCAAGTACCCCAACCGGGGCGTGCTCGACGCCTACGCCGGGGCGTCCCGGGGGGTCGAGCAGTGGACCTGTCGGGCCAGCCGCGAGTTGGCCGCCGACCCGGGCACCACCGCGGTGGGGCCCATCACCTACCAGGTGCTCGAGCCCTACCGGCGGGTGCGGTTCGCCCTGGATGCCAACGACGTCGTCCCGGTGCGCTTCGAGTGGACCTTCGAGGCGGCCGTGCCCCCGGGCCTCGAACACCACGAACAGCACCGCAGCCCCGACGGCTACCGTCTCGACGCCGACATCGTCCGATACCACCAAATCGGCACGGCACATGGCTGGGCCGAGGTCGATGGCCAACGGGTCGATCTCGACGAGCAGATGTGGGTCTCCACCCGCGACCACTCCTGGGGCGTGCGCTACCAGGTGGGTGCGCCCGTGGCCGACGTCGCCACCCGCCAGGTGCCCGACGACGTCGCCATCCTGGTCATCTGGTCGCCGATGCTGCTCGAACGGCCGGACGGGTCGCGCTACGGCCTGCACCTCTACTACCAGCACCACGCCTTGGGCGACCTGTACCACCGCACCGAGTTCCAGGGAACGGTCGAGCACCCCGACGGTCGGGTGGAGCGCCTGGCCGACCTACGCACCGACCTGGCCTTCGATCCGGACAACCGGCGTCTCCAGGGTGGGATGCTCACCGCCGTGGCCGCCGACGGCTCGACCCGGCCTCTGACCATCCGCGCCGCCAGCCAGACCGGCTTCTGCCTGGGCGCCGGGCTCTACTTCGGCTTCGACGACCACTGGCATGGCGAGTGGCGCGGGCGGCTCCACGTCGACGGCGAGCACCTGGCCGACTGCTCGGATCCCGACACCGCCCGGCGCGTCCACCAGCTGCGCGATTGCCTGATCCACGTGGAGGACCCAGTCGGAGGCGGCACCGGCTGGGGGAACATGCAGACCATGGCCGCCGGACCCCACCCCGCCATGGGCCTGCGCGCCGAGACGTCGTTCATGTGAGCGGACCCGCGGGCACGGGCCCCCGATCGAGACCCGCGAACGGGTGGGGCTACCATCGACGCCGTGAGCCGGCGGGCGGGGGGCGCCCCAGCCTTCGACGATCAGGAGTGGGGTCATCATGACCGACGAGCCGGACGAGGCTGACGACACCTGGTCTCCCGGCCAGATCCGCGAGCCGCTCGCCCGCGGTGGAGGAGACCGAACAGGTCCCGACCCTCGAATGGATCGGCATCGACCGGGCCTCGAGAACGGCCGCGACCGGCTGGCAGCCGTCTCGGCCCTCACACGGTTCGCATCGTCACCGTCGCCGGCCGCGATCCCAGACCATCGTCTTCGTGGTGGCGACGATCGCCATCGTGGGCGTGGCCGCTGCGCTCATCCTTGGCTCACCTTCGCAGGCGGCGGCCCCCATGGCGCCCACCACGACCACCACCACGGTGGCCTCGAACGGCGCCACCGCCTCTGGCCCGGCGTCCAGCCGCGCTGACGGACCGACGCCGCGGCGATGAGCGACGAGCCGGCCCCGAACCCGCCCGGCACAAGCCGAGGTCGGCGCCGGGGCCGCCGTCTGAGCCTCGTCACGGCCGCGCTGACCGTGGTCGTCGCCGGCGCGGCCGTCGTCGCCTGGCCTCGGTCCGCCTCGGCGCCACCGCCCCCGGCGCCGCCGATGCGCCGGGCGGTGGTCGCCACCACCACGACCCTTCCCCCGCCCCCGGTTCCGGCCATGACCACCATCGCCACGGTGACCGGCGCCGTGCCGTACTTCGGCGCCCCCGATGGTTGGCCTGCGGGCTCGGTTCCGATCGGCAGCTGGTGGGGCACGACCAAGGACCTCCCGGTGGTCGCCCAGGTGCCGGGATGGCTCCAGGTGCGGCTGCCCCAACGCCCCAACGGCCTCACCGGGTGGATCCACGCCAGTGACGCGCAGCTGTCGACCACGACCTACGCGATCCTCGTCGACCTGACCACCCGCCGCCTCCAGCTGTGGCAGGCGGGCCACATGGCGCTCGACTTCCCCGCGGGCGTGGGCACGACCACCGATCCCACGCCACAGGGTCAGTTCTACGTGATGCAGGTGGCCGCTCCCGAGGGCCCCGGTTACGGACCCTTCATGCTCGACACCAACGCCCACTCCGAGGCCATCACCAGCTGGGAGGGCACCGGTGACGCGTTCACGGCCATCCACGGCCCCATCTCGGCCGGTGCCGACGCCGAGATCGGCACCGCCGGCGCGGCCATCTCCCACGGCTGCATCCGGTTGCACGACGCCGACCTTGCGCAGCTCAACATGGTGCCGCCCGGCGCCCCCGTGGTGATCACCAGCTGAGCCAGGTCGGCTCTCGGCCGCGATCATCAACGGGAAGGCGGACGCGCCGTCGATCGTCTCGCGCACGATGTCGGCGTGGCCGGCGTGACGGGCTGTCTCGATGATCCGGTGCAGCACCACCCACCGAACCGGCCAGCCGGATGGTTCAGCGAGCCGCGAGGGCGGCCACCGCGGCCGACAACTCGATGCCCGGAGCCAGGTCGGCTGCCGGCTGGGGCTCGCCGTAGGCCAGGAACACCGGCAACACGCCGGCCCACACATCCAGGGACAGATCGGGCTCGTCGTCGACGGGCCCACCGGCGCGGCACTTGGTCGAGGCCTCGTCCAGGCCGAGGCGCAGCACGGCCGTCTTGGCCAGTTCGCCGTCGGTGGGCGCCCGGGACTCGTCCCAGCGGCCCGGCGTGAGGTGCTCGGCGATGGCCCGCAGGCCGTCGCGCTTCTCGTCCCCCTCGACCAGCTCGGCCATGCCGATCACCACCACCGAGCGGTAGTTCATGGAATGGTGGAAGGCGGATCGGGCGAAGACCAGGCCGTCGATCACCGTGGCCGTGAGGCACAGCTCGATCCCGGCTCCGCCGTCGCGCAGCACCCCGGCCGCCACCGATCCGTGCAGGTAGACGGCGTCGCCGAGCCGACCGAACAGCAGGGGGATGACGACCGGTCGAGTGTCTCGGCTCAGCCCGACGTGCGCGATCGGCGCGGCGTCGAGCACGGCGTGCACCGTGGCCCGGTCGTAGTCGGCCCGATCGGGGATGCGATGGACCTTGGTGAACGGCGTCGGGGGGGAACCGGTTGGCATGTCACCGACCTTACGGTTCGACCCGCACCCGATCGGAATGCATTTCAGTGACCGGCGATGGCGTGGGGGACGTAGAGCTCCTCGAGGCGGCGCACCTCGTCTGCGCTCAGCTCGAGCTGCTCAGCGGCCAGGGCGTCGGTCAGGTGGTGGAGCTTGGTGGATCCTACGATCGGCGCGGTCACGCCCTTTCGCTGGATCAGCCAGGCCAGGGCCACCTGGGCCATGGGCACGCCGCGCTCGTCGGCCACCTCGGCCGCCCGGTCCACCACGTCGAAGTCGGTGGGATGGGTGTAGAGGATGTCGGCGAACCCGTCGGTCTCAGCCCGAACCGTGCGGCGTTCGCCCTCCCGGGTCCGGTTCCCGGCCAGCATCCCCCGGGCCAGTGGGCTCCATGGGATGACCCCGACCCCCTGGTCGCGACACAGCGGGATCATCTCGCGCTCCTCTTCGCGGTAGAGGAGGTTGTAGTGGTTCTGCATGGAGACGAACGGGGTCCAGCCATGGCGCTCAGCCACGTGCTGGGCCTTGGCGAACTGCCAGGCGTACATGCTCGACGCGCCCAGGTACCGGGCCTTGCCCGCCCGGACCACGTCATGGAGGGCCTCCATCGTCTCCTCGATCGGCACCCGCGGATCGAAGCGGTGGATCTGGTAGAGGTCCACGTAGTCCATGTTCAGCCGGGTCAACGAGGCGTCGATGGCCGAAAGGATGTGCTTGGCGCTGAGGCCGCCGCCGTTCGGCCCCGGCGTCATGGGCATGAAGACCTTGGTGGCCACCACCATCTCGTCGCGGCTCAGGAGGGTGGGCAGCACCCGACCGGTGAGCTCCTCGCTGGCCCCGTGCGAGTAGGTGTCGGCGGTGTCGAAGAAGTTGATGCCACCGTCGACCGCCGCCTTGATGATGGGCTCGGCATCGGACTGGTCGAGGGCCCAGGCCCGATCGGGGTGAGGACCGAAGCCCATCATGCCCAGGCAGAGGCGCGACACCTGCAAACCGGTGGATCCGAGGTTTCGATATTCCATGGAGCGGAGCGTACTGGTGCCCCGACGACTCGCTCCGGGTCAGACCCCGGACGACTCGAGGATGTGCACGCCGCAGGCCGAGCCGAGGCCGATGACGTGGGCCAGGCCCACCTTGGCGCCCTCGATCTGGCGGTCGCCGGCCTCCCCCCGCAGGTGGTGGCACACCTCCCAGATGTTGGCGATGCCGGTGGCGGCGATGGGGTGGCCCTTGGACTCGAGCCCGCCCGACACGTTCACCGGGGTGGCACCGTCGCGCCAGGTCGCACCCGAGTTGAAGAAGTCGACCGCGCCGCCCGGCTCGCACAGCCGAAGGTTGTCGTAGTGGACCAGCTCGGCGGTGGCGAAGCAGTCGTGCAGCTCCACCAGGTCGAGATCCTCGGGACCGACGCCGGCCTGCTCGTAGGCCTGGGTGGCGGCGTTGCGGGTGAGCGTGTTCACGTCGGGCAGGATCTGGCAGGCCTCCTCCCACGGGTCCGACGTCAGGATCGAGGCCGACACCTTGACGGCCCGGCGCTGCTGCTCGAGCGAAAGGGTCTTGAGCTTCGCACCGCTCACCACCACCGCGGCGGCCGCGCCGTCGCAGTTGGCCGAGCACATCGGCCGGGTGTTCGGGTAGGCGATCATGACGTCGCTCATGATCTGGTCGAGGGTCATCTTCTTGGTGTAGGCGGCCAGCGGGTTCAGCGTGGAGTGGGCGTGGTTCTTCTCGCTGATCTTGGCGAACAGCTCGAAGCTGGTGCCGCCGTAGCGGTGGCCGTACTCCATGCCGATCTGGGCGAACACGCCCGGCATGGTCTCGGTGCCGATGCGCCCGTCCACCGGGGCGACCGCCCCGTAGCGGCCCGACGGGGTCCAGGTGTCGGAGTCGCTCTTGCGGGCCCCGCCGGCCAGCAGGCCGGCACCGGAGAGCTTCTCCACGCCGACGGCCAGGCCCATGTCGGCCTCGCCGGCCTTGACGGCCATGATCGCGGTGCGCAGGGCGGTGGCCCCGGTGGCACAGGCGTTGGCCACGTTGTAGACGGGGATGCCGGTCTGGCCGATCTGCTTCTGCAGCTGCTGGCCGATGCCGGCCGCCGCGTTCATCAGGTTGCCGGCGGCCAGCACGCCCATGTCCTGGATGGTCACCCCGCCGTCGGCCAGCGCGGCCAGGGCGGCCTCGGCGGCCAGGTCGATCGAGTCCTGGTCGGGGTGCTTGCCGAACTTGGTCATGTGGATGCCGAGGATCCAGAGATCGTCAGAAGCCATGGTCAACCTCCCAGGGGTTCGAAGCCGAAGCCGATGGCCTCGGTGCCGTTCGTCGTCGGTGCCCAGCGAGTAGGTGGCCAGGCGCACCTTCATGCCCAGGGTCACGTGCTCGGGGTCGGGCTCGACGTTGATCACGTTGCCCCGCACGCTGGTGCCGTCGCAGTCCACGACCGCGGCCACGAAGGGCACCGGGACGCCGGGCGCGGCGAAGGCCACGATGGTGAAGGCCCGCACCTCCCCGGTGGTCGACACGGGCTGGTCGGCGAACTCGGTCGCCCCGCAGGCCGCGCAGGCGTTGCGCCGGTCGAAGAAGTGCGCGCCGCAGGCGGTGCACACGTGCGCCACCAGGTGCGGGTCGTCGTCCAGCACCAGGTAGTCGACGAACGGGATCTGTTCGGCCATCGGCCCCCCTTGAGCTCGGCTGTCGCCACCATAGCGAGCCGGTCGCGCTGCCAGACAATCCACCCCCCGGTGGTGAACCTGTCCAACGCCGACGCCCGATCCGGGCGCTCATCCGGGACCCCGGCCGTGCAGCTGAGCGGTACGGTCGGATTCGTGGTTGGGCACGGGAGCGGTGGCGACGACGAGCGCCGCGACCTGCTGGCCGAACACACCCTCCCGGCGGCCTGGGCGGCACGCCGGCGCGACCGACCCGACGATCCCGTCGTCGGTGACCACCGTCGCGGCTGGCTGACCAATGGGGATCTGGAGCGTCGCACGGCCTCGGTGGCCGCCGAGCTCGCGCGCCGCGGGTTGACGCCGGGCGACCGGGTGATCGTTTCGGGGACGACCGGGGTCGATCTGGTGGTGGTGCACGTCGCCGCCCTTCGCGCCGGACTGGTGGTGGTGCCGGTCAACCCGGCGTTCACCCGTTCCGAGTTCACCCGGGTGCTCGTCGCGGCCGCGCCCCGAGCTGTCCTGGCCGACGGTGACCTGTCCGCCTGGGCGGCCAGGGTCGAGCCCGGGCTGGCCACGACGGACAGCCTCACCGCACTGGTCGACCTGGGCGACGAGACCGCCGCGACGGGGATGGCGCTCGACCGGGTCGAACCCACCGACGTGGGTCTGCTGGCCTTCACCTCGGGGACCACCGGCGCCCCCAAGGGCGTGCCGCTGACCCACGCCAACCTCCTGGCCGGTGCCGAGGCCCTGCGGCGGGCGTGGGGCTGGACCCGTCAGGACCACCTGATCCTGGCCCTGCCCCTCTTCCACATGCACGGTCTGGGGGTAGGCGTGCACGGCACGCTGCTGGCCGGCGCCTCGGCCGCCCTCCTCGAGCGGTTCGATCCCGAGACCGTGCTGCAGGCCGCCGCCCAGCCCGAGACCACGATGTTCTTCGGCGTCCCCACCATGTACTCGAGGCTCGTCGACGCGCCGGGCGTCGACCGGCTGGCCAACCTCCGCGTGTGCGTATCGGGGTCAGCCCCGCTCAGCGCCGAGCTCCACCAGCGGGTGCGGGCCACGACCGGTCAGACGGTGCTCGAGCGCTACGGCATGACCGAGACGCTGATGCTCGCCTCGAACCCGCTCGACGGCGAGCGCAGGCCCGGCACGGTCGGGCTGGCCCTCCCCGGCGTCGAGCTGCGCCTCGACCCCGAGACCGACGAGATCCAGGTGCGGGGACCCAACGTGTTCGGCGGCTACCTCGACCGTCCCGAGGCCGACGTCGACGCCTTCACCCCCGACGGCTGGTTCCGCACCGGCGACACCGGTCAGTTCGATGACGACGGCTACCTGCGCATCGTGGGCCGGGCCAAGGACCTGATCATCACCGGCGGCTACAACGTGTACCCGAGCGAGATCGAGGTGGTCATCCGGTCCTGTCCGGGTGTGTCCGACGCCGCGGTGGCCGGCATGGCCTCTGAGGAGTGGGGCGAGACCGTGGGTGCCTGGATCGAGCTCGACCCCGGGGCCGACCCGGACCGGGTGATCGACGCGCTCGGCCCGTGGTGCCACGAGCGCCTGGCCGCGTACAAGCGGCCCCGTCATCTACAGGTGGTCGAGTCCCTGCCCCGAAACGCCCTGGGCAAGATCCGGCGCGAGCAGCTCACCCCTGTCGTACCTCCCGGGTCACCCCCTGCCTGAAACCTGTGCACCTTGGGGACGGTGGACGCCCCGAACTGCACAGATTTGGGTGATGGCGGGGTGGCAGGGGCTCGGCGATGAACCTCGACTACGTGGTGAGGACGAGCTTGCCCGAGGTCTCACCGGCCAACAGCGTGGCCAGGGCCTGGTCGGCCGCGGCCAACGGCAGCTCGGCACCGATGTGGGGGGCCAGGCCAGCCAGGGCGCAGAACGAGAGCAGGTCGGTCAGCTCGGCCCGCGTGCCCATGGTGGAGCCGATCACCTGGAGCTGCAGGAAGAAGATGCGCTGGAGCTCGGCCGCGGTGGCATCGCCCGTCGTGGCCCCCGAGACCACCACCACCCCGCCCGGCCGCAGGGCCTTGAGGGAGTGGGACCAGGTGGCCTGGCCCACCGTCTCGAACACGGCGTCGACCCGCGCCGGGAGCCGCGCTCCTGGCTCGAAGGCCTCGTCCGCGCCGAGGCGCAGGGCCAGGGCCCGCTTCTCGGCGTGACGTCCCGTGACCCACACCCGCATCCCGGCCGCATGGCCCAGCGAGATGAGGGCGGTGGACACGCCCCCCGACGCCCCCTGCACCAACATGGTCTGGCCCGGACGCAGCCCCGACTTCACGAACAACATGCGGTAGGCGGTCAGCCACGCCGTGCCCATGCACGCGGCCTGGGCGAAGCTCATCTCGGGCGGCTTGGGCACCGCGTTGCGCGTGGGCACGATCAGCTGGTCGGCGAAGGTGCCCTGGTGGCGCTCGCTGAGCAACGAACGCTCGGGATCCAGCGTCTCGTCGCCCCGCCAATCATCCGAGCTGATGACCGGATGCACCACCACCTCGGAGCCGTCGTCGAGCACGCCGGCCGCGTCGCACCCCAGGATCATGGGGAAGGCCTCGGCCCGGATGCCCACCCCACGCAGGGTCCACAGGTCGTGCAGGTTCACACTGGCCGCCCGGACCCGCACCCGCACCCACCCGGGTGGCACCACAGGCTCGGGGCGCTCGCCGAGCACCAGGGCAGCGAGGGGGTCGTCGGGCTGAGGCGGCGTCAGCGTAGGCAGCGAACATCACCCAAACCTAGATCCCGGCCAAACTGGGAGCCATGCGCATCGGCGTCGTGTTCCCCCAGACCGAGATCGGCGCCGACCCGGGAGGGATCCGGGCCTACGCCGAGGCGGTCAGCGACCTGGGCTTCACCCACATCCTGGCCTACGACCACGTGGTCGGCGCCGACCCGACGGTGCACGAGGGGTGGGCCGGGCCCTACGACATCGACACCACGTTCCACGAGCCGTTCGTGCTGTTCGGCTTCCTGGCCGGGCTCACCTCCCTGGAACTGGTGACGGGGATCATCATCCTCCCGCAGCGCCAGACGGTGCTGGTGGCCAAGCAGGCGGCCGAGGTCGACCTGCTCACCGGCGGCCGGTTCCGGCTGGGGGTGGGCGTGGGATGGAACCAGGTGGAGTACGACGCCTTGGGCCAGGACTTCACCACCCGCGGCGCCCGCGAGGACGAGCAGATCGGCCTGCTGCGCCGGTTGTGGACCGAGCGCAGCGTCACCTTCGAGGGCACCCACGACCACCTCGAGGGGGCGGGACTGTGGCCGCTACCCAACCAGCAGCCGATCCCGGTGTGGCTCGGGGCGGCATCCAGGCCGGCCTACCGCCGGGTCGGCCGACTGGCCGACGGGTGGTTTCCCATGATGCAACCGGGCGAGAAGCTGGCTAGGGCCCGCGCCGTGGTGGAGGAGGCCGCCCTCGCGGCCGGGCGGGATCCCGCCACCATCGGGTTGGAGGGCCGCGTGGACGCGGGCCGCCTCGGCGCCGACGCCCTGGCCGAACACGTCGCCGCCTGGCGGGCCGAAGGTGCCACCCACCTCACGCTCAACACCATGCGCGCCGGCCTGGCCACGGTGGATGACCACATCGACGCCCTTCGCCGAGCTGCCAAGGTCGTCTAGGTCGGCCCCAGGACGTACTCGCCGGTGTCGGGGCGGTGGTACCAGCCGCCCGCCGCGTGGGTGCCGCCGTCCACGTGCAGCGTCTCGCCCGTCAGGTAGCTGGACAGGTCCGACGCCAGGAACACGGCGGCCCCGGCCATCTCGTCCACGTGTCCGGCGCGGCCCATCGGCACGTTGCGCCCGAAGTTCTCCTCCGAACCCGGCGGGGCCATGGCCAGGATCCCCTCAGTCAGGGTGATGTCGGGTGCCAGCGCGTTGACCCGGATCCCGTGGGGCGCCAGCTCCAGCGCCGCGGTCTTGGTGAAGTTGATGACCCCGGCCTTGGCCGCGGCGTAGGCGGCGAAGCCGGGCGCGGCACGCACCCCCTCGATCGACGTCACGTTGATGATGGTGCCCGGACGACCGTCGGCCACCATGGTCCGCGCCACCTGCTGGGTGCAGATGATGACGTGGCGCAGGTTGGCCCGGTACAGGGCGTCGATCCCGTTCTCGGAGGTCTCCAGCAGGGGCGCCCGGAACACGCCGCCCGCGTTGTTGACCAGGATGTCGACCGGACCCACCTCGGTCACCGTGGCGTCCAGGGCGGCGGCCACCTCGGCCCCGTCGCGCACGTCGACGGTCAGGCCCAGGCCGCCCAGCTGCGTCCCGGCCGACGCCGCCGTCTCGGGGTCGCGCTCCCAGACGGCCACACGGGCCCCGAAGGCGGCCAGACCGGCGGCGATGCCCCGGCCGATGCCGGCCCCGCCTCCGGTGACCACCGCCACCCGCCCGTCGAGTCGGGCGGCGCCCGAGTCGAGGGTCACGCCTGGTCCGTCACGGTTTGACCGGTGCGGCGGTGAACACCATCGGGAAGTAGTCGATGGAGCGGATGGCCGGTGTGTACACGAGCGTGTGGCCCTCGGCCACCCGGTACTCGGGGATGCGTCGGTGCCACTCCCGCAGAGCGATGCGCAGCTCCTGGCGGGCCAGGTGCGAGCCGAGGCACCGGTGGATCCCGCCGCCGAAGGCCAGGTGGCGATTGACGGTGCGGTCCCAGCGGACCACGTCGGCGTCGCCGAACTCGGCCTCGTCGGTGTTGGCCGAGCCGAGCATGATCATGACCTGGTCGCCGGCGTGGATGGGGCAGCCATCGAGCTCGGCGTCGGCCACCGCAACCCGGGCCACCCCCATGACCGGGGTCTCCCAGCGCAGGAGCTCCTCCATCACCACCGGGATGATCGACGGGTCGTCGACCAGCTGCTGGCGCTGGGTGGGGTGCTGGGCCAGGTAGGAGAACATGCAGTCCAGCGTGGAGGTCACCGTGTCCAGGCCGGCGATCAGGAACAGGAAGCAGATGTCGAGGATGTCCTCGCGGCTCAGCCGTTCGCCCTCCACCTCGGCATCGAGGAACCGGCTCAACAGGTCGTCGCGGCGCTCGACCTCGCGCTGGTCGAGGACCATGTTGAAGTAGTCGTACACCGAGTCGGCGATCTCCTTCTGGTAGGCGATCATCTTGGGCGACCCGTACGGCTCGCCCAGCACCTGATCGGGCCGGATGATGCCGTCCTTCATCTTCAGGAACGTGGGTAGCTCGTCGATGGGCAGGCCCAGCAGGGTGAGGAACACCTGGGACGGGAACGGGATGGAGAACTCGGCGGCGAAGTCCACCTCGCCCCGGTCGATGAACCCGTCGATGAGGTCGTTCACCAGCCGGGTGACCGGCTCCTCGAGCAACGACATCTGACGGGGGGCGAACATCGGGTCGAGGATCTTGCGGAACTTCTTGTGCTCCGGCGGATCGATCTGCAACGGGATCAACGGGCGGTGGTTCTGCAGGTCGACGGCGTCCATGTTGGACGAGAAGATCTCGGGATGCCGGAAGGCCTCGTCGATCTCGGCCCGGCGTGACAGCACGACCCCGCGGCCGTCCTCCATGGCCATCACCGGCATGGCGTCGCGCAGCATCTTGAACATCGGCTGCGGGTTGGCGGCCATCTCCGGGTCCATCGCTGCGAAGGGGCTGCCCCCGTCGTCGCCGGCGGCCTGGACTTCGATCGACTCGGCCATCGTTCCCCCTGCGGTGCAGAACTCCGTTCCTCGACCCGGTCCCCGGATCGCGAAACCTGACGTTGGTGTCAGTATCCACCACGCGAGCCACCGGCGTCGTCCCGCTCCTGAGCTGCCTGGTGATCGATGAGACTTCCGAAACGGCTGTATTTCGGAAGTCAGGCCATTATCGAAACGACATGGTTTCGTTTCGAAAGGAATCGGTGTTCTTCGCCATGTTCGGCTCCATGTACTTCCTGACCCAGTAGCTGCAGTTCGTACTGGGCTACACGCCCATGGTGGCCGGCGCCGCGCTCATCCCCCCGGCCGCGGTCATGATGATCGTGTCGCCCAACACGGCCAAGATCACCCGACGGGTGGGCACCAAGGTGGCGGGGCGGTGGGCATGGTCAGCGTGACCTCGGCGATGGCGCTCATGTCCCGGCTGACGGTGGGCGACAGCTACTGGTTCCTCGGGATCGTGCTCGGGTTGCTCGGCCATGAACGACACCAGCAGATGAGCTCGTCGAGGGTCGTGGCCGCCCTGCCCCCCGCCGCGTCGCATGCGGCCCGTGACTCCATCGGGGGGGCCGTGGAGGTCGCCGGCCACCAGGGCCCCGTCGGCCACCAGCTGGTGGCCGACGCCCGGGCCTAGGTCATGGCTCAGGGGCGCGATCGCCAACCTGCGAAGCTGGCCGGTGGAAGGATGGTGGCCACGTCTGCCTCGATCCGCACCCCGCGCCCGGCTCCGTCGGGCGCCTACGACGAGCACCCCGCCGCCACCCGCGGTCGGCCCCGCAGCGTCGAGGCCGATCACGCCATCGCCCAGGCCACGCTCGACCTGCTGGTGGAGGAGGGGTACTCGGGCCTGACCATGGCCGGGGTGGCTCAGCGGGCCAAGGTCTCCAGCGCCACCCTGTACCGCCGGTTCGCCAACAAGGAGTCGCTGGTGGTGTCGGCCCTGGCCGACGCCACCGACGAGCACCGCATCGCCGACACCGGCAGCCTGGCCGGCGACGTGCGGGCCCTGCAGGAGGGCATCATCGAGCGCGTCGGCGGCGAGTTCGGCGGGCTGACCGAGGCCCTGATCGGCGAAGCGGTGCGCAACCGGAGCCTGGCCGACGCGCTGCGCGAGCGCTTCTACGAGGGATACCGCCGCGAGCTGCTGAGCATGGTCGAGCGGGCCGTGTCCCGGGGCGAGATCACCGCCCCGCGGGACCTGTCGTTGGTGTCCAACCTGCTCATGGGACCGCTCTACTACCGGTGGCTGGTGGCCCGGGACGAGTTCACCGACCATCTGGTCGACGACCTGACCCCCATGTTGGTGGCCGCCCTGCGGTCGGGCTCGCCGGGCGCCTCGGGCCGGGGGACGACGGCCCGTCCCGCCTGACCGGTGCCCCGCCGGCTACTCGTGAGGCCCGGTGTCCGTCCTCGGGCCGCCTGGCCCGGGCGCTCGGACGGACGGCGGCACCGCGAAGTCGAACAGGGTCGAAGCGTTGCGCCAACAGATGGCCTCGACCTCGTCGGCGGGCAGGTCGACCAGGGCGGACGCCGCCCGCGGGGCGGTGTCGGGCCAGGTCGAATCGGCGTGGGGGTAGTCGCTCTCCAACACGATGTGGTCGACGCCGATGTGGTGGCGCAGCACCAGCGATGACGTGAGATCGATGACTCCGAACCAGAACGCTCGACGCAGAGCCTCGGTCGGGTGCACAGCATCGGTCCGCCCAGGCGGCCCCGCCCGTCGACGACGCGCCGGTGGCCGAGTGGTCCATGACGTAGTCGATGCGGTTGATGAGCATGGGCACCCAGTCGATGCCCGACTCGGCCAGGCAGATGCGCAGCTCGGGGAAGCGCACCGGCACGCCCGACCACAGCCAATCGGCGCAGGTGACCAGGGCGTTGACCGGGAACAGGGTGGTCAACAGCTCCAGCGGCGCGTACGGCGAGCGAGAGGCCGACCAACCCGACGAGGCACAGTGCAGGCACACCACCGTGCCCGTCTCCTGGCACGCGGCCAGGAACGGATCCCAGTGCCCGGTGTGCAGCGACGGCAGGCCCAGGTCCACCGGTTGCTCCACGAAGCTCACGGCCCGGAAGCCGCGCTCGGCGTTGCGCCGGATCTCGGCGGCGGCGATATCGGGGTCCGACAGCCACGGCAGCTGGAGCGGGATGAACCGGTCGGTGCGAGGACCGACCCACTCCTCCAGGTGCCAGTCGTTCCAGGCTCGGACGCAGGCCAGTCCCAACTCCGGATCCGAGCATCGCGAGAAGTTCGACCCGGCGAACCCGGCGATGAGCGACGGGTAGTGCAACGAGGCCCAGACCCCGTCGAGGTCCATGTCGGCCAGTCGGGCCTCGGGATCCCAACAGCCTCGCCGCATGTCGGCGAAGTTGGCCGGCTCCATCGACCACTCGTCGGTCGGACGTCCGACCACGGCGTTCAAGCCGATCTGTGGGTGCAGGCGACCGTCGAAGCGCCAGGCCTCGGTGCCGTCGGGGGCCACCTCGATGCGAGGGGCGCCGTCGGCCAGCGCGGCGGGGAGCCGCCCCTCGAACAGGTGAGCCGGCTCGACCAGGTGATCATCGACCGAGACGATCATCGGTGAACGCTCACGTTCGGACGCTCACGGCCCGGGTGTCGCGCCCCGAGCGCAGCACGGTGCCCGGCCGAGCCGGGCCCATCTCGCCGTCGGTGGCCACCTCGACCCCGTTGACCAACACGTGGTCGATGCCGGTGGCGCCCCCGTACAGGCGCCACCCGCCGGCCGGCAGGTCGACGCGGCTCACCACCGGGTCGGGCCCGACGCGCTCGGGGTCGATGACCACCACGTCGGCGTGGGCTCCCTCGACCAGCCGGCCCCGGTCCACCAGGCCGTACAGTCGGGCGGGGGCGTCGGTCATGAGCGAGATGGCCTCCTCCCACGACAACAGGCCGAGGTCGACCACGGCCCGGCGCAGGAGCACCGTCGGGTAGTTGAAGGTGGCCAGGAAGTCGAGGTGGGCGCCGGCGTCGGAGGCACCGATGATGGCCCGAGGGTCGCGCCAGACCGCCACCCGGGCCTGCCAGTCGGCCTCGGTGTCGCCATAGGGCGGGAAGGAGAAGCCGGTGCGCAGGTCGTTGTCGACCGCGATGTCGCACAGCGCGTCGAACGGCTCGACCCCGAGCTCGGCAGCCACATCCGCCACCGTGCGTCCCTCGTAGGGCTTGGTCGAGGTGCTGGTGCACTCGGTGAGCACGTACTGGCCGAAGTTGGCCAGCCCCAGTCGAGCATCGCCGGCGGTGGCCAGCAGGTCACGTCTGGCCTCGGGTGAGGCCAGACGGGCCAGTCGCGCGGCGTGCGGTTCGGTCATCGGACCCTGCCAGCCGGGGATGGTGTCCAGCAGGAACCCCGAGGCGAAGCTCAGGCGCGGACGCACCGACATGGGGATGGTCAGGCCCAAGACCCGTCCGCCGTGGGCCTCGGCGCGGTCCGACGCCGCCAGCTGGGCCCGGACCTTGTCCGCCATCCCGGCGATGACCACCAGCACGTTCCAGTTGAGGGGCCGATCGGCGGCGGCTGACATCCGGCCCATGAGATCGCCCTCGGCCTCGGTGAAGTCGCCCAGGCCGGGGATGAACTCCAGCGCGGAGCTCGGATGGCGCCCGACCTCCTGGCACAGCTCCAGCAGCTCGGTCTCGTCGGCCCACCGCGAAGGCACGGGACAGCCGTCACCGTCGAGATGGGTCGGCGCCCACGACGAGGAGAAGCCCAGGGCCCCGGCCTCCAGGCTCTCGCCGAGCAGCCGGCGCATGGCCCCGATCTCGTCGGGCCGCGCCGCCCGCTCGTTGGCGGCGGGACCCATGATCACCCGGCGGATGGCCGAGTGGCCGGCCAGGACGCCCAGGTTCGGTGCCAGCGTGCCGTCGAGCCGGGCCAGGTACGAGGCGAACGAGGTCCAGCCCCAGTCGGTAGCCGCGGCCAGCGAGTCGAGAGGCATGCCCTCCACCCGGGCCAGCATCTGCATCAGGTACTCGGCCTCGGATCCGGCCATCGGCGCCACCGAGAACCCGCAGTTGCCGGCGATTGCCGTCGTCACCCCGTGCAGCGGTGACGGCGACAAGGATGGATCCCAGAAGGCCTGGACGTCGTAGTGAGTGTGCAGATCGACGAAGCCGGGGCAGACGATGCGGCCGTCGGCCTCGATGGTGCGCGCCGCGCTGGCCTCGAGGCGTTCGGCCACCTCCACCACCCGGCCCCCGTCGATGGCCACATCGGCCCGACGGGCCGGCGCCCCGGTGCCGTCGACGACGAGGCCCCCGCGGATCTGGACGTCGTGACTCATGGCTACCCCCCGACCGTGACCCTAGCCCCGAGCCCCGGGCCCCGTGAATCGAGAGATGACCTCGCGTGGAGCGCTCGCCGTGCTCGAGGACCCCGGATCAGGGCCACTCGCCGCGCTGATCTGCGGTCTTCAGAACTGGAGCGGACGACGGGATTCGAACCCGCGACCCCAACCTTGGCAAGGTTGTGCTCTACCAACTGAGCCACGTCCGCGTGGGCCGACCACCATACCAAGCCGCCGGCCGGGGACGAAAAGCGATGCTGGGCGACGTCAACGGTCGCCCCGGAGCGGGCTCAGTCCTGGCCCAGCTCCGCCACCCGGGCCCGGACCAGCTGAGCCATCTCCTGAGCCAGTGGTCGATCGATGACGAAGCTGAAGGTCACGCTCTGGCCCTCGGTGATGAAGATCAGTGAGGCCGTGCGATCGTCCTGCCAGCCCTGGACCACCAGGTCCCCCGTCAGCGGCACGGTGCGCACCTCTGGGACCCATTCGTGCTCGTTGACCAGCACCAGCCGATGGTTGGTCAGCGCCGCCACCCCGGCTTGGTTCTGGTAGCGACCGCCGACCAAGGACTCGACCACCTCGTCGGGGGCCAGCACCATCGACAGGATGCCGAGCGAGATGCGCCCGGTTCGCAGTGCCGCAGCCGAAAGACGCTGCGAAGCCGGGCCCAGCTGATAGGGGTCGACCACGCCGGCCGGTGCCGGGGGCTCGGCCGGGGCGACCGCCGTCGGAGGCGGCGGCGTCGTCGGTTCGGGCCCGGGTGACGGGCTCGGGGTCGGCGCCGGGACGGGGACGCCGTCGGATGGGGCCGCGGTCACAGGCGGCTGGGTAGGCGCCGGCCAGGTCGGTGCCGCGCCCGTCATCGCCGCGGCGGCGACCTGTGGTGCATCGATCGGGGGTGGCGGTGGCGGAGCCAGCACCGGCGGTGGATGCACGCGTGCCTGTGGCACCGGGGCGGGGGGCGGCGGCGCCAGCGGCTCAGGATCGCCCGGGCCGCCGGCCATCACGAAGACCGCAGGGGTTGGCGCGTCCTCGTCCTCGTCGGTGCCCTCGATGATCGCGGCTGGCGATTCCAGCAGGGCGGCGACGCCACCGGGCTCCGGCTCAGGTTCCGGCGGTGGTGGGGGTGGCGTCTCCGCCACGGGCTCAGGCTCCGGCTCCGGCTCCGGCTCGACCACCGCCACCGGCTCCGGCTCAGGCTCCGGCTCCGGCTCAGGCTCCGGCTCCGGCTCGGCTCACCGCCACCGGCTCCGGCTCAGGCTCGACCACCGCCACCGGCTCCGGCTCAGGCTCCGGCTCGCAGGCTCCGGCTCGGCTCAGGCTCGGCTCGGCCGGCACCGGCTCCGGCTCAGGCTCCGGCTCGGCCACCGGCTCCGGCTCGGCAACCGGCTCGGGCTCAGGCTCACGGCTCCGGCTCCACTAGGGGCGCGAGATCCTGGGTGGGCGGCGGCGGGGGCGGGGGCGGGGGCGGGGGCGGCACCGACGCGTCCAGGGGTACCAACCGGGTGCCACAGGACACGCAGAACTTGGAGGTCTCCGGATTCTCGCCCCCGCATGCCTCACATGTCATCGTTCACCTTCCTTGCTGGAATCCCTCGCCCCAGCAGCGCGGCCGGCCGTCGTCCGGTCCTGGGATCGGCCGGTCCTGTTCTCATCGGCCGAATGGCGGCCGGTATTAGCCCGAGGCCGCCGCCTGCTCCACCAGTGCCCGTTCCTCGACGCTGAGAGCGAGGTGCTTGATCTGGGCTCGGCCAGCCGGGGACATCTTGGCCAACGTCTTGGCCAACACCTCCTGCGCCTTGGGTTCGCCGAGCTGGCGACCCAGGTCGCGGAGTTGGGTCTCGAGGAAGGTGAGACAGAGCGCGTCCTCGTGAACCTGGACGGCCGGGTCGGTGCGGAGGTGCTCCTTGCGGATGATCTGCCCCACCCGCTCGACGGTCTCGGAGGGGTACCCGACCTGACTCAGGATCTCCCCGACGTCCCGCGCATGGCGCGCCTTCAGCTCGGTCCGCCAGGCCAGGTAGCCGCGGCGGCCGGCGGGGTAGGTCTGCCGAGGCAGCTCCCAGCGGCGAAGGTGATGCGCGCGCGCCGCCAGCAGCTGGGCCTCGTCGACAGCCGGGTCGAGGCGCTGGACCCAGGCCGTCATCAACTCTGCGTGTGCCTGCTCCTTGGGACGTGACACCCCATCGACAACCAGGTGGTTGGGATCGGCGGCATTGGCCAGGTCGATGGCCGCGATGGCCGACATCGAACCGGTCGGATCCCGACGCCACCGCGGTCCTCAGCCCGCTCCCCCGCCCCCGGCGGGCTCGGATCCACCGCCGGGCGGCCGCAGATCGATCCGGAGGACGAGGATCCCGTCCTCGACGGTGGCCTGGGCATCACCGATGATGGCGAAGTCCTGGTAGTCGTTCTGCGCCTGCTGGATGAACTTGGTGCGTTCCTCGCCGGCCACCGGCGGGAGCGGACGGTTCCGCACCGCGTGGGCCCGATCCCGGAATCGTCCGATCATCGCCTCCAGGTCGAGTCCCTCAGCCATGGTCGCCGCCGACATCGATGACGCCAGAAGGCGGCAACGGGTTCGGCGCGCCGGCGACGCCGCCAGCGGCGGCCCCATCCTCCGCCCCGCCATTCCCCGAGGCGCCATCCCCCGCGGCGCCGTCCGATGCGGCCGCCGCCTGTCGGTCCGCCTGCTGCAGATCCTCGAGCGTCACGATCTTGAGCGGGGACCGCCACAGCTCGGCCAGCCCTGCGCCGTCGTCGGCCACCGCCGGCTCGGCCTGGGTGGGCCACAGCTCACGGGCGATCTGCTCGGCGTCTCCCCGGCTGGTGTCGGCAACGCCTCCGGATCTGGCCGGACCGGATCTGGCCCACCCGCGTCTGCCTCAACCGCCTCCGGCGCGGCGGGGCCCAGGATGCGTACGCCGGCTTGTGGATCGGGGGTGACCCCGCCCAGCCCGGCCGCCCCCTCCACGGCCGACGGTCCGGCAACCGGGGGCGCGCTGGGCGGGACCAGCGAGTGCAGGCCCAAGTCGGGGCCCGACGACGCGGACGCTCCGGTCGGAAACGGCGTCCCCGGTCCCGTCGGCACCCAGGGTCGCGACCGCGGCGGGGACCGCCGTCGATGGCACCACCGGTACCGGTGCGGTGGGCGGGCCATCGACATCGAGCCCAGCCAAGGCATCGAGCGCCGAGGGCGACACCCCCGTGACCACGACGGGGCGCGTCCGGCGCCAGTACAGATAGGTGAGGACCAGGATGGCGGCCCCGACGGCCAGCAGGCCGACCACCACGATCGACAGCTTGGCACTGTCGGACAGGCCGCCCGACGAGCCCGACTTGGGCTTGGTCGGTGGTGCTCGTGGCGGGGTTGCTCAGCGCCGGCGCGGTCACCGACGAGCTCGGCTCCGCCGAGGTCGAGGTGGTGGCCAGCGTGGTGGTGGTGACCGGTGCCGTGGTCGTGGTGGTCGAGGAGCGGGCCGTGGTCGTGGTGGTGCGTGCACGGGTGGTCGGGGTGGCCGTGGTGGGCGGCGCGGTGGTGGGTGGCGGGGGGGCGGTCGTGGTCGTCGGCGGCGGCGCGGTCGTCGTCGTCGCCGCCGTCGTCGTCGTCGTCGACGATGGGTCGGTCTGTGCGGGTGCCGACGACGCCGTCGCGGGGTGGATGCCGGCGCCGATCAGGGCGCTGAGCGCGAGGGCGAAGGTCGCGGCAGCGACCAGGATCCGCACCTCGATCCGACTGGCTCTCGACATCTCGCTCCCACGACCGGTGACTGAGGGGCTGAACGGAAGCTACGAGTATGCCTCCCGACCAGGCTGTCGCAGGCTGCCCGACGAAACCGGAGGCATCCAAATCCGAACCGCCGGCGAGACCTGGCTCCGCCCAAGAATAGGCCGTCGGGCACGCGTCGGCGGGGCGCGCCGGACTACCACTGCGCCGCGGCTCAGACCTGATGGCGCGGACACGAGTAGGTGGTGCGCCCACCGATGGTCCGTCGCAACAACGGCGTGCCGTCGCGGGGACACACCCCGTCGGGGCGACGCATGGCCTGGAGGTCGCCGGTGTGGGAACCGCCGCGTCCGGTGAGCTCGGCCAGGGTGGCACGGAGGTGTCGCTGGAGCCGCCGCACCTCGGCTGCGGAGAGGGATCCGGCTGGACGGGCGGGATCGAGGCCGGCCCGCCACAGGATCTCGTCCGCCAGCAGGTTCCCGACACCGGCCAGACGCGACTGGTCGAGCAGACGGGCCTTGAGCGGGGCCGTGCTGGTCCCCAGCAGGTCGCGCAGTCGGGACACCGTGACCAGCGAGGCATCGATGCCCAGGCGGCTCTCGTCGGGATCCAGCTCCACCCCGCCCAACCGGCGCGGGTCGCGCACGCACAACGCCCCTTCGTCGACGAAGTGGACGACCAGGCGGTCCCAGCGGGGATCGCTCAGCTCACGGGTGTACTCCAGCCGGGCGATGGCCGGTATCCCGTCCACGAACAAGGCGCCCGTCATCCCGAACCGAACGCCGAGCGTCGGTCCGTCGGCCACGTCGAGCAGCAGCAGCTTGCCGATGCGACGGGCGGCATCGAACGACCGGCCGATCAGCGCCCCCGCCACCGTCGCCGCGTCCAGTCCGCGCTTGAGGAACCACGGGTCGGGTGCCTCCACACCGACGATCGGACGATCGAGCGTGGTGGCGGCCAACTGGCGGTACTGCTCGACCTCGAGCATCTCGGGCACGTCAGCACGCCGCCCGAGAAGGCGCCGACGGCCAGGGAGGCACCGCTGGACCGATGACACCCGGATGGCGAAGCGCCCGCAGGGAGGCTTGCCGACCGCAGGGCCGAGGGATCAGTAGCGCCCGATGGCCTGGGCGTCGAGTGCGTGCACGAACACCGGCTCCGCCTCGACGGGCTCGGACGGTGGCGCGTCCGCCGCCGGCTCCTGGCCGGCACCCGAGCGGGTTCGGCTGGGGGCGACCGGCCCGATGGCATCGGCCCGGTCGCGCTGGCGCTCGTAGATGGCGCCGAGCAGGCGGATCAACAGGATGGCGGCGAACACGAGCAGCGCCTGGGACCCGGCCAGGAGCAGGTATCCCAGCCGGGCATCGTGGATGCCGGCCGGCGTGGTGGGCGGCAGGGTGCCGGCCAACGACAGCTGCAGCTCGGTGAGCACGACCACCGGGAGCCCGACCAACGTGCAGATCCACCACAGGAAGTGGGCGGTCGGCACTGGTGTGCGCCGCCAGCCCGACGCCCCGGAGGCATATGGGGCCACCGCCGGATCCGAGGCCCGCCAGGTGTCGTCGAGGATCTGCTTGGGCACCACCAGGTTGACGCCGGGGATGAGCCAACCCAGCACCGCCCACCGCCGCTTGAACCGCAGGTCGACCACGTTGAGCGGCGCCAGGTTGCGGTAGGCGCGCCGGCTCCACACGATGACCAGCAGCGTGGCCAGCGCGATCAGCCCAAGCTGCAGAGCGGCCAGAGCGCCGGACCACGACTGGAGCTCGGCCCAGTTTGTCCCGGGACCTGGCGTCCCCAGCAACGGCACCCGACCACCGAGCGCGTGGGCCACCAGGAGGCTGTTGGCCACCACCGCGAACGAGACCACCGCGACCGCGCCGAGCACCAGGCGCAGCCCCGCGGTCTGCACGGCCATCGGGTGATACCCGTCGTCGCCGTGGGGACCGGGACCGTTCCACACTCCGACGGTACGCCCCGGCGGAGGCAGCGGCCTCAGCCTGGCCACGTCGATGCCGCACGACCGGCAGTACTGGTCCGACGCCCGGATGCCGTCCCCGCACCGGGGGCAGGGCCGTCGACCGGGCTCGACCACGCGGGCCACCAGCATGGGTCCCGGATCGCGTTCGGGCGGACCGAAGCGCGGCTGGTGGGTGCCGCCGATGTTGGGCAGGCAACATGCCGGGCAGAAGCGATCACCGGGATCGATGACGGCGCCACAGCTCGCACAGTCCATGCCGGTCCTATCGGACGATCGCGCACCCACCCTGAGTGGAAATTGGGTCGAACGACCTAGCCGGCGTGGCTTTCACGTCCCGCGGCCCGGCCCACCGGTCACCCAGCCGCGGCCGCCAGGGCCTGCGCGAAGTCGGCCACCACGTCGTCGCCGTGCTCGAGCCCCACCGAGACCCGCACGGTGCCCGGTCCGATGCCGTTGGCCGCCAGCTCCTCAGGGGTCAGGCTCACATGGGTGGTGGAAGCCGGGTGGGTCACCAAGGTCTCCGGTCCGCCCAGGGAGGTGGCCAGCTGCGCCACCTTCGTCGCCTCCACGAAACGGCGGCCAGCCTCCAGACCCCCGTGCAGATCGATGGTCAGCAGGCCGCCCGTCAGCGACATCTGCCGGCGGGCCAGCTCGTGTTGGGGGTGCGACGCCAGGCCCGGGTAGCACACGGTGGCCACCTGGGGGTGGGCCTCGAGGTACTCGGCCAGCTGCATCGCCGACTCGGTCTGGCGCTGCAACCGCACCCCCAGCGTGCGCAGGCCGCGCAACCCGTTCATGGCATCGAAGGGTGAGGCGTTGGCTCCCTGGAGCACCGCGAAGCTCCACAGCCACTCGACCAGCTCGGCGCTGCCGGCCACGACGCCCAAGGTGGCGTCATTGTGCCCGGCGATGGCTTTGGTGGCCGAGTGCACCACCAGATCGACGCCGTGGCCGAGGGGCCGCTGAGCCAGTGGCGTGGCGAAGGTGGAGTCGACCACGGTGATGGGCCCCGCGATGGCTCCCACCTCGTCGAGATCCACCAGATCGAGCCGGGGGTTGGCCGGGGTCTCGGTCAGCACCAAGGTGGTCTGGCCGGGACGCACGGCCCCGGCCAGGGCACCCGGCTCGGTGCCGTCCACGAAGGTGACCTCGATCCCGAAGCGCGGGCAGGCGGTCTGCAACAGCAGCTGGGTGCCGGCGTAGAGCTGGCGTTGGGCCACGACGTGGTCGCCCTTGGAGCACAGGCCGAGCACCACCGCGGAGACCGCCCCCATGCCCGAGGCGAAGGCCCGGGCGCTCTCGGCTCCTTCCAGATCGGCGATGGCCTCCTCGAACCCGCACACGGTCGGGTTGCCGTAGCGGCTGTAGAACCGATTGGGGCCGGCCATGGTGGCCATCCGCCGACCCTCCTCGACGGTGGGCGTGACGAAGGTGGTGGTGGCCCACAGGATCGGCGCCAGCGCGGTGTCGTTGTCGGCCCGGCCGGCCCGGATGGCGCGGGTCTCGGCGTGCAGCGCACGTCCTGAGGTGGGACCGGGTGTCGGCCCGGGCGCGCCGGGGCCCCCGTCGTGGATGTGGGATCCGGTGTCAGTCATCTTGCTTGTCCACCTCGGCGAGGAAGTCGGCGAGCGGTCGGCCCACCTGGTCGATCTCGAGCAGGAACCCGTCGTGGCCATCGGGGCTGTCGATGACGTGGTACTGGCAAGGGGTGCCCTGGGCCGCCAACACATCGCGCAGGTGCTGCTGTTGGGTCGGCGGATAGAGCGAGTCGGAGCTGATGCTCATGATCAGGCAGGGGGCCACCACCCGGCGCAGCCCCGCCTCGATCCCACCTCGACCACGGCCCACGTCGTGGAGGTCCATGGCCCGGTTGATGACCAGGTACGAGTTGGCGTCGAACCGCCGGACCAGCTTGGCGCCCTGGTAGTCGAGGTAGCCCTCGACGTCGAAGCGCTGCCACAGCGTGAATCGGTCGTCCATGGGATCGACCCAACCCCGCCCGAACTTCTCGTCGAACACCTGGGCGCTGCGGTAGGTGATCTGCGCCAGCTCGCGCGCCAGGGCCAGACCGCGGTGGGGGCCCTCGCCCGGGTCAGCATCGTAGTAGTCGCCGCCCCGCCACGCCGGGTCCAGGATCACCGCATTTCGCCCGATCGAGCTCCACGCGATCTGCTGGGCGCTGGCCGCCGCGGTGGTGGCGATGGCGACCAACGCTCGGGTGCGGTGCGGGTAGGTGATCCCCCACTCGAGCGCCTGCATCCCGCCCATCGACCCACCCACCACCGCCATCCACTGGGCGATGCCCAGGTGGTCGGCCACCGCGGCCTGGGTGCGCACCATGTCGCGGATGGTCACCACCGGGAACCGCGAGCCGTAGGGGGCACCGGTGGCCGGGTCGATCGACGCCGGTCCGGTCGACCCCTGACACCCGCCCAGCACGTTGACGCACACCAGGAAGTACCGGTCGCTGTCGAGCGGACGACCCGGCCCGATGAGCCCCTCCCACCAGCCCGGCGAAGGATGACCCGGCCCGCTCGGTCCCGACGCGTGGGAGTCGCCGGTGAGGGCATGGCACACCAGCACGGCGTTGGACGCGGTGGCGTCGAGGCTGCCCCAGGTCTCGTATGCCAGGTCGATGGCCCGCAGCGTGGACCCGCCGTCGAGGGCGAAGGGACGGTCGATCGCGATCCGCACGAACTGCCGGCGACCGACCGGATCGCCGGCGCGCCAGGCCCCGCTGGCGGGAAGTGCATCCGCGCTCAGCGGCGCTCGGCTGGTGGGCTGGTCCATCGTCGTCACTCCGACACGGGGGTCGCTTCGGGTGGGACGGACGGAACCGGAATGGCGGGCCTGGTGGCCCGGACACTTCGTTGCCTCCCACCGGCGAGCCGGTGTCGGGCCACATCCCCACCTCCGCAGCTTCGCGAGGGCGGGATGGCACCTTGGGTGTCCGTCCCAGGTTGCCGGACCTGGCTGTCCAGGCCGCTCGTGATGTCCGCACCAGCAAAGTCGATCCGCGCCCGTCCCGTCAAGCGTTCTGGTTCTCGGCCGCGAAGGCACGCGCCCGCGCCAACCCCACCAGGTCCGTGAACCCGTCGAACGACATGAGGTGGTCGAGCCGGTCGCGCAGCGTGCCGAATCGGGCCAGCTCGTCGTAGGCCTGGCCCAGCGCGGCGGTGGCCGCCAGCAGGCCCGACAGGGGTGACACGATCAGGTCGAAGCCCAGCTGGCCGAGCTCGGCGGGGGTCAGCAGCGGGGTGCGGCCCGACTCGACCATGTTGGCCACCAGCGTGACCGACGGCAGCGCGTCGGCGATCCGGGCCAGCTCGTCGATCGATTCGGGGGCCTCCACGAACACCGCGTCCGCCCCCAGATCGGCAGCCGCCCGCGCCCGCTCCAGGGCTTCGTCCAGACCCGAAGGGGCCCGGGCATCGGTGCGGGCGGTCAGATGGACGTGCTGGCGGCAGGCGAGCACGGCGCGCAACTTGGCCAACCATTCGTCGCGCGAGACCACCTCCTTGCCGGCCATGTGCCCGCAGCGCTTGGGCCAGACCTGGTCCTCCACGAACATCCCAGCCGCCCCGGCGGCCTCCCACAGCTCAACGGTGCGGGCCGTGCTCAGCGCGTCGCCGTAGCCGGTGTCGGCGTCCACCACCACCGCCGTGTCGGGTACCGCCGCGCACACCCGTCGAGCCACGTCGGCCATCTCGGTCTGGGTGACCAGCCCGATGTCGGGCTGGCCGAGCAACGTCCCGGCCACCGCGAAGCCGGACACGAACACCACCTCGAACCCGGCCCGCACGGCCAGCAGCGCCGACAGCGGATCCCAGACGCCGGGCATCAGCACGGGCTCGACGGACCCAGCCGGATCGAGAGGGGTCAGTCGGGTGCGCAGCACGTCTCCGTTCACGTCGAGACGCTACCGCCAGGGTGCCAGGCGCCCGACCCACCACTCCTGGATGGCTCGGCCCGACCGGTAGGCCTCGGTCATGGCCTCAGCCAGGTCGACCAGGGCGGCGCGCCAGCCGTCGGCGTCGGCCTCATCGGCACATCGCTGGGCGCGGGCCGCCAGGCGCGCCCCATCGGCCCAGGCCAGGTCATCGACGGGCAGGGGGAGCTCGAGCACCTGGGTGGCCGACAGCTTGATCGCGTCACGGGTCAGGGCCGTGCCCCGGTACTGAGCCGATGCCCAGGCGCTGACCGCGGGCGCGGCGAGCACGGCGGCGATGGCCCACAGATCGCCCGGATCGCCCGAGCGCGCCGTGATGGCGATGGTGGGCACCGACGGCCACCAACGACCGTCGAGGTCCACCAGCGGCTCGAGGACCCGGGTCTGGGTGGCCAGCACGACCTTGGGCACCAGGCGAGCGTCCGCCCAGCGTGCGAGACCGGGATCGGCCTGGGCCACGGCGTCGAGGTCCACCACCGGCGCCGCCCAGCGCCGGCCGGCGAAGCGCGTGGCGGCCGCCCCCCAGCGCCCGTGGAGCGGATCGATCAACCCGACGGTGACCAGCCGCGCCCACCGTGGGGACTCGGCGTGAAGCTCGGGCGCGTGCTCACGGACGTGGGGAGCGAGCCCGTAGAACTGGTCCCGGAAGCCGGCGGTGGCCTCGGCCCTCGAGCCCAGACGCTCGGCGCGATCCATCCGGGCGACGAGGCGCGCCGAGGCCGCGCCGGACCGGTCGAGCAGGCGGGCCCACGAGCCCGCCAGCTGGGTCCGCGGCGGAGGCGGCGAAGCGGCCACCGGCTCGAAGTCGGGCCCGAACCAGCGTCGCACCGGGCCGAGGGGCGCGCCGCGGGCCAACATCGGCGCACAGACGTCCACCGCCGCATCGAACACCCGCACCCCCGGCCACCAGAACCCCACCAGGGAGGCGTCGGCCCGGGCCGCGGCCCGGGCCGGGCCGGCGTCGCGGGCGGCCAGGACCGATTCGGGCACGATCAGCGCCAGCTGGCCCGACGGCGCCAGCCAGGTGACGGTCTCGGCCAGGAAGAGGGCGGCGGTGTCGGCATACGGCGTCACCGGGTCGCCCAGGCGGGATCGCAGCCGCCGAGCCTGCGCCCGGGGTCGCACCGTCGCCCGTCCGAGTTGGTTGAGGAACGGCGGGTTGCCCACCACCAGGTCGAAGCCGGAGGCCGGGGCGTCGGGCCAGACGGCACGTCCCGTGCCCAGGCTGTCGCCCACCACCAGGTGATCGGCCTGCACCGCCGCCCCCGCCTCGGCGGCCCAGTCATGCAACGCCGACCGGGAGACGGCCACCGCGTCCGCATCTACGTCGGCACCCCAGAGCAGGTCGGCCACGATCGTGGCCCGGTCGTGTCCGGCGCGTTCGAGCAGCCGGGCCGCCGCCAGCACGAGCGCGCCCCCGCCCACCGACGGGTCGCACACCGTGGGCCGATGCGGAGGCGCCAGCGCCAGCCCGGTGGCGGCCCGCTCCACCAAGCCGTTGGCAATCGGGCCCGGCGTGTAGAAGGCACCGGTGCGGCGACGCGCACCCCGGTCGATGGCGGTCAGGTACGACGGCCCGCGCGCATCGGGACCTGGCCTCTTCTCATTGTGGTCGGCGACCGCCATCGAGACAGTCTGGTCCGCGCCTGGCCCGACGCCGGGCACCAGCCCAGCAGGGTCCCGGCCCGGTCAGAAGGCGATGGTGCAGCTGTAGGAACCGGTGCCCGCCAGGATCCCGGTGACGTGCACGAAGCCCCCGAAGCTGCCGACCGACAGGGTGACGCCGAGTGAGCTGTTCCCCGCCACCGAACCGCTCGACGGTGAGATGCTGCCGACGTTGCTGCTCATGTGGAACTGACCGGCCTGGCCGCCCGAGTTGTGCAGGGTGATGACGACGCTGCCGTGGCCCGAGCTGGGGCAGGACCCGCTCACGGATGCGGGGGTGAGCGGTGGCGGCTGGATCGTCACCGTCACCGGGACCGTGGTCGGCGTGACCGGCTTCACGGTCGTGGGGATGTTGCCCTGGGTGGTCGTGGGGATGTTGGCCTGGGTGGTCGTGGTGTTGGCCTGGGTGGTCGAGGTCGACGCCTCGGTGGTGGTCGTCGACTCGGTGGTCGTGGTCGTGGCCTCGGTGGAGGTGGTGGTGCTGCTGACCGAAGCCGCCGTCTTGACCTTCTTGCTGCCGCCACCGCCCAGGGCGACCACACCCACGATGAGCGCGACGATCACCGCCGCCACCCCTGCCAGGATCAGTCCCGTGCGCTTGCCGCTGCCGCCCCCGGACGGCGCGTCGGCATCGGATTGCACGCCATAGGCCATCGCCGCCGGCACGGCCACGGCGGCAGCTCCGGCCGCCACCTCGGCCCCGTGTCCCGACCCCGCGGCATCGTCAGCCTCGGTGGCCTCCTCGGCCTCCCCGGCGCTGGCGGATTCGCCTACTTCCGCGGCCTCGACAGCCCCTGTGGTCTCCGCCGCCTCTGCGACTTCGTCGGTGACCACCACGGCCGCGGCTCCGGCCGCGGCTCCGGCGGCTCCGGCTCCGGCGGCTCCATCGCCGTCGTCCCGCTCGCTGGCCTCCTCGGACTCCGGCTCCGGCTCCGACTCGGCCACCGCGTCCGTCGACTCCGGCTCGGGCTCCGACTCCGGCTCCGGCTCGGGTTCCTGGACGGATTCGGGCTCGGCCTCGGCCACCGCGTCCGTCGACTCCGGCTCGGCTTCGGGTTCGGGGCCGGGCTCGTGGTCGGCCACTCCCTCGGCCCCGACCGTCGTTGCGCCGACGGCCGCGGCCCCGCCCACGAAGGTGGCGAAAGCCCCGCGCCCGCTGGCATCGTCGGGATCTTCAGGGGGCTCCTCGACCAGATCGTCGACCGACAGGCCACCGATGGCCTCGAGGTCGTCGGTGTCGGCGTGAGCAGGCACGTAGTCGTCGGAGGCGCTCTCGGCGGGTTCGTCGGCATCGGCGGTGGCCACCGGCTCGGTCGACTCGATGGCCGTCACCCGGGTACCGCACTCGCCACAGAAGGATGCTGCCTGCACCAAGGGCTCGCCACACGTGGGGCAGGACTCGAGATCGGTTTGAGCCACCGACTCGTCGCTGGCGGTCGCGTCGGACATCACCGGCGCGTCCGCGGTCTCGTCATCGACGGCAGTCGCCGCCTCAGCGGCGTCGGGATCGACCGGCGGGTACGACTCGAGGGTGGAGGTGCTGTCGCCCTTGCCCCGCTTGCCGTCACCACCACGCCCGAGTGAGAAGAGCGTTCGGGGCGCCTTGCCCCCTTTGCCGTTCGCGCTGTCTGCCATGGCTCCGTTCCCATCCCGACGCGAGGGTCGCGTCGCGAGCAGTCGGTGACCTGTCGGCACCTGGGGGGTAGGTCTAGAGCACTATGACGCGATTTTCCTGACCGCGTCGGCGAACGCGATACGGATCACCGCAGGTCAGACTGGGCGCGGCGACATCGCGCGCGCACGGTGGTCGTGGCGTCAGGCCACGGCCCCCTCGGCCGAGGGATCCCAGGCGGCCAGATCGGCCAGTCGTGGATCGTTGGAGAAGACCTCGGGCATGGGCTGGATCACCCCGATGCGCTTCATGAGGCGCTTGACCTCGAGCTCCTGGTCCCACAGCACCAGGGTGACCACGATGCCCGACTCGCCGGCGCGGGCGGTGCGGCCCGAGCGGTGCAGGTAGGCCTTGTGGTCCTCGGGCGGGTCGAAGTGGATGACGATGTCGACGTCGTCCACGTGGATGCCCCGGGCGGCCACGTCGGTGGCCACCAGAGCGGTGAGCTTGCCGGTCGAGAAATCGGCCAGGGCCTTCTCCCGGGCCGACTGGCGCAGGTCGCCGTGGATGGCCTGGGCCGACACGCCCTCACGTTCGAGCTGCTCGGCGAGCCGGTCGGCGCCGCGTTTGGTGCGCACGAAGATCATGGTGCGGCTCACGTTGCGGGCGATGGCCGCCGCCACCTTGGCCTTGTCCATCTGGTGCACCTGCAGGAACCGGTGCTCCATCTCCTCGACGGTGACCGAGGCCGACTCGATCTCGTGCATGACCGGGTCGTGCTGGTAGCGCTTGATCAGGGTGTCGACCACCCCGTCGAGGGTGGCCGAGAACAGCAGCGTCTGGTGCTGGCGCTCGGCCTGGCGCAGGATCCACTCGACCTGGGGCAGGAACCCCATGTCGGCCATGCGGTCGGCCTCGTCGATGACCACGATCTCCAGATCGGCCACCGACACCTCCTTGCGCTCGATCAGGTCGATCATTCGACCCGGGGTGGCCACCACCACATCGACGCCGCCGGCGAAGGACTTGATCTGGCGTTCCATGTTGGCCCCGCCGTACACGGCCAGGAAACGCACGCCCCGAGCCGCACCCAGCGGGCTCAACTCGTCGTGGACCTGGAGGGCCAGCTCACGAGTCGGGACGAGCACGAGCGCCTTGGGCCGGCGCGACTCGGCCCGACCCACCCGCTCGATGATGGGCAGGCCGAAGGCCAGCGTCTTGCCGGAGCCGGTCTTGGCCTTGCCGCACACGTCGCGGCCGGCCAGGGCGTCGGGCATCGTCAGGGTCTGGATGGGAAAGGGAGCGGTGATGCCACGCTCGGTGAGCGCAGCCACCAGGTCACCGGACACGCCGAGCGCGTCGAAGGTCGTGGTCATGATTGGGGGGGCAACTTTCGTTCGTCGGGTTCACGGGTGGGTCGGCCTCGGCAACCGCCCCGTCACGAGCGACGAACTTCAGAGGATGACCCGCAGGAGGTCGGTCACCGGATCCTGGGTGACCCACCACTCCTGACCTGGGTATCCTACCCGATTCGGGCGCCGAAGCGACGTTGGGCGCGACTACGGTCACGGCGTGTCGGCGACCCGGCTGGTGGACCACCGCTCCGATGACGACGACAACGGGCGATGGCAGGGCTTCGCCTTCCGCGGCGGCGACATCGTGATCAGCACGCGCTCGAAGAGCGGGACCACCTGGATGCAGATGATCTGCGCCCTGCTCGTGTTCCAGACGCCGCAGCTCCCGGCACCGCTCGGGCAGCTCTCGCCCTGGCTGGACTGGCTGATCACGCCTCGCGACCTGGTGTACGCCCAGCTGGCCGAGCAGCGGCACCGCCGCTTCATCAAGACCCACACCCCGCTCGACGGGGTGCCCATCGATCCGCGGACCACCTACGTGGTGGTGGGTCGCCACCCCCTCGACATGGCCGTCTCGCTCTACCACCACGGCGCCAACCTCGACCGCCACCGGATCGCCCGGCTGACCGGCCAGGCCACCGTGACCACCTCGACGGGCCGCCCTCGGCCCCCGTTGCGCGAGTGGCTACTCGAGTGGATCGAGTGGGACGGCAGCCCCCGTGAGCGGCCGGACTCGGTGCCGGGGGTGATGTGGCACCTGGGCGACGCCTGGTCGCGCCGCGACGAGCCGAACGTCGTGCTGGTGCACTACGACGACCTGTGCGCCGACCTCGAGGGCGAGATGCGCCGGCTCGCCGCCCGCCTGGGCATCGAGGTCCCGGCCTCGCGCTGGCCCGACCTGGTCGAGGCCGCGGGGTTCGAGCAGATGCGCCGGCGGGCTGACGAGTTGGTCCCCGGCCCCGCCGGGGTGATCCTCGACCGCGACGGGTTCTTCCGCCGCGGTCGCCCGGGAGCCGGTCGCGAGGTGCTCTCCAACGCCGAGCTCGAGCGGTACCGTCGTCGCGCCGCCGCGCTGGCCGCGCCCGACCTGTTGGCGTGGCTGCACCGCGACGGTCCGTCGCTTACCGGATAGGTTCGCCATGGCCGCCGATGGCCGCCTCGACCACGCCGTCATGGGGAAAGGCGAAGATGGAGTTCCGCAATCTCGGAGGGTCCGGTCTACAGGTCTCGGTGGCCGGCCTGGGCTGCAACAACTTCGGCATGCGCATCGACGCTCAGGCCACCGACGCGGTGGTGCACGCGGCGCTGGATCTGGGGGTAACGCTGTTCGACACCGCCGACATCTACGGCGGCCAGGGGGCCTCCGAGGAGCTCCTGGGACGGGCCCTGGGCTCGCGCCGCGACGAGGTGGTGATCGCCACCAAGTTCGCCAACCCCATGGGCGACGGGCCGTACCAGAGAGGGGCGTCGCGCCGCTACATCACCCGGGCCGTGGAGGCCAGCCTGCGTCGCCTGGGCACCGACCGGATCGACCTCTACCAGCAGCACGTCCCCGACCGAACCACACCGATCGACGAGACCCTCGAGGCCCTGGGAGACCTGGTGGCGGCAGGCAAGGTGCTCTACGTGGGCTCGTCCAACTTCGCCGGCTGGCAGGTGGCCGAGGCCGACCACGTGGCCCGAGGAGACGGCCGGGCCCGCTTCGTCACCGCCCAGAACGAGTGGAACCTGCTGAGCCGGCGCGTCGAGCGCGAAGTGGTTCCGGCCTGCGAGCACTTCGGGATCAGCCTGTTGCCTTTCTTCCCGCTGGCCAGCGGTCTGCTCACCGGCAAGTACCGGCGCGGCGAGCCGGCCCCCGAGGGCACCCGGCTGGCCGCCTGGGGAGGCCGAGGTCTCACCGACGAGAACTTCGATCGGGTCGAGGCGCTGGCTGCCGTGGCGGCCGCGCACGACCGCTCGGTGGGTGACCTGGCCCTGGCCTGGTTGGCCGCCCAGCCCGCGGTGGGCTCGGTCATCGCCGGCGCCACCCGCGTAGAGCAGGTGCAGGCCAACGTGGCCGCGCTCGAGTGGCTCCTCGACGCAGAAGCCCTGGACGCGGTCGAGACCGCGCTGGCGCCCCCGGCCTAGCCGCCCAAGCAAATTGGGCATCTTTGCGGCCGGATTCCGGCCGCAAAGATGCCCAATATCAGTGGGGGGACGGTCAGGCGGGGAGGTTGGCCTCGATGGCCTCGATGACCTCGGGAGCGTCGGGCAGGACCATCGGGCGGAAGCGGGCCACCACGTCTCCGCTCGGCGAGATCAGGAACTTCTCGAAGTTCCACTGGATGTCGCCGTCGTTGCCCTCGGCGTCGGGCACCGCCGTCAGCTCCTCGTAGATCGCGTGTCGACCGTCCCCGTTGACCTCGATCTTCTCGAACATGGGGAAGGTCACCCCGTAGTTCGTGCTGCAGAACGTGGCGATCTCCTCGGCCGAGCCCGGTTCCTGGGCGCCGAACTGGTTGCAGGGGACGCCGACCACGGCGAACCCCCGGTCCGCGTAGGTCTCGTGGATCTTCTCGAGCTGCTCGTATTGCGGGGTCAGTCCGCACTGCGAGGCCACGTTGACCACCATCACGGTCGTCCCGGCGAAGTCCCCCAACGACGACGAGGTGCCATCCAGGCGGTTGATCGGAATCTCATAGAGCGCCAAGGCTCCCCCTCAGTTCTCGGTGCCGGCCGGCGGCGTCGGACCCATCCGGGGCGTGCCCGGTCGAGCCGGACCCCGGTCGGACAGTGTAGACAGGCCCGCCGAGTCTTCGACCCCCTACGATCGGGGGAATGGCCACCACCGAGACCGCCCTGGACACCGCTGGACACGTCGCTCGCATCGCCGAGCAGGGCTACACGATCGTGGCCGATGCCATCGACCCCGGCCTGGTCGACGCCCTGGTCGAGGACCTGACCCGCCTCGAGCGGGAGCTGGGAACCCGGCCCTCGTCCAACAGCTTCGAAGGCACCCACACCGTGCGCATCTACAACCTGCTGGCGCGGGGACCGTTGTACGCGTCGATCCCCGTGCACCCCGCCGTGCTGCCCATCGTCGAGAGCGTCCTCGACCCCGGCTGCCTGGTGTCCTCGCTGTCGTCGATCGCCATCGATCCCGGCGAGTCGGCCCAGCCCATCCACGCCGACGACCAGCTGATCCCGCTGCCAAAGCCCCACCCTCCCGTGGTGTGCAACACGATGTGGGCCCTCACCGACTTCACCGAGGCCAACGGTGCCACCCGGGTGGTCCCCGGCAGCCACCTGGCCGACCGATCACCTGACTACGGCCAGCCCTACGACTCCGTCCCCGCCGAGATGGCCAAGGGCAGCGCGTTGATCTGGCACGGCAGCCTGTGGCACGGCGGCGGGGCGAACACCACCGACCGCCGCCGCACCGGCATCGCCATGAACTACTGCGCGGGCTACATCCGCCAACAGGAGAACCAGCAGCTCGGCATCCCGGCCGACGTGGCCGCCACCTTCGAGCCCCGGCTGCTCGAGCTCATCGGCTATGGCATCTACCACGGGCTCATCGGTCACATCGACAAGCAGCCCCCGACCGTCCTGGGGGGCACCGGCACCGCCGATCCGATGGTGTGGGATGCGATCTAGGCCGATCGGCCCATCCTCATCAAGGCCGGGACGGCGCCGACCGTTGATGGGGTGGCCATGAACCAGGTCGCGGTGCAGACCGGATCGGTGCACGGGTGACCGGATCGTTCGCCATCGCCCGCGCCCGCCGAGCGCTGGAGGAGGCCGGCCTGCCGGTCGACCTCCCACTCGAGCGCGCCTCGAGCGTGACCAACGAGGTCTGGATGTCGGACCGCTACGTGGTGCGGGTGAATCGCCAGCCCAACCAGCGCCTCCGGCGCGAGGCGGCGCTGGGTCCGCTGTTGCCCCCCGAGGTGGGCTACCCGACCATCGAGGCCTACGGCGGCGAGCTCGGCAAGGACTGGCTGATCCTGCACCGCGTACCCGGCCAGCCCTTGAGCCGATCCTGGCCGACCATGAGCCGCGACGAGCGGCGGCGCGCCGTCGGGCAGATCGCGGACATGCTGCGGGCCCTGCACCTGTTCCACTGCCCCGACGACGTGCCCGAGATCGACGCGCCCCAGCTCCTGCGGTCCCACACCTTCCGGGCCGTGGACCCGCTGCTGGGCGCCCTCGACCAGCTGATCACCTTCCCCTTCGTGGAGGAGAGGCTGGTGACCGAGACGCGCAACCTGGTGCTCGGCACCTGCTCGGTGATCGAGCCGTTCGACCAGGGCAGCTTCGTCCACGGTGACCTCACCTTCGAGAACATCCTCTGGGACGGTCATGTGGTCACCGCCCTGCTCGACTTCGAGTGGTCACGCCAGGCCCCAGCCGACATCGAGCTCGACATCCTGTTGCGGTTCGCCAGTTTCCCGTACCTGCACGTGGCCGAGGACTACGAAGCGGAGACCCGGGCCATCGACTACGCCGAGGTGCCGTACTGGCTGGCCGAGGACTACCCGGAGCTGTTCAGCTTTCCTCACGAATTCGACCGGCTCAGGCTGTACTCGATCGCCTATGACGTGCGCGAGTTGCTGGCCTTCCCCCCCAACCGGTCGCCACGCGAGCTCTCGACGCACCACCCCTATCGTCGCCTCGAGCGCACCGTGCACGGCCTCGGCCACCTCGATCGTCTGGCCGGCAGCGTCGAAGCCGACCCCATGGCGCTCGATCCTGGTGGCCAGGTCATCGCCGGCTTCGACACACCGGTGCCGTCAGCTCCCCTGCTCCTTCGCTGACGCCTGTTCCTCGGTCGACGACGAGTCCTCGACTTCCTCGCCATCGCCGTCGCCGTAGACACGGCCATCGGTGTAGGGGTCCCAGGAGTCGCCGGGCCGACGGCGCAGACCCTTCACGAACAAGAAGAGGGCCACGCAGGCAAAGGTGATGCCCGACACCCACAGGTTCACGCGGATGCCCAGGATCAGGCTGGCGTGGTCGATGCGCATGGCTTCGACGAAGAACCGGCCGAACGCGTAGCCACCGATGTAGAGGGCGAAGATCCGTCCGGGCCGCACCACCCGACGCCGATCGAGCAGGACCAGGGCCCCGGCCAGCGCCAGGTTCCACAACAACTCGTACAGGAACGTGGGCTGGAACGTGGCGTACTGCACGTAGCCCGCCGGCCGGTGCAGCACGCCGATCTCGAGGCCCCACGGCAACTTGGTGGGCCCGCCGAACAACTCCTGGTTGAACCAGTTCCCCCAGCGACCGATGGCCTGGGCAACTGCCATGCCCGGCGCCACCGCGTCGAGCCCGACCGACAGGTGGATCCCCCGCCGGTGAGCCACCCACAGGCCGACCGCCACCCCGACGGCGATGCCCCCGGGGATGCCCAGGCCCCCGTCCCAGACCTTGTACATGCCCGACAGGTTGTGGGGGATGTAGGTCTTCCAGTCGGTGATCAGGTGGTAGATCCGGGCTCCGATGAGCCCGGCTGGGATGGCCCAGATGGCGATGGCCCACATGTCGTCGGGATTGCCGCCGCGGGCCTGCCAGCGGCGCGTGGCGATCTCGACGCCCGCGAACACGCCCAGCGCGATGCACAACCCGTAGAAGTGGAACGGTCCCCAGTGGTTGCTGCTGGGGCTGGGCAGGTAGGCGGCAACGGAGAGCGAGCTCATGAGCCGGCCAGCGCGTCGGCGTCCACTGCGAAGAGGTCCTCGTAGCCGGCCGTCACCGGTTGGGCCAGGCCGGCCACCGCCGGCAGCAGCTGCTCGACGTAGAAGCGGGCGGTCACCACCTTGGCGGCCAACACCTCGGCGTCACCGTCTCCGGCATCGAGGCCGGCCTGGGCCGCCAGGGCCTGGCGGGCCATCAGCCACCCCCCGGTGACCAGGGCGAACATGCGCAGATAGGGCGTGGCACCGGCCAGCACGTTGCGGACGTCGGCCATCCCGTCGGCGAAGAGCCAGCTCGTCGTGTCGGCCAGCACGTCCACCGCCTGGACCAGCCCGACCCGGATCGAGGCCAGCGCCTCGCCCGCCTCGCCCAGCGCTGCGTCGAGGGCCCGCACCTCGGCCAGGAAGTCCTCGACCACGCCGCCGCCCCGCATGGGCAGCTTGCGCCCCACCAGGTCCATGGCCTGGATGCCGTTGGTTCCCTCGTAGATGGGGGTGATCCGGGCATCGCGGAAGTGCTGGGCCACGCCCGCCTCCTCGATGTAGCCCATCCCCCCGTACACCTGGATGGCCAGGGAGGTGACCTCCACCCCCAGGTCGGTCGACCATGCCTTGCACAGCGGGATCAGCAGGTCGACCCGCTCCTGGTGGGCCTGGCGGGCATCCGGGTCCGGCGAAGAGGCGGCCAGGTCGAGGGTCTCGGCGGTCACGTAGATGAGCGAGCGCACGGCTTCGATCCACGCACGCATGGTCAGCAGCATCCGGCGCACGTCCGGGTGCTCGATGATGGGCGACTGGGCACCGGCCGGTGCCCCCGGGGCGCGCCCCTGGCGTCGCTCCTGGGCGTAGGCCAGCGCGTCCTGGTAGGCCCGCTCGGCCAGGGCCAGGCCCTCGAGGCCAACCGACAGCCGGGCGTTGTTCATCATCGTGAACATGTAGCGCATGCCCTGGTTGGCCTCGCCGATCAGGTAACCGACCGCTCCGTCGCCGTGCTCGCCGTAGCTCATCACACACGTCGGGCTGGCCTTGATGCCCATCTTGTGCTCGATCGACACGCAGGTGACGTCGTTGCGCTCCCCCAGGCTGCCGTCGTCGTGCACCAGGAACTTGGGGACGATGAAGCACGAGATGCCCTTGGTGCCGGGCGGAGCGTCCGGCGTGCGGGCGAGCACCAGGTGAATGATGTTGTCGGCCAGGTCGTGCTCGCCGAAGGAGATGAAGATCTTGGTGCCGGTGATGCGCCACGTACCGTCGTCGACGGGCACCGCCCGGGTGCGCAGCGCGCCGACATCCGAGCCCGCCTCCGGTTCGGTCAGGTTCATGGTGCCGGTCCACTCCCCCGACACCATCCTGGGCAGGTAGACCTCGCGCTGGATCTCGTCACCGTGGTGGCGGAGCATGTCGATGGCCCCCTGGGTCAGCAGCGGGCACATGGAGAACGCCATGTTGGCGCTGGAGATGAACTCCTGGAGGATGATCCCGACCAGCCACGGGAAACCTCCGCCGCCGTGGGCCGGTTCGAAGGGCACCGCCCCCCAGCCGGCGGAGACGTAGGCCTGGTAGGCGTCACGGAACCCGTCGGGGGTGACCACCGTGTCGTCGGCCTGGTGCTGGCTGCCCTGGACGTCACCCACCCGGTTCAGGGGGGCGATGACCTCGGCCACGAAGCGTGCGTTCTCCTCGATCACGCCCTTGACCGTGTCCACGTCGATGTGGGCGAATGGCTCCAGCCGGCACAGCTGATCGAGGTCGACCAGGTGGTCCAGCACGAAGTCGACGTCGCGGAGTGGGGGTCGGTAGTCAGCCACGTCTAGAAGCTAGACGGGCGCCGCGCCCTAGGGTGTTCGTGTGATCGAGCTCGAGGACCACGGATCGGTGTGGCTGGTGCGGATGCACGACGGGGAGAACCGGTTCAACCGCACGTCGATCGACGCCTGGCACGCCGCCCTCGACCAGACCGAGGCCACCGAAGGCCCGGTGGCCCTGGTCACCACCGGGGCCGGCAAGTTCTACTCGAACGGCCTCGACCTCGACTGGCTGACGGCGGTGGGCGCGGAGGACGCCGGCTTCATCGACGACGTCCACCGCCTCTTGGGCCGGGTCCTGGGCTTCTCGGCCATCACGGTGGCTGCGGTCAACGGCCACGCCTTCGCCGCCGGAGCCATGCTGGCCGCGGCCCACGACTACGTGATCATGCGCGAGGACCGGGGCTACTGGTGCCTGCCCGAAGTCGACCTGGGGCTGCCCCTGACCACACCGATGTACGCCACGTTGGCCGCCCACCTGCCCGAGGCCACGCTGCGGGTGGCCTCCCTGACTGGACGCCGATACGGCGGGCCCGAGGCGGTGGCTGCCGGCATCGCCCACGACGCCGTGGCCGCCGACATCGTGGTGGAGCGGGCGATGGAACTGGCCGCCGGTCTGGCCCAGAAGGACCGCGACGTCATCGCCACCCACAAGCGCCTGCTCTACCGCGACGCCATCGTCGCCTGCGGAGCCTAGAGCTCGAAGACCTCGAACAGGGCGGCCTGGGCCACCCCCAGGCGGCGCCCGCCCTGGGCGGCATGGTCGGCCAGGAACACCGCCGGGTCGGACTCGCCGCCCAGCACACGCAGGTACACCTCGTGGGCCCGCAGCGACGCCACGCCCTGGGCCACGAACCCGGTCACGTCGACCCCGTGGGTGGCCCGGGGCGAACCTGCGAAGCAGGCCAGGCGGACCCCGGGCCAGGGGTCGAGGCCGTGCTCGGTCAGCTCCGGGAAGATCCAGCGGTTGCCCGCGTCGCGGCATGCGTCCAGGAGGGCAAGCCCGACAACCCGGTGGTCGGCCATGTTGAACGACGAACCCCCGAAGCTGAGGTGGAAGTTCACACCCACCACGACCTCGGGCTTGTGGCGACGAATGGCCCGGGCGATCTCGCGCCGCAACGGCAGGCCGGCCTCGATGATCCCGTCGGTGAGCCCGAGGAACTCGACGACCTCGACGCCCACCTCGGCCGCGCCGGCGCGCTCCTCGGCCTCACGAACGGGACCGGCCTCGTGCGGGGGCATCGAGTCGATGCCGGCCTCCCCGCGGGTGGCCAGCAGGTAGGTGACCTGCTTGCCCTGGCTGGTCCAGCGCGCCACCGCCGATGACGCGCCGTACTCCAGGTCATCAGGATGGGCCGCCACGCACAGGGCCCGGCTCCAGTCCTCCGGTACCGGTGGTAGCTCCGAAGGGGCTGGGTTCTCGCTCACCCGACTGACGCTAGCGGTCAGGCGAGGGTCAATCCCTCGGGGCCGACGAACTCGTAGCGGCCGCGTCCCGCCGCCTTGGCCCGGTACATGGCGGCGTCGGCCGTGGCCATCAGCGCATCGCTGGCATTGAGGCGTCCGCCCGCCTGCACCAGACCGATCGACACCCCGATCTGCGCCGTGCCGTCGGCCACGGCGACGGGACGATTCATCACGTCGATGAGGCGGTTGGCCACCAGCCGCAGCAGATCGGGGTTGTCCACGCCCTCGATGAGCACGGCGAACTCGTCACCGCCGATGCGGGCTGCGGTGTCGGTGTCGCGGATGACGGTGTGGATGCGATCGGCGATCTCGATCAGCACGGCGTCGCCGATCTGGTGACCGAACTGGTCGTTGACGGGCTTGAAGTGATCGAGGTCGAGGTAGAGCAGCGCCACCGCCTGGCCGTGGCGCTGGAAGCGGGCCAGGGCCTGCTCCAACCGGTCGTAGAGCAGTACCCGGTTGGGGAGCCCGGTGAGGTAGTCGTGGGTGGCCAGCTCGCGCAGGCGACGCTCGGCGTCCTTGAGATCGGTGATGTCGCGGGCCACCGCGGAGACGGACTCGATCGTGCCCAGTCGGTTCTCGTGGGCCAGGAACAGCGCCGAGACGGGGATGGCGGCACCCGACCAGCTGCGGAAGACCAGCTCACCCCGCCAGATCTGCTCGCGAGCCAGTGTGGGCTCGACCACGTCATGGAAGATCTCCTGAGACTCGCTGGCCATCACGTCGATCAGGTGGGTGGGCAGGCGGGCGGGTTCGGCGCCGTGCACGCCGAGGGTCTGCTGGGCGGCGTCGTTGACGAACGAAACCGCGCCGTGGTGGTCGGCCACCATCAGGAAGTCGGAGCCGGCGTCGAGCACGCGGGCCAGTAGGTCCGCCCGGCGGTCGGCGGCCACCTCGGCGGACACGTCGGCCAGCGTGGCCACGAATCCGTCGTGCGCGTCGTCGTCGCCGAAGACCGGTGCGATCCGCAGCTCGCCCCACTTCTCCTGGGAGGAGGGCGTCCCGATGCCGGATTCGAGCTCGCCGTCGGGATCGTCGCCGCGGACCTGGACGGTGAAGGGCTCTCGGCTCTCGATGGAGGCCAGCGCCCGGGTCACGATCTCGTCCACCTGGTCGCTGGCCAGCAGGTTGCGCCAGTGGAGCCCGACCAGATCACCGGTGTCCTCCAGAATGGCGGGCATGCTGCCCCGGGCATAGACGATGTTGCCTTGGGCGTCGGTGCGCAGCACCACGAACGGTCCGGCGTCGGTCACGTTGCTGAACAGCTCGCGCACGTCGTGGAGCTCGCGGGTGAGCTCTTCGGACTCGGTGACGTCGAGGCTGGCCCCGGCGTAGCCTTCAAACTCCCCGTCTGCGTCGTAGAAGGGCAGGGCGCGGTGATGGAGCCAGCGGTACTGGCCGTCGTGGCGCATGACCCGGGCCGTGAACTCGAACGGGGCCTGGTCGGCGATGGTCACCCGGATGGAGTCCGCCAGCTGGGCCAGATCCTCGGGGTGCATACGATCGAGCAGGGCGCCGTGCAGATCGTCCTCGACGGGCGACAGGCCCACGAACTCGAAGATGGTTCGGTTGCCGATACGGGCGATGCCCGACCGGTCGGTCAGCCACAGCAGGACCGGCGTCTCGTTGACCAACCGGTAGGCGCGGGCTTCGCGGGTGCGCGGATTGGAGAAGTCGAAGACCTGGGAGAGCAGGTAGTCGGGCCGGCCGCTGGCGCCGTACACCGCAGTCAGCATGTTGGTGACCCAGTGGTCGACCCCGTCGGGGCGCAGGCAGCCCAGCTCGCATTCCACGAAGTTGCGGCGCCCGTTCAACAGGTCGGCCAGCAGGGCCCGGACCTCGCCCGCCTCCGTGGGGTCGATGAACGTGTCGAAGCGCCGACCCACCACTTCGGCGGGATTCACGCCCACCAGATCGCAGAACACGGCGTTGGCCTGCATGAGCCTGCCGTCGACCGACCACGCGGCCATGGCCACCGGCGTGGCATCGAACACCGACGAGAGCGCGGCGAGCTGGCGCGTCAGATCGGAGCCTCCGCCCGACGCCGTCGGGGCGTCTCGAATCTCCTGCTGTGCCAACGGCTCTTCAGCCATGCCAGCCGAGCCTGCCCTTCCCAACCAGACCCTGCCGTGACGCGGCGCGACACAGCGTGAACCGGCCCTCTACTCCGGTTTCGAGGATACTCCTCACTACCGATGCCTGCGCAGTAGAACTGACGTCGGCGTCACCACCCGGGAAAGGCAGCCCATGAACGATCTGTTCTCCATCGAAGGCAAGACGGCGTTGGTGACCGGCGGAAGCCGCGGCATCGGCTTGATGATCGCCCGCGGGTTCGTCGAGGCCGGGGCCCGGGTCTACATCTCGTCGCGCAAGGCCGAGGTGTGCGACCAGGTCGCCGCCGAGCTGTCGCAGGTGGGCAGCTGCGTGTCGGTGCCGGCGGACCTGCAGCACCCCCGAGGAGTGCGCCCGGCTGGCTGGCGAGATCGCCCAGCGCGAGCCGGCGCTGCACATCCTGGTGAACAACGCCGGCGCCAACTGGGGCGCGCCCCTGGCCGAGTTCCCTGCTTCCGCCTGGGATCGGGTGCTCGACCTGAACCTCAAGGGGGTGTTCGAGCTCACCCGTGACCTGGTGCCCACCCTGGCCGCGGCCGCGGCCCCGGGCGATCCGGCCCGGGTGATCAACATCGGCTCCATCGACGGCCTGCACGCGCCCGACTTGGAGACCTACTCGTATTCGACCAGCAAGGCCGCGGTGCACCACCTGACCAAGGTGCTGGCCAAGCGGCTGGCCCGCGAGCGGATCACCGTGAACGCCATCGCGCCGGGCCCCTTCGAGTCCAAGATGATGGCCGCCACCCTCGACGCCTTCCGCGACAGCATCATCGCCTCCTGTCCGCTGCGCCGTATCGGTGAGCCCGACGACATGGCCGGCACGGCCATCTTCCTGTCGTCGCGGGCGGGCGCCTACCTGACCGGCGCAGTCATCCCGGTCGACGGAGGGCTGTCGACGACGCTCTGATCGCCCCGCGCCGGCTCGACGCGCTCGGGCCGGGGTCAGGCCGCGGTCAGGAAGAGCAGACCGAGCAGCGCCAGGACCAGCAGGCCCAGGATGACGACCACCAGCACGACGTTGAGCGGGCCTCGCTTACGTGGCATCAGGCCGAAGTCGACCACGTCGTCGCGGCTGTGCTCCAGCGCGTAGGCATCGGAGGCGGGGGTTCCCACCTTGGGCAGCGGGTGGTGGGGCTTGCGCTGCTTGGGCTTGTTCCGGTTGGCCTTCTTCGAGCTCGCCATCGGCGGCACTCTAGGGCACCCGTGTATCAGTGGGTGCGAGTGCCGGACGGCTGGCGTCGCTTGCCCTTGTCGGCACCTGGACGACCGCGGCGCGAGGTCGGGAGCAGCGCTCGCACCGGCCGCGACCCCAGGCTGCAGGTGCGCCCGACGGGCCTTGCGGTTGCCGCCTGGCGTCGAGGTGACCGCCTTGGTCGACGCCTTGGCCGACGACTTGGCCGACGACTTGGGCGGCTTGGATCCCGGACGGCGCCCGGCCTTGCCTGGCGTGGCCAGGCTCGACCGACCGCGACGGGGACGGGGCGAGCCAGACGGCCGACCGGCAGCGGGGCGCGCTCGGCGCGCTCGACCCGGGAGGGAGCCGGGCGGCGCGCTCGGCGGTCCGCCCCGGCCAGCCGGGGCAGGGCGGCGACGTCCGGATCGATGAGCCCGACGGGAAGACCCAGGGTCCGTTGCATCTTGGCCACGTCGCGGCGCAGCTCGGGCGCCACGAACGACACCACCACGCCGGTGGCCCCGGCCCGTCCGGTTCGCCCGGAGCGGTGGATGTAGTCCTTCTCATCTGCCGGTGGGTCCAGGTGGATGACGGCGGCCACGTCGTCGACGTGGATGCCCCGAGCGGCCACGTCGGTGGCGACCAGGGCGTCGACGTGACCGGCCTGGAAGGCGGCCAGGGCCCGCTCGCGCTGGCCCTGCGAACGATCCCCGTGGATGGCCGCGGCGCGAACCCCGGCGGCCTCGAGCTGGCGAGCCACCCGATCGGCGCCTCGCTTGGTGCGACAGAACACGATGGTGGATCCCACCCGGGAGATGACCTGTCCGGCCAGGGCGATGCGCTGGTCACGGGCCACCGACCAGAAGAGATGATCGACTCGGGCACCGTCGTCGGGGTCGTCGGGCAGCTCGTGGCGGGCCGGCTCGTGCTGGTACCGGCGGATGAGCTCGTCGACCGCGCCGTCGAGGGTGGCGGAGAACAGCAGCGTCTGGCGGTCGTCGGGCACCTGGTCGAGCAGTCGCTTGACCTCGGGCAGGAAGCCCATGTCGGCCATGCGGTCGGCCTCGTCGATGACCACCACCTCGACCGCGTCCAGGCGCACGTCACCCCGGTTGATCAGGTCGGCCAGGCGGCCGGGGCAGGCCACGGCGATGTCGACGCCGCGGCGCAGGGCCTTGAGCTGGCGATCGAAGCCGTTGCCGCCGTAGAAGGCCTCCACCGATGCGCCGCGGGGCCCCGCCAGCATGATCAGCTCGTCGCGCGACCTGCGCGGCCAACTCGCGGGTCGGGACCAGCACCAGCGCCTTGGGGTGCTTGGGAGCGGCGGAGCCGATGCGGGTGATGAGGGGGATGCCGAAGGCGATGGTCTTGCCCGAACCGGTCGGGGCCCGACCGCACAGGTCGCGGCCGGCCAACCCGTCGGCCAGGGTGGCCTCCTGGATCGGGAAGGCGCTCGATGATGCCGTGGGAGGCGAGGGTTCGGCACATGGGCGCGGGCACGCCGAGATCGGCGAAGGTGGTGGACAAAGCAGGCTCCTGGTGCGGCCGGACGCGATCGCCCGGCGGGGAAGAGGGCAGCGGATGAGGCGAGGCCGCAGGCCAGGGGGCTGATCGGGCGCCGGCACCGGCCACTCCGAAGAGGGCCCACGCATGCCTCTGCGCGCGGGTGACGATCAGTCGTACGCGTCCGAGGGTAGCAGCATGGCCAGCGATTCCCTACTCTTCGACGGTGACCCACAACCCGCCGGCCGTCCCCGAACCCCTCCACGGCCAGCGGATCCTGGTCACCGGGCCGGCCGGCCAGGTGGCGCGGCCCCTGGTCCGGGCGCTGGCCGCCGGCAACGAGGTCATCGGCATCGCCCGCTTCCGCGACCCGGCAGTGCGGACCGAGCTGGAGGGCCTCGGGGTGACGTGCATCCCGGTGGATCTGGCCCGCGGCGAGTTCGGCGACGTGCCCGACGACGTCGACTACGTGTTGAACCTGGCCGTGGTGAAGTCCAACCGCTGGGAGGTCGACCTGCGAGGCAACGCCGAGGCCGCCGGGCTGCTCATGGCCCACTGCGCCGGGGCCCGCGCCTTCCTGCACTGCTCCTCGACCGGCGTCTACCAGCCCGCCGGGTCCCATCGGCTCACCGAGACCGATCCGCTGGGGGACAACCACCGGGTCATGATGGAGACCTACTCCATCGCCAAGATCGCGGCCGAGGCGGTGGTGCGCACCGAGGCGCGCCAGCTCGACCTGCCCACCACCATCGCCCGGCTCAACGTGCCCTACGGCGACAACGGTGGCTGGCCGGCCTTCCACCTGGAGTGCATTCTGGCCGGCGCCGCCATCCCGGTGCACCCCGATCGACCCAACCTGTTCAACCCCATCCACGAGACCGACATCGCCGCCACCCTGCCCGCCCTGCTGGCCGCCGCATCGGTGCCGGCCACCATCGTGAACTGGGGTGGTGACCAGCAGGTGGCGCTGGAGGAGTGGGTGGCCGAGCTGGGCCGCCTGGTGGGACGCGAGCCGGTCCTCGAGGTCACCGAGGCCACCATCGGCGGGGTGACCATCAACAACGAGCGGCGCCTGGCCTTGACCGGCCCCACCACCGTCGATTGGCACGACGGCCTGGCCAGCATGGTGGCGGCGCTGCACCCCGAGGTGCTGGCTGGACTGAAGTTGGCGAGGTCGAGCGGTCTGGGGCCCGATCGATGCTCAATGGCTTCGCCGGCGATGCCGATCAAGCCGAGGACGGCCAGCGGAGGGCGGTCGAACATGTCGGGAGCAAGACGCGGTCGAGCCGCCTTCCGCTGGGCATCGGCATGGTGCTGTTGCCTGGTGTGCAGCGCCTGCGACTGGACCCAGTTCATGGGCAACGCCGCCCTGAACGGCGATACCACAGTACGAGACCACGGTCAACGCCGCCAACGTCGGCCAGCTGGCCCAAGCCTTCACGATCGCACTACCCAGCGGAACGACCGGCGGCCTACCTGTCGTCAGCCAGGGCCGCGTGTCTCGTGAGCACCAGCGACGGCCACCTGGTCGGCGGCCAGCGCGGGCACGACCGGTTGCACCGGGATCGCCGCTGGTGTGCCAGCCCCTCTGGACCGCGTCGCTACCCGGGTGCCGATACCGCCGGGCCGCCTCTTGTGGCCAACAACGTGGTCTACGAGGCCTTCGTGAACGGCGGCAGCAGCGGAACCGGCTACGGGCTCGCCGCCTACGACGCCAACGGTGTCACGAACTGCTCGGGCACGCCCATGGTCTGCCAGCCGCTGTGGACCGCGCCGGTGGTCACCACGACGGGCGTGAACATCGACCAGGGCACCGTGTTCGTGACCAACCTGCTGACGAACAGCTTGGAGGCCTACGACGCCAACGGTGTCACGAACTGCTCGGGCACACCCGTGGTCTGCCACCCGCTGTGGAGCGCTCCGGAGAAGTCGATCTTCTGGCCCTCCATCGCCGGGGGCAAGGTGTACCTGGCCAGCTTCTCCAGCGCACCGGCCAGCGTGATGGTCTACGACGAGGCGGGCGTCTCCAACTGCAGTGGCAGTCCGGTGGTGTGCCAGCCGCTCTGGACGGTGCCGCTGCCGGCGGTCGGGTTCGGCGGCGTCGATGTCAGCGGCGGGGTCGGATACGTCGAAACCGAAAGCCCATTGAACCAGGTCCCGAACCTGGTTGCCTTCGACGCCACGGGCACGACGAACTGCTCTGGGACGCCGATGATCTGCCAGCCCCTCTGGAGGGCGCAGCTGCCCGGTCCGACCAACCTCTATGACACCCCGGCGGTGGCCAACGGACTGGTGTATGCGGCTTCCGGAGGTGACGAGGTGTTCGACGCGACCGGAACGACCGGGTGCTCAGGAACGCCGAAGGTCTGCCAACCGATCCGCGGCGATCTCGGGGACGCACACAACGAGGTGGTGGCCAACGGGCTCCTGTTCGCCGGGGTCAACATCTACGCGGCGACCGGCACGAGCGGGTGCACCGCGGCCGTACCCTCGATCTGCTCACCACTGTGGACGGCGCCGGGCCGAGCTCCTACGCGTCGAGCATCGTGGCCAACGGCTCCGTCTACATCGACGGCACCGATGCCTTCGTCCACGCCTACCGGGTGCCAGGCACCTGAGCTTCGATTGACGGAATGGCATAGGTGACCACGGCCTGGGCCACCAGATCGGGGCTGCCCTCCGAGCGCAGGCTCACCTCGACCACGGCCAGCTTGCGCCCCAGCTTCAGGAACCGGGCCTCGGCCACCACCCCCACCGGCTGGGGCTTGCGCAGGAACGTGATGTTGAGGCTGCTGGTCACCGCCAGCGCCACCGGGCCGATGTGGGCCAGCACCTGGCAGTACGCGGCGCCGTCGGCCAGCGCCATCAGCGTCGGGCCCGACACCGTACCCCCGGGCCGGATCTGCACCGACTCACCCGGCACGCGAGCCACCAGGCGCTCCTCGTCCAACGTGTCGACGAAGTAGCTCCGCTCGGTGTTGAAGGCGGTGGAGAGGAACTCGTTCAACTCCTCGACGGTCATCTGCAACATCGGGGCAGCATCGCACGGGTGGATAGCCTGCGTTCGTGCCCGACATCGACGCCCGCCTGGAGCCGCTGGGGCCGAACGTGTGGGCCTGGCTGCAGTCCCCCGCTGGGCACGGCCGGTCCAATACCGGGGTGGTGCTCGAAGACGACGGCATCACGGTGGTCGACACCCTGCTCACGCCGTCACAGGCCGCGCCCCTGGCCGCACGCCTGGAAGCCATGGGCTCCCCGGTGCGCCGAGCGGTGCTCACCAGCAGCCACATCGAGTACGTCGGGGGCTCGTCGGTGTTCTGGATGGCCGCCCGCTACGGCCGGTCCCAGACCTCCGTCCTGCTCGACCAGCCGCCCAACGTGGCCGGCTACCGCCGCCTCTACCCCGAGTGGGCCGGCGAGTTCGACGACGACTTCACCACCCGCCCCATCTCCCACACCGTGAACGCGCCGGCCTGGCTCACGCCGGTGGTGTGCGCCATCCCCACCGGCGGGCAGATGGCCGAGAACCTGATGCTGGCCGTCCCCGCCGCCGACGTGCTGTTCGCCGGGGCCATGTGCTCCTTCGGCGCGACCCCCAACGCCTTCGACGGCGACCCGGGCGCCTGGGCCGACGCGCTGGCCGACATCGGTGACATGGCCACCACCATCGTGCCCGGCATCGGACCCGTGGGCGGCGCCGACGAGGTGCTGGCCCTCGAGGCCTACCTCTATGCCTGCGTGGAAGCCGAGGGGGACCCGAGCGCCATCCCCGCCGGGCCCTGGGACGAGTGGACCGACCGCCACCTCGATGCGGTGAACATCGAGCGGGCCGCCATGCTGGCCGCCGGTGACCACTCCGTCCCGCCGTCGATGCTGCGGGCCATCGGCCTGAGCTGATTCACTGGCCCTCTGGTCGGCAGGCCTCCCGGCGGGCGCTTCGCCATCCGGCTCTCATCGGTCCAGCGGCTCCGGCCTGGCGGCCTTCGCCTTCCGAGCCAGACCTAGACGGGGACCGAGGCGATCAGCTCCTCGCTCGTCCTCCCACAACCGCCGCGCCGCCTCGGGATCACGAGCCGCCTTGGACGGGCGGTGCTCCCGCCCGCGCACGTAGTACCCGCCCGTTCGCCCAGCCACCTCCGGCGACGAGGCCAGGTACACCGTCGTGCGGGCGCCTCGCGCCGCGCTGATGTAGAAGGGCGCGGTGGCCACCATGGTGAGCCGCTCGACACCGCGGGTGTCATCCGCGCCGCCGAAGCCGGTGCGCACCACACCGGGATGCAGGCAGTTGGCGGTCACCCCGGTTCCGTCCAGGCGCCGGGCCAGCTCGCGGGTGAACAGGATGTTGGCCAGCTTGGACTTGGCGTAGGCGTCCATGGACCAGTAGCGGTGCTCGCTCTGGAGGTCGGTGAAGGACAGCCCGCCCACCGCAAAGCGGTGGCCGATGGACGACACCGTCACCACCCGCGCCGGCGAGCTGGCCACCAGCCGGTCGCGCAGCAAGTCGGTGAGCAGGAAGTGGCCGAGGTGGTTCACCCCGAAGGTCATCTCGAACCCCTGCGCCGTGACCAGGCGGTCCGACAGGATCCCCCCGGCGTTGTTGACCAGCACGTCGAGCCGATCGTGGCGCCCCAGCACCTCGGCCGCGAAGGACCGGATCGAGGCGAAGTCAGCCAGGTCCAGGGCCAGCACCTCGACGTCGTCACGGCCCGACCGGCTGCGGATCTCATCGAGGGCGGCCGCCCCCTTGGCCTGGTCACGGGCCGTGATCACCACGGTGGCGCCCATGCCCGCCAGTTCGACAGCCGCCTCCTTGCCGATGCCCGAGTTGCCCCCGGTGATCACGATGACCTGGCCCGACAGGTCAGGCTGGGGCGCAGATCGGGTGGCCATGGGCGCCACCGTACCGGCGTCACCCGTGGGCCGGGCGCACCGGGGAGCGCAGCCCGACCAGCCCGTACACTCGCCCCATGGATCCCGTCACGCCCGCGCCGCTGATCCCGGCCGCCACCGTGGTGCCGCTGCGCGACGGCCCGACGGGGCTCGAGACGCTCATGCTGCGGCGCAACTCGAAGCTGGAGTTCGCCGGCGGCATGTGGGTGTGGCCCGGTGGACGAATCGACCCCGGCGACTACCCGGAGGCCACCCCGACCTCCGAGCCCGACGCGCTGACCGTCGCCGCCCGGGCCGCGGCGGTGCGCGAGGCGGCCGAGGAGGCCGGCCTGGTGGTCGATCCCGACACACTCGTGTGGTTCTCGCACTGGACGCCCCCGCCCATCGCGCCCAAGCGGTTCGGCACCTGGTTCTTCGTGGCGCCGGCGCCGGCGGGCGAGGTCACCATCGACGGGGGCGAGATCCACGACCATGCCTGGATGGCACCCCGAGACGCCATGGCCAGGCGCAACGGGCTGGAGATCGAGCTGTCCCCGCCCACCTGGATCACGCTCGAGCAGTTGGCCGACTTCTCGTCGGTTGCCGAGGCCATGGCCGGACTGTCCGCCCGACCCCCGGAGTACTTCGCCACCCGCTTCGCCACCGTCGACGGTGGCGCCGTGGCCCTCTACCACGGCGACTCGGGCTACGACGACGAGGCCCCCGATCGCCCCGGCGGCCGCCACCGGCTGTGGATGCTCGACGCCGGCTGGCGCTACGAACGCTCGGTCTGACCCCCTCGACTTCCTGACCCACCCACGGGAAGCACCGCGCCAAACGGGGTGTGCCTGGTCGTCCCCGTGGTCTGCACCACGCCGGTATCGTCGGTCGACACATCGGTGGTGACGCAGCCGCCGTCGGAGCGGGCCTGGTAGCTCACCCGCACCCGGTCGCACCTCGTCGACCGTCCGGCCTCGTCCACCACGTCCAGGTCGTGCCAACGCACCACCGCCGGCGGGTCGTCGCAGCGGGCGAACACCTCCGACCAGACCACCGGCGCGGTCAGCGACGAACCGGCGGCCCACAGGTCGCGCACCACCGTCGTGACCCCCGATCCCAGGTCGGTCACGGTGCCGCGCCAGGCGGTGGCGCCCCCCGGCGGGCCAGGCCCGGCCGACCGGTCGCGCTGGTCGACCCGGCGGATGGCCAGTCGGTAGGCCACCCCCGCCGACCAGGCCAGGTCCCGGGTGTTCGGGTTGTGCAGGGCGCTGGGCAGCGTGGCCGGTGAGCCCGACAACTCGCGACCGCCGGCGTCGTAGCCGCCCCAGTTCACCGCAGTCGATCCCGGATGGTCGGGGTGCCACTGCAGCCCGAGGTGGCCGGCCCCGCCGTCGCGACCCCGATCGCTGAACGACGCCTGGAGCGCCCAGAACGACAGGGCCGGCACCTGGGGGGCGACCAGTACCTCCAGCGTGGCCTCGACCCCCGTCCACACGCCGTCACCGTCGGCGGGCACCAGCCAGGTCAGGTGGAACGAGGAGGCGGCGTTGGACGAGCGGGGCCGCCCGGAGGTGCCGTCCCACACCAGGCGTCGGCGCCACCGCTCGAAGGCCAGCGCCTCAGCTCCGGGGGACTTCGACGATCACCGTGGTCGACTTCACCACGGCCACGGCCAGGTCGCCCGGCTCCAGCGCCATCTCGTCGGCGGCCTCACGCGTCATCAGCGAGACCAACCGGTGACCGCCCGAGCGCAGCTCGACGATGGCGGTCAACTTGTCGCGCTGCACCGAGGTGACGATGCCCGTGAACCGGTTGCGGGCCGACTGGCCCACCAACCCCTCGGACTCGTAGGCCTGCTCGGTCGAGCGCAGGTAGCGGGCCAGCGCCGCGCCGTCGATGGTGCGGTGGCCGCCGGCGCTGCGCTCGGTGGCCAGGCGTCCCTCGTCGCACCAGCGCCGCACGGTGTCGGCGCTGACACCCAGCAGCTCGGCCACCTGGCCGGGACGGTAGGTCGTCACCTCAGATGGTGGCCGCGGCCAGCAGGCGATCGAGCACGCTCGCATCGCCGATGACCTCGACCTGATCGGAGCGGGGACGCGACCACAGGGCGAGCAACAGGTCCGAAGCCGGGCCCCGGACGGCCACGTCGCCCTTGGCGTGCATGCGGTCCAGCGACGTCGCGCCCTGGCCGGTGGTGAGCAACCACTCACCCTCGCCGTCGGTGACATGCACGTGCACGGTCTCGACCGGGCCGGTCATCCGCTCGGCGCGCGCCGCGACGAACACGTCCAGGAACTCGTCGATGCCATCGACCGCGACGTCGGTGCCGATGGGCAGCGCCGTCCCCACCGCGTTGCGCCCGTCCCAGCTGTGCATGACCGATTCGTGGGTCATCCGGCGCTGGACCCACCCGACCGTTTGGGACCGACCGCTCCAGTTCCACTGCGGCGCGGCCGGGTCGAGCGGACCGAGGAGGGCGACCAGCCCGTCCACGCCGGCCCGGAACCAGTCGAGCAGCTCGGAGTCGGGCGGCCGGGGCGGCAGGGACACGCCCTGAGGTGTGTTCCCATCGAGCAAGGCCGTCCAGAAGCCCTGCACGCCGGCCAGGTGCCCGACCAAGTCGGCCACGGTCCAATCCGGGCAGGTCGGCACCCGCTGGTCGAGGTGCCCCGCGGCCGCGTCGGCCAGGGCGTGGCCCGACTGGCTCAGCGCGGCCATCAGATCCGGGGTGTCCATGCGGCGACCGTAGTCGCGGCCCGGGCGATCTCAGATCTAGTTCAATTTCGGACCAGATTGAGAAGCCGACGATACGATCGGGACATGGAGATCAAGGAGCTCGGCCACCTGGTGCTCTACGTGCGCGACCTGTCCACCTCGGCTGCCTTCTACCGCGATGTGCTGGGTTGGCGCGAGGTGCTCCCCGAGGTCCCCGGCATGCCCGCGGTGGCCTTCTCCAGCGGCCGCACCCACCACGAGCTGCTGTTGATCGAGGTCGGGCCGGACGCCACCCCCATCCCCCGGGGCCGCCGGGTCGGCCTGTACCACTTCGGCCTGAAGGTGGGCGACACCGACGACGAGCTGCGGGCGGCGCGGGATCGCCTGGTCGAGGCCGGCGTCACCATCGTCGGCGCCAGCGACCACACGGTCACCCACAGCCTGTACATCCTCGACCCCGACGGCAACGAGATCGAGCTCTACATCGACACCGACGTCGACTGGAAGGCCCACCCCGAGCTCTTCGCCGCTCCCGTGAAGGCCCTCAGCCTCTAGCTCGACCCGCGACCAGCTAGACGCCGACCTCGACCACGGTGTGGAGGTCGCGCTCCAGGTGGGCGATCTCGTTGTCGTCGGCCACGTCCCGGGCCTGGAAGTTGGCCAGGTGCACCTCGGGGCCCAGCGGGTAGGGGCCCCAGTGCCAGGTGCCGATGGCCAGGTTGATGCCCTGGCTGCCCGAGATGGTGAAGGCCCGGATGGCGTCGAGGTGGCTGGGATCGGAGAAGTCGACCTCGGCCGGTGCGACCACGATGACCGCCGGCGCGCCACCCAACGGGATGAGGGCCTGGGTGGCGGTGTGGTGGCGGTTCAGCAGATCGCAGCGCAGCGGATGCCACGTGTAGGACAACACGTCGAGATGGAACACCGCCTGGTCGCGCAGCTCGAGCACGCAGGCCGCCGACCCCTGGTCGGCGCCGCCGATGACCTGGCCGAAGGGTTGCCAGCCTTCGACCGTCAACGGCTGGGCCGTGACGTTCCTCACCTCTGACCTCACCTCTGGCCTCACCGCTGGCTCGCCCACGTGCTCCCCCGTGCTCGACGGTCCCGACGCTCTCGGTCCTCTCGGCCCGCGAACTATCCTGACACCAACGTCATGTTAGGAGACCCGATGGACGTGCGGTCGATCGAACAGGTGGAGCCCGTCATCGAGCACAACGGCACGGTGCCGGTGTGGTGGCTGGTCAACCCCCGCGAGATGAAGGAGATCACCGACGGGGGCTTCCTGGAGCTGGTCAGCGAGTTCGAGGTGGCCGGCGGTGGGCTGGTGGATCCCCACCAGCACCCCACCCACGAGTTCTATTACGTGACCTCGGGCCGCGGCATCATGGACATCGCCGGTGAGGAGCGCGAGATCGCCCAGGGCGACCTGGTGCACATCCCGCCCGACACGATCCACAGCCTGCGCCCGGTGTCGGACCACGCCCCCATCCACTGCTTCTGCTTCGCGGTCGGCCTCAAGGACGCCGGCCCGGTGGACTACACCGAGCACTGACCCCTCGCCCTGGCCCGTCCCCACTCAGCGGGTGGGAGCACCGATCGTCTCGGCCAGCAGGTCGAGGGCGGTGCGCCAGCATCGGCGATCCGCTCGTTCGTCCCAGGCGATGCCGGGCATGCCCAGCTGGTCGACCTGCACGTTGGTGAAGCTGTGGCCGACGCCCCCGAGCACCTCGAGGCGCCAGTCGGCCACCTCGGCCTCGATCATCTCGGCCTCGAAGGCGTCGCGGGCCTCCTTGGCGATCAGCGTGTCGGCCGCGCCGCAGAACATGAGCACGCTGCCGTGGATCGACCGGGAGGCCTCGACGTCGACGCCTCCCAGCCCGGGATGGAACCCGATCACCGCGTTGAGATCGGCTCCGCTGCGAGCCAGCTCGAGGACCATGCTGCCGCCGAAGCAGAACCCCATGGCGGCCACCCGCTCGACGTCGACCTCGGGCCTGGCCCGCAGGATCTCGAGCCCGGCCGTGCCCAGCGCCCTGACCCGACTCCAGTCCGCCATCAGCTCGCCCAGTCGGGTCATGGCCACGTCGAGCGGCACCGCCCCGCCCCCGCCGTGGTAGTCGAGCGCGAACGCGGCGTAGCCCAACGACGCCAGCCGGATGGCCCGGCCCTTGACGTGATCGTCCATCCCCGGCCCCTCGTGGCAGAGCAGCACGGCCGGCTTCGGCGTGGGCTGCATGCTCGTCGACGACGAAGGTGCCGACCAGGTCTCGACCGTCGGCTTGGTAGCTGATCTCCTCGATGTGCATCCACGCACCGTAGGAGAAGGTCGTGGGCAGAGCGAGCCGGTCGGTGCCCTGACCCGCCCTCGCCATCTGGCAGCTGATATCCCTGGACATCCGATAATATGCCTTGATCTCCGCTGCTATGGAGGTGTATTCTCGATCATATGTACGAGACGGCGGGCGGTCTAGCGGTCGGTCTAGCGGTCGGTCTAGCCGAATCGAGTCGTGGGGCGGCGCAGGCCGACGTGCGCGCCGCGTCGGACGACGAGCTGTGCGAGGCCGCCATCGAGCTCGAACAGGCCCGGGCCGCGCTCGACGCGGCCGAGGCGCACGTGCTGGCCGAGCTCGAGGTCCGGGGCGTCTGCGACCGCGAGTGCGGCCTGGGCACCGCATCATGGGTGGCCGACCGCACCCACGCCTCGCGCCCCCACGTGGCCACCCGGCTCCGGGTCGGCACCAAGCTGCGTTCGATGCCGGTCCTCGACGCCGCCCTGTCCGCCGGCCAGATCACCTTCGAGCACGCCCTGGCCCTCACCCATGCCGCCAACCCGCGCATCGCTGACGAGCTGGCCGCCTGTCAGGACGAGCTGATCGACATGGCCCGCCACGCCCCCTACGCCATCTGGCGCCGCCAACTCGGCGTGCTGGTCGAGCTCCTCGATCAGGACGGTGGCCACGACCCCGACCGCGACCTGGCCCGCAACCACCTCCACCTCAACCCGCTGTCGGGCGACCAGGTCATCCTGTCGGGTGAGCTGGTCGGCGAGGCCGCGCTCGAATTCACCCAAGCGGTCGAAGCCGAAGCCGACCAGCTGTGGCGCCAGTTCCGCGACGACCACGAACGTCGGGGTGACCGCCACCATGCCCCGGCGCTCCACCCTGCTCGCGCTGGCCCTGGTCTCGCTCTGCCGCAAGGGTCAGGCCACCGAGCTGGGGGCGACTCGGGCGCCCGGGGTCGACATCACCCTCGTCCTCGACACCCGTGACCCGCCATCGCCGACACCTGAAGCCGATGCACGCGGGACCAGCGACGCCCAACCCGGCGACCCGCCCGGCCCGGTCGCCGGCTCCTCGCCGCCCACGATCGATCCACCCACGGCCGGCGCGTGCACCCGCCCACACGGTCCCGCCCCTCTCCTCACCACCCTCGACGGCGACCCGCTCGATCTGGAGCGCTACGCCCACCTGTTCTGCGACGCCAACTTCCATGGCATGCTCATGAGCTCACTCGGGGTGCCCCTCGACCTCGGTCGGAGCGTGCGCCTGGCCACCCCCGCACAACGACGCGCCCTCGCCGTCCGCGACGGCGGCTGCGTGTTCCCGGGCTGCGACGCGCCCACCAGCTGGTGCGACGCCCACCATGTCCGTCGCTGGGAACAGCTCGGCCCGACCGATCTGGCCACCCTTGCCCTCCTGTGCCGGCGCCACCACGGTGTCACCCACCGCCGAGGCTGGCAGATGCACGCGAATCCCGATCAGACCTTCACCTGGGTCACGCCGAACGGGCTCACCCTCACCAGCCAACGTCAGCGCGGGCGACCCCCGAACCCGGCCATGACGTACGCGGCCTGACGCCTCACCCGACCTAGGGTGAGCACGGCGTGGTACTGACCAGTGAAGAACCCTCCGTCGGCACGGCGCCGGCTGGCATCGCCCGACCGGTCTGGCCGGGACTGGACGGCCTGCGCGGGCTGGCCGTGCTCGCGGTCCTGTTCTTCCACGGTGGGTTCAGCTGGGCCGCCGGTGGGTTCCTCGGCGTGTCCACGTTCTTCACGCTGTCCGGCTTCCTCATCACGACCCTGCTGGTGGCCGAGCACCGCCGCACCGGGTCGATCTCACGCCGTGGGTTCTTGGGACGGCGACTCCGACGCCTGGTCCCCGCCGCGCTGCTCGGCGCACTGGTCGTCCTCGCCTTCGGGTTCACCGTGGCCACCCCCGACCAACAACGAGCCCTGTTCGGAGACATGGTCACCGCGCTGACCTACACCATCAACTGGCACTTCATCGCCAACGGCCAGTCCTACGCCCAGTTGTTCGCGGCGCCGTCCCCGTTGGAGCACTTCTGGTCGCTGGCCGTCGAGGGCCAGTTCTACCTGGTGTTCGGTCTGGTGGCGGCCTGGTCGCTGCGCGGACATCACCCGAACCGGCGGCTCGCGTCCCTGGTCGGACTGGCCATGGCCGCATCGTTGGCCGTGACCAGGTTCGCCGGCTTCAGCCACGACCGGATCTTCTACGGCACCGACACCCGCGGATTCGAGATCCTGGCCGGCGCCGCGTTGGCCCTGCTGTTCACCCGCTGGCCCGAGATCGCCGGCGCGCCGGCGGGCCTCGCAGACCCGCGTCGTGGTCGCTCACTCGGGCGTGTGCTGAGCCTGGTGGGGATCGTCGCGCTCAGCGCCTGCGTCGTCCTGTGGACCGACACCACCCTGAGCTCGTCCTGGATCTACGCGGGTGGTCTGGCCGCCTACGCGGGCCTGTCTGTCCTCGTGATCCTCGCCGTCGTCCTGGTGCCGACGGGACTGCTGGGCCGCGCGCTCAGCCTGACCCCGCTGCGCGCCATCGGTCTGGTGTCCTACGGCCTCTACGTCTTCCACTGGCCGGTGTTCCTGTGGCTGACCCCGACCCGGACCCACCTGGCCCTGTGGCCCGACTTCGGGCTCCGGATGCTGGTCACCACCGCCCTGGCCCTGGCCTCGTACCACCTGGTGGAGGTGCCGGTGCGCCGTCGGCGTCACCCTCCAGCCCAGGTTCGGACCGGTCGCGCCCCATGGTTGAGCGGCGTCGCGCTCGGCGGGGTGGCCGCCGCCCTGCTGGTCGTGGGCGGCGCCTTCGTGGTGACCGTCGACGCCGCTCCCGCCCCCAACGACTTCGCGGCCGCCACCCGAGCCCTCCAGCACCCCAAGGCGCTGCCCGCCGGGTCCGCCGATGGCCGTCCCCGGGTGGCATGGTTCGGCGACTCCACCGGGCTGGTCCTGTCCGAGGGAGCGGTGTACGACACCGGCCGGCCGCTCGACATCGCCAACCTGGGGGGCATGGCCCAGCTGGGGTGCAGTGTCGGGACCGGGGGGACCCGACGCCAGCCCGACGGCCAGGTGTTCACCATGTCAGACGCCTGCGACCACCAGCTCAGCAGCTACCGCGACTTCGTCGCCCAGCACCCGACCGATCTGGCCGTGGTGCTGTTCGGTCCCAACGACCTCTATGACCGGCAGATCCCCGGTGTGTGCCCGACCTGGTGCCACCTGGGCCACAAGCCCTACGACACCTGGCTCGAGGGGCAGATGCTGCGCACCGTCGATGCGCTGGCCAGCCACGGCGCCCTGGTCGTCTGGCTGACCTCGCCTCCCATGCCCGACGTCGGCGACCGGACTCAACAGTTCAACCAGATGATCCGCCAGCTGCCAGCGAAGCGTCCCGGCAAGGTGGTGGTGCTCGACCTGGGTGGGCATCTCCGCGCCAGCGGGCACGACCGAACCGATCGCCCCGACGGGGTGCACCTCAGCACCACCGCCGCCGTGGACGTGGGCCAAGGTTGGGTCGACCCCCAGCTGGTCGCCATCTGGCGCCGTCAGCACTGACGCAGGACCCGACGGTCAGACCCGTCGTCGAGCGGCGATGGCGACGCGCACCGACCCGGCATCGGGCTCGCCGACCAGGAACTGCTCGTACAACTCGATCGCCAGCACCGCCAGCCGGGTGGCGCTGGCCGGAGCAACACCCGAGCCGAAGACCTCGGGATGGCCGCGCAGGTAGGCCGCCGCGGCACGCAGGGCCTCCCCCTGGGCGACCTCATCGGGTGTCGTCTGGAGGTCGAACCGCCAGCGCCGGACCCGCTCGACGATCGGTTCCTGGCCGACGCCGTCGGGCTCGGTCCCGGTGGCCGGGAACACCCGACAGTCGTAGGTGCGACACGCCCGCGGGCGGTCGTCGTAGATCGAGCAGCGGTCCTCGATCAACATGGGGCAGTGGCCGTGCTCGTCGTAGCCCATGACCACGTGCCCGGGCGCCAGCCCCGGCGCCGCGAAGCGCAGAGCGACGGGCACCCGAGCCAGCGTGGCCACCTCGTCGGGCTCGATGTGGATGAACTGCGACCCACGACAACAGGCCGTGCAACCGTCGCAGGGCACGTCCGAGTCGCCTCCACCGGCCAGGGCCTGGCCCATCCCGACCAGCCACCTCGACAGGTTGCCGGCAGCCAGGACGCCCTCGTCACGCCCTGCGGTGCCGCTCCCCGAACGCTCACCGCTCGGCTCAGTCGACCTGTCGGATGGACGATGGGTCCAACCCCAACAGCTCGACGGTGGTGGCTCCCGCCTCCAGCTGGGTGAACATGGAAGCCTCCTTGGCCTCACGGGCCTCACCGGCGGCCAGCACCACGGCCAGCGAGCCGCCTGGGACGACGGTGACGCCATCACCGTCGGCCACGATCACGTCGCCGGCCTCGACCAGCACGTCGCCCACCTCCACCGGCTCGCCCACGCTCCCGTCCCCCACCTTCTGCGCACCCCGCAGGGCGAGCATGGTGGCGAACACGGGAAAGCCACGACCAGCCAGCGCGGCCACGTCCCGCACGCCACCGTCGATGACCAACCCGGCGATCCCGCGGGCCTGCGCCTGGGTGGTGAGCACCTCGCCCCAGTGGCCGAGCTCCGGATCGCCCTCGATGCGCACCACCAGCACCTGGCCGGGGCTGGAGGTGGCCGTGGCCACGTGGATGGCCAGGTTGTCACCGGGCGCGCACCGGACGGGCACGGCCCGGCCTACGACCGCCGCGTCGGGCCAGATGGGGCGGATCCGGGCCCGCATGGCCCGTCCCCCCGACTCGCCCAGGGTGGCTGCCCCGAGCCGGGCCAGCACGCCCCGCTGCTCGTCGGTGACGGGATCGGTCGCGTCGCTCATGGCGGCACCTCCGGGTTGAGTGGCGTGGGCGGCCGCCCGCCGGACAGCACGGCCACGATGTTGGCGCAGGCCAGCTCGACCATGGCCGCGCGCGCCGCCGTGGTGGCCGAGCCGATGTGGGGCAGGACCACCACGTTGTCGAGTTCGACCAGGCCGGGAGCCAGGCGCGGTTCGTCCTCGAACACGTCCAACCCGGCCGCGGCGATGGTGCCGGACCGCAACGCCTCGACCAGCGCGGCCTCGTCGACCAGCGCCCCCCGGGCGGTGTTCACCAGCACCGCGGTGGGCTTCATCCGGGACAGGGCGACGGCGTCGATGAGGTGGTGGCTCTGGTCGTTGAGCGGCGCGTGGAGGCTGACGAAGTCCGAGGTGGCCAGCAGCTCGTCCAGCTCGACCAGGCGGGCGCCGGTGGTGGCCTCGGCCGCCGGGCTGGCACGGCGATTGACGTACTGCACCGTCATGTCGAAGCCGCGGGCCCGGCGGGCCACGGCCGTGCCGATGGCGCCCAGGCCGACGATCCCCAGGGTCTGGCCCGCCACCGGCCGGCCGAGCAGCTGATTGGGTCCCCACACCTTCCAGCTGCCCTCGCGCACCAGTCGCTCCCCCTCGCCCAGCCGCCGGGCGGTGGCCAGCAGCAGGGCGAAGGCCAGGTCGGCGGTGGCGTCGGTGAGCACGCCGGGCGTGTTGGTCACCACCACCCGCCGCGCACTGGCCGCCGGAACGTCGACGTTGTCGAAGCCGACCGCCAGGTTGGCCACCACACGCAGATCGGGGGCCGCGTCCAGCAGCTCGTCGTCGATGCGGTCGGTGAGCATGGCCAGGATCCCGGCCGCGCCGCGCACGCCGGCCAGCAGCTCGTCACGGGACGCCGGGCGGTCCTGGTCCTGCTGCACCACGTCGAGCCCCGCCTCGACCAGCCGGGCCGTGCCCGGCTGGGGCAGCGGCCGGGTCACGTACACCGTGGTCACGCCCGGTCCCCCATGGCGACCAGCTTAGGAGCCTGACGTGTGTCAGTTTCCCGGCCCCGGACTTGCCGCCCAGGGATTGAGCCGGCCGGTTAGCCTGCCGATACGAGCCAGGTGATCGCCCCCACCGCTGCCCGGTCGGCTTCGGGCAGCGCCTACCCCCGCATCCGCGAGCGGGTGAAGCGACTGCTCACGGTGGGCGGCTGGCTCGTCCTGGTCGCCACCTTCGCCGGCGAAGCCGCCTCCATCCTGCGCGCCGATCTGCCGTGGCTCATCGCCCGCATGCCCGACGACGCCTTCTACTACATCCGCATCGGCCAGAACCTGGCCCGCGGCAACGGCTCGACCTTCGACGGCGTGCACCTGACCAACGGCTTCCATCCGCTGTGGGAGGCGGTGTGCACGCTCTGCGCCGTGATCATCCCGTCGGGGACGGGACTGATCCGCCTCGTCCTGCTGGTGGGCCTCGCCTTCGCGGCGGCCGCCGCCGTGCTGCTGGTCCGGCTGGCCGCCCGGGTGGTGGGCACCCCCGGCGCCCTGTTCGCGGCCATCGTGGCGCTGCACGGGCCGGTCCCGCTGAGCGCGCAGGTCAACGGCATGGAAGGGGCGGTCGTCGTGTTCGCCCTGGCCGTGGTGGCCACCGTCCTGCGGCGGTGCCTCGACCGCGACGGCGCCGACGTCTGGCTGGGCGTGGCCGGCGCGGTCCTCGTCCTGGCCCGGCTCGACCTGATCCTGGTGGTGTGGATCCCCGTCGCGGTCGTCGCCTGGCGCCGGCGTGACGGGCGCGTGGCGCTGCGCTGGGCCGCGGGCCTGGCCGCGATCGGCCTGCCGGTGGCCACCGCCTGGCTGATCGAGTACGGCCATGTCCTGAGCGTGAGCGGGACGGTCAAGCAGGCCTGGATGAGCCGGCTGGCCGACCAGGCCTATGGCGGGCGCCTGACCATGGGCTTCGCCCGCCAGGTCGTGGATCTCAGCCGGACCTACGCCCGCGACGTCCTCGACGTCGCCACCGCCACGCTGCTGCCCGCCAGCGGCCTCCTCGACGTGCTCGGCTGGTTGGCGTTGCTCGGGCCGGCGTCCTACGGGGCGACCATCGCCGGGCGTCGCGTCCACTGGCGACGACCCTCGGGAGGCCGTCGTGGACTGCACCCGGCCACGCTCAGCCTGCTGGTGCTGGTGGGCATGGTCGTGGCCAAGAGCGCCATCGACCTGGTGTTCTCGACGATGTTCTCGGTCGGGACCTGGTACTCGGCCCCCGAGTTCACCATCCTGCCGATGGTGCTCGGCTTGCTGGCGTGGGTCGGGTTGCGTCGGATGGTGGTCGAGGTGCCTGCCGTGGCCGCCGTGGCGCTGGTGGCGCTGGCGGTGACCCTGGTCCCGGCTCAGCCCAGCGCCTCGCTGCGCGCCGGGTCCGCCCGCTACGACGACTCGCAGCAGCGCCCGCGCACGGTCCAGGCGGTGGCGTGGATCACCCGACACCACCTGGTGGCGCGGTTCGGGTTCACCGACACCGGCGTGGCCGCCTGGCTCATCCCGCCCCCGAGCCAGGTGGTCAACCTGGACGGATTCGTCAACGACTACACCTATGCCGGGCTCGTGAATCGCCAGGCGCCGCTGGCCCAGCGACTGGCTCGGGAGGGCATCGAGGTGCTGCTGGTGTGGGCCCCCCAGAGCCGGGTGTCAGCCCTGCTGCCGTGCGGGCAGGAGCTGTGGTCGTCGTCGAGCTCCTCTCCCGACGACGACCAGCAGCTGCACATCGTGGACGTCCGCCCGTGCGCCCTGACCCGTGCCGCTCGGCTCGGCGAATCGGTGGCCACCCACCCCGGCCTCGACGGAGCGGAGACGTCGACAGCCGCGGGCCCCACCTGGGGGGACGAGCAGTGGCTCCTGCTGCTGGCGTCGTTCGTGCCCGCGGCCGCGGTGGTCCTCGATGCCCGGCGCCGACGCCGGGGGCGCGCCCGCTCGGTCAGCTGACCGGCACCGTCTCGGTGTCGCGACCCGAGCGCAGGATCCGACCGGCCAGGGCGCCGGTGGCCCGACCCGCGTCCACCGCCAGCCGACCGTTCACGAAGACCTGCTCGATGCCCACCGCAGTGGCATAGAGGCGTCCGGCCCCGCCGGGCAGGTCGTGCACCATCTCCACCGGCCCGGTGTCCACGGTCTCGGGGTCGAGGACCACCACATCCGCGATCCACCCCTCGGCCAGCCGACCGCGGTCCCGCAACCCGAACAGGCGGGCGGGGGCGTCGGTGAGGTCGTGGATGGCCTCCTCGAGGCCGATGAGCCGCTTGCCCCGCAAGCAGTCACCCAGGAACTCAGTGGTGTAGGGCGCCCCGCACATCCGGTCGAGGTGGGCGCCGGCGTCGGATCCGCCGAGCATGGCATAGGGCGAGCGCCACGCGTCCACCCGCAGCCGCCAGCTCTCGGCGTCGTCGTCGGTGGGTCCGGGCCACAGCACCGTCCGCAGGTCGTCAGCCAGCACGATGTCGAGGAGGGCGAAGAAGTCCCGGACGCCTCGCTCCCGGGCGATGTCGGCCACCAGCCGACCCTTGAGGCCCTCGTTGGCCGAGCTGTAGGTGTCACCGATCCGGTACCGCCCCCAGCCCGTCAGGCGGGCGAACACGCCGGCCTCGGGGGCGTTGGCCCGGTTCTCCAGATGGATGCGGGTCTGGGTGTCGCGCAGGGCGACCATGCGCTCGGGCACGGGCAGGCCCAGCACCTCCATCCAGTCGGGAAGCTGGAACAGGGCGCAGAAGGTCAGGAAGCTCATGTTCATGCCCACCAGGGTGGGCATGGTCAACGCCACCACCCTTGCCCCCCGGCGCTCGGCCTCGGCCCCGACCGCCAACTGGGCCCGGTAGCGCTCCGGCTCGGCCGAGTCCACCACCAGCACGTTCCAGTTGAGCGGACGACCGGCGCGCCGGCTCATCTCGATCATCAGGTCGACCTCTTCGGCCGAGAAGCCCTTCAGGCAGCCGTCGGTGACCCACTCGAGTTGGGTGCCGGGGTGATCCGCCACCTCGTCGCACAGGGCCAGCAGCTCGTCGGGGGTGGCCCACCGCGACGGCACCGGCTGGCCGTCACCGTCGGCGTGGGTGAACGACTGGGTGGTGGACAGGCCCAGACCACCAGCCTCGATGGCCTGGCCCAGGAGGCCGCGCATCGCCGCGATCTGATCGTCGGTGGCGACCTGGCCCACCGAATCGGCACCCATGACCTGACGGCGCAGGGCGCAATGGCCCACCATGAACGCGGCGTTGACGCCCAGGTTGCCGTCCAGGCGATCGAGGTAGCTGGCGAAGCTGTCCCAGTTCCAGGGCACACCTTCGGTCAGCGCCGCCTTGGCCATGCCCTCGACGCGGACCATCATGTCCACCAGGTAGCCGGCGTTGTCGGCGACCACCGGCGCCAGTGTGAAACCACAGTTGCCGGCCACGATGGACGTGACACCGTGCAGGTTGCTGGGCGTGGCCTGCGGGTCCCAGAAGAGCTGGGCGTCGTAGTGGGTGTGGGGATCGACGAACCCAGGACACACCACCTTGTCGGTGGCATCCACCACCCGCCCCGCCTCCTCGGTGATCTGGCCCGGGGCGGCGAGCGCCACGATGCGACCGTCACGGATGGCGACATCGGCCCGACGCCCCGGCGACCCGGTGCCGTCGATCACCGTGCCACCCTGGATCAGGTAGTCGAGCATGGCTGGTGCACCTCCGGGATCACGCTCGGACCCTAGCGCGAGCGCGATGGCGCGAAGCTGGTGTCGATCCCCGAGACGAGGACCACCAACGGTGCTGGAACCAACCGGTGTGCCGCGCAGGGCGGGACCGCCGTGGCTACGGTTGGGGGCGGTGAGCGACGTGTCCGCCGGTCACTCACCCTGGCTGTCCTCGCTTGTAGGACGATTGTGACAATTATGACGACGAACATGACGATCAGGTTGCGAAACGGGCGTTGACCCGCGAGCATGACGATCGCTGGCGGCCGGGTTGCTGACCAGGGTCTCCGCCCTCCCCACGTCAACAACTCGGCCGCCGGCACTACCGGATCGGGTGGTGCCGGACGCGGCTGGTCAGCCGCGTCCGGTCAGCCCTGCGGCTCGAGCACGAACACCGGGATCTGCCGCGTGGTCGCCGCCTGGTAGGCGTCATAGGGCGGCCACACCCGATTGGCGCGGGCCCACCACCGTGCCTTCTCGTCCCCGCTGACCTGGCGGGCCACCAGGTCGAAGACCTGCGGGCCGTCCTGGAGCGTCACGTGCGGGTCGGCCAGCAGGTTGAAGTACCAGACCGGGTGCTTGGGGGCGCCGCCCATCGAAGCCACCACCGCGTAGACACCGTCATGTTCGACGCGCATCAAGGGGGTCTTGCGCAGCTTGGCGGTCTTGTTGCCCCGGGTGGTCAAGATGATGCAGGGCTGGCCTTCCAGTTCGAGACCCTCGGTGCCGCCCGACGACTCGTAGAGAGCCACCTGATCGGCGATCGGACCCCACGGGCTTGGTTCGTACTCACCGACGAGAGGCATGGGCGGGTTCCTTTCGACCTGGTGGCCTGGTCGTGGCGGTCAGGTGTCGAGCTCGTCGGGCGGCAGCTCGACGTGGCGCTCGGCGGCTACCTGACGGTACCGCACCGCCTTGCGATCCAGGTCGACCAGAAACTCCCCCAGGCGGGCCATCTTGGCCTGGACCTCGCCCCGCAGCTGGCGGTTGATGCCCATGGCCTCGACCAGGATCTGGTTGCGCTGCTCGAGGGGCAGCGCCTCGCCGTAGACGGCCCGCAGGGCGTCGAGGCGGTCCTCGGCACCGACGACGGCACGGATCTGGTCCAGGTCGAACCCCATCAGCGACTGCAGCTCGCGTATGCGGAGCAGGCGGGCCAGGTCGCGCTCGTCGTAGCGGCGGGTGCCGCCCGGGCTCCGACTCGACGGGTCGAGGAGACCGACCTGCTCGTAGTAGCGCACCGTGCGCGTCGACACGCCGGCGCGCTCGGCCAACTCGCCGATCCGCAGGTCGCTCACGGATACGAGCCTCTCACGCGGCCGACCTCGCCCACGATCTCAGGAGTCCGCCAACACGGCGTCGAGCATGTCGCCGTCCATCTCCTCGACGGCGTCGGCTTCGTCCACCAGCCCGCCCCGCATCCACGACGCCCAGGCCGCGATCAGGCACATGATCAATGATGCCGTGAACGCGATGCGCAGGCCGTGGATGAAGGCGTCGGAGATCAACGTGGGGAAGAACTGCTTGCCGGTGACCGTGGCGGCCGAGGCGTGGGGCATGGCGGCCAGCGTCTGATCGCCCAGGAGCTTCTGCACAGGGTTGTAGCCCAGGAAGGCGGCGAACAGCACACCCACCGGCGGCTCGTGCGAGACGGCCGCAGCCGTCTGGACGGGCACGTGGTTGGCCACCAGGCCCGACTGCATGCTCGAAGGCAGCGAGGCGGCCAGGCCCACGATCATCAAGCTGAAGAACACGCCGATGGACAGCACCATGCCGGTGTTCTGGAAGGTGGCCCGCATGCCCGAGGCGGCGCCCCGTCGGTTGGGCGGGACGCTGTTCATGATCCCGGCGGTGTTGGGGGCGGCGAACAGACCCATGCCGATGCCGTTCATGAACAGCAGTGAAGCGAAGGCCGGGAACGAGAAGTTCGACGGCAGCAGCATCAACAGCGCGAAGGACAGGGCGGCCAACAGCATGCCGCCGGTGGCGAAGGGGCGGGGCCCATAGCGATCCGAGAGCCAGCCGGCGACCGGCCCGGCGATCATGAAACCGGCGGTCATGGGCAGCATGTAGATGCCGGCCCACAACGGTGTGCTCTCGAAGCTGTAGCCGTGCAGGGGCAGCCAGATGCCCTGCAGCCAGATGATCAGCATGAACTGCAGGCCGCCCCGGCCCACCGAGGACAAGAAGCTGGCCATGTTGCCGGCGGTGAAGGCCCGGATCTGGAACAGCCTCAGGTCGAACATCGGGTCGGTGACCCGCCGCTCGATGACGACGAACACCGCCAGCAGGGCCAGCCCACCCAGCAACTCGAACAGGACCCAGGGGCTGGTCCAGCCCATGGTGTGGCCGCCGTAGGGCTGCAGGCCGTAGGTGAGGCCGATCAGCACCATGACCAGGCCCGCCCCGAAGGTCACGTTGCCGGCCCAGTCGATGCGGGCCTTCTGGCTGGAGCCCAACTCGCGCAGCTTGAGATATGCCCACACCGTGCCGAAGAGCCCGAAAGGCACGTTCACCCAGAAGACCAGCCGCCAGTCGATGTCGGCCAGCACGCCGCCGAGCACGAGGCCGATGAACGAGCCGGAGATGCCCGCGATCATCGAGATGCCCATGGCGCGGCCGCGCTCGCGGGCGGCGAAGGCATCGGTCAGGATGGCCGCCGAGTTCGCCATCAACATGGCGCCGCCCACGCCCTGGACGATGCGGAAGACGATCAGCCACATGGCCCCGGCGCTGCCGGTCCACGGGGTGAGCGAGAGGGCGACGGATGCGGCGGTGAAGATGGCGAAGCCGGCGTTGTACATCTTGACCCGGCCGTACATGTCACCCAGCCGCCCGAACGTCACCACCAGCACGGCGGTGACCACCAGGTAGCCCATCAGCATCCAGAGCAGGTAGCTGATGTTGGAGGGCTCCAGCGGATCGAGCTTGATGCCTCGGAAGATGGCGGGCAGCGAGATCAGCACGATCGAGGCGTCCAGCGACGCCATGAACATGCCCAGCGTGGTGTTCGACAGCGCCGTCCACTTGTACCGGGGGCCGGGCGGGCCTTGTCGCGACGCCCGGACTCGGTGCCCGACCGAGGAGTCGTCGGCGGCGGACGGTTCGAGGGCGGGCGTGCTCACGGGCAATCCTAAGCTGATAACCGGATCTTACGTCAACGTTAGATCCTACGGACACGGGATCCCGCATCCAACCCGACTCGGCCGCCGATCTGACCGGTGGTCGGCGCTACCATCCGGCGCCGTGACCGACCTGCCTGAGCGCATCTACCACCTGGCCGCGGCCGACGAATGGGAGGCGGCCCAGGTGGCCGGCGACTACCGGCGTTCCACCGCCGACCGGTCCCTCGAGCAGGAGGGCTTCATCCACTGCTCCACGGCCGGGCAGGTGCGGGGCACGGCCGACGCCTTCTATCGCGGCCGCACCGACGTGGTCCTGCTGGTCATCGACCCTGCGCTCATCACCTCGGAGATCCGCGTGGAGGTGCCGTCGGACCGCCCGGACGGCTTCCCCCACATCTACGGCCCCATCGACCTCGACGCGGTGGTGGCGGCCACGCCGCTGGCCCTGGGACCCGACCGCGCTCTCGAACTGCCCGACCTCACGTGACCTGCCCGCCAGGAGGCGGGTCAGCCCACTCGCCGCAGGGTGTTGTGGTCGGTGTGGGCGAAGGGATCGGGGAACTCGACCATCTTGAGCATGGTGGTCTCGTCATAGGACCAGGTGTCGGCCGCCCGGTCCACCGTGATGGTCACGTCGTAGCTGAGGGTCGAGGCGTGGTCGGCCAGGTAGCGGTTCTCGCCGATGGCGTAGCCGGCTTGGCCCGGTCGGGCCGACAGGGTGAAGGTGGTGGCGTCGGCGTCGGCCGTGCCGCCGGCCAGCACGGTGATGCCCCGGGGCACCACGAAGCCGCGCAGCACCTCGCCGGTGGCCGCGTCCCACAACCAGTAGCCCACCTCGGTGTGGAAGGGGTTCTCCTCGTCGCCGCGCCACATGGCGGTCTTGTAGTCGAGTCCATAGAGCGATTGGGAACCGTTTTCGACCGGACCGAAGGGCTTGAAGGTGACCTTCTCGAGGTAAGGCGTGCCCAGCACTTCGTGGCGGCTGTGCGAATAGGCGGTGTCCAGGCCGCCCTCGGCTTCCCATTCCCCCACGAGCCCGGCCAGGGGACCCCATTCGTCAGCCATGCCTGCTCCCTCCGTCGCGCGCCCGCGAACCCGGGCCTCGGTCAGGTCAAACCCTACCGGGCGACGGCGACCGCCGGATCCGCCGCTATGGGGTCTGCCGCGGCTCGTGGCCCGGGGAGCGGCGGACGACTTCGGGCCGATGCTGAGCGTGTTCTCCCGCCCGGGCGGAGACATATGGCAGTCGAGATGCCACAATCTGGAGATGGACGTCATCCTGCTCGGCACCGGCAGCCCGCTCCCCTCACCCGATCGGGCCGGGCCCTCGACCCTGGTCCGGGCCGGTGGACTCGACCTGCTCTTCGACTGCGGTCGGGGCGTCCTCATGCGCGCCGCCGCGGCCTGGGCCGGACCGATGTCGTTCGCCACCGTGTTCCTGACCCACCTCCACAGCGATCACATCACCGACTTCAACGACCTGGTGACCAGCCGCTGGGCGCTGGCCCCGGCGCCCAACCCGCTCGTCGTGGTGGGCCCGGTGGGCACCCAACGGTTCGTGGACCGCACCCTGGACATGCTGGCCGACGACATCGGCTACCGCCTGACCCACCACGACGACCTGACCGACGGTCCCCAGGTGTTGGTCACCGAGGTGTCCGAGGGTGTGGTGTTCGACCAGGGTGGGGTGAAGGTGACGGCCGCGCCCACCGACCACGCCCCGGTCCGACCCACGGTCGGATACCGGGTGGAACACGACGGCAAGGCCGTGGTGATCGCCGGTGACACCGTGCCCTGTCCGGGGCTCGACCAGCTGTGCGCCGGAGCCGACGTCTACGTGCAGACGGTGATCCGGCCGTCGCTGATCCAGATGATCCCGTCGGCGCGGCTCCAGGACGTGATCGATTACCACTCCTCGCTCGAGCAGGCGGCCGAGACCGCGGCCCGAAACGGGGTCGCCACCCTGGTGCTGACCCATCCGGTGCCACCTCCCGCCCCTGGCACCGAACAGGAGTGGATCGACGAGGCCGCGGCCCACTTCGGCGGGGTGATCCACCTGGGCACAGACCTGCTCTCGGTCACCGCCTGACGACGGGCGCCGACAGCCCGGGGAACAGGTGACCGAACTCGCGCTGGATGATGGTGATCGCCTCGCCCCCGTTGATGTGGTCCTCGGGCGTGATGTCGGGAACGTCCTGGCCCAGGGCCCGGCCCAGGGCCAGGAGCCCGAAGAACAGGCCGTTGGCCAGCACGCCGAGCGGCTGATCCAGGGGAACGAGGGCCACGTCGAACGCGGGAACTGGCCGGGCCTGGACATCGGGCCAACCCGCGGATCGCGGGGCTCGTCCAGGCTGAGCACCGGCTCCAGGTCGCGGGCTACCGCGTCGCGACCGGTGAGGGGCCCACCGAGGTCCCAGCGTTCGCGCAGGGTGCGGATGACCGACGTGTTGCGATACTCGTCGTTGACCACCGTCCGTTCCGGGATCCACGCCGAGATGGCGACGGCCGGGATGCGAACCCCGGATCGGTCGAAGGTGAACCCCATCTCGCCGGGCGGCGCCGACGGGTCCGGGGGCGGCGCCGGCGACGGCGGCACATGGTCGAAGCAGCCGCCGTGCTCGTCGAAGGTGACCAGGAGGAGCGTGTTGAACGCGTTCGACCCCTTCGGCGAGCCTGACGACCGCACGGCGTCGTACACCTTGGCCAGCAGCGCCTCGCCACCCAACAGCGACGAGGGCGGATCGACGGCCATGCCCTGGAACAGGGCATCACAGGCCGGGTGCATGTCGTTGTGGCCGTGCAGCATGTTGGGCTCGATGAAGGCGTAGGTGGGCAGGTCGCCGGCGGCGACGTCCTCCAGGAACCGGTCGGTGGTGACGAAGTGATCGAAGCGGTCGCCCAGCCGGGCGGCATGGATCAGGCCGGTGAAGGGCACCAGGGCCGCTTGGTCGCAGTAGACCCGCCACGTCAGGCCCTTGGCCTCGAGCCGCTCGAAGATGGTCTCGGCGGTGTTGTGGACCGGGAAGGCCGGTGTCGGGATCATGTTGGTGACGAACCCGGAGGCCGAGGCGGCGTGGAAGAACGATCGGTTCGTGAAGGTCTGAGACGGGACCTCGCAGAACCAGTGGTCGAAGGTGGCGAATCCCCGGGCCAGCCTGGAGATCACCGGCATCTGCTCGGGGGTGTATCCCGTCATGATCTGGGCGTACTCGTCGTAGGTCGGTTGGCGGCCCATCTCGGCGGTGAAGGCGCTGATGTAGTCGGCCACGAAGCCGTCCATCGTCGGGACCGCGGCCGGGTCCGCCGGGGCGTTGAAGGGGGCCACCATCTGGCCGGGCGGGACACCGCGGTTGGCCGGTGGATCGATGATCCCGAACAGCTGCGTGTTGATGTGAGGGTACTCCTCCCCCGGATCGGGGTTGGGCGTGTCCATGTTGGTGGCGATCCCGTACGGCACCGATCCCCGCTCGGCGCCGTGCTCGGCCCAGGCCGGGATCGGGTTGCTCAGGTCCCGGCCCAGTACGCCCTCGAACGACGGGACCTCGCCCGGCTGGTAGAGACGCCCGAGCAGGTTGTCGAACGAACGGTTCTCGAACATGACCACGACAACGTGGTCGATGGCACTGCCCCGGTCCGGCTTCGCCATGGCGACGGCCTCCCCCACAGATCACGATCTGTCGGTTGACGACACATCGGCGGCGAGGCGCGGAGCGCTGCGATTCCGGGGTCGGCGATGGCGGTCGAGTGCGGTGATCCTAGCTCAGCGACTCGGCTCGGTCTCAGGCCGACAGGCCGGCTATCCCCTTCCCCAACAGCACCACGCCGATGACCAGCAGCAGCACGGCCATGACCACGGCGTTGTTGGCGGTCAACCACGCCTTCATGGCGTCGAGCAGGGTCTGCGCCTTGGCGCCGGCCGCCCGGTAGATGACCACCGGGGCGGCCACAGTGGAGACGGCGATGGCCACGAACACGGCCACCACCACGACCTGGTCGGCAGTGGTCAGGTGTGGCACCTGGGAGACCACCAGCATGGCTCCGGCGATCAGCAGCAGGTTCTTGGGGTTGATCGCGGAGAGCAGCACGCCCAGCCCGGCGGCCTTGGGTGGGGTGAGCGAGTCGATGCCGTCCAGCCACTTGGGCAGCTCCGCTTCCTGGCCCTCCGCGGGACGCTTCTGGAAGTTGCGCCAGGCCATGGCCATGAGCGCCAGACCGAGCACCAACTTGATGGTCGATGACGACGTGGAGGGGGAACCGTCCACGTTGGTGCTGAGCGATCCGGACACAGCCAACAGCACGACCGCCGCGCCGGTGACCCCCACCACCCAACCGGCCAGGAAGGCGGCGCTGTTGGCGCCCGCCCGGGCCGACAGCAGCATCAAGATGATGGCGATGATGGGTATCGGACTGATGGCCACCCCGACTGCGAAGGGCAGCACATCACCTATGGCCTGGCCCATCTGACCCCCGGCTCAGCTGCAGCCGCTGGTGGTGCCACAGCTGGGGCAGGCGTGGCAGGAGCCGGCCCGCTGCATCTGGACACCGCACTGCATGCACATGGGGGCGTCGTGGTTGACCCGCACCGCGCTGGCCGTGGCCGTGACCGACAGGCTGGCCACCAGCTCGGAGGCCGACTCGACCGAGGGCGGATCGGCAGGCAGATCGGAACCCTGGCGGGTCTCGACCATCGTGTCCTCGACGCCGGGCAACGTGGGCTGCATGCGCTCGGCGGTGCTGAAGATGTTCAGCTCGGCCCGCTCGTCGGGCGACAGGTACAGCAGCGCCAGCTTGCGGAACAGGTAGTCCATGAGCGAGTTGGCGATGCGCAGGTCGGGATCGTCGGTCATGCCGGCAGGCTCGAAGCGCATGCCGGTGAAGGCCTCCACGAAGCTGCGCAGCGGCACGCCGTACTGCAGGCCGTGGCTGACCGAGATGGCGAAGGCATCCATGATGCCGGCCAGCGTCGATCCCTGCTTCGACACCCGCACGAAGATCTCGCCCGGGTTGCCGTCGTCGTACTCGCCCACCGTGACGAAGCCCTTGCAGTCGGCCACCCGGAACTCGAAGGTGCGCGACCGGCGGGTGCGGGGCAGACGCTGGCGAACCGGCTGGTGCACGATCTTCTCGACCACACGCTCGACCACCTGGTCGGCGGCCGCCGCGGCCACGGCAGCGCCCGACTCGGCCGTGTCGCCGTCTCGCGTGGCCATGGCCAGGGGCTGGGCCACCTTGCAGTTGTCCCGGTAGATGGCCACGGCCTTGATGCCGAGGCGCCAGGCGTCGATGTGGAGCTGTTCGACCTCCTCGACCGACACCTCCTCGGGCATGTTGACCGTCTTGGAGATGGCACCCGAGATGAACGGCTGCACCGCGCCCATCATCTTGACGTGGCCGCTGTAGTGGATGGCGTTGTCACCCATGGAGCAGGCGAACACCGGCACGTGGTCGGCGTCGACGTGGGGCGCACCCAGGATCGTCTTGTTCTCGTCGATGTAGGCCACGATCTCATCGATCTGGGCGGCGTCGTAGCCCAGGCGTCGCAGGGCCCGGGGCACCGTCTGGTTGACGATGGTCATGTTGCCCCCGCCCACCAGCTTCTTCATCTTGCACAGCCCGAGGTCGGGCTCGATGCCGGTGGTGTCGCAGTCCATCATCAGGCCGATGGTGCCGGTGGGTGCCAGCACCGATGCCTGCGAGTTGCGCACCCCGAAGTCGGCGGCGATCTCGCACGCCTCGTCCCACGAGCGCTGCGCCGCGCTCAGCAGCTCGCTGGGGACGAGCTCCTCGTCGATCTGCGACGCGGCCTGGCGGTGCATGTCGAGCACCCCCAACATGGGCTCGACGTTGTCGCTGTAGCCGGCGAAGGGACCCATGCGGGCCGCGGTGCGAGCGGACGTGGCATAGGAGTGGCCGGTCATCAGGGCGGTGATGCCCGCGGCCCAGGCCCGACCCTCATCGGAGTCGTACGGCAGGCCGAGGGCCATGAGCAGGGCCCCCAGGTTGGCGTAGCCGATGCCCAGCTGGCGGAATCGCCGGGACGTCTCGGCGATGGGCTCGGTCGGGTAGTCGGCCCGGCCGACCAGGATCTCCTGGGCGGCGAACACGCAACCCACCGCAGCCTGGAAGCCCTCGACGTCGAAGGTGTCGTCGTCGCTCAGGAACTTCAGCAGGTTGAGGCTGGCCAGGTTGCAGGCGGAGTTGTCGAGGTGCATGTACTCCGAGCAGGGGTTGGAGCCGTTGATGCGCCCCGTGTTGGCTGCGGTGTGCCAGCGGTTGATGGTGGTGTCGAACTGCATGCCCGGATCGGCGCACTCCCAGGTGGCCTTGGAGATCTGGCGCATGAGGTCGCGGGCCGGCACCGTCTTGACCACGTTGCCGGTGGTCACCTCGCGCAGCTCCCAGTCCGCGTCGTCGACCACCGCCTGCATGAACTCGTCGGTGACCCGCACCGAGTTGTTGGCGTTCTGGTACTGGATGGACGTGATGTCGCGGCCGTCGAGGCTCATGTCGAAGCCGGCGGCCTCGAGGGCGCGGGCCTTGCGCTCCTCGTTGGCCTTGCACCAGATGAACTCCTCGACGTCGGGGTGGTCGACGTTGAGGATGACCATCTTGGCGGCCCGGCGGGTCTTGCCGCCCGACTTGATGGTGCCGGCCGAGGCGTCGGCCCCCCGCATGAAGCTCACCGGACCCGAGGCGGTCCCGCCACCGTTGAGCAGCTCGACGCTGGAGCGGATGCGGCTGAGGTTGATGCCCGACCCCGATCCGCCCTTGAAGATGGTGCCCTCCTCGACGTACCAGTTGAGGATCGAGTGCATGTGGTCGTCGACGGCCAGGATGAAGCAGGCCGAGGCCTGCTGGGGCACGCCGGCCACGCCGATGTTGAACCACACCGGCGAGTTGAAGGCCGCCTTCTGGGTGACCACCAGGTGCTTGAGCTCGGCCCGGAAGGCCTCGGCCTCGCGGTCGTCGACGAAGTAACCACCGTCGACGCCCCACCCGGTGATGGTGTCGACCACCCGGTCGATCACCTGGCGGAGCGACTGCTCGCGCTCGGGCGTGCCCATCGTGCCCCGGAAGTACTTCTGGGCGACGATGTTGGTGGCGTTGAGCGACCAGTCCACCGGGAACTCGACGTCGAGCTGCTCGAAGGCGACGGAGCCGTCCTGGAAGTTCGTGATGCGCGCGTTCGCGTCGCTCCCACGCCACCTCGTCGTAGGGGTGCACCCCGTCGGTGGTGAAGTGACGGCGAATCCCGATCCCTGCCTGCTCCGGCGCCATGGCCATGTGGTCGATCTCCCCTGCTCGTAGGTCGTTCAGCGTGCGTTGGGTGGTTGTTCGAAGTGCTGCTGGGCCTGCTCCAGACCGCTCGAAGGGGTTGTCCAGGCTAGCGCTGGAAGCCGGCGATCCCGCCCCTGCGCTGGTGTCGGGCGCCTCGGGCCTGCTCTTCCCCAGACACCAGATCTTGTGGTCGGGTCGGCCCCCCTTGCCAGCCAGCCACAAGATGTGGGAGAGATTACATCACCGTAATTACGGTGGTGTCAATGGTTCTCGGGCCGGGACGGCGAGAAATCTTGCGGCCCGTGGCGGCCAACGGACTGCTGTGGCGCGAACGAGCAGGTCAGAGGGAGATCGCGTCGTCGACCCGGACCACGCCGAACCCGACGGCGACCACTCGGGCCCCCCAAGATGTCGTCCTGCCAGCACAACCTCAAGACGCCAGCCACCATTCCGATCGCCCGCGCCACAGCTCCGTTGTTGGTGAGCACCATACGAAGGAACGCCTGTGGGGCAAAAGAGGGAACAACCTGTGAATTGCCGGTGGATAAGCGGCGAACAATCCACAGCCGACCTGGTTGTGTACCGTCGGGCGTGCGCCAGCTGCTGCCCGAGCCCATCGAAGACGTGGACCTGGCCGGTGCCTACCTGAGCGACCACCGCCCGGCACCGCCGGGCCGACCGTGGGTGTTGCTCAACATGGTGGTCAGCATCGACGGGGCGACGGCGGTGGCGGGACGGTCGGGCGGTCTTGGCAGCCCAGCGGACCGCACCGCCTTCGTGACCCTGCGCAGCCTGGCCGACGTGATCCTGGTCGGCGCCGCCACCTTGCGGGCCGAACGCTACGGGCCGCCCCGCACGAGCGCCGAGCACCAAGCTCAGCGGGTGGCAAGGGGTCAGGAGCCGTTTCCGCGACTGGCCATCGTGAGCGGCCGCCTCGAGCTGGACCTGGGAGCGGCTCTGTTCACCGACACGCCCACCCGGCCGGTGGTCATCACTCACGCCGAGGCGGCCGCCGGGCCCGATCGCCAGGACGCCCTGGCCGCGGTGGAGGCGGTGGCCGACGTCATCGCGGTGGGCATCGACCCACGCCGACCTGGTCGGTGCGCTGGGCGAGCTCGATCGGCAAGGCGCGGCCGTGGTGCTGTGCGAGGGTGGCCCCACGCTCAACGGCCAGCTGCTGACCGACGGACTGGTGGACGAGGCCTGCGTGACGGTGGCTCCGCTGCTGGCCGGCGGCACGTCGAGTCGCATGATCTCGGGACCGGCACCGGAGGTGGCCCGCACCATGCACCTGATGCGCCTCATCGAGGCCGACGCGACCCTGCTGGCGCGCTACGTGCGCGTCGGCTGAGGGCCGAGTCGCGGCGCGCTGACGCTCAGTGCTGCTTGGGCTCGGTGGCCTTGAGCAGCCGGACCTCGCGCTGGAAGTCGGCCGCGTCGTCGAAGCCCTTGTAGACGCTGGCGAAGCGGAGGTAGGCGACCTGATCTAGCCCGACGAGCTGCTCGAGCACGGCCCGCCCGACCTGTTCGCTCGAGACGTCGCCGCCGATGAGGCGCAGCTCGTCCTCGACGGCGGTGGCCAGGGTGGCCACCTGGCCGTCGTCGATGGGGCGCCCCTTGGCCGCAGCGCGCACGCCGGCTTCGATCTTGGCCCGGTCGAACGGCGCCCGGTCACCCGATCGCTTGACCACGACGAGCGGCAGCTCCTCGCAGCGCTCGAAGGTCGTGAACCGATGGCCGCAGGCCAGGCACTGGCGACGCCGTCGGATCGACGATCCGTCCTCGTTGGCGCGTGAGTCGACCACCTTGTCGTCGAGATCGGAGCAGACAGGGCAACGCACGTGAGCGACGCTACCCGGACCACCCCCCTTCCCGCCGTCGACCGAGTGGGACACGACGTTGTAGGGCACCAGCGGTTCGACCGCGGGCGTGGTCGTACCGGCGGGCGCGACCGGCAGCACCTGGAGCCGATGCGCCGACGGATGCTGGCGCTCAGGAGGTGAGTCCATCGAGCCGCACCCGCTGGCCCGGCTGCAGGGTCGGCACCACCCAGTCGGGCCTCGAGGCGGTCGACCACGATGCGGATGTCACCGTGGGGATGCAGGGACCGGGCGATGGACCAGACGGTGTCGCCGGGCTGGACCACGTGCACCACACCGGCCCCGACCTGGGCCGCGGCCGGATGGACCGGACCGGCGGGGTCGCTGGCCGCCCCGGCAGCGGCGACGAGACCGGCGACCGCCAGGTACGCCACCAGCGCCAGGCTGACCAGGACCAGCAGGGCACCCAGACGCCGGCGCCGGTACACGGCGGCCGGCACGGGACTCGAGACCCGCTGCGACCGGGCGTGGGCCCGGGCCGCGGCTCGCCCACCGGGAATGACCTGCAGCGGCGGGCGGGGGGTGGACCGGTCGAGCGAGCGGCGGGGAGCGGTTGTGGTGACGATGACAGCAGCCATGGGACCAAGTCTCCTCAGGGGGTGTGACAGTCAGTCGGGAGCGGCGGCCACCTGGCGGCGATTGCCACCACCTGCCGTCGGTGATCTGGTAGAACGTTCGTTCGGGAACCGCTGTTCGTCGAGCGGAAGTCCAGCAAACACGAACGCCTGTTCGTTGTCAACCCGCAGTCGAACAATTGTTTGCTCATCCATCCGACGAACTGCTAGCCTCCCAGACATCAGTTCGATCGCGAGCTCACTGACCCGTGGCACCCAAGGAGCCGACATGGCCCGCAGCAAACCCCTCACCGCCCGCCAGCGCGAGATCCTCGACTTCATCGAGCACGAGAACAACGTCCGGGGCTACCCACCGTCGGTGCGCGAGATCGGCGAGGCCGTGGGCCTCACGTCGCCCTCCACCGTGCACACGCACCTGCTGACGCTCCAGCGACTCGGCTACCTGCGCCGCGATCCCACCAAACCCCGCGCCATCGAGGTGCGGTTCGATCCTACGTCCGGCGCGTCCGACCTCGATCGACGCCCGGTGCGCCACGTCCCGCTGGTGGGTGACGTGGCTGCCGGCACCGACGTGCTCGCACAGGAGAACGTCGAGGAGGTGCTCCCCCTGCCTGCCGACTTCACCGGCGAGGGCGACCTGTTCATGCTGCGGGTGCGGGGCACCTCCATGATCGAGGCCGGCATCCTCGACGGTGACTTCATCGTGGCCCGTTCCCAGACCGTGGCCGACAACGGTGACATCGTGGTCGCCGGCATTCCCGGCGACGAGGCCACGGTCAAGACCTACCGCAACGAGGGCACGCGGGTGGTGCTGCTCCCGGCCAACGCCGCGCTCGAGCCCATGATCTTCGATCCGGGCGCGGTGGCGATCTTCGGCAAGGTCGTCACGGTCATGCGCAAGCTCTGAACGGCGTCCGGTGCTGCGCCGCCCGAAGGCGATGCAGCACCGACGCGGCCACGGCGTGCGTGCTCAGAGCTTGGCCAGGGCCTCGTCGTAGCGACTCTTCTCGCGGGCGGTGCCCAGGTCAGGGCTGACGAACACGTCGACCACGATGCCGGCCTTGTCGATCACGAACGTCCCCCGGTTGGCACAACCGAGTTGCTCGTTGAACACGCCGTAGGCCTTGGCCACCGCGCCGTGGGGCCAGAAGTCCGACAGCACCGGAAACTGGTACCCCTGCTGGGCGGCCCATTGCTTCTGGGCGAACGGGCTATCGCACGAGCAGGCGAGCACCTGCACCCCGGCGTCGGTGTACTCGCTGAAGTCGTCGCGCAGCCGGCACAGCTCGCCCTCGCACACCCCCGTGAACGTGAAGGGATAGAACACCAGTGCAACAGCTTGCTTGCCCTTGAAGTCCGACAGGCTCACCAACTCCCCCGACTGGTCCTTCAGCGAGAACTCCGGTGCGGCCTGCCCGATCTCTATCGCCATCGATGCTCCTCAGTGTGTTGGTGGGTTCAGGGGGCGGGTCATGGGACCCGTAGCTGGGCCGATTCTAGGGAGCCGCCGGCTCCTCGCTGCCCAGCCGGATCAGGTCGTCGAGCGCGTGGTACACCGCGTCGAGCTCGGCGCGGGTCACGAACTCGCCGGCGGTGTGGGCGATGCTGGGGTCACCCGGACCGAAGTTGGCCGCCGGCAGGCCCAGATCCGCGAAGCGGGCCACGTCGGTCCACCCCAACTTGGCCTCGACGTGCAGGTGGTGGCGCTCGACCAGGGCCCTGATGAGCGGGTGGGTGGTGGCCGGGAGCGCGCCGCTGGCCACGTCGAGCACCTCCACCTCGTCGCCGGCCGCCAGCCACGGTTCGATCACCGCCCGCACGTGGGCTTCGGCCTGGTCCGGCGAGCGATCCGGCGCAAATCGGTGGTTGAGGGTCAGGACCACCCGATCGGGCACCACGTTGGCCGCCACCCCACCCTCGATGGCCACCACCTGGAGGGCCTCGCGGAACTGGCACCCGTCGATCTGGGGGCGGCGCTCGGGGCTCGATGCCACCGCGTCGAGGACGGGCCCGGCGCGGTGCACGGCGTTTCGCCCCCTCCAGGGGCGAGCGGTGTGGGCGCGCTCGCCCGCCAGGGTCACGCGCATGCGCAGGGTGCCCTGACACCCGGCCTCGAGTCCGGCCGAGGTGGGCTCGCCCAACAGCGCGGCGTCACCGGCCAGCAGATCGGGACGGGTGCTGATCAGCTCGAGCAGCCCGCTGCGAGCCGCCGCCACCTCCTCGCGGGCGTAGAAGACGAAGGTCAGGTCCACGGTCGCCACGGTCGGGTCCGACACCGTGCGGGCCAGTTCGACCATGACGGCCAGACCACCCTTCATGTCAGCCGCCCCCAGACCGTGCAGGGTGTCGCCGTCGATCCGCGCCCCGGCGTTGCCGTTGGCCGGCACCGTGTCGGTGTGACCGGCCAGCACCAGGCGCTGCGGGTGTCCGCGGTGGGTGCGAGCCACCAGGTTGTCGCCCACCCGGGTGAGCTCCAGCCCGGCCACGTCGGCCAGCTGCCGCTCGAGATGGGCCACCAGGTCGGCCTCCCGGCCGCTCTCGGAGCCGATGTCGACCAGTTCGGCGGCCCGGGCCAACAGGTCAGGGGCGGCGGCCACGTTCAGTTCGCCCTGCACCCGTTCACTGGGCCACGCCGTGGTCACGCAGGATGGCGTTGAGCTGAGCCTTGTCGTGGCGCTCGCCTTCGGTCAGCCGCTTGATCACCGCCACACAGGGCAGCCCGAACTCGCCACCGGGGAACTGTCGAGGGCGCGTAGCCGACACCGCCACCGACCACGGCGGCACCGAGCCCCGGGCCAGCTCCTCACCGGTCTGCACATCGATCACCGGAATGGACCCCGAGAGGATGCAACCGGCACCGAGCACCGTCCCCTGCCCGACCCGGGCGCCGTCGACCACGATGCAGCGGCTGAAGATCATGCAGTCGTCCTCGATGATCACCGGCGCGGCCTGCGGGGGCTCGAGGACACCACCGATGCCCACGCCCCCACCGAGGTGCACGTTGGCGCCGATCTGGGCGCACGAGCCCACCGTGGCCCAGGTGTCCACCATCGAGTTGGCCCCCACCCGGGCCCCGATGTTCACGTAGCTGGGCATCATCACCGCGCCCCGGTCCAGGAAGGAGCCGAACCGGGCCGAGGCACCGGGCACGACCCGCACCCCGGCGGCCTGGAAGTCGTGCTTGAGCGGGATCTTGTCGGCGTACTCGAACGGGCCCAACTCGATGGTGGCCATCTCGCTCTGGCGGAAGTAGAGGAGGATGGCCAGCTTGAGCCACTCGTGGACCACCACCGAGCCGTCCGACGCGACCTCGGCCACCCGGGCCTCGCCCCGGTCCAGCAGGGTCACCGCTTCGAGCACGTGGCGATTGGCCTCGGTGTCGTCCACGGCCAGCTGGTCGCGATTGGCCCAAAGGGACTCGATGGTGGCTTGCAGGTCGGCCATCGGGCCACGCTACCGGAGCGGGCGACGCCGTCGGCTCGATGCCAGCAGTGCGATCCCGACGACCACGGGCACCACGAACAGCACGACCGGGAACCACACCCCCGTGGCCCATCCCCGACCCCAGGCTCGTCCCACGGCGATGGTGCCCTGGGTGATGGGCAGCTCCTGGTCGGCGTTCGCGGCCGACACCGGCCGATGGTCGATGGTCAACAGGAAGGCCCCGCCGCCACTGACGGTCACCGTGGCGATGGCCCGTCCCTCGTAGTTCCCGACGTGATACGCGTCGGGCGCGCCGACCACGCCGAGACTCCCGACCCGATGCACCTGGATGCGCTGGCCCGACAACGACGACGCCGAGACGTCCAGCGCCGGAGGCAGCGAGGGCCGGCTCTCGCCGGGGAACTCCAGGTACACCACATACGAACCACCCTGGTGGGCGTTGAAGGTGCGGTACTGGTCGGACAGCGCGAACCGACTGAAGCTGTAGGGCGAGAGGAACACGAACCACACCACCACCCCCAGGATCCCAACGGCCACGGCCACGATCCCGGCACTGGCCCGAAGACGCCGACGAGCCTCGGCCGTCTCCTCGGGCGTGCGCCACGATTGATCGGCCGCGGTCGGCGCGGGGACGAGGGGCCCGAGGGTCACCGGTCGGGGTCGGCTCCGGGTCGGTGCGGGCCAGCCTGGCGCGGCGGGACGTCCCAGCCGGGAGGCGTGATGGGCGGGGTCTCGGGCGCGTTGAGGCCCGGCGTCGGGGTGGCGCCCGGGGTCGTCGGCGGCGTGACCGGGGGGGCACCCGACGGTGGCACGCCAGGGGGTGGCACGCCAGGCGGTGGCACGCCAGGAGCGCCGGCCGGGGGTCCGGTCGGCGGCGCCCAGGGCGCCGGCGCCGGGGGTGGGGCCTGGTCAGGGGATCCCGGCGGGCCGCCGGGCGGCGATCCCCACGGCGGGGCCCCGTAAGGGCCCCCCGAGGCCGGCGGGGCCCCGTAAGCGCCCGGCGACATCCAGGTGGGGGCGAGCGTGGCCAGCTGGGCCCGGCGCCAGCGACTGCGGCGGATGAGACCCACCACCAACAAGATGATGCCGACCAGCGCGCTGAGCACGCCGAGCAGGAGAGCGAAGCCGAAGGCGGCCAGGTTGGAGCTCGAGAACAGGGCGGGACCCTTGGACACGGCCAGGTCCATCCCGCCCACCGAGGATCGGTTCAGTCCGCCGCCGTCGGTGACGGCGATCGTGTAGGACCCGTCGGTCGGGGCAGTGAAGCTGGCCACCAGGCGCCCGTCGTGGGGTCCCACCGCATAGGTCTCCTCGATGTCGACGCCGTTCACGGTCAACGCCTGATTGGAGGAGTCGGTCACCCGGATGGGACCCAGGTCGTCGGCCGGCCCCGAATCGCCGGTGGCGCCGCTGTACTCGGCATAGATCCGGTAGTTCCCCGTGGTCAGCGCCAGCGTCGCCTTCCCGGGCACCGCCACTCGGGGCAGCGTGTCGATCCGGTTGACCAACCCCACCGCGCCGGTGACGAACCAGATGATCGAGCCGCCCACCCCCAGCACCAGCACCAGGATCCCCAGCCACACCGGGAGCATCGACGGCTGGCGCGCCGCACTGGGCGCGGGCCCGGAACCGTAGGGCGGGCCAGAACCGTAGGGAAGGTTGGATGGTGGACCACCCGCCATCGACATCACCTCATTGTGTCCCAACCGAGAGCCGATCGCCGGGCCCCACCCACCCTGGGGCCGGCCCCTCGGTCGGTCAGGCCACGCCCAGGCGCCGGGCCACCAGCTCGATCCGGTCGTCGGGCTGGACGAGCGCCAGCCGCACGCTCCCGGACCCGTCGGGCCCGTAGAACTCGCCGGGACTGGCCACCACGCCGGCATCGGTGGCCAGACGCCGGGTCAGGGCCCAGGCATCGCCGTGCGGGGCGGCCACCCACAGGTAGAAGGCGCCGGCAGGCAGATCCACCGCAAGACCCCACCGACCCAGGATCTCGGCCATCCGGGCCAGCCGCCGGCGGTAGCGCTCACGCTGGGCGTCGACGTGGGCATCGTCGGCCCAGGCGGCCACGGCCGCCGCCTGCACCGGACCGGCCACCATGAAGCCGGCATGCTTGCGGACCTCCGACAGGAACGTCACCAGCTCGGGGTCGCCGGCGTAGAAGCCGGCCCGCACGCCCGCCAGGTTCGAGCGCTTGGACAGCGAGTGCACCGCCACCAGGCCCTCGAGCCCGTGTTCGAGCACCGTGCGGGGCGGGCCGTCCCAGGTGAACTCGACGTAGCACTCGTCGGAGAAGACGGGCACGTCGTGGGCCCGTCCCCATCGGGCCACCGCGGCCAGGTCGTCGAGCCCGCCGGTCGGGTTTCCCGGGGTGTTGGCCCACAGGCACAGCGCCCGAGCGGCATCGCCGGGATCGATGGCCGACAGGTCGAGGCGGTACCCCTCGTCGAGGGGTACCGGCACCGCCCGACAGCCCGCCAGCGTGGCCCCCATGGCGTAGGTGGGGTAGCTGATCGAGGGGTACAGCACGGTGTCGCGGCCGGGACGGCGCAGGCGCAGCCACTGCGGGACCCCGGCCACCAGCTCCTTGGTGCCGATGCAGGCCGCCACCGCCGACGGCTCGACGGTCACCCCCAGACGACGAACCATCCAGTCGCTGGCCGCGGTCCGGAAGGCCGCCGACCCGACCGAGGCCGGATAGCCTCGCTCGGCGCCCGACTGGCCCAGCGCCTCGACCACGGCCACGGGCGGAGCGTCCGTGGGCGTCCCCACCGAGAGGTCCACCGCACCGCCGTCGTGGGCTTCGGCCCGGGCCACGATCTCGGTCAGGCGGTCGTAGGGATAGGGGGGCGGGCTCCAGCCCTGCTGGGTGGCGGGGTCGACGGTCACGCCGTTCAGCCCACCACGAACTCGCGCAACCGGGTCACCGCGGCATCATCGAGGCGGGCCCGCAGGACCATGGCCTCCTCGTCGGCCTGTTCGACCAGCACCTCGCCTTCGCGGTGCACGGCGGCCAGGATGTCGCCGCGATCGAAGGGCACCCGCAGCTCCACCACGTTGGTGGCCGCCCGCAACCGGTCCGCCACCACCACCAGCAGCTCGTCGATGCCCTCGGCGGTGGCCGCCGAGCAGGCCACCGAACCCGGATGGGTGGCCACCAGGCCGGCCACCACGTCGCCGGCCAGGTCGGCCTTGTTGAACACGAGCAGCTCGGGCCGCGACGCGGCGCCGATCTCGTGGAGCACGGCGCGCACGGCCTCGATCTGCGCGTCGGGATCAGGAGCCGAGGCGTCGACCACGTGCACCAGCAGATCGGCGTCGTTGACCAGGTCCAGGGTGGAGCGGAAGGCCTCGACCAGCTGGTGGGGCAGCTTGCGCACGAAGCCGACGGTGTCGGTGAGCAGCACCGACTCGCCCCCGGGCAGGTCCAGCCGGCGGGTGGTGGCGTCGAGGGTGGCGAACAGCCGATCCTCGACCAGCACGCCGGCGTCGGTCAGCCGGTTGAGCAGGGTCGACTTGCCGGCGTTGGTGTAACCGACCAGGGCCACGGTGCGCAGCCGCGACCGTCGTCGCGACTTGCGCTGGGTGTCGCGGTGGCGGGCGATGTCGCGCAGGTCGGCCTCGAGCTTGTGGATGCGGCGCACCAGGCGTCGGCGATCCACCTCCAGCTGGGTCTCGCCGGGACCCCGGGTGCCGATGCCGCCGCCCTGCTGGCTCAGGTCGTTGCCCCGCCCCCGCAGGCGAGGCAGCCGGTACTTGAGCTGGGCCAGCTCGACCTGGGCCTTGCCCTCCTGGCTGTGGGCGTTCTGGGCGAAGATGTCGAGGATCACCGCCGTGCGATCGAGCGCGGTGCGACCGAACAGTCGCTCCAGGTTGAACTGCTGGGCGGGGCTCAGCTCGTCGTCGAACACCACGGTGTCGGCGTCGGTGTCCTCGGCCAGGTCACGGACCTCGGCGGCCTTGCCCTTGCCGATGAAGGTGGCGGGCTCGACGCTGCGGCGCCGCTGGAGCACCCGGCCGGCCTCGTCGGCGCCGGCGGTGTCGACCAGCTGGGCCAGCTCGTCGAGCGAGCGCTCGGTGTCGGCGTCGTGGGCCGGGGCCACGGTGACGCCCACCAGCACGATGCGCTCCCGGAAGGTCCGCTCGATCAGGCCACCCGACGCGCCGCCCAGGTCACCGAACCCGCCGCGATGGCTCTGCGTCGCCAGGCGCGCCGTCGAGGCGTCCGAGCCGTCGCGCTCGTCGCCGTCGGGGCGCTCGTCGTAGCGGTCGTCGCCGGGTGGTCGATCAGGCATCGGGCAACTCGATGGTGGCGATGTGGTGGACCGGCCCCGACAGGATCGCCTGGCCGTCGGCCTGGAGGCGGATGCGGGCGGGGCCGCCGGGCATGCACACCGTCACCCAGGGATCGGCCCCCAACGGGGACAACCCGCCCGGCGAGGGGGTCGGACCGCTGATCCAGGTGTGGAAGATCGCGGCTGTGGCACAGGCGCCGGTGCCGCACGCCTCGGTGATGCCCGCCCCCCGCTCCCACACCCGCATGTCCACCACCAGGTCGTCGTCGCCGCCCCCTTCGTCGACCGCGGGACCACCTCGGGTCGCGGCGAACTCGACGTTGATCCCCTGGTCGAAGCACGCCTCGATCGAGGCACCGACCTCGGCCAGGTCGATGGCTTCGGGGTCGACGACCTCGACCACCAGATGGGGGTTGCCCACGTCCGCGGTGGCCCAACGAAGCCCGTGGGCGGGGCCGGGCTGGCCCAGGCGGGCCGACACGTCGGCGGGGACCTCGGGACCGGGCCGGACATCGCCCATGTGGGCCTCGGCGTGGGCGACGCGGTCGTCCTCGTCGGCGGCGGTGACCGAGACCTGACGCACGCCTCCGTCGGTGGCGATGCGCAGGTGCAGCTCGCGCTCGTCACGGACCAGGGCCACCGCCTGGGCCAGGCAGCGGATTCCGTTGCCGCTCATCTCGGCGCGGCTCCCGTCGGCGTTGAACAGGTGCATGACCACGTCGACCTCGCCGTCGTCGGACCCGGGAAGGGCTCCGTGGATCAGCCCGTCGGCACCCAGGCCCAGACGCCGGTCGCACACCCGTCGGGCCAGGGCCCCGTCCACCACCAGCCCGCGGCCGTTCGCCTCGTCGAGGGCCACCAGGAAATCGTTGGCCAGGCCATGGTGTTTGGTGAGCTGCACCGGGTCAGTCTCCCAGTCGGGCGAGCGCGTCAGCGAGTGCATTGTGCCCGCCTTCGATCCAGGTGATGCGGGGATCGCGCCGGAACCACCGTTCCTGGCGGCGCTCGAAGCGGCGGGTGCGTCGGATGGCCAGCTCCACGGCTGCGTCGAGCGTCGTCTCCCCGCCAAGGTGGGCCAGCAGCTCGCGGTAGCCCAGGGCCTGGCCGGCGGTGGCCGACAGGGGCTCGGGGGCGCCGGCCAGGCGCCTGACCTCGTCGAGGAACCCGGCCGCGAGCTGGTCGTGGTAGCGCCGGGCGATGCGCTCGTCCAGCTCGTCTCGGCTCAGGTGCAAGCCGAGCAGCGGGTGGTCGAGACCGGGATAGGTGCCCAGACCCGGCCCGAAGGACGAAAAGCGCCGGCCGGAGCCGAGCGTCACCTCGAGGGCCCGCACAGTGCGACGCCGGTTGGTGGGTTCCATCCGGGCCGCGGCCACCGGATCGAGGATGGCGAGGCGGCGATGCAGCTCCGCCGTGTCCGCCTCGCCCTCGAGCTCGGCGCGCACCGACGGATACCGGGGCGGGATCTCCAGGTCGCCCAGCGCGGCGCGCACGTAGAGCCCGGTCCCGCCCACCAGCACCGCCCGGCGGTGGCGGCCGGCGATGTCGGCCAACGCGGCGCGCAGGTCGACCGAGTAGCGCGACACGGTGTATTCGTCGCTGGGTTCGACCAGGTCGATCAGATGGTGGCGAACCTCGGCCCGCTCGGTCACGGTCGGTTTGGCCGTCCCGATGTCCATGCCCCGGTACACCTGCATGGAGTCGACCGACACCAGCTCGAGGTCGGGGTGTAGGCGGGCCAGCTCCAGAGCCAGCGCCGATTTGCCCGAGGCGGTCGGGCCGACGATGGCCAGGGCGATGGAGTGGCTCAGCTGGCCACCACCGGGATGCGGGTGCGATGCCGGGGGGCGGCGGTGACCTCGGTCAGCTCACCGCGCAGGTAGTGCGGCCCGGCACCGGTGATGCGGGCCCGGGCGAAGGTTCCCGGTCGCAGCCATCCGGTGGGCGGAGCCAGATGGACCAGCTTGTTCTGCGGCGTGCGCCCGCTGAGCATGTCCGGGTCGCGTTTGGACGGCCCCTCGATGAGGACCTCCTCGGTCCGCCCGATACGGGCCTGGTGCTTGGCCAGGGCCGACCGCTCGACCACCACCCGGAGCCGCTCGAACCGATCTGCGACCACCTCCGGCCCCACGAACTCATCGACCCACTCGGCCGCCTCGGTACCGGGGCGAGGCGAGTAGATGAAGGTGTAGGCGCTGTCGTATGCGGCCTCGGCCACCACTTGGAGGGTGCGTTCGAAGTCGTCGTCGGTCTCACCCGGGAAGCCCACGATGAGGTCGGTGGAGACGGCCAGGTCGTCGATGGCGGCGCGGGCTTCGGCCAGCCGGGCCAGGTACCGCTCGGCCCGATAGCCCCGGTGCATGGCGGACAGGGTGGCGTCGCTGCCGCTCTGGAGGGGCAGGTGCAGGTGCGGGCACACCGCGGGGTGCTCGGCCATGGCCGCGATCGTCTCGGGCCGCAGGTCCTTGGGATGGGGGCTGGTGTAGCGCACCCGCCGGATCCCCTCGACCTCGGCCACCGCGGCCAGCAGGTCGGCGAACAACGGACGCGGTCGCCGTGACCCGTCGCCGGCCCAGGCCGTGCCGGCCCAGTCGACGTCGGCCGGCGACGGCCGCTCGCCGCGCAGCCGCGTGGTCAGGTCGCGACCGTAGGAGTTCACGTTCTGGCCCAGCAGCGTGACCTCGACCACCCCGTCTGTGGCCAGTGCCTCGACCTCGGTCACCAACTGGCCGAAGGGCCGACTGATCTCGCGGCCGCGCACCGACGGAACGACGCAGAACGCACAAGAGTTGTCGCAGCCGATCTGGATGGTCACCCAAGCCGACCAACCTTCACGGCGATGGGCAGGCAGCGCGGAGGGGAAGGCCTGGGCGTCCTCCAGCACCGTCTCCTCCCAGATCTCGGTGAGGGGCCCCTCGGTCCGGGCGGCATGGAGCAGCTCGACGGCCCGATGCACGTTGTGCGTGCCGACCACGACGTCGACATGGCCGGCTCGGCTCTGGATGAGCTCGCGGTCCTTCTGGGCCAGGCAACCGGCCACGATCAGTTCGAGGCCGGGCCGCTGCGCCTTGAGCGACTTGAGGTGGCCCAAGGTGCCGTAGAGCTTGTTGTCGGCGTTCTCCCGGATGCAGCAGGTGTTCAGCACGACCACGTCGGCATCATCGAGGGACTCGGCCACCGTCATGCCGTCCGCCTCGAGGAGGCCGGCCAGGCGCTCGGAGTCGTGCTCGTTCATCTGGCAACCGAACGTGCGGACCAGATACTCCTTCTTGCCTCGCTCACCGGCCCAGGCTAGAGGCCCGTGAACGACCGGTGCAGGTCCGGCAAGGGGCTCAGGCCCCGCCGCCGGACCGGGTCGCGCCGGGGATCTCCACCGCGGCCATCGTCCAGCGCTCGCAGCGCGGACCGGTGTCCGACACGGTCACGCTCTGGCCGGCTGTGGTGGGCGAGCCGACGGACTGGACCCAGTAGGAGTCGAACACCCTTCGATCGAGGAACTGGTGCTCGATGGTCTGGCCGGTCGCGGCCGTCACCCGGGTGTCATGGGTCCAGTCGTGGCCGACGCCCCACACCACCGAGTTGCAGCTCCCGGGGGTCACCGAGACCGCCGGGGAGCCGGTCAGGGCCGCGGCGTGCCCGGTTGCGCCCACCGAGGTGGCCGCGCCCTCGAAGGCGGCGACGGTGACCATGCCGTCGAAGCCCGTCTGCGCCAGGCGGGCCTTGATATGGACGTGGTTGAGTCCGGAGGAGGCGTAGGCCTGCCACACCTCGGTGGTGCCCCAGGTCTCGTTGGCCCGGACGGCCCACGTCCAGGTCAGACCGCCGCCGGACACACCGGTGACCCTCTGGTTGGGCTGCTGGGGACCGTCGGCCGCGATGAAGGCCAGGATCAGCTCCCCACCGCCCGCAGTGGTGACCTTGCCGGAGGTGAGGACCGACGCCGCCGTCGTCTGGTTCTTCGACACCGCCACGTCCAGCACGGGCGGGGTCGACGCGCAGCTGCCGGTCGGCGTCACGTCGATCGACACGGTGGCCGGCGCTGAGGTCGCCTGCCCGTCGTTGGCCGTGAAGGTGAACGAGTCCGGGCCCGAGTAGTCCGATGCTGGCGTGTAGGTGAGGTTCGCCCCCGATCCCGAGAGCGTGCCGTGCGTGGGGTTCGTCGCCACCGCGAAGGTCAGCGGATCCCCGTCGGGGTCGCTGCCGGTCAGGGTGATCGCCGCGGGCGTGTTCTCGGGCGTGGTCACCGACTGCGGGGCAGCCGTCGGAGGATGGTTCACCTGTGAGGGGGTCACCGTGACCGGAGCCGCCGAGCCGGTGCCGACGACGGTGAACCCGCTGGCGGTGCCCTCTGCGTCATCGGTGTAGGTCCCTGGGGTCTGCGACACCGTCACCCCGAAGTGGATGCTGGCCGAGCCGGCCCCGGGCACGCTGACGTTGCTCCACGTCAGCGTGTCGCCGCTGATCGAGGGGTCCGCGGTGGTGGAGCCAGTGGTGGAGCCAGCCTGATAGGTGAACCCGGCCGGGAGGGTGTCGGTCAGCGCCGAGAGCGACACCGCGCCGACGTTGGGGTTGTTGGCCGTGATCGTGTACCCGTCTGCCGCGCCGGCCGCGACCGACGCCTGGTCAGCCGACTTGGTCAGCGTCAGGGGCAGGCTGCCGAGAGGCGAGAAGGTGACCACCGACGAATAGGTCTGGCTGGCGCCCGCGGCCAGGCTGAGGTTCCAGGACAGGCCCAGCGAGTTGTCCTCGTCGGTCGAGCAGTCGCAGGTGTTGGGCAGCGGTTGCTGGGTGCCGATGTCGGCCCACAGGGTGTTGTAGTAGCCCTCGAAGTAGCTGCTCCCGCTCGTCACCGGCAGCATCTGTTCGATGCGGCTGCCCGGGTCGAGGCTGGTGGTGCAGGTGATGGCGCCGCTCGTGCTGTCGTAGATGCCGTAGCCGAAGTCGGAGTCCTGCAGGTAACAGTCGCCACCCCGGTAGAGCACCCCGGAGGCGGTCGAGGCGCCGTTGTTGGTGACCACCACATCGTTGCGGTACGACTCCTGGCCGACCACATAGGTGTCGGTCTGGGTCACCTCGAGGCCGGTGGTGCCGGCGTCGGCCACGGTGACGACCTTGTATGGATCACCGCTGGTCCCGCTCCCGGTCACTGCGCTCTGACTGACCTCGGTCCAGGTCGTGCGAGGCGATGCCGAATCGCCCGCCGGGATGTTGGCCGGGCCGTACAGCGTCCCCCCGGTGGCCAGCAGGGTGCCGCAGGCGGTTCCGCCGTACCACTCCCCGGCCGTGTCGCCGGTGTGGTTCACGGAGCAGTTGAGGTCAGAGCTGTTGCCGACCTCCGTCAACGGTCCCGACGACGTGATCGTGGCCGTCGTGTTCGCCGCTGCACTGCCGCCGGTGACCACCGCGGCAAGGCTGAACACCAGCATCACCGTGGCACCGACCGCGGCAACTCGTCGCAAGATCGTCTGCATCACGCCCTCCCGCAGTTCGCCCCCTGTTGTCTGGGGCCCCCTCTGTACCTGACAGTGATGGAACAACCGGGTAATGGTTGGCGTCAACCCATCGAAGCAACTCTTCAGTCAGTCTTCAGCGATGACGGTCCATCTACCACCCGGCATGGTGCGAGGAGCACCTCAAGTGACCGACCGCGCCATTCGTCGGTCGGCCACTCGACGGCCAGCGCATCCGATCTGCGGGGTCGGCGCGCCTCGTCAGCGGGCCCGCAAAGCCGGATCAGTCGGCCAGGGTGATGGGCAGGTCGTCGGCCGCGGTCATGACGTCGAGCCGATCGGCATCGAGGGCCTCGTCGTCGCCCTCGTCATCGACCAGACCGATGCCGACCTCGGTGCGGATGCGCTCGGAGATCTCGACCATGACCTCGGCGTTCTCGATCAGGAACTGCTTGGCGTTCTCGCGGCCCTGACCGAGCTGCTCGCCCTCGTAGGTGTACCAGGCACCGGACTTCTTGACGATGCCCATGTCGACCCCGATGTCGAGCAGCGAGCCCTCGCGGCTGATGCCCTTGCCGTACATGATGTCGAACTCGGCCTGGCGGAACGGGGGGGCGACCTTGTTCTTGACCACCTTGACGCGGGTGCGGTTGCCCACCACCTCGACGCCGTCCTTGATCGACTCGATGCGGCGGATGTCGAGCCGGACCGACGAGTAGAACTTCAGCGCCCGCCCACCCGGCGTGGTCTCGGGCGAGCCGAACATCACGCCGATCTTCTCGCGGAGCTGGTTGATGAACAGGCAGATGGTGTCGGTCTTGTTGAGGTTGGCCGTGAGTTTGCGCAGGGCCTGGGACATGAGCCGGGCCTGGAGGCCGACATGGGTGTCGCCCATCTCGCCTTCGATCTCGGCCCGGGGGGTCAGGGCGGCCACCGAGTCGATGACCACCACGTCGAGCGCACCCGAGCGCACCAGCATGTCGGTGATCTCGAGGGCCTGCTCGCCGGTGTCGGGCTGGCTGATGAGCAGCTCGTCGACGTCGACGCCGATGGCCCGGGCGTAGATCGGATCCATGGCGTGCTCGGCGTCGATGTAGGCGCAGATGCCGCCGTTGCGCTGGGCCTCGGCCACCACGTGCATGGCCAGGGTGGACTTGCCCGAGGACTCGGGGCCGTACACCTCGACCACCCGGCCCCGGGGCAGACCGCCGACCCCCAGGGCCAGATCGAGGGCCAGGGCCCCGGTGGGGATGGTCTCGACCTTCATGGAGCCCTTCTCGCCCATCTTCATGACCGAACCCTTGCCGAACTGCTTCTCGATCTGCCCCATGGCCATCTCGAGTGCCTTGTCTCGCTCCACCGTGCGTCTCCTTGCTCGTGGCGTTCGTCTGGTTGTGAACGGCTCTGTGGCGGCTGCGAGCGACCCGCAGCGATGGACCTCACCCTACGGAGGGGGTGTGACAGGCTCGGGTGCCTCGACCCGACCGGATGACAGCAGTGTAGTTACGAACGACTGTTCGAGCAAGCATCTCGGAGCCCGAAGGGGCGACGCGGAACACCCCGGGTCCCACCGGGGTTCTTGGGGGCGAACGCACGAGAGGAGCACCATGACCGACCAGATCCCCACCGACACCGACCTGCGCGAGCGCCTCACCCCCGAGCAGTACGAGGTCACCCAGCACAAGGGCACCGAGCGGGCCTTCACCGGCGTCTACTGGGACTGCCACGACGACGGCGTGTACCGCTGTGTCGTGTGTGAGACCCCGCTGTTCCGCTCCGACACCAAGTACGAGTCGGGCACCGGTTGGCCCAGCTTCTGGGAGCCCATCGAGGGCGCGGTGACCACCGAGTCGGACCGCAGCTACGGCATGGTCCGCACCGAGGCGCTGTGCGCCACCTGCGGCGCCCACCTGGGCCACGTGTTCGACGACGGCCCCAACCCGACCGGCGAGCGCTACTGCATGAACTCCGCCTCGCTGCGCCTCGACCGTGACCTGGACCCGATCGGTCCGCTCACCGACCCGCCGGTGAGCGACGAAGCGGGCTGATCAGCCCGAGCGACCGACCAGGGCGACGGCGAGCTCGACGGTGTGGCGGGCACCGTCGGCGCCGAGCTCCGAGCGGACGAGCTCGATCTCGCTGACCTCGAAGGCGCGGGCTGGTGAGCCGACGAAGTCGGCAGGAGCCGTCACCAGGCGGCGCGACGAGCGATGCTGTGCCCGGGCGATGGTGAGGTGGCCCGCGAACGGCCGATCCGGAACCACCCCCACTGCCCGGTGCACCGCGCCCGCCAACGACGCCAGCCCCTCGACCGCCAAGACGATGGCCGTTCGCCCGAGGGTGGCTGGCGTGGTGGCCAGGGTCCCCACCGCCGGCGGCGCGTCGAGCGACCCCAACCGCTGGCGCACCTCGTCGAGATGAGCCTCGGCCAGGAACAGCAGGGTCACGTGCCACTGCTCACGGCGGGTCCATCGCACGCCAGGTCGGGTCGGTCGGGGAAGGCTGGCGATCAGGTCGAGCGTCGCCGGCGGCGGACGGACGGCCACGAATAGCCTGGTCGCCCCCGCGGTCTCAGCCCACCCCGCGGCCACGTGGCGCGCCGCCCTCGAGCAGGCGGCGCCGCAACCAGTCGAGGACCGAGATGGTGGCGAACTGGCGGATCCGGGCCCGGTCGCCGGGCAGGCGGACCATGGTCGACTCGGCCTCACCGTCGACGCACAGACCCAGGAAGACGGTGCCCACCGGCGCGCCCTCCTGGGTGTCGGGACCGGCCACGCCGGTGACCGACACCGCCACGTCACAGCCCAGCACGCGACACGCGCCGGTGGCCATGGCCATGGCCGCGTCGTCGGAGACCACCGGGCCGGGACCCACCCCCAGCACCTCGCGCTTCACCTCGCTGGCATAGGAGACCACCGACCCCCGGAACACCTCGCTGGCACCAGGCACCTCGGTCAGGCGGGCGGCGATGAGGCCGCCGGTCACCGACTCGGCGCAGCCCAGGCTGAGCCCCCGCGACCTGAGCAGGTCGAGCACCACCGTCTCCATCGACTCGTCGTCGCGGCTGAACACGACGTCACCCAGGATGTCGCCCAGCAGGTCGATCTCGGTGACCAGCACGGCGTCGGCCTCGGCCTCGGTAGCCGCCTTGGCCGTGACCCGCACCTTGAGCCCCTCGATCCCGCTGGCCAGGAAGGCGATGGTGGCGTGACCGGCCTGGTCCAGCTCGACGATGCGATCGGCCAGGACCTCGGCCAGGCCCGATTCGCTCATCCCCCACGTGCGCAGGGTGCGGCTGCGGATCACGGCGCTGACCCCGGCGCGCCGCTGCAGGTCGGGGATCACCGTGCCGGCCACCATCTCGGCCATCTCGTAGGGCACCCCGGGCACGGCGTAGATGACCTGGCCCGTCTCGGGATCGCCGATGGGACAGATCAGGCCCGGGGCGGTACCGGGCTGCTGGTCCATGGTGCGGGCCCCGATAGGCACCTGGGCCTGGCGGAGGTTGTTGGCCGGCATGTCCCGGCCCCGCGAGCCGAACATCGACCCGAATGCGGCCCTCGATCTCCGGGTCGGTCACCAGCTCGACGCCCATCACCCCGGCGATCACGTCGCGGGTGATGTCGTCCTGGGTGGGACCGAGCCCGCCGCACACCAGCACGGCGTCGCTGCGCGCCAGGGCGGCGCGCAGCGCTGACGCGATCCGCTCGGCGTTGTCCCCGACCTTGACCTGGAAGAACGAGTCGATGCCGGCCAGGGCGAGCTGCTCACCGATCCACGACGAGTTGGTGTCCACGATCTGGCCCAACAGCAGCTCGGTGCCGACGGCCACGACCTCACAACGCATGGGGTGCTCCTCGATACGGCGATGACGGGTTGGGGAGACGTTCAACCGAGCGGGTCGGCCCGGGGCGGGTCGTCGGGCACCGAACGGGACATGTTGGTGGCTGCCATCCTTCCGGCCAGCAGGTACTGGCCGCCGCTGACCACGGCCACCACCACCGACGCCCACAGCAGCGTGTCGGCCACCCACAGGTGGGCCGTCGCCAACGGCGGCATCACCGCGGCGGCCACGGCCAGACCCTGCAGCAGGGTCTTGAGCTTCCCACCGCGGGAGGCGGGCACGGCCAGGCCGCGACGTCCCCAGTAGACCCGGTAGAGGCTGATCCCCACCTCTCGCACGGCGATGATGATCACCGGTACCCAGCCGAACCGGCCGATGGAGGCCAACGAGTAGAGGGCCCCGAGCACCAGCACCTTGTCGGCCAGCGGGTCCAGGAAGGCGCCCGACCGGGTGGTGCCGTGCCGGCGGGCGATCCAGCCATCGACGCCGTCGGTGGACGCCAGCACCGTCCACAGCACGAACACCTCCCAGGACGAGTGCTGGGAGGTGATCATGGTGAACAGCAGGGGCGCCACCAGCAGGCGGATGACGGTGACGAAGTTGGCCGGCGTGGCCAGCGCCGAGGGGCCGAAGGTCTGGGTGTCGCTCACGGCAGGTCGCCGTCGTCGCCGTGGTCGTCGCCGGCCAGCTCCGCCACCAGGTCGGGACCCATGGCGTCGACCACGGTGACGTCGACGAACTCCCCCACCGGGACCGTGGTCGGGATCATCACGACCCCGTCGATCTCCGGCGCTTCGCGGTAGGACCTGGCGGTCCCGGGCTCGTCCACGAGCACTCTGACCGTCGAACCGATCAGATGGTCACGTCGCGTCGCGGTGATGGCGTCCTGGGCCTCGCGCAGCTCGGCCAACCGTTCGGTCACCAGGCCCGACGGCACCTGCCCGTCGAGCCCGACGGCATAGGTGCCGACCTCGGGTGAGAAGGCGAAGAAGCCGCACCAGTCGAGCCGGGCCTCGGCCACGAAGGCCAGCAGCTGGTCGTGGTCGCGCTCGGTCTCACCGGGGTAGCCCACGATGAAGTTGGAGCGGAACACCGCGCCCGGCTCGGCCCGGCGGATGTCGGCCATCCGGGCCAGGAAGCGATCGCCGTCACCCCAACGACGCATCCGCCGCAGCAGGGGACGTGACACGTGCTGGAGCGAGAGGTCGAAGTAGGGCACGCCGGTGGCCAGAACGGCCTCGACCAGCCGATCGTTCAGCTCGCTCGGGTACAGGTAGAGCAGACGCACCCAGTCGACCCGCGCCGTCACCGCAGCCACCAGCCGAACCAGGTCGCGGGTGCCGCTGCCCTGGTCCCGGCCGTAGGAGGCCAGATCCTGGGCCACCAGGACCACCTCACGGGCCTCGAGGTGGTCGACCTCGGCCAGCAGCACGTCGAGGGGACGGCTGCGCTGGACGCCCCGGAAGCTCGGGATGGCACAGAACCCGCAGGCCCGATCGCATCCCTCGGCCACCTTCAGGTAGGCCCAGGGCGCGGTGGCGGCCGGTCGGGGAAGTTCCAACAGGTCGAAGGCCGAGTGCCCCGACGCCGCCGCGCCCGGGGCCGGCTTGGCCGAGATGGACACCGCCACCCCGGCCCGGGCCGGTGCCGCCAGCAGCGCCTGGCCGAACCCCGCCACCGTCACCTCGGGCAGGGCATCGGCCAGCTCGTCGCCGTAGCGCTCGGCCAGGCAGCCGGTGAGCACCACCTGGGCTCCGGGGGCGCGGGTCCGGCTGAGGGCCAGAACGGTATCGATCGACTCCTGGCGGGCGTCCTCGACGAAGGCGCAGGTGTTGACCACCACGACGTCGGCCTCGTCGGGGCCCGAGGCCGCGGACAGCCCGTCGGCCACCAGCAGGCCGCCCAACTTGTCCGAGTCGACCTGGTTCTTGGGACAACCCAGGGTCTCGACCCAGAACGTGCGCGGCATCGCCGCCGATCGTACTGGAGCGACCGTCACCGACGAACCTGACGACGGGGTCGGGATCCCGGACGCGTCGGTGGCCGCCCCCGAGAGGGCGGCCACCGACGGCGTGCTCACTCACCCGAGGGTGAGTCGATTGAAACCGATCAGCCGGTGAAGTTGGCCGCGGTGGCCGCCGGCTTGGCCGGGGCGGAGCCGTGGTCGTCGGCGGCTCGGGGGGAAGCGTGCCGTTGGTCGCAGCGATGTCCGGGTCCGCCGAGGTGCACGTCAGGTTCAGCGCGATCGGGGGAGTGCCCGTGATCGTGATGGTGATCGTGCTCAGCATCGGCTGGGCCATCGAGTAGACGATGGGCTGGGTCTTGTCCACACCGGTCACGGTGCCGCTGGCGGTGACGGCCGCCAGGGTCTGGGGACCGGTGCCCTTGGTGATCGACCCGCTGGTGGGCGAGCCGGCGAACGGGCCCCCGCTACCGCCACCGGAGATCACGAACGAGGGCGCACCGGAGATGGCGATGGTGGCTCCGTCCGGCAGGAGCGGGTTCGTGAGGAAGGCCGACACGTCGAGCGTGGCCGAGAAGCTCACCGGGAAGGTCTGGCCGTTCTCCAGGAACTGGGGCACCGAGCTGGAGGTGGTCCAGTTCGAGACGATGTAGTAGTTCCCATCGCTGTTCTGGGGGAACCCTCCGCCGGCCCGAGCGTGTTCAGCAACGTGGTCGTGGCGGCGTCGGCCCCCAGGCAGTTGAAGACCGGAGCGGCGGTCTGGGTCACGGCGGTGGGCGTCGTGGTCGACGGCGTCTCGGTCGTGCTCGTGCTCGACGTGGAACTGGTGCTCGAGGTCGAGCTGGTGCTCGAGGTCTGCGCGCCGGCCGGGCCGACCGCCAGGACGGTCATGGCTGCCACCGCGGCGACGCCGCCCAACAGGCCGAGCCCGCGGCCATGACGCCGCAGCCCCGATCCTTCGCCAGCGATGCGATTCATGTAATACCCCCGTGATTGGTTTGGTGATGCGGTTCCAGGCGGGAAGGCCCCGACCAAGACCCGAGGTTCGTACCCCTGAGCCCGGCCGACACCACCGTCTGCGCCGCCCGGCTTCCTGCCGTTACGACGTACTCCGTGTCACGACACCCTAGCAAAGTTCCACCAGCCTGTCGCCAGTGAGCGCTCACGACGGCTCCGAGGTGTCCAGCTCCTCGGGGGTCATGAGCACGGCCCGGGCCTTCGATCCCTCGCCCGGACCCACCACACCACGCTGTTCGAGCAGGTCCATCAGCCGTCCGGCCCGGGCGAAGCCCACCCGCAGCTTGCGCTGGAGCATCGAGGTCGAACCCAGCTGGGAGCGCACCACCAGCTCCATGGCTGCGGCCAGCAGGTCGTCGTCATCGTCGCCACCGGACGCCGCTGCCCCCGCCCCCACCGGCGGAAGCGGGGTCGTCGGAACCCTCCACGCCCTCGACGTAGCGGGTGTCGGGCGCCTGGCGGATCCAGGAGCCCACGACCGCCCGGACCTCCTTCTCGTCCACCCAGCACCCCTGGATGCGCTGGGGCACGCTCGAGGCCGGACCCAGCAGCAGCATGTCGCCCCGACCGACCAGGCGCTCGGCGCCGGGCTGGTCGAGGATGACCCGGCTGTCGGCCAGACTCGACACCGAGAAGGCCCACCGGGCCGGGACGTTGGCCTTGATGACCCCGGTGATGACGTTGACCGACGGTCGCTGGGTGGCGATCACCAGATGGATGCCCACGGCCCGGGCCATCTGGGCGATGCGACAGATCGAGTCCTCCACGTCGCGGGCGGCCACCATCATCAGGTCGTTGAGCTCGTCCACCACGATCAGGATGAACGGCAGCCGCTGGTACTCGACTCGACCCTCGCCGGCCAGGCCGGGATCGGTTCCCCCGCCCAGCCCCTCGGGCGCCTGGAGGTCACCCCGGTCGAAGGCGGCGTTGTAACCGGTGATGTCGCGGACCCCGACCTCGCTGAGCAGGTCGTAGCGCCGCTCCATCTCCCGCACCGCCCAGGACAGGGCGTTGGCCGCCTTCTTCGGGTTGGTGACCACCTGGGTCAGCAGGTGGGGCAGCTTGTTGTACTGACCCAGCTCGACGCGCTTGGGATCGACCAGGATCATGCGCACCTGGTCGGGGGTGGAGCGCATGAGCACCGAAGTGATCAGCGAGTTGATGCACGACGACTTGCCCGCCCCGGTGGCCCCGGCGATGAGCACATGGGGCATGGTGGCCAGGTTGGCCAGCACGGCCCGGCCGTTGATGTCGCGCCCGACGGCCACCTCGAGCGGATGGCTGGCCCGGCGGGCCTCCTCCGAGGACAGGATGTCGCCCAGCGCCACCACCTGCCGGTTGGCGTTGGGGACCTCGACCCCGATGGCCTGGCGCCCGGGGATCGGGGCCAGGATGCGCACGTCGGGCGAGGCCATGGCGTAGGCGATGTCCTTGTGCAGGCTGGTGACCCGGGCCACCTTCACGCCCGGCCCCAGCTCCAGCTCGTAGCGGGTGACGGTGGGGCCCACCACCATGCCGACCAGGCGCGTCTCCACGCCGTGCTCGGCCAGGGCGCTCTCCAGGGCCCGGCCGCGCTGCTCGACAGCCAGGCGGTCCACCTCCTGTTGGGTGGACCGGGCCAGCAGCTTGGCCGCCGGGAGCTTCCAGACCGGGCCTCGAACCGCGGGGCCGAGGTCGATCTCCAACTGGCGCGCCTCGCGCCCGTCGTCGGAGTCGTCGCCCCCGGGACCGTCACCCGACAGGTCGCGGTGACCCTCGTCGTCAGCGCCGGGCTCTGGGCCCGGGTCAAGGGAGTCCGCCAGGTCGGGCACATCTCCGGCCACCAGCACGGCCGGCGCTGCCCCCACCAGATCGGCCCCGGCGAGGGGGACGGCCGCGCCGGCCACCTGACCCTCGCGCAGGTCGAGCGCGGCCTGGTCGTCGGGCCCGTCGTCGATCTGGCTGTCGGGCTGGTCACCAACCTCGAAGAGGGGACGCACGGCCCGGCCCAGCGCCCCGGTCAGGGGGCGCACCCCGGCCGCGGTGTGGCCGGCCGCGGCCCGCACCGACGTCCGGGTCAACAGGAGCGCACCGATCAGCACCACGGCGGCCATGGCCACACCCGCGGCCCAGGGACCGATCAGGTGGCCCAGAGCCCCACCGGCCAGGGTGCCCAGTCCCCCGCCGGCGCGGACGAACCGGTCGACGGGCTGGCCCCAGGTGGGACGTCCCCGGACCAGGTCACCCAGGGCGCACACGCCGGTCAGGATCAGCAGGGACCCGACCACCGGGCGCACGATGGCCACCGGCTCGGCGTCGGGACGCCGACCCCGCAACACCACGATGCCCAGGCCGACCAGCAGCGGCGGGATCACCCAGGCAGCCAGGCCCACCGTCGCACCCACGCCGGTGGCCAGGCCCGCACCCACCGGACCCGCCCCGTTCACGTAGATGCCCAGCGCGGCGACCACACCCACCACGATCAGCAGGGTGCCGGCCACGTCGTGGCCGTGCCCGGCGAAGCTCTGGCGCAGCGCGTCACCCAGCCATGGCGTACGCCGCTTGGCCGGCGAACGCTTGGCCGCGGGCCGCTTGGCCGGCGACTTCTTGGCCGCGGCGCGCCGGGCGGGCGCTCGCTTGGCTGGGGAACGCTTGGGCCGGGCCTGTTGCTTGGTTGCCACTTGTCCACCTGGGGTGCGCGGATGACCATCGGATGGCCACCCCTCGGCCCCAGTGCTCCCGCGCCGAGGTGGACACGTCGGTTGTAGCACAGCAGACCCGCCCCCGGCGATGGTGGACCCTCGCTCGCCGACCGTCGGTGAGCGGCCCAGCCGGGGCGACGCTCAGCCCGTGCGCCGGGCGAACGAGGCGCCGTAGGCGGCGCGGCGGGCGGCCAGGATGGGGTCGTCGGAGCACTCGATGCCCGCAGTGACCCGGGTCGGGTCGAAGATCAGGGATTCGACGTCGGCCAGCTCGGCCAGCTCGAGGGTGCCCGCCACCACGCTCGGCCGGTCGTCGGGCCAGGGCGCGGTGGGATCGCCGACCGGGTCGGTCGGTTCACCCAGCACCACGTGCAGGTCGAAGGCCACCGGCCCCTGGGCCAGATCGTCGGCCAGGGCCCCGGCCAGGTAGTCGGCGGACCGGGCCGCGGCCTGGTCGTCGGTCAGGCCTGCTTCGCCGGCCACCGGCTCCCAGCGGTACCGCACCGGGTGGCGGCCGCCGTCGTCGTCCACCAGCCAGAACACGTGGACGCTGTGGTAGGTCACCCGGCTGTAGCTGAGCGGCGCGGGAGCGGCTACCGACAGCCCTGCGGCCAACCGGGCCTCCGGGTGCGCGCCCAGGAAGTCCAGGACCCGGTCCATGTCCATCTCCCCAGTGGCCGGATCGGGTTGACGGGCAGCGACGAAGGCCACGAAGTCGTCGGTGGTGCGCACGAAGAAGACGGGCAGCGACAGGGCCACGATGTCGGTCGAGGTGCCGTCAGCCAAGCGGAACTTGGTGGCGAAGCCTCGTCCGTCGCGCATCCCGTCGTGGGCCCCAGGGTCAGCCGAGCCGTTGGAGAAGCGGGCCTCGACCCGCGTCTCCACCCCCGCCTGTAGGTGGGCGGCCACGGTCAGGTCCGACGCGAGCCCGCTGGAGCGGAACCGACCGTGCCCGCCGACCCCCTTGGCGTGCAGGACGCGCCGGCCGGGATGGGCACCCGTGACCGCCTGGACCGCGTCGACCAGCCGCTCGCCCAGATCATCGTCTGCCATGCCCCCAGAGGCTACGGCGCGGCGATCACCGACGGGTCGGGCACACCGTGATCGCGACACGAGGCCGACCAGCCCGTGGGCGTGACCTGCACCCGCATGCGTCGGCCGCAGCTCGGACAGAAGTGGGGCGGGAGCAGCTCGCGCCGACACGTGACGCCGTCGCAGTCGCGGTCGGGTCGACCGCACCAGGGGCAGAAGGCTGAGCCCGACATGTCCCCGTCCGCGTCAGATGGCCGCGGACAGGCTGGCGATGGGCATGTGCAGGTCGTCGAGCATCTGGAGGTCCTCGGCCGGCGAGCGACCCAAGGTGGTCAGGTAGTTGCCCACGATCAGGGCGTTGATGCCGGCGGTCATGCCCATGGCCTGCAGCTCGCGCAGGGTGACCTCCCGGCCGCCGGCGTAACGCAGGATCACCGAGGGCAGGCCCAGGCGGAACAGGGCGATCCAACGCAGCGCCTCCAACGGGGCTACCACCATGCGATCCGCCAGGGGGGTGCCCGGCAGCGGGTTCAGGAAGTTGATGGGCACCTCGGCCGGGCTCGACCTGGCGCAGCTGGCCGATCATCTCGATGCGCTGGGCCGTCGACTCACCCATGCCCAACAGCACCCCGCAGCACAGCTCCATGCCGTGGTCGCGCACCCGCCCGCAGGTGGCGAAGCGCTCCTCCCAGGTGTGGGTGGTCACGATGTTGGGGAAGTAGGAGCGGGCCGTCTCCAGGTTGTGGTTGTAGCGGTGCACCCCGCCGGCGGCCAGGCGGGCCGCCTGGTCTTCGGTCAGGATTCCGGCGCTCACGGCCACGTTCAGGCCGGTGCGCTCGCGCACCAGCGGGACCAGTTCCAGGATCCGTGTCACCGTTCGCTCGTCTGGCCCCCGCACGGCCAACACGATGCAGAACTCCGAGGCGCCCAGCGCAGCCGTCTCGGCCGCCGCGTCCAGGACCTCGTCGGTGTCGAGGAAGGGCGTGGCCTGCACCTGGGTGTCGAACTTGGCCGACTGGCTGCAGAAGTGGCAGTCCTCGGGGCAGCCGCCCGTCTTGGCCGACAAGATGCCCTCCACCTCGACCTCGGGGCCGCACCACGCCAGGCGCACCTCGTGGGCCAGGCTGGCCAGTGCCGGCACGGCGTCGTCAGCCAGGGCGGCCAGCTCGGCCAGCTCCTCGAGGCTGAGCTGGCGCCGATCATCGAGCAGGGCGTCGCCCGCGGCGCTGAGCAAGGACCGGGAGGAGAGGGTGTCGACCATCGCCGCAGGGTACCGGCGGCGGCCGTTCCCGGACCAACGGCCGGACTCAGCCCGGTTGGCCGGCCATCCCCTCGAGCTCGGCCAGCGTCATCCACACCCCGAGGTACCCGGCGGTTGGCTCGCCCGGTCCGATGTCGACCACGTGGATGTACTCGTGTTCGGCCACGTCGTTGGCCATCTGCTCGGGCGTGGCTCGAACGATGTCGATGGGCTCGAGGCCGAGCCTCCCACGGGCGGCGGCCACCCGGGCGTGCGCGTCCGCGTCACCCAGCGCGGGGTCGACGTAGACCAGCAGCCGGGTCCCCGACTGGATCTGGTCCACCTCAAGCCTCCATGACAACGGGGACGATCATCGGGCGACGCTTGGTGTTGTCGTTGACGAACTTTCCCGCCGCCCGCCGCACCACCCGCTGGATGTTCTCGATGTCGTGGATGTCGCGGTCGAACACCCCTTTGACCGCCTCGGCCACCGCCGCCTCGCACCGGTCGAGCAGCCCCTCGGCCTCGGCCTCGTACACCCAGCCCCGGGTGATCACCTCGGGCCCGGTGATGATGGCCCCGCTGGACACGTCCACCGCCACCACCACCACGACCACGCCCTCCTCGGCCAGGACCCGGCGATCGCGCAGCACGCCGTTGCCCACGTCGCCCACGATGCCGTCCACGTACAGGTACCCGGCGGGCACCCGGGCGTGAGGCACCAGCCCGTCGTCGGTCAGCATCAGCTGGTCGCCGTCCTCGCACACCATGATGTGGTCGCTGCGGGTGCCCATCTGGTTGGCGATGCGGGCGTGGGCCACCAGGTGCCGGTACTCGCCGTGCACCGGGATGAACCAGTCCGGGCGGGCGATGGAGTGGAAGGTCTTGAGCTCCTCCTGCTTGGCGTGGCCGGTGGCGTGCACGTCCTCGATGCCCGAGTGCACGACCTCGGCCCCCACCCGGACCAGCCCGTCGATGACCTTCGAGACGTTGGACTCGTTGCCGGGGATGGGATGGCTGCTCATGATGACCACGTCGTCGGGACCGAGCTTGATCCAGCGGTTCTCGTTGGCGGCCATCAGGGCCAGGGCCGACATGGGCTCGCCCTGGGAGCCGGTGGAGATGATGCACACCTTGGCCGGGTCGAGATCGCCCACGTCGTCGATGTCCACCAGGCGGTTCTCGGGGATGTGCAACAGCCCCATGTCGCGGGCCAGGCGGACGTTCTTGCGCATGGACATGCCCATGGTGGCGATGGTCCGGTCCTGGGCGATGGCGGCATCGGCGATCTGTTGCACCCGGTGCACGTGGCTGGCGAAGCAGGTGGTGATGATCCGCTTGCCCTCGAAGTTGGCGAACAGGCCGTGCAGCACGCCGCCCACGGTGCTCTCGGAGCGTGAGTAGCCCTTCTCATCGGCGTTGGTCGAGTCGGCCAGCAGCAGGCGCACGCCGTCGATGCTGCTGAGGGCGCCCACCCGGGCCAGGTCGGTGAGCCGACCGTCGACCGGGGTCAGGTCCAGCTTGAAGTCGCCCGAATGCAGGATGACGCCCTGGGGCGTGTGGAAGGCGGTGGCGAACCCGTGGGGCACCGAGTGGGTGACCGGGATGAACTCGACGTCGAATGGGCCGATCTGGCGGCGCTCGCCGTCGGCCACGGGGATCAGTTCGGTGCGGTCGAGCAGGCGGGCCTCCTCGATGCGGTTGCGGGCCAGACCCAGGGTCAGCGCCGATCCGTAGATGGGGAACGACAGCTCGCGCGAGCAGGAAGGACAACCCGCCGTGGTGGTCCTCGTGGCCGTGGGTGACGATGCAGCCCTCGATGTCGTCGGCCCGCTCGCGCAGCCAGGTGAAGTCGGGCAGGACCAGGTCGATGCCGAGCATGTCGACATCGGGGAACATCAGGCCGCAGTCGAGCAGCAGGATCCGTCGATCGACCTCCAGGGCGGCGCAGTTGCGCCCGATCTCACCCAGTCCCCCCAGGAAGGTGATCGTGACGGGCTTGCTCATGTGTCCCTCAATCGATTCCAGATGGTCAGGGCCCGAGCTTCGAGTCCCGCGGGCGCCGAGCCGAGCGGCAGGCGGCACTGGCCGGCGGGCCGGCCGATGGCCCGCATCATGGCCTTGGCCGGGATCGGGTTGGGCGTGAGGTCGCTGCTCTCGAAGTCGAACGACTCGAGCAGGACCGACAGCAGCTCGCGGGCCTTGACCACGTCACCGCGCCGGAAGGCGCCGATCATCTCGGCCATCTCGGGGCCCGCCCAGTGGGCCGCCACCGAGATCACGCCCACCGCCCCGACCGCCATCATGGGCAGGGCCATCGAGTCGTCACCGGCCCACACCTCGAACCCGGCAGGGGCCTCGGCCACCACCCGGGCGGTCTCGGCCGGGTTGGCCGCCGCGTCCTTGAGGCCCACGATGTTGTCCACGTCCTGCGCCAGGCGCAGGAGCACGTCGTGGCTGACCTTGCGCCCCGAGCGGATGGGGATGTCGTAGAGCAGCACGGGCAGGCCGGTGGCTGCGGCCAGGGCCCGGAAGTGAGCCTCGATGCCGGCCTGGGGCGGACGGTTGTAGTACGGGGTGACCACGAGCACGCCGTCCATGCCGGCCGGGCCCGCCTGTCCGGTCAGCCCCACGGCGTGGGCGGTGTCGTTGGTTCCCGTCGCCGCGATCAGCGGCACGTCCACCGCGGCGCGCACCGCCCGCCACACCTCGACCTGCTCGTCGTCGCTCAGCATCGATCCCTCGCCCGTGGAGCCGGTGAGGACCAGGGCGTCGCTGCCCTGTTGCACCAACCACGCAGCCAGATCGGCCGCGCCTTCGAGGTCGACCCGACCGGCGTCGTCGAACGGGGTGACCATGGCCGTCATCAACGAACCGAAACGGGCCATCAGCGTGCCTCCTGCAGGGGGGTGGATGCCTCGGGACGCTCCTGGCCCCGTTCGATGCCCAGCGTCATCAGCAGGTTCTCGTGCAGCTCGAACCAGACGGTGTGATACGAGTCGATGGTGGGCCGGGTGAGCCAGTCGGTTTCGCCCGCCTGGACCCGGGCCCGGGCGGCGGCCAGCCGCGGCCCGTACCCGGCCAACCGCTCGAGGGCCGCGCCCAGCTCGTCGCACACCGGCCCGGCCACCTCGTCGACCACCTCCAACTCGGCCAGCACCGCGGTGTCGTGCGCCGGATCGGCGTGGTCGTTGGGCACCTCCTGGCCATCGACGGTGCGCAGCTGCCAGGCCGTACACGCGTCGATCAAGCGCTGGTTGACCCCCAGAAACCGCTGGTAGCACCCCTCGAGCACGGCGTCGGCCGAGGCGGCCTCGGCGCGCACCAGGCGGTGGCACTCGGCGCGGCCCTCGGGGGTCAACATCCAGCCCGACACCCGGCCCTCCCGTCGGCGGGCCAGCCCCTCGCCCTCCAGCCCGCCCAGCACATCGTGCACCTGGGTCGCGCTCAGACCTGACCGCTCGACCACGGCCTCGGGGGGCAGGATCGAGGCCAGGCGAAGCGCGACGACCACGAGCACACGGGGATCAGACACGGTCGCCACCCCACGACCCTACAGGCGGGCTGCCACGGCGTCCGCCAGGACGTGGCGGGCCGCAGCCGGTCCCAGGGACAGGTACTCGGACGGTTCGGTCAGCTCGAGCCCCCGCAGCTGGGGCCCCCGGGCCGTGGTCACGAAGTCGATCCGGGCGTACACGAGCGGCTCAGCCACCGCGGCCCGCGGCGGCCTCGACGAGGGCCAGCTCAGGATGGCCCGTCCTCGTCGTGATCCAGGGGATCTCGGCGGCGACCAGCGCCAGGCGGACCGACGGGTCAGGCCAGCTCGGCGTCGAGCGCGAAGGCGTCGTATTCGGACTCGGTGTCGGCCCAGTCCTCGAACTGGATGACCCCGAGCTCGGCGAACTTCTGGCGCAGCCACCCCGGCTGACCCTTGTCGGCCCCGGCGTCGAGCAGGCCCAACTTCTTGCAGTTGGGCACGATCTTGGAGAACAGCAGCTGCTGGAACAGCTGCTGCTCGGGCGACATCATGACCAGCGAGACGGCCTCGGACACGGGCACGCCCATCCGATCCCACACCTCCTGCTGCAGGAAGCGGTCACGCATGCGCACGGCCGCCTCGAAGGCGAACTCCTGGCGCTCGCGGATCTCGGGGGCCGACAGCTGGGTGTAGTACTCCTTGAGGCTCAACACGCCGAAGGCCACGTGGCGGGCCTCGTCGCTCATCACGTAGCGCAGCAGCTGCTTGAGCAGCGGCTCGGTGGTGAGCTGGTGGATGAAGCCGAAGGCGGCCAGGGCCAGACCCTCCACCATGATCTGCATGCCCAGATAGGTCATGTCCCAGCGGGAGTCGGCCACGATGTCATCGAGCAGCAGCTTGAGGTGGGCGTTGATCGGGTAGTGGCCCGACAGCTTGGTGTCGAGGTACTTGGCGAACACCTCGACGTGGCGGGCCTCGTCCATCACCTGGGTGGAGGCGTAGTACTTGGCGTCGATCCACGGGACGGTCTCGACGATCTTGGCCGTGCACAGCAGCGCGCCCTGCTCGCCGTGCATGAACTGGCTCAGCACCCAGTTCTGCGACTCGATGCCCAGCTGCACCCACTGCTGCTCGTCCCACTTCTCGAACGAGGTGCCGGTCAGGTCGAGGTCCATGGAGGACGGGTTGGCCGCGGCGTTGGCCATGACCACGGCTTCCTGGTCGACCTCGGTGTCCCAGGGCAGGTCGGTCTCGCCGTTCCACTGCGAGGTCTTGGCCTTCTCGTAGAGCTTGTTGAGGGCCGGGCGGGCACCCTTCTCGTAGTCCCAGGTGAAGATGGCGTCCGCGTTGTCCGCCACCGTGTGGACCAGCTCGTCCACGTCGGTGTTGGACACCGAGAGGATGGCCTCGATGTCGTTGAGGTCGCTGCGACCGATCAGATCTTCGGTCGAGGTGGCTTCGGTGGATGACATGGGTGCGCTCCAGGATGGGAAGGTCGGGTTCGGATGGGAAGGTCGGGTTCGGATGGGAAGGTCGGGTTCGGAGGGAACGTCGGGTTCGGACAGGTAGGTCCGAATGGGTCGGGTCTGGGGGATCAGGCCGCGGTCTCGAGGCCGGGCAGGATGAAGGTCTCCACCAAGGTTCGGGCCTGCGCGGGGTCGTGCAGGTCGCGGCAGGGTTCGATGCCGTAGGAGACGATGAGGCGGGTCACCCACTCGGCGGTGGCCGCGGCGGTGGCCACGTCGACATAACGGGCCACATACGGCGTGCCGAAGGCGGTGGCCACGGCCAGCAACGGGTCGAGCTCGTCGAACGAGACATGGGCCAGAACCTCGCCCGGCTCGTGCTCGATCAGGTACTGCAGGGCCGGGTGGCAGCGGATGGCGCGCACCGATTCGGAGATGGCCACCACCAGGAGCTCGTCGAGCGACTCGGTGCGCTCCAGCGACGCCGACAGCTCGTGGAGTATGCGGGCCAACTCGACCTCGCCGGTGGCATCCAGCACGGCCCGCTTGCCGCCGGGGAAGAGCCGGTAGATCGTGGCCCGGCTGCATCCGGCTTCACGAGCGATGTCGTCGAGGGTGGTCTTGGCTGTGCCCCACCGGGCGATGCACGCCAACGCGCCGGCGGTGATGCGCTGGGCCGCTGGCGGTCGCGCCGGGCGCGCGTCCACGACGCTGGATGGTCGGGCTTCCCCCACGACGGCCACATTGAGACAATAAGCCGTACTTTGTCTCATTGCCAAGGGTGACGGGCTGTGACATCGGTCGCAGCCGTCTGGGCTACGCCGGCTCGTCCGGGTGGATCAGGACGCCACCACACCCCCGAGCAGCTGGGTGCGCACCAGGCGGTGCACCTGGTCGCGGTCGGCCAGGTCCCAGCTCCCATGGCTGCCCAGGTACGACAGGAAGAGCCGGGCGATGTACTCGGCCGCCCAGTCCACGTCCACCCCCGGCCGCAGGTGCTCGTGGCCCAGCTGCTCGATGATGTAGGCCCGTGCCAGCTGGTCGAGTGCCGGCACCGAGCTGTGGAACTCGGTCAGGAACAACGCCGGCTCGCTGTTGAGGATGCGCTGGAGCAGCACGTGGTCACGCACGGCCTGGTGGCCGAAGATGAGGCCCTCGACCAGCTTGGCCTCCAGATCCGGCTCGGGGGCGATGGCCTCGACCAGCCGGGTCATGAAGCGGGCCGTCTCCCAGCCGACGGTCTCGGTGATGAGCTGGTCACGCCCCCCGGCGAACCAGCGGTAGAGGGTGGCCCGGGACACGCCGGCCTCGGTGGCCACGTCCTCCAACGTGGTCTTGGCCAGGCCCCACCGTTCGACGCACGCCACCGCCGCTTCCAGGATGCGGCTGCGGGTGTCGCCCGGCGGAGCGGGTGACGTGTCGGTCACGCCGACGCACCGGCGGTGGCGTCCTCCTCGGCCACCGCCCGGTTCCGGGCCACCCGGCGCAGCAGCAGCGGATAGACGATGGCGGTGAGCGTGGCGAAGATGAACCACTGACCGGCGTAGTTGAGGTGGGGCCCGTCACCCAAGGCGGGCGGCGGGACCGGCTGGGGGTAGACGCCGGACTGGGCCGGACGCGACGACACCAGGTTCACGTAGACCGGGTACAGGCCGTAGGGCACCTGGCGCTGCCACCGGAACAGGTCCACCCGCGACAGGGTGTGGAGGTGGCCGGTGGCCGGGTCGTAGGGGCCCGCGCTGCGATTCTCGGTGGGGAAGATGAGCCCGGTCACCGTCACGGTGCCCTTGGGTGGGGCGTACTGGGGCAGGGGGCCGTTCTCCTCGCTGACCAGGAGACCCGGCTTCCCCAGGGTCAGGGGAACGAAGCCCCGGTTGATGGCCACGGCCGAGCCGTCGGACAGGATCATGGGGGTGACCAGCCACCAGCCCGGATCGTTCTGGGCGTCCTGCTCGTCGCGGATCAGCATCTGGTTGGCCGGGTCGTAGTGGCCGGTCACCGTGACATTGCGGTAGTCACGGTGGTTGGCGATCTTGTAGTTCTCCTTGACGCTGACCACGGACTGGATGGGTACGGCCGGCGAGGCCATCCGGGCCTCGATCATGGTGTTGACCTGACGACGCCCGTGGAGGCGGCTGAGCTGCCAGAAGCCCAGGTTGATGAAGGCCACGATGCACGCCAGCACGAACAGGTGCGAGCAGATCCAACCGACGTGCCACACGAAGCTCCAGTCGGCCGGCGGCCGTTCCCGCCGCACCGGGGGTGGCGAGGCGATGATCTCCCCGTTGGCATCGCGGCGGGTCACCAGGGCCGGATCGACCTCAGCCTGGTCGGCCTCGGGGAGGGACGGCTGGGACACGCCGCGAGGGTACCGCCGGCAGCGCCGCCGCCCGAATCGCCTCCGCCCACGACGGCGACGAAGAGACGACGATCACGACTCGATGTTCACGAGGTGGGCAGGGTGTAGTCCGCGAAGCGTCGGCGCAGATCCTTCTTGGAGAACTTGCCCACCGAGGTCTTGGGGACCTCGTCGATGAACACCACGTCGTCGGGCAGCCACCACTTGGCCACCAGTCCGTCCAGGTACTCGATGATCTGCTCGCGGCTCAACTCGGCGCCGGGCTTGACCACCACGCAGGCCAGGGGTCGTTCGCTCCACTTCGGGTGGCTGACGCCGATCACGGCGGCCTCGGCCACGTCGGGGTGTCCCATGATGGCGTTCTCCAGCTCCACCGAGCTGATCCACTCCCCGCCGGACTTCACCACGTCCTTGGTCCGGTCCACGATCCGCAGGTAGCCCTCCTCGTCGACGGTGACCACGTCGCCGGTGCGCAGGTAACCGTCGTCGGTGAAGGACTGGGGCGAGCGGTCGTCGTTGTAGTACTCGCGGGCCACCCAGGGCCCGGCCACCTGCAGCTCGCCACGGGACTCACCGTCCCACGGCACCGGCTCCTCGCTGGCCTGGTCCACCACCCGGAAGTCGACGCCGATGGCGATGTTGCCGATGCTGGCCCGCAGGTCGGCCTGCTCGGCATCGGAGAGGGTGTCGGCCAGGTAGCTCTTGATGCGCCCCACCGATGCCACCGGACTGGTCTCGGTCATGCCCCAGGCCTGGAGGATCGGGATCCCCAACTGGTCCCGGTAGGCCTCTGACAGCGACCGCGGCACGGCCGATCCTCCGCACGGGATGGCCCGCAGGTGGGACGTGTCGCGTCCGGCCAGCTCCGGCAGGACCCCCATCCAGATGGTGGGGACCCCGGCGGCCACCGTGACCTGCTCGGACTCGATGAGCGAAGCCAGCGCGGGGGGCGACAGGTCCGGACCGGGCATGACCAGATTCGCCCCGACCGCCACGCCGGCGTGCGCCAGCCCCCAGGCGTTGGCGTGGAACATGGGCACCACGGGCAGGATCGTGTCGCGCTCGCACACCCCGATGCAGTCGGCGGTGGTCACGGCGATGGTGTGGAGCCACGTCGAACGGTGCGAGTAGACGACGCCCTTGGGGTTGCCCGTGGTGCCGCTCGTGTAGCACATGGACGCGGCTCGGTTCTCGTCCAACCGGGGCCACTCCGCGGGTTGGGAGTCGGCCAGCAGCCGCTCGTAGTCGTGCAACTCGGCCGATCCGGCATCGGTGGGTTCGTCCCCCCGGCCGTCGTCCATGACCACCACGTGGCGGACGGTCTCGAAGCTCCCCAGCAGCGGCCAGAGCACGCCGACCAGCGAGCGGTCCACGAAGATGATCTCGTCCTCGGCGTGGTTGACCACATAGGTCAGCTGCTCGGGGAACAGCCGGATGTTGAGCGTGTGCAGGACCCGGCCGCTGCAGGGGGCGGCGAACCACAGCTCGAGGTGGCGGGCGGTGTTCCACCCGAAGGTGGCCACCCGTCCGTCGCTCGAGATCCCGAGGTCGTCCAGCACACCGCCGACGCGCCGGGCCCGGTCGGCCCAGGTGCCGTAGGACTCGCGCTCGATGCCCCCGGCGGTGGCCGTGACCACCTCTTTGCGAGGGAACAGCGTCTCGGCCCGGTTGAAGAAGTGGTCGAGGGTGAGTGGTCGGTCCTGCATCAGTCCCTGCACGGCGATCCCCCTGGTGGTGCGTCCGACAGCGTTCGCAGCGTACGCCAGATGGTTGGCCGACCCGGCGGCCGGTCAGGCCGGCGGTGCAGCGAACCAGAACAGGGCCAGGGCGGTCGGTGCGGTCCGACGTTCCCGGCGCCAACAGGCTCAGAGATCGAGCAGGTTGTCCAGCCCGAGGGTCAGCCCCGGTCGATCCCCCACCAGCTTCACGGCCAGGACCACGCCGGGCATGAACGACGAACGATCGAGCGAGTCGTGGCGGATGCTGAGGGTCTGGCCGGTGGTGCCCAACAGCACCTCCTGGTGAGCCACCAGACCCCGCAGTCGGATCGAGTGCACCGGGATGCCGCCGGCGGTGCGGGCGCCTCGGGCCCCCTCCACCACCACCGTGCGAGTGGGGTCCTCCGCCCAGGTGGCCGACGCCGCGGCCATGCGTTCGGCGGTGGCCAGAGCCGTCCCGGAGGGCGCGTCGATCTTGGCGTCATGATGCAGCTCGATGATCTCGGCCGTCTCGAAGTACGGCGCGGCCAACTCGGCGAAGCGCATCATCAACACCGCGCCGATGGCGAAGTTCGGAGCGATCACCGCGTTCGATCGCGTGAAGGTCCGGGCGAACCCATCCAGGTCGGCGTCGGTCAACCCGGTGGTGCCCACCACGGCGTGCACGCCGTTGGCGGCCAGCCACGTCAGGTTGGCCCGGGCCGCCTCGACCTGGGTGAAGTCCACGGCCACGTCCACGCCCGCGTCGAGCAGGGCTTCGGGTCCAGCGGCCATCGACAGGTGGAGGTCGACTCCGGTGACCTGGCCCAGATCGAGGCCCACGTGGAACGGATCGACCACCGCCACCAGCTCGAGGTCGGGATCGGCCACCACGGCCCGGCACACCTCGGTGCCCATCCGTCCGCCGGCGCCGAACACCCCTACGCGCACCATGGCCCCGACCTTAGTGGCCGACCCGCGGGGGCGGGATCGGCGCGGAAGCCGTGGTGGCGCAGGGTGTCCGACGCGACGCTCAGAGCGAGGCCACGTCGTTGGTGGTCGGGCTGTTCTGGTCGAGGATGGCGACCGACGGCCCGTAGATGGATCCGTTCAGCCACTTGTTGCTGGCGCACGAAGACGCAGACGACCAGCCCCGTCCCGAACGTCGGCTTGGCCGTCCCGCCACCGAGGTACATCTGGCCGAAGTCGGTAGCCAGTCCCAACCCTCCGGAGCGCAAGGCATCGGCCCGGTCCGCTGAGGCGGCACACCAGTTGGCCCCGGTGTCCTGGCGGAGCGTGATGTTCGCCCCCGCCGCGGAGGCAGTGCCCCCGCTGACCAGGTCGGATGGCTCGCCGATGGTCGAGTTCGTGATCGCCGTGGGCGACGCACCGGCGCCGGCGGGCAGCGCAGTCAGGCCGCGTGACCGATGGCGGCTGGAACGATCAGGCCGCCCGGGCGGCCGACCGCTCGACGGCCGCGACCAGCACGGGCTCGTCGTCGTCGAACGGCCCCACCACCGACAGGGTGGCCGGCGCGGCCAGGATGCGGCGCAGCACCGCATCGACGTCGTCCACGGTCACGGCCCGCGTGCGAGCCAGGTGCTCCTCGACGGGCACGATCTCACCCCGCGTGAGCAGTCCCGAGCCCAGACGGCCCATGCGGCTGCCGCTGTCCTCCAGGCCCAACAGGGTGGCACCCTCGAGGTAGCCCTTGGCCACCGCCAGCTCCTCGTCGGTGATCCCATCGGCCAACAGGGTGTCGATGGTGTCGCTGATGACTCCAAGTAGCTCGCCGGCCCGAGACGGCCCGGTGCCGGCGTAGAGCGTGACCACCCCGGCATCCGCGTACGACGACGGGCGAGGTGAACACCGAGTAGGCCAGGCCACGCTGCTCGCGCACCTCCTGGAACAGCCGGCTGGACATCCCGCCACCCAGGATCTGGTTGGCCACGGCCAATGCGTACCGGGCCTGGTCGTGGTGGTCCAGACCTCGCCAGGCCATGGCCACGTGCGCCTGCTCGGTGGGGCGATGGGCCACGACCAGAGGCTCGAGCCCGGCCGCGGGGGCGAGGCGCGCCGGACGATCCCCCACCACCGCGCCGCCCAGGAAGGCGGCCACGCGCTCCACCACCTGGTCGTGGTGCAGGTTGCCGGCCGCGGCCACCACCAGGTTGGCGGGCCGGTACCACCCGGCGTGGAAGGCGGCGATCTGGTCGCGGGTCATGGCCAGGATCGTGTCCTCGGTGCCCAGGGTCTCGCGCCCGAGCGGGTGACCGGGGAAGGCGGCCTCCATCAGCTGGGTGTGGACCACGTCATCGGGGGCGTCCTCGTTCATGAGGATCTCCTCGAGGATGACCTCCCGCTCGGCGTCCACCTCGGCCGGGCGGAACGCCGGCGCGCCCACCACGTCGGTGAGCAGGTCGAGCCCGAAGCGCAGCTCGCCGGCCGGCAGCCGCGTGTAGTAGGCGGTGTGCTCGCGGGTGGTGAAGGCGTTCATCTCGCCCCCCACCGCATCGATCGCCACTGCGATCTGACGGGCGCTGCGCTGGGCGGTCCCCTTGAACAGCAGGTGCTCGAGGAAGTGCGAGGCTCCGGCCAACTCCCCCGGCTCGTCACGCGAACCGATGCCGGCCCAGAAGCCCAGCGTCACCGACCGGGACTCGGCCATGCGCTCGGTCACGATCCGCACGCCGTTGTCGAGCGTGGTCAGCTCGACCCCGGCCTCGAGGCCCGCAACCGACCCGGGTGCCGTGCCCCCATCGGGAGACGACACCCGGTCCGGACCGGTTGCGGTCATGTCAGCGGCGCCGGCCGCCGCGATCGCCGCCCCGGCCCCGGCCACCACGGGAGCCCCCGCCGCCCGAGCGACCGCCGCGATCGCCGCCCCGGTCACCGGCGGGAGCCGCCGGACCCAGGTCACCGAACTCGCTGCGGACCTCGTCGTCGAAGGCATCCTCGAACGACACGTACTCACGGTCGCCGCTGCTCTGGGGCGCATCGCTCGAACCGCCGTTGCGGGCAGGACGGTCGTCGCGATCGCTCCGGTCGGAACGGCCCTCGCGGGGCTTGGGGGCGGGCGACGAGCCGGCCAGGGCGAGAGAGACCTTGCCGTTGGGATCGACGTCTTCGACCACGACCTCGATCTCATCACCCAGGTCGACCACGTCCTCGACCCGGTCGATGCGCTTGCCCCCACCCAGCTTGGAGATGTGGATGAGGCCATCGCGACCCGGGAGGATGTTGACGAACGCCCCGAACTTGGTGACGTTCACCACCTTGCCCTTGTAGGTCTGGCCCACGTTGGCGGTAGGCGGGTTGAGGATGAGCTTGATCTGGCGCTCGGCCTCCTGCACCGCACCCGAGTCGGTCGAGCCGATGCTGACGCGGCCGACGGTGCCGTCGTCGTCGACGGAGATGTCGGCCCCGGTCTCCTGCTGGATGGCGTTGATGACCTTGCCCTTGGGTCCGATGACCTCGCCGATCTTGTCGATCGGGATCTCGAAGCTGACGATCTTGGGGGCGGTGGGGCCCACCTCGTCGCGGGGCTCGGCGATGGCGTCAGCCATGACGGCCAGGATCTTGAGCCGGGCCTCCTTGGCCTGGCCGAGCGCCTGGGCCAGCACGTCGGCGGGGATGCCGGCGATCTTGGTGTCGAGCTGAAGGGCGGTCACGAACTCGGCGGTGCCGGCCACCTTGAAGTCCATGTCGCCGAACGCGTCCTCGGCACCCAGGATGTCGGTAAGGGTGGTGTACTTGCCCTCGGCGAACACCAAGCCCATGGCGATGCCGGCCACCGGCGCCTTGATGGGCACGCCGGCGTCCATGAGCGACAGGGTCGAGCCGCACACCGAGGCCATGGACGTGGAGCCGTTGGACGACAGCACGTCGGACACGGTGCGGATGGTGTAGGCGAACTCCTCCTTGGAGGGCAGCACCGGGACCAGGGCTCGCTCGGCCAACATGCCGTGACCGATCTCGCGACGCTTGGGACCACGCATGAAGCCCGTCTCACCGGTCGAGTACGGCGGGAAGTTGTAGTGGTGCATGTAGCGCTTGCGGTCGACGACACCCAGCGTGTCGAGCATCTGCTCCATCCGGGGCATGCCCAGGGTGGCCACGTTGAGCACCTGGGTCTCACCCCGCTGGAACAGGCCCGAGCCGTGCACGCTGGGCAGGACCCCGACCTCGGCCGACAGGGGCCGGATGTCGCGGGTGCCACGTCCGTCGATGCGCACGCCCTCTTCGACGATGCGCTTGCGCACCACCGCTTTGGTCAGTGACCGGAAGGCAGCCTTGATCTGGCGCTCGGCGGCGTCGAGCTCCGCGAAGCGGGGGCTCAGCTCGGCGATGATCTCGCTGCGAGCCTGCTCCTCGGCGGCCAGGCGCTCGGCCTTGTCCGACAGGGACTCGGCCGCGGTGACCCGGGCGTGGCCCACCTCGGCCACGGCCTCGTACACCTCGCGGGTGTAGTCCGCCACGGTCGAGAAGGCCATGGTGGGCTTGGTGCCACCGGCCGCCTCGATCAGCTCGAGCTGATCCTTGATCGACTCGCGGATCCAGGTCTTGGAAGCCTCGAGCCCGGCGGCCAGCACCTCTTCGGTGACCTTGGGAGCGCCAGCCTCGTACGACGGCCACGCCGTCTCGGTGCCGCCGGCCTCGACCATCATGATGGCCACATCGTCGTCGTCGAGCAGTCGCCCGGCCACCACCAGCTCGAAGGTCGACGAGTCGCCCTCCTCGTAGGTGGGGAACGGGATCCACTCGCCGTCAGTCGAGTAGGCCACCCGGACGGCGCCGATCGGCCCGTCGAAGGGGATGCCCGACAGGCTCAGCGCGGCGGAAGCGCCGTTGATGGCCACCACGTCATGCGGGTTGGTCAGATCGGCACCCAGGATGGTGCCGACCACGTGGACCTCGTTGCGGAACCCGTCGGGGAAGCACGGGCGCAGCGGCCGGTCGATGAGGCGACAGGTCAGGATGGCCTGGTCGCTGGCCTTGCCCTCGCGCCGGAAGAACGAGCCCGGGATCTTGCCGGCCGCGTACATGCGCTCTTCGATGTCGACGGTGAGCGGGAAGAAGTCGGCGCCCTCTCGGGCCGACTTGGCCGCGGTGGCCGTGACCAGCACGACCGTGTCGCCCAGGCGCACGGTGACGGCACCATCGGCCTGGCCGGCCAACTTGCCCGTCTCGAAGGTCAGGGTCTTGTCGGGTGCGCCAGTGACGGCGCGGGATACGGAATGGACTTCCGCCATGGGAAGGTCTCCTTTGAAGGACCGGTGGTCCTGTCGGTTGGAGGCCGGTTGGCGCCAGTTCCCAGTGGTGAAGGGCGGATCGAGATCTCGGAAGGCTCGGCGCCGTCCCTCGCCACTGGCAGCTGACGGGCACAACCGGCCCGGATATGACGAGCGGCGACCGGATGGTCGCCGTCTCGGTGGTGCAGATCGGTTAGCGGCGCAGCCCCAGCTTGGCGATGATCGCCCGGTAGCGCTCCACGTCGTTCTTCTTGACGTAGTCGAGCAACCGGCGACGGCGCCCAACCAGCATCAGCAGGCCTCGCCGGCTGTGATGGTCCTTCTTGTGGACCTTCAGGTGCTCGGTGAGGTGGTTGATGCGGTCGGTCAACAGCGCGATCTGGACCTCGGGAGAACCGGTGTCGGTCTCGTGGAGGCGATGATCGGCGATCGTCCCTGCCTTGGGTGGCAGGTTGGTGGGATTGGAGGCCATGGTGGTTCCTTCAGGTGGGTATGGGACCCGGCTACTCGGCTCGCTGCGGCGCCTGGGGCGCGGCTGGCGGGGCCAGGAGCGGATGGATTGCCGCCGCCGTTCAGGCCTTCGCCCGGACGCGGATCAGCGCTGCCACGATAGCAGCCCGGGACCCGTTCTCCTTCATCGTGGGTCCGCCAAGGCTTCGGCGGGCCGACGGCCGCAGATCGCCGTTCACCCGGCCACCGGTGCCGGGCGCAGGCTCGGGAACCGGATCAGCACCGTCAACACCGTGCTGCCGCACAGGATGTAGACAGGGAAGGCGGCCGCGGCGAAGGTCCAGGTCGTGATGGTCAACAGGGTGAGGGCGGCGCTGACCCCGGAGCAGGCGAACACCGACCAGGACTCCGACGCCGGATCCCGGTAGGCCTTGCGGAAGGTGGGCACGCCGGCCAGCAGGTCGGCGGCCAAGGAGAAGGCGATGGCCACGTCGCCCTGCCCGGTGATCCGCCACATGACCAGGGCCACCAGCGACAGCGAGCCGCATCCCAGGTCGAAGCGGGTCAACCGGGCCGCGCCGTGACGGCTCACGAACGAGGCGCACAGCACCACCGCGGGTCCGAAGCCGACCATGAAGGTCATCAGTGATTGCAGGCCCACTCCCTGGCCCACCTCGGCGGCGAAGCCGATCAGCGGGGCCAGGGCCCAGAGGAACCACGTCACCCGGTTGGGCTGGTTGCGGCCCCTGAGCGTGTCGACCACGTAGCTGCTCAGCCCGACCAAGGTGAAGGCCGCGCCCACCAGCACGAACTGGACCGGGATCACGCCGGTCGCCCACCCAGGCTCAGGTGATGGTCCAGCGGTACCGCGGCGGCCGGTTCAGCACCACCGGCTCGCCCCCGCCTGTGGGCGGGGTGAGCGCCAGGATCGGGGCATCCGGCTCGTAGAAGATCGACTCGAGCTCGTCGGCCGAGGTGGCCCCGGCCGCGCCGATGGCCTCGCGGACCGCGGCGCCCAGGCGCCCGGCCAGCAGCTCCGCCACGATGGCCGGCAGCGTCTCGGGATCGCGCAGCAGCCACGAGTGGGCCCCGCCCTTGATGGTGATGAGCTGGCCGTTGGCCCGCTTGGCCGCCGATCGGGCGGTGGACAGCGGCACGATCAGGTCCCGGTCGCCGTGCAGCACGAAGGTCGGTACCTCGGTGAGCGCCAGTTCGTCGAGGATCCCACGACTGCCGCGGGTGCGCAGGATGGAGGCGGCCGGGCCCACCAGCCGCCAGGGGTGGGTGGCGTGGTTGGCGACAATCGGTGAGAGCCGCTGGCCCAACCGGGCCGCCTGGCGCGGATCGCGGACCAGTGGGAGGGTGGACAGCGAATCGATCAGCAGCGCCGCCCCCATCGGGGCGAGCAGCAGCGGCTGGAGCCGGAACAGGTTGACCATGCGATCCCACTGGTCGCCCACGATGGCATCGATGAGCAGGACGGCGATGGTCATTTCCGGGCGTTGGGCGGCCAGCTGGGCCGTGACCCGGCCGCCCATCGAGTGGCCGGCGAACACGGCCCGGCGGATGCCCAGCTCTTCGACGACGGTGCCCATCAGCGCGGCGTAGTCGCCCAGGTGGCCCCCCGACAGGGGCAGGCCTTGGGTGCCGCCGTGGCCGGCCATGTCGATGGCCACCACCTTGAAGCCGGTGGCCACCAGCCGAGCCAGGGTGTCGGCGTAGAGGAAACCCTCGGCGGTGAAGCCGTGGACCACCACCAGGGGGACCCCCCGGCCACTGACGGTCAGCCCGACGCGATGCCCGCTGGCCAGCTCGAAGGAGTGGCGGGACAGGGCGGGAACGGCGCCGACAACCGGCGCGCGACCGGCCCCTGACGGTGTCAGTCACAACGCTCATGGTGGTTTCATCGGCCGAATCGGTGGTGGATGGAGCGCAAACCCCGAGACAGCGACCCACCCGCGAGATCACCGGGCGAGCCCGTCCCCCGGTTCGAGAGCGCCCAGCACGGACCGGGCGTCGTCGCAATCGCGGGCCATCTGGGCCACCAGGGCATCGACCGAGTCGAACTTCTCCTCGGCCCGCAGCCGCGACACGAACCGCACCCGCGCCGCCTCACCGTAGAGGTCGTCGTCGAAGTCCAGCAGGTGCGCCTCGAGCAGCGAAGAATCGGCGTGCTCGTAGAACGTCGGCCGCCGACCGAGCGACAGCGCGGCGGGGCGGGACGAGCCCGTCGGGGCGCAGGTACCAGCCGGCGTAGATGCCGTCGGCCGGCAGGCAGATGTCGTCGGGTACGGCCACGTTCGCCGTGCAGAATCCCAGTTCGCGGGCCCGCCCGTCGCCGCGAACCACCGGGCCGCGCACCTCGTGGGGCCGCCCCAGCATCTCGGTGGCGGCGGGCAGGTCGCCGGCGCCAGCGCCAGGCGGATGGCGGTCGAGGAGACCTCGGCGTCGCCTCGACGCCGGCCGACCGTCCATGCCGACCAGGTCCAGGCCGACCACCTCGAAGCCGTGCGTCGGCGCCCATGCGCTCGAGCAGAGCCACGTTGCCCGGCCGACGGTGACCGAAGTGGAAGTCGGCCCCCGACCACCACGGCTCGCGCCTCCAGGGACCCCACCAGCACCTCGCGGACGAAGTCCTCCGGCCGCCTCCTTGGCCCGGACCTCGTCGAAGTGCACCACGAGCGTGTAGTCGAGCACCGGTCGCGGCCAGCAGCTCGAGCTTCTGGGCGAGATCGCGAGCAGCTTGGGCGCAGACTCGGGTCGGACCACGCTGGCCGGGTGACGATCGAAGGTGACCACGGCGCTCTGCAGGCCCCGCGTCGCCGCCAGGGCCGCGGACCCGGGCGATGACCGCCCGATGCCCACGGTGCACGCCGTCGTAGGCACCGATGGTGACCGCCGTTCCCGACGGTGGCACGCAGGCCCGACTCGGGATGGTGGAGGACCTGCATCGGCCCGAGGCTAACCGCCTGCCTGCGGGGGCCACGACCACAGCAGGCTTCACCCGGGCCGTCGCTGCGGCCTCGTACACGGCCAGCAGCGCCCCGTCGGCGTCGAGCACGGCCCAGGGCCCGGACCCCTCCGCGCGCAGCGCCTCGGCCGTCGAGCACCTTGCCGTTGGCACCGCGGCGGCGACCGTCTCGGCGACCGCGACCGGCGGGTAGTCACGCAGGGCCGCGGCGGGTGGCAGCAGATCGTGACCCATCGAGGGCTGATGGGCCTCGGCCAGGGTGAACGAGCCGATCGCCGTGCGGCGCAGCCCGCGCAGGTGCGCGCCGCCGCCGAGCGCGTGGCCCAGGTCGGCGGCCAGGGAGCGGACGTAGGTGCCCGACGAGCAGCTCACCTCGGCGCGGTACACGCCGGGGTCGTCGGCCACCGGTGCACCTCGAACCGGTGGACCGTGACCGGCCGGGCCGTCCGCTCGACCTCGATGCCCTTTCGGGCCAGCTCGTGCAAGCGCCGCCCGCCGACCTTGACCGCCGACACCATCGGGGGGACCTGCAGGATGTCACCGGTGAGGGCCTGGCCGCGGCCGCCACGTGCATCGGCGAGGTCACGGCGCCCATGTCGTGGGTGGCGACCACCTCGCCGGCGGCGTCGAGGGTGGAGGTCTCCACGCCGAGCACGATCTCGCCCTCGTAGGCCTTCGCGAGCACGGTGAGGTACCGCAGCAGCCGGGTCACCCGCCCGACCCCCACCAGCAGCACGCCGGTGGCGTCGGGATCGAGCGTGCCGGAGTGACCGACCTTCCTGTTGTGCGAGGATCCCCCGCAGCTTGGCGACCACGTCGTGGCTAGTCCACCCCGCCGCCTTGTCGACCACGGCCAGCCGTCGCGGAGCTGGTCGGGCCGCGCACCCGGTCCGAGCGGTGGCCACGACGGCTCAGCCGGCGGCCGGGTCGGACCGTCGAGCTGCGTCGGGATTGTCGTAGAGGTCCGGATCGACCACCACCTCGACGGCGCCGGGGGCCACCTCGGCCAGCAGCGACTCCACCCGGGCGCCCTGGCGCACCGCGGATCGGGGGCGAAGGTCAGCTCCGGGGTGCGCTTGAGCCGGGCCTGGCGCCCGATCGCGCGCCTGCAGCCCCTTGCGGTTGCTCGTCCAGCGCTTCGAGCACCTCGCATCGCCTTCGGCCCGCCTTCGGGCGAGTCGAAGTAGACGGTGGCGTGGCGCAGGTCGGGCTCGACCTCGACCAGCGGTGACGGTCACCAGCTCGAGGCGATCGTCGTCGATCTGCTCGAGCTCGTCGGCCAGGATCTGCGGGATCAACTCGGTTCAACCGGGCCGTGCGCGGGTACTGGCGGGCGTTGGTGCGGCGCGGTGCGCCCCGCGATTCGCGCCGGGCCATCAATCGACGTCCAGCCAGGCCCGTGCGGTGGAGACCACCTCGAGCTCGGGGAAGGACCACACGAAGCGCTCGACCGCGTCGATGACGTCGTTGGCCTGGGTGACCGAGCCCGACACCGCGGCGAAGCTCAGCTCGGCCCGCTGGCGGCGGTCGTCGCCGGTCTCGGCTGCGGCCACTGCGAAGCGGTGCCGTGCCCCGGCGAGCACCGGGCTCAACACCGCCCGTCGGTCCTTGAGCGACCGCGGCCGAAGGGATGCGCACGTCGACCCGCAGGGCAAGAACATGGCCCGACACCAGAACTGGTGGCCTAGGCCCGTGGGATCTCGCGATCCTCGTAGGTCTCGATGATGTCGCCGGGCTTGAGGTCCTGGAAGTCGGACAGGCCGATGCCGCACTCGAAGCCGGCCTGCACCTCGCGGACGTCCTCCTTGAAGCGCCGCAGCGACTGGATGGCACCCTTCCAGATGATCGTGCCCTCGCGCAGGAACCGCACCTTGGAGCCGCGGGTGATGGAGCCGTTGAGCACGTAGCAGCCGGCGATGGCCCCCGACCCGCGGCACGGGGAAGATCTCGCGCACCTCGGCGTCACCGGTGACGACCTCTTCGAACTCGGGCTCGAGCAGGCCGAGCACCGCGTTCTCGATGTCCTCGAGCACCTGGTAGATGATCTCGTAGGTGCGGATCTCGACGCGCTCGCTGATCGGCCATCTCGCGGGCCTTGCGGTCGGGCCGCACGTTGAAGCCGATGATGGTGGCGTTGGAGGTGGCCGCCAGCTGGATGTCGTCCTTGGTGATGCCACCGACGCCGCGGTGCACGAAGGCCGAGCTTGACCTCGTCGCGCTCGAGCTTGCGCAGGCTCTCGGTGAGCGCCTCGAGCGAGCCGGTCACGTCGGCCTTGACGATGAGGTTGAGCGTGGCCGCCTCGCCCGCCTGGATCTGGCTGGAAGATGTCCTCGAGCTTGGCCCCGCCGCTCATGGCGTGGGCGTCGCGGCCCAGGCTGGCCTGGCGCTGCCAGTGCTCGCGGGTGGCCGCCACCTTGGACGCGGTGCGCTCGTCGGGGGCCACCACGAAGCGATCGCCGGCGTGAGCCACCTCGGACAGGCCCGAGCACCTGAACCGGCGTGGACGGCCCCGCTTCCTTGACCTGGTTGCCCTGGTCGTTGATGAGAGCCCGGACCCGGCCCCAGGCCGCGCCGGCCACCAGCGGATCGCCGACCCGCAGGGTGCCCTGCTGGACCAGGACGGTGGCCACCGGGCCCCGACCGATGTCCAGGTTCGACTTCGAGCACCACACCCACGGCCCGGCCGTCGGTGTTGGCTCGGAGATCCTCGAGCTCGGCGATGACCTGGAGGTTCTCGAGCAGATCGTCGATGCCCAGGCCGGTCAGGGCCGACACCTGGACCATCACGGTGTCGCCCGACCACTCCTCGGGCTGGAGCCCGAGCTCGGCCAGCTGGGTCATCACCCGGGTGGGATCGGCGTTCTCCCGGTCGATCTTGTTGATGGCCACCACGATCGGCACCTCGGCGGCCCGAGCATGGTCGATGGCCTCGATCGTCTGGGGCATGACCCCGTCGTCGGCCGCCACCACCAGCACCACGATGTCGGTGGCGTCGGCGCCCCGGGCTCGCATGGCGGTGAAGGCCTCGTGGCCCGGCGTGTCGATGAAGGTGATCGGCTTGCCGTTCTTGTCCACCTGGTACGCACCGATGTGCTGAGTGATGCCACCGGCCTCGCCGGCCACCACGTTGGCGTTGCGGATGTAGTCGAGCAGCTTGGTCTTGCCGTGGTCGACGTGACCCATGACGGTGATGACCGGGGCGCGCGGCGGCGAGTCCTCGTCGTCGGTCAGGAAGTCCAGGTCGAGCAGCTTCTGCAGCTCGACCTCCTGCTCCTCGCCCGGATCGACGAGCCGGATCTCGGCGCCCAACTCGGCCGCGAACAGCTCGATCATGTCGTCGGACAGCGACTGGGTGGCGGTCACCATCTCGCCCTGCTCCATGAGGAAGCGGACGACGTCGGCGGCCGTGCGGTTGAACTTGGGACCCAGCTCCTGCGCGGTCGACGACCGCTCGACGACGATCTCGCCGGGGGGCACCGGTGCGTTGTGCGGCGTGTAGCTCGGCGCCGACATCGGCTGCAGCTCGTCGCGGTTGCGACGCCGCCGCCGACCACGCCGCGGGGCGCGACGGGGTCCACCGGGACCGCCGCCGGGGCGACCGCCGGGGCGGCCACCACCCGGTGCGCCACCCGGGCCGCCGGGACCGCCGGGACCGCCGCCCATGGGACGGCTGGGGCCACCGCTGGGGCGCGATCCGGAGGGACCGGCGCCGGCACCCACCGGGGTGCGCCGCGGGCCGCCGGGGATGCGCCCGGTGTTCTCGGGGCTGGGCCGGCGCAGCTGGCCCGGCGGGGGCGGGATGGGCTTGCCCGTCGACGAGATGGGGGGACGCCGGCCCGGAGGCGGCGGGATCGATCGACCGCGGGGAGCCGGACCGGGAGCGGCGGTGGGTGCACCTGCGGGTGCACCCACTGGTGGCGCGGCCGGGCGGGCAGGGGCCGGGGCGGTGGCCGCCGCGGCCGGGCGGCGGACCTCGGGCTCGTCGGTGCTGGGGCGTGGCGGCGGGTGCTCGCTTCCGCTGGAGGTGAAGACGCGGCGAGGCGGCGCCGCGGGCTGGGCCGGGGCCGATGCTGGGGCAGGCGCGGGTTCGGTCGGGGCCGCGGCCGCCGGCTCGACCAGATCGGGCGCCGAGCCATCGGGTGTCGGATGCGCCGGCGCGGCCGGAACCTCGGCGGCCACCGCGATCTCGGGCTCGGGAGTCGGGGGCGCGTCGGCGGCGGGGGTGGCGGCCGCCTTGGCCGCCTTGGCCGCCTTGGTCTTGGGCTTGGGCTTGGCCGCCTTCTTCTCCGGCTCGGGCGGCTGCTCGTCGCGGACCAGGCCTTCGCGCTCGGCCTTGCGACGGACGCGGTCGGCCTGGGCGTCCACCACACTCGAAGAGTGTGACTTGACACCGATCCCGAGCGATTCGCAGAGGTCGAGCGTTTCCTTGTTGGTCAGCCCGAGTTCTCGCGCCAGCTCATACACGCGGATGTTTCCAGCCAAGAGCGGTTCTCAGTTCCTTCTTGCGATCAGGCCGGCGGCACAGAGGTGGCCCGGCAGGGTGTCGATGTCTGGGATGGGTGTCAGCCGGGGGCCGGCTCGCGCCGGACCCCGGGCCCTCTATCCTCGCACGCCGTAGCCGACGACACGAAGTGAGATGGTCGGTTACGAGTCGCCAGGCGCGGACTCGGAGGGCGCGTCGTCGCCCGCAACCCCCACCGTAGCGGGCTCAGGCTCGGATCCGGCTCCTCCAGCCTCGTCGGCACCACTCGACGCCTCGTCCGAGGTCTCGGCACCACTCGACGCCTCGTCCGAGGTCTCGGCGACGGCCGCCTCGTTCCACTGCTCGGCCGACATGGCCTCGCCGCCCTCAGCCGACTGCCACACCTGCTCACCGGTGGCCGGGTCGATCACCCATTCGCCCTCGGCCCAGTCCTGGTTGAGGTAAGCCTCCTCCTCGGCCAACTGGGTCTCGCTCTTGATGTCGACGCGCCAACCGGTCAACCGGGCGGCCAGACGGGCGTTCTGCCCTTCCTTGCCGATGGCCAGCGACAGCTGGTAATCGGGCACGATCACCTCGGCCACACCCGTGTCCTCGTGGATGCGCACCTCCTTGACCTTCGCGGGCGACAACGCCTTCATCACGAAGTCCGCCGGGTCGTCGCTGAAGGGGACGATGTCGATCTTCTCGCCCCGCAGCTCGTTGACCACCATCCGCACGCGGGCCCCTCGGGCCCCGACGCAGGCGCCCACCGGGTCGACGTTGCCGTCGTTGGACCACACGGCGATCTTGGTGCGGGCACCGGGCTCGCGGGCGCAGGCCTTGATCTCGACCACGCCGTCGGCGATCTCGGGCACCTCGAGCTCGAACAGCCGCTTGATGAGCCCGGGGTGGGTGCGGCTGACCACGATCTGGGGGCCCTTGGCCGTCTTGCGGACCTCGACGATGTAGGCCTTGACCCGGGCATTGGGCTCGGGGCGCTCGTAGGGGACCTGCTCGGCCTGGGGCAACAAGGCCTCGACCCGACCCAGGTCGAGCAAGGTGTAACGACTGTCGCTCTGCTGGATGATTCCGGTGACGATGTCGCCCTCACGCCCCGCGTACTCCTCGTACTTCATCTCGCGCTCGGCCTCGCGGATGCGCTGGCTCATGACCTGCTTCATGGTCTGAGCCGCCACCCGGCCCCACACCTCGGCCGGCGGGGTGACCTCGAGCTCGGGTCCGGTGGGCTCGCCGTCCTCGTCGAGCTCCTGGGCCATGACCCGGAACTCGACCGTGTCCGGGTCGATGGTGACCCAGGCGTACTCGTAGGCATTGGGCAGCCGCTTGTAGGCGGACTCGAGCGCATCGGCCAGGGCCGCGAACAACGTGTCCACGGTGATGCCCTTGTCGATGGCGAGCGCTTGGAGCGCGTCGAGGATGTCAGGGTTGCTCATGACGCCGTGACCTTCTTCATGGACTGCTTCGTGGGCTTCTTCGGGGACTTCGGTGCGCGGGAAGGGGCGGAGGTTCGTTTTGTGCGGGTCGATCCGCCCCCCGGTTTGGGAGTCGGGCCCCAGTCGAAGACCGTGCGGGCCCGTTCGATCTCGGAATAGGCCAGCGCCCGGGGCTGGTCGGGGGCCACGTCGGGGATCACCACGATCCCGTCATCGTCGGCCTCGCGCAGCAGGCCCCGGAAGCGGCGGTCGCCGCCGGCGGCGACTGTGGTCTTGACGCTCACCACTGAGCCCGACCGCGCCCGCGAACTGCTCGGGCGTGCGCAGGGCGCGCTCCAACCCGGGGCTGGAGACTTCGAGGGTGAAGCGTCCGTCGATCGGGTCGTGTTCGTCGAGGGCCCGCGAGATGGCCCGGGTCAGGGGCGTGATTGCGTCCATGCCCACCCCGCCGGATTCGCCGGATGGCTGGTCCACCACCACTCGCAGGACCCCGCCGTTGAGCTCGAGGTCGTAGAGGGCGAGACCCTGTTCATCGACGAGTGGCTCGATCAGGCTGCGGACGCGCTCAGGGACGCTCATGTGGTCTCACCTCCTGTCAGGGCTTCGTGGTCGTCGGTAGGCCGCACCTTCTGGAAGGGCCGGCGGTCTGTCAGGGAACGAAACGAAAGGCGTGGGCAAGGCCCACGCCTTTCGTCCAGAAATCGAACGGATTGCGGGCCAGAGTATAGCGCGCCCAACTGGGTTCGGTGATCCAGACCCGGCCACCGCCCTCAGGGCAGGTCGTAGAAGGCGTGGAGCGTGGCGTGGAGCTCGTCGGCGGACTGGCTGGCGTGGAGGTCGGCCATCATGGCCGCATCCTCACCCACCAGCACGTGGCGGGGACCGGACGGACCCGTGGCCGCAGCCACGACAGCATCGGCCGCCAAGGTGGTGGGCGGACCGACCTCGGCCATGTCCATGCGCATCCGGGCGGCCTCGGCCGCCCGGGAGCCCAGCGCCGCCGAGTGGGGCGGGGCCGGCGACTTGTCGCCGATGGCGGTGTCGAACACCCCCAGGCGCACGACCACCACCCGGATGCCGGCCCCCTCGGTCTCGTGGGCCAACGCCTCGCTCATCGCCTCCAGCCCGAACTTGGATGCGCTGTAGATGCCGAGGAAGGGGATGGCGATGAACCCGCTGACCGACGAGATGTTGACGATCACCCCTGACCCAGCGGCCCGCATGGCCGGGACGACGGCCTGGATCGTGCGCAGCGGCCCGATCAGGTTGGTCTCCAGGGTCAGCTGGGCCTCGGCCACGGGCTGGTCCTCCACCGCCGCGAACGGCGAGATGCCGGCGTTGTTCACCAGCACGTCCAGGGCGCCGACCCGGTCGTGGATCTCACCCAGGGCGTCGTCGACCGAGGCCTGGTCGCACACGTCCAACGCCACCACCTCGACCGGCAGCGATTCGGCCTCGATGGCGGCGCGCAGCTCGTCGGCGGCCCGGGGGCGGCGCACACCCGCGAAGGTGCGGTCGCCTCGGCGTCCGAAGGCGAGCGCCGTCTCCAGACCGACCCCGCTCGAACACCCGGTGACCAGCACCGACGTCATGGCCACTCCTTCGGATCCATGGGCAGATCGACGGCAGATCGGCGGGCTCAGTAGGACCGGCCGCAGATGGCCAGCAGATCCGGCTCGTCCTCGGCCAACGGCAGGGTGCCGTCGGGACGCACCAGGCACCGCACCGTGACCGCCGAGGTGGCCAGGGCGTCCTCCCCCTCGGCGCCGAGCATGGACCAGGGCACCCTGGCCCAGCCCTGCTGGCTGGCGTCGCGGGCCTCTTCGAGCGTGGCCACGTCCACCGTGTGAGCGTCACGGGTGGCCCGGGCGGTCTCGAACAGGGTCACCTGGGCGGCGGCCAGGGCGTCGGTCACCGCGGCCGTCACCCCGGCCAACGGCGTGGCCGCCTTGGTGGCGGCCAGACGATCCACCATCGTGACCGCGCCCGTGGCCAGGTCGCGGGGGCCCAGCTCGAGACGCACGGGCACGCCCTTGAGCTCCCAGTCGGTGGCCCGGCGCCCGGCCGACACGCCGACCTGGTGGTCGAGGCGGACCCGAAGACCGGACTCGGTCAGCTCGGCAGCCAGGGTCCGACATCGCTCAACGACCTCGGCGTCGTCGCGCACGGCCATGACCACCACCTGGATGGGGGCCAGGTTGGGAGGCAGGCGCAGGCCCCGATCGTCGCCGTGGCCCATGATCAGCCCGCCCACCATGCGCGTGGACACCCCCCATGAGGTGGTCCACGCGTACTGCTGGGTGCCCGCCGAGTCGAGGTATTGGATGTCGAACGCCCTGGCGAAGTTCTGGCCCAGCTCGTGGCTGGTGCCCATCTGCAGCGCCTTGCCGTCGCCCATCATGGCTTCGCAGGTCAGGGTGTTGATGGCCCCGGCGAAGCGTTCCTTGGCCGTCTTGCGGCCGACCACCACGGGCATGGCCAACACATCGGTCATGAATCGCGCGTACACCTCGCGATGGATGCGCTCGGCGTAGACCCGGGCGTCGTCGAAGCTGGCGTGGGCGGTGTGGCCCTCCTGCCAAAGGAATTCACGGGAACGCAGCAGCAGCCGGGGACGCAGCTCCCAGCGCACGATGTTGGCCCACTGGTTGAGCAGCAGGGGCAGGTCCCGGTAGCTCTGAATCCAGCGGGCCATGTACTCGCCGATGACCGTCTCGCTGGTGGGTCGCACCACCACCGGCTCGTCGAGCTCCTTGCCTCCGGCGTGGGTGACCACGGCCAGTTCGGGGCTGAAGCCCTCGACGTGGTCGGCCTCGCGGCGCAGGTAGCTCTGGGGGATGAACAGGGGGAAGTAGGCGTTCTCGGCCCCCGCGGCCTTGATGCGGGTGTCGACCTCGGCCTGCATCCGCTCCCAGATGGCGTAGCCGTAAGGCCGGATGACCATGGTGCCGGCCACTGGGCCGTTCTCGGCGATCTCCGCTTTCGCGAGCACGTCCTGGAACCAGCGGGGGAAGTCCTCCGCCTGCGGGGTGAGCACAGGTGCTTTGGCCATAGTCCGCCGATGCTACGTGCCGGCACCCCTGCACCGAAACGGGATGCGAGGGCCGGGCCCACGTGCGAGATCAGTGCTTGCGGATCTCGCCGAGCTTCACCGCCACCTGGTTGGCGTCGTCGCCCTTCTCGTCGAGCAGCAGCGCCCGGTCGGCCTCCGCCTCGGCCGCGGCGCCGGCGTCGGCCAGGGCCAGCGCGGCCTCGACCCCGTCGCTGTCGATGATCTTGGCCCACTCGACCAAGGATTCGACCATCGCGTCCTCCGGCACCACCTTGACCACCTTGCCCTTGACGAACAGATGGCCCCGGCGACGCCCGGCGGCGATGCCCAGGTCGGCCTCCCGGGCCTCGCCCGGACCGTTGACCACACAGCCCATGACGGCCACCTGGATGGGGATGGCCAGGTCGCTCAGCGCGTCCCGGGCGTCGTTGGCCACCTGGATCACGTCCACCTCGGCTCGACCGCACGAGGGGCAGGCGATGAGATCGAGGCCCTTGCGCTCACGCAGCCCCAGGGCCTCGAGCAGCTGGCGACCGGCCCGCGCCTCCTCCACCGGATCGGCGGTCAGCGAGTAGCGGATGGTGTCGCCGATCCCCTCGCTCAGCAGCGTGGCCAGGCCGGCGGTGGCCTTGACCAGGCCAGCCGGGGGTGGACCGGCCTCGGTCACCCCCAGGTGCAGCGGGTAGTCGACCGCGTCGGCCAGCTGACGGTAGGCCTCGATCATGATGGGCACATTGGAAGCCTTGACCGAGATCTTCACGTCGTCGAAGTCGACCTCGCGGAAGTAGTCCAACTCGCGTTGGGCCGATTCGACCATGGCCTCGGGGGTGATGGCGCCGCCGTGTTTGGCGTAGAGCTCCTTGTCGAGCGAGCCGCCGTTCACCCCGATGCGGATCGGAACGCCCCGGGCCTTGCACTCGCGGGCCACGGTCTTGATGTGGGTGGGATTGGTGATGTTGCCCGGGTTGAGCCGCAGGCAGGCCACGCCGGCGTCGAGGGCCTCGAGCGCCCGGCGGTACTGGTTGTGGATGTCGGCGATGATCGGCACCGGCGAGCGAGGCACGATCTGGGCCAGCCCCTCGGCCGCCTCACGCTCGTTGCAGGTACAGCGCACGATGTCGGCGCCGGCGGCGGCCAAGGCGTAGATCTGGGCCAACGTGCCGTCGACATCGGCGGTCTTGGTGGTGGTCATGGATTGCACGCTGATGGGCGCGTCGCCGCCGACGGCGACGTCGCCCACCATGATCTGGCGGGTCCGGCGTCTCGGGTAGGTCACCGGCGCGCGGTCACGTCTGGCGCGGCGGGGCCGATCATTGACCCGGTGGCAGGTGGACCGGATGGACGATGTCCAGGTAGCTGGTGCTGAGGAAGATCAGCGCCAGCACGGCCATGAAGGCGTAGGTGACGGGCAGCAACTTGGCCACGTCGGCGCGGTACGGGCGGCCGCTCAGCTTCTCGCGGATGGCCTCGTAGGTGGCGATGATGGCATGGCCCCCGTCGAAGGGCAGCAGAGGCAACAAGTTGAGCAGGCCCAGGAAGATGTTGATCAGCGCCAGCAGCATGATGACGCCGAACAGACCCTGGGTGGCGCCGGTCTGGGATCCCAGTCGCACCACGCCGATGATCGACATCAGCCGGTTGTTGGCCGGCGAGGACATGACCTCAGCCGCGGCTGGCCGAGGGGGGCGGCTCGTTCTTGGACAGCGACACGATGGGTGCCGGATTGGCGTTCGTCGAGCCCGACGTGGCCGGCACCTGGTTGGTGAGCACGTAGTGCGTGTAGCTGGACAGGCTGGAGGGCGAGAAGAAGTGACCGAGCGAGGTCACCGAACCCGCGACGATCGACCCGAAGGTGGTGACCGACGTGGTCACCGTCTGCCAGGGGCCAAGGCGCTCGAACCGGGACGTGGCCCCGATGCCGAGGAAGCCGTTGGATCCCTGCGCAGGCAGGGTGACCGGCGTGGCCACGGTGGTGGCGTAGCTGTAGCCGTTGCGCTCGAAGGTCACCCGGGTGGTGCCCTTGGGCGCCTTGGTCAGGGCGGCCCGGGTCTGGGCGTAATCCTGGACGGCGGTCGTCCCGACCGCCACGACCTTGTCACCCTCCTGGACGGGGGCCAACGGCCCAGCCCCGGCGGCGTCGAGTTGCCAGCCGACAGTTGGGTGCATCGTGACCTGCTTGCCGTCGCGCACCACGACCAGCGTGATCGGGTGGCCGGCATGGCGCTCGACGGTATCGGCGAAGGCGTGGGAGAAGTCCCCGACTGGCTGGCCGTTCACGCTGACGAGGAGATCGCCCGTGCGCATGCCTGCCTGGGCGGCCGCCGAGCCGGCCACCACCGACTTCACGCTCCAGTCCTTGGCGCTGGGCTGGGCGAAGACGCCGAAGGCCACCAGCAACAGCACCACGGCGATGGCCAGGTTGGTGAAGGGGCCGGCCAGCACCACGCGCAGGCGGGCCCAGTAGCCCTTCTCGCGGTAGGTGCGCCCCGCGTCACCCGGCTCCACGTCTTCCATGTCGTTCATGCCGATGATGCGCACGTAGGCGCCCAGGGGGAAGGGCTTCACGCCGTAGGTCGTCTCACCCCGCGTGAACGAGAACAGCTTTGGACCGAACCCGACGAAGAACTCGGTGACCTTCATGCCGGCCTGCTTGGCCGTGAGGTAGTGACCGAACTCGTGCAAGACGATCGACACGACCAGGCCCACCACCACGACCAGCCCCCACCAGCCGGTGAGGCGCACCAGCAGCAGGACCCCCGCCGCCGCCGCGACCAGGGGCAGGAGCCGCGACTCGCGTGCCGGCTCGTCGGCCGTGGTCGGCGGTTCGGCCGAGGGGTGCTGGCCGCCGGGAACCAGGACCGGATCGATGGTGTCGGTCACGAGGAGATCCTCTCGATGGCGCGCCAGGTGGCGGCACGGGCGCGGTGGTCGACATCGACCACGGTCGGGACATCCGCCGCTGGCGTGCCGTCGTGGAGCTCGAGCACCTCGGCCAGGACCGGGGCGATCTGGTTCCAGCGGATGCGGCCGTCCAGGAACCCGGCCACGGCCACCTCGTTGGCCGCGTTGAGCCAGGCCGGCACGGTGCCCCCGGCTCGGCCGGCGGCATAGGCCAGGCCCAGGCAGGCGAAGGCGTCGAGGTCGGGGGGTTCGAAGTCGAGGCGCCCCAGAACGGTCCAGTCGATGGCCCCGAACGGGGTGGTCGAACGGTCCGGAAAGGCCAGGGCGTAGCCGATGGGCAAGCGCATGTCGGGTCGGGAGAGCTGGGCGATGGTCGACCCGTCGACGTAGGTGACCATGGAGTGCACGATGGACTGAGGGTGGACCACGACCCGGATCTGGTCGAACCCCAGCCCCACTCCGTCGACGCCGGCGGGCTCACCGAACAGCTCGTGGGCCTCGATCACCTCGAGGCCTTTGTTCATGAGGGTGGAGGAGTCGACCGTGATCTTGGGACCCATGGACCAGGTGGGGTGCGCCAGGGCGTCGTCGATGGTGACCTGGGCCAGCTCCGCGGCGTTGCGACCCCGGAACGGTCCCCCGCTGGCGGTCACCACCAGCTCGGCCACCCGCGCCGGGTTGTCGTTGGCCCGCAGGCATTGGTGGATGGCTCCATGCTCGCTGTCCACCGGCACCAGCTCGGCGCCGGGCGTGCGCCGGGCCTGCTGGACCAGCGGACCGGCAGCGATGAGCGACTCCTTGTTGGCCAGGGCAAGTCGACGACCGGCCTCCAGGGTGGCCAGCGTGACCGAGAGCCCGGCGAAGCCCACCACCCCGTTGACCACCACATCGGCTTCAGTGGCCAGGCTGGCCAACGCGCCGGCGCCGGCCCGGACCTCGCACTCCGGGAGCCGCGAGGCGATCTCGGTGGCTCGCTCGTCGGAGTCGACGGCCACCACCTTGGCCCCGGTCGATCGAGCCAGCCCCACGAGGGGCTCGACCTGGCGTCCGCTAGCGCCCAGGGCGGTCAGCTCGTAGCGGTCGGGCTCGGCCGCCAGCACGTCCAAGGTCTGGGTGCCGATGGAACCGGTGCACCCGGCGATGGCGACGCGGCTCCCCGACATGGTCCCAGCCTACCGACCACCCCGCCCCGGAACACGGCGGGCACACCGCGGCACGGGGCTTGCCGACCGGCACAGGGCGGCGGAGCAGGGCGCAGCCGCTCACCAGCTGGAACCCGGATGGCGAAGCGCCCCCGCGGAGGCTGGCCGACCGAAGAGCCAATCAGACCAGGTGCATGGCCCGGGCCGCGTAGTAGGCCGTCGGCAACACGAACAGGAGTCCGTCGAAGCGATCCAGCACGCCGCCGTGGCCCGGGATCAAGCTGCCCATGTCCTTGATCCCCAGATCACGCTTGAGCACCGACTCGGCCAGGTCGCCCAGGGCCCCTGCCACCGCCACGGCCACGCCGAACACCAGGGCCTGGCCCACGCTGAAGGGCCCGAACCCGAACACCACGGCGAAGATCAGCACGCCGAGCACGGAAGCCACCAGCCCGGCACCGAGGCCTTCGACCGTCTTGTTGGGGCTGACCGAGGTGAGGGGTGTGTGGCCGAATCGCCGGCCCACGACGAAGCCCCCGACGTCATAGAGCACGGCGCCGGCCACCGCCACCAACAGGATGCTGACACCCTGGGCCGGGATCTTGAGGATCAGGGCGGCGAACGACCCCAGGACTCCCACGTAGACCGTGCCCAGCAAGGTGACGCCGAGGTTGATGGTGGCGTCCGGACCGAGGCCCAGGATGAACCACAGCAGGCCGAAGGCCACGGTCAGGAACAGGACCAGCACGATGGCGGGTTCACCGCGCCAGTAGGTGGCCAGGGGCATAGCGGCGACGGCGGTCAAACCCAGCAGGGTGGCCGGGCGGAACCCGCCGCGGCGAGCCGCGGTGAAGAACTCGGCGCCGGCCAGCGCCACGATGGCGAACACCAGCACCATCGTGAAGGCCGGGCCGAAGTGGAACAGGATCAGGGCCAAGGCGACGATGGCCAGCCCCACCGACACCGCGGTCGGGATGTCGCGCCCAGCCGGCGGCGGGGTGTCGGCCGAGTGACGGGGACCGCCGGGCGGCGGATCGCCCGGGCCACGACGGGCAGTGCGGCGTCGCGGAGCGCCACTGGCCGCTCCCGCAGCCCCCGCGGCGGCCACCGGACCCCGCGACACGCCCGAAGGGGCGGTGGGCGGGGCCGGCGGGCGGGCCGGCTCGCTCGAGATCCGGATGGGATCGTCGAACGAGCCCCGAGCGGGCGCGGTGGGAAGCTCGGAGTGGGGGACCTCGAGGTCCTCGAAGGTCAGGAACTCCTGCGCCGTGGGCCGGTCGGTGGTGTCGAGAGCCCCGTAGGTCTCGCCTGCGTCCTGGTCGCCGATCAGGTCGGCCACGCCAGTGTCGTCGCCCTGGCCCCAGTCGGTGCTCTGGTCGCGCCAACGGGGACCCTGGTCGCGGAAGGCGGCCCAGCGGGCGTCGTCGTCGGGGTCGTCGTCCACCCCGATGATCACCCGGGGCACCTCGCCGGTGCCCGGCTCGGTCCAGTGCGGGAGCTCCACCGAGCCACTGATGGGCAACGAGATGAGGCCTCCTTCCGGATCGTCGCCCTCGTCCGAACCGGATCGCGCCGGCGGATCGTCGGCCCGATGGGGGTCGACCGCGGCCACGCGGGGCCGCACGATGAGGCTGGGATCGGCGGAGTCGGCCAGGGGGAATCGCAGGCTGGGCCGGGGACCGCCCGGCGGCTCGGGCCGATCCCCGTATCGGGGCTCGTCGCTGGCCCGGCGCTTGACCGCCCGGCCGGTCTCGACGACCTCCGCCGCCTCGTCGGGCTTGATCAGCCGGACGCCTTCGGTGGGATCGGCGGTCGCCGGGGTGTCGTCGTGGCCCTCGAGGTGGGGATCGTCAGCCATCAGCCCTCCAAGAGCTCCTGTTCCTTGGCCGCCAGCGCCTGGTCGATGTCGGCCTCGTGAACGTGGATGATCCGGTCGAGCTCCTTGCCGGCCCGGGCCAGTTCGTCGCTGGACAGGTCGCCGGCCTTCTCCAAGGCGTCGAGCTCGTGGCGGGCGGCGCGGCGCAGGTTGCGCAGACTCACCTTCCCATCCTCGGCCATACCCCGAACCACCTTGGCCAGGTCCTTGCGGCGCTCGGTGGTCAGCGGCGGGAAGCTGAGCCGGATCGAGACCCCGTCGTTGCTGGGGTTGAGCCCCAGGTCGGACTGCTGGATGGCCTTCTCGATGGCACCCATCGACGACTTGTCATAGGGGGTGATCAGCAACTGACGAGCCTCGGGGACCTGGAACCCGGCCAGCTGTTGCAACGGGGTCTCGGTGCCGTAGTACTCCACCGAGATCTTCTCGACCAGCGCCGGGGCGGCTCGACCCGTGCGCACGCTGGCGAAATCGGCCCGCGAGTGCGCGACCGCCTTGGCCATCTTCTCGGTGACGTCGGTGAGGATCAACTCGGCCAGCTCTGCGCTCACCGACACGCTCCTTGATGGGTAGGGCTCGCGGCGCGGTGCGACGGGGCGATGCCGCCGACGCTACCGCCAATAGCGGCCCTTTCGGGATCCCTCAGCGGACCAGGGTGCCGATGGGTTGACCTTCGAGCAGGGCTCGGACGTTGCCCTCCCCCATCAGGTCGAACATCACGATCGGCAGGTCGTTGTCCATGCACAGGGTGATGGCCGTGGAGTCCATGGCCCGCAATCGGTGGTTCAACACGTCCAGATAGGACACCTCCTCGAGCCGGGTGGCCTCGGGGTTGGTCCGCGGGTCATCGGTGTAGATGCCGTCGGTCCCCGAATGCGTGCCCTTGAGCAGCGCGCCAGCCTCGATCTCGACGGCCCGCAGCGCGGCGGTGGTGTCGGTGGTGAAGAACGGGTTGCCGGTGCCGCCGGCGAAGATGACCACACGGCCCTTCTCGAGGTGGCGGATGGCTCGCCGCCGGATGTAGGGCTCGGCCACCTGCGCCATCTGGATGGCCGTCTGCACCCGGGTGGGCTGGCCCAGCTGCTCGAGGGTGTCCTGGAGGGCCAGGCCGTTGATCACGGTGGCCAGCATCCCCATGTAGTCGGCCTGGGCCCGGTCCATCCCCGCGCCCGCGCCGGTCATGCCCCGCCAGATGTTGCCACCTCCGACCACGATGGCCACGTCGATGTCGAGATCACGTCGGACCTCCACGATCTGCGCGGCCAGCCGCTGGACCACCGCACCATCGATGCCGTACTCACCCTCCCCGGCGAAGGCCTCGCCCGACAGCTTGAGCAGCACCCGGCTCCACCGGGCGGCGCCTCGCACCGGTGCGGGGGCGGGATCCGACTCGCTAGCCACGGGCGCGCCGGCCCGGCCGGTCGGTCACGAGCCGATGTAGACCTGGGCGAAGCGCACGATGGTGGCGCCCCCCAGCAGCTGGGTGATCGAGGTCTTGTCGTCGCGGACGAAGCCCTGCTCGAGCAGCACCCGATCCTTGAACCAGGCGTTGAGGCGGCCCTCGACGATCTTGGGCCACGCCTGCTCGGGCTTGCCCTCGGCCTTGGTGATGTCGAGCAGAGCCTGACGCTCCTTGTCGATGTCGTCGGCCGGGACCTCGTCGCGGGTCAGGTAGGGCGGCTTGGCGAAGGCGATGTGCACGGCCACGTCGTGGGCCAGCTCGCGGTTGCCCCCAGCCAGTTCGACCAGCACTGCGTTGACGCCGCGGCCGTCCTGGATGTGCAGGTAGGAGTCGAGCAGGGAGCCCTCGCCGGCCTCGAAGCGCACGACCCGGCCCAGCTCGATGTTCTCCTTCTTGGCGATCTTGAGGTCCTCGAGCTCGGTGGCCCGCTCGTAGACGGCCTCGGTGCCCTTGGCCAGCACGAGCTCGGCCAGATCCTGGGTGAGCGAGGTGAAGTCGTCGGACTTGGCCGCGAAGTCGGTCTCACTCTTGAGCTCGACGATGGCACCGAGGTTGCCGTCGACCACCACGGCCACCGAACCCTGCGTGTTCTCCCGGTCGCCGAGCTTGGCCACCTTGGCCAGGCCCTTCTCGCGGAGCCACTGGGCGGCCTCGTCCATGTGACCGTCGTTCTCCTGCAGCGCCTTCTTCGCATCCATCATGCCGGCCCCGGTGGCCTGGCGAAGCGCCTGGACATCCTTGGCGGTGAAGTCGGGCATGCTCAGGCCTCCTCGGCGGCGACCACGACCTCGCCGGTCGCGGGGGGTTCGTCGGCGGGGCCGGCATCGGCGGTGGACGGGGCGATCTCGGGCGCAGCCCCGGTCTGTCCGGCCGCGGCGTCGTCGAGCAGGTTCTGCGCGTTCTCGGCACTGAGACCGGGGTCGGCGGTCACCGGATCGGCGAGTGCCGCGTTCTCGACGGCGCTCTGCTCGCCCGAGCCGGTGGCCCGCGCGGCCAGGCGGGCCTCGCGCTCCTGGGCGGCCAACGCCGCCTGACGGCGGGCCTCAGCCTGCTGGGCGGCGACTTCGGCCTCCTGCTCCTCGCTGCGCGTGAGCGCCGGGCCGGCACCGTTGCCGTGGCGGCGGGAGGCGATGAAGCGCCCCTCCTCCACGGCGTCGGCGATCACCCGGCACATGAGCATGCCGGAGCGGATGGCGTCGTCGTTGCCCGGGATCACGTACTGGATGATGTCGGGGTCGCAGTTGGTGTCGACCACGGCCACGATGGGAATGCCGAGCTTGTTCGCCTCGGTCACCGCGATGTCTTCCTTGTTCGTGTCCAGCACGAAGATGGCGTCGGGCAGGCGCTCCATGCGCCGGATGCCACCCAGGTTGCGCTCGAGCTTCTCGAGCTCGCGACCGATCAGGAGGGCTTCCTTCTTGGGCATGGCCTCGAACTCGCCCGACTCGCGCATGCGCTGGTAGTCCTTCATCTTCGACACGCGCTTGGAGATCGTCTCGAAGTTGGTGAGCATGCCGCCCAGCCAGCGCTCGTTGACATAGGGCATGCCGCACTTCTCGGCGTAGGACTGCACCGCGTCCTGGGCCTGCTTCTTGGTGCCCACGAACAGCACCGTGCCGTCGTCGCCCACGAGGTCGCGGATGAAGCCGTACGACGTCTCGATGCGACCCAGCGTCTGCTGGAGGTCGATGATGTAGATGCCGTTGCGCTCGCCGTGGATGAATCGCTTCATCTTCGGGTTCCAGCGGCGGGTCTGGTGACCGAAGTGGACTCCGGCCTCGAGCAGCTGACGCATGGTCACAACGGGTGCCATGGGTGGTCTCCCTTCCCAACGGTTGCGCGAAGCCCGGACCAAGCGCCGGCGAGGGCGACCGTGGGAAGGTCCGGGTGGAGATGGACTCGGGCCGGGCAGGTGCCGGCGTCGATTCGACCCGAAAGCGGGCCGGTCGACCATTCTATGGACGGCTCGGCCGTCGGGCCAACCGTCGGCCCGGATACATCGGGACACGGCATCGGATCAGGGCGCGGGTCACGCGCGGGGTCAGGGTCCGGCGGCGGCCAGGGTCAGGTCGGCGCCGAGCGCATCCTCGCTCTGGGCCACCAGATGGCTGGTCACCACCATGGCGACGCCCTGGGCCAGTCCCACACAGGTCGTACCCATGCCAGCCCGGGCCAAGGCGATCTCCCGGGTGACGGCGGCCGATCCGGGCAAGGCACTGTGGGTGTCGAACCCGTTCATGGGGACGAGCGCGCTCGAGGCGCCCGGCGTCCGGGTCCGCACCCAGGGCACGACCGGATCGCCGCTGGCTCCGATCGACAGGACGTGGACGCCGGCGGGCAGCGGCTGGCGCAGCTCCTGGGTCAGGTCGGAGGTCTCGCTCAGCTGCGCCAGCGAGGTGCTGTCGGGATCGAGCGACAGCAGGCCGACATCCCGGGTCGTGTGCAGCGCCAGGTCCCCGACGGGCGTGCCCCTCAACGCGGCCAGCCCGGTGGCCAGATCGGTGCCTTGGTGCGGGCTCGAGAGGGTGACCACCGTGCCCAGCTGGCCGGGCAGGTCGTGCTGGGTGTGGCCCTGGACGAGCGCCAGGTGCACGACCACGCCGCCCTGGGAGTGGGCGATCACGTCGATGGGCACGCCCGGGGCCAGGGCGGCCAGCCGATCGAGGAGCGCGACCAGCCGGTCGGCCACCGGACGAAGGTCGGTCTCGGTGTCGGCCGGGCCGTACGCGGAGGGCGGGATCGAGCTGGCCAACCCGCCGGGCGTGGCCGGGCGGCCCGCCACCCGACCACCGTTGTACGAGAAGCGAACCACGTCTCCGGCCGCGTAGCCCAACGTGGCCGTGTCCACGTCGTCGACCGACGCGTTCGTGTCGTTGGACCCGACCCCCGCCACCAACACGGCGATGCGGCGACCGGGAGGCGGCGGTGACACTCCGGCCGGCGTGCAGCCCTGTTGGGACCGTCGCCAGTCCTCCAGCTCGCCGGCCAGCGACGCCAGCGACACCGACGGGCTGAGGGCCAACAGCTCATGGCTCAGCGCCAGCAGGGGCGGGGAACCGCTGGCGGCCAGGTGATCGGCCACCACCCCCAGCAACGACTGGACCTCCCCGGCGACGCTGAAGCCATCCGCGCCGAGCGGCGCCTGTCCGTCGTCGGCTCCCGGCACCAAGTGCACGCCGATCCGTCCGGCGAACAGCCGCTCGGGATCGAGGTAGGTCCCGGTGGGATCGCGGACACCGAAGTGGAAGAACGTGCCGGTGGTGGCGATGACCTGGCCCTTGGCCACCTCGTCTCCGGCGACGACCGCCACGCTGGCCAGGAACGAATACGAGGTGCGCAGCCCGTCGAGGTGCACCACGGTGATGGCCAACGTGCCCGCCACCGGCCCGGCGAACAGCACCCGCCCGGCGGCCGAGGCCACGACGGGCGTGCCGGGGGCCGTGGCGTAGTCCACCCCGCGATCCCCGGGCGCGTACGGCGTCGGCGGCGGCCGGAAGTGCCCGATGAGCACCGCGTCGGGTGGCCCGACTGGCGGCTGGTACCGGATCGTGGCCGGGACGGCCGGCCCGGCTGACGCTGCTGACGCCGCCGGAGCACACGCCCAACCGAGCAGGACGACCAGCACGCCCGCCAGCGCGGCGACATGACCGGGATCGGATCACGGGAGCTCCCCTGTTCCACGAAGGATGACCAGGGGAAGGTGGCGGTCCGCCGATCAGGGCGGGGTCGGGCTCGGGCCGATTCGAGGCAAGTGGGGGTCAGGTGCTGCGACGGCGGCCGACCGACCCGGCCGCCGGCGGGCGGAGCGTTAAGCCGGCTCGCGCTCGGCGGCCAGGATCCGGGACCGCAGCTGGAGCACGGCCTTGGTGTGGATCTGGCAGACCCGGCTCTCGGTCACCCCCAGCACCTGGCCGATCTCGGCCAGGGTGAGCCCCTCGTAGTAGTAGAGGGTGAGGACGATCTTCTCGCGCTCGGGCATGCGGCCGATGGCCGCGGCCAGGATGTGGCGCATCTCCTCGACCTCGTAGGCCGCCACCGGACCCTCGCCGGAGTCGGCGATCGTGTCGCCCAGCGTGAGGGACTCGCCCCGGTCACCGCCCACCGAGAGCATCTCGTCGAGAGCCACCAGGCCGACGAAGGAGATCTGGCCCAACGTGGCCTGCAGCTGCTCATCGGTCACGTCCAGCTCCGCCGCCAACTCGTCGTCGGTGGGCGTTCGGTGCAGTTGCGCCTCGAGCTTGGCGTAAGCCGACTCCAGGGAGCGGGCCTTGGCCCGCACCGAGCGGGGCACCCAGTCGATGGAGCGCAGCTCGTCGAGGATGGCGCCTTTGATCCGGGCGATGGCGTAGGTCTCGAACTTGTACCCGCGCGCCGGGTCGAACTTCTCGATGGCGTCGATGAGCCCGAAGATCCCGTAGCTGACCAGGTCGCTCTGCTCGACGTTCTGGGGAAGCCCGACGGCGACGCGACCCGCGACGTACTTCACCAACGGCGAGTACTGCAGGATGAGCTGCTCGCGAACGGCGGGGTCGGCAGAGGTCTTGTAGTCCGACCACAGACGTTCGGTGTGCTCAGCGGCGTCGTCGTCCAACGGGGTCTTCCTAGGCTCTGGGATGGGTAGCGTGCAGAACGCTGCGCAGCCGCTCCCGGGACACGTGAGTGTAGTGCTGTGTCGTGGCCAGGTCGCTGTGGCCGAGCAACTCCTGCACCGCGCGCAGGTCGGCACCGCCGTCGAGCAGGTGGGTGGCGTAGGTGTGACGCAGGGCGTGTGGATGGGTGGGCGAGGCCGAGCGACGGTCGATGATGCGCCGCACGTCACGAGGGGTGAGGCGCCGACCGCGTCGGTTGAGGAATACCGCGTCCGCCGGAGTCTGGTCGGTGACCAGGCCGTCACGGCCGTGGCGCACCCAGGCCTCCAGCGCCTGCGCCGCTGGGTCGCTGAGGGGGACCTGGCGCTGCTTGGAGCCCTTGCCCCAGACCCGGATCTGTTGGGTGTCGGCCACCACGTCCTCGGGGCGCAGGCCGCACAGCTCACCGACGCGTAGCCCCGAGCCGTAGAGGATCTCGAGCACGGCGTCGTCTCGTAGGCGGATGGCCGGCGGGTCAGCGTCGACCGGGGCGGAGGGTCGTCCAGCAACTGGGCCAGCTCCTCGTCACGCAGCACGCGGTGGCAGCCGGCCCGATCCCGACGGCGCTGACAACCCGACCGAGGGGTCGACCGGGACCGACCCGACCCGGCGCAACCAGCCGAAGTAGCGGCGCAGGGCGGCCGCCTTGCGGGCCACGGTGCGTCGGGCGTAGCCGCGGGTGGCCAGATAGGACACGTAGCGACGTAGCACCTTGCGGTCGACGCCCGAGGGGTCGGCCACACCCAGTCGCTGGGCCCATTCCACGAAGCCGGCCAGATCGCGACGGTACGCCTGCACGGTGTTGGGGGCGGACCCGTGCAGCGAAGCCTCGAACTCGTGGCGGCACCACGGGTCGTTCGCCATGGTCGGACACGGTACCGGGCCTCGGGTCGACCGCGTGGTCCCATCGCCGCGGGCACCCGTGCCCGCCACAGCCGAGCGTTGGCCTGGCGCGGCTCATGCACCGGACTTCGCCATCCGCTCGTACCAACCGCCCCGCGGCGCCACCCAGCCGTCGAGCTCGAGTCGCATGAGCCCGCCCGACACCTCGGCCAGCGGCCGGCTGGTGCGCGCCACCAACTGGTCGAGGGTGGCCGGCTGCCAACCCAGGGCCTCGAGCAGCTCAGCATCGGGGGCCGACGGAGCCGGCCGGCGCTCGACCGAGCTGCGTCGTGACCCCGGCTCGAGGTTGAGCGCCACCAGCACGTCGGTGGCGTCGGTGACCACCGCGGCAGGCGAATCGGCCAGCAGCTGGTTGCACCCCTCCGACGCCGGGCTGCGCACCGGGCCGGGCACGGCCATCACCGGCCGACTCCGCAGCATCGCCTCCTCCACGGTCAGCAGGGCCCCACCCGAGCGGTGTGACTCGACCACCACCACCACGTCGGCCAGCGCCGCGATCAGGCGGTTGCGGGCGGGGAAGTGCCAGGCCTGGGCGGCGGCGCCGAGCGGGTACTCCGACCAGATGACCCCACGTCGGGCCACCTCGCGCCACAGGCCGGTGTGGCGACGCGGATAGACCACGTCGAGCCCGCTGCCGACCACCGCAACCGGCGGGGCGGCGCGGGCGTCGAGGGCGCCGGCGTGGGCCGCGCCATCGACGCCCAGGGCCAGCCCCGACACGATCGAGACCCCGACCGCCGACAAATCGCGACCGAGCTCGAAGGCGACGTCATAGCCATAGCGGGTGCAGTCACGGGTGCCCACGATGGCCACCCGGGCGCCCACCGCGACGTCAGGATCGCCCCGGTGGAACAGGACGATCGGGGGCGCCGGATCGTCCGCGAAAACCGACGGGAACCCGCCATGGCCGGCCAGGAGCACTCCGACGCCGGCTTCGGTGTGGGCCGCCCAGAACCGGGCGGGGTCGAGGCGGTCGGCTTCCTCACGCCAGCTCGCCACCACTTGAGACGCGTGCGGGCCCCAGCGGGCCAGCCAGCTCGGGGACCCGATGCAGGGCTCCGCCCGCCACCGCGGCCCACGCCAGCCGGGGCTCACGATGGTGGGCGAGCAGGGCGGCCAGGCGACGTGGCCCCATGCCCTCCAGCGAGGACAAGGCGGTGGCCCAGGCCTCAGGCGGCAGCTGCGAATCGGTATCGGTCATCGGACCAGACGACCCGAGACGCCCACTGGCTCGGTGCGCAGCGCGTTGGCCGAGGCCAGGTGGTCGAAGCTGAGTGGAGGCGCCTGCCCGGCCAGATCGGCCAGCGTCAGCGCCACGCGGCGCAACCGCTGGAGCCCCCGGGCGCTGAGCCGTCGTTCGGCCAGGAGGCGCTCGAGCAGCTCCGCCGCGGCAGGCGACAGCGGCGCCATGGCATCGAGGGCGGCGGCGCCCAGCTCGGCGTTGGCCCGCACACCTCGTTCCCGGGCGCGGCGTCGGGCCCGGGATACCCGCTCGGCCACCACCGCGGTCGACTCTCCAGGGATGCCGCCCACCACCGCAGCTGGGTCGGGGAGATGGACCGGGATGCGCAGGTCGAAGCGGTCGAGCAGCGGGCCCGAGAGTCGTCGGGCATAGCGGGCCATCGACGCGTCGCTGCACCGGCAGCCGCCTGGCATCTCTCCCCCGCCGCACGGGCACGGATTCATCGCCCCCACCAGCAGGAACCGGGCCGGCATCGTCACCCGAGCGTGGGCGCGGGCCACGCGCACCACCCCTTCTTCGAGGGGCTGGCGCAGCGCGTCGATGACGTCGGCGTGGAACTCCCCCAGCTCGTCGAGGAACAGGACGCCACCACTGGCGATGGAGATCTCGCCGGGGCGCAGGCGGCTACCGCCGCCGCCGACCAGCGCCACCGATGAGGCGCCGTGGTGCGGGGCGCGGAACGGGGGCGACGGACCAGCCCGCCCGGGGGGAGAGCCACCCCGGCGGCCGAGTGGACCCGGGTCGCCTCCAGGGCATCGGACAGATCGAGGTCGGGCAACAGACCGACCAGGCGCTGGGCCAGCATCGTCTTGCCCGAGCCCGGCGGCCCGGTCATGAGCAGGTGGTGACCACCGGCCGCGGCGACCTCCAGAGCCCGCCGGGCGTGTGGTTGGCCACGCACGTCAGCCAGGTCGGGCGGATCGGACATCGGGGGCAGCTCCTGGGCCGAAGGCAGCGTCGGCCAGGGCTCGTCGCCCACCAGGCAGGCGAGCAGCTGGATGAGGGAGGCAGCGGCCCGCACCACGTGGCGGCCCACGAGCTGTGCCTCCACCGCCGAGCCGGGCGCCACCACCACCGTCTCGACGTCGAGGGCGTCGACCAGGGGCAGCGCGCCGGGCACGGCCCGGATGCTGCCGTCGAGCCCGAGCTCGCCCAGGTAGGCCGCCCCGACCACGGCGTCGGGGGCCACCTGCTCGTCGGCCACCAGCACGGCCATCGCCATGGCCAGATCGAGGCCCGCCCCCGACTTGCGGACGCCAGTCGGGGCCAGGTTGACCGTGACCCGCTGGTTGGGCCACTTCAGACCGCTCGAGAGCAGCGCGGCCCGCACCCGGTCGCGAGCCTCGCGACACGAGGCATCGGGCAAGCCCACGATGGTGAAGCCGGGCAGCCCGTTGGAGACGTGCACCTCGACGGTGACGGCCCGGCCGGCCACCCCCATCAGGGTGGCCGAGGCGATGGTGGCGAGCATGCCAGCGCTCCTCAAAGTGGATCCTCAGAGGAGGCCGTCCGCCGGCTCTCGAAGCGCGAAGTCGACCCTAGCGGTCCGCTCCACACATGGAAAGGGGTCGAGCGCACCCGGACGCGTCAGGTTGCGAGGCTCCGGCACGGGAGGATCACCGGGAAGAACCCATCGGGAAACCGCTTACTCGGCAAGATGTTCGGGATGGTCACCACCTTGTCCGGAGACGCCCCGACACAGTGGTGTTGGTAGACGAGGGCGACCTTGGCCGACCATCGCGACTCGAACGACCGGGTGGTGTGCAGCGAGAAGTTCACGATCGCGAGCAGCGCCACCTGAGCCACGAACACCCTCAGCGCGATCCGTCGGATTCGGGTCGGCGCCGCGGCACTCCGGGGCGCGACCAGGAGCGCGAACGCAGACCCGAGCAGGATCACCGGTATCACGTCGAAGCGACTCGACGCCTGGGCGTCGACCCCGCCCTGGATCAGGCCCAGTGCGAATGTTCCGCGACCCCAGACCGGGACCACGAACATCGCTACGGCGAGGATGCCCAGCACCGGCGCCAGGGACTGGGACCAGCGACCCGACTTCGGCCACAGGAGGCAGGCCAGCCCGACCACGATCACCGTGCACCCGATGGCGGTGAGCCACCAGTTCGCGGCCCAGAGCCTCGCCACCCATCTGGGTCCGACCAGGAAGACGCCGAACACCCGCACGCCCACCGCATCACGCAGGGTGGCCAGGTTGCGAATCACGAACGGATGGCCGGTGTCGGTCGTGGACCAGACGACGGCCGCCTGAACCAGCAGCCCGACGCAGAAGACACCGGTCACCACCAGCGCCGAGCGGGTACGGCGAATGAGCAGCCAACCGAACGCCAGCGGGAGGTACACGACGCACAGTGGCGTCGAGGTCGCAGCCAGGAACGCCACGCCGGCCCGCAGGCCCGTATCCCGACCACCCTCGCGTCGCGAGACGAGGGCCCAGGGTGCGACCGCGGCGAACACCCAGATCGTGTTCACGATGCATGCGGTGTTCTCGGGGCCGAGGCTGGGGGCAACCACGACGAAGGAAGCCAGGACGATCCGCACCGTCGGCGACGCGATCCATGGCTCGCTCATCCGGTAGACGAACCAGGCCAGCAGGGCCGAGACCACCACCGAGACGATGGCGCAGTACCAGGCCAGGTCACGGATCGACATCCACGAGGCCGGGATGATGAGCAACCGGGGCGGCAACTGCAGATACCCGGCGTAGCCCCGGAACAGCACGGCCAAGGGGCCACTGCGAATCGCCTGCTGGGCATAGACGGATCCGTCCTCGGCCCACACCGTCTGCCAACTCGGGGTGCCCTGCTGCCGCAGCAGCGGCAACACGACGGCGGCCACCAGCAGCGCCCCGCCGATGATCATCGGCCGCACGGCTCGCCCGGTCCGGGGTGCACGAGCCGGGATCGAGTGGCCATCGGACGTCCGCGGCGCCACCGCGGTTCCCGAGGCGATCTGATCGAGGTCGAGACCGCCCGCGGCTGCGGACACCCGGGGAGGCGGCGACAGGTCCGGGGGGACGGCTCGGGCACGCTCAGCTCGCCCTCGACCATCGTCGGAGCATAATCAAGAGACCGCGACCCTCGATCGACCGGCCAAACGGACGGGGCACGGTGACATCCGGCCTCGCGGCCTCGGCGATACTGGTCCCGTGGGTTTCAATCCGCACCGTCAGCATCGCCGTTCGCCGCTCGACTACCTGCTCGTGGTCGCCGCGCTGGTCATCTGCGTCGGGCTCGTGGCGTGGGCGGCGGTCGGCTGACCGTCGCGGGCACCCGGGCCCGCCGGGGGGCGCCGTAGGCTCAACCGGATGGAGGTCGTGCTGATCCGCCACGGCGAACCCGAATGGGAACGGGACGGCCTGAGCGTGGACAACCCGCCGTTGACCGGACGGGGTCGAAGCCAGGCCGAGGCCGTGGCCGACCACTTGGTCGACCATCCCGACCTGGCCCTCGACGAGATCTGGGTGTCGCCCCTGGTCCGGGCCCAGCAGACGGCGGCGCCGCTGGCCGCCCGCACCGGGATCGAACCCACCACCCTGGACTGGCTGGCCGAGATCGGCGCCCCCCGTTGGGAGGGCACGCCCACCGAGGCCGTGGCCCGCGCCTTCACCGAGGGCTGGGCCCGACCGCTCGAGGACCTGTGGGAGGGCCTGCCGGGGGGCGAGACCTTCCGCCACTTCCACCAGCGGGTCACGACTGGCGTGGCCGGCGCGCTGGAGTCGATCGGCGCGGCGCGGCTCTCGGAGACGCCTGCACTCTGGCAGCTCCCCCAGGTCGAGCGCCGGGTGGCTGTGGTGGCTCACGGAGGCACCAACGCCACGCTCATCGCCTACCTGCTGGGCATCCCGCCGGTTCCCTGGGAGTGGCTGCGCTTCGTGACCAGCCACGCCTCCATCAGCCTGCTCACCCCACTTGCCATCAGCCACGGCCACGCCTTCAGCCTTCATCCCTTCGGCAACGTGGCCCACCTGCCGGCTCACCTCCACACCGTGTAGAGACGCTCGGAAGGACGCAGCCCGCCAGGGAGGCCTGCCGACCGAAGGGCCAGAAGACTAGAAGCAGCCTTCGATGATCTCGAGGTGACCGTCGAGGATGGCAGCCACGTCGAAGCGGATGCCGACCGGCCGGACCGGGCTCTCGTCGAGCCATCTGGCTGCCAGATGGCGCAACCGCTCGCGCTTGGCCCGGGTCACGGCCTCGGCCGGCAGTCCGAACGCGTCGGAGGTGCGGGTCTTGACCTCGCAGAACACGATGGTGCGCTGACGGCGGACGATCAGGTCGATCTCGCCGTCGCGACATCGCCAGTTGCGCGCCATCACCTCATAGCCATGGTCGGTGTACCAGCGGGCAGCCTGCGCTTCGCCGCGGGCCCCGAGGGCTTGGCGTCGAGCGGTCATGGTGACCTCGTCACGACGGATGCCGCCTGCCGATCGGGAGGCGGCCCCGACCGACGCTGGATCGATCAGTCGCGCTTCTCTTTGATCTTGGCTGCCTTGCCCACGCGATCGCGCAGGTAGTACAGCTTGGCCCGGCGGACGTCGCCACGGGTGACGACCTCGATCTTGGCCACGATCGGCGAGTGGACGGGGAAGGTGCGCTCGACGCCCACCCCGAAGCTGACCTTGCGCACGGTGAAGGTCTCGCGGATGCCGTCGCCCTGACGGCGGATGACCGCGCCCTGGAACACCTGGACCCGCTCGCGCGATCCCTCCACCACCCGGACGTGCACCTTCAGCGTGTCGCCCGGGGCGAAGTCGGGGATGTCATCGCGCAGGCTCTGCTGGTCGACGATGTCGGTGGGGTTCATGGTGCGCACTTTCCGGCGGGGCCGACGACCCGAGGGCACGTGTCAGCCAGCTACTGGCGGTTCAGGGGGGACACAGCAGGATAGGGGCGCGACCCCGAAGCGGCAAAGCACCGACCGAGGATGCATCCCGGCGCCGTCAGGTCTCGGGGCCGAACTCGTCGAGCAGGTGCCGATCCTCGTCGGTCAGTCCGCCCCGGGCCTCGATGAGGTCGGGGCGCACGGCCAGGGTGGCCCGCAGGGCCTGCGCCCGCCGCCAACGGTCGACCCGGCCGTGGTCGCCCGAGCGCAGCACCTCGGGCACGGTCCAGCCCCGGAACGTGGCCGGCTTGGTGTACTGCGGGTATTCGAGGAGGCCGTCGGAGAAGGACTCGTCGGTGGCCGACCGGTCATTGCCCATCACCCCCGGAACCAGGCGCCCGACGGCCTCCATCACCGCCATGGCCGCCACCTCGCCGCCGGCCAGCACGTAGTCGCCCACCGACAGCTCGCCGTCCACCAGATGGCGCCGCACGCGTTCGTCCACCCCCTCATACCGACCACACAGGAGTGAGAACCCGTCACCCCCGGCCAGCTGGCGGGCGTGGGCCTGGTCGAACCGGGCCCCCCCGGGACCGAGGAGCAGCAAGGGACGCGGCGGATCCACCGCCTCCACCGCCGCGAACAGCGGCTCGGGCATCAGCACCATCCCGGGACCGCCGCCGAAGGGGGTGTCGTCGACCGAACGATGAGGATCCGAAGTGGCCGACCGCAGGTCGTGGACCCGCAGGTCGAGCAACCCGGCCCGACCGGCTCGACCCAACAGGCTGAGTCCGGCGAACCCCGTGACCATGTCCGGGAAGATGGTGAAGACATCGATGCGCACGATGGCTCGAGCTGCTCCTTATCGAAGATCCTGCTGGTCGAAGATCCTGCTACTCGAAGATGCCGGCAGGCGGATCCACCCGTACCACACGACCTCCGGGGCTGGTCTCCACCCCGCCCACCACGAATCGCAGGGGCACCAGCGCGCCCGAGTCGAGCTCGAGCAGGTCGCTGGCCGGGTTGGCCACCACCGCCGCCACCCGTCCTCGCTCGGCACCGGTGGCGTCGATCACCTGCGCTCCCACGAGCTCGTGCACCCACAGCGTGGCCTGGTCATCGCTCTGGTCGGCCTCGGGCTTGGGTTCGGCCGTCAGGATCTGCCCCACCAGCGACTCGGCGTCCTCGCGGGTGGAGACCCCGGCGAAGGCGACGATCCACTGGCGGCCATGCGGGCTGGCGCGCTCGACGGTCAGCTCCGAGGTGCCTGTCTGAAGGGTCGAACCCACATCCAGCCGCGAGGTTTCGGTAGTGACCAGTGCCACCAGCACCTCCCCGCGCAGGCCGTGGGGCCGCGTGATGCGGCCGATCTCGAGCTGGGTCAGTCGAGGAACTCGATGTCGACCTCGACACCGTCACGCACCGCCGCCGAGCGGGTCACGGTCCGGATGGAGGTGGCCACGCGACCCCGCTTGCCTATGACCCGGCCCATGTCGCCGGGAGCCACGGTCACGTTGAGCGACGGCCGCCGGCCACCCTCTTCGATCTGCACATCGACCGAGTCCGGGTCGTCGACCACGGCCCGGACCAGGTAGTCGAGGACTGCCCGGGCGTTGCCGGCGGTGATGGTGTTGCCGTCGACCTCGTCGTCGCCATCGACGTCATCGTCATAGTCGTCGAGCTCGTCGGCGTCGGTCAGCTCGGTCTCGGTGAGGTCGTCCGCGTCGCTCACGGTGCGGCCGTTCCCTTGAACTCGTCCCACGCTCCGGACAGCTTGAGGAGCTTCTCGACGCGCTCGGTGGGCTGAGCGCCCTTGCGCAACCAGGCCAACGCCTTGTCGTTGTCGATGACGATCGCCGACGGCTCGCGGCGCGGCTCGTAGGTGCCGACGATCTCGATGAACCGGCCGTTGCGGGGCGACCGGGCGTCGGCGGCGACCACCCGGTAGGTCGGTTGCTTCTTCTTGCCCATCCGCATGAGGCGGAGCTTGACCACGTTGCTTCTTCTCTCTTGGGGTGACGCTCAGCCGGACGGCTGTGCTGGTGTCGGTGAGGTGGGACCGGTGCGACCTACCATGGTGCGCCCTGGCGGGGCCTCAGTTCAAGCCGAGCCCTCCGGGCCCGTCCAGATCGGGCAGTCCCTCGAGGCCAGGACCGGCGCCGGGACCTCCGGCGGCCAGCTTGGACAAGTCGAGGTCCGGCAGTCGCAGCGGCGCCCGTCCCTCGGTGACGCGGCCCCCGCCCGAGCCCCGACCCCGCCCCCCCTTCTTGGCGTTCTTGGCGTTCTTGCGATTCTTCTTGGCCATGCGCTTGGAACCGAACCCGCCCATCCGGTTCATCATCTTGCTCATCTCCTTGAACTGCTTGATGAGCCCGTCGACCGCCGCCGGCGTGGTGCCCGAGCCGCTGGCGATTCGGGTGCGCCGGGACGCCTCGATCAACTCGGGGCGGGTGCGCTCCTCGCTGGTCATCGACTGGATGATGGCCTCGATGTGCGCGATCTCGCGAGGGTCGATCTCGGCGTCGCGCATCTCCTTGGGCACACCCGGCAGCAATTTGAGCGTGTCCTTGAGCGAGCCCATCCTCTTGACCTGCTGCATCTGGACGAGGAAGTCGTCCAAGGTGAACTTGCCCTCGAGCAGCTTGGTCGCGGCCGCCTCGGCCTCGTCCTTCTCATAGACCTCCTCGGCCTTCTCGATCAGGGTGAGCATGTCACCCATGCCCAGGATCCGCCCGGCCAGACGATCCGGGTGGAACAGGTCGAAGTCCTTGAGCTTCTCGCCGGTGGAGGCGAAGACGATCGGACGCCCGACCACCTCTTTGACCGAGAGGGCCGCGCCGCCGCGGGCGTCGCCGTCGAGCTTGGTCAGGATGACGCCGTCGAGCTCGAGGGTCTGGTGGAAGGACTCGGCCGTGTTGACCGCGTCCTGGCCGGTCATGGCATCGACCACCAGGAACGTGTAGCGCGGCTCGACCGCCTCGGAGATGCGCCGCACCTCGTCCATGAGCTCGGCGTCGATGGCCAGCCGGCCGGCCGTGTCGACGATGACCACGTCGCGGCCCTTGCGCTTGGCCTCGGCCACACCCGCCCGGGCCACGCTCACCGGATCGGTGGCCTCGCTGAACACCGGGACCTCGACCTGCTGGCCGAGGGTGCGCAGCTGGGCCACCGCCGCCGGGCGCTGGAGGTCGGCACCCACCAGCAGGGGGTTGCGGCCCTGGGACTTGAACCAGCGGGCCAACTTGGCCGAGTTCGTGGTCTTACCCGAGCCTTGGAGGCCGGCCATGAGCACGACCGTCGGCGGCTTGGACGCGTAGGTGATGCGCACGGTCTCGCCACCGAGGGTGGCGGTGAGCTCCTCGTTGACGATCTTGACGACCTGCTGGGCCGGGCTGAGCGCCTTGCTCAACTCCTCGCCCACGCACCGCTCGCGGATCCGACCGACCAGGCTCTTGACCACCGTCAGGTTGACGTCGGCTTCGAGCAGGGCCAGGCGGATCTCGCGCAGCACCTCGTCGACATCGGACTCGCTCAGGCGCCCGCGGTTGCGAACCCGGGCGAAGATGCCTTCGAATCGGTCGGAGAGCGCGTCGAACATGGAGGGGCGAGACTACCGGAGTTTCAACTGGTCACTTCGTCGTGGGCGGTCACGTCGTCATCGACGACGACGGCCACCAGGTTCTCGACAGCCGAGACGCCGGGGACCGCTCCCGCCACCCGACCCAGCTCTTCGCGGGCCGAGTCGAGCGCCACGGAGCCCCGCAGCACCACCCGGCCTCCCACCACCGTGATGTCCGGCTGGGGCAGGTGCCAGGTCCGCGGTGCGTGCTCGAGCTCGAAGGTCACCCGTTCGGTCAGCTCGGCGTCGCTGGTCATGCGCCGGGCGGCCGACAGCGCCCGGAGGCGGCTGCGCAGCTCGCGGCCAGGGCCCGGGGCGAACAGCAGGCCCAGCACCACCCCGGCGACCAGGGTGACCACGGCTCGCAGACCCAGCACCCGTCCCACTCCGTTGGAGAGCCGCACCGGCAGTCGCCCGACGGCCAACCCGACGCGAAAGCCGGTCTCGACCACACCCAAGGCGAGGCGGAACGGCAGCAGCACCAGGCGGAACAGGAACCTCAGCATGGACCTCGACCTCACTCGTTGGTTCGGGTACCGGCCGACGCTCTGCACCGGTCGGGGCTCGTGGCCATCAGGCGATCAGGGCGTCGACGAACTCGTCGACCTCGAAGGCTACGAGGTCGACGACCGTCTCGCCGATTCCCACCAGCTTGACCGGAATGCCCAGCTGGTCCTGGATGGCCACCACGATCCCGCCCTTGGCCGAGCCGTCGAGCTTGGTCAGGACCACACCGGTCAGCTCGACGGCCTCGGTGAACTGCTGGGCCTGGATGAGCCCGTTCTGGCCGGTGGTGGCGTCGAGTACGAGCAGGACCTCCGAGACCGTGCCCGCGCCCTTCTCGGCCACACGGCGGACCTTGCGCAGCTCCTCCATCAGGTTGACCTTGGTGTGCAGGCGTCCGGCGGTGTCGGCCAGCACGAGGTCGGCACCGGTGGCCGCCGCCCGTTCCACCGCATCGAAGATCACCGCGCTGGGGTCACCGCCGTCGTCCCCCCGGACGAAGTCGGCCCCGGTGCGCTCGGCCCACATGCCCAGCTGCTCGCCGGCCGCGGCCCGGAACGTGTCACCCGCCGCCATCACCACCTTGTGGCCCACCGCCATCTCGGCCTGGCCCAACTTCCCCACGGTGGTGGTCTTGCCCACACCGTTCACCCCGACGAACAACCACACCGAAGGGGCGGCCTCGGCGAAGTGCAGGGCCCGATCGAAGCCGGACAGCCGGGCCTTGAGCTCCACCTTGAGGGCGTCCACCAGCTGGTCGCTGGAGGTCAGGCCCTCGGCCTTGACCCGGGTGCGCAACGAGTCGAGCAGGGCGGTGGTCGGCCCGATGCCCACGTCGGCCAGGATGAGTGCCTCCTCCAGCTCGTCCCAGGTCTCGGCGTCGATGCCGCTGCGGGAGCGGATGGACCCCACATATCCGCCGAGCAGCCCGCGCGCCCTGCCCAGCCGGTCGCGCGAGTCGCGGCCGGACCGGCGCCTCGACCTCAGCCGGGGCCTCGACCTCGGTCGGGGCCAGAGCCTCGTCGACCGCGGCGGCCAGCTCCTCGTCGACCTCGACGGGCTGGGCGCCTGCTTCGGGGCTCTCGGTCGGCGCCACCTCGGACCGACGAGCTGCTGGCCGGGTGGTGGGCTCGACGCCGGGACGTGGCGGCTCGAGCAGCGTGGCGTCGCCGCCGGCGCGCCCCCGGGTGAGGGCGAAGGTGATGCCGACGACACCCGCCAGCACGACGGCGATGACGATGACGATGAGGACCGGGCCCATGGTCCGGGCAGCCTATCCAGGCTGCCCGGTGTCGAACTCAGCCGGTCGTGGACCCCACCGCTGGCGGCTGGGACCGGTCGTGGCTCACGAGGAGGCCAGGGTGACCTCGACGGTGAGGGTCGAGCTCCCTCGTTCGACGCGGCAACGTGGCCCGATCACCGGGACTGTGCACGATGACCTCATCCACGAAATCGCCGGAGGTGGCGCACGGACGTCCCGTCGATGGCCACGATCAGGTCCCCGGTCCGCAGCCCGGCCTTGGCCGCCGGGCTGTCGGGGTTCACGGTCACGACATAGGCACCGGCCGCGCCCGATGGATCGTTGCGGACCTGCACGCCGACCACCGGCCTGGCCAGCGAGTCCCCGGCGGTGATCTTGGCCGCCACCGCCATGGCCGTGCGGATCGGGATGGCGAAGCCGATGCCGTTGTTGTCCCCGCTCTGGCTCAAGATCTCCGCGTTGACCCCGATGACCTCGCCGTTGATGTCGGCCAGGGCACCGCCCGAGTTACCCGGGTTGATGGCCGCGTCGGTCTGGATCATGTTCACGGCGACGGCCGCCTCGTTCTCCAAGGGCCGGTCGACGGCGCTCACCACACCTGAGGTGACGGTGCCGCTCAGCCCGAAGGGACTGCCGATGGCCACTGCCACAGATCCGACTGCGGGCTCGGAGTGGGCCAGCTTGGCCGCGGTGAGGCGGGCCGAACCCGGGGCGACGCGGACCACGGCCACGTCGGAGGACGGGTCGGCGCCGACCACGTTCCCGCTCAGGGTCTGACCGTTCGATCGTGTGATCTGCACGCTGGTGGCGGTACCCACCACATGCGCGTTGGTCACGATCAGACCTGACGCGTCGTAGACGATGCCCGAACCCAGCCCGTCGGGGGTCTGGATCTGCACGACCGCCGGGCTGAGGGCGCTCGCCACCGCCACCACAGGCTGGCCACCGGCAGCGGGGACGGTCGGCGTGGTCGGACCGGCGGAGCTGGTGGAGGTGGCAGCCAGCGCCCCGGAGCTCGTGTTCTGGCCGTTGCGCTCTGCTTGGCCGACCAGGTAGCCGGCGGCCACCAGGGCCGTGGCCACGATCACGGCGGCCACCACCAGCCAGCCCCGACCGGTGGCCCGGGCCGTCCTGGTCGCCGGGGGCCCAGGCGGCGGCGTGGGCGGCTCCGACCCGGCCGACCACCGACCGGCCACCGGGGCACCCCAGCGGGGAAGGTCGGGCGGCTGGGGTCCGGGCTCGTCGTGCCAATCGGTCACAGGTGGGTGCTTCCTCGCGGGTGTGGCTGGGCCCCGGCCAACCTAGGGCGTCGCCGGTAAAGGACGGTTAAGAGGTCGAGCCCTGGTCCCCCACCGGGTACGGCCCGGGCGCCGGGGCCAGGTCCTGGCGCGGCCCGGTAGGTGCCCCGGCGGCGGGCGCCGGGGCGGCGGCGGGGAGCCACAAGGCGAAGGTCGAGCCCACCCCGGGGGCCGACACCAGCTTCACCTCGCCTCCGTGGGCCTGCACCACCTGGCGGACGATGGTCAGGCCGAGCCCGCTGCGCCGGTCCCCGGTGTCCCCCGAGGGCTTGCCCTTCCAGAATCGCTGGAAGACGGCGGCCTGATCCTCGACGGCGATCCCGGGCCCTTGGTCGTCCACCGCCAGCCACACCCACGGTCCCTCGCGCCCGGCGCGCACGCCGACCGTCGAACCGGCGGGAGCCAGGCGGGTGGCGTTGGCCAGCAGGTTGGCCAGAGCCTGGCGCAGGGCGTTGCGATCGCCGACCACGTCGAGCTCGGGTGCGGCCGACCACATCAGGTGCAGCCCTCTTGCCTCGGCCGGCGCCTGGAACTCCTCGGCCGCCTCGCGAACCAGGGAGGCGGCGTCGATCCGCTCGTGCACGAGGGCGGGCGTCTCGTTGCGGGCGTAGAGCAGCAGGTCGTCCACCAACCGGCTCATGCGCTCGGTCGCCCGGTCGACCACCTCTGCGGTGTGGCGCAGTTCCTGGTTCGTGCTGGCCGGGTCGGCCAGGGTCACCTCCAGGTTCGTGCGTATCACCGCCAGCGGGTTGCGCAGTTCGTGGGACGCCTCCTGGATGAACTGACGTTGGCTGGCGAAGGCGTCGTCGAGGCGGCCCAGCATGTCGTCGAAGGTGTCGCCCAGGCGGCGCAGCTCGTCGTCGGGTCCGCCCAGGTCGATGCGCCGCGAGAGGTCCGTGGCCGTGATCTCGCGGGCCACCTTGGTGATGCGCCCGATCGGCCTGAGCACGTAGCCGGCGACCAGCCAGCCCACCCCGAGGCTCACCGCGAACAGCACGAGCAGGGCGGCGAAGGAGTAGGTGCGCAACTTGTAGAGCGCGCTCTCGTTGGCCACACGTTGCGCCGTCTCGAGCTGCACCGGCGCCACCGTCACCGTGCCGGGCTGGCCCGGGACCGGCTGAACCTGGTGGGCCACCACCGGGGCCGGCTCTTCGGCCAGGGCGTGGGCCAGCGCCAGGTAGATGGCGCCCACCACCAAGGCGGCCAGCAGGCACAACACCACCGAATAGATGAACGCCAGCCGGAGGCGGATGCTCACGGCGCCAGCTGGTCGTCGTCGTGGAGTCGGTAGCCCCGTCCCACCACCGTGTCGATCAGCTGGCTCTGATCGTCGCCCCCCAGCTTGCGGCGCAGCGTGCCCACCGTGACCCGCACCGTGTTGGTGAACGGGTCGGCGTACTCGTCCCACACGTGTTCGAGGAGGCGCTCCTGGGACAGCACCTGGCCGGCGTTGGTCATGAAGTAGCGCAGAAGGGCGAACTCCTTGGCGGTGAGGTCGAGCTCGCGATCGCCGCGGCGGGCCACGTGGCGGGCGGCGTCCAGCTCGAGCTCGCCCACCCGCAGCACCGCGGTCGTGGTACCGGCGTCGCGACGCAGCAGGGAGCGCACCCGAGCCAGCAGCTCGGGGAAGGCGAAGGGCTTGACCAGGTAGTCGTCGGCGCCGTCATCGAGACCGGCCACGCGATCCTCGAGCGAGTCGCGGGCGGTGAGCATGAGCACACGGGGGCCCGGCTCGACGCGGGGATCGTCGCGGATCTGGCGACACACCTCGCGACCGTCGACGCCCGGCATGGTCACGTCCAGGCAGACCAGGTCGTAGTCGTTGACGGCCAACTTCTCGAGCGCCTCGGACCCCGAGCCCGCCTCGTCGACCGCATAACCGTCCCGGCGCAGACCGCGCGCCACTGCCTCGACCAGGTCGGGTTCATCGTCGACGACCAGGATCCTCACCTTGAAAACGTATCGCCGCCGGCCCGGTCCCCGGGTGGCAGGCGATCCCTGGAGCGTCGATCGGGCCGGGCCGGCCCCACCTCGGGCGGGACCTTTATCCTGGCCTTCGCCCGGCTGTGCTCATCTGCCCTACGACGTCCCCCACTCTGGAGCCTCGACGATGACCGATTCCGTCCCGCCCACGACGCCGACGGCCACCGCCGCCGGCGCCGGCCCCACCGTCCAGACCATCTCGCCGGCCCGCCTCGAGCAGGCCGTGTTCGAGGTCAAGAAGGTGATCGTCGGTCAGGACCGGGCCATCGAGCGGCTGCTGGTCTGCCTGCTGGCGCGGGGCCACGCGCTGCTCGAAGGCGTACCCGGCCTGGCCAAGACGCTGGCGGCCGAGACCCTCGCCACCGTGGTGGGCGGCAGCTACACGCGCCTGCAGTTCACCCCCGACCTGCTGCCCGCCGACATCACCGGCACCCGCATCTACCGGGCCTCCAGCGAACGCTTCGACGTCGAGTTGGGCCCCATCTTCGCCAACTTCGTGCTGGCCGACGAGATCAACCGGGCTCCGGCCAAGGTGCAGTCGGCGCTGCTCGAGGTCATGGCCGAGCACCACGTGTCCATCGGCGGGACCACCTTCGACGTGCCGTCGCCGTTCATCGTGATGGCCACCCAGAACCCGATCGAGAGCGAGGGCGTGTATCCGCTGCCCGAGGCCCAGCGCGATCGGTTCCTCATGAAGATCGTCATCGGCTACCCGAGCCCCGCCGAGGAGATCGAGATCGTCCACCGCATGGGCGTGCACCCGCCCCACGCCGAGCAGGTGCTGGGCCTGGACGACCTGCTGGCCCTCCAGGACCTGGCCGACGATGTCTACGTCGACCACGGCGTGGTCGAGTACGCGGTCAGCCTGGTGCTGGCCACCCGCCACCCGGGCCAGTTCGGCCTCCCCGAGCTCGAGGACCTGCTGGCCTTCGGAGCCAGTCCCCGGGCCAGCCTGGGCCTGGTGGCCGGCGCCCGTGCGCTGGCCCTGCTGAGGGGCCGCACCTATGCCCTGCCCCAGGATGTCTACGACGTGGCCCCGGACGTGCTGCGCCACCGATTGGTGCCCAGCTACGAGGCCTTGGCCCAGGGACTCACCGTCGAGCACCTCATGACCCGCCTGCTCAGCACGGTACCCGCGCCGCGGGTGTCGCCCAGCCAGGACCCGGCGCCGGTCACCACCACGTCGCCGCCTCCCGGTGACACCTCGGCGCCCACCACCGCCTATCCCGTCCCGCCGGCCCATCCTGCTCCGGGGTCGCCCTTCGCGGCCCCGAACCAATGAGCCAGGCCAACGAGACGATCCGTCTCAGCTCGCAGGGCAACCGCCCGCCGAGCGTGGCCACGGGGCCGTCCTCGGAGGTGCTGCGCCGGCTGGAGCTGAGCGTGACGCGCCGCCTCGACGGCCTGCTCCAGGGCGACTACCGCGGCTTGGTCCCCGGCCACGGCACCGAGGCGGGCGAGACCCGTCCGTACGCGGCCGGCGACGACGTGCGTCGCATCGACTGGAACGTGACGGCTCGTACCCTCGAGCCCCACATCCGCCAGACCATCGCCGACCGTGAGCTCGAGACCTGGGTGCTGGCCGACTTCTCGGCCAGCCTGGCCTTCGGCACCGCGGACTGCGAGAAGCGCGATCTGGCCCTGGCCGCGCTGGCCGCCATCGGCTTCCTGACCCAACGCACGGGCAATCGCGTCGGGGCGGTGGTACTCGAGGGCGCCCATCCGGTGACCATGCCGGCCCGCACCGGCCGGGCCCACCTCCAGGCCCTGTTGTACCGGGCCCTCCAAGCGGCCAAGGACGATCACCCCGGCGCCTCCGATCTGGACGGTGCCCTCCGTCGCCTGGCCAGTGCCACCCGCCGGCGGGGGATGATCGTGGTCATCTCCGACTTCCTGTCCGACGCGGACTGGGATCGTCCCCTGCGGGCGCTGAGCGCCCGCCACGAGGTGCTGGCGGTGGAGGTCGTGGATCCCCGCGAGCTCGAGCTGCCCGACGTGGGCGTGATCGACCTGATCGACCCGGAGACCGGCCAGCGCCGCGAGATCAACACCGGCAGTGCCCGCACCCGGGCCCGATTCGCCGAGGCCGCGGCCGATCAGCGGGCCGAGATCACCGGGCGAATCCGGTCGGCCAACGCCGACCACCTGCTGTTGCGGACCGATACGGACTGGCTGCTCGACCTGGTGCGCTTCGTCGCCCTTCGTCGCGAGCGCCTCGAGGCACGCCAAAGGTTGACCCCATGAGCTTCCTGTCCCCCGAACGCCTGTGGCTGCTGTTGGGCGCCGTCGCGCTGGCCGCGGCGTACGTGGTGCTGCAACGTCGCCGCCACGCCTACGCAGTGCGCTTCACCAACCTGGCCCTGCTCGATCAGGTCGCGCCCAAGCGACCCGGGTGGCGCCGCCACGTCCCGGCGCTGCTCTTCCTCGTCGCCCTGTCCACCCTGGTCGTCGGCTTCGCCCAACCCGCCCGCAAGACCAAGGTCCCGCGTGAGCGGGCCACCATCTGCCTGGCCATCGACACCTCGCTGTCGATGGAGGCGACCGACGTGAGCCCCAACCGCATCAAGGCCGCCCAGACCGCCGCCAAGTCCTTCGTGAACGGGCTGCCCCAGCGCATCAACGTGGGTCTGGTCCTGTTCAACGGCAACGCCTCGCTGGTGGTGTCACCCACCACCGACCGCGACGCGGTGGCTCGCGGCATCGACGGCGCCCAGCTGGGCGAGCGCACCGCCATCGGTGAAGCCATCTACACCTGCCTCGCCGCGCTCAAGCAGCTACCGACGGTCAAGGGCGTCCAGGTGCCGGCCCGCATCGTGTTGATGACCGACGGCACCACCAACGCGGGACGATCCAACGACCAGGCGGCGGCCGCCGCGATCAAGGCCAAGGTTCCGGTGTCCACCATCGCCTTCGGCACCGACTCGGGCTCCATCACCCTGCCCCAGGAGCCCGTGGCCATCCCCGTGCCGGTGGACAAGGCTGCCCTCCAGGACATCGCCCACACCACCGGCGGCCACTTCTACTCGGCCACCACGGGCAGCCAGCTCAAGAGCGTCTACCAGGACATCGGCAGCTCGATCGGCTACGTCACCGAGTTGCAGAACATCTCGCAGTGGTTCACGGGGCTGGCCCTGATCCTGCTGGCCGCCACCGGAATCCTCAGCCTGGCCTGGTACCAGAAGCTGCCGTAGCACCGGCCCTTGGGTCGGCCAGCCTCCCTCCGGGCGCTCGCCTGCCGGAGCCGGCGCGAGGAGCTAGCGCCGGACCAAGGAGTCGTCGACCTTCTCGCTCACGACCCTGGACGAGCCGCCGGGCTGCATGGTCACGCCGTAGAGGCAGTCGGCGGCCTCCATGGTGCGCTTCTGGTGGCTCACGATGATGAGCTGTGCGTCGTCGCGAAACTCGGCCACCAGGCCGAGGAATCGGTGCAGGTTGACGTCGTCGAGCGCGGCCTCGACCTCGTCCATCACGTAGAAGGGAGACGGCCGGCTCCGGAACACCGCGAACAGGAAGGCGAGGGCGGTGAGCGACCGCTCGCCGCCGGAGAGCAACGAGAGCTTGCGCACGTTCTTGCCCGAGGGTCGCGCCTCGAGCTCGATGCCCGTGTCCAGCAGGTTGTCGGGATCGGTCAGGCGTAGCCGTCCACGACCACCCGGGAAGAGGGTGTCGAAGAGCTGCTCGAAGTTCTGGGCCACGTCCGCGTAGGCAGAGGCGAACACGTCGACGATCTCGGCGTCGATGGCCCGGATGATCTTGCCCAGCTCGCGGCGTGACTCCTTCACGTCGTCGAGTTGTCCCTGCAGGAATTCGTGTCGCTCCCCGAGGGCCTCGAACTCCTCGAGGGCCAACGGGTTGATCGGACCCATGATGCGCAGCTCCCGCTCGAGCTCGCGGATGCGCGCCGCTGGGGTGGTGGCGTCGGCCAGTGCCGGGCACTCGGTGGCCAGCGCCTGATCCGGCTCGCAGTCGAGCTCGCGCCGCAGGCTCTCCACGGTGGTCTCGATGCGCAGCTTGGTCTCGGCGTCGGCGATCTCGAGTCGCTGTTGGCGCTCACGCACCTCGCCCAGGCCGCGCTCGGCCTCACCGCGCTCGTGACGGTGCTGATCGAGCAGGCTGGCCACTTCGCGCGCCGCCTCGCTCTGGCGACGACGGCGCTCGCGCAGCCGTCCCAACCCCTCCTCGATGACCGCCAACCGCTCGGCGACCTCCGCGGCCAGGCGGTCGGTGGCCACCTGGCGGGCATCCAGCTCGACCCGCCGCTGCTCGGCCGCGGCGCGTTGGGTGGCCGCACCGGCCAGGCGCTCGTCGATCTCGCCCAGGCGGCGGCGCAGGAACTCGCGCCGCTCCCCCACTCCGGCGCCCCGAACCTCGAGGTCGGTGCGCAGGGCACCTACCTCGCCGGCCCGCTCCTCCAGACGGGCCCGGGCCTGGCCCATGGCCCGGCCCCGTTCGGCCGCTTCCTGCTCGACCGCTTCGAGCGCGGGCAGCTCGGCCTCCAGGTCGGCCACCCGCTCGCGCTCCCGGTCGGTGCGCGAGGCCAGATCGGCCTCGTGCGCCACCAGGGCGTCCTGCTCGGTGGACACGTCCCGACGCTCGGTCTCGACCCGGATGAGGCTGTCACCCGCCGCGCTCATACGCCCGTCGTTGGCGTCGAGCTGACGGGAAAGGTCCTCTTCGGCCTGGCGGGCCTCGGCGACACCCTGGTCGGCTGCGGCCAGGCGATCGGCGGCGCCGACCACCCCGGCCCGAGCCGCTTCGGCTCGCTCACGGGCCTCGTCGAGCGCCGCCCCCGTGGCCCCCGAGCCGGTCGCACCCACTCGCCAGCCCGAGGCGCCGAAGCGGTCCCCGGCCGAGGTGACCACGACCGCGTCGGGATGGGCCAGCACCGCGTCCAACGCTGCGGTCCAGCCGCCGTCCACCATGGCGGCCGCGCCCACCAACGCATCGAGCAGGGCATCGACCAGGTGCGTCGGGGCCGTGGCGAAGGCGGCGGGGCGCACATGGGCGCGCACCGGCCGACCCACCGATGGCACCGGTCTGGCGACCTGCCCGGCGGACAGCGCCAGCACGGCGCCGGGCAGGTCGTCAGCCGCCAGCGCCTGTAGGGATCGTCGGGCGGAGTCGATGCCGTCGACCACGATGGCAGCCAGCGCATCGCCGGCGGCGGCCTCGAAGGCCAACTCCCAACCCGGGTCGATCTCGATCAGGTCGGCCAAGGTGCCGATCACGCCCGGGGTGCCCGCCAGGCGGTCCGCCCCGGCGCGGCTGCGGGCCTCGTCGAGGGCCATGGCCAAGGCCTCGGCGCGGGCCAGCCAGGCGTGGTGCTCGGACTCCGCGCCCCGGTGGTCGACCTCGGCTTGGGCCCGCGACGCCTCGGCCGTGCCCCGCCACTGCTCGGCACCGTCGAGCGCTTCCACCAGCGGCAGCTCGGCCTCCTCGGCGGCGGCGATCTCGACGCGCAGGCGATCGGCCTCCGACGCCAAGCGGGCCGACTTGTCAGCCAGACCCTCCAGGCGAGCCCGCACCCGGGCCAGCTCGGACTCGCTGCGCTCCACGCTCGAGCGCAGCGCGCCCAACTCACCGCGCACCTCGGCACTGCGGCTCGACGGCGCCGTGACCCCGTCCGCCCAGTCGGTCTCGTAGTGCTGGCGCTCGGCCCCCAGCGCCGCCTCGGCGACCCGCAGCTCGTCTCGGAGCGGGGTCAGTGCCGCGGCCTCGTCGTCGACCTCGGCCAGCTCGGCTCCCAGCCGGGCGGCCTCGGCCTCGAGGGTGGCGATCACCCCCTGATCTACGAAGGCGCTGCGATCCCGATCGATGCCCCGGCGACGTTCGGCCAGCAGCGAGCCCAGGCCGCGGGCCCGTTCGAACAGCGACTCGTACTGGGCCAGGGCGTCGCCCAGATCGTCGCCGCCCATGGCGGTGAGGCGTGCCTCGGTGGCCAGGACCAGGGTGTCCAGCTCGGCCAGGCGGGTCCGCAGTGCCCGCTCGGTCTCGTTCAGCTCACGACGCTCCCCGGCCGCCGACTCCAGGCGGGCGCGCTGGGCGGCCAGCTCGCGGCCGGCCACGTGGATGCGCAGCGTCTCCAGCTCGTCGACCACGTCGCCGTGGCGGCGGGCGGCATCGGCCTGGCGCTCGAGCGGGCGCAACTGGCGACGGACCTCTCGCAACAGGTCCTGGAGCCGGGTCAGGTTCCCCTCGGTCGCGGCCAGGCGGCGCTCGCTGCGCTCCTTGCGCCGACGGAACTTGAGCACGCCGGCCGCCTCTTCGATGATGCCGCGGCGATCCTCGGGGCGGGCGTTGAGGACGGCGTCGATCTGGCCCTGGCTGATGATGACGTGCTGCTGACGGCCCACGCCGCTGTCGCTGAGCAGCTCCTGCAGGTCGAGCAGCCGGCAGGGCACCCCGTTGATGGCGTACTCGCTGTCGCCGCTGCGGAACAGCGTGCGGGTCAGGGTGACCTCGGTGAACTCGATGGGCAACATGCCCGAGGTGTTGTCGATGGTCAGCGACACCTCGGCCCGGCCCAGCGCACTGCGCTTGGCCGTGCCCGCGAAGATCACGTCGTCCATCTTCTGGGACCGCACGGCGCTGGGCGCCTGGGCCCCGAGGACCCAGCCGATGGCATCGACCACGTTCGACTTGCCGCTGCCGTTGGGACCTACCACGACCGTGACGCCCGGCTCGAGGTCGAGCGAGGTGGTGTCAGCGAACGACTTGAACCCCTTCAAGGTCAGGGTCTTGAGGAACAACGCGTCTCCGTACGGCCGACTCCGCGGGTACTACTCGGTCCGGCCGACCCTAGCGGCTGCCGGGCGCGGCGAAGAGCATCTGATGTTCATCCGGGTGGACCAGGAAAGGCGAGGCCGCCAGGCCGGACCCGCTGGACCGAAGACCGCCGAACGCCGAAGGCGCCCGCCGGGAGGCTTGCCGACCAGAGGGCCAGGGCAGTCCCTTGCCGGCCGGACGGCCGAGCAAGTCGGTCATCAGACCTGGCAGATCTCGCAGAAGAAGGTGGAGCGGCCGCCGAACTTGGCCTTGGAGATGGTGGCCCGACGGCAGCGGTAGCACGGCAGCTTTTCGCGGTTGTAGACGCGGTGGTGCTCCTGGAACTCGCCCGGCTTGCCGTTCAGGTCGACGTACTGCTCGTCGTCGAGGGTCGAACCCCCGTACTTGATGGCCTCGTGCAGGGTCTCCACCACCGACCGGTAGAGCCGCCGGATCTCCTGGGTGGACAGTGAGTCGGTCTGGCGGTCGTAGCGCAGGCCGGCGGCGAAGAGGATCTCGTCGGCGTAGATGTTGCCGAGCCCGGCGATGATCGTCTGGTCGGTCAGGAAGGTCTTGAGCTTCATCTGGCGGTTCACCAGCAACTGGCCGAACACCGTCCACGAGATCGGGTTCTCCACCGGATCGAAGCCCAACTCGGCCAGTTCGGGCACCTCGGCGGTGAGATCGTCGGGGGAGGTGACGAACATCTCCCCGAAGGTACGGGGGTCGATGAAGCGCAGCTGGCCGCCCTGGGTGAAGGTGATCGCCACATGGGTGTGCTTGGCCATCGGCTCCTTGGCCGCGGTCCGCAGGAGCTGACCGCTCATGCGCAGGTGGATGACCACGACGTCGCCGGAGTCGAGCTTCACCACCAGGTACTTGCCGCGCCGATCGACGCCGGTGATCTTCATGCCCACGAGCTTGGCGATGAAGGCCTTCTTCGTCTGTCGGCGCACCGTGCGGGTGCCGTGCACCTCGACCGACTTGATGCGCTTGCCGACCGCCTCGCGCTCGAGCTCACGGCGGATCGTCTCGACCTCGGGCAGCTCAGGCATCGTGGGGCTCGCTCTCTCGACGGCCGAGGCCGACGGACTGGGGAGGTGGCGCTCCGGCACCGGGCACCACCGCCGCGACGGCACCAGGCATGTCGACGGTGAGCTGGTCCAGGGCCCGGCGGGCCGCGGCCTGCTCGGCCTCCTTCTTGCTCCGCCCTTCACCGGTGCCCATGGGATCGCCGGCCAGACGGACCAACGCGTAGAAGCGCTTGGCGTGATCCGGGCCCTCGTCGCGAAGCTCGTAGGCCGGGAGCTGCTCGTAGCGCCGGGCAGCCAGCTCCTGGAGCTGGGTCTTGTAGTCCTGGCCGCCGGGACCTTCGGCCGCCGAGTCGATCCGCTCAGCCAGCAGGCTGAGCACCAACTGCTCGGCCGAGGCCCAGCCCTGATCGAGATAGGTGGCGCCGATCACCGCCTCCATGGCATCGGCCAGGATCGACGGCTTGGCTCGCCCCCCGCTGGCGTCCTCGCCTTTGCCCAGCAGCAGCACGGGCCCGAGGTCGACCTCGGCAGCCATCTCGGCCAGGGCGGCAGAACTCACCACCGAGGCCCGGACCTTGGCCAGCTCGCCTTCGGGCATGTCACCGAAGCGGCGGTAGACGTAGGTGGTCACGACCAGCCCGAGCACGGCGTCGCCCAGGAACTCGAGGCGCTCGTTGGAGGTGAAGCCCGCGTGCTCCGCGCACCACGACCGATGGGTCAGCGCCAGCTGGAGCGTGTCCAGATCGGAGAAGGGGCAGCCCAGTCGATCGGCGAACCGACGGAGGGCATCGGCGTCCAGGAGATCAGCCCAGCCGGCCGACCACGTAGTCGACCGCGTCGCGCACCGTCTTGAGGTCTTCGAGGTCTTCGTCCTCGATGCGAAAGCCGACACTGCGCTCACCCAGTTCCTCCTCGAGGGCCTCGACCAGCTCGATGAGGGCGAGGGAGTCTGCGTCGAGATCGTCGGCGAAGGAGTCGCCTTCGTGGATGCTGGACGGCTCGATCTCGAGGATGTCGGCCAGCCGGTCACGGATGAGGTCCACCACCTCCTGGCGGCCGATGGGTCCCTGCTCGACGTGGGTTTCTGCAGGCACGGAAACACGATCTCCTTGGACGACAGACGCGGCGAGAGGCGTGCGGGCGCCGACACCCGGGCCAACCCCGGATGCGGCCGTCATGGTACCAGATCCCCACCTTGTGACCTCGTGAAGCCGCGCAAATAAGCAGGTCAGACGACGTTTCTGCTTGTCAAGCCCCGGAAGTGGCGGTGCGCAGGTGCTCGACGGTCTGGCCGGCGACCAGATCTCGGGCCACCCCGATGGCGTTCACGATGGCCGTGGCCGAAGAGGACCCGTGGCTGATGATGCACACACCGTCCACCCCCAACAGCATGGCGCCGCCCACGTTCTCGGGGTCGAGCTGGGCGTACAGCGGACCCAGGGCGGGGAGCAGCACACCGGCCGCCTCGCGGGTGGCATCGTCGGTGTCGAAGGCCGCCAGGACGCCACCCACCAAGGCCCGCATCCCGCCCTCGAGGGTCTTGAGGGCCACGTTGCCCGTGAAGCCGTCGGTGACCACCACGTCGGCCGCGTCGGTCATCAGGTCGCGGCCTTCGACGTTGCCCACGAACACCGCCCCCGTGGTGCCGATCCAGGAGCCCTCCGCCAACAGCTTGTGGGTCTCCTTCACCAACGGGTTGCCCTTGGTGGCCTCCTCGCCGATGGAGAGCAGCGCCACCCGGGGCGCGGCCACCTCGAAGCGGTCGCGGGCATAGACCGCTCCCATCTGCGCGAACTGGACCAGCCACTCGGGGTTGCACTCGGCGTTGGCACCAGCATCGAGCATGACGGTCGGGGTGCCCCCCAGCACCGGGATGGGCGTGGCGATGGCCGGGCGGGCGACGCCCTTGATGCGGCCCATGCGCAGCAGGGCGCTGGCCATGGTGGCCCCGGTGTTGCCGGCGCTGACCATGGCACACGCCCGCCCGTCGCGGACGGCCTCGGCGGCGCGCACCAGCGACGAGTCCTTCATGCGCCGCACGCTGGCCCCGGCATCCGCGTCCATGGCGATCACCTCGGAGGCGGCCAGCACCTCGAGGTCGCCGGGGTCACCGATCTCGTCGGGGCGCCCGACCAGCACGACATCGACCCCCAGGGAGGTGGCCGCCTGCTTTGCGCCGGCCACGATCTCGGCCGGCGCCTTGTCGCCGCCCATGGCGTCGACCGCGATGGGCAGCACGGGCGTCAGTCGACGTCGATGGCCTGGCGGCCGTGGTACCAGCCGCAGTTGCCGCACACCACGTGGGGCAGCTTGGTGGCTCCGCAGTGGGGGCAGCTGCTGCGGGCCGGCGCCTTCACGGTCCAGGCCGAGGCCCGACGGCTGCGGCTCTTCGCCTTGGAGGTCTTCTTCTTGGGGACGGCCATGATGGTGGTGCCTCTGTCGTGATGGTGCCGGAGAACTGCGAGCTCGGCGAGGCGTGAGCGGCACGGTGGCGCGGCCGCGTCCTCGGACGCAAGGGGGAGATCCTAGCGGTCCGCCGGTCCGATCGTCCAAGCACGCCGGGCGCAGGTCCGATCCGCCCAGACGGGCTTTCACCGAGCTTTCGCTCCCTTGGGGGATCCTGAGGTGCCAGCTTGGCCACCGATGACGCGTGGCTGTCCCCCCACCTCCTGGAGATCCGATGTCTGCCCGTTCGCGCCGCCACGAGGGCGGTTCTCGTCGTGTGACCGCGGTGCTGGCCGCCGCGGTGGGAGCGGTGGCCTTCGTAGGGACGGCCGCGTTCGCCGTGGTGCTGGGCCTCAACGCCCTGAGCGGGTTCAACCCGTTCGGACGCACCACCACCGAGCGCCCCGACGGGGTGGCCCTCGACCAGGTGCGCGACCTGGCCACCTTCGACGCGGCCACCGGCCGCTTCCAGACCCTGGTCGACCAGCAGCAGAAGGCCAAGCTGCTGCCCGGCTGGGCGACCGGCTCGGACGTGGTCCTGGCGGCCGCCGGCGACGTCGACGCCACCGTCGACTTCTCCCACCTCAGCTCGACGGCTCTGCATCGATCCGCCGACGGCCACCAGGTCACCGTCCACCTGCCCACCCCGGTGCTGAGCACCCCCAAGCTCGATCCCAGCCAGACCCGGATCATCGCCCGCCAGCGGGGCCTGATCGACCGGGTGGGCGATGCGCTGGGTGACGGCAACCCCGTGGCCCAGGACCAGCTCGAACAGCGAGCCCAGGCCAAGCTGGCCCAGGCCGCGGTCCACAGCGACCTACGCAACCGCGCCGAGCAGAACACCACCGCCTTCGTCCAGCACCTGCTCACCACGGGGTCGGTGAGCAAGGTCACGGTGGTCTGGGACGCACCCCAGCCCCGGGCCCAGTCCTGACTCAGTTCCCCAGGTCGAGGTCCCGCAGGGCCGCCCACCGGGGGTCGAGCACCACCGCGTCGTCGTCGGGTGGTCCCGTCGGGAACGCCTCGGGTGCAGGTCCCTGGCAGTCGGGCGAGCACAGCGGCGCCAGCGGCAACGCCAGCAGTACGGCGTCGCGCACCATCGGCTCGAGGTCGATCTGCTCGCCGTCGCGGAGGTAGGTCTCACCCTCGGTGGGTCGGGCCTCGAAGATCTCGCGGACCTCGGCCTCGGCGTAGCCCTCCACCGGCCCCAGACAACGTCGGCAGTCCCCCATCCAGTGCACCCCGATGGTGCCGGCGGCGGTGATCGGCCCCCCGATGCTCTCGAGCACCAGGCCGATGTCGATGGGCGTCCCCGGCGTCACCGCCGCCGACGAGACGGCCAGCCCCTCGAGCTCGACGTGATCGTCGAACCGGCGGCGCGTGCCGGGATGCGCCAGCAGTTCGAACACGCCCACCCGCAGCGGCCGAACGGCGCTCATCGGCCTGAGGGCCGGCTCACGTTCCTGCCGACTGGCGCACGTGCCTGCCGTCGGCCTCATCGGGCCCACGGCGGATCGTCGCGGTCACGAAGCGTCGTCCTGGTCGAAGAACTCGTCGTAGGCGGCCTGGTCCGGCTCGTCACCCCAGGCGTCGGAGGCCGCGGGTGGGGCCTGGGCGGCTGGCGGTGGTGGCAGGTCGAGCGGCTCCTCTTCGACCTCGCCCAGCAGGTTCGTCCCCTGTAGCTTCTGGCGCCCGCTGGCCACCAGCTTCATGGTGCGCTCCAGGACGATCTCGAAGCTGGCCAGCTTCTGGTCGCAGAAGTCCTCGACCTCGTGGTGCAGTCGCCGGGCCTCGGCCTCGGCCGTGTCCATGATCTGGTAGGCCCTCGACTCCGCGGCCTTGACCACCTCGGTGCGAGCCACCATCCGCTCGGCCCGGGCCCGGGCCTGATCGAGGATCTCATCGCCCTCGTGGCGAACCCGGGCCAGGTACTCCTCGCGCTCCTTGAGCAGCCAGCGCGCCGCTCGCAGCTCCTCCGGGAGCTGGGCCAGAACCTCGTCGACCAGCGCCAGCACCTCGTCCTTGGAGATCATGGACGAGGCCGACAGCGGTACCGGCCGGGCCGCATCGATGATCTCGCGCAGCTGGAGCAGCAGCTCCTCGGCCTCGGCCCCGTGGAACGGCGTAGGCGTGGGCGCGTCGGAGAGATCGGCCAGCTCGTCGAGGTCGTCGGAGAAGTCGGTCACGATGCGTACATCTCCTCGAGCCGCTTGGCCACCGGCGACGGGACCATGGCGGAGACGTCGCCGCCGAAGCGTGCGATCTCCCGGATCAGCTTGGAGGCCAGGAACGAGTGAGCCGAGGCAGACGGGATGAACAGCGTGTCCACGCCCGAGACCTCGTGGTTCATCTGGGCCATCTGCAACTCGGACTCGAAGTCGGACACGGCGCGCAACCCCTTGACGATGAAGTCGGCGCCCACGTTGCGGGCCAGGTCGACCACCAGGCTGGAGAACATGGTCACCTGCACGTTGTCGAGATGGGCCACGCTCTCGAGCAGCATCTGCTCGCGCTCGGCGTAGGAGAACAGCGGCTCACCCTTCTGCGGGTTGCGCATGGCCGCCACCACCACGCCGTCGAAGAGGCGGGAGGCGGTCTCGATGATCTCGAGGTGGCCGTTGTGGATCGGGTCGAACGACCCGGGATAGAGCACGAGGGCCACGGGTCACTCCGATGGATCGGGCCCGGGCAGGGCGGCGGGCGGCTGCGAACGAAGGATGGCGACGAGCGTAGTCCCGTACCGGCGCTCCCTGACCGCACGCCAGGGCTCGGGGACGGCCACCGGTTGGCCCGACTCGACCACGGCCAGGTCCGCGGGCACTGCGGCCAGCAGATCGGACCAGTCGTCGAAGGCGTAGGGCGGGTCGAGCAGGGCCAGCGACCAGCGCTGGTGCCGGCGTCGGGCCTCGTCGAGGAGGCGCTGGGCCGGTGCCCGCACCACCGTGGCCCGGGGGACCAGCCCGGTGGCGGCCAGGTTGGCCTCGATGGCCCGGATGGCGCGGCGGTCGTCGTCCACGAAGGTGGCGTGGGCCGCCCCCCGTGACAGGGCCTCGATGCCCATGGCCCCGCTGCCGGCGTAGAGGTCCACCACCTCGGCGTCGACCAGGGCGTCCAGGCTGGCCAGGGCGTTGAAGGTGGCCTCCCGGACCCGATCGGCGGTGGGTCGGGTGCCGGCCCCGTCCGGGGCCACCAGTCGCCGGCCGCCACTGGTGCCCGCGATCACCCGCACCGGTCAGCCCGGCTCGTAGGGGGCGTCGTCATCGTCGTCTTCGAGGACGATGTCCCAGCGGTCCAGGCAGTCCTCGCACCGGTAGGCCACCACATCACCGGCCTCCCAGCCCTCGTGGGGCTCGTAGGACAGCAGGTGACACCGACCGCCGCAGTCGACGCACACGATGTGGGGGTGGACCGACACAGCCATGCTGGGAGCGTAGGACTCCCCGCCCGGGATGTCGGACCTATAGGCCGGCCTGGCGTCGCAGGTGCTGCCAGCCCCGGGCCCGGCGAGCCACCATGGCCATGTAGAACAGGCCCACGCCGGTGAGGAACACACCCAGCGCGAAGTTCCACACCACCATGGAGATCAGCCCGGCCAGGGCCACCAGCCCACCCATGGCCGCATCCACGGCCAGGACCACCTTCCAGTTCACGGCGTAGGCCGTGGTGGGACCGGGCAGACCGCCCGCGTCGATGTCGTCGCCGGGATCGTCCTCGGGGCTGTCCTCGAACGGTTCATCGGGACGAGTCACGACCATCGACGCTACCGGCGTACCCGGCCGGCATCGGCGCCGGATCGCAAGCGGAGGTCGCAGACGGCGCCGGGTATGCCTCGCGCCGTCCAGCGTGCGCCGAAGCACCGGCGGGCTCGGGACCGGAGATGGGGGATGGCGATGCGGATCGCGTCGGGGTCGAAGGTGCGGGTGGCCGCCGTGGTAGCTGTGTTGGCGCTGTGCTGCACGGGCTGTGAGTGGATCACCTGGGCCACCCCGTCGGTCACCGGGGGAGCGCTGGACGCCTCCGCCGGACGCGGGCCCTGTCCCCCGACGCCCGCTACCTCATCTTCGCCAGCAAGGCCACCAATGCCACCGCAGGCACCAACACCTTCGGCAAGGAGAACCTCTACCGCCGCGACCTCCAGACCGGGACCACGGCTCGGATCACCTTCACCACCACCGGGGGCGATCCGAACGAGGGCAGCACCTTCTCGTCGATGACTGCCGACGGCCGCTACGTGAGCTTCTTCACCGGGGCCACGAACATGGATGCCAACCACACCGGCGGCGCGTTGTCCACGACATGGACACACAATCGGTGACCCGTCCCGATCCCAATGCCTCGGGTGCGTCGTACAGCTCGGACGGCCACTACCTGGCAGTGTCCGACTTCTCGGGCGCCAACTACCGCATGGACACAGCCACCCACGCCACGGTGGCGATCGCCAACCCTGCGGGGGTGACGCTCTTCGGCGGCAAGCTCAACGCCGACGGCAGCCGCATGCTCTCCTCGGGGTACTTCACGACGTCCGGCGTCGGCGGCTGGTGGATCCACGACTTCACCACCGCCACCACCACCCAGGTGAGCGGGCTCCCCACCGGCATCATCCAGTTCAGCACCGACTTCACCAAGGTGCTCTACCAGTCCGGCACCACCATCCCCGGCTTGGAGTACTACGTGCGCGACCTGACGACGGGCACCGACACGCGAGCGACCCAGACCGTCGACGGCGGGCCCCTCATCTACCGCGATGACACCGACCTGCCGATCAACCTCGGAGCCAGCATGAGTGGGGACGGCACCCACGTGGCCTTCTGGTCGGCGGCGTTGAACCTGGCCGTCGGCCAGACGCCCCAGACCGGTCCCGATCAGTTCCAGGTCTTCGTCCGGGACCTGACCACCGGCGTCACCACCGAGGTGGACAAGACCTGGGACGACAAACCCGTCCCGCCCTACGTCGAGCTCTCCGAGTCGCCCGGCCTCGAGACGGCGCTCGACGGGACGGGATCGTACGTGGCCTTCGACGGTCTCACCAGCCAGTATGACCCCAGTGTGATCGCACCGAAGCTGAACGTTTTCGTGCGGGCCGTAGCCGCCCCCCAACCGACCACCATGGTGCCCTCCACCCTGGCCCCGGGCTCGAGCACGGCCGTCACCGTCACCGGCCACGGGTTCGCCCCCAACGCCGAACTGGCGTTGAACTCCTCGGCCAACAACCACACCGGGGTCACCATCTCGGCGGTCCACGTGAGCTCGTCGACCACGCTGACGGCCACCGTCACCCTGTCCCCGAGCGTGCCCACAGGAGCCAGCACGGTCGGGGTGTTGAACCCGCCACCCGGCCCGGGCCTCGTGCCCGACAGCGCCGGGACCTGCGCCTGCGCCACCATCTCGCCCTGACCCCGCCCCGACCCCCACGGCTGCACCCTTCATCGGGTCGGAGGCCGGGTGGCCGGGATCAGGGGTCGGCCGGGCGCAAGTGGATCCGGGCCATGATCGCCCCCAAGTAGTCGGCGGGCGTCGACGGGTCGTTGTCGACCAGCCCGGTGTGGGGGTAACCACGGGCGGCGAGCAGTTGGGGCGTCGCGTCGGCGTCCACGCACATGGGCAGGTTCATGGACCTCGAGCCGGGACCCTCGGCCGTGATGGCCGCGGCCAGGGGCTCGTGGTTTCAGTCGGTGTTGCCCATGGTGGCGGTGGTGCCGTTGCGCCGCGGGCACTGCATGGCCGCCGCGCCGCAGGTGTTGATGTCGCCGTGGTTCCAGATGTGCAGGAGTGACCCGGTGAGCGTGCCCCTGGTCACCAGCTTGTCGGTCCCGGTGACGCCACCACCCGGTGCTCAGGACTTCAACAGGAAGTCGGTGCTCTCGTCGTCGCCGAGCACCACGCCGATCTCCTCGGCCAGCAGCGGGTGGCCGGCCAGCTCCGGGTCGGCATCGATGAGCTCGAAGGCGACGTCGCGGGCCCGACCCACCCACTCGCGGTCGCGGCGCAGCGAGGCCAGCCGCAGGTCGTTGCGACCCTTCTGGCGCTCGCCCATGATCGTGCCCTCGCCCCGCAGGTCGAGGTCCACCTCGGCCAGTTCGAACCCGTCGGTGGTGCGCACCATGGCCTCCAGCCGGGCCTCGCCATCGGCGGTGGTGGCCTCGCCCACCAGGAAGCACCACGACTGGTCGCGCCCACGGCCGACCCGACCGCGCAGCTGGTGGAGCTGGGCGATGCCGAACCGATCGGCGTCCAGTACGACCATGACCGTGGCGTTGGGGACGTCCACCCCGACCTCGATCACGGTGGTGGCCACCAACACGTCCAGGCCACCCGAGCGGAACAGGTCCATGGTCAGCTGCTTCTCAGCCGAGCGAGCACCCGCCCGTGCAGCAGCCCCAGGCGCAGGCCGGACAGGTCGTCGGCCGCCAGCCGCTCGAAGGTCTCCTCGGCCGAGCGCACCTCCAGCTTCTCGCTCTCGTCGATCAGCGGGCACACCACATAGGCCTGGCGCCCCGCAGCCACCTGCTCGCGCACCGCGGCCCACACCGCCTCCTCGTCCAGCTCGCCATCGCGGGCCCAGGTGGTGACGATGGGGGTGCGTCCGGGGGGCAGCTCGTCGAGCACCGACACGTCGAGGTCGCCGTACACGGTCATGGCCGCGGTGCGCGGGATCGGGGTGGCGGTCATGACCAGCACGTCGGGCACCGACCGCGCCCGCGCCCTTGTCACGCAGCGCGGCCCGCTGCTCCACCCCGAAGCGGTGCTGCTCGTCGATGACCACCACGCCCAAAGACCGGAACTCGATGCCCTCCTGGATGAGCGCGTGGGTCCCGATGGCCAGGTCCACCTCCCCCGAGGCCAGACCGGCCAGGATCCGACGTCGCTCGGCCGCGGTGGTGCGGTTGGTGAGCAGCTCCACCCGCAGCTCGCGCTCGAGCCCGGCCCCGGTGAAGAGGCTGGCCTCGTTCGTCTCGGGCACGCCGAAGCCCGCCAGCAGGGCGCGGACCCCCAGGAAGTGCTGCTCGGCCAGCACCTCGGTGGGCGCCATCAGCGCGCCCTGGTGCCCCCCTGGATGGCCACCAGCAGCGCGCTCACGGCCACGATGGTCTTGCCCGAGCCCACGTCGCCCTGCAACAGGCGGTGCATCGGATGGGGACCGGCCAGATCGGCGTCGATCTCGGCGATGGCCCGCTGCTGGGCGCCCGTCAGGGCGAAGCCGAGGCGTTGGTGGAACCGCTCGACCAGCCCCGAGCCGGCCGGCGAGCCGGGGGGCGAGCCCAGCTGGTGGCGGATCCCCGGGGTGGTGCGCTCCAGCTCGCGCTTGCGCTGCACCAGCGTCAACTGCACCCGCAGCAGCTCGTCGAACACCAGGCGGCGCCGGGCGTCGGTGGCCGCGGCCATGGTGTCGGGCTGGTGGATGTCGTGGAACGCCACGGTCCGACCCGTCAGGTTCCACCGGGCCAGCACCTTCGCCGGCACCGGGTCGTCGAACTCACCGGCCCGATCGAGCACCTCGGTCATCCAGCGGTCGACGTCCCAGCTCATCACCCCGGCCTTCTCCGACTGCGGGTAGACGGGCACGATGCGCCCGGTCTTGTCGCCCACCAGATCGACCACCGGGTTGGTCATCTGGCGGCGGTTGCGGAACAGCTCCACCTTGCCGAACAGCACGGCGTGGGTGCCGGGCTTGAGCTGGCGCTCCCGGTAGGGCTGGTTGAAGAAGGTCACCTTCAGGTAGCCCGATCCGTCGGTCACGTCGGCGGTGACCATGGCTCTGCGCGACCGCGTGCGCATGGCGTGGACCGCCTTGACCGTGACCAGCACCATGGCCTGCTCGCCCAGGTCCAGCTCGTCGATGCGCCGCTCGTTGGTGCGGTCGAGGTACCGGCGCGGGTAGTAGGTCAGCAGGTCCAGCACGGTGTGCACGTCGAGCTTGGCCAGGGACTGGGCGCGGGCCTCGCCCACTCCTTTGAGCTCGGTGACCGGCAGGGCGGCGAGTTGGGCCAGACGACGCGCCATGTCGGTCGGTTCTACCCCGCCGAACCGAGTGTGGCGTCAGGGCCTCGGCGCGGCCGACGGCGCGCATCCGGCTCCGGCATCCAGCCCAGCCGGATCAGGCGTCGGCGGAACCCCACCGGATCGCGCCGCAACAGGATCCGCAGTCGCTCCAGTCCCACGGCCCGCCCAGGCACCGGCTCGAAGATGAAGAAGTCGGGCTGACCGGACTTCTTGGTGACGGCGCGGGCCACCTCGACGTCGCGCCGGGGCACGACCACCTCGAGCCCCAACCACCTCGGCCGCGATCGGATGGTCGCGCTGTCGGCGTCTATCTCGATGATCGCGAACATGGCCACCAGATGACCGCCGCGCACCACCCCGGTCGACACCACCGCACCGGCGGCGCCGGCGCGGCCGTCGCGCTCATCTGGACCCGTCACGTCCCCGGACGGGGCGTCGACCGTGACGGTGGCCGCGATCACGGCCAGCCGTCGGCGCAGGCGCAGGTACGTGCTGACCAACCAGGCCAGCAACACCACATCGACCAGACCCAACACCAGATCGCTCACCTTCTCACCACATCACCGCAGGACCGGCTCGCACTACTCGATGCCGAACAGGTACGGGTAGAGCGGCTGGCCCCCGTGATGGATCTCGGTGCTGACCTCGGGTCGGTGCTCCTCCAGCCACATGGTCAGATGCCGGGTGACCGCTGCCGACGAGCCCTCGCCCTCGATCACGGTCACGATCTCGTGGTCTTCGGTGACCAGGACGTCGAGCAGCTGCGTGCACACCAGATCGAGGCCGCTGGCCAAGGCCCGGATGCCGTCGCTGGCGATGCCCAGGTAGTCGCCCTCGTGGATCTCGCCCAGGTCGCAGGTGGAGTCGCGCACGGCCCGGGTGATCTCGCCGGCCACCACCGAGCCCGCCGCCTCGGCCATGGCCTTGGCGTTGTCGGGTCCCGGGGCCTCGGGGTCGTAGGCCAGCAGCGAAGCGAACCCCTCGGCCACGCCGCGGGTCGGTACCACGTGCACCGACTTGGTGGTCTGGGCGTCGACCTGTTGGGCCACCGGGATGATGTTCTTGTTGTTGGGCAGGATGACCACCTGATCGGCGGGTGCCGACTCCACCGCCTCCAGCAGCTGGCCGGTGGAGGGGTTCATGGTCTGGCCACCGGTCACGATGCGCTGCACACCCAGCGAATGGAAGATGCGGCGGATCCCGTCGCCGGTGGCCACCGCCACCACCGCCGTCTCCACCGGATCGTTGAGCTCGGCCATGGCCTCGGAGGGGGTTGCCTCGCGCACCCAGCGCTCCTCCTCGACCTGCTCGATCAAGTCGGTGACCCGGATGTCGCGGGGACGTCCGCAGTCGATGGCTGCCTCCACCGCCGCGCCGATGTCGTCGGTGTGGATGTGGCAGTTCCACAGGCCGTCGCCCCCGACCACGACGATCGAGTCACCGATTCCGGCCCACACGTCCTTGAACGCCGGGATCGTCCCGTCGGGCGCCTCCAGGAAGTACATGACCTCGTAGCGCAGGTCGGCCAGGCCGTGCTCGACGGCGCCGCCCCCGCCGCCGTGGGCCGCGACCAGGTTGGCCCGGAAGGCCTCGTCGAGCTCGGGGGCGCCGACCTCGGGCTCGGGGACGGCTCGACCGTCCACCACCGAGAGGGCGGCGTCGATCAACAGCAGCAGTCCCGTTCCCCCGGCATCGACCACGCCGGCCTCGGCCAGCACCGGCAGCAACTCGGGCGTCCGGGCCAGGGCTTCGGCCCCGGCGGCCCGGGCCGCCTCCAGCACCCCCACCAGCGACCCGCCGGCTGATGCGGCGGCGGCCGCGCCAGATGACGACTCGCGGATCACGGTCAGGATCGTGCCCTCGACCGGGCGCATCACCGCGCTGTAGGCCGCGTCGCTGGCCGAGGTCAGGGCCCGAGCCACCACCGGGCCGTCGATCACCGGCTCGTCGCGGATCGCATCGGTGATCCCCCGCAGGATCTGGGACAGGATCACCCCGGAGTTGCCCCGCGCCCCCATCAGGGACCCGTGGCTGATCGCCTTGCACACCGAGACGAGATCTTCACCGGCCGCGTCGACCTCGGCCACCACCGACTCCAGGGTGAGGGCCATGTTCGTACCGGTGTCGCCGTCGGGGACCGGGTACACGTTCAGCAGGTTGATGGCGGCCTTGTGCGCGGCCAACGCGTCGGCGTAGCCGGCCACGACGGCGCGCAGGTCACTGGCCGCGAGGGCCTCGAGGGTCGGCACGGCCGACGATGGTAGTGCGATTGTGAGTGGCCCCCACCGCCCGCTATTCTCTCCGGGCCGTTCTCATTCCGTCCCCATCGAAGTCCGAGGTCCCAGGCATGGCAGCCGTGTGTGATGTGTGTGGCAAGCACCCGTCGTTCGGTATGGCGGTGAGCCACTCCCACCGGCGCACCAAGCGCCGTTGGAACCCCAACATCCAGCGGGTCCGCGCCGTCGTGAACGGCTCCACCAAGCGCGTCAACGCCTGCACCTCGTGCATCAAGGCCGGCAAGGTCACCAAGGTCGCCCACTGAGGGCGGGGGGCAACCGACCGTGCAAGGCGTGATCAAGTCGTACGACCCGACCAGCCGGATGGGCGTGGTGGTGCGCGACACGGACCTGGCCGAGTACGAGCTGGCTCCTGAGGCCCTCGAGGGCTCGGTGTTCCGCATGGTCCGCCAGGGCCAACGGGTGGTGTTCGACCTGACCGACGACCGCACGGCCACTCGGTTGCGCCTCGGATCCGAGGTGGACATGGGCACACCCGGGTTCCCCTCCGAGCATCCCGGCAGCGCCCAGCATCCGCAGGGCTGAGCTCGCCGAGCTGTTCGACGGCTGCGGCGCAGGGGATTTCCGGGCCGCCCCCGGCGGTAGGTAGGCTCGTCGCCACGTGGCGAACCGGCTCCGCCGGCTCCTGCTCCCCCAGCTACGCCTACTCACGTCGGAGGTCCGATGGCCGCCCAGACCAGCAACCGCAAACTGCTCGACTGGGTCGAGGAGTGGGCCGAGATCCTTCAGCCCGATGCCGTGGAGTGGTGCGACGGCTCCGTCGAGGAGTACGACCGACTGTGCGCCGAACTGGTGGCCGGCGGCACCTTCGAGCACCTGAACGGCGAGTTGCGGCCCAACAGCTACCTGGCCCTATCGGACCCGGGTGACGTGGCCCGGGTGGAGGACCGCACGTTCATCTGCTCCCGGCTCGAGCGCGATGCCGGGCCCACCAACAACTGGCGCGACCCCGACGAGATGCGCGCCGAGCTCACCGCCCTCTACACCGGGGCCATGCGTGGACGGACCATGTTCGTGGTGCCGTTCTCGATGGGTCCGCTGGGCTCGCACATCGCCCACATCGGCGTGCAGCTCAGCGACTCGGCCTACGTGGCCGTGAACATGCGGATCATGACCCGCATGGGCCAGGCTGCGCTCGACGTGCTGGGCGACGAGGGCGAGTTCGTGCCCTGCGTCCATTCGGTGGGCCACCCGCTCGAAGCGGGCGAGGCCGACGTGGCCTGGCCGTGTGACGCCGAGAACAAGTACATCGTGCACTTCCCCGAGACCCGCGAGATCTGGTCCTACGGCTCGGGGTATGGCGGCAACGCCCTGCTGGGCAAGAAGTGCTTCGCCCTGCGCATCGCCTCCACCATGGCCCGCGACAACGGGTGGATGGCCGAGCACATGCTCATCCTGGGCGTCACGCCGCCGGGCGGCGAGAAGAAGTATGTGGCCGCTGCCTTCCCATCGGCCTGCGGCAAGACCAACATGGCCATGCTCATCCCCACCCTCCCCGGTTGGAAGGTCGAGACGGTGGGCGACGACATCGCCTGGATGAAGTTCGGTCCCGACGGGTGCCTGCGGGCTATCAACCCCGAGGCCGGCTTCTTCGGCGTGGCCCCGGGCACGTCGGACAAGACCAACCACAACGCCATGGCCACCGTCCACGGGAATTCCATCTTCACCAACTGCGCCCGCACCGACGAGGGTGATGTGTGGTGGGAGGACATGACCGACGAGACCCCGGCCCATCTGACCGATTGGAAGGGCCAGGACTGGACGCCCGAGTCGAGCGCCCCGGCCGCGCACCCCAACGCCCGCTTCACAGCTCCGGCCAGCCAGTGCCCCTCGATCTCGCCCGAGTGGGAGGATCCGGCCGGCGTGCCCATCTCCGCCATCCTCTTCGGTGGGCGACGAGCCACCAACGTGCCCCTGGTGACCGAGTCTCGCGACTGGCAGCACGGGGTGTTCCTGGGCTCGATCATGTCATCGGAGAAGACGGCGGCCGCCGCCGGCACGGTGGGCGAGCTGCGCTTCGACCCGTTCGCCATGCTGCCCTTCTGCGGGTACAACATGGGCGACTACTTCGCCCACTGGCTCGACATCGGGCGCGCTGCGGTCGAGCGCGACGGCAACGCCGACAACCTGCCCAAGCTGTTCTGGGTCAACTGGTTCCGCAAGGGCGACGACGGCTCGTTCCTGTGGCCGGGCTACGGCGAGAACAGCCGGGTGCTCAAGTGGGTGATCGAGCGGGTCTCGGGTGAAGGCGAGGCGGTGGAGACCCCCATCGGACGGGTACCCACCCCCGATGCCATCGACCGGACCGGGCTCGACCTCGACCCGGCCACCATGGCCCGGATCCTGTCGGTCGATGCGGAGGCCTGGCGGGCCGAGATCCCCCATATCGAGGCCCACTTCGAGTTCATCGGCCCGCAGATGCCAGGCGAGCTGCGCGACGAGCTGAACCAGCTCGAGAAGCGCCTGGCCGACTGATTTCGCCCGATATCCGGCGCCAGGCGAGACGCAGCCTCCTGCAGGCTGCGCTTCGGCGCGCCCGCGGTGCCCTGAAAGGGAAGACCCTCAGAAATTCTGCGTTGTAGACACTCAACTTTCCTGCTAGCCTTGAGGTTGTTCCCTTTCCGCCACCCGCAGGAGTCCGATCATCATGTTGCTGCGCTTCGATCCCTTCCGTGACCTCGACCGGGCCGCCGACACCGCCACCCGCACCGCCCCCGCCGTCCCCATGGACGCGGTTCGACGAGGCGACCACGTCGTCGTCCACTTCGATCTGCCGGGTGTCGACCCCGGCTCCATCGACCTCGAGGTCGAGCGCAACGTCCTGTCCCTGCGGGCCGAGCGCCGCTGGACCCGCGACGAGGACGAAGAGGTGCTGGCCAGTGAGCGTCGACAGGGTGCGTTCGCCCGCCAGCTCCTGTTGGGCGAGACGCTCGACGGCGACAGGGTCGAGGCCGACTACCACGACGGGGTGCTCACCCTGACCATCCCGGTGGCTGAGACGGCCAAGCCCCACAAGGTCGCGGTCAGCAGCCACGGCGCCGACACCCGCCCGATCGAGACGACGGCCTCCGAGGCCGCCTGACCCCCCACGCAGCAGCCGCTGGGGCGGTGGACCCCATCACCGACTTCAGCCAGCGCCCGGCCGTCGAGCCGGGCGCTGCCGCGCGCTGGCCCCACTAACCTGGGCTGCATCCCGAGCCCGGAGGGCCACGATGACCGTCAGCGCGTACATCCTGATCCAGACCGACGTGGGCAAGGCCGAGCGGGTGGCCACCCAGGTCCGCGCCCTGGCCGGCGTGGTGGCTGCCGACGACGTCACCGGACCCTACGACGTGATCGTGCGAGCCGAGGCTCCCACCATCGACGAACTGGGTCAGATGGTGGTCAGCCAGGTCCAGATGATCGAGGGCCTCACCCGCACCGTGACCTGCACCGTGGTGAACCTCTAGAACCTGGCCCCGTGGTCGGCAAGCCTCCGGGCGGGCGCCTTCGGTATCCGGGCGTACCCGAGCAGCTCTGCTGCGTCATTTCTGCACGCCCACCAGCACGGCGCGGATGCCCAGACCCATGAGGAACAGCCCGCCACCGCCGTAGAGCAAGTAGCGGTACTTCTCCATCTGGGCGCGGTAGCTGTAGATCAGCGCCACGGTGAGCAGGGCCACGAACCCGTAGAACATGTGGAACTGCGGCGCCTTCAGCTTCTGGCCGGCCACCATGCCCACGCCCATCGCTACCTGGATGAAGATCGAGATCTCCACCGCGACGGTGAACCACCACAGCGCCCGGCCGCGGAGCCATTCCCACCAGTTGGCTCCCAGCGACCACACTCCCGCCAGGCCATTGCCCACGATCACGAACCACGCGAAGGAGCGATGGATCTCGAGGAGCACCGGGTGTTGTCAGTCGAGGGATCGGGCGTGGGGTGCCGACCCCACGGCGACGGGCGCCGGCACCAGGACGATCGTCAGGCCGGCTGGGCCGAAGCCCACTGAGCCTGGGCTTCGGCGTAGGCCTCGGCCGCGGCGTCCACCAGGTCGGAGATCTCGTCCTCGTTGAACCCGGCCAGGCTCCGGAACCTTCGGGCCAGATGGATGGGGTTCTCCTCCTCCTCACCACGGAAGCCCCCGAAGCTGAACAGCTTGTCGACCGTGCGCTGGAACTCGAGCGCGGCCTTGCGCCGGTCCGGGTCATCCGCGGTGATGCGCCGCAGCCAGTCCGAGCCCATCTTCACGTGGGTGACCTCGTCGGCCAGCATCCAGTCCTCACAGAAGTACAGGACCGGGTCCGACACCGAGCCGCCGAACTCGCGCATGGTGTTGAACACGTCGATGGCCAGACCCTCCAGGGCCCGGTTCACACCGGCCAGGCGCAGGATGGCGTCGCTGTTGCAGGCAGCCTCGAACAGCAGGGTCTGCTCGGCGAACTCGCCGATCTCGGAACCCATGTGCTCGGTGAGCTTCACGGAGATCTCGACGTGGCGGGCCTCGTCCCAGCACTGGCGGGCCATGTCCAGCTTGAGCTCGAAGGGGACGGCGTCGCCCTCGGAACCGACCGGGAAGTCCCAACAGGTGCGACCGGCCCCCTCGAGGGCCTGGATCTCGCCCACGAAGATGCCGTGCATGAGGGCCCGGGCGGCGTCTGGCGCCTCGTAGTTATCGGCCCGGAAGCCGGCGCCACGCTTGTCGTCGGCCATCTGCACGGCGTTGCGAGGGTCGAAGACGAGGTCCTCGATGCGCATCCGGGCGAAGCGGTCATCGCGAGCCAACTCGGTCACGGGCATGTGACGCTTCATGGCTTTGCTCCCCTTGTCCAGCGATCCGGTGGGTCCGGCGAACGTGCTGCTGGACTCTCAGCGTAGCCCGCTGGGCTCCGCCGTCCCGAAATCCCGAGCCAACCTGCACATCCCCGAGGATGCGAGATTCAGCGTGGACAAACCATTCGTATACGAATAGATTGCTCCGCAAATGATCTCGTCGACTGACCCTCGATTCCTGGACCCGGGCGACAACGCGTCGTTGGGACGGCTGCTGGCGCTCACGGCCAAGGCGTCACGCGAGCTGTTCGATGCTCGCCTGGCCGAGTCCGGCGGCAGCCTGCCCACCTGGATCGTGCTCTCGCAGGCCATCGACAGCCCGGTGAGCCCGAGCCAGTCCGAGCTCGCCGCTCGCATGGGCATCGGCGGCGCCACCCTGGTCCGCCACCTCGACCGGCTCGAAGCCGACGGGCTGGTCGTGCGGCGTGGCGATCCCGATGACCGGCGCGTGACGAGGGTGGACATCACCCCCGCCGGGCGACGCCGCCACAGGCAGCTGGCGGCGGTGGCCGACGCCTACGACCGTGAGGTCAAGGCGCTGTTGAGCGATGAAGAGGCGACGGTCCTGCGATCCGTGCTGAGCCGCGTGAACCAGCACGCCCGCTCCGCGCCCCGCAGCTTGTCGAGCCCCAAGCCCACCCGATCCCCCGGACGAGCTCCGGGCCGGGCCGCCAGCTGACCTGGCGACCGATCCTCGAACCGATCTCCCCGCCCGATCGGCCCGAACCCGCACACCCCAGCCCACCGACGACGAAACGGACGTTGCATGACCAGTCCTACCGAGACGACCGCCGGAGACCCACCCGCCACCGCGCCACCCCCGGCCACGGTCCGCTCGACCGACGAGGTGATCCGCACCGATGCCCTGACCAAGATCTACCCGGGCGACATCCGGGCCGTCGACGGTCTCGACCTGAGCGTCGGCCGAGGCGAGATCTTCGGGCTACTCGGTCCCAACGGCGCGGGCAAGACCACTACCGCCGGCATGCTGACCACCCGGGTCATCCCCACCAGCGGCAAGGCGCTGGTGGGCGGGGTCGACGTGGTGGCCCACCCGGCCCTGGCCAAGCGCCTGATCGGCGTCGTGCCCCAATCCAACACCCTCGACCGCTCGTTGACCGTGTGGCACAACCTCTACTTCCACGGCCGCTTCTTCGGCATGTCGGCCAAGCAGGCGCGCACCCGCACCGACCAGATGCTCGAGCAGTTCCGGCTGGCCGACCGGGGCAAGGCGCCGGTGCTGGCCCTGTCGGGCGGCATGGCTCAGCGCCTCATGGTGGCCCGGGCGGTGATGCACAACCCGTCCATCCTGTTCCTGGATGAGCCCACCGCCGGCCTCGACCCCCAGAGCCGCATCGCCCTGTGGGAGATCCTGGGCGAGCTGCACGGCGACGGCCAGACCATCCTGTTGACCACCCACTACATGGAAGAGGCCGACGAGCTCTGCAACCGCCTGGCCATCGTCGACCACGGCAAGATGCTGGCCCTGGGCACCCCCCGCGAGCTCAAGGACTCCATGGGCATCGACACCTCGGTACTGGTGACGGTGGCCGGCGATCCCGAGCCGGTGGCCGACATGCTGGTGGCCGAGGTGAGCGGGGCCACCGAGGTCCACCTGATCGAGGGCAAGATCAACCTGGGGGTCAAGGGAGCCACCGGCGTGCTGCCGGCGGTGGTGACCCTGGCCGAGAAGCACGGCTTCGTGGTCACCGACCTGTCGGCCACCGAACCCACCCTCGAAACCGTCTTCATCCAACTGACCGGGAAGGACCTGCGCGAATGACCACCCTGGACGTCCCTGCCCCTGCGGCCGGCGCCCCAGCCGAGCCGCTGACCCACGCCACGGGATGGTCGGCCTTCAAAGCGTTGCTGACCCGCGATGCCTACGTGCTGGCCCACAACCTGAAGGAGTTCCTGCCCCGCACCTTGATCCAGCCCTTCCTGCTGGTGTTGGTGTTCACCTATGTGCTGCCCAAGATCGGCCTGGGCATCGGCGGGAGCGCGGCGCTCCCCCCGGCGGCGCTGGCCGCCATGACGCCGGTCCAGGCAGCCGCCTACCACGCCCATGCGGCGGCCCAGGCCTCGGCCTACGCGGCGTCGCTGATGGCCGGGGTGATCGGCTCGGTCATCCTGTTCCAGGGCATCCAGGCGGTGGCCCTGCCCCTGGTGCAGGAGTTCGGCTACACCCGCGAGATCGAGGATCGGGTGCTGGCACCCCTGCCGGTGGAGCTGGTGGCGGGCGAGAAGATCATCTCCGGCGCCCTGCAGTGCCTGATCGCCGCCCTGTTGGTCTTCCCCATCGCCGCCATCGTCCCGGCCACACCCGTGCACCTGCACATCACCTGGTGGGTGCTGGTCACCATCCTGCCACTGGCCTGCTTGATGGCGTCCACCCTCGGCCTCACCTTCGGGACCATCTTCGATCCCCGCACGGTGCCCATGCTGTTCGGCGTGATCGTGGTCCCCATCACCTTCCTGGGCTGCATCTACTACCCATGGTCGAAGCTGAGCGCCATCCCGTGGTTGCAGATGATCTCCCTGGCCAACCCGCTCGTGTACATCAGCGAAGGCTTCCGGGCCGCCCTGACCGACGCCGCCCACATGAGTCTGTGGGCGATCTACCCGGTGATGATCGGGTTCATCGCCCTGCTCACCTGGCGGGGCATCGCTGGCTTCAAGAAGCGCGTCATCGCCTGATCGACCGTTGGCACCACGAGGGGCGGCATCTGCGTACGCTTTGGCGCGCTCACGTGCCGCCTGGTTCGGGTGGCGCTCAGGCGGGGTCAGCGGTGGCGTCCACCAGGCCGGTGGTCGGGGTCCAGCTGAGCTCGCCGGTGGCGGCCAGCTCGCGGACCGCCGCCACGGGGTCCGCGTCGGTGAACAACCCCGCCGTCCCGTCGTAGGCGGCATCACGGCCGGTGGGGTCGATGACCCACCAGCTGGCCTCCAGGGCGATCCCGTTGGGATCGGTGAAGTAGATCGAGCGCACGATGGAGTGGTCGACCACCTCGGTCACCTCGACATCGTGGGCCCGCAGGCGGGCCTGGAGATCGTTGAGGGCCTGCTCGTCGGGCAGGTTGAACGACAGGTGGTCGAACTGGGCCGGGAACGTAGGAGGGATGCCAGCTGGCTTGGTGATGGACTCGGTGTCCACCTCCGAACCGCTCCACTCGAAGAAGGCCAGCGTGTTCTGGGCCCCGATCTCGAAGAAGTAGTGGCGCATGGGCCCGGCCGAGAGACTGGCCACCACCCGCATCCCGAGCACCCCGTGGTAGAAGCGGACGGTGGTGTCCATGTCGGGGGTGACCAGGGCCAGGTGGTTGACCCCGCGCCAGCGAGGCTGAATGTCGCTCATGGTTCGAGCGTAGACCCGATCACACGGCTCGTCCCGGGTCCGGCGCCCCGAACGCACCGGCGCGCTCCCAGCACATCCAGCCACCGAAACGGTGGTCGGGCGTGCCCGGAACCGCGGGTGGATCAGATCGAGCCGGCCGGGATGGTGCCCATGCGCCCAGCCTGGAAGTCCTCATAGGCCTGCTGCAGCTCGGCCCGGTTGTTCATGACGAAGGGCCCGTAGGCGGCCACCGGCTCGCCGATCGGACGGCCTCCGAGGATCAGCAGCTCGAGGTTCGGGGTCTGGCTGTCCTGGCGCTGGTCCGCGCCCAGCACGAGCGTGTCGCCCGCGCCGAAGACCGCGAGCTGTCCGGTGCGCACCGCCGCGCCCTCGGTGCCGACCGTGCCCTGCCCGGCCAGCACGTAGGCCAGGGCGTTGAACCCCGGGTCCCAGGGCAGCTCGAATCGGGCGCCGGGGCTGACGGTCACGTGCGTCATGGCGATCGGGGTGTAGGTGATGCCGGGGCCGGCATGGCCGGCCACGTCCCCGGCGATGACCCGGGCCATGGCGCCGCCGTCGGGCGAGCGCACCAACGTGACCTCGCCGGCCCGGATGTCCTGGTACCGCGGGTCCACCCACTTCTGGGCCGCGGGCAGGTTGACCCACAGCTGGATGCCGTGGAACCGGCCCCCGGCCGCCACCATGTCCTCGGGCGGCCGCTCGATGTGCAGGATGCCGCCGCCGGCGGTCATCCACTGGGTGTCACCGTTGGTGATCAGCCCGCCCCCGCCCGCGGAGTCGCGGTGGGCGAAGGTGCCGTCGATGATGTAGGTCACGGTCTCGAAACCACGGTGAGGGTGCCACGACGTGCCCTTGGGCTCCCCCGGGGCGTAGTCGACCTCGCCCATCTGATCCATGTGTACGAACGGATCCAGGTCGGACAGGCTCACCCCGGCGAAGGCGCGGCGCACCGGGAAGCCCTCGCCCTCGAAGGCCGAGGGGGCAGTGGTCACCGAAACCACCGGACGGGGTCGGGCGTCGACCGCGACGTCCACCGCAGGCAGGGTGAGGATGTCGGAAACGGTGACAGCGGGCATGGCTGACCTCCTGGTTCTCGCCGCCCAGCCGGAATCGCGGGGACGGGCACCCCGCACAACAATGATTGAACCTTAAACTATTCCGCACGGCTTCCGGACCGGGATTCGCCCGGCCGAGTCCGCCAGACTCTGCGGAGCCGGACGCATCGGGCGATCGGCGACCTCAGCCCCGCCCGGGCTGGAGAAGGGGGAAGCCATGCTGGCATACGACTATCCGCTGTTGGGCGTCTTCTGGAGCCTGTTCATCTTCGCGATGTTCGTGCTGTGGATCTTCACCGTGATCTGGGTGTTCATCGACAACTTCCGCCGCCGCGACCACCACGGCGTGGCCAAGGCCGCATGGGCGCTGGTCATCATCCTCGCGCCCCTCTTCGGCGTGCTGGTCTACATCCTGGCCCGCCCGCCCGAGCTCGAGATCGTAGCGGCCTGACCCACCCACCCGGCTCCCCGGATCGGGGTCAGAAGATCGATTCGAGCAGCTCGCGGGCGTCCTGTTCGCTCACCGGGCGCGGGTTGGCCCGCACCGAGGGGCTCGACGGGCTGAGCCGCGCCACCGCGTCGAGGTCGTCGGTGGTCATCCCCACCTCTGACAGCCGGGTGGTGAGGCCGAGCCGCTCGACCAGCGCGCCGACCCCCGCGGGGGCGTCCTCGACGCCCAGGGCCCGGGCCATGCGGGCCATGGCCTCGGGCACGGCCTCGGCGTTGTAGCGCATGGCCGCCTCCAGGATGAGGGCGTTGGCCAGACCATGGGGGATCCCCGTGCGTCCGCCCACCAGCTGGGCCAGGCCGTGGTGGATGCCCATCGACGCGTTCTGCAGGCAGCGACCCGCCAGGATCGAGCCGCTCAACATGTCCGCCCGCGCCTGGGAGTCATCCGGCTGGTCGACCACCCGGGGCAGGGCATCGGCGATGGTGGCCAGGCCGGCCAGGGCCACCGCCTCGGCCTCGGGCGTGCGCGACGGCGACCAGGCTGCCTCCACGCAGTGGGCCAGGGCGTTCATGCCCGTCTCGGCGCTGATGCGGGCCGGAAGGGAGCGGGTCAGGCTGGGATCGTAAAGGGCCGCCACAGGCACGATCGTGGGACCACCGGCCCCGCTCTTGGCTCGCGTGTTCGGGTCGGTCATGCCGAAGACCCCGGTGAGCTCGGCCCCCGAGTAGCCGGTGGGGATGGCCACGTGGGGCAACGCCGGGCGATCGGTGAACGAGGCGCCAGGCGTGCCTTGCTCCTGCTCGGTGAAGAAGCACACGGCCTTGGCCGTGTCCGCGCAGGACCCGCCACCGAAGGAGACCACCCCGTCGATCCCGTCGCGTCGGGCCTGGCGCAGCGCGGCCTGCACGGTCGGGGTGGGAACGTGGGAGACGACCTCGGCGAACGTCGACACCAGCACCCGCCCCATGGCCCGCACCGCCTGCGCGCCCTCGTCGGACTGGGAGCGCCCCGCGGTGGTGACGAGCATGGCACGGCGCACCCCGATGGCGCGGAACAGGTCGCTCAGCCCGTGCAGGGCCCCATCACCGAAGCGCAGCTGCTGGGCCGCCGAGGTGTGCACCCAGGCACCAGGGGCGTCGGCGGCCATCAGCCCACCTCGGTGGCGGCGGTCGCGCCCAGTTCGACCACGCGCAGGCCACGGTCGTGCGTGTCGACGGTGGTGACCGAGCAGTTGTCCAGACCCACGGCCATGACCCGATCGTCACCCGATGCCCAGCCGACCACGGCGTTGATGGCCACGAAGTGGGTGACCACCACGGTGTCGGCCTCCAGCTCGATCACGGCCCGCACCAGCTCGTCGCGCCACGCCTGCAGGTCAGCCCCCAGATCGGTCCACGTCCCGGACATGGCTTCATGGAGCCAGGCGGCGCCGCTCGGCCAGATCGTCGGTGGGCGATGGGATCTCGGCCACGCGGGGTTCGATGCGGGCGGGTGATCCCCAGGCTGCCTCGAGGACCGCGACGGTCTCGCGGGTCCGCCGCAGCGGGCTCGACACGAGCGGCAGCGGACCGAGTGGAGCCAGCCGATCAACCAGAGCTGCCGCCTGGACGCGACCCTGCTCATCGAGCCCCGGATCGGTCGCGGCGCCGAAGCCGGCCGCGGCATGACCGTGGCGGACCAGTCGCACCCGCGCCATCAGCGCCACCCCGTCGCCAGCACCCGATTCAGGCCTGGGCGCTCGATGGTTCGAGCCCGGCGAACAGGTCGCCGCCGAACGGCTCGTCGGCTCCCCGGCCAGTACCCTCGGCGATGAACCACTCGGTGCCGAAGGCCTGGCGGAAGCCCTCGACGGGCATGGCCAGGAAGAAGTCGTCGGGCGAGATCTGACTCTCGTGGCACCGCATGGACCGTCGCTTGTGGTCGATGAAGTCGCTGACGTCGATGGCGTGGGTGATCAGCGCCTCGGGCGAGCCCATGTCGGTGTTGTCGTCGATGCCCGGCCCGCGGCCCGCGGCCTCGAGCTCGGCGAAGTCGGCCGCCCGCTCACGTATGGAGCGGACGATGGCGTCGCGGTTCATGGTGGCTTGGAACACGAACGGGATCTCGGCCAGCTCGCCGGCCCGGCGACCCACCCGGTAGACCTGGATGTGGTCCGGGTGGCCGTAGTTGCCGTGATCGTCGTAGATGGTCAACACGTCGCAGCCCACGTCGGTCAGCAGGGCCGCCAGCCGGGCGGCGGCCTCCTCGACGTCGGCCTGCCAGAAGGCTCGAGGATCGTCGTTGGTGGGCTCACCCATCATTCCCGAGTCGCGATAGCCCAGGAACTCGACGCGCGATGCCCCGAGCACGACCGCGGACTGCTGGGTCTCGGCCACCCGGCGGGTCCAGAGCTCCTCGTCGTCGGCCAACACACCCGGCACCGGCTCGCCCAGCTCACCCTGGGTGGCCACCACCAGGGTCACCTCGTGACCCGCCTCGGCGGCCTTGGCCATGGTGCCTGCCGTAGCGATCGACTCGTCGTCGGGATGAGCGTGGAAGCACACGAGAGAAGCCACCGCGGCACCCTATCGGGACGGCTCCGCAAGGAGCAGCGCTCACCGTCACCTCACGGCATCGGTCTCGCGGAACTTGGCGATGCGGGCGGCGTCGAGACCCCACTCCTCCAGCACCTCGTCGGTGTGCTGACCAGCGTGCGCGGGCGGGCGCTGGATCTCGCCGGGCGTGCGGTCGAAGCGCGGGGCCGGCGAGGGCTGCATGATGCCCTGGCGCTCGGTGAAGGTGCCCCGGTGCACGTTGTGGGGGTGCAACGGCGCCTCGGTCATGGTCAGCACCGGGGCGAAGCAGACGTCGGACCCTTCCATCAGTTCGCACCACTCGTCGCGGGTCTTGGTCTTGAACAGCTCGACCATGCGCTCCTTCATGGCCGGCCACTGGGTCCGGTCGTTCTGGTCGGGCAGCGTGTCGTCGCCGGCCAGGCCGGTCAGCTCCAGCAGCTCGGCGTAGAACTGCCGCTCGATCGACCCGATGGACACGAACTTGGCGTCGCGGGTCTCGTACACGTCGTAGTAGTGGGCGCCGCTGTCGAGCATGTTGGTGCCCCGCTCGTCACTCCAGATGCCCATGGCGCGGAAGGCGTGGAACATGGTCATGAGCACGGCGGCGCCGTCGACCATGGCCGCGTCCACCACCTGGCCCCGGCCGGAGCTGGCCCGTTCCAGCAGGGCGCACACCACCCCGAAGGCCAACAGCATGCCGCCGCCTCCGAAGTCGCCCACCAGGTTCAGGGGCGGGATCGGCTTCTCGCCCGCCCGACCGATGGACTCGAGGGCACCGGCCAGAGCGATGTAGTTGATGTCGTGGCCGGCGGTGAGGGCGTAGGGACCCTCCTGGCCCCACCCGGTCATGCGGCCGAACACCAGGCGAGGGTTCCGGGCCAGGCAGACCTCGGGACCGAACCCGAGCCGCTCGGCCACTCCCGGGCGGAAGCCCTCGATCAGGGCGTCGGCCGACTCCACCAGCGAGAGCAGCGCCTCCACCCCGTCGGGGTTCTTCAGGTCGATGGCCACCGAACGCCGGCCACGGTTCAAGACGTCGGCCGGCGGCGCGGCGGGATCTCCACCCCGAACCGACGCCGCACGGTCCACCCGGACCACGTCGGCCCCCATGTCGGCCAGCATCATGGCCGCGAAGGGCCCGGGCCCGATCCCGGCGATCTCCAGGATGCGCATGCCGTGCAGCGGTCCACTGGCCATCAGGCCACCGCCGCCGAGCGCGAAGCCAGGTTGGTGATGGCTTCGATGACCTGGGGCCAGTAGTGCATGGGCAGGTCGTGGCCCATGCCCTCGAGCATGAGCAGCTCGGCGCCCGGTACCACCTCGGCGGTGCGCTCACCCCCGCTCGGGGCCACCAACGGGTCCGCGGTGCCGTGGATGACCAGCGTCGGCTTGTCGAAGTGGGCCAGGCCCTCGGAACGGCTCGGCGAGCTGATGATGGCGAGCAGCTGGTGGGCCACCCCGGCCGGGTCGTAGCTACGGTCATAGGCCCGTCCGGCCAGATCCGCGGCGGCCGCCTGGTCGACGTACTCCGGGCTGCCGATGGCCCGACTGCCCGCCACCGACTGGGCGATGTAGGCGTCGCGGTCGGCGGCGGGTGGCGCCATGAGCACGCCGAGCACCTCGGGCGAGGGCTGGCCCACGTCGGGGTCGCCGGTGGTCGACATGATCGAGGTCAGCGTGAGCACCCGATCGGGGGCGTCCACGGCCAGAGCCTGGGCGATCATCCCACCCATGGACGCGCCCACCACATGGGCCGCGTCGATGCCCAGGGCGTCGAGCACGCCCAGGGCGTCGCCGGCCATGTCGGCCAGGTGGTAAGGGGCCTCGGGGGTCTGTCCTGCCAGCGAGGCGGTGATCGCGCTCATCACATCGATCTCGGGGTCGACGTGGATGTGGGTGGACAAGCCGATGTCTCGGTTGTCGAACCGGATCACGAAGAACCCCCGGTCGACCAATCCCCGGCAGAACTCGTCGGGCCACGAGATCATCTGGGCGCTCAGACCCATGATGAGCAGCAGCGGCGGATCCGCCGGGTCCCCCATCGTCTCGTATTCGATCTCGATGCCGTTCACCTGGGTGCGCATCCGCCCATGCTCCTCACTCTTGACCGACTGGTCAAGGTCGGCGCCCGCCAACGTCGACCAGTCGAATCGAGGAGCCCGCTCGCGAACCTTGGTCGACGGTTTGTGCCGAGCGTCGGATCCGAGGGCACCAACTACCTTGGCCGCCGTGGCCGAACCCTCGTCTCCTGATACGACCCACCCGGTGGTCGAGCGCGACGTGAGGCCACTCGACACCTACCGGGTCGATCCGCTCAGCGGTGACCTGGTGCGGGTCGTGGCCTCGCGCCAGCACCGGCCCAACCAACCGGGGGGCCCGCTCAGCGATCAGTGCCCCTTCTGCCCCGGCGGCATCGAGGCGCCCGATCCCTACCGAGTGCGCTGGTTCCCCAACCGCTGGCCCTCGATGCCCGGCGGTGTGTGCGAGGTGGTGCTCTACTCCCCTGACCATGACGCGTCCTTGGCATCGCTCGACCTGGACCAGGCCGGCGCCGTGGTCGAGCTGTGGGCGGCGCGCACCGCGGCCCTGGGGGCGCGTCCCGACATCGCCTACGTGTTGGTGTTCGAGAACCGGGGCGCGGAGGTCGGCGCCACCATCGGCCATCCCCACGGCCAGATCTACGGGTTCGACGTCGTCCCCCCTCGGGCCCTCGACGAGCTGCGCCGCCCGTCGGCTGCCGAGGCCCTGGGACCAGACGCGCCGGGCGACCGCCTGGTCAGCTGTGCCGGCGACTGGCGTGCCTGGGTGCCCTGGGCCGCCGGTTGGCCGTACTCGCTGGTGGTGGCGCCCGAGCATCCGGTCCCCGATCTGCCCTCGCTCGATCCCGGTGGACGTCGGGAGATGGCTCAGGTCCTCGGGGATTCGTTGAGCCGGTTGGACCGGCTCTTCGGTGAGCCCATGCCCTACATGATGTGGTTCCACCAGCGACCCTTCGATGGCCGGCCCTGGCCCGAGGCCTGGCTGCACGGCCATGTGGCTCCACTGCTGCGAGCTCCGGGCATGCCCCGGTTCGTGGCCAGCGGGGAGCTGGGCAGTGGCATCCTGTTCAACCCGGTCGATCCCGACGACGCGGCCACCGCGCTGCGCGGCGTGTGAGAAGGCCCGACCCGCCGTGGCCGAACCGGACGTGGTCGAACCCGAGCTGGTGGTGCGGGCCCCGGGACGGGTCAACCTGATCGGCGACCACACCGACTACGTGGGCGGGCTGGCGCTGCCCATGGCCATCGACCTCGCCACCACCGTGGTGGGGCGGCGGGCGACCGGTCGGGTGTGCCTGCGATCCGACGGCTTCGACGGTGTCGTCGAGCTGGTGCGCGCCGACGGCGGGCGCTGGAGCGACCACGCTCGCACCGACCATGCCGGGGTGGGGTCGGTATGTGGCCGCGGTCTTGGCCGAGCTCGAGCCGGCCACGGGGTTCGACGGTGTCGTGTCCACCACGCTGCCGGTCGGGGCGGGCCTCTCCTCGAGCGCCGCCCTGGAGGTGGCGGTGGCCCTGGCCTGCCTCGGCGACCAGCCGCGGCGTGAGCTTGGTCCGCTGAGGCTGGCCCAGGCCTGCCAGCGGGCCGAGCACCGTGCCTCGGGCGTCCCCTGCGGGCTGATGGACCAGCTCACCTGCGTGGCCGGCGTGGCCGGCCACGCACTCTTGATCGACTTCGGGTCGCTGGCCACCGAACTGGTGCCGATCCCCGAGTCGGCCGACGTGGTGGTGGTCCACTCGGGCCGGGCCCGACGCCTGGAGGACTCGGCCTACGGCGACCGCCGCCGCGAGGTGGAGGCAGCCCAACGCCAGATCGGCCCCCTCCGTCACGCCACGCCGGCCGACGTGGCGGCGGTGGCGGATCCCGTGGCCCGGGCCCGGGCCCGCCACGTGGTGACCGAGAACGCCCGGGTACGTGCCTTCGCCGCCGCTCTCCGCGAGGACGACCTGGCCACCGCCGGGGCGATCATGGCCGAGTCCCACGCCAGCAACCGCGACGACTTCGAGGCGTCGACCCCCGAGGTCGACCGGGTGGTCGAGCGGCTGGCCGGCGTACCCGGCGTGCACGGGGCTCGGCTGGTGGGCGGGGGGTTCGGTGGCTGTGTGGTCGCGCTCACCGAGCCCGGAGCCCTGCACGAGGGGTGGACGGTCCGAGCCTCGGCCGGCGCATCGGTCACGCCGGCCTGACCCGGCCGGCTCGGCCCCGATCCGGGGCGGATGGCTACGCTGCCGCCATGGCCCACGACCAGGACGTGCAGTCGGTCGAGCGGGTCATCCCCGCCCCGGCCGAGGCGATCTTCGACCTGCTGGTCGACCCCACCCGCCACCGCGACTTCGACGGGTCCGGCACGGTCCGCGAGGCCAAGGGCCCGTCGCGCCGGCTGGAGCTGGGCGACCGGTTCGCCATGTCCATGAAGATGGGTGTGCCCTATTCGATGGTGAGCACGGTCATCGAGCTCGAGGAGAACCGCCGCCTGGCCTGGCAGACGCGGGGGCCGACACCGGTGGGTCAGCTGGTGGCCGGGCGCATCTGGCGCTACGAGCTCGAGCCCACCCATGGCGGGACCCGCGTCCGCGAGACCTGGGACATCACCCACGAATCCCCCCTGACCAAGCCCTTCGCCCGCATGGGAGCCGACGACGCCCGCCGCAACATGACCGCCACGTTGGCCCGCATCGAAGAGCTGGTGACAGCCGGGTCCGGGCCGGACGACTGACCGGGCTCCAGGCAACCCCGCGCAGCCTCAAGCGGACCAAGGCAGGGTAGACGTCGGCCACGGCATCGATGCGCAGGACAGGCAGGCGGAGACCGGCGGCGGACAGGGCGTCCGCGTCCGGCCGCGGTTCTCCTCCTCGTAGATCACGACCACATCCGCCCGGGCACCACCTACACCTCAGAACTGATCGAGGAGCTGGGCTTTCTTGGCCTCGAACTCGGCGTCGGTGATGGCGCCCTGGGTGTGCAGGCGGTGCAACTCGGCGATCCGGTCGGCCACCGAGGCCGTCGGCGCGGCCGGCGGTGCAGATGGTCCCGGGGGTGCCGGCGCACCCTGGGGAGGCGGGGCCTGGGGCGTTTCAGCCTGAGGCGTGGGCGCCCCGGCGTGGGACTGCGCCTGGGTGATCTGCTGGCCGATGCGGTCATAGCCCCGGTTCTCCAGGGCCTCCATCTGCGAGTAGATCTCGTGCTGGACCCGCTCGGGGCGGCGGATGTCGTCGAACACCTCGGCGCCGGTCTTGGACGCGGACTCGATCTTCAGGTCGCCCAGACCCAGGACCCGCTCGAACATGCGCTGGTTGAAGAAGATGGAGTTGATGCGTTGGAGCGGGATCTCCATGCCGTGCTTGGCGAAGATGCCCTCGCGGTAGATGACCCGGTCGCTGGTCAGGATGAAGTACGTGCTGACCCAACGCACGTAGCGCTCGGCCAGCCAGCCCAGCCCGGCCAGCAGCAGCAGGGCCACGATCAGGTTGCCGGCGCTGCCCAAGGTGCCCGTCCAGCGCTGGGCCAAGACGACGATGGCCAGGACGAGGGCGAGCAGCGTTGCCAGCAGCGCCTTGGCGAAGTACCACCAGTGCGGGTGCAGGTCGAGCACCAGCTTCTCGTTGTCGCGCAACATGAGGTCCGAGTACGCCACGGCCCTAGGCTAGCCGTGTCACACCGGCTGGTTAGGGTGGCGCAGTGGACGCCCAGCAGGTCCTCGACGGTCTGAACCCGGCCCAGCGTGAGGCGGTGATCTGTCCCACCACGCCCCTGGCCATCCTGGCCGGCGCCGGCACCGGCAAGACCCGGGTGCTCACCCGGCGCATCGCCTACCGGGCGCTGGCCGGCGAGCACGACCCGCGCCACGTGCTGGCCCTCACCTTCACCCGCAAGGCCGCCGGCGAGCTGTCGTCGCGCTTGCGCCAGCTGGGGTTGCGCGACCAGGTGGTAGCCGGCACGTTCCACTCGGTGGCCTACGCCCAGCTACGGGCCCGGTGGGCCGATCGGGGCATCCGTCCCCCCGAGCTGCTCGATCGCAAGCTCGGCTTCGTGATCCGGCTCCTGTCGGGCGCGGCGCGCTCGTCCGGCCTCGACATCGTCAGCGAGATCGAGTGGGCCAAGGCCCGCGACATCGAGCCCGACGAGTACGGCGCCGAGGCTCACCGGCTCGGGCGCCGCGCACCCTTGGCCTACCGCGACATGGCCGACGTCTACCAGCGCTACGAGCAGGAGAAGCACCGGCGGCGCATGGTCGACTTCGACGACCTGCTGCGCCTGTGCCGGCGCGATCTTCGTGAGGACCGCGAGTTCGCCAAGACCCTGCAGTGGCGCTACCAGCACCTGTTCGTCGACGAGTTCCAGGACGTGAACCCGCTGCAGCGCAGCCTGCTCGACGCCTGGGTGGGCGGTCGGCGCGACCTGTGCGTGGTGGGCGATCCGAACCAGGCCATCTACGGATGGAACGGCGCCGACCCGGGGGCACTGGCCAGCTTCGCCCACGATCACCCGGGGGCCGAGACGATCCAGCTCTCCGACAACTATCGGTCGAGCCCGCAGATCCTGGCGGTGGCCAACGCCGTTCTGGCCGGCGTCTCGCTCGACCAGGCACCCGCCGATCAGCCTCGAACCGGCCCCCGCCCCGACCCGGGCAACGGGTCGGTGACCGGTCTGCGAGCCAACCGCCCCGATGGCCCCATCCCCCAGATCGTCACCTACCCCGACGACCAGGCCGAGGCCAACGGCATCGCCCGCTCGCTGCGCGACCACCACCGACCTGGTGGGTCGTGGTCCACCCAGGCCGTGCTGTGTCGCACCAACGCCCAGGTGGCGGTGATCGAACAGGCCCTGCACGGCACGTCGATCCCCTTCCGGGTGCGGGGTGGCTCCGGGCTGCTCGACCAACCCGAGGTGAAGGCCGCGCTGCGCGACCTGCAACGCCATCCCGGCGACCTCTCGGCGGCCCTGGCCGACCTGACGGCCGCGGCGCAGACCGCGTCGGGGGCGGGCCACGATCGGGCCGACCCCGGGGTCGAACCGGGCCTCGAGGGTCTCGACGAGCAGGCCGGGCCGGCGGCCGACAGCCGGGCCGCCAACCTCGAGGCCCTGGCCCGACTGGGCCGCGACTACCTGGCCATCGAGAGCCGGCCCTCCACCGCAGGCTTCGTGAGCTGGCTGGGCGAGACGGCCCGCTCCGACCAGCCCGACCGCCAAGGCGACGCGGTCGAGCTGGCCACCTTCCACGCGGCCAAGGGCCTCGAATGGCCCGTCGTGCACCTGGCCGGCCTCGAGCAGGGCCTGGTGCCCATCGGCCACGCCCGCACCGACGACGAGCTGGCCGAGGAACGGCGACTGTTCTACGTGGCCATCACCCGGGCCGAGCAGGAGCTGCGCCTCACCTGGGCGCAGACCCGGACCTTCGGCGAACGCAGCGCGACCCGAACCGCTTCGCCCTATCTCGATCAGGTCGAGCTGGCCACCCAGGCGTTGCGCGACGGCACCGTGCCGGCCGACTGGTCCACGCATCTGGCCGCTCAACGAGCTCGGCTGCGTGTCGACTCGGCCAGGGCGAAGCCTCGCCGGTCGGCTCGCACCGGGCGCACCGCGGGCGCGACGGCACCCGAGCTCGATGCCGCCGCCCAGGCCACCTTCGAAGTGCTCAAGGCCTGGCGCAGCCGCCAGGCCAAGGCCGCGTCCGTCCCGGCCTATGTGATCTTCCACGACCGGGTGCTGGCCGAGGTGGCGGCCACGCGCCCCACGTCGGCCGCGGCACTGCTGGCCGTACCCGGCATCGGCGCGGTCAAGGTGCAACGCTTCGGTGATGAGATCCTGGCCATCCTGGCCGATCAGGGGACCTAGCCCAATGCGATTCGCCACCGAGCAGCGCTATCGGGCCGACCTGGCCACCGTCCTGGCGATGTTCGCCGACCCCGCGCTCTATCCCACCCTGTCGGGTCTGCCCAAGATCGGCACACCCCTGGTCATCGACCATCAGATCGACGGCGCCCACGTGCACCTGCGCCTCCGGCAGCGCTTCACGGGCGACCTCCCGGCCGCGGCGCGGGCCGTGATCGACCCGACCAAGCTCACCTGGATCGAGCAGCTCGACTTCGACCTCGACCGGGCCACCGCCAGCAGCCGCCTGCTTCCCGACCACTACGCCGATCGGTTGACGTGTTCGGGTCGCTACACGTACCTGGCCGACGGCGACCGGTCCACCCTGCGTCGCCTCGACGGTGACCTGAGGGTGCGGATGCCGTTGGTGGGCGGCAAGGTCGAGGGCGCCCTGGTTGCCGGTCTGCGTGAACATGCCGCGGCCGAGCAGGCGCTCATCGCGGCTCGCCTCGAAGCCTGAGCCGACTTCACTGCCAAGCGTCAGCGCCCAGTGTCGGGCCGGCCGGCCTCGGCGGCGAGGCGGTCGCGCTCGGACTGCTCCCGCTGTGCCTTGAGCACCGCGAACTGGCCGAACTCGATGCTGATGAACAGTCCCTCTGCCTCCGCGGACAGCCGCGACGACCCGTCGGCATCGGTGGCGTAGAGGTGGCCCTGGGTGAAGATCTTGCGCCCGTCGACCCCGGTGATCTGGCCCACCAGGTGCAGTTCGGCGTGCAACGGGGTGGGCGAGCGATAGTGCACGGTGAGCCGCCCGGTCATGCCCGGATGGCCCGACAGCGACTGGGTGGCACCCAACAGCTCGTCGAAGGCGGCGGCGACGTAGCCGCCGTGCACGCACCCGGGCGGGCCCTCGTAGGCCGACCCGAACGTGACCTGCCCGTGGACCACCCCGTCGATGTCGAGCAGCCGCATGGGTGGGGCCAGCGGGTTGGCCCGCCCGATCAGCGGACTGAACTCGAACATGGCATGCGGGTCGCCGCCGGCGTTGGCCGCCTCGGCGAACCCCTCGTACAGCGAGCCGTGGGGCCAGTGGTCGAAGGCCAGGGCGGCGCGGGCCAACTGGTCAGCCACCTCGATGATGGACTCGGTGGGAGCGGCGGTGGCCACCAGGCGCTCCATGATGATGCGCATCGAATCAGCGATCCGGCGGATCTCCACCCGCCGCGACGTCATCTCGTCGGGGGCGGGCTCCTGCCAGCGACCGGTCAGCACCGTCCGGGCGTACTCGGCACGCGCCGCCGCCTCCGCCGCGTCCACGGCCGGCATCGGGCCGCCGGGGCTAGGGCCCGGCGTGGGGGGACGAGGCTCGGCTTCGGCAGGTTCGGTCATGCCCACATGATGGCCCAGCCTGATGGCCGACCTCGCGGTCAGCCGAGGCTCATGGCCGACCTCCCGGTCAGTCGAGGCTCATGACCGACCTCCCGGTCAGTCGAGGCTCATGGCCGACCTTGCGGTCAGTCGAGCGGCCGCCGCCCTCAAAGGTCGAAGTCGGCCACCACCGGCGCGTGGTCGCTGGGCGACTTGCCCTTGCGGGCGTTGCGGTCGATGAGGACGCTGGCCGAACGCTCGGCCAGCGGCGCCGACGCCAGGATCAGGTCGATGCGCATGCCCTTGCCTTTGTGGAAGTTGCCGGCCCGGTAGTCCCACCACGAGAACAGGCCGCCGGCGTCGTAGTGACGCCGGAACACGTCCTCGAGACCCCACTCCTCGATCCGGACCAGGGCCTCCCTCTCCGGCGCGCTGGTGTGGGTGGCGTCGACGAACTCGGCCGGGTCGTAGACGTCTCGGTCGTCCGGGGCGATGTTGAAGTCCCCGCAGATGGCCAGCGGGCGGGTCGGATCGTCGTGGTGATCGAGCAGGTCGCGCAGCCGAGCCAGCCAGGACAGCTTGTACTGGTAGTGATCGTCGGTGAGGGCCCGGCCGTTGGGCACATAGGCGCTGGCCATGCGCACCCCGCCACAGGTGGCCCACACCAGACGGGCGTCGGGATCGGGCGGGTCCTCGTCATCGAATCCGGCGACCACGTCGGTGATGCCCACCCGGGACAAGATGGCCACTCCGTTCCATTGACCGAACCCGTGGTGGGCGCTCTCGTACCCGAGGGCCTGGAAGGTCAAGGCGGGGAAGGCGTCGTCGGCCAGCTTGGTCTCCTGGAGGCACAAGACGTCGGGCTGGACCTGGGCCACCCACTCCTCGACGCGGTCGATCCGGGCCTTGAGCGAGTTCACGTTCCAGGTGGCGATGCGCACCCGCCCGACCCTAGTGGCGCGCCCGATGCCCCGGTCAGGTCGGACGGTTCACGAAGGACGGGCGGCGTCCCTGTAGTCGATGGTGATGAGCCGGCGCCCGGGCCGGCCACCGAAGGTGGCGTGAACAGTCCGGAAATTGAGCAGGATCAGGTCACCCGGCCGCGAGGGCACCACCTACGACGGGACGTGCTCGGGTTGGATCCCGTAGCGTTGGCTCGATGGCGGACGGTACTGGACCTTGCCCGACATCAGTGACCGGACCACGCCCGACACTCGAGGATCGTCTCTCGGGCCGATCAGATCAGGGTGCAGCTCGAGCATCAGGGTGTGCACCCGCAACCGCCCTCCGAAGTGCAGCGCCCCGGAGATCTCCACCCCTTCGTGGTCGGCGAAGACCTGGCCGAAGGCCCGGACCACCTGCGGGCAGATCGTCGCCTGGAAGACCGGAAGGTGCAGGACGTCGGGATCGGGGAAGTAGTGACCGGCGAGGGCGCCAACATGTGCGCCTTCCGGTTCCGAATCGATCCTCGCCCAGAGCGACGACGACGCCGTCATGTTTGCCGTGCCCGGCCGGCGGCTGTCTGGGCTCGATGCCGAGGAGCTGACCGGGCTCGCCACGACGGTGACGAGGACCGGAGCCCTCCGGAGCCCTCCGACCCGCCGGTAGGATGGACCGTCGTGAAGAGCGATCCCGCTGCCGACCAGGTCGGGCCCAACGCCTGGCTGGTCGACGAGATGTACGAGCAATATCTGGCTGATCCTTCGTCGGTCAGCGGGAGCTGGCACGAGTTCTTCGCCGACTACCGCCCCGATTCCGCCCCGGCCAACCCGTCCGCCCCGTCCCTGCCGACTCCACCGACTCCGGCCCCAGCTCCCACTCCAGTCCCGGCGGCCCCATCCCCCGCTCCGGCCCGACCGGCCACTGAGGCCGGCGAACCGCTGCGCGGCGCGGCCGCGCTCATCGCCACCAACATGGCCGCCAGCCTCGATGTGCCCACGGCCACCAGCTTCCGGGAGGTTCCGGCCAAGCTGCTAGAGGTCAACCGCTCCATCATCAACGGCTACCTGGGCCGGACCCGCGGCGGCAAGGTCAGCTTCACCCACCTCATCGGCTATGCCGTGGTCCGGGCCATCGCCGAGACCATGCCGGTGATGAACTCGAGCTTCGCGGCCGGTGACGACGGCAAGCCCCGCGTCGTGCACCACGACCACATCGGCCTCGGGCTGGCCGTCGACGTCGAGCGCGCCAGAGGGCGGACCCTGGTGGTGCCCTGCATCCGCGACGCCGACACCCTCGACTTCCGTGGCTTCTGGTCCGCCTATGAGGACCTGATCCGCAAGGTCCGCGCCAACAAGCTGAGCGCGGACGACTTCGCCGGCGTCACGGTGAGCCTGACCAACCCCGGCACGATCGGTACCCTGCAGTCGGTGCCGCGCCTGATGCCCGGGCAGGGCACCATCGTGGGCGTGGGCACCCTGGGGTTCCCCACCGAGTACGAGGGTGCGGATCCGGCCACCCTGGCCACCCTGGGCCTGTCCAAGATCATCACCATCTCGTCGACCTACGACCATCGCATCATCCAGGGCGCTGAGTCGGGGCTGTTCCTCCAGCGGGTGCACGAGCTGCTCATCGGGGCCGACGACTTCTACGTCGACATCTTCCGGTCGGTGGGCGTGCCCTACGAGGCGGTGAAGTGGCGCCGGGACGTCAACCCGGTCGACCACACCACGGCCATGCTCGAGAAGCAGATGCGGGTGGACCAGCTGGTCAACGCCCACCGGGTGCGCGGCCACCTCATCGCCGATCTCGACCCGCTGGCGTCGGAGGAGCCGGTCATGCATCCTGAGCTGGCGCCGGAGACCTATGGCCTGACCATCTGGGACCTCGATCGCGAGTTCCTCACCAACGGCATCGGCGGGCAGGACCGCATGGCTCTGGGTTCGTTGCTGCACCTGCTGCGCGACGCCTACTGCCGCACCATCGGCATCGAGTACATGCACATCCAGGAGCCGACCGAGAAGGCCTGGATCCAGCGTCAGGTCGAAGGGGCCAATGTGGTGGTCGACTCGGACGACCAACGCCACATCCTCGGCCGGCTCAACGCGGCTGAGGCCCTCGAGCGCTTCCTGGCCACGAAGTATCTGGGCCAGAAGCGCTTCGGCATCGACGGCGCCGAGAGCGCCATCCCCATCCTCGACGCCGTGATCAGCGCGGCGGCCGACACGCACCTCGACTCGGTGGTCATGGGCATGGCCCATCGGGGCCGGCTCAACGTGTTGGTCAACATCGTGGGCAAGTCCTACGAGCAGCTCTTCACCGAGTTCGAGGGCAACGTCGACCCCGAGTCCACCCAGGGCTCGGGTGACGTCAAGTACCACCTGGGCCAGACCGGCAAGTTCGTGAGCCGCAACGGCCACACCATCGAGGTGGAGCTGGCGGCCAACCCCTCGCACCTGGAGACCGTCGACCCGGTGGTCGAGGGCATGGCGCGGGCCAAGATGGACCTGATCGACCCGCCCGGTGAGTACCCGGTGCTGCCGATCCTCATCCACGGCGACGCCGCCTTCGCCGGTCAGGGGGTGGTGGCCGAGACGCTCAACTTGTCGCTCATCAAGGGCTACCGCGTGGGCGGCACCATCCACCTCATCATCAACAACCAGCTCGGCTTCACCACCCCGCCCGACTCGGCCCGCTCGTCGGAGTACCCGACCGATGTGGCCAAGATGGTCCAGGCCCCGATCCTCCACGTCAACGGCGACGATCCCGAGGCGTGCGTGCGGGTGGCCCAGATGGCGTTCGCCTACCGCCAGGCGTTCAACAAGGACGTCGTCATCGACATGGTGTGCTATCGCCGCCACGGCCACAACGAGGGCGACGACCCCAGCTACACCCAGCCGCTGATGTACAAGCGCATCGACGCCCGCCGCTCGGTGCGCAAGCTCTACACCGAAGCACTGGTCAAGCGGGGCGACATCTCCCTGGAGGATGCGGAGGCTGCGCTCGACGACTTCAGCAATCGCCTGCAGAGCGCGTTGGAGGAGACGCGCCAGCATGCTCCGCCGGTGGGCACGCGGGCCAAGCCCGCGCCGCCGGCCCTGGGCGTGCTGCCCCACGTCTCCACCGGCATCAGCCGGGCCGAGATCGACACCATCTTCACCACACTCGAGACGGTGCCCGACGGCTTCGAGATCCATCCGAAGCTGGCCCGCCAGTTCGAGACACGGCACAAGATGTTCGAGTCCGGCCAGGTCGATTGGGCACTCGGCGAGGCCATGGCCTACGGCTCGTTGCTCTACGAAGGCACCTCCGTGCGCCTGGCCGGTCAGGACACGCGACGGGGGACCTTCTCGCATCGCCACGGCGTGCTGGTCGACTACCAGACGGGTCTGGAGCACAACCCCCTGGCACCGCTGGCGGCAGACGGGGCGCAATTCTGGCTCTACGACTCGCTGCTGTCGGAGTACGCCGCCCTGGGATTCGAGTACGGGTACTCGGTGATCAACAAGGACGCCCTGGTCATCTGGGAGGCCCAGTTCGGCGACTTCTTCAACGGGGCTCAGATCATCGTCGACCAGTACCTGGTGGCCGCCGAGGACAAGTGGGGACAGACCTCGGGGCTGGTGCTCCTGTTGCCCCACGGCTACGAGGGCCAGGGCCCCGAGCACTCGTCGGGTCGCATCGAGCGGTTCCTGACCCTGGCCGCCGAGGACAACATCCAGGTGTGCAACGCCACCACCGCCGCCCAGTTCTTCCACCTGCTGCGGCGCCAGATGCGCCGCACCGTGCGCAAGCCGCTGGTGGTGTTCACACCCAAGTCGCTCCTGCGGGCCAAGGCATCGCGCTCACCGATCGAGGCGCTGGTCGAGGGCTCGTTCGAGGAGGTCCTCGACGATCCCCGGGTGGGCGACCCCGACGCGGTGAGACGGATCGTCCTGTGCTCGGGCAAGGTCGCCTACGACGCCCTCGACGCCCGCGACCAGCTCGGTGCGCCGGTGGCCATTGCCCGGGTGGAGCAGCTCTTCCCCTGGCCCGTTCGAGGCGGTGGCGCGGCGTGGTGGCGCGGTACCCGAACGCGGACCAGATCTTCTGGTTGCAGGAGGAACCCGAGAACATGGGCCCCTGGAACGCCATCAAGGGCCGGCTGTTCGAGGCCCACAGCGACCACTGGATCCATCGCGAGAGCCGGTCCGAATCGGGATCGCCGGCCACCGGCAGCCACGCCATCCACCTGCAGGAGCAGGAGGACGTGGTCAGCGCCATCTTCGCCAACCTCGACTGACCGAACCCGCCATCGACCGCCCCCGACATCGGGCAACCTGGCCAGCCCAGCGACGCCATCCACACCGCTCCCCTGACAGACACCACGACCAGCGGGCTTGGGGGAGTCAGGAGGGTCACGAGAGGGGGAAGCCGACCACCTGCTCGAGCTCGGCCAGGGCCGAGGAGGCGTCGCCCACCTTGATGGTCAGCATGCCCATGGCCCGAGCCGGCTTGAGGTTGACGCCCAGATCGTCGAGGAAGACCGCCTCGGACGGCTCGATCTCGAGCATGGCGCAGGCGATCTCGTAGAAGCGGGGATCAGGCTTGCGCACCCCGACCAGGCGGGACTCGATGATGCCGTCGAACAGCGACAGCACCTCGCCGTAGGGGTCCGGCCCCGAGCTTCCCCAGCCGGATCCGCGGGCTGCGACGCCGGCGTCGTCAGCATCACCGGCCAGACCGGCCGACGGGCTGGGGATCGGATGGAAGTTGTTGGTCAACAGCCCGGTGACCAGGTGCTCGGAGCACCGACGTACCGCCTCCACCATCGCTGGGCGCAGACGACCCACGACCGGGCGCTCACCACCGACCGCGGTTCCCGCCAGCAGCCCGAGCACCACCCGCCCGTCCACGGTCTCGCCCAAGGCACGGGCCTCGGCTTCGAACAGGTCGGCGAAGCCGTCCCGATCGATCTCCCCCCGCTCGAGTCGGGCCCAGGCATTGGTGTCAGGGTCGGTGGCGTTGATGCGGCGGATCAACCCGTCAGGCAGGCCGTTGTCCCGCTCGTAGGCCGCGAAGGCCTCGAAGGGTCCGTCGACGATGACACCCCCGAAATCGAACAGCGCGGCCCGGATCACGTTGGGCATCGTAGGCGTCGCTCACGACCTCGTCCGTCGGCGCCACCCGCACACGACGCACACCGCCAGCAGAGCCACGACGGTGACGCCGGAGATCACCCAACCGAGGGTCCGGGCCGCCGATCGGTACCGGAAGATGACCAGGGACCGCCCCGCCGGCACCACCACCCCCCGAGCCACGTCGTCGACCCGGCCAACATGTTGCGACACGCCGTTGACCGTGACCGTCCAGTTCGGGTGGTAGGTGTCGGCCAGCACGAGCACCGACGGCTCGGTGGCGTCGACGGTCACCGCCACCCGCGTGCTGCCGTCCTCCACGATCCGGGATCGACCGGCCGAAGCCGCGCTCGGCGCGGGAGCCGTGGCCGGGATCCCGGCTCGTCGGGCCTGGGCCAGCAACACCGGGTCCCCCGTCTCGGTCGTCGACCGGGTGAAGCGCAACGACGTGGTGGCCGCCGAGGTCCCCGGCGGGCTCGCCGGTCTGGCGGTGGTGACCGCCGGCGCGGCCCGCAGAGCGGGGCTCAGGAACGTCCGGGTCCAGGCCCCGGGGTTGGCGAACACGCTCACCTTGGCGACCGGATCCCGATAGGCCAAGGGGTAGCGAGAGGCCACGTCGTCGAGGGATTGGGCGGCGTGGTCGTCGACCACGATGTAGCGGACCGACAGCAGGTCGAGCGCCGTCGGATCGGCCGTGAACGCGGTGGTGGCATCCCGGGGCATCCGCAGGAACTTGTCGTCCTGGGACCCTCCCACATAGCGGAGGTAGAAGGTCCGGTACCAGGGGATCTGCATGATGTCGAGGGTGCCGATCTCCCGGATCCCGAGTGCAGAGCCCCAGTCGCCCAGCATGGTGGACCGTCCGACATCGAGCACCCGCCCGTCGCCCACATGGGTGTGCAGATACTGCAAGTAGGCGGCCGTGGTCGGCGAGTCGCTGCGCCGGGCACGGGAGTGGTTGGCGTAGGACCCCAACTCGAGAGCCACCAGTCCCACGGCCAGCACGGCCAGCAGGCTCCGACCGATGAGCTGGCGGTCACCCAGCCAGGCCATGATCAGTAGGGCACCGACGACCAAGGCCGTCACCACGACCGCCAGTTGCGCCGGCCAGGTCCACCCCGCCGACCGGGCGACCCCGACGACCAGCAGGTCGAGCGCCGCCACCGCAGTGATGACGACAGCCAGGCTGAGGCCCTCGCGACGTATCACCTCGACCGCCACCCCGAAGGCCAAGGTGGCCGCGGCCGCCGCCAGCGCGGCCCAGTAGTCGTTGGCGATGACCCGCAGCCCGGGGAGATCACCGACCAGCTTCAGACCCGGTAGTCCCATGTGCTCGGCCAGGCCGAACAGGGTCAGCCCGACCAGCGCGACCAGCAGCCAGCGGGCCAGGTCCCGGGCCCGGGCCAACCCGGCGGCCACCACCACGATGGGGGTGATGCCCAGGTAGACCTGCCACCCGTCGAGGAACCCGCCGGGCCTGGCCTGGCCCACCAGGTAGGACGGCAGGACCAGCCACCGACCGACCGATCGCGTGCGCAGCAGCTGGCGGCCGTAGGAGGTGACGTCGGGGCCAGCACTGACGGAAGGCGTCGAGGGCGGGCAGCAGGATCACGGCGACCGCGGCCAGGGCGATCGCCGGCACCAGGGCTTGGCGACCGATCAGGGCCGCGGCCCGAGCCACCCGGCCACCCGGCTGGTCGTCGCCCCGTCGCCGCCAGGCGTCGATCACCATCGCCACCAGGGTCACCAGGATCACGTCGAGGGCCTGACCCGGGCTGAAGGTGGTGGCGAACAGGCTGGCGTAGGCCGCCACCGCCAGCATCAGCCTCACCGGTCCCATCCGGCGCTGGAACTCGACCACCGCGTAGAGCACGATCGGGAACATCAGGTAGGGCATGCACGTCACATCGGTGAACGTGGCGGTGGCCCATCCGTTCAGGAGGAAGACGAAGCCGGCCCCGATGCCGGCCACCCGGTGCATCTCGAGCGAACGCACGAACAACTGCTGGAGGCAGTAGAGGGCGAGGATGATCAGGGCGACCAGCGCGACCGTGAAGGCGGTGGCCGAGCCGCCCAGCACGGCCACGACCAGCACGAACGGCGAGACCTGCATCCCGTCGAGGGTCTCAGGCCCGAGCGAGCCCGAGGCCTGGTACGGATTCCAGGAGGGGTTGGAGCCGTCCCGCAGGATCCGGGCCATGTAGCGCATGGTGGGCTCGAACTGCCAGTGCGCACGCCCAGGTCCACCAGCCCCGACGTGGGCGGCCGGGAGCCGATGTTCGGGTAGGCCTCCACCGTGGCTGCCGGTTGAGGCTGGCCCAGGACCCGATCGAAGGGGACGGCTGACAGGGAACCGCCGCCGAGGATGACCTCGGGGAACACCAGCACCGTGAGCACGACCGCGGCGCCGAGGGAGACCAGCGCACGCGGGATACGTCGGTAGCTGGCCCCGATCACGCCGGCATCGTAGGCGCCTGGTCGGCAGCAGTCCGACGGCCGGGTCGGACCGCTGCGGCTAGCGTCGTGCGATGCCGGCGTCACGGGTGAGCAGGACGCTCCTGCGAGGCGACGTGGACGGGCTGCGGGCCGTCGCCATCGTGCTGGTCGTCGCCTTCCACGTCGGATTGGCCGGATTCTCCGGGGGCTTCATCGGCGTCGACGTGTTCTTCGTGATCTCCGGCTTCCTGATCACCCGAGGCCTGGTGGCAGAGTCCGAACGCCAGGGCCGTCCGGCCCTCCTGCGCTTCTGGGCCAGGCGGGTGCGGCGACTGGTTCCCGCCCTCGGGCTCATGCTGGTCGTGGTGCTCGGACTGGCGCTGTTCGTGGTGCCCTTCGTCGAGTGGCAGACGGTGGCCTCGCAGGCTCGGGCTGCCGCCCTGTACGTGTCGAACCTGACCTTCGCCCGTCAGGCCACCGACTACTTCGCACCCAACATCGACACCAGCCTGTTCCTGCACACGTGGTCGCTGGGTGTCGAGGAGCAGTTCTACCTGCTCTGGCCCTTGTTGGTCCTGGCCGTGTGCATGGTGGTCAAGGATCGGCCCGGAGCGCGCCGGGCCGCGCTGGGGGCGGTGTTCGGCGTGACCTTCGCCGCATCCCTGGCGCTGTGCATCGTGCAGACGGCGAACGGCTCGGCCTACGCCTTCTTCGGTCTGCCCGCTCGAGCCTGGGAGTTCGCCGCCGCCGGCCTGTTGGCCATCGTCCCGGTACCCGATTCGTGGCGCGGTCCGCGCCTGGGAGTGGTTTCGGCCGGCCTGGGCATCGCCGCCCTGGCCCTGGCCACCACGGTCTACAGCCAGGACTCCACCTACCCCGGCTACCGCGCCCTGCTCCCGGTGGTCGGCGCTCTGCTGGTGATCCACGGCGGGACGGCTCGGCGGACGACCACCGATCCCGCGGCCATCGCCGGCTCGACCAACCCGGTGAGTGGCACCCTCGCCCTGGCTCCCCTGCAATGGCTGGGCCGGGTGTCCTACTCCTGGTACCTGTGGCACTGGCCCTTCATCCTGTTGGCGGTGCAGTGGGTGGGGCACGACTCGCTGCTGGTGCGGGCCACCGCCGCGCTGGTGGCGCTGGGTGTGGGCGCCCTTGCCCATGCCATCGTCGAGAACCCGGCCCGCTTCGATCCCCGGCTGATCCGCTCACGGCGACTGACGTACTCCATGGGGGCAGCCATCACCACCGTCGTGCTGGTCGCGAGCATCGGCCTCGACGGCGCCGCCACCGCCGCCTCGGCTGCGGGGCCCTCGGTCTCGTTGACCTCGGTGGCCGCCTCGGCCCGGGAGTTCGACTGCGCCCGCCAGACCCACTCGCCGGACGGCATCGCCTACTGCGAGGACGGCGACCTGCACAGCCGCCGGACCCTCCTGCTGGTGGGCGACTCGCACGCCCGCCACTGGGTTCCAGCCTTCGCTCTAGCCGCACGCCAGGAGGGCGTCCGCCTCATCGTGCGTTGGCAGAGCATCTGCCCGGCGACGCCGATCCCGGTGGTCACCCTCCAGGACGTGAGGAACAAGACCTGCGACACGTTCCACACCCAGACGGCCCGCCTGATCCAGGAGCTCCGACCCTCCGCGGTGGTCACCTCGGGCAGCGCCACCTACGCCAGCTTGCTCGTGCTCGCGCCGAGCACCAGGGCCGTGATGACGCCGGCCCAGGTGTGGGGTGGCGCCTACCAGCGCTACCTCGCCTCGCTCCGGTCGATGGGCATCAAGGTCGGCTCGGTGATCGACACGCCCGCGCAATGCGTCCAATCCCATCGACTGCCTGGCCGACCATCCTGCGAGCCGGTGCACCACGCCGGTGTCGCGGGCCCTGGGTCCGCGGGCACCACTGGTCGATGCGCTGGCGCGGGCCCGCGCCAAGCTCGGCGGGGTACCCACGCTCGACGTGAACGGCGACCTCTGCGACGCGTCGAACTGCAAGGTTGTGGCGAACGGCACCTACGTCTACGTGGACGTCGACCACCTCTACCGGGCCTTCGTGCTCACCGAGGTGCCCAAGGTCGAGACGTTCATCACCGAGGTGATGCGCTGAGAAGGGCGACGGTGGCGCGCGCGGCGAGCTGGCCATGGTCGTCACCCAGCAGGTCAGCTCGGCGGACCTCCCCTCCGGATCCGGGTGTCCCGTCGATCACACCGGTTTCGGATCAGGTGCTGGAGCAGGTCGGCGACCTCGTGGGTTCGACGTGTCGCCTCGTCGATGTGCGGCTCACCCATGCCGGAAGCGTAGGCTGGTCAAGTCATTCCGACGGTCAAACAAGCGCCGCCGGTCCCCCCGGATCATTTTCCGGCACCAACCGCCCTGGCGGTGTGGCGCGCCGGATGGTCGGGTGCGCCGGGGCTCCCCCTTCCAACAGATCGGTCCCCATCACCCATGTCCACCAACTACGTCGTCGTTGACGGCTCGAACATCGCGACCGAAGGTCGCTCCCTACCGAGCCTGAAGCAACTCGACGAAGCCGTTCGGGCCTTCCTGCCGAACACCCCGCCGACAACCTCACCGTGGTGGTCGACGCCACCTTCGGCCACCGCATCGACGCCTCCGAGCGCGCTGCCTACGAGGAGGCCGTCCTGGCTGGGGAGCTGGTCAGCCCTCCGGCCGGCGCGATCGGCCGCGGTGACGCCTTCGTCCTGCAGATCGCCGACAAGGCCGACGCCGTCATCCTGTCAAACGACTCCTTCCAGGAGTTCCACGGCCAGTACCCCTGGCTGTTCGATGAGGGTCGGCTCATCGGCGGCAAGCCGGTGTCGGGACTGGGCTGGGTGTTCCTGCTGCGTTCGCCGGTACGGGGGCCGGCCAGCCGCAGGTCGGTGAAGGAGGCCAACAGCGACCGCAGCCGGGGCAGCACCCGTGGCACCGCCCGGTCCTCGGGGGGGAGCCGTCGGGGCCAGAGCGATCGGGGCGGCGCCGGTGGCAACGGCGGGTCCCCCGCGTGCCGACCAAGTCGACCAAGAGCACCGGGGGCGGGCGCACTCGGCGCGAGGGCAGCGGCACGCCCGGCGCGCAGCTCAACGAGCTCCTGCCCTTCATCGACTTCGTGGGCGCCCATCCGGTGGGCAGCGAAGTGGACGCCACCGTCGACAGCTTCAGCTCCCACGGGGCCTACGCCCGCGTGGGGGACGTCCAGTGCTACATCCCCCTCAAGTCGATGGGCGACCCGGCGCCGCTGCGGGCTCGAGACGTGGTCAACATCGGCGAGGTGCGCACGTTCACCGTGGCCTCCATCGACGCCCCCCGCCGCGGGATCGACCTGGCGCTGGACCCGTCCCGGCCACCGGTTGATGTGTCATACGCACTGCCACAAGGTGTGCCAATCGGCACCGTCGCGCATCAGGTCGGCCGACCATCGCAACGACGCGACGACGCGAAAGACACGACTGACACGTCTGTCACTGCTACACATTCACCTGCAGACCATCTCGCCGAGGAGGCGCCGGTGACACCAGTAAAGAAGGCTGCGGCCAAGAAGGCTCCAGCCAAGAAGGCTCCAGCCCGCAAGGCACCCGCCAAGAAGGCCGTGGCCCGCAAGGCACCGGCCCGCAAGGCACCCGCACGCAAGACCGCGGCCCGCAAGGCACCCGCCAAGAAGACCGCGGCCCGCAAGGCACCCGCCAAGAAGACCGCGGCCCGCAAGGCACCCGCACGCAAGACCGCGGCCCGCAAGGCACCCGCCAAGAAGACCGCGGCCCGCAAGGCACCCGCACGCAAGACCGCGGCCAGCAAGGCACCCGCCAAGAAGACCGCGGCCCGCAAGGCACCCGCACGCAAGACCGCGGCCCGCAAGGCACCCGCCAAGAAGACCGCGGCCCGCAAGGCACCGGCCCGCAAGACGGCGGCGCGCAAGCGCTGATCCCCGCCTTCCATACGCACGTCGGCGACCGCCCCACCGCCCGGTTCCATCGGCGTGTGGGGCGATCGCCGTTTTGGCCCGGGCCGGCCGTCGGTAACCTCGGCGGCCATGAGCGCCCAGTACATCTTCACCATGCACAAGGTCGGTCGGTACTACCCGCCCGATCGCGATGTGCTGACCGACATCAGCCTGTCCTTCTACCCGGGCGCCAAGATCGGCGTCATCGGTGCCAACGGTTCGGGCAAGTCGTCCCTGCTGCGCATCATGGCCGGCCTCGATCAGGACTTCACCGGTGAGGCCCGCCTGACCCCGGGGTTCAGCGTGGGCCTGCTCGAACAGGAGCCGATCCTCGACCCCGCCAAGGATGTGCTGGGCAACGTCATGGACGGCCTGGGCGAGACCGCCCAGCTGCTCGAGCGTTACGACCAGGTGCTGGCGGGCTGGGCCGACCCCGACGCCGACTACGACAAGTTGGGGGAGCAGCAGGCCGAGATCGAGCGCAAGATCGAGGCAGCTGGCGCCTGGGACCTCAAGCGCACGATCGAGATCGCCATGGACGCGCTGCGCGTCCCGCCCGGGGACGCCGCCGTCGATGTGCTCTCGGGCGGTGAGCGCCGTCGCGTGGCCCTGTGCCGCCTGCTGCTGAGCCGGCCCGACCTGCTGTTGCTGGACGAGCCCACCAACCACCTGGATGCCGAATCGGTGGCCTGGCTGGAGCGGTTCCTGGGCGACTACCACGGCACCGTCGTTGCCATCACCCACGACCGCTACTTCCTCGACAACGTGGCCCGCTGGATCCTCGAGCTCGACCACGGCCGGGGCATCCCCTTCGAAGGCAACTACAGCTCGTGGTTGGAGCAGAAGCAGGAGCGGCTCCGCCAGCAGGACAAGGCCGACTCCAGCCGTCAGCGCACCCTCGAGCGCGAGCTGGAGTGGGTGCGCCTGGCTCCCAAGGCCCGCCAGGCCAAGGGCAAGGCCCGTCTGGCCGCCTACGAGAAGCTGCTGGCCGAGGCCAGCGCCGGCGCCGGCAGCAGCGACGGACTCGACATCTTCATCCCATCGGGTCAGCGCCTGGGCGATCTGGTCATCGAGGCCGAACACCTGGCCAAGGGTTTCGGCGACCGTCTGCTGATCGACGACCTCAGCTTCACCCTCCCCCGTGCGGGCATCGTGGGTGTGATCGGAGCCAACGGCGCGGGCAAGACCACCCTGTTCCGCATGATCACCGGACTGGACCAGCCCGACGAGGGCACCTTGCGCGTCGGGCCGACCGTCGAGCTGGCCTACGTCGACCAGTCCCGCGACGTGCTCGACCCTGATCGCACCGTCTACGAGGAGATCACCGACGGCCGCGACACGCTCGACATCGGCGGGCGCGAGATGAACGGCCGGGCGTATGTGGCCTCGTTCAACTTCAAGGGCAGTGATCAGCAGAAGCGGGTGGCGGTGCTGTCGGGAGGCGAGCGCAATCGGGTGCACTTGGCCAAGGTGCTCAAGGAGGGCGGCAACGTGCTGCTGCTCGATGAGCCCACCAACGACCTGGACGTGGACACGCTGCGGGCGCTGGAGGACGGACTCGAGGCCTTCGCCGGCTGCGCGGTGATCATCAGCCACGACCGGTGGTTCCTCGATCGGGTGGCAACCCATGTGCTCGCCTTCGAAGGCGACTCGATGGTGCGCTGGTTCGAGGGCAACTTCAGCGAGTACGAGGCCTTCCGCCACAAGGAGCTGGGCGCCGAGGCCGACCAACCCCACCGCCTCAAGTACAAGCCGCTCGTGCGGGGCTAGCCGGCGTGTCCCCGCGCACCGTCCGCCGGCTGGTCATCGGGGTCTTCGTGATCGGCATCGCCGGCATGATCGCGGGGTCGATCGCCGACAACAACGGCTTCGCCATCACCTTCGGATTGGTCACCGCGGTGGCCGCCGTCGGCCTCATCCTGGTGACCGCGGTGGCCGCGCCGGGTGCGTTCGGGCACGCGCCGGGCCGGCGTCCCCGACGGGCCGAGGACCTCGATCCCGTCCCGGTGGACGAAGCAGCCGCTGCGCTGGTCGAGGAGCAGGTCGGTCAGCTGGTGTCGGCCGGTGCCGACGAGGGCCAGGTGCGGGAGCTGGTGCGGCGCGCCGTCAGCCTGGGCCGGCGCAGTCGATAGGCCGGCCGGCGCAGTCGATAGGCCGGCCGGCGCAGTCGACGACCCGAGGCGTCACTGCGAGGGCCCCATGATCATGCCGGCGGCCACCGTGCGATTGGTTCCTTCGTCGATGAGGATGAAGCTGCCCGTGTCACGGTTGCGAGCGTAGGAGTCGAAGAAGAGCGGGGCCGTGGTGCGCAGCGTGACCCGACCGATCTCGTTGAGGGCCAGCGAGCTCACGTCGTCGAGGCGGTGCAGGGTGTTGATGTCGAGTTGGTAGTGCACCGACTTGACCAGGGCCCGGACGGATCGGGTGGTGTGCTTGATGGCGTACTTGGCGCCCTCGCGCAGGGAATCGCTCTCGGACATCCAGCAGACCATGGCATCGAGGTCCTGACCGACGTGAGGCTGGTTGTGCGGCCGACAGATCATGTCGCCGCGGGACACATCGATCTCGTCGGCCAGGGTGATGGCCACCGACATGGGCGCGAAGGCCTCCTCGAGCCGTCCCTGCGGGCCATCGATGCCGGCGATCGTCGACTGGAAGCCCGACGGCAGCACCACCACCTCGTCTCCCGGCTTGAGCACCCCGCCGGCCACGGTGCCCGCGTAGCCCCGGTAGTCACGGTGCTCACCGCTGTGAGGTCGCAACACGTACTGGACGGGGAACCGCGGATCCCGCAGGTTGCGGTCCGACGCGACGAACACCTCCTCGAGGTGGTGCAGCAACGAACCGCCGGTGTACCAGGGCATGTTCTGCGACAGGTTCACCACGTTGTCGCCCTCGAGGGCCGAGATGGGGATCACGGCCAGATCCGCGATGTCGAGCTTGGCCGCGAAGGCGTGGAACTCCTCCTTTATGGCGTTGAACACGTCCTGGTCGTAGTCGACCAGATCCATCTTGTTGACGCACAGCACGATGTGGGGGATGCGCAGCAACGAGGCGATGAAGGCGTGGCGCCGCGACTGCTCGAGGATCCCCTTGCGGGCATCCACCAGCACCAGGGCCAGATCGGCGGTGGAGGCCCCGGTGACCATGTTGCGCGTGTACTGGATGTGGCCCGGAGTGTCGGCGATCACGAACTTTCGGGCCGGCGTGGCGAAGTACCGGTAGGCCACGTCGATGGTGATGCCCTGCTCGCGCTCGGCCCGGAGGCCGTCGGTGAGCAACGCCAGGTTGGTGTACTCGTCGCCCCGGTCGCGGCTGGTGCGCTCGACCGACTCGAGCTGGTCCTCGAAGATCGCCTTGGAGTCGTAGAGCAAGCGCCCGATGAGCGTGCTCTTGCCGTCGTCGACCGACCCGGCCGTCGCCAACCGAAGCATCTCCATCAGAAGTAGCCCTCCCGCTTGCGGTCCTCGACACGATGGTCGGACCGCAACACGGCGGAATCGGCCATCAGAAGTAGCCCTCCCGCTTGCGGTCCTCGACACGATGGTCGGACCGCAACACGGCGGAATCGGCCATCAGAAGTAGCCCTCCCGCTTGCGGTCCTCCATGGCTGCTTCGGAGGTGCGGTCGTCGGCGCGGGTGGCGCCCCGCTCGGTGATGCGGGTAGCGGCCACCTCGGCGACCACGTCGGCCACCGTGGCCGCCGTGGACTCGACCGCTCCGGTACAGGACGCGTCACCCACGGTGCGGTAGCGCACCACCATCTCGAAGGCCTCCTCGCCGTCCATCATGGTGACGAAGGGGCTCACGGCCAGCAGCATGCCGTCGCGGCGGAACACCTCCCGGCGATGGGCGTAGTAGATCGAGGGCAGCTCGATCTCCTCTTCGGCGATGTACTGCCAGATGTCGAGCTCGGTCCAGTTGCTCAGTGGGAAGACGCGGATGTGCTCGCCGTTGTGGTGGCGGCCGTTGTAGAGGCTCCACAGCTCGGGTCGCTGGTTCTTGGGATCCCACTGACCGAACTCGTCACGGAAGGAGAACACCCGCTCCTTCGCCCGAGCCTTCTCCTCGTCGCGCCGGGCTCCCCCGAACACCGCGTTGAACCGGTGACCCATGATGGCGTCGAGCAGCGTCGTGGTCTGCAGGCGGTTGCGTGACGCGCGTGGCCCGGTCTCCTCCACCACCCGGCCGGCGTCGATCGACTCCTGCACCGACGCCACCACCAGCCGGGCACCGGCCACCTCCACGGCCCGATCGCGGAACTCGATGACCTCGGGGAAGTTGTGGCCGGTGTCCACGTGCATCACCGGGAAGGGCAGCCGGCATGGCCGGAACGCCTTGGAGGCCAGGTGCAGCATCACGACGGAGTCCTTGCCACCCGAGAACAGCAGCACCGGCCGCTCGAACTCGGCCGCGACCTCGCGGATGATGTGCATCGACTCAGCCTCGAGGGCCCGGAGGTTGGTCAGCTCGTAGTCCATGGCGAAGCGTCCAACGTAGGGTAGGTGACCCTCCTCCGCAATATACGAGTCAGAAGGTCGACAATCGTGCCCAAGGACGATAGCGCCCCCGGTTCCCCATCTCCGCGAACCTCCGGTTCCGCGACCGACCACTCGAGCGCCACCGCCGCCGATCATCATCTGGCCGCCGAACTGGCCTCCGAGGCGGGACGACACCTGGTCACCCTGCGAGCCGATCTGGTGGCAGCCGGGACGACGTCGGCCCAGCTCAAGGACCGGGGAGACCGGCAGTCCCACGAGCTGCTGATGGTCCGGTTGGCCGAGGCGATGGCAGCTGGCGACGCCGTGCTGTCCGAGGAGGGAGGTGACGACCTGACCAGGCTCGACCACCGCCGCGTGTGGATCGTCGATCCCCTGGACGGCACCCGCGAGTTCGGCGAGCCTCCCCGCCAGGACTGGGCCGTGCACGTGGCCCTGGCCATCGACGGCGTGGCCGCGGTGGGTGCGGTGGCTCTCCCCGCCCTGGGGGTGACGCTGAGCACCGAGACCGCCCCTGAGCTGGCTGCCCCACACGGTGGTGCCCCCCGGGTCATCGTCAGCCGCACCCGCCCACCCGCCGCCGCCACCTGGCTGGCCGAGCAGCTGCACGGGGAGCTGGTCGAGATGGGTTCGGCGGGAGCCAAGGCCATGGCCGTGGTGCGGGGCGAGGCCGACGTATACGCCCACTCGGGCGGCCAGTACGAGTGGGATTCGTGCGCGCCGGTGGCGGTGGCTGCGGCGGCCGGTCTCCACGTGTCACGCCTGGACGGCGCGGACCTGCGGTACAACAACGCGGATCCGTACCTGCCAGACCTCTTGATCTGTCGGACCGAGCTGGCCGGGCCTGCGCTCGACGCCCTGGCCGGGTTCGAGGCCTGACCATGAGCACGCCCGATGCCAACGACGTGCTCGAGCTCAAGGTGGTGCGCTACGAGGTGGCGGACCGGGTGGCCACGATCACGTTGAACCGCCCAGAGCGGCTCAACGCCTGGACCGGTCGCATGCACACCGAGTACCGCCACGTGGTGGCTCGCGCTGAGCAGGATCCCGAGGTCCGGGTGATCGTGGTGACCGGTGCAGGTCGGGGCTTCTGCGCTGGAGCGGATTCGGCCGCGCTCTCCGGCCACGCGGACCGGGGCGGCTACGACCCGGGCACCACTGGTCAGCTGGCTACGCCGGGCTACGGCGTGTCCCCCGAGTTCGACCACGACTTCGCCTTCCACTTCGGGCTGGCCAAGCCGGTGATCGCGGCCGTCAACGGTCCGGCGGCCGGGGTCGGGCTGGTGTTGGCCTGCTACTGCGATCTGCGCTTCGCGGCAGCCGGGGCCAAGTTGACCACCGCCCACGGCAAGCTGCACCTGCCCGCCGAATACGGCCTGTCCTGGCTGCTGCCCAAGCTCATCGGCTTGGGTCGGGCCAACGACCTGCTGCTGTCCAGCCGGGTCGTGCTGGCCGAGGAGGCCCTGGAGATGGGCCTGGTCAACGCGGTGGTCGAGCCCGACGAGCTGCTGGCCCACACCTACGACTACGCCCGCACCTTGGCCTTCGACATCTCGCCGGGCTCGCTGGCCGCCACCAAGCGTCAGATCGCTCTGGACCTGCATCGGGGTGTGGGCGACGCGGTCGCGGACTCTGGTCGGCGCCTGGCCCAGATGATGACCGAACCCAGCTTCGCCGAGGGCGTCGCCGCCCTCACCCAGAAGCGCCCACCGCGCTTCTGAGCCCGACCCCAGCAAACTGGGAACCTTTGCCTGCGGATACCGCACATTTCGATGCCCAGTTCGGCGTAGGCGGGGTCAGGCCACCACGCCGGCGGCGCGGCAGGCGACGGCGGGCCTCGTCGTCGTAACCGGCCCGCTCCAGGACCTCGTCGGTGTGCTGACCCAGGCCCGGCACCGGGCCCACGGGATGCTGGTCGGCGCCGTGGAACGTGACCGGGGTGGCCACCGCCCGATGGGCCGGACCGAACTCCCCCGCCGGCACGTCCACGAACGCGCCGGCGGCGATGGCCTGGGGATCGGCCAGCACCTCGGCGGGCGTGTTGACCGGAGCCCACCACACGTCGTGACGATCGAAGACGGCCGTGAGGTCGTCACGGCTGGACCCGGCGAAGATGGCGTCGAGCTCGGCCACCAGCTCGGCCGTGTGGTGCCGGCGCCCCCGAGCCGTGCCCCAGCGCTCGTCGTCGAGCAGATCGGCGCGCTCGAGTGCGGCGCACAGCTTGGGCCACAGCCGATCCGCCTCCACGCCCAGCAGCCAGAACCAGCGGCCGTCGCCGGCCCGGTAGCAGTTGCACATCGGGTTCAGCTCGGTGGTCCGGGGCTGGACCGACCCGAGCTTGCCGAACCGCGACTGGATGCCCAGGTCCCACCCCACCGTGTAGATGCCGGTGCGCAGCAGCGAGATCTCGACCAGCTGGCCCTTCCCCGTCTGCTCGCGGGCCAGCAGAGCAGCCAGGATGCCGGCCACCGCCGTCAGCGCGGTCACGTGGTCGCCCATGCCCGAGCGCACGCCGGGTGGATCTGCGTCGCCTGGGGCCATGAGCGAGGCGATCCCACTGCGAGCCCAGAAGGCGCCCACGTCGTAGCCGGCCCGGCCCGTCTCGGGTCCCTCCAGGCCGTACCCGCTCACGCTGGCGTACACCAGGCGCGGGAACCGCCCGGCCAGCGCCTCGGGTCCCAGGCCCAACCGTTCGACGGCCTCGGGCCGCAGGTTGGTCAGGAAGACGTCGGCATCGGCCAGCAGGGCCAGCAGCACCTCGACCCCTTCCGGCTGGGCCAGGTCGATGACCACGCTGCGCTTGCCCCGGTTGTCCAGGTCGAAGGGCGGGGATTCGGGCTGGCCGTGCCCGGCCAGCAAGGCGAAGAGCCGGCGCATGGGATCACCCACCGGTGTCTCCACCTTGACCACGTCGGCCCCCCAGTCGGCCAGCAGCCCGCCGGCGGCCGGACCGGCCACCCACATCCCCAACTCGATCACCCGGTAGTTCGACAGCACCGCGCAACCGTAGACTCCGCCACACATGATCGCCCCCGCCGACCTGGCCATCGGATCGTTCAGCGATGACCCACCGTGGCTCGTCGATCCACCGGCCATGGTGTGGCGTCGGGCGGTGCCCACCGCCCGCTGGGTGGTCCGCGCCGCTCTGCCCGAGCTGACCCGTCCCCGCCGCCTTCCCGACGGCACCCGAGCCATCCGCGTCGCCCGCCATCTGGGCCTGGCCGTGGCCTGGTGGGCCCTGGGCGCCCGGCGCCAGGGGGGATCAGCCTCCAAGGCCGACATCTCCCGGCGACTGCGCATCGCCGCCGAACACCTCGGTCCCACCTACATCAAGTTGGGCCAGATCATCTCCAGCGGCGACGGTCTGTTCCCCGAGGAGCTGGTGACCGAGTTCAAGAAGTGCCGTGACCAGGTGCCTCCCGAGCCCTGGTGGGCGGTGCGCCAGGTGGTCGAGTCCGAGCTGGGCGCGCCCCTCGAGTCGGTGTTCGCCCACTTCGAGCGCACCCCGCTGGCCGCTGCCTCCATCGCCCAGGTCCACGCGGCGAGGCTGCACACCGGCGAGGAGGTGGTGGTCAAGGTGCAGCGGCCGTCGGTGGCCACCCTGGTGCACGCGGATCTCAAGGTCATGGCCTGGTTGGCCCCGTTCCTGGTCGGGCGCATCCCCATCGCCGCCCTGGCCAACCCGCCGGCGCTGGTGGAGCTGTTCGCCGAGACCATCACCGAGGAGCTCGACTTCCGACTCGAGGCCGCCAACATGCTGGACGTGGCCAAGTCCTTCCAGGAGCTGGGACAGCAGGGCTACGTGGTGCCCCGCCCGCACCCCACCCTGGTCACCCCCCGGGTCCTGGTCATGGAGCGCCTGCACGGGTTCGCCTTCGACGACGTGGCCGGCATGCAGGCGGCCGGGGTGGACACCGAGGGGGTGATCCGCACCGGGATGGTCGGGTTCATGGAGGGCGCCATGATCCACGGCATCTTCCACGGCGACCTGCACGGCGGCAACCTGTTCGTGCTGGGCGACGGCCGGGTCGGCCTGCTCGACTACGGGATCATCGGACGAATGGACGAGTTCAAGCGCCGGGCCTTCCTGCGCCTGCTGATCACCGCCACCATGAACGACGTGAAGGGCCAACTGGCGGCGCTGCGCGACCTGGGGGCCCTGCCGGCCGACACCGACCTCGACGCGGTCATCCGTGATCTGGGGCTGGACAAGCCGCCCGTCGACCCCACCTCCCTGACCGCGGACGAGATGGTGGGCGAGATCCAGCGGGTGGTGAAGGCGCTGCTCGGCTACGGCGCCCGGCTGCCCAAGGAGCTCATGCTGTTCGTGAAGAACATGGTGTTCCTGGACGGGGCCATCGCCACCCTGGCTCCCGATCTGGACCTGTTCGCCGAGATCGCCAGCATCTCCACCTACTTCGCGGAGACCCACGGCGAACAGATCGCCGAGGAGGTGGGCATGCCCCTCGACGCCTACGAGATCGACCTGGCCGGGGTGAAGGGTTCGTTCGGGGTGGACGCCACCACCGAGCGCCTGACCTACCGCGAGCTGCAGGAGCGGCGCGAACTCATCCGCAACCGGTTCCAGAACCGGCAGGTGAGCTGAACCGATCTCCCCCCGGCTAGGTTGCCGGGGTGCGCCTGGTCATCGCCCGCTGCTCGGTGGACTACGCCGGGCGCCTGAGCGCGCACCTGCCCCTGGCCACCCGCCTCATCATGGTCAAAGCCGACGGCTGCGTGGCCATCCACGCCGACGGCGGCGCCTACAAGCCGCTCAACTGGATGAACGCGCCCAACACGGTCACCGAGGAGCCCGACCGCTGGGTGGTCACCAGCCCCAAGGGCGAGACGCTGACCATCACCATCGAGGCGGTGCTGCACGACTCGGCCCACGAGCTGGGCATCGATCCGGGCCTGCAGAAGGACGGCGTCGAGGCCCACCTCCAGGAGCTGCTGGCAGCCAACCCGACGGTCATGGCCGAGGGCCTCACCCTGGTGCGCCGCGAGTACCCCACCGACATCGGCCCGGTCGACCTGCTGTGCCGCGATGCCGCCGGGCAGGCGGTGGCGGTCGAGATCAAGCGCCGCGGCGAGATCGACGGGGTCGAGCAGCTCACCCGCTACCTGGCCCGCCTCGAGCTCGACCCCCTGCTGCGGCCGGTGCGGGGCATGTTCGTGGCCCAGTCGATCAAGCCCCAGGCCAAGGTGCTGGCCGCCGATCGGGGCATCGGCTGCGTCGAGGTCGACTACGACGAGCTGCGCGGCATCGAGTCCAACGAACTGCGCCTGTTCTGACCAGACCAGTCAGTGCCGGCGGAAGCGGGCCATGAGGTTCTTGACGCTGGCCGCGATGGACGAGGCAAAGGCGGCCAGGAAGCTCATGGCCCGAGCCTACGGCCAGCGTGGTCACCGCGGCTCGATGGTCGATCACCCAAGGTCAGTCGATGTCGGTGTGGTGGGCACCGATCAGGGCGATGGCCAGCACCGCGGGCACGTCGCCCTGGTTCGACCAGCGGTGCCGCGTCCCGTTCTGGACGTAGGTGTCACCCGGGTCGAGCACCACGGTGGCTCCGTCGTCCAGCTCCAGGGTGGCGCGACCCGACAGCACCACGCCGTAGTCGATGGTGGCCGTGGTGTGCATGCCCGGCTCGTCGCGCTCGACGTAGTCGGTCATCCCGACCAGCTTCTCGTTGAACTCCGCGACCGCCGCGCCCAGGTCCAGGTCGGCGGGCAGCGCGGTGGTCCCGTCCGGGGGGATGGTGAAGAAGCCGAAGCGGAACCCGCCCACCGGAGGGAAGTATCGGGGCGAGTCGGGCCGGGAGCCGTCGTCGGGAAACGACATCGCTCGGTCGGCCCCCCACAAGAGGTGGAACTCGCTGCCGGGCAGCAGCGCCATGGTGGTGGGTGCCACCTGCTCGTCGCTCACCACCACGGCCTTGCCCCGCCCGTCGTGGCCGGTCACCACCCGTCGGACGTCCATGTCCAATCCCCTACCTATCAGTCGCCGGGTCGTCAGGCGAAGGTGACCAGGCCGGCATCGATGACGGTCCGCCCGTCGCCACCTGTGGTCTGGAAGATCGCCTGCTCACCGTCCACCCACATCTTCACCGTGAGGGCCTCGCCCGGCATCACCGGAGACGAGAAGCGGCCGGCCATGGACTTGAACCGGGCCGGATCTCCGCCGCACAGCGAGTGCAGCAGGGCCCGACCGGTGAAGCCGTAGGTGCACAGGCCGTGGAGGATGGGCTTGTCGAAGCCGCCCATGGCCGCGAACGACGGGTCCGAGTGCAGCGGGTTGCGGTCACCGGACAGGCGATAGATGAGGGCCTGGTCGACGCGGGTGGGATAGGTGACCACGTGGTCGGGCTCGCGCTCGGGCGCCACGTTCTGAGGCCCCGAAGGGCCGCGGTCGCCGCCCCAGCCCCCCTCGCCCCGGATGAACATGGACGATCGCGTCTTGAACAGCGGCTGGCCACTGGCCACGTCGGTGGAGGTGGCCTCCAGCACCACCACCGCGCCCTTGCCCTTGTCGTAGACGCCGACCACCTCGCCCACCGCCGAGACGGTGCCCGAGACCGGGATCGGGCTGAACAGCTCGATCGCCTGCTCGCCGTGCACCAGCATGGCGGGGTTGAACGAGCCGATGTTGGCCAGCGCGGCGTGCCCCGGGCCGTCGAGGACGACCGCCATGGTCGGCAGCACCTGCTGAGGCGTGTCGGCCGTGTTCTCCGTGGTGAACTCCAGTTCCGAGAACGGGTCCTCGGCGCCGCAGCCCACGCCCAGGGCGTAGAGCAGGGCATCCTTCGAGCTCCAGGACCGCTCACCGGGGTCGCCCTTGGATCCGACGGCGTCAGGGTTGATGGGCATGGCTGCTCCTCAGTTCTTCTGGTCTCGGCCGGACATGTCGGCGTTGGGACGGGCCTGGGCCATCAGCTGTTCGACCAGGGGGCCCATCAGGGTCGGATCGAGCGTGGGCTCGATGGTGGGGCCGCGGTGCCAACCTTCGCTGATCGACAGCGCCCGCCCGCTCACGTCGAAGACCCGCCCGGTCACCCCGGTCGACTCGGGGCTGGCCAGCCAGGTGATGATCGGGGCGATCCAGCGGGGTGACATCTGCTCCTTGGCCTCGTCGGACACCTGACCCATGCCCAGGTTCTCGGTCATGCGGGTCAGCGCGGCCGGGGCGATGGCGTTGACGGTCACCCCGTATCGGGCCAACTCCATCGAGGCGATGATGGTGAAGGCGGCGATGCCGGCCTTGGCCGCCCCGTAGTTGGTCTGGCCCACGTTGCCGTAGATGCCAGACGGCGAGCTGGTGTTGATGATGCGCCCGTCCACCGCCTCGCCGGCCTTGGACTGCTCCCGCCAGTAGGCGGCGGCAAAGTGCGACGGCCCGGCGGTCCCCTTCAGGTGGACCTTGATGACCGCGTCCCACTCGGCCTCGCTCATGTTGGTCAACATGCGGTCGCGCAGGATGCCAGCGTTGTTGACCAGCACGTCGAGGCGCCCGAACGCGTCCACCGCCTGGGCCACCAGCTTCTCGGCACCGGCCCAGTCCGAGATGTCGTCGGTGTTGGCCACCGCCTGGCCCCCCAGCGCCTCGATCTCCTCGACCACCTGCTGGGCCGGGCCGGCCTCGTGGCCCTTGCCGTCCATCGAGCCCCCCAGGTCGTTGACGACCACCTTGGCCCCCTGGCCGGCCAGCATGAGCGAGTGCTCGCGACCGATCCCCCGGCCGGCGCCGGTCACGATGCACACGCGCCCCTCGCACAGTCCAACCATCACACACCCCCAAGTCGTCGACCCGAAGCGAGTCGATCCCGAACCGAACGGGCCGATCTTGCCACCTCGGGTGGGGTGGCGGTCCATTCGACCCGCACCGACCCCATCAAGGTCGGTACCCTCGAACCGTCGGGCCCCGACCCGGCGACCGTGAAGACGACCACGGTACCAACCCACCCACACGACGCCGCGGGGAGATGAGCGCGATGGCCGAGGAGGTCGAGTTCGAGAGCCGGATGAGCGACGCCGACGCCCTGATGTGGACCATCGAGAAGGACCCGCTGCTGCGAAGCACGATCACCTCGGTGATGGTCTTCGACGGGCCCATCAACCACGAACGACTGCGACGCCGACTCGACAGGGTCAGCCGTGCGGTGCCGCGCCTGCGCCAGCGGGTCCAGGGACACCCCTTCTCGGTGGCACCTCCCCGATGGGACGTGGATCCCAACTTCGACCTCGACTACCACCTCCGCTTCACCCGGGCGGGCACCCTGGGCCGCGACCACACCGATCGCCCGGGCCACCTACGGGACGTGCTCGACCTGGCCGCTCCGGTGGCCATGCAGGGCTTCGACCGGGCCCGTCCCCTGTGGGAGTTCACCCTGGTGGACGACCTGGACGGCGGCCGTTGCGCGTTGATCACCAAGGTGCACCACGCCATCACCGACGGCGTGGGCGGCGTCAGGTTGCTGATGGAGCTGCTCGACCTCGAGCGCGACCTTCCGGAGGACGACGTCTTGCCCGAGGCGCCGGTGGCCACGCCCCGAGGCGAGCCCGGGCGACTGGTCGACGCCCTCGCCTACGAGAGCCGCCGCCAGGCCGGGGCGTTCCGCCAGCTCGTCGCCTCGGGGGTGTCCCAGGTCGGTCGGGTGACCACCGATCCCTTGGGTATCGGCACGCAGTTGCTCACCACTGCCGGTTCGGTCGTGCGCATGGTCAGCCCAGCCACCGAGCCCCTCAGCCCGGTCATGACCGGGCGCTCGCTGAGCGTCCACTTCGACACCCTGACGGTGCCGGTGGCGCCCCTGAAGCGGGCATCCAAGCTGGTGGGGGGCAAGCTCAACGACGCCTTCGTGGCCGCGGTGACCGGGGGCCTGGGCCGCTACCACCGAGAGTTGGGTGAACCCTGCGAACAGCTTCGCATGACCATGCCCATCAACATCCGGAGCCAGGCCACGGCGAACCTGGCCGGCAACCAGTTCGCCCCCGCCCGCTTCGCGGTGCCGGTGGGCATCACCGACCCGCTGGCCCGCATGAACGTGGGTCGCCAGATCATGGCGGCCCAGCGCCGCGAGCCGAGCCTGGCGCTGTCCGACACCCTGGCCTCGATCATCAACCGGCTGCCGGCCACGGCCAGCACCGGCCTGTTCGGATCGATGCTCAAGGGCATCGACTTCGTGACCAGCAATGTTCCCGGCCCACCGGTCCCCGTCTATCTGGCCGGCGCCCGCCTGGAACGCAACATCGCCTTCGGGCCCATGACGGGGGCGGCCACCAACATCACGCTGCTGTCCTACGTGGACGAGGTCACCATCGGAGTGAACACCGACCCGCGGGCCGTCCAGCACCCGAAGCTGTTCATGGAATGTCTGCAGGAGGGCTTCGAGGAGATCCTCGGCCTGGGATGAGTCAACCCAGCTCGGTGGCGAGGGCGGCCAGGATCTCGTCGCCGTGGGCGAACAGGGCCAGGTGATCACCGCCGACCAGGATCTCCAGGTGGCCGTCGGGCACCGCCGCGGCCAGATAACGGGCATGGTGCAGCGGGATCTCCCGCGTCGATGTCGCCGTGCCACACCCGCACCGGCGCCGCCACGGTGCCCAGGTCCACCCCCCACGGCACGACGATCTGGTGCAGGTCCTGAGCGGGCCCGGCGCCGCCCTGTCGCAGGCTCTCGCGGATGGGTCCCACCGTCTCGGGCACCAACGAGCCCGAGCGGTCCTCGGTCCAACCGGCCCCCTCCAGGCGTCGCGCCAGCAGCCGGGCCACGGCTCCGGGCGCGAGCCGCAACAGCAGGCCCAGCCCGGAAAACAGCATCCCGGTGACCACCGGCGCCCGACCGGCCAACAGGTCCGATGCCCGCTCGGACCAGGCCACGCCGTCGTAGGCGCCGGGTCGATCCGGCGGACCCCACGGGCTGACCAGCCCGACCACCGCGACCCGGGACCCGAGCTCGACCGCGGTGGCGACGGCGAAGGCCGCACCGCCGCTGTAGCCCATGATGCTGAAACGATCGAACCCGAGGTGATCGGCCAGATCGGCCACATCCGCGGCGATGGCCGTCAGGGGCACCCCGGGGTGCGGGCTGGACAGCCCGTGGCCCGGTCGGTCGAAGGCCACGAGGCGCCAACCACCGCGCGTCGCGGCCTGATCCAACCAGACCACCTCGAGCCGTGAGCTCGGCGTGCCGTGGAACCAGATGAGCGGCTCACCATCGGGGCGGCCCAACTCGGCGTAGCCCAGCTGACGGCCATCGGCCAGCCGCGCGCAGCGACGCAGCTCCTCGGCAAGGTCCGGTGGCATGAACCCCCTCCAGCACGGTCGGCCCAAGCCTACGGGCGTCGCGGGGGAATCTGTCAGCTGTGGGCACCGGCCCGACGTCGCATCCGCGACCGGTCCGTGCAAGTCAGGTCTTGTCGGGGTCGGCCACCGACTCGGTGAAGGGCTCGGTCAGGGGCTGGCTCGCCGGCTCGGGCATGGCGTCGGCCAAGGACTCGACCTCGTAGTCCATGGGCCCGCCATACTCGATCTCGATCGGCTCCAGGGGCTCGCCCTCCTCGTGCTCGCTCAGGCGCCAGCGCGTCAACCCGGGCATGGCCCGGGCGATCACGAAGGCGCCCACGATGCAGGCCAAGCCGCCCGACACCACGGCGAACTCGGGAGTGGTGAGCGCGGCCACGGCACCGGACTCGAAGTCCCCCAGGCGGGGTCCGCCGGTGACCACCGCGATGTGCACCGACGACAACCGTCCCCGCAGCCGATCGGGCACGCTGAGCTGGAGGATCGTGTTGCGGAAGACGGCGGAGATCACATCCGCGGCCCCGGCCACGGCCAACATGGCCAGGGCCAGGGGCAGCCAGTGGCTGACCCCGAAAGCGGTGATGGAGGCACCCCAGGCGACGACTGCAACGATGGTGGCCCGGCCCTGGCGATCGACGCGACCCACCCAGCCCGACGTTGCCGCCCCGGCCAGCGCGCCCACGCCGGGCGCGGCGTAGAGCAGACCGACCACCGCCGGACCACCCATCGCGGTGCCGATGGCTGGGAACAGCGCCCGTGGCATGCCGAACACCATGGCGTTGATGTCGATCACGAACGTGCCCTGCAGGGCCTGGCGCCCCTTGAGGAACCGGAGGCCCTCCATGACCGACGCCGCGCTGGCCCGGGTGCCACCTCCATCCGGGCGCATCGGCTTCATGGCCGACAGAGCAGCGATGGCGAAGCCGAAGCTGACGGCATCGACCCAGTACGCCGAGGCCAGGCTGACCTGGGCGATCAGCAGCCCGCCCAGCGCGGGACCGACCACCACGCCGAGCTGGTACAGGAGCTGGTTGAGGGCGGCGGCCGCGGGCAGGTGCTGGGCCCCCACCAGCTTGGGGGTGGCCGCGCTGCGGGTGGGCGAGTCGAGTCCGGCGAAGGCCTGCTGGGCCACCACCAGCACGTAGATCAGCCACACCTTCGGACTGGGGAGCATGGCGTTGACGGCCAGGCCCACACTGGCCGAGCCCAACAGCAGCTGGGCCACGAGCAACAGCTTGCGCCGGTCGTAGGCATCGGCCAGGGCGCCACCGATCAACGAACCCGCGATCAGCGGTCCGACGGCGGCCAGGCCCAGCAGGCCCACCATCAGCGAGGAGTGGGTGAGCACGTAGATCTGGTAGGGCGCCGCCACCACCGTCATCTGGCTGCCCAGGTACGAGATGATCTGACCGAAGTACAGCAGCCGGAACTCCCGCGACCGACGCAGCGGCGTCACGTCGACCAGGACCTTGGGCATCCCTTCAGTGTGGCGCGGGCCGGGCTCAGCTCTTGGACTGGCGCGCGCTGGACCAGCCGCGTCATGGCCGCCAGTTCCTCGGCGCTCAGGTTGGGGTCGTGGCGCCGACGGTCCAGCACCGCTGGCAACCACCGGGAGGCGGCCACCCGATCGGTGGTGGCCAAGAAGGGCGCGTACCAGCAGCGGCCGGAACACGGTGGTGGCGACCCGCTCGATGACCGATCCCGGCGCCCCGGCCGCGCTCATCAGCAGCCAGGCCTCGGCCACATCCGCGGCGCCGGGGCCGACCGCGGCGTTGCTCCAGTCGATCACCACCGGTCCTTCGGGACCGAGCATGACGTTGCCCGGGTGCAGGTCGAGATGCAGCGGCGACGATCCCGGTCCGTAGGGCTGGTCGAGCAGGCCGCGCAGCTCGACGGGCACGACCAGTCCGTGCAACCAGCCGTGGAGATCGGCCAGGAGGGTGGCCTCGGACCGCAGCCGCCACGGGTGCTTCATCAACTCGTCGAGCATCGACGGCCCTTCGATGCGTTCCATGACCATCCCGTCATCCACCACTTCGACCACCGCCGGGCACGGGTAGCCCTGGGCCCGCACCCACTCCATGACCATGGCCTCACCAGCCAGCGAGCGAGGCACCCGAGGCCGGCGCAGGACGAGACCCGGCCCGTAGTCGACGATCTCGGTATCGCGACCCTGGCCGATGATCCGTCCTGTCCCCTCCATGGCCAGAGTATGGACCTGAAGACTCGGACACGCCGCAGAGGGTTCGCGAGCTCCCCGGCGTTTACCACAACTTTCGGCCCAGTCCCTACGCTGGCCGACGATGCCCACCGGCCGGCGCCGACCCACCGCCCATCCCCGCACGCGCCTGGCGTTGGTGGCCGCCCTGGCACTGGCCGTGGCCTCGGTGGTGGCCGGCTGCTCGAGCGGTTCGACCCCGACCACCACGCCCACCACCGTCGCCCCCTCCACCACGGCCCCGGCCTCGACCAGCACCACCCAGCCGGGTACCCAGGCTGTGGTGTTCGTCTCGGTCGACGGGAACATCGACGCCTACGCCAGCCAAGCTCCCTACGACCGCCAGCGGGTGGTGGCCGCCGGCACCGCCCCCGACGGCAGCGAGCCCCACGGCCAGATCTGCTTCCTGCCCGACGGCACCAAGCGATTCGTGGTGGCCGAGACCCGACCGGCTGCGGGCGGGACGCCGGCCTCGGCCGGCTTCGGCCTCTATCAGCTCAGTGGCGACGGCATCGGCACGTTCCGGGTGACTCGGGTGAACGGCTTCACCAGTCCAGGCGCCGGCTCAGCCAGTGCCCCGCTGACCTACGGCTGCGCCTTCTCCAAGTCGGGTCTGCTGTTCACCACCGACGTGGGATCGGTGTCGGCCACCAACAGCCAGGCCGGGGCCGCCGATGGTCAGCTGATCGAGTGGTTCCCCCCCTTCACCTCCCCCACCCCTGCCCACTGCGTGGTGGCCACCGGGCTGGCTGTGCCCCAGGGTCTGGCCGCCGAGCCGGACGGCTCGATCGACCTGGCCTCGGCCTCGGCTCCCACCGCCGGCGTCTGGCACTACTCGGGCACCTTCCCCACCAAGTCGAGCGCCTGTGCCACGCCCATGGCCGGCATCACCGCCACCAATGTCATCCCGGCCGGCACCAACGGCCTGAGCGCCCCGGCCGCGGTGGCGCTCACCCCCGACAGCAAGAGCCTGGTGGTGACCAGCGCGATCGACGGAGTGATCGACCAGTTCGGTCTGGATGGCACCTTCACCACCACCCTGCTCACCCCCACCCCGCCGGGCGCGCTGGGCGCCACGCCCTTCGCCACCGGGACCCCCCTGGGGGTGGCCGTCAATGCCGACGGGGCGGTGTTCTACGCCGATCCGGGCCTGGAACGGGCGACCAACGGCTCGGTGTCACCCGGGGCCCAGGTGGGGTCGTTGCGGCGCATCGCGGTGACCAAGGGCGAGCCGCAGCCACCGAACACGTTGAACCAGGGCCTGCCCGCGCCGGACGGGTTGGGCATCTTCGATCCGTCCAAGGCCTCGGGTGGGGCCGGCTCGATCACCTGAGGGCGCGAGGAGTGAGCCTGGCCGGCGGACCTCAGTCCTCCGCAGCTGCGGGGGGGCCGTCCGGTCCGAAGTCGTAGCCCAGCGCGGTCAGCCACTCCACGATGTCGGTCAGTCGCCAGGAGGCGGTGATCTCGCTGCCGTCGTCACCGGTGTAGGCCACGGTGATCATCGCCTTCTGCACGCCCGCCAGATCGTCGGCGGAGGTGTCCACCGAGGTGATGGCCGAGCGGGGGATGCGGAACTCCTTCTGTGGTGCCCAGGTGACGAACATCAGGTCGGTGTGGCTGAGGGCCAGGCAACCCATGCTGCGCAAGCCGCCGGCGGCCGGCGGTTCGGTGCCGAACCCGTTGGCCTTGGGCTCGATGACCTCGATGTTGTCGGCGCCCAGCTCGTCCTTGCACCGCTTGATCGCCGCATCGCCCTTCTTGTTCAGCATCGGACCGAAGGCCAGCGCGGCACCCGCGGCGATGACCACGATGACGATGAGGACGATGATGACGACTCCCATGCCCTCGAACGCTAACAGCAGGACTCCACCCCATCGGTGATCTGAGCTCGGTCACCGAGTGTCCGGATCAGTCCTCGCGCTCGGCGGCCAGGGCCGCGCCCACGATGCCGGCCCGGTTCTCGAGTTGGGCCGCCACCACCGGTGTCCGACACTTGAGCTTGGGCAGGAACTTGTCGGCCGAGGCGGACACGCCGCCGCCCAGCACGAACAGGTCGGGCCAGAACAGCACCTCGAGGGCCTCGAGGTAGCGGCTGACCCGCTTGGCCCACTTGCGCCAGCTCAGCTTCTCGCGCTCGCGCACCAGCTCGGACGCCAACTTCTCGGCGTCGAGCTGCTTGGCGGTCATCTTCAGGTGCCCCAGCTCGGTGTTGGGGATCAGCACACCGTCGGCCACCAGGGCGCTGCCGATGCCGGTGCCCAGCGTGAGCAGCAGCACGACCCCCGTGCGACCTTGTGGGTGACCGAATCGGGCCTCGGCTTCGCCGGCGGCGTCCGCGTCGTTGACCACGGCCACGGGCACGCCGGTGGCCTTGGAGAACACGCGGCCGGCGGCGAGACCGAGCCAGGCATGGTCGACGTTGGCCGCGGTGTGGATGGTGCCCCCCTTGACCACACCGGGGAAGGTGGCGCCGATCGGCCCCTTCCAGCGGAAGTGCTGTGAGATCTCGCCCACCACCGCGGCCACGGCATCGGGCGTGGCCGGATGCGGGGTCTTGATGCGCAGCCGGTCGGTGGTGAACTTGCCCGTGGCCGTGTCGACCATGGCTCCCTTGATGCCGGTGCCACCGATGTCGATGCCGAGTGCCTGCATGGGTCTCCTTCGCGAGAACGGCTCAGCGCAGCCGGCGGTAGCGCTGGATCAACGAACGGGTCGAACTGTCGTGGTCGGTCCCCACCACTCCATCTTGATCGTCGGACTCGAGCTCGGCGGCGATGGTGGTGGCCAGCTTCTTGCCCAGCTCCACCCCCCACTGGTCGAACGAGTTGATGTTCCAGATGGCGCCCTGGGTGAACACCTTGTGCTCGTAGAGCGCGATCAGCTGCCCCAGCACGTTCGGGGTCAGCGCCGTGGCCAGGATGGAGGTCGTGGGATGGTTGCCGGCGAAGGTGCGGGCCGCCACCTGGTGCTCTGGGACGCCTTCGGCCCGCACCTCTTCGGCCGTCTTGCCGAAGGCCAGGGCCTCGGGCTGGGCCAGGAAGTTGGCCATGAGCAGATCGTGGTGGCGGCCCAACGGGTGGGCCGAGCGGGCGAAGCCGATGAAGTCGGCCGGGATGAGCTTGGTGCCCTGATGGATGAGTTGGTAGTAGGCGTGCTGGCCGTTGGTACCGGGCTGGCCCCACACGATGGGTCCGGTGGAGGTGTCCACCGGTTGGCCCTGGCGGGTGACCGACTTGCCGTTCGATCTCCATGTCCAGCTGCTGGAGGTAGGCCGGCAACTTGGCCAGGTACTGGTCATAGGGCAGCACGGCCAGGGTCTCGGCACCGAAGAAGTTGTCGTACCAGACCCCGATGAGGCCCATGAGCATCGGCATGTTGGCTTCGATGGGAGCAGTGGCGAAGTGGGTGTCCATGGCGTGGAACCCGGCCAGCATCTGGCGGAACTGCTCGGGTCCGATGGCCACCATGAGCGACAGGCCCACCGCCGAGTCGTACGAGTAGCGTCCACCCACCCAGTCCCAGAAGCCGAACATGTTGGCCGGATCGATGCCGAACTCGGCCACGCCCTGGTGGTTGGTGGACACGGCCACGAAGTGGCGGGCCACGTCGACATCGGCCCCCAGGCCAGCGCGAAGCCAATCTCTGGCCGTCGAGGCGTTGGTCATGGTCTCGAGGGTCGTGAAGGTCTTGGACACCACGATGAACAACGTCTCGGCCGGATCCAGGTCGCGGGTGGCTTCCCAGAAGTCGGTGCCGTCGATGTTGGACACGAACCGCACGGACAGGTCCCGGTCGCTGAAGTTCTCCAGCGCCTCATAGGCCATGGCCGGCCCCAGGTCGCTGCCCCCGATGCCGATGTTGACCAGGTTGCGGATGCGACGACCGGTGTGGCCGGTCCAGGAGCCCGAGCGGATGGCGTCGGCGAAGCCGGCCATGGCATCGAGCACGGCGTGCACCTCGGGCACCACGTCGACGCCGTCGGTCTCGATGACCTCACCGAACGGGGCCCGCAGGGCCACGTGCAACACGGCACGTTCCTCGGTGACGTTGATCTTGCGACCGGCGAACATGTCGTCGCGCAGCTGCTCCACCTTCGCGCCGCGGGCCAGGGCGACCAGCAGGCCGATCGTCTCGGTGGTGAGCCGGTGCTTGGAGTAGTCGAGGTACAGGTCCCCCACTTCGAGGGTCATGGTCTCGCCCCGATCGGGCTCGCGGGCGAACAGCTCGCGCAGGTGCAGATCGCCCACCGCGGCCTGGTGGTCGACCAGGGCCTGCCACTCGGGGGTGGTCGAGATGGGCGGTCGGGCGTCGTCGGTCAAGGCAGGGCTCCTGGAAGGGTCAGGTGACGGTGAGGCTGAATCGGGCGGTGAAGGACTGGCCCGGCGAGACGAAGGGACACGTTCCGGTGACCAGGGCGTTGGTGGGAGCGGTCATGGGCTCCAAGCAGCACAGGTTGGCGTCGGCGGGGGCGTACACCTGCAAGTAGCCGTAGTTGCGGTCGAAGAGCAGGCTGAGCGTGTGCTCGCTCGAGGCCAGCCCCAGCCGGCGGTCGCGCCCAAGGGCGAAGAGGTCGTCGTAGGTCCGGCTGCCCAGCAGTTCGGCCTGAGGAGCCAGGCGCTGGCCCGCGCCCGTCGGGATGCCGTGCTCGTCGACCAACAGGTGGCGCCGGGCGGGCAGGATCACCCGCATCGAGCCACGCCGGATGCCCGGGAGGCGCAGGTAGGGGTGCCAGCCGAAGGCCACCGGCACCCGACGCCGACCCGTGGCCCGCACAGTCGTGGCCACGGTGAGGGTGGTGGCGTCGAGCCGGTGCTCGACGGTGAGCACATGGGGAAAGGGGAACGACTCCAACAGGTCGGGCCGCTCGCCCACGTCGAGGCGCGAGACCAGCACCGCGCTGCGCGTGTCGGTGCCCACCCGCGCCACCTGCCACCCGTCGTCGGCGCCCAGCGTCCCGTGGATCGGCAGACCGGCCCCATCCCGGTGCACCCGCGGCGCATCGGTCAGATCCACGGTCAGGTTGCCCACCTTGTAGGTGTCGCCGGCCAGCCGGTTGGCCCACGGGGCCAGCAGCGGCAGACCGGTGGTGTGGCCCTTGGCGTAGTCGTCGAGCGACTGGGGCAGGGCCAGGAACTCGTCGTCGTTACGCCGCAACGACGTCCCCACCAGACCCAGGCCCGGCACCACCGTGGCCGCCATCGCTCCCACCGCCAACGTCACCGCGGCGCGACCATCGAGGGCATGGATGCGGACGCCGGGGGCCACGCTCACGCCGTGGTCGCCCACGAACGCGCGTCAAGCCTTGTCGTCATGGGGCTTCTCGTCATGGCCGCCGAACTGCTTGCGCATGGCCGACAGGATCTTGTCGGCGAAGTCGGCCTCGCCCCGCGAGCTGAACCGGGAGTACAGCGACGTGGTCAGCACCGGGGCCGGGACGCCCTCGTCGATGGCGGCCAGCGAGGTCCAGCGGCCTTCGCCCGAATCCGACACCCGCCCGGCGAAGGTGGCCAACTGCGGATCCTCCACCAGGGCCGTGGCGGTCAGGTCGAGCAGCCAAGACGCGACCACACTTCCTCGACGCCACACCTCGGCCACCTCTCGGGTGTCGATCTCGTACTGGTAGTACTTCGGTTCGCGCAGCGGGGTGGTCTCGGCGTCGCCGGCGGCATCGACCGCCCGCAGCCCGACATCGGCCCCACGGATGATGTTGAGGCCCTCGGCGTAGGCCGCCATCAGCCCGTACTCGATGCCGTTGTGGACCATCTTCACGAAGTGCCCCGCCCCGGTCGGCCCGCAGTGCAGGTAGCCCTGCTCGCTGGTGGCGAACTCACCCGTGCGACCGGGCGTGCGCTCGATGTCGCCGGCTCCCGGGGCGATGGTGGCCAGCAGCGGATCGATGTGGGCCACGACGTCGTCCTCACCGCCGATCATGAGGCAGAAGCCGCGTTCCAGTCCGAACACCCCGCCACTGGTGCCGACGTCCACGTAGTGGATGCCCTTGGGGGCCAGCGTCTGGGCCCGGTCGATGTCGTCGCGGTAGTAGGTGTTGCCGCCATCGATCACGATGTCGCCCGGGCTCATGCGCTCGGCCAGCTGTTCGACGGTCTGGCCGGCGAAGGCGGCCGGCACCATCACCCACGCGACCTTGGGAGCGTCGAGCCCAGCCACGAACTCGTCGAGGGTGGTGGCGCCGGTGATGGCGTCGTGTTCGGCCGCCAGCGACGCCACTGCCTCGGCGCTCACGTCGTAGACCACGCAGGTGTGGCCGTCGCGCACGAGGCGCCTGACCAGGTTGGCGCCCATACGACCGAGTCCGACCATTCCGAGCTGCATGGGATCCTCCAGGTGATGATGGTTCTGGGCCGTCTGCCCATGGTGGCCGATCCGAATAGCTCGTGCGGCCCATTCCACCGGATTTTCCCGATGCCCGAAGCTGGATCGAGCCCACGTGGCGCCGACGGAACTTCCGGATGAATCCGTTCCAGGTGCTGGGACTCGATCCCCGGGCGCCGGCCGACCAGATCGAAGCCACCTACCGGCACCTGCTGCGCGCCCACCATCCCGATCTGCATCAGGACGCGTCGCCCGCCGAGCTGGCCGAGGCCGAGCGCCGCACCCAGGAGCTGAACGAGGCCGTGGCCCTCATCCGGGCCGGCTGGCGGCCCCAGCCGGCGGCTCCGGGCGGCTTCGCTTTCGCAGATCACCCACGGCCCCGCGACACCTGGGCTCCACCCCAGGGCCGACCCGCGGCCGGCTTCGATCCGCCCCCGTCGCGATCGGGGGGCTGGGACGACCGGTTCCAGACCGACGAGACGACCGACTTCTTCGGCAACCCGCAGCGCCGCCGCCATGGACCCGAACTGGTGGCCTGCCCTTTGTGCGGCGTGGAGTTCGACGACGCCATGGTGCTGCGGCTGCACCTGGTGCACCAGCACGGGCTGCGCGGCGACGCGTTCCCCGATCCCAGGTCGCCGCGCCCGCGGGGCGACCGATTCCGGTGGCTGCGGTGGGTGCCGATCCCCCAGGTCACGCTCACCGCGCTGCTGTTCGTCTACCTGGTGGTGATCGACAGCCTGGTTCCGCCCCCGTGGACCATCCCCGGGCTGTGGCTGGGCTTCGGGCTGTACGGCGCGGCCATGTACAAGGCCATGTGGGATCGCCGGGCCACCTGAGCTCCCCCCAGACGCTCGTGGGTGGCGTGGCGATGGTGTGCCGCGTGATCCAGATTCGAGACGTGCCCGACGACGTGGCCGACGCCTCCAAGGCACAGGGGCTCCCGCTGACCCAATACCTGCTGCGCCCCCACCGCAGGCGGCGGGACCCGGCAACTCGTCGGGGTGCCGCCTGGCATCCCGCGCCACCGACAGATCTGGTGACGAACCTGCGTCCTAGGCTGCCGCCATGGCTGACTACGACGAGTTCTCGATGCTGGCCGACAACGCGGCCGAGGTGGGGCTGGTCTTCGATCCGCGACCCGTGCGGCGCACCCAGGTCGACACCCCGTCAGGATCGCCGATCAGCGCGGTGGTGTGGGGCGACACGCCGGCCGAGCTGGTGCTCATCCACGGTGGGGCCCAGAACGCCCATACCTGGGACACGGTGGCCCTGGCCCTGGCCCGTCCACTGGTGGCCATCGACCTGCCCGGCCACGGTCACTCGGCCTGGCGACCCGACCGCGACTACCGCCCCCAGGCCATGGCCGACGACGTGGCCGCCGCCATCGACGCCCTGGCCCCCGCCGCCACCACCCTGGTCGGGATGTCACTGGGCGGGCTCACCGCCATCGCCACCCTCGCCGCCCATCCGACGCTGGCCGAGCGCCTGGTCCTGGTGGACGTCACCCCCGGGGTCAACCAGGAGAAGGCCGCCGCCGTGGTCGCCTTCGTCGATGGGCCACCCAGCTTCGACAGCTTCGACGCCCTGCTCGAGCGCACCATCGCCTTCAATCCCACCCGCTCGGAGTCGTCGTTGCGCCGCGGCGTGCTGCACAACGCCAAGGAACAACCGGACGGCACGTGGGTGTGGCGCTACGACCACCTGGGCGAGCGGCTGGACGACCTGGCCGGCCAGTTCGACGACCTGTGGGAGGCCACCTCGGCGCTGGCCGTGCCCATCTTGTTGGCCCACGGCTCGCGCTCGCCGGTGGTGGACGACGACGACCTGGCCGAGCTGCGCCGGCGTCAGCCCACCGCCGAGGTGGTGGTGGTCGACGACGCCGGTCACAGCATCCAGGGCGACCAGCCCCTGGCGCTGGCCGCCCTGCTCGATCGGTTCTCGGGCTGAGGCCCACTCCCGTCGGGGTGGGGCCTCGCGTGGTCTGGGTCAGCTCTTCCAGGTGGCGAAGGTCAGCGGCACGATCTGGGTCAACGCGGTGTCACCGTTGGGCAACTTGTAGCCCGTGAGCCCGTGCACCTGGTTGGTGTAGGCGATCGACTGCAGGTTGTGAGCCCAGAAGATGAAGTTGAGGTCCTTGCCCAGCCGCTGCTGCCGCGATCTTGTACTGGGCGATCTGCTGCTGGAGGTTCCCGGTCTTGCGGGCGTTGAGCATGGCCTGGGTGAGCACGGGGTCGTCGTAGCGCGTGTAGTTGAGCGAGAGCCCACCCACCGGCTTGATGGTGGTGTTGACGATGAACACGAACATCGTGTCCAGGGTCACCGTGCCGAACTGCAGGAAGGCGGTCGACTGGTAGTTGCCCAGGATGACGTCCTGGATGAGGGTGACCTGGTCCTCGGGCTTGAGGGTCATGTTCACCCCCGCCTGCTTCATCGCCTGCTGCAGGAACTGACCGGTGGCCACCACCGTCGACTGGGGCGTGATGAGCATGGTGAAGCTCAGGGGATGGCCGTTCTTGGCCTCGTACTGGGCTTCGAGCTGCTTGGCCTTGGTCAGGTCGAAGGCCGGGTTGCCGGTGTTGGGCACGTAGTAGGGCTCACCCGGCCCGAACGGTCCGGTGGCGGGGGTGAACACGCCCTGGAACGGCGCCTTGACCAGGTTCACCCGATCGGTGGCGTAGGCCACGATCTGGCGGGCCAGCGGGTCGTTGAACGGAGCGACCGCGGTGTTCAGGGCCTGGAACGACTCGGTCTGATAGAGGCCCGAGTCGGTGAAGAACTGCAGCTTGCCGGCCTCCGCCTGTGAGGCCAGGGCCTTGATCTGGCCGGGGTCCTGCTGCTCGATGACGCCGTCCTCGCCGGTCTCCAGGGCGCCCGTCCGGGTGGCCGCGTCGGTCTGGATCTGGAAGGTGATGCCGTCGAGGTAGGGGAAGCCCTTGCGCCAGTAGTTGGGGTTCTTCTTGACCACCAGTGAGGAGTTGGGCGTCCAGGTCGAGAAGGTGAAGGGACCGGTGCCCACCGGATGGGTGGCACCACCGTCCTTCTGGTTCAGCATGGCCTGAGGGGCGGCCATGGCACCGGGCTGGGTGGTGAGGGTGTTGGGGAAGGTCGACCAGGGCTGGTTCATGGTCAGCTGCACGGTCAGGTCGTCGACCACCTTGACGTCGGTCACCGTCTGGAACACCGGGCCGGTGAGGGCCGAGGCCCGTTGGGCGTTGAAGTTGGCGGCCACCGCGCTGGCATCGCACTTCTCGCCGTCCTGGAACAGGACCCCCGACCGCATCTTGATGGTCCACACCGTGAAGTCGGCGTTGGGGGTGATCGACTGGGCCAGGTACGGCGTGGGCTGGTCCTTGGTGTTGTACTCGGCCAGGTGGTCGAAGATGGCGCCGGCCACGATGTAGGCCGACCCGGCCCACTCGTCGAGGACCGGGCTCCATCCGTTCGTCTCGGCGTTGAGGCCGAAGGTGAGCGTGCCCCCCGACTTGGGCTGACCCGGGTCGGGCACCGTGATGTTGGTGCCGTTCTTGGCCGCCTTGGGGTTGGTGCCACTGGTGGTGCCAGAACTGGAGCTGCCTCCACATGCGGCGGCCAACAGCGTCACCACCGCCAGGACGGCGACCAGTGACGCAACGGCTCGGTGCGAGCGGACAGGCACGACGTGATCCACGAGATTCCCCCTACCTACAGCTTCGACGACTGGCAATCGATGATCCGCCATCGGGTTCCCCACCCGCGGCGCTCCACAACCTAGTGCGACCTCGGATCAGGTGGCTGACGCGGCGAGCAACACGTCGGTGAGGGCCAGGAGCACCCAGGCCCCCGCGATCGCCGGCGTGATGGTTCGCGACCGCGCTCCTCTCGATCAACCCAATACAACCGGCTCGCCGACCACCCCGAGCAACGACCCTCTGAAGCCACCGACGGACCGGATCGATCAGGACGACTTCGGCGCCGACAACGGTTCGCGATGTTGGAGGTGGTCCTGGTGGACCGCGAACAGGAAGGCCTCGGTGGCCTGGACCATCCGCCGGGTGCGTGGCGAGCTGAAGACGTCGAAGGCGTGCTGGGCGCCCTTGAGCTCCACGTAGACGACCTGGGCACGTGAGACCGCCGAGAGCTGCTGGGCGAACGTCCGGGCGTCGGCCACCGGGGCCAGCGTGTCCTTGTCCCCGTGCGCGATCAGGAAGGGCGGGGCGTCGGGGTGGATCTGGTCGACCGGCGAGGCCGCCGTGTAGCGCTCGGGCTCTTCGTCGATGAAGGCCTTGATCACCAGCGGCTGGGCGATCCATTTGCGGAACTCAGGGGGCATCGTGTCGTTGCGGTTGGTGAAGTCGTAGACCCCGTAGAAGGGCACGGCCGCCTGCACGGAGGTGTCGGCCTGCTCGAAGCCGGGTTGGTACCGGGCCTGGTTGGCGGTCAGCCCCATCAGGGCGGTGAGGTGGCCTCCCGCCGAACCGCCGGTCACGACCACGAAGTCGGGGTCGACGCCGTACTCCTCGGCGTGGGCCCGAATCCAGACGAGCGCGGCCTTGATGTCCACCAGGTGGTCGGGGAACGTGGCGCCCGGGCTGAGCCGGTAGTTGGCGTTGAAGCCCACCCAGCCTCGCGAAGCCAGGTACTTGAGCAACGGGATGCCCTGTTCGCGCTTGTCGCCGATCACCCAGGCGCCACCGTGGATCTGCAGGATGGCCGGGCGTCGTTCACCGTCGGCGCGGGGCCGGTACACGTCGAGCTTGAGCTCCCGGCCGGCCACCCGACGAAACACGATGTTGCGCTCGATGCGCACCTTGCCCGGGCGGTCGTGCGGACGGCCGGCCAGGGCCTCGAGGCCGAAGTCGCCCATGGCCGTGGTGGCGATGGCCGCGGTGGCCCGACCCTGCAGGATCAGCCCCAGCTCATAGAGCCACGACCCCACCAGCAGGACCAGCCCGACCCAGCCGACCGGAGCCGTCAGGGCGCCGCCCCGCACCAACAGGCCAGCGACCACGGCCTCGACCACCAGCCACTCCGGCGCCGCCTCGATGGTCAGCCAGGAGGCGAAGAAGCTCCACACGTACAGCACCCGGTTGTGCCGCACCGGTCGCCACGCGTTGAGCGCGTGCAGCGCACACCAGCAACCGACGATCAACAGGGCCCAGGACATGGCTCCAGTGTGCCCGCCCGACCCGGTCGAACGCCATGTCCGGACCGGGCCGGCTCCGTGCCCCCCGCCACCGGGCCCAGTTGAGGAGCCTGGTGGAACGTGTTCTACTTACGCCCATGCCGTACAACCTGGCCGACCTCTTCGAGCACACGGCCGACCTGATCCCCGACCGGATCGCCCTGCTCTGCGGCGACGAGAGCCGCACCTTCGGGGAGCTCGAGGCCCACAGCAACCGGCTGGCGCACCATCTGGCCGCCACCGGGATCGAACCGGGCGACCATGTGGGCATCTACGCCGCCAACAGCCTGGAGTGGATCGAGGCGCTGCTGGCGATCTTCAAGATCCGGGCCGTGCCCATCAACATCAACTACCGCTACGTCGAGGCCGAGCTGGCCTACCTGTTCGACAACGCCGATCTCAAGGGCCTGGTCTACCGACAAGAGTTCGGCCCCCGGGTCGCCGCGGTCATCGAGAGCCTGCCGCAGCTGAAGAACCTGGTGATGATCCCCGACGGGTCCGCCGCCTCGCAGGCCGGTCTCGCCCCGGTGTCCTACGACGACGCCCTGGCCGCCGGGTCACCCGAGCGGGATTTCCCCGAGCGCTCGGGCGACGACATCGTGATGATCTACACGGGCGGGACAACGGGCATGCCCAAGGGCGTGATGTGGCGGGCCGAGGACATCTTCTACGCGCTGATCGGAGGCACCGACTTCTTCACCCACGAGAAGGTGCCCGACGAGTGGTTCCACGCCCGCAACGCCGAGGCCTCGCCTGGCCAGCTCACCTTCCTCTCCACCCCGCCGCTCATGCACGGCGCCGCCTTCGCCAGCTGCCTCATGCAGCTGTTCCAGGGGAACCGCAACGTGCTGGTGGAGAAGTTCGACGCCCACGACGTGTGGCGGGTGGTGTCGCGCCACGGGGTGAACTCGATCCTGATCGTGGGCGACGCCATGGGGCGACCACTGATCGAAGCGCTCGACGACCTGGAGCGCGAGGGTGAGGAGCTCGACCTGTCGGCCTTCATCAGCCTGAGCTCGAGTGCGGCGGTGTTCTCACCGACGGTGAAGGACCGGTTCCTGGAACGGTTCCCCGACCTGGTGCTCACCGACTCGACCGGCGCCACCGAGGCCGGCTTCACCGGCATCGGCACCGTGTCCAAGGACCAGACGGCCATGAAGGGCGGCGGCCCGACGGTCTCGCCCGGGCTCGACACCGTGGTGCTCGACGACGACCTGAACCTGGTCGAACCCGGCTCCGGCGTGATCGGGAGGCTGGCTCGGGGGGGCAACATCCCCATCGGGTACTACAAGGACGAGGCCAAGACGGCGTCCACCTTCCTGGTGGCAGCCGACGGCCGGCGCTACTCGGTGCCCGGCGACTTCGCCACCATCGAGGCCGACGGGCGGATCACCCTGCTGGGCCGGGGCTCGGTGTGCATCAACACCGGCGGCGAGAAGGTCTTCCCGGAGGAGGTCGAGTCGGCCCTCAAGGCCCATCCCGACGTGTTCGACGCCATCGTGGTGGGCGCTCCCGACGAGCGCTGGGGCCAGCGGGTGACCGCCCTGATCGAGGTGCGCGAGGGCCATGACATCGACCTCGACGACCTCGAACGTCACGCCCGGGAGCGCCTGGCCGGCTACAAGCTGCCACGCTTGGTCGTCACCGTGGACGAGGTCCTCCGCTCACCGAGCGGCAAACCCGACTATCCCTGGGCCCTCGATCTCGCCGCCTCCGAGGCGGCCAAGCAAGCCGCAGACGCGTAGTCCATCCACCCGAGCTGCCGAGCGCAGCGAGGCCGCCCACAGACAACAGGGGGATTTCCCAGCAATGCAGACCTACGACTCGTTCTTCATCGGGGGCAAGTGGGTGGAGCCCACAGGTTCCGACACCCTCGACGTCATCTCCCCCGCCACCGAGGAGGTGGTCGGGCGAGTCCCCGTGTCCACCACCGCGGACATGGACAAGGCCGTGGCCGCGGCCCGCGAAGCCTTCGACCTCGGACCCTGGCCGCGCATGACGCCAGCCGAGCGGGCAGACATCATGGCTGCCGTCTCGGCCGCCATCACCGCCCGGACCGACGAGTTCGCCTCGCTGATCTCCGACGAGAACGGCGCCCCCTACCTGTTCTCGATCATGGGCCAGGTGTTCGCCGCCACCGCCGTGCTCGACTTCTTCACGGGGCTGGCCCGCGAGTTCGAGTTCGAGCAGACCCGCCAGGGCATGCTCGGCCCGACCCTGGTGCGCAAGGAGCCGGTGGGCGTGGCCGCCGGCATCATCCCCTGGAACGTGCCGCTGTTCATCGTGATGCTCAAGCTGGCCCCGGCCCTGGCCTCGGGCTCGACCATCGTGTTGAAGCCGGCTCCCGAGACTCCGCTGGACGCCAACGTGTTGGCCGAGATCCTCGAGACGGCAGGCCTGCCGGCTGGCGTGGTCAACATCGTGTCAGCCGATCGCGAGGTGGGCGAGCACCTGGTGCGCCATCCCGACATCGACAAGGTCTCGTTCACCGGCTCGACGGCGGCCGGTCGCAAGATCGGCGCCATCTGCGGCGAGCAGCTCAAGCGCTGCACCCTCGAGCTGGGTGGCAAGTCGGCCGCCATCATCTGCGACGACGCCGATCTCGCGGCCACCATCGGCCCGCTCGTCGACGCCGGCATGATGAACAACGGCCAGGCCTGCGTGGCCCAGACCCGCATCCTGGCCAGCCGCAACCGCTACGCCGAGGTGCGCGACGCGCTGGCCGAGGCCGTGGCCGCCTACAAGGTCGGCGATCCCCACGATCCCGAAGTGCTGTGCGGGCCACTGGTGGCCGAGCGCCAGCGCGATCGGGTCGAGGGCTACATCGCCAAGGGCCGCTCCGAGGGCGCCACGCTGGTGGTGGGCGGCGGCCGACCGGCGGGGCTCGACAAGGGCTGGTTCGTGGAGCCGACCCTGTTCGCCGACGTGGACAACTCGATGACCATCGCCCAGGAGGAGATCTTCGGCCCGGTGCTGTCACTGATCCCCTACGACTCCACCGACGACGCAGTGGGGATCGCCAACGACAGCAACTACGGCCTGTCAGGCACGGTGTGGACCGCGGATGTGGAGAAGGGCATCGACATCGCCCGGCGGGTGCGCACCGGCACCTACACGGTGAACGGCTTCGGGATGGACTTCGGCTCGCCCTTCGGCGGCTACAAGGCGTCGGGCGTGGGCCGCGAGCTCGGCCCCGAGGGCCTGGAGGCCTACCTCGAGGACAAGACCATCAACCTGCCCGGCGACTACCAGGTCGGTTGACCCGTTCATCAGCGAGCCCACGCCGGGTGCTGGGGCACCCACCGTGGCGGCCCGGCGGGAACGGCCGCGCCGCTAGACCTATCGCCATGTCCTCTGGCGTGACGAGGGTCGAGTGTTGCCTTCAGGCGTGTGCGTCGGACGGCAATTCGCGACACCCGGACCGCCGGGGGACGACTGGCCACCGGCGCGGTGCGCAGCTTCCACGTGGCCGGCTCCACCGGGTTCGCGGGCCAGGGCAGCGTCGCCAGCGGCTGTGGCGGCCCGACCGCGGCGGCCGCCGCCGCGGCCATCGATGTCGACGGCTACTACGTCCTGCCCATGTTCGCCGAGATCGCATCCACCGGGACACGCTATTGGGTTCGCGAACCACGGCGAGCCAACAACTCTCCACCGGCCGATACCAGGTGAACTTCGACCGCGACGTCTCGACCTGCGCCGCCTCCGTCGCCCCATTCGACAGTCCCTACACAGTCCTCGCCGAACCACGACTCAATGATGTGACCGGGGTGTACGTACGTATCCTCAACTCGGCCGAGACCGACACCAACGTCAACTGCTATCTCACGGTCACCTGCTGACACGCCGCTCGAGACCACTACGAGGCAGCCGTTCGGCCCACCCTCGCAGCGTCGGTCTGGTGTTGGGTCACTCGTAGTCGCTGAGGCGCAGGCGCACCTGGTTCAACAGGCGCGCCTTGTCGCGCGCCTCGGTCGCCGCGCTCTCGGCGGCAGGATCGAGCGCGGCCACTTCGCTGGCCGCCAGGATGTCCTGGTCGCTGGTCACCGACTCCCAGTCGATGACCTCCTGAGTGTTGGTCGAGACCGATGTATCCGGCGCCGGCGACGTCGCTCGATCCTCAGCCAGCCGCCGAGCCTCGACCTCGAGTTGGGCTGCGTCGCGCGTGGCGCGCTCCTCGGTCTGACGGGCAACCTCAGCCTGCTCGTCGGCCAGACGTGCCCGTTCCGCCGCCTCGGCCTCAGCCTGCTCGTCGGCCAGACGTGCCCGTTCCGCCGCCTCGGCCTCAGCCTGCTCGCCGGCCAGGCGAGCGCGCTCGGCCTCTTCTGCGACTCGACGGGCGTCGGCTTCCGCGGCGCGGCGCGCCAGCGCCTCGGCCTCCAGACGGGCCCGCTCGGCGGCCTGGTGAGCAGCTTCCTGCTCCGCTTCGCGCAGCGCCTGCTCGTCGGCCAGGCGGCGGGCTTGGACCTGCTCCTCCAGACGGGCCCGCTCACGCTCCTCGTCCGCGATCAGCTCCTTGAGCCGGGCCTCCTCGGCCAGCAGCTCCTGGCGCTCGAGCTCTGCCCGCCGCGCCGCGTCGGCCGCCTGACGCTCGGCCTCGGCCTCCGCCGCCTCACGCTCGGCCTGCTCGGCCGCCTGGGCCGCCTCCGCCTCCTGACGCCGGATGCGTTCCGCCTCGTCGCGGGCCTCGGCCGCAGCACGGCGGGCGGCCTCCGCCTCTTGGCGCTGCCGTTGCTTGCGGGTCTGCTCCTCTTCGCGGGCCAAGTCGCGGGCCCGGCGCAGACGCTCGCGCTCGGTGGCCCGAGCTTGCTCACGCTCGGCCCGCTGGGCCGCCAGCGCGGCCTGGGTCTGCGGATCGGCCGGCACCACCACCGACGACCCCTCGACCGGATCGACCACACCCGTGGTGCCCTCGGTGTGCGGGATCGAGGCGTCCGAAACCCCGGGTCGGGTCGGGGAACCGGAGGTGCGACCCGGTGCCGAACGGGCCGTAGGACGGACCGGGCCGGGCGGCTCGGGTCGAGCCGACCGCGCCGGTGTGGGCGGCTCGGGGCCCAGGCCCAACCGTTCGAGCGCGGGGAGATGACGGAGTCGGGGATGGGTGAGGCGAAGGGTCACCACCCACGAGACGGTGGCGATGAGGGCCAGACCCAGCGCCAGGGCCCCGGCGAGGCCCATCCAGAACAGGAACAGGCAGATCAGTTCGATCGCGCCCAGACTGATGGCGGCCTTCTCGTTCCGGCTGACTTTCATCGCCCTAGCCCCTTGCTCCGCGGCGGACACCCTCCACACTAGGGGTCCATCAGGTGCCCTGCTCCCAGCCCTCCCCCGGCCCGATCACCGGGGCGACTCCGCCCGGCGCAGCCGACGGCGGTCGGGTCAGCGGCCCGTGAAGTTCGGGGCCCGTTTCTCGGCGAACGCCGTCGGGCCCTCCTTGGCGTCCTCGGTGGCGAAGATCGGCCAACCGTACTCGAGCTCGAGGGCCAGGCCCTCCTTCTCGGGCAGCTCACGGGTGGCTCGCATGGACTTGAGCACGGCCTGCACGGCCAGCGGACCGTTGGCGGCGATGGTCTCCGCGATCTCGTGGGCCTTGGCCAGGGCCTGGCCATCGGGCACCACGTAGCCGATGAGCCCGATCTCCTTGGCCTCGGCCGCCGGCACGAACCGGCCCGTCAACAGCAGATCGGCGGCGATGGTGTAGGGGATCTGGCGGGACAGTCGCACGGTGGAACCGCCGAGCGGGAACAGCCCGCGCCGCACCTCGGCCACGCCGAAGGTGGCGCTCTCGCCGGCCACCCGGATGTCCATGGCCTGCAGGATCTCGGTTCCCCCGGCCACGGCGTAGCCCTCCACCGCGGCGATGATGGGCTTGTCGGGGATGAAGTGGCGCAGCAGGGCCTTCCAGTGCAGGTCGCCGTCGGCGGCGATGCGCTCGGACCACTCGGTGGGCGCGTCGCCGTAGCCGCCGGCCATGGCCTTGAGGTCGGCGCCCGAGCAGAAGTTCCCACCGGCGCCGGTCACGATCAGCACCCGGATGTCGGGGTTGGAGTCCACCTCCACCCAGGCGTCGTACATCCGCACCAGCATCTCGCCGGACAGGGCGTTGCGCTTGGCGGGACGGTTGAGCGTGAGGGTGGCCACGTGGCCCTCGTGCTCGAAGATGGCGTGGGGCTCCTCCTCGGTCGGTGGGGGCGGGGTGGTCGGGTGGTCAGACATGGTCTCTCCTGAGCAGGGCATCGCTGCCCCCGTCGACGAACAGGACCGAGCCGTGGATCATGGCGGCATCGGGGGACAACAGGAAGGCGATGGGTCCGGCGATCTCCTCGGCGGAGGACGGCCGGCCCATGGGCACGGGCAACATGCCCACCAGCGGGCCCAGCACCGGGTCGTCGAGAGTCCCCTGGAACAGGGGGGTCTGCACCGGCCCGGGCGCGACCAGGTTCAGGCGCACGTGTTGGTCGGCCCAGCGGCTGCACCCGCGCCCGCAGCGCCCGGCCCAGGGCCAGCTTGGTCATGGCGTAGACGGTGGGACCGTCCAGATCGGGGGCCAGCTCCAGCGCCGCGGTCTCGTCGCCGGCCACCATCAGCTCGACCAGTCGTTGGTCGGGCATCGGCGTCACCGAGATGGAGTTGGAGCAGATGGCCACCGCCGCAGATCCAGGACTGGCGGCCAGCGCCGGGAGCAGGCCGTCGAGCAGGACCACCGCGCCGAAGTAGTTGACCGACACCAGCGTCTGGCGGTCTGGAACCTGAGGTCCGAGGCCGGCGCAGGCCACCACCGCGTCGAGGGTCGGAGCCGTCGAGTCGGCGCCGGCCCGGGCCAGGACATCGGTGACCGCACCAGACCGGCCCGCCGGGGTCGACAGATCGGCCTCGACCTCCTGGCCAGCCAGGTCGACCCCGATGACGTCCCAGCCCTCGGCCTCGAGCCGGGCCCTCACGGCCGCGCCGATGCCCGAGGCCGATCCGGTGATGGCGGCCAGCCGCGGGCCGCGAGAACCGTGGTCGCTCATGTCGCCGCCATCCGGGCACCCAGGCGACGCAGCCGTTCCGTGCGCCCGCCCAGGGTGAGCTCGAGGTGCTTGGCCAGTCGGTAGTAGCGGTGCAACGGGTAGTCCGTGTCCACGCCGATGCCGCCGTGGAGGTGCTGAGCGGCATCGGCCACCCGGCTCCCCGCCTCCGCGGCCCAGAACTTGGCGATGTCCAGCTCGTCGGCGGCGTCGAGCCCCTCGTCCAGCCGCCAGGCCGCCTGCCAGGCCGTGAACTGGATGCCCTGAGTGTCGATGTAGGCGTCGGCCGCCCGCTGGGCGACGGCCTGGAAGGTGGCGATGGGCGAGCCGAACTGGCGTCGTTCGGTGGTGTAGGTGGCGGTGAGGCGCAACGCGGCGGCGCTCACACCGGCTTGGGTGGCGCACAGCCCGGCGGTGACCCGGTCGATCATCGAGGTGGTGATGACCCGCCCGTCGCCCTCCAGCACGTCGGCGGCCTCCACCGTCACGCCATCGAGCACCAGGTCGCTCTCGGGCCACCCGTCGGTCAGGTCGAGATCGACCACCGTCACCCCCACCGCGCCCGGATCGACCAGCGCCACGATCACCGAGCCATCTGGAGTGGTGGCGGGCACGAGCACCCGGCCCCGAGCCTCGGGCGAGTCCCCGTCGATAACGCGAGACACCCAGGGCACGAAGGTCTTGGTCCCGTCCAGACGCCAGCGGTCCGCGGCCGGCGTGGCCGTCGTGGCAGGGCACGTCGGGGGCCAGGGCCACGCCCGGTTCGGCCAGCGCGGCGGTCAGGAAGCGCCGGCCGGCGATGACGTCGTGGAGCAGTGCCGCCCGCGGTGCCGCGGTGGCGAAGTCGGCCACGGTCATGGCACCGGCCACGATCGAGGCCAGGTACGGCACGGGAGCCGCGGTGCGCCCGATCTCGGTGAGGACCAGGGCGGCGCCCATGACGCCATAGCCTCCGCCGCCCACGTCGGCCGGGCAGGCCGATGCCCAACAGATCGGCCTTGGCCAACTCGGACCAGGCATCGGCCGCGAACCGCTCCACTCGATGACCGTCGTCACCGACCGCCGCTGGTCGACCGTCGTCGACGGTCTGTTCCAGGGCCCGCAGCGAGCTGTGGGTGATCTTGTCGCCCAGGATCTGGGCGGCCAGGTCGGCGATGGCCTGCTGATCGTCGCTGAAGGTGAAGTCCATGGTGGCTCCGGAGGTCTCAGTGTCGGGGCACGCGGGGCATGCCCAGCGCGAACAGGGCGATGAGGTCGCGTTGGACCTCGTTGGTCCCGCCGCCGAAGGTCAGGATCAGATGCGTCTGGTAGGCCCGCTCGAGCTGGCCGGACAGCACCGCGCCGGGCGAATCGCCCCGCAGGTACCCGGCCTGGCCCACGATGTCGAGCAGGGCCTTGGTGCTCTCCAGGTAGAGCTCGGTGCCGTACACCTTGGTGGCCGACGCCAGACCGGGATCGAGGGTCCCGCCGCTGGCCGCCTTCCAGTTCAGCAGCACCAGGTACTCGATGCGGGCCCGGCACCGGGCCAGGCTGATCTGGACCCACTCCTGGTCGATCACCCGGCGGCCGTCGGCCAGCTTCGTCTCCTTGGCCCACTCGACCACCTGCTCGTAGGCGTGCTGGGCCCAGCTGGGCAGGGCGATGGACACCCGCTCGTAGTTGAGCTGGTTGGTGATGAGGTGCCAGCCGCCGTTGAGCTCGCCGATGAGGTTGGCATGGGGCACCCGCACGTTCTCGTAGAAGGTCGAGGTGGTCTCGGCCGCCGAGATGGTGTGCAGCGGCTGCCACGAGAAGCCCGGCGTGTCGGTGGGGACCACGAAGATGGAGATGCCCTTGTGCTTGGGGACGTCGGGATCGGTGCGGGCCGCCAGCCAGATGTGGGTGGCGAACCCGGCCAGGGAGGTGAACACCTTCTGGCCGTTGATGACCCACTCGTCGCCGTCACGCACCGCCCGGGTCTGCAGCGAGGCCAGGTCGGTCCCCGACCCGGGTTCGGTGTAGCCGATGGAGAAGTGGATCTCGCCCCGCAGGATGGCAGGCAGGAACCGCTGGCGCTGCTCGTCGGTGCCGTGCTGGAGCAGGGTCTGGCCCACCGTGTTGACGGTGAGCAGTGGCACCGGCGCTCCGGCCCGGTGGGCCTCGTCCATGAAGATGAGCTGCTCCATGAGCGACAGGTCCCGACCGCCCACCTCGGCCGGCCAGCTCACGGCCAGCCAGTTGTCACGGCCCATCTGGCGCACGGCTTCCAGGCAGGCCGGGCCGCCCATGTCGCCCCGCGACATCTCCTCGGCCACCTCCGGGGTGACGATCCCGGCGAAGTACTCCCGCAGCTCCTGGCGCAGCGCGTCCTGTTCGGGGGTGTAGGCGAGGTGCACAGGCGGACTCCTGGTGGTTCAGCGATGGTCTCGGAGGTGGAGCGGTTCGGGGGTGGTTCAGGCGACGGCGCCGGCGGCGCGCAGCTGGTCGATCTGGTCGGGGGTGTAGCCGGCATCGGCCAGTACCTCGTCGGTGTGGTGGCCGGCGGGCACGGGTGGACGATCGAGGGTGGCGGGGGTGCGGGCGAAGCGCGGCGCGGGCGCCGGTTGGATCACACCTTCGTGCGCCAACCAGGTGCCACGGGCGGCGACATGGGGATCGTCGGCCACCTCGGTGAAGGGCCGCACCGGGGCCACGCAGGCGTCCAGGTCGGCGAAGGTCTCGAGCCAGGCGTCGAGGGGGCGACCGGCGATGACATCGGTGAACCGTTCCCGCAGGGCCGCCCAGTTGGCCTCGTCGTCGCGGTCGGGGATCTCGTCGCACGGCCAGGCCGACGGGTCGGCCAGCCCCAGGCCGGTGAGCAGATCGGCGTAGAACTTGTCCTCGAGCGGCGCGACCGACAGCCACTGGCCGTCGGCGGTCTGGTAGCTGTCGTAGAAAGGGCGCGCCGCCGTCGAACAGGTTGGTGCCGCGCTCGGCGGAGAAGTAGCCCCCGTGGTAGGCCTGCCCGACGGCGCACGACAGCAGGGCGACACCGTCGACCATGGCCGCGTCGATGACCTGGCCCCGGCCGGAGGTGGTTCGCTCCACCAGGGCGGCGCACACGCCCATGGCCAGCAGCAGGCCACCACCGCCGAAGTCGGCCAGCAGGTTGAGCGCCGAGGTCGGGGGTTGGCCCTGGCGGCCGATGTGGGCCAGCGGACCGGCCAGACCGACGTAGTTGAGGTCGTGGCCGGCCTTGGCCGCCATCGGGCCCTCCTGGCCCCAGCCGGTCATGCGGGCGTAGACCAGCCCGGGATGTCCGGCCGTGAGCTCATCGGGACCGAGGCCCAGCCGCTCGGCCACGCCGGGTCGGAAGCCCTCGATGAACACGTCGGCCTCGGCGACCAGCCGTTGGACCACGGCGATGCCTTCGGGGGACTTGAGGTCCACGGCCACCGATCGCCGGCCCCGGGCGTAGATGTTCCCCCTGGCCGACTCCGCCGGCAGGCCGTACACCCGGTCGGGTCGGTCGATGCTGGTGACGTCGGCGCCCAGGTCGGCCAGCACCATGGCGCCGAAGGGCGCCGGGCCGAGCCCGGCCACCTCCACCACCCTCACCCCGGTCAGCGGACCGGCCACGCTCAGACCTGCCCGGCGGCCGGGCCGAGGCGGCCTCCCGCGGCCAGCCAGGCCTGCAGGACGTTGTTCATCTCGACCTCGTTGTAGAGGTCTTCTTCGCGAGACCAGAGATGGTCGCCGGCGTAGTCGAGCACCGTGACCCCGCTGAACACGTAGGTGCCGTCGTCGCCGTCGGGGGTGGGCAGGACGTTGTCCCAGTAGTGCACGGCCCGGTCGTCGCCCACCAGGAACCACCGGGTGGGGTACTCCCAGCCCACCAGCGGCGCCATGCAGGGCACCAGCCACTCGCGAATCGCCTCACGGCCCTCGAAGGTCCCCATGGCATGTTCGACGTAGACGGCATCAGGTGTGAAGAAGTCGCACATGTGGTTCCAGTCCTGGGCGTGCTGGATCTCCAGGAACGCCAGCAGCTCCCGTTCGACCTCGGTGTCGCTGAACCTGCCCATCCCGTCGTCCCCCGTGCTGAGCGGAATCCCCCGGTGACCCGATCTCGGCCGCGATGCCGGCACTGGGTGCCTCGACCGACCCTAGTCCCGAACTGAAACGTGTTCTAACTCGTCTCGGCTACGGTGTCCGTGTTCTCGAATCCCTGAACCACCTCCTGAACCAGACCGTTCGACCGCTCGTCTCAACCCGGGCCGCGCCGTGGCCGAAGGAGACCCCATGGAGCTGACCGACGTCGACCTGCTCGACCCCGACGTGTTCCGCGAGGGACGCCACCACGAGATGTTCACGTTGCTGCGCCACGAGGACCCGGTGCACTGGCACACCGAGCCGGGCGGGGGTGGCTTCTGGAACATCACCCGCCATGCCGATCTGATCACCGTCAACCGTGACGCCCACGTGTTCTCGTCCGCCGAGCACGGCATCTCCATCCCCGACATCGTCGACGTCGGCGAGGGCGCCATGGTGCGGGAGATGATGCTGTACATGGACCCGCCGCGCCACACGCGGTACCGCCTGCTGGTGAACAAGGGGTTCACGCCCCGCATGATCGGGCTGCTCGAACAGCACCTCACGGCCAAGGCCACCGCCATCGTGGACAACGTGGCCGACGCAGGGCCGGTGCGACTTCGTGGGCGACATCGCCGCCGAGCTGCCCCTGCAGGCCATCGCCGAGCTGATGGGGGTCCCCCAGGAGGATCGCCGCAAGCTCTTCGACTGGTCCAACCGCATGATCGGCGCCGACGACCCGGAGTTCCAGAAGGACGCCGTGGGCATGGAGGCCGCCGGCAACGCCGCGGCCGAGCTGTTCATGTACTCCCACAGCCTGGCCGAGCTGCGTCGCGACGACCCTCAGGACGACATCATCAGCCGCCTGCTGGGCGCGGAGATCGACGGCGACAAGCTCAGCGAGCTCGAGTTCGACATGTTCTTCATGCTCTTGACCGTCGCCGGCAACGAGACCACCCGCAACGCCACCGCCCACGGCATGAAGGCGCTGCTCGACCACCCCGACCAGTTCGACAAGCTCAAGGCCGACCCCGAACTGCTGCTCGGCGCCATCGAGGAGATCCTGCGGTGGGCCACCCCGGTGCTGCACTTCCGCCGCACCGCCCTGGAGGACTACGAGCTGGGCGGCAAGCTGATCCGCAAGGGCGACAAGGTCGTGATGTGGCACATCTCGGCCAACCGCGACGAGACGGTGTTCGACGACCCGTTCACCTTCGACATCGAGCGCTCCCCCAACGAGCACATCGCGTTCGGGGGCGGCGGCCCGCACTTCTGCCTGGGGGCCAACCTGGCTCGCATGGAGCTGCGGCTCATCTTCGACGAGCTGGTCCACCGCCTGCCCGACATGAAGCTCGACGGCGAGGTGGAGTACCTGCGCTCGAACTTCATCGGCGGCATCAAGCACATGCCGGTGCACTACACCGCCGCCTGACTCAACAGGCCATCCCGCAAATTGGGCATCTTTGCGGCCGGATACCGGGCACTTTCCCGCCCAGTTTCCCGAGGGAGGCGGGCCCGGGCCGAGCGGTCAGGCGCCCTCGGCCGGCACGTCGTCATCGTCGGCGCGGTGGTTGAACCGCGCCTCGATGCGACGGTCGGGTACGAACCACATGATGGCCACCACCACGTAGAGCCCCAAGGCGATCCAGTGGTTACGAAGGCCAGGGGAATGGCCACCAGGTAGATGACCACCGACAGCCGGCCCTTGCGGTCGTTGCCCACCGCCCGGGCCATGGTCGAGTCGCGGCCCTGCTCGGCCACGATGGCCATCTCCAGCACGTAGTAGGCCACCGCGGCCAACAGCAGCACCACCCCGTAGAGGGCGGTGGGGACGGTGGCGAAGTGGTTCTGACCCATCCAGCCCGTGGCGAAGGGGAAGAGCGACAGCCAGAACAACAGGATCAAGTTGGCCCACAAGATGCGGCCGTTGATGCGCTCGGTGGCCTGGAGCAGGTGGTGGTGGTTGTTCCAGTAGATGCCCAGGTACACGAAGCTGAGCACGTAGGTCAGGAAGACCGGGACCAGGGGACGCAGGGCCGACAGCCTCGGGCTGAGGGGGACGCGCAGCTCCAGCACCATGATGGTGATGAGGATGGCGATGACCCCATCGCTGAACGCTTCGAGCCGGCCCTTCGACACGGGCGCAGTGTAGGAGCCCGCACGCCTCGCAAATTGGGCATCTTTGCGGCCGGATACCGGGCAAGTTCCCGCCCATTTTGCGGTGGTGAGGTGGTCTCGAGCAGTGGTCAGCCGGAGGTGGTGTCGCCAGCCGCAGTCCGCTGGGCCCAGCGGTAGTCGGCCTTGCCCGCCGGTGAGCGCTCGACGTGGTCGACCAGCACCAAGGATCGGGGCACCTTGTAACCGGCCAGCGAGGCCCGGCAGTGCTCGGCCAGCTCGTCGAGGGTGGGCGACTCCCCCGGCGTGGGCTCGACCACCGCGGCCACGGCCTGGCCCCAGCGCTGGTCGTCGACGCCCACCACCAGGACGTCGTACACGGACGGATGCGCCTTGAGCACCGCCTCCACCTCCTCGGGGAACACCTTCTCACCGCCCGTGTTGATGCAGCCCGACCCGCGACCGAGGAGGCGAACCGTGCCGTCGGTGGCGACGGTGGCCATGTCACCGGTGAGGACCCACCGCACGCCGTCGATCTCCACGAAGGTCTCGGCCGTCTTCTCCGGCGCGTTGTAGTAGCCGAGGGGGATGCGTCCGCTCAACGCCACCCGGCCGGTGACCCCCGATCCGGGCTCCACGGGTCGACGTGTGAGCTCGTCGATCACCGTGGTCGACGGATACGGGGTGAAGGCGGTCAGGTCGCCCGAGTGGTCGGCCTCGGTCAGCCGCTGCGCGCCCTGGGCCCCGGTCTCGGAGGACCCGAACCCGTCGGACACCACCACGCCGGGCAGGATCCCCATGAGCTGCTCGCGCAACGCCGGAGACAGGGGCGCGCCGCCCGAGCCGATGGAGAACAGGCTCGACACGTCGAACGGTCCGTCGGCCAGCCAGGCGTCCACCAGGGGGCGGACCACGGGGTCGCCCACCACCGTCATCAGGTTCACCCGCTCCTGCCCGACGGTGCGCCACACCCGCACCGGATCGAGCGACCCGGGCAGCAGCACCACCGTGCCCCCGCAGAACAGCCACGAGAGCGAGGTCCACTGCCCGGCCGCGTGCATGAGCGGTGCGACGGGCAGGAAGATCACCGGCGCGTCCATGATCCGGTCGACCAGTTCGGCCGGCTCGGTGACCCCACCGCTCTGGCGGGTCGGATCCCCGCCGCCGATGCAGGCGTAGAACGCATCCTCCTGGGTCCAGACCACCCCCTTGGGCAGGCCGGTGGTCCCACCGGTGTAGATGACGTAGTGGTCGTCGCTGCGCCGCGGGCCGAAGTCGACGGCCGAGGACGAGGCGGCCAACGCTCGCTCGTAGGGCTCGCCCAGCTCGAGGCTCCAGTCGAGGCGGGGCAGGTCGGCGGCGATCGCCGCCAGGCGTTCGGCGAACGCCGGCTCGACCAGCACCCCGACCAGGTCGGCATCGGCGAACAGATGCCGCAGCTCGTCGGCCACGTAGCGGTAGTTGACGTTGATCGGGACGGCCCGGATCTTGTAGCAGGCCAACATCGCCTCGAAGTACTCGATGCAGTTGGTCAGGTAGAGCCCCACGTGTTGGCCCGGCTCGACGCCGTGATCGGCCATCCAGTGGGCCAGGCGCGTGGCCCGATCGTCGAGCTCGGCGTAGGTGCGTCGAACGTCCTCGCACACCACCGCCACCCGGTCGCCCACCCGGGGGGCGACCGCCTCCCAGATGTCGGCCAGGTTGAAGGTGGCGGGGACCGGCGCGCTCACCGGACCATCTCCCGAGATCTGTGCACGACACCCACCTTAAAGGGGCACAGGTGCACAGAATTCGGGAGGGCGAGCGGACCACGCCGGGCCAGTCACGGTTGGGCGACGATCACGTCTGAGAGACCAGCGAGCCCTCGCGCACGCGCGTGCTGCGATGCACCGGATCGGTGTCGAACTGCGGGATGACCTCTTTGCCGAACAGCTCCATGGAGGCGACGATTGCCTCCTGGCCCATGTTGTTGGTGGTGGGGCTGAAGCACAGCTGGTCGGCCCCGATGTCCACCCACCGCTGCACGGCCCGGGCGCAGTCGTCGGGATCGCCCACCACCACCATGCCCAGCTCCGACGCCTTCTTGATCTGGTCGATGGTGGGCTCGGGGATGAGGTCGGGCCACACCGGGAACCCCTCGGGCTTGGGGATGTTGTCCAGCCAGTGCATCTGCAGGCTGGTGTAGTAGTTCATGCCCGAGGTGATGGCAGTCTCGAAGGCCTGCTCGCGGTCCTCCATGCACACCATGTTGGTGACCACCATGATGTTGTCGTTCACGAAGTCGCCGACCGGTTCGGCCTGCGCCACCGCATCCTTGTAGGCACCGATGAGGGGGGCGATCTTGCTGGGCGTGCCGTGGGTGAAGCAGAACGCACCCAGACCCATGCCGCCGGCCTTGGCGAAGGTGGGAGGGCTCCCGGCCGCCACCCACATGGGCGGGTGCTTGTCGCCATAGGGCTTGGGGAAGACCTGGCGAGGTGGCACCCGGAAGTAGGTGCCCTCGTAGGAGTACTCGCCGTCCTTCCACATCTTGGGGATCTCCCGGATGGCCTCGTCCCACATCTTGGAGGTCTCGTCCAGGTCGTCGATGTCGAAGCCGAACACCTCGGTGGTCGACGAACCGCGACCGCTACCGAACTCGAAGCGACCCTCGGTGATGTGGTCGAGCAGCGCCACTGTCTCGGCCACCCGCACCGGCTTGTTCACCGGCGGGGTCACGTTGAAGATGGCCGAGCCCACGTGCACCCGCTCGGTGCGTGCCGCCAGGTTCGACAGATAGACCTCGGGCCCGGGCATGTGGCTGTACTCGTCGAGGAAGTGGTGCTCGGGGCACCACACGTACTTGATGCCGTTGCGGTCAGCGGCCACCCCGATGTCGATGTTGCGCATGATGCGCTTGTGCTCGGCCATGGGGTCGGCGTCTCGCTCGTAGCGCGGGACGAACAGCTGCGCGAAGACGCCGAATTCCATGCGGGATCCTTTCGAGGCACGACGAGGGTGCCGTCGCGTCACCGCGTCGGCCGGCCACAAGATTAGAACACGTTCTTGTTTTCGTCCACTAGGTCAGCGGAGGGTGCTGGAGCTACCGGTCCCCCTGGATCGACGGACCCCTCGGATCTGGCGGTCCGGCGGCCTCAGTAGCGCAGGCCTGGAGCCCGACTGTGGAAGATGTCGGCGTTCATCAGGGCCGTGAGCTCGGACGCCTCCCACCGCTTCTCCGGCTTGCGGATGGTGTTGCCGTTGCGCCAGCCGTCCATCAGCACGATCTCGTCGCCCACCGCCCGGATGATCTGGCCGGTGACGTGTGCGGCCTTGTCGCTGGCCAACCAGGCCACCAACGGCGACGCCAGGGACGGATCCATGCGGTTCCACTCGGTGAACTCGTCGGGCTCGCGGGCCTCGATGCCGGCCCCGGGGATCGAAGCAGCCATGCGAGTGGCGCCGGCCGGGCCGATGCAGTTCACCGTGACGCCCATGCGGAACAGCTCGAGGCTGACCGTCTGGGTGAACGCGGCGATGCCGGCCTTGGCCGCGGTGTAGTTGGCCTGGCCGAAGTTGCCGACCAGGCCGGCCCCTGAGGTGGTGTTGATGATGCGCCCATAGGAGACGTCCTGGCCGGCCTTGGACAGCTCCCGCCAGTGCCGGACCGCGGCCTGGGTGGGGGCGAAGGTGCCTTTCAGGTGAACCCGGATGACCGAGTCCCAGTCGGCCTCGGTCATCCCCCAGATGGTGGCGTCGCGGGCGATGCCGGCGTTGTTGACCACGATGTCGAGGCGACCGAACAGCTCGACCGCCTGAGCCACCATGCGGGCTGCACCCTCGACGTCGGCCACGTCCTCGTAGTTGGCGGCCGCGGCCCCCCGCGGGCCTCGATGAGATCGACGGTGAGATCGGCGGCGCGCTCGCCACCGTCGCCGGCCTCGCCGGCCAGTGACACCCCGAGGTCGTTGACCAGCACGGTGGCGCCCTCTTTGGCCAACTCGAGGGCGTGCCCGCGCCCGATGCCGTGCCCCGCGCCCGTCACGATGGCCACCTTGCCGTCCAACAAACCCATGGATCGATTCCCCTGCGTCGACGTTTCTGATGAGGCGTCAGATCATAGGGGCCGTGATCGGGCGCAACGGAATCGGCGCCCGAGCAGCCCCGTGTAACCCGGTCGACGCCTGCACGTCTTGACCAGGCCAGGAACGGCCGGGGGACCCCCTCCTCGGATGACGCGAAGGAGCAAGGCGTTGAGCAAAGATGCGTTCGCAGGTGTGTACGCCGAGATGCTGGAGAACGAGGACTTCCGTTCCACCGTGGCCGAGCACCCCGAGGTCCTGGGTGACTGGGACCTGAACGACGAGGAGAAGGCCTGCCTCCTGGAGGAGGCCTCGGCCGACGTCACCGGATTCGCTCTGGGCAGCGGTCCGGCCATGATGCGGCTCAGCGGTGGCCCGTCGCTGTCGCCGTCGGTTGCCTCCAGGTTGGGCAGCGCACTCAACCGCTCGGCCGGGCTCCCGACCGGGGCGCTCAACGGTCCGGGATTCCTGACCAACGCCTCCTGCTGCCCCTGGGGCCACCCCGTCATCGGCAACTTCTACGGGGAGATGTGACGTGATCATCGCCGACCGAGGCGAACGCGACCACCGCCCGGGTGGGCGGTGGTCCACGCCTCGCCTGGTCGACGACCTTCTGGCGCTGGCCAGCCTGGAACGGGCCGCGGCCCAGGTGGTGACCGGCTGGGTCCCCAAGATCGGCGAGCTCGGCGACAAGCTGGCCCTGGCTGCCGAGCTGGAAGGGCATCTGGTCCGGGCCAGCGCGCTGCGCCAACACGCGCTCTGCTTCCTCGAGCGTGACGATACGCGCCTGACCGCGGCGCCGGCCTGGGTCGAGCCCCTGCGCGCCCTGGACGCGCACGGGTCGCCGGTCGAGGTGGTGGACGGCGTGCTGGGTGGCGTCCGAAGAGTTCTCCGATCCCGATACCGCCGTCTGGTCGAAGTCCTCGATCCGATGCTCGACGCCCGGCTGCGCGCCACCGTGGTGGCGGCCCTCGACGCCCTGGACTCCGGTGTTTCCCCCATCGGGACTCCCCGACCATGCCGCGCCGGCGGCACCGAGATCGCCGCGGCCCTCGAGGCGGCATGGAGGGCCGACCCCGGACCCAGGGTCGTCGATCGACGAGGTCGTCTGGGCACCGGCCGACCGCGTGCCCGTCCCGGCGCGCCCGGCAGGCCGACACCGGCCGCCCGGTCGGGGCCAGGGCCCACTTCCGCAGGGGCTCGCGCGGCGCCCTCGAGGATCTGGCCGGTGAGCTGAACGACAACGTCATGGCCGAGCTCTGCGCGCTGGAGCTGCTGTGCCGCTGCTCCTATGAGCATCCCGACCAGTCGTGGGCCGCGCACCTGGCCCTGGCCCGCCAGGCCAGCGATGAAGCTCGCCACGCCGCCATCTTCCGTCGGCTGCTGACCGACCACGGCATCGACGAGGAGACGCTGCCCCAGCACGGCGCCAACTACGAGTACGCCTATCAGTTCCCCGAGTGCGAGCCCGGCAGCGACCGCGAGCTCGTATGGCGGCTCCTGGTGCTGTGCACCGTGCTCGAGGCACTGGCTATCGACAAGCTGCCGGTCGAGATCGGAGGTCGGGACTGGGTGGCCCAGAGCGACTTCGCCCGGGCCCTCGACTACATCGCCAACGACGAGCTGTTCCACGCCGAGAACGGCCTTCGGCTCACCCGCCGACTCTGCAACGAGCTGGGGCTCGACCCGATCCTCGAGCGGGAACGGGTGCACGGTCGGTTCTTCGGGCGCCAGCGGGACATGCGCCTGGAGTACCTGGCCGCCGACCCCGATCGGGCCGCGACCGAGATCGCCATCCTCGAGGCGCCGGATCCTGACGGCGTGCCCTTCGTGTCTCGAACCGAGGTCGAGTTGCGCCTGCGAGCCTCGTTCACACTCGACGAGTGCGAACAGGTCGAACGCTGGGGCTACAACCCCGTCCGCCACGAACTGCTCGACGCGACGCCGAGCTGACCACCCACGCCGACGTGAGCCCAGCACGGCCGCCCACCACGGCCCGCCCGGCAGACCAGCTCGACCGGGCCGGCGAGCTCCGCCGACTCACCGAGCGGGGTTGGGTGGCCGTCGGTTCCCTGTTCGACCGCGACGAGACCCGGGCCCTCACGTCGGCCTGCCATGGGCGCCAGGGGCCCCGGGGCTCCGGCGAGCTGCAGCGCTGGATCGCCGATCCCCGCTGGGCGCCGCTGGCCATCGGGCACCTGGGCCCCGACGTCCGGCTCGTGCGCCAGCAGCTGGTCACCAAGGCCCCTACCAGCGCGGGCGTGGTGCCCTGGCATCAGGACCGTGCCTATGGCCGGGTGGCCGGCGAGTTCCTGACCTTCTTCGTGGCCCTCGACGACATCACCGTCGACAACGGCTGTCTGTGGATGCTCAGCGGCAGTCACCGTCACGGCCTGGCCGAACACTCGCCTCGCGGCTACCTGCTCGAGATCGTGGAACCTCTCGGCGTGGAGGGCGAGCCCGTAGCACTGGCCCCGGGTCAGGCGGTGGCCTTCACATCACTCACCCACCACCGCTCCGGTCCGAACGCCAGCGTTGGCACCCGGCCGGCATGGATGGTGCAGTTCTGCGCAGCTGACGCGTGCGACACCGCCACCGGCGCCCCACTCGACGGCTGCCCGATGATGGCGAGCGACGGCGCCTGGCTCGAGCGGATGCGGACGGACTGAGGAGCGCCGCTCAGTCTCCGTAGGTCTTGCGCAGCTCGTGCTTGAGGATCTTGCCGGTGGGGTTGCGAGGGATGACCTCGACGAGCTCGAGCTGCTCGGGGATCTTCTGGGTCATCAGGCGTTGATCCTTGAGGTAGGCCACCATCTCGTCGAACGCCAAGGGCTCGGCACCCTCGGGCGTGGACACCACCGCGCACACCCGCTCGCCGCGCTCGGGGTCGGGCAACCCGATGACGGCCACGTCGAGCACGCGGGGATGGGAGAACAGCAGGTCCTCGACCTCCTTGGCGCTCACGTTCTCCCCCTTGCGGATGATGATGTCCTTGAGCCGACCGGTGATGCTGAGCATGTTGCGCTCGTTGAGGGTGCCCAGGTCGCCGGTGCGGAAGTACCCGTCCTCATCGAAGCCGTCGGCATCCAGGCTCGAGTCGAGGTACCCCAACATGAGCTGGGGGGCCTTGGCCCGGATCTCGCCCTCCTCACCCACGGCGGCGGGGGTGCCGTCGAGCTTCACCAGCCTGAGCTCGACGCCGGGCATGGGGGCACCCTCGGTGTTGGCCAGGTCCTCGTCGAGATCGTCGACGGATCCCATGGTCAGCACGGGGGCCTCGGTCAGGCCGTAGCCCGACACGATCGGCGCCCCGAAGACCTCCTTCATCTCGTAGTAGAACGGAACCGGTTTGGGGGCACCACCCCCGGGGAAGTTCCGCAGGTTCGGGAAGATGGGTGTGTCGCTCCTGCGCTGGGCGGCCAGGTACGCCTGGTGGAAGGCGGTACCCGAACCGGCCAGGGTCACCCCCTGCGCGCCGAGGACCTCGACCACCAGGTCCGGCACGAAGGCCTCGAACAGGATGTTGACCATGCCCATCATGAGGCTGGTGAACAGCCAGGTGATGCCGCCCACGTGCGTGAACGGGAAGGCCAGCGCGTTGCGATCGGCGTCGGTGATGGCCAGGCGTTGGCTCATGCCGGAGGCGACGGCGGTGATGGTGTGGTCGGTGTGCTGCGCCCCCTTCGGATCCGCGGTGGTACCCGAGGTGTAGAAGAGCCAGCGCACGTCGTCTCCCGACCCTGAGGGGCGGCCCAGCGTGGCCGGGTCGCCGGCCGGCAACGAACGGTCCGACGTCATCACCGACACCCCGGACAGGTCGTCGGTGATGGCGTGAGCCATGGCCACGAAGTCGAAGTTGCCGAAGTTGGACGGCACCACCAGCAGCTTGGCCTTGGCCTGGCGAACGCAGAAGCCGACCTCGCGCTCCCGGTAGATGGGCAGCACCGGGTTCTGGACCGCGCCGAGACGTGAGATGGCACCCACCAGCACCATCGATTCGAGCCAGGTGGGGAGCTGCCAGGTGATCACGTCACCTTCGGTGATGCCGTACTGGGTCGCCAGGCCGGCGGCCGCCACCTCCACCTGGTCGCGGTACCCGCTGAACGTGAGCTCGCGTCCCAACTCGTCGACGGCCATCAACGCGTCCGGCGTCGCCGCCGCCCGCGCCTCGATGAACCCCCAGAGCGTGTCAGCCTCGACCATCGTGTCCCCCTCTTCGATCTTGTGGCGCCACGTCAGGGCGCGGGCCGTTCCGCCCAGGATTCTGACGAGGCGTCAGCTTAGGTCGGAGCCGGGCGGTGGGTGGGTAGCTGGGCGACGAGCGGAGCGCTCCTCGGCGGATCCGATCGGTAGTCTCCACGGATGGAGCAACTCGAGGGCCGTACCGCGGTGGTGACCGGCGCGGCCAGCGGCATCGGCCTGGCCATCGTCGAGGCGTTCGTGGCCCAGGGCATGGGCGTGGTCATGGCCGACCTGAACGAAGAGGGGCTGCGAGCCCACACGGCGAGGCTGCGTGGCCAGGGCGCCGGGGTCGAGCCGATCGTGGCCGACGTCCGGGATCCCGATGCGGTGGAGAGGGTGGGCCAGGCCGCCATCGATCGGTTCGGGGCGCTGCACGTGGCGGTCAACAACGCCGGCATCGTCAACGGCGGCAACTCGTGGGAGCTGCCCTTGGCGGAGTGGCACCGAGTGCTCGACGTGAACCTGTGGGGCGTCATCCACGGCGTCCACGCCTTCGTGCCCCGAATCCTGGCCTCGGGCCAGGAGGGCCACGTGGTCAACACCGCCTCGATGGCCGCCGTCATGACGATCCCACGACTTGGCCCCTACACCGTGGCCAAGCATGGGGTGCTCGGCCTGTCCGACGTGCTGTGCGCCGAGCTCGAGGCCATCGACGCTCCGGTCGGGGTGAGCGTGGTCATGCCCGGCATGATCAAGAGCGGGATGAACCCCATCGGCACCGTCCCGGCCGCAACGGTGGCCGCCAACGTGGTCGACGCCATCCGGCGGCGCCGCCGCTACGTGTTCACCGACGACCACGCCACGCCCGAGGTCGAGGCCCGACTGCGGGCGATCCTGGCCGCCCGCGCCGACGTCATCGACTGATCGCTCGGCGCGCCGCTCAAGCCGCGCTAGTCGCTGGCGGTGGGGCAGACCTCGCACGGCCTGCGGTTGAGGGGTCGGACGTCGCTGTCGACCCGGTCCCCCGGCCCGATCTTGCGGCCCTCCGGGCACTCCTGCTTGTCGTGGTACACCGATTTCTCTTCCGGGCTCCTGGTCCAGTAGTAGAGCGCCATCGACCCATTCCTTCCGGCGCCCACACCTCGGTGCCGCGCGCTGCGAGCCTAGTGACGCCCGCGGGTGACACCATGGCCCGGTCAGCTCCGAGGCTCCCAGCGGTAGCGGGTCCAGCCCTCGACCGGTGCCGCGCCCAGCGCCCCGTAGAAGTCGATGGCCGACTGGTTCCAGTCGAGCACCGTCCACTCCACCCGCCCGTCGGTGCGGGCCCGGACCGCCTCGAGCAGCGCCCGGCCGTACCCGTGGCCCCGATGCTCGGGGCGGACGAACAGATCCTCGAGCCAGATGCCGGGACGACCGACCCAAGTCGAGAACGTCCGGAACCACAGGGCCATGCCGGCCACCCGGCCATCATCGGTCTCGGCGATCAGCACCCGGGCCGCCGGGTCGTCGCCGAACAGGTGGAGGCCCACCTGCTCGCGTTCGAAGGCCACCTCGTCGGGGGCCTGCTCGTAGATGGCCAGCTCGACGATCAGCGCGCAGATCTCGTCGAGATCGGTGGGGCGGGCGTCGCGGATGGTCACGGCGTCAGCGCCTCAGCGTCCCGTTGGCAAGGGCTGGCCGGGCTCCCAACCGGGCGGGGCGAGCTCCCACCGGTCGTAGGTGAAACCAGGGACGACGGTGGCGCCGACCAGCGTGTAGTCGCCCATGCTGACCGCGCCCTGCCAGACCCCGGCGGGCACGATCAGCTGAGGTCGTTCGCCTGCCGCCAGGTCGGTGCCCAGCACCCTCCGCTCGCGGTTCACGCCGTCGGTGGAGGTCCACAGCTCGAGCGGGGCGCCGGCGTAGTGATGCCAGATCTCGTCGGCATCGAGCACCTTGTGCCAGTGCGACCATTCGTCGGCCACCAACAAGAAGTAGATGGCCGTGCCGGCCGGTCGAGTGTCATCCGCATCGGAGGTCTTCCACGTCTCGCGGTACCAGCCGCCTTCGGGGTGCGCGGTCAGGCCCAGCAGGTCGATGATCTCGGCAGCGTTCACCGGCCGAGGCTATCCACCGCGCCGAACCGCTCCCACGACGTCAGCTGGATCGGGCCTTCATCCGGGACTGGCGTGGGTGTGCCCCCGTGATCAACGCAGGGCGGCCGCCAGGGTCTCGGCGTAGGCCTGACCCCCGGCCTGGGTGAGGTGCACCCCGTCGCTCACGAAGTACTCGGGATGTCCGGCGCTGGCCGCGTACCAGTCGGCGATGACCACGTTCGGGTGGCCAACGGCCGCCGCCGTGAGCCGCTGGTTCGACACGTCCTGCCACGACCGGGGCTCGCGGGTGGTCACCAGCACCACCTTCTGAGCACCGGCCAGCGCGCCGAGCACCTTGGCCAGGTCGGCATCGGTGGGCGGGCCGTTGGTCCCCAGATCGATGATCACCTCGGGGCGCAGCACACCCGCCGACTGCAGCTCGAACAACAACGACGGCAGCGTCTCGAACTGGCGCCCGACCGCGGCGTTGATCAGCACACCGGGGAACTGCTGGCGGACCCAGCCCCGTGCCCCCAGCAGCACCGAGTCACCCACGGCCACCAGCTGATCGCCGGGCACCGGCACCAACGGTGGCAGCGGCGCGGCGGTCACCGGCGGCGCGGCCACCGTCGTGGTCGGGGCGACCGGCACGGTCGTGGTGGGGGCGGTGGTGGTCGGTGCGGTGACCACGTGGGCGCCGGGACCGTCGGAGATGACGTCGCCCAACTTGTCGTGCACCACGCCGCGCAGGTCCAGGCCCGGAATGGCGTTCTCGGTCTTGGCCCGCACCAGCCCGGTGCCGATCAGCGCCACCACCGCGATCGCCGCCATCGAGGCCACCAGGGTCCGCCCCGGCGCCCGCCTGGGCCGCTCGTCTACCACGGCTACCGGGCCGTTGGTCGTCAACTCGATGGTCATGGGCGGGGTCACACGACGCTTCGCCGGCCCGGTCGAGCTGGTCGAAGGTCGCGCCGCGGTGTCCAATCCGTCGGGCGCATCGGGCGCATCGGGCGCATCGGGCGCCGGGCCACGAGCCCGCAGCCAGCGGTTGAGCGAGCCGTTGCGGACGGGCAGCTCCACGAATCGGTAGGACAGCTCCGTCGCCACCAGGGTGGCCCCGAGACGCAGCCCGAGCAGGCGCCAACCCCCGAAGGACACGTCGACCCCGGGCCGGGTGAGCACGAAGATGGGCCAGTGCCACAGGTACATGCCGTAGGAACGTCGCCCGATCCACACCAGTGGCCCGACCGACATGGCCCGCGACACCAGGGTCGATGCCGGGTGCACGAGAGACAGGATCAGCGCCACGGTGAGCAGGTCGAGCACCACGAAACCGCCGTGGTACACGAACGGGTCGAACTCGTTGACGCGGACGAACATCCACGCCACGCCGGCCAGCGAGACCACCGCCAGCACGTTCAACAGGATCGTGGCGCTGCGGTGCACGGTGGCCCGCATGCGCCACGGGGGAACGGCGATGGCCAGCGCCGCGCCGAGCAGGATGCCAGCGGCGCGGGTGTCGGTGCCGTACCAGATCCGGTAGGGATCGAGACCCGGGTGGTACAGGACCATCCCGACCACGGCGGACGTGGTAGCCAGCGCGAGTGTGGCCAGCAGCACCAGGCGCATGCGTCGGCGGAAGAGCCGAACCAGCCCGGCCAGGGCCAACGGCCAGATCAGGTAGAACTGCTCCTCGACCGCCAACGACCACAGGTGCAGCAGCGGCGACGGTCGCGACACGCTCTCGAAGTACGACTGCTTGACGGCGATGAGATACCAGTTGCTGACATAGGCAGTCGCGGCTGCCACCGCGCCGCGCAGTCCGGCCACCTCGCCCGGGTGCCAGATCAGCCAGCCGGCCGACACGACCACCAGCAGGGCGTAGAGCGCGGGCAGCAGCCGGCGCGCCCGGCGGATCCAGAACTGGCCGAAGTCCGTGCGACCGGTGCGCACTCGCTCACCCACCAACAGCGAGGTGATGAGGTACCCGCTGATCACGAAGAACACCTCGACGCCGAGGAAGCCGCCCGGCATCCACGACGCCGGCCAGTGGTAGGCCAGCACGGCCAGCACGGCCACGGCGCGCAGGCCGTCGATGGCCGGCTGGTAGCGCACCAGCCCGGGACCCAGGCGAGGGAGCGTGACCCGGGGCGCGTTTGGGCCTGCGGGTTCGACCGGGTCAGCCGAAGGGGCCGGAGTCGGGGCCTGCGTGCGCGGCGCGGTCCCGATGGAGGTGGTGTCGATCGCCATCGTGTGCAGCGGCGTCCCAGCGGGCGGAACGCGAGGGCAAGATCCTATCGGTGGAACCCGACCGAAGGTAGAGGGTAAGACATGAGTCACAACCGAACCCTCTAGACGAGATCGAGGGTTCGGTTCCGGGCCCGGTGAGTCCAGAGGTGCCTCGTCAGCGGGTGGCGACCGGATGCACCGGGGTGCTGGCCGCGCCGGTGAAGGGCTCGGGATGGCCGGTGAAGAGGAACTCGTAGACGCCGTCGGCCGCGCAGGCCTCGGCCAGCGACTCGAAGTCGAAGTTCTGACCCTGCACCTGACCCATGTCCCGCAGGTGGATCATGTGCACCACCATCAAGGCGGCCCAGTCCTGGGGCGGCCACACCTCGTACACGTAGGTGTCGGTGAACACCGCGCCGCAATCGCGGTCGCGGACCCACGGGATGGTGTGGGTGGACAACCCAGGACTGTCGTGGTTGTAGTCCGATGTCCGGCCCTCGTGGAAGCACTGCATGTGGCCGGTGCGGACGCACAGCACGTCACCCGGCGCCAACTCCACCCGGGCCAGCTCGACGGCCGCGTCGAGATCCTCGGCAGTGACCGCGTACCCAGGCGCGAGTCGATCCAACCCGAGCGCCGCCGGCAGGTCCAACAGGACGCCTCGGCTCATCAGCGGTCCGATCTTGTCGGCGCCGCAGCGCGTCAGTCCGTCGACCGCCGAGACGGTGTCGGCCGGGAACCCGTTGTAGAGGAACCCGCCGTAGCTGCAGTGGCCGAGGGCATCGATGTGTGTGCCCGCGGAGGTGGCCATGACCACGGTGTCGTCGTTGAAGGCGGCGTCGCCCTCGGCCCCGGTGTAGGTCTGGTTGATCGACAGCATCGTGCGCAGCGGGGCCAACCGCCCCGGCGCACCGCCCTGTTGGGGGCTGCGCTGGTCGAGCGGGATGGCCAGCGACAGGTGTCGCCCCTCGCCGGCCGCATCCATCCCCCGCCGCCGGGCGGCATCGTCGATCAGGTTGGCGGAGCCGCGCTCGTCGTCGTCGCCCCAGCGACCCCAGTTGCGCACCGACTCGGCCAGCTCGGCCCACTCCGCCGGCAGGGTCACGTCAGGCGATCCGCAGGACGCCGCGGGCCAGGTCGCCGTGAGCCATGTCATCGATGGTGGTCTGGATGTCGGCCAGGTCGTAGGTCTTGGTCACCAGCTCGTCGAGCTTGAGCCGGCCGGCCAGGTACAGGTCGACGAACAGCGGGATGTCGGCGTGGGGACGCCCGGCGCCGTAGCGACAACCCATGATCGTCTTGTCGTTGTACATGGCGCTGACCAGGAAGCTGGCCTCGGTGCCGAACTTGGGCACGCCCAGGATCACGGCCGTCCCGCCCCAGTCGAGGGCGTCGACGGCGTTGCGGATCAGCGCCGGATGCCCCACGCACTCGAAGGACACGTCCACGCCGTTGGGGCAGATCTCCTTGACCGCTTCCACCGTGTCCACCTCGGCCGCGTTGATGAAGTGGGTCGCCCCGAACTGGCGGGCCAGCTCTTCCTTCCGCGGGTTGGTGTCCACTGCGATGATGGGCAGCGCGTCGGCCAGGCGGGCGCCCTGGATCACGTTGAGCCCGATGCCGCCCACGCCCACCACGAGCACGCTCTGGCCGTGGGTCACCTTGGCCCGGTTGAACACGGCGCCCACCCCGGTGATGACGCCGCAGCCCAGCAACGACGCCACCTCGAAGGGCACATCCTTGTTGATCGCCACGGCTTGGCGCGCCTTGACCACGGTCTGCTCGGAGAAGGCCCCGATGTTGGCGAACTGCAGGACCTTGCGATCACCCTGGCGGAACGGCGCCGACATCTTGCCGATCGACTGGCGGCAATGGGTGGGGCGGCCGCTGTCGCATGCGTCGCACTGCCCGCAGTTGGACAGGGTGGAGATCACCACGTGGTCGCCCACGGCCAGACCCGAGACGTCCGAGCCCACCTCGGCGATGATCCCGGTGGCCTCGTGGCCGAGCACCACGGGCGTGGGAAACGGGATGGTCCCGTCGATCACCGAGACGTCGCTGTGGCACACCCCGGCCGCCTGCAGGTCGACCCGAACCTCGTCTGGTCGCAGGTCGCGAACCGTCAGGTCGTCGGCGACGCGCAGGCCGCCCTCATCGAACACGATCCCTCTCATGGATACGCTCCTCGGCCGGTCCGTGCCGGCTGTCTCCTTGTGGGTCAGGTGATGGGCCCGGGCGTCAGCCCGACCAGACCGGGTGCGGGCCTCCGCCCGGCCAGACCCACCCGGGCGTCAGCCCGGCCAGACAATCGACTGCAGCTCGCTGTAGGCGTGGAAGCCGAATCGCCCGCCGTCGCGGCCCACCCCGCTCATCTTGAAGCCGCCGAAGGGCGTCTCGTGGTTGCGCTGCACGGTGTTGATCCCCACGTTGCCGGTGCGCAGCCGCTGAGCCACCCGCAGGCCGCGGCGCGTGTCCCCCGAGAAGACGTAGTCGTAGAGCCCGAAGTCGGTGGCGTTGGCCAGGGCCACCGCCTCGTCCTCGTCCTCGAAGGGGATGACCACGACCACCGGACCGAAGATCTCCTCCTGGGCCACCTTCATGTCGATCCGGCAATCGGCCAGCAGGGTGGGCGGGACGTACCAACCCCGGTCCAGCTCGGCGGGACGCTCGCCGCCCGCCACCACCGTGGCTCCCTGCTCGACGGCCCGAGGCGATGTAGCCCTCGACCCGGCTCGCGATGCACCTCGGTGATGACCGGACCGAGCACGGTGTCGGCCTCGAGCGGATCCCCCACCTTGAGCCGACCGGCCGCCGCGGCCAGGCCACTGACCAGTTGGTCGTAGATGCCACGCTGGGCCAGCACGCGGGTGGGCGCGGTGCAGATCTGGCCCGAGTGGAAGGCCCAGGCGCTGGCGATGGCACCGATGGCCGTCTTGAGGTCGGCGTCGTCGAACACGATGCCGGCACCCTTGCCGCCGAGCTCGAGCAGCAGGCGCTTCATGCCTCGCCCGGCCACCTCGCCGATGCGCTGTCCGATGGCGGTGGAGCCCGTGAAGCTGACCATGTCGACCTGGGGAGAGGCCACCAGGGCCTCGGCCGCCTCGGATCCCTCACCCACCAGCACGTTCAGGACGCCCGCAGGCAGGCCGGCCTCGGCGAACACCTCGCCCAGCGCCACGATGGCCAGCGGATCCTGCGGTGCGGGCTTGACCACCATGGTGTTGCCCATGGCCAGGGCCGGGCCGACCTTGCCCGCGGTGTTGGTCAGCGGGAAGTTGTAGGAGGTGATGGCGGCCACCACCCCGACCGGCGCTCGGCGGGCCACCGCGCCCATGATCCCACCCGCCCCCAGCGCGGTGCTGGGCATCGTGGAGGGTGGGAGCGGGATCTCCAGCTCCTGGTCGATGCCCCGGGCGTAGCGGCGGAAGCGGGTGGCGGCCTGGGGCACCTGCATCTGCTTGGTCACCCGCAGCGTGGCGCCCGTCTCGGCCTGCACCAACGGGACGAGATCGGCGTAGCGCTCGTCGAGCAGGTCGGCCGCCCGCTCGAGGATGGCGGCGCGTTCCTCGGGGGCGGTACGTGACCACGCCGGGAAAGCGTCGGCTGCGGCCTGGGCCGCAGCCTGGGCGTCGGCCGCGCTGGCGTTGGGCGCGTGTCCCACCACCGTCTCGGTGGCCGGGTTGACGATCTCGTAGGTGCCGTTGCCCGCGTCGACGCGCTCGCCCCCGATGAGCAGCTGGTAGCTGGCGTCGGGATCGGGGCCGACGGTGGCCGCGGCGTCCGCTGTGGTGGTCACGGCTCGAACGGGAGGCTCAGCATGCGGATGGCGTTGCCCCGGACCAACTTGGTGACGACCTCGTCATCGAGGTGACCCATCAGCTTCTGGCCCACCTCCCGGCTGTGGGGCCAGGTGCTGTCGCTGTGGGGGTAGTCGGTCTCGAAGGTGATGTTGTCCACCCCGCACTTCTCGAGGGCATCGGGCGTGAGGCCGTGCACATCGTCGAAGAAGCAGCCGTAGATCTGGCGGTAGTAGTAGGTCGAGGGGGGCTCGGGGATCTTGCCGTAGACGCCGTTCCAGCCCCGGTTGTCCTCCCACACCTTGTCGGCCCGCTCGAGGATGTAGGGGATCCAGCCGATCTGGCCCTCGCTGTAGGCCAGGGTCAGCTCGGGGTAGCGCACCAGCACCCCCGACATCAAGAAGTCGACCATCGAGGACATGGCGTTGCCGAAGGTCAGGGTCGAGCCCACCGCCGGCGGTGCGTCGGTCGAGGTCGACGGCATCTTGGACGACGAGCCGATGTGCATGTTGACGACCACGTTCGTCTCGGCGCAGGCCGCGAAGAACGGGTCCCACTCCCCGGAGTGGATCGAGGGCAAGCCCAGGTAGGGAGGGATCTCGGAGAAGCAGGTGGCGTGCACCCCACGGGCCGCGTTGCGGCGCACCTCCTCGGCGGCCAGCTGCGGGTCCCACAGCGGGATGATGATGAGAGGGATGAGTCGACCGTCGGAGTCGCCGCACCACTCGTCGACCATCCAGTCGTTGTAGGCCTTCACGCACAGGAGGGCCAGGTCCATGTCGTCGGCTTCGAGGAAGGTCTGGCCGCAGAAGCGGGGGAAGCTGGGGAAGCACATCTGGGCCTCGGTCCAGTTGACGTCCATGTCCTCCAGGCGGGCCTTGGGGTCCCAACAGCCCTTGCGCATCTCCTCGTAGGTGATGGCCGTGATCTTCACGTCGTCGCGGTCGAAGCCGACCGCGGCGGACAGGCGAGTCTGAGGGATCGCCTTGTCCTCGTAGTGCCACCAGTCGCACATGGGCCCGTCGCCGCCGGGGACGTAGGAGAACTTGCCGCCGACGAAGGTCATCTCGCCCATGGGCGCACGCTCCACCCGCGGGCCGGAGTCCTTGTACCTGGCGGGCAGTCGGTCCTGCCACACGTGGGCTGGTTCGATGACGTGGTCATCGACGGAGATGATCTTCGGGAAGTCCCCCATGACCGTGATGCTAGCGGCCATCTGACGACCTGTCAGCCCGAAATGGAACCGGTTCTAGTCACGACTAGGCTGCGACCGTTCTGGAAACTGGGCATCGAAATGTGCGGTAACGGAACACAGGGGTTCCCAATTTGGCCATGCGGATGATCTAGCGAGCAGGGGGAGTCAGATGGCGCAGGTTCAGGAAGCCGGCAACGAGGGTGGGATCCGCATCGGCAGCACGCTGCTGACCTTGGTCGAGCCCCATCGCGGCCAGGAGGTCGAGTACAACCGGTGGTACGAGCGCGACCACTTCTACGCCGGTTGCCTGATGGGCGCCGGCTGGTTCGCCGGCAAGCGGTGGGTGGCCACCAAGCCGCTCAAGGACCTGCGCTTCCCCCGCGACACGCAGTTCCTCCCCGACGTCTCCGCCGGCAGCTACCTGGCCACCTACTGGGTGCTCAAGGGCATGGAGCCCGAGGCTGTGGCCTGGGGCAGCGCCCAGGTGAAGTGGCTGCACGAGAACGGTCGCATGTTCGAGGGGCGCGACCACATCCACACCCTCATCTACGCCAACCGGTGGGACGTCTCCCGCGACGCCGAGGGCGTGCCCGCACCGCTGGCCCTCGACCATCCCTGGGGCGGGCTGGTGGTGCTCATGGTCGACCGCAACCCCGACGTCGATCCTCGCACGTCGTCGGCCTGGCTGCGTGACGAGGTCATCCCCGCGGCCATGGCCGATACGCCCTGGGCCCTCACGGTGGGCCTGTCCCCGATCCCGCTGCCCAAGGAGGCGCCGGTGTTCCAGCCACCCAACCCGGGCGAGGAGAACCGGATGGCCCTGATGTGCTTCACCGACACCGACCCCCGCGACTGCTGGGCACGCGTTCGGGGGGGTGGCCGCCACCATCTCGGCGCGCGATCAGGCCACCGTTTCCTACGCCGCGCCCTTCATCCCCACCATCATGGGCACCGACACCTACACCGATCAGCTGTTCTAGCCCTCCGGTCGGCAAGCCTCCCTGCGGACGCTTCCATCCGGGTCTCATCGAACCAACGGCTCGGCCGGGCGGCCTCCCCTTCCGGACCCTGGTCGACCCTGCTCGCGTTTCAGGAGATCGACCAAGGCGGCGGCATCGTCGCGGCCATCGCGCCGAGCGCGGCCGCCTGGGACCTGGTGGCCGCCCTGCGACCTACCTGAGGTCGGTCGCTAATCTCGGCCGATGTCGTCCCAGCGCCCGTCGTCCGCGTCATCCGAGAACCCGTCCGCCGCGGGACCGTCACCAGACGGCGGGGCGCGTCGGGCGACCGGGGACGCGGGCGGTGACCTCACCGACCGGGTGGCGGTGGTGACGGGCGGAGCGGGGGGCATCGGAGCCGGCATCAGCCGGTGCCTGGCCCAGGCCGGAGCGCGAGTGGTGATCAACGACATCGATCCCGACTCGCTGGCCGCCATCGTTCAGGAGATCGCCGGTGACGGCAGGGGATCGGCCACCGGGGTGGCGGGTGACATCCGCTCGGCCGGCACCGTCGAGCAGCTGACCGACGCGGCATTGGCCGTGGCCGGCGGACGGCTGGACGTGCTGGTGAACAACGTGGGTGACTACCGACCCAACGGCCGCTTCCTCAAGACCTCCGACGAGCAGTGGGACGCGTTGTACGCCGTGAACTTCGAACATGTGCTGCGCTGCACGCGAGCCATGGCGCCGACCATGGTGAGCCGAGGCTCGGGCAGCATCGTCAACGTCTCCACCGTCGAAGCCTTCCGGGGCATCCCCGCCAACGCCGTCTACTCGGCCTTCAACGCCGCCATCAACGCCTTCACCCGCAGCTTGGCGGTGGAGCTGGGCCGCGACGGCGTCCGGGTCAACGCCATCGCCCCGGACCTGGCCGACACCCTCCAGACCCCGGCCGAGGCCATGTTGGCCGGACGGGATCCGGCCCTGGTGCGCCAGTGGGTACCCCTTGGCCGGTTCGGCCGCCCCGATGACTACGGCGAGGTCGTGCGGTTCCTGGCCAGCGACCAGTCGCGCTTCGTGACCGGACACATCATCCCGGTCGACGGTGGCACCACCGCCGCCAGCGGCTGGTACGGCCGCCACGACGGCCGGGGCTGGACGAACCTCCCCGACGCGCCGTAGGCCCGCTCCGCTACGAATCTGTCAGCTGAGCGACCTCAGAGAGGTCGCTGGGCTGACGGGCTGGGCTGACAGGTTGTGCAACGGACCGCTACACTATCTCGTAATGAAGGATTCTATCTCAGATAGCGAGACAGCAGTGGGCCGTCCCCCATGCGACGAACCGTGGTTGCCGACGTGGGACGCGTCGTACGCGGCCAACACCGGCCACCACCGCCGCCACGACGCGGCCTTCCTGGCCCTCACCCCGATCCGGCCGGGCGACCGCCTGGTCGACCTGGGCTGCGGGTCCGGCGACTTCACCCGGATCCTGGCCGACCGGGTCCCCGACGGGCACGTGGTCGGCCTCGATCCGCAGCCGGCGCTGCTGGCTGAGGCCCGACGCCGTGCCGGGCCCAACCAGTCGTTCGTGGACGGCCCGGTCCAGCACCTCGACCGCCTGATGCCCGACGACGACGCCTTCGACGGCGTGATCAGCCGAGCGGCCATGCAGTGGGTGCCGATGGCCGATCATCCCGGCTTCCTGGCCCAGGTCCACCGCCTGCTCCGACCCGGGGGCTGGTTCCGCCTCGAGATGGGCGGGGCAGGCAACATCGTTCGGCTGGCGCCGCGGGTGGCCGCCATCTCCCGGACCTACGGCGGGCCCGACGCGCCCTGGTCCTTCCCGGACGCGGGCACCTATCTCGAGCTGCTCGAGCAGGCCGGCTTCGAGATCGACGCCGACCCGGCAGCCGTCCCGGGTCGGCCGGTCGACCAGCCGGGCAGCGACTTCGTGCGCACCACGGCCCAGCGGCGCCCGTTCGACCGTGACTCGCTGGTGGGATGGCTGCGCAGCCAGTGCTACCAGGGGTTCGAGCTGACCATGCCGCCGGAGAACCACGCCGCCTTCCGGGCCGAGGTGGAGGCCCGACTCGACGAGCTGGCCCGCTCCGACGGCACCTTCGACCAGACCTACGTCCGACTCGACGCCCTGGTCCGGAAGGCGGAGCCGACCTGCTGAGCCCTCAGGTCGCCAAGCTCCGCGCCCCGCGCCGAACCCGTCAGGCCACGAACAGGCCGAGGCTGAAGCGGCCGATCATGGCGTATGCGGTCAGCGCCAGGGCGATCACGATGCTGCTCATGGCTGCCACCCGCCAGGGCTTGGGCAGCCGCTCGATGGCCGAGGCGTAGACCGGGTAGAGGATCCAGTCGGCGAAGGTGAAGCGGTTGAAGCTGGCCAGCACGCTCGAGCACAGGGGCAGGATGATCATGGCCACACCCAGCATCCACACCTCCATGGGGAACCGGTCCCGTCGGGAGAAGGCGGCGTAGCCGATCCCGAGCACCACGATGACCACGCACCACAGATCGAAGTTCCGGGCCACCAACGCCGGGATCATGATCGTGCCCGCCCGGGGCCACAGGTTCTGGTAGCCCTGGATCACTGTCGTCCACGGCATGCTCAGCGAGCGTCCCCAGTCCTTCTGGACACCCAGGAAGGAGAAGGCGTTGCCCGTCTGGATCTGGAGCATGACCAGGACGGCTACCAGCCCACTCGCCCCCGCGGCGGCATAGGCCCAACACCACTTGTCGATGCGGCGCTGACGGATGATGCGGCCCATGACGATCACCGCGGGCACCAGGATGCCCACGCTGCGGGTGGCGCCGATGAGCAGGAACAGCACGGTGGCCACCCCTCGGCGACCTCGCCGGTCGGCCCACAGGGCGCCTGCGCCCAGGGCGATGAACAGCCCCTCGCTGTAGAACGCCCACAGGAACAGCGACGACGGGAACAGCGCGAAGAGCAGGACAGCTCGGCGGGCCACGCGCTCGCCTCGCAGGGACTTGGACACGCCCCAGATGGCGATGAACGCGGCCAGCGAGGTGAGCGTGGCCACGGTGTGCACGGTGAACAGGTCGGACTGGGTCAGCTTCCACAAGGGCCAGCCCAGCCATGACACCGCGGGGAAGAAGGCGTTGGACGGCATCGTCCACACCGGGTGCACGTAGCCGATGTGCATGATGCGCAGGTAGTGCTGGGAGTCGTAGTAGAAGGCGGTGTACTGGGCGTCGCCGCCCAGATGCAGGCTGACGGCCAACTCGGCCAACCGCCACACCACGAACAGGCTGATCGGGTACCACAGTCCGGGCAGCACCTGGTGACCGCCGGCCTTCCAGCGCGCCAGCAGCCGCCAACGGGCGGGATCCGGCCGCGACCCTTCCCGCTCGGGTGCCGGTGGGGCCGGCGGCGGATCGGCGAGCCGGGTGCCTTCCTTCGTGGCCGACGCGCGCTCCCCGACGGGGGCGTCGTCGAGCGGAACGGTGGTCACGATCGCAGATGCTAGAGAGGCCCGGGGTGGCGCGTCAGGTCAGCGAGGCACCACGAGAGACGCTGAACGACGCCCGACGTCGATGGCGGCGACCCGGCCGGCCTCGTCCGCCGAGGCGCGGCGGTCGGCTCTGTCAGCCGCTCACTCCCCCAGCATCTCATGCAGGAAGGCGTCGACCTGCGAGCTGGGTAGCACGCTGCCGCCGTCCACCACCAGGTTCTGGCCGGTCATGTACCGTGCCCGCGAGCTGGCCAGGAATACCACCACGTCGGCCACGTCTTCGGCCGTGCCCGCCCGGCCCAGCGGCGTGGCGGCCTCGATCGGGTCGATCCAGGTCGGGTTGGAGAAGGCGAAGCCGGTGAGCTCGGTGTGGATGAACCCCGGGGACACACAGTTGACCCGGATGCCGTCGGGGCCGTACTCGAGGGCCGCGCTCTTGGTCAGGGCGATCACCGCCGCCTTGGCCGCCGAGTAGGGCGCCTCCCCACGTGTCGGGCGCAACCCGCTCACCGAGGCCATGTTGACGATCGCCCCACCCCCGCTCGCCCGGAGCAAGGGAACGGCGGCAGCCACGCCGTGGTAGGTCCCCTTGAAGTTGACGTCGACCAGCAGGTCGACCTCAGCGGGGGTGTAGGTGTGGAGGGGCTTGAGCGAACCCACCCCGGCGTTGTTGAACACCACGGTGAGACCGTCGAGCCATTCGGCGGCCCGGGCGAACGCGGCCCCGAGCGCGTCGGCATCGGCCACGTCCGCGACCAGCGCCAGGCCCCCGATCTCGTCGGCCACGGCTTCGGCTCCCGCCTGGTCGCGGTCCACCACGGCCACCCGGGCGCCTTCGGCCACCATGGCGCGGGCGGTGGCCGCGCCGATGCCGCTGGCCCCGCCGGTGACCAGCGCCCGTTTCCCCTCCAACAGTCCCATGTCCCCTGCCTACCACCCGGTCCCGGTCCACGACGATGCGCCCGGCCGGCGAGGTCGCTACCCCTCAGCCTGGGCGGATGCCCGTCGGCCCCACCGACGAGCCAGAACCACCCCGATGGCCAGGACCAGGCTGACCACCGCCTCGGCGATCACGGCCAGCCGCCACTGCCATCGGCTCAGGCTGTTGACCGCGGCCACCACGCCCAACAGCCCGAGCAGCCAGATCAGGAACAGCATCGACAGCCAGCGCATGGCCCGGTCCTGGCCCGCGGGCTCGGGGGCCGTCGACATGCCATGCAAGCTAGACCGTGGCGACACCCCCGGCTTGCCGACCGGAGGGCAGTGCTACGGCAGGAGCAACCGGTTGAGGCGTCGGGCGGCCACCCACAGCCCGATGGATCCCATGATGGCCAGATAGGCCACGTGCACCAGCAGCGTCGGGCCGACATCGCCCAGGATGAGCGAGCGCTCCAGGGCCACGCCCTGGTAGAGCGGCGTGCACTGCACCACCCACTGCAGGCCAGTCGGGTACTGGGTGACCGGGAAGAACACTCCGGAGAACAGGAACATGGGGATGATGAACAGGTTCACCAGGTCGAAGTCGATGAACGAGCGCATGAAGGTGGTGGCCCCCAGCCCGGCCCCGGCGAAGGCGAAGCCGATGAGCAGGGCCACCGGCACGCACAGCACCGCCCACCACGAACTGGTCAGCCCCATGACGACGATGGCCACCAGGAAGGCGGCGGCGTAGAGCGTGGCCCGCACCAGCGACCACAGCAGCTCGCCCACCACCACGTCGCGGGGTCCCATGGGGGTGGCGAGCACGGCCTGGTAGGTGTGGATGTACTTCAGCTTGACGAAGAAGTTGAACGTCGAGTCGAAGACGGGACCCATCATGGCCGAGGAGGCCAACAGCCCGGCGGCCACGAACTCGCGGTAGGACACGACCTGACCCGACGACAAGGTGATGTCGCCCACCAGCTGGCCCACGCCCACGCCGATGGAGAACAGGAAGAAGACGGGCTCCACCATCACCGAGACGAAGATCAGCCACATGCCCCGCCAGGCCACCAGGTTGCGCTCGAGCAGACGCAGGGGTGGCGACATGGACGCGCCGGGCAGCAGGCGCATCCACCACGGGCGCGGCGGCAACGGTCCGTCCAGGACGGCCGGGGTGGTGCGGTCGGCGAGGCTCATGGCGCGAGCCGCCGGGCGAAGGTGCGCACCCCGAACCACCAGCCCACGATCACATAGGCGCTGAGCACGAGCAGGTGGAGCCCGACCATGGCCCATCCGCCCGGTGCCAGCACCCCGGTGGTGGCGTCGCGGCAGAGCTCGACGCTGTGCCACAGGGGCAGCACCCAAGCCAGGGGCCGCAGCAGGACGGGCAGCTGGCTGAGGGGGAAGAACGTGCCCGAGAACAAGAACATGGGCAGGGTCAGGAACCGCATGATGATCGGGAAGTTGTGGTCATCCTCGTTGGTGGCCACCCAGGCCACCAGGGGCGCGGCCAGGGCGATGGCACCCAACACGGCGGCAGGTACGGCCAGCACCCCCCAAGCCGAGGGGACGGCACCCAGCACGGCGGCGACGACCAGGAAGGCGAGAGCGCTCACGCCGAAGCGCAGGGCGATCCAGCAGATGTTGCCGGTGTACACGTCGGCCGGCGACATCGGCGAAGCCGCCATGCCCTCGTAGAACCGCTGCCACTTGAACCCGGACAGGACGGGCCACAAGGACTCGGCCGTGGCGTTCTGCAGCACGGTGGCGGCCATCAACCCCGGGGCCACGAACACTAGGTAGGACAGCCCGTCCACGGTGCGCCCCGCAGCCGAGACCAGTCCACCCAGGCCGACACCCATGGCCAGCAGGTACAGGGCCGGACCGACGAACTGGCTGAACACGGTGGCGCGCCACAGGCGCCGGTAGATGGCCGCTTCGCGCTCCACGAAGCGAAAGGCGGGGGCGTCGACGACCACGGCTCAGCCCTCGATCAGAGTTCGGCCGGTGAGGATCAGGAACACGTCCTCCAACGTCGAGCGCCGCACCAGCACCGAAGCTGGTCGCAGGCCGTCGGCGTTGAGCTTGGCCACGAGGGCGTCGCCGTCGTCGGTGTAGGCCAGCACGCGGTCGGTGACCACCTCGGCTCGCTCGCCGTTCGCTCGCACGAGGGCGAGCACGGTCTCCAGCTCGTCGTCGACGGTGGACTCGGCCTCCTCGTCGAGTGAGCCCGTGCCGGTGGGACGCAGCTCCACCACCTCGCGGGTGACGTGGCGGCTGACCAGCGCTGCCGGCGATCCCTCGTCGACGATCTTGCCGCCGTCCATGATCACCAGCCGGTCGCACAGCCGTTCGGCCTCGTCCATGTAGTGAGTGGTCAGCACCTGGGTGACGCCGTCCTGCTTGAGGCGCCACAGGCGCTCCCACACCAGGTGGCGAGCCTGGGGATCGAGGCCGGTGGTGGGCTCGTCCAACAGCAGCAGCTCTGGCTCGTTGACCAGGGCTCGGGCGATGGTGAGGCGCCGCTTCATACCCCCCGAGAGGGGGTCGACCTTGCTCTCGGCCCGGTCGGTCAACTGGACGAAGTCGAGCAGGTCGCGCACCCGGCTGCGCAGCACCGGCTTGGCGATGCCGAAGTAGCGGCCGTAGATGATCAGGTTGTCGACGACGCTCAGCTCGAGGTCGAGGTTGTCCTCCTGGGGGACCACACCCAGCCGCCTTCGGATCTGGGGACCGTCGTGGCGGGGGTCCAGCCCGAGCACGTGCAGCTCGCCCCCGGTGAAGGGCGACACGCAGCCGATGATGCGCATGGTCGAGCTCTTGCCCGCGCCGTTGGGGCCGAGGAAGCCGAAGACCTCGCCTGGCTGCACGTCGAAGTCGACGCCCCCGACGGCCACGAAGTCGCCGAACGACTTGGTCAGCCCGCGCGCCTCCACCAACGATCCCGACGTCCCCATGCCCGGCACGCTATCCAGCTCGTGTGACAGCCCGAACGCCTTTTCCGAGTCGGCAGAGGTGCGGTCCCCGATGATCAGGTGGCCAAGACACCGCCGTCGACGCCAACCCCCCAGCAGCCTCCGACGACCCAGACCCACTCAGGTAGCCAAGACACCGCCGTCGACGCCAACCCCCCAGCAGCCTCCGACGGCCCAGACCCACTCAGGTAGCCAAGACACCGCCGTCGACGCCAACCCCCCAGCAGCCTCCGACGGCCCAGACCCACTCAGGTAGCCAAGACACCGCCGTCGACGCCAACCCCCCAGCAGCCTCCGACGGCCCAGACCCACTCAGGTAGCCAAGACACCGCCGTCGACGGCCATGGCATGGCCGGTCACGAAACTGGCCGCGTCCGAGCACAGCCATACGATGGCCTCGGCGATCTCGGCGGGCTGGGCCAACCGACCGATGGGGGTGACCCGGCCCATGCCGGTCAGGGCCTGCTCGTCACCTCCGGTGAAGGCCTCCAGCATCGCGGTGCGGACGTTGCCGGGACACACGGCGTTGACCCGGATACCACCTCCTCGGGCGAACTCCAGCGCCACGCTCTTGGTGAGCCCCACCACGCCGTGCTTGGAGGCCACGTAGCCGGGCAGGTTGGCGAAGCCCATGAGTCCGGCAGCCGAGGCCACGTTGACGATGGCACCTCGACCGGCCGGGCCCATCACGCCCAGCTCGGCCTGGAGGCAGAGGAACGTGCCGGTGAGGTTGATGTCGACGGTGCGCTGCCAGTCGGCCAGCTCCTGTTCGGCCAGAGGTCGGTAGGTGCCAGGGGTACCCGCGTTGTTGACGGCCGCGTCCAGGCTCCCGAGCTGGGACAGGGTGGCGGCCACCATGGCCTGCACCTGCTCGGGCACGGCCACGTCGACGGCCACGAAGTCGACCTTGCCCCCGCCATCGGGGACCAGCTCGCTCATGGCCGCGGCCGCATCCCGGGCGCGGTCGGCGTCGAGATCGGCCACCATCACCGAGGCGCCGCGCCGGAGGAACAGCTCGCAGGTGGCCCGACCGATGCCCGACGCGCCACCAGTGACCAGGGCCACCCGGCCAGCCAGATCCAGCTCGTGGCTGGTCACGACAGGTACTCGTGGCTGGTCACGACAGGTACTCGCCGCAGTTCACGTTGAGGCTCTGGCCGGTCACGGCCTTGGCCAACGGTGACGCGAAGAACACCACCGCGCCGGCGATCTCGGCCGACGAGGGCAGGTACTTGAGGCAGGTCTGGTCGGCCAGCTCGTCGTACACCACCTGGAAGTCGACGCCGCGCTTGGTGGCCATGTCGTTCACGTACCACTCCACCGACTTGCCCCAGATGTAGCTGGGGTGGATGCCATTGACCCGCACCCCGTAGCGGCCGAGCTCCCGGGCCAGCCCCTGGGTGGCCACGGCCAGGGCACCTTTCGACGCGGCGTAGGCCACGAAGCGCTCCTGCACCACCTGGGCGGCTTGGCTGTTCACCATGATCACCCGGCTGTCGTCCTGCTCCTTGAGGTGAGCCAGCGCGGCGTAGGTCATCTGCATGGTGCCGAACAGGTTGACGTCCATGGTCGCCCGCCAGCCCTCGAAGCCGCCTTCCTCGAACAGGGTGAAGGTGCCGTCGCTGAAGGCGTTGTTGACCAGGATGTCGACCCGACCCAGCTCGTCGCGGGCCGTCTGGGCCAGGCGGGCGCAATCGTCGGCCACGGTGATGTCGGTCGGCACCCACACCACCTTGCGGCCCAGCGCCTCGACCTCGGCGGCCACCTTGACCAGCCCCTTCTCGCGTCGTGCTCCCAGGGCGATGTCCGCGCCCTCCCGGGCCAGGGCCAGGGTGATGTCACGACCCATGCCCGGTCCGATCCCGGACACGATGGCCACCTTGCCTTCGAGCAACATGTAATGCGCTTCCCTTCGTGGTGGGTCGTCAATCGTTGAGGTGCGGGGCCACCTGGGCCCCGAAGGCGTCGATCTGGTCGCACAGCTCCTGGCACGAGCGGGTGTGGAAACGGAGCTGGAGTTGGTTGATCCCCACCGACTTGGCCTTGCGCAGGCGCTCGGCCATCGGCTCGGGCGCACCGGTCAGCTGGCCCGGGCCCGGCTCGAACCAGGGGTCCCCGACATAGAGGACCTCGGAGTTGCCGCCGATGGCGAAGGGCAGGTCAGCCCGCCCGTTCTCGTGGCGGCGCTCGGCCATCCACGCGACCGCGGCGCGAACGCCGTCGGGCGGCGGTCCCTGGGGCAGCCAGCCGTCCCCCTTGTCCGCGGCCCGGCGCAGGGCCCGCCTCGACGACCCGCCCACCCAGATGGGCGGACCGCCGGCTTGGCGCGGACGGGGGCGCAGCCCGGCACCGGCCACCGTCACCGTCGGGGTGGAGACGTCGGGGTACTCGTCGAAGAAGGCGGCACGCACCACGTCGATGGCGTCGTCGAGGACACGCCCCCGGTGTTCGAAGTCGACACCCAGCAACTCGAACTCGGATTGCACGTGGCCGGCACCGACCCCGAGCAGGGCCCGACCCTCGCTGAGCTCGTCGAGGGTCAGGAAGGCCTTGGCCGTCATCAGCGGGTGGCGGTAGGGCAGCACGTAGACGTGGCTCATGAGCCGGACGTGCTCGGTGATGCCGGCCAGCCAGCCCAGCGTGGCGATGGTGTCGTACCAGGAGGTGCCCATCTTCTCGTCCAGTGGACGGGGGATGGCCACGTGGTCGCACACGGCCAGGTACCAGAAGCCGTTGCGGTCGGCGGCCCGGGCGATGTCGGCCAGCTCGGCCGCGCCGGCCGAGGCTTCCCAGGACTCGGCGTAGATCGTGCTCTGCGACTGGATCGGCAGCTGCATGCCGTACACGAGCGTCTCGGGCGGGATCGAGTCCGGCATGGCGGTCACTGTAGAACACGTTCTAGTTCCGCGCCGAGCCCGGATGGATCGACCGCTGAAGCGGTCGCGCCCGAGGTTACGGTGCCAGGGTGGATGAGCTGTTCGCCGCGACGATGCAGGTGCCGCCCGGCCAGGGCCGCTCCGGTGGGCTGGCCGACGTCATCGTCGTGGTCGTGGTCCTGGCCGTGATCGCGGTGTGCCTGTTCCTCTTCTTCCGACGGGGATCCATCGCCGACCGGGCCCGCCGCCAGGAGCTCGACGACGCCGAACGGCCCCCCGAACCGCAGTAGTTGGGTTCGGATCCCGTTCAGGGAGCCGGCGGCTTCTGGCCGGTGACGGTGGTGTGGATGATGCGGGCCATGCTCCGGCGGGTGTCGCCGGTGCGGATGCCCCAGAACTCGAAGCCGTAGCGGTGCCCGGCCACCGTGGCCAGCATGGCCACCAGCACGCCGGCGCTGGCCATCGGGTCCAGGTCCACCGGATGCCCCTTCCCCCGGTTGCGGCCGATGACCTCGGCCAGCGCCACCACCACCTCGTTGAGCAGGCGGGTGCGGATGTTGCGGAACCGCTGGTCGCCCTCCTCGGTGGCCAGGTCCACCACCCGCATCACCGACCGGTGGCTCTCCCAGAAGTCGAAGAAGCCGTCCACCAGGGACTCGGCGGTGGGGTAGGCGGAGCGGCCGCGCCACTGCCCGTCGCGCACGATGGCGGGCAGGACCGCGCCCTCGTGCGCCATCTCTTCGGCCAACACCAGGATGGCCGACTCGACCTCGGGGAAGTACTGGTAGAAGGTGGCCGGTGAGGTCCCCGCACCCCTGGCGATGTCCACCACCTTGAGATCGCGGTAGTTGCTGGCCCGCAGCATCTCTGCGGTCTCGTCGAGCAGGCGTTGGCGGGTGGCGCGGCCTCGTCGGCCCGGCACCCGCCCATCGGCCGCCCGCAGCTCCTCGTCGGTGCTGGCTTGAGAGCCCTCGCCGGCCGCCACCAGCGCCAGGCGGTCAGAACCGGGCTGCGCGCTCATTCCCCGCCACGTTAGTCGGCACCACCCGGCGACCTGACGCCTCGTCAGTTGACCCGCCCTCTAGGTTTGGCGCCATGTTCCGTCCCGCCGGTTCCCGCCCCCGCACCCGAGCCGGGGCCATCGTGGTCGCAGGTCTGGTCGGGGCGGCCACGCTGACCGGCTGTGGCTCGAGCTCGAGCCACAGCGTCGCACCCACCACGCCGGCGCCGGCGACCGCCACCGGCGCCACCGGGTCGACCAGCACGACCAGATCGACCGCCGGACCGACCGACGCCACCTTCCCACCCGACACCGCCACGGTGACCAGCTCCTCGTCGCCACTGGGCCCGATCCTGGTCGACGGCACCGGCCACACCCTCTATGCCTACGCCGGCGACGCGGCCGGCGGCGTTCCCACCTGCCTGAACGCGTGCGCCAAGGCCTGGCCTCCGGTCACCGGTGCCTACCTGGGGGTGGCCAGCGCCGTTCCCGTCCAACCTCACGAGTTCAAGCTCGTGCTCATCCCGGGCTCGGTCACCAAGCAGGTGGTGGTCAACGGGCACCCGCTGTACCGGTTCTCCGGCGACGGCCTGGCCGGCGAGATCAAGGGTCAGGGGCTCGATCACCAGTGGTACGTGGTCGGCCTCGACGGCCAGCCCATCACCAAGGCGGCCCCGACCAACACCACGACCGGCTGACCTGGGAGGTCGGGCCCTCAGGCCGACCAAGCCTCCAGGACCGCATCGGTGGTGGTCAAGGTGGCCAGCAACGACAGCGTGTTGTCCAACACCTCGTCGGCATAGCTCTGGGGCACCCCAGCCACCGCATCCCGGGGGATCACGAACTGGTAGCCGTTGTTCACCGCGTCCATGGCGAAGTTGAGGATGGCCACGTTCACCGACACGCCGACTCCGACGATGGTGGTCACCCCGAGGTTCCGCAGGATCGGATCCAGATCGGTGCCGCCCATGGGTCCCAGCCCGTGCAACCGGCTCAACACCAGGTCGGACTCCGCCACCCCGATCTCGGGCACGACCTCGACCGCCGGCGTGCCGGGCCGCAGCGGAACGAGGGTCTTGAGCATGCCCAGGAACAACCGGGCGTTGTGGTTCGAGCCCCGACCGTCGTCGCGGCGCATGGCCAGGCAGTGGACCACGACCACGCCGGTCGCTCGGGCGCCAGCGGCCAGTCGGGCGATGTTGGGGACGGCCGTGCGCTGGGCGATCTCGGCCAGCTGGGGCAGTGCGGCGTCGGCACCCACAGTGGCGCCCTGGCACTCCTGGGTCACCAACGCGGTGTGGCCGGGGTCCACCAGCTCAGTCAGATCTAGCGGCACCTTCGGCTCCTGACCCCACGATGAGCGTCGCCGGCACAGGTCACGGGCCGACGGCTCATGGCGCGGCCGCGGCGGACGCGGGGCAGCACCTGGTCGGCGAACAGCTCCAGGCTCTCCCACCCGTCCTCGGGTGACGTCGCGCCGCACAGCGGGTGGTGGGTGAACGAGCCGTTCGGTCCGAGCTCACCGGCGAGGGCCACGCACTCGTCGGGGGTCAGGATCCGGTACACGCCCTCGGCCCGCAACTCGTCGACCGTGGTCGCCCCCGACTTCACGTGGGAACGGATGTCATCGGTCTGCCACGAGTGGTACGTCACCGCATCGTGGAGCAGGTGCTCGCCGATGCGAGCCCACAGCCGGTCGGGATCCTCGGACACGAAGACCGTGCCCGGTCCTCTGGGCTGGCCCACCCACCCGGGCTCGACGCCCAGCCGCTGCGCACTCGTCGCGGTAGAGCTGCACCAGCTCATCGTCACCCACGGGGGGGAAGAAGCCGAGCCCGAACCGGGCCGCCCGGCGAGCGGCGGCCGGGCCCGACCCGCCCACCATGACCGTGGGATGGGGTTGCTGCACGGGTCGCGGCGTGACCTGCACCACCTCGCCGTCGACCTCGAAGGGCTGGCCGGTCCAGGCCTTGACCATCGTCTCGAGACAGGCGTCGAGCCGCTTGCCCCGAGACTTCCACTCTCGACCCAGCAGCTCGTACTCCACCGGCCGGTATCCCAGACCCGGTCACGATGGACACCCGACCGTTGCTGATCAGGTCGAGCACCGCGATGTCCTCGGCCAGGCGAACCGGATCGTGGAGCGGGACCAGCAGAGCCGACACCCAGATGGGTATCCGGCTGGTGCGGGCCGCCACCGCCGCGCCCAGCACCAGGGGCGACGGCAGGTACCCATCGGGAGCCGCATGGTGCTCGCTCAGCACCAACATGTCGAAGCCCACCCGATCCGCCCACTCGCTCATCTCCAGGCTGGCCGCGTACAGCCGCTGCGCTTCCGCCGGTGGGAGCCCCGGTGCCCGCATGTCGAATCGGATCACCGAGAACATAGAACACGTTCTACTTGGCTGGCCCTCCGGTCGGCAAGCGACCTGCCTTGCGCCCGAACTTTCGCTGCGAGCACGGGTCGGGCGAGAATGCGTCCGCTCGCACGTGTTCACATCGAATGCCGTCTCCCAGGGGGAACCATGCCCGACGCCGTGATCGTCTCCACCGCCCGCAGCCCGATCGGGCGCGCCGCCAAGGGCTCGCTGGTCGACGTCCGACCCGACGACCTGGCCGCCACCATCGTGACCGCCGCGCTGGAGAAGGTGCCAGCGCTCGACCCCAACCAGGTCGAGGACCTGATCATGGGCTGTGGCCAGCCCGGCGGTGAGTCCGGCTACAACATCGCACGGGTGGTGGCCATCCTGGCCGGCATGCCCGAGGTGCCGGGCGTGACCGTCAACCGCTACTGCTCGTCCTCGCTCCAGACCATCCGCATGGCCGCCCACGCCATCCAGGCCGGCGAGGGCGACATCTTCATCGCCGCCGGCGTGGAGACCGTGAGCCGCTACCGCAACGGCGCAGCCGACACCGGTCCGCACAACCCGACGCTTCGCCGAGGCCGAGGCCCGCACCACGGCCCGCACCGAAGGTGGCCAGCCCGCCTGGGCGCCCGCCGAGGGCTTGCCCGACATCTACATCGCCATGGGTCAGACGGCCGAGAACGTGGCCGAGTTCGAGGGCGTCACCCGTGAGGAGATGGACGAGTTCGCCGCTCTCAGCCAGCAGCGGGCCGCCGCCGCGCTCGAGCAGCGGCTTCTGGGAACACGAGATCACCCCGATCACCACCCCCGACGGCACCGTCGTGTCCACCGACGACGGCATCCGGCCCGGCACCACCGTCGAGGGCCTGGCCAAGCTCAAGCCGGTCTTCCGCCCCGACGGACGCATCACCGCCGGCAACGCCTGCCCGCTCAACGACGGGGCTGCGGCCGTGATCGTGATGAGCGACACCCGCGCCGCCGAGCTGGGCCTCACCCCGCTGGCCCGGGTGGTGGCCAGCGGGGTGACCGGTCTGAACCCCGAGATCATGGGCCTCGGTCCCATCGAGGCCTGCCGTCAGGCCCTCAAGCGGGCCGGCATGACCATCGACGATGTCGACCTGGTCGAGATCAACGAGGCCTTCGCGGCCCAGGTGGTTCCCTCGGCCAAGCACCTGGGGATCGACTGGGGCAAGCTCAACGTGAACGGTGGCGCCATCGCCCTCGGGCATCCCTTCGGCATGACCGGGGCCCGCATCATGACCACCCTCATCAACGGCCTCCAGGACTCGGACAAGACCATCGGCTTGGAGAGCATGTGCGTGGGTGGCGGCCAGGGCATGGCCATGATCATCGAGCGCCTGTAGGTGACCTAGGCTCGGCCGCGGCACACGACAGGACCCACCGGGCAGCAGGAAGCGGCCCGCTCACGATGAGCACAGCCCCGGATCTGATCAGCGTCATCATCCCGGTGCGCAACCGCGCCACGCAGCTTGGCGCCCAACTCGACGCCCTGGCCGCGCAGCGCACCCAGCGTGCCTTCGAGGTCATCGTGGCTGACAACGGCTCGACCGACGACACCGTCGCCGTAGCCGAGTCCTACACCGACCGCTTCGCCCACCTCGAGGTGGTCGAGGCGTCGACGCGGCGCGGGGCCGGCCACGCTCGGAACATGGGTAGCCGGGCGGCGCGCGGCAGCCTGCTCCTGTTCTGCGACAGTGATGACATCGCACATCGCGACTGGCTCGAGACGCTGGCCACGGCCTGGAAGCCGGGCTCGATCGTGGCCGGTTGCATCTACCCGTTGCGCCTCGGCCAGGACGCCCCCGACTCCGACGACCTGCCACCGGGCCAGCCCCGCCAGCCGCTTCGGGGCTTCCTGCCGTTCGCCGACTCGGCCAACCTTGGCGTCGGCCGACACGACTTGGCCTGGGTCGGCGGGTTCGACGAGTCGTTCCGGTTCTCCCATGACGTCGAGCTGTCGTGGCGCTCCCAGGTGGCGGGATTGACCTTCATCGACGCGCCGGACGCCGTGATGTTCAAGCGAGGTTCGCCCCAGGGCTGGATCCGCTTCCGTCAGTACCACCGCTGGGGTCGGACTGCGACCCGGCTCTACGGCCGGTACAGCGACAAGGGCATGCCCAGGCGCTCACCCCGCACGGTGATCCGGTCGTGGGCGGCGCTGGGGCTCCACGCGGTCAGGGCACCGCTCGACCCCGACGAACGTGACCTGGCCGTGCGTCAGGCCGGGTGGTACACGGGATATCTGGCCGGATCGATCCGCAACCGGGTCCTCTACCTCTGAGTTCGGTCGGGTGCGGACCAACGTCGCGGCTCACGCACCGTAGACGGGCGTCGGCGTCGGCGCTTCGGCCAGCAGGTCGTGCACCACGGCACCTACCTCCTCGGGCGCCCATCGGGCCCCCTTGTCGAACGTGGGACCATGCGCCCAGCCGTTGGACACCCCGATCTTGCCGCCCTCGATCTCGAACACCCGTCCGGTCACGTCCGCGCTCTGCACCGAGCCCAGCCACACCACCAGCGGCGCGACGTTGTCGGGGTCCATGGCGTCGAAGCTGTCGTCGTCGGGCTTGGCCATCGTCTGCGCGAACACCGCCTCGGTCATGCGCGTCCGCGCCGCCGGAGCGATGGCGTTGGCCGTGACTCCGTAGCGGGCGAACTCGGCTGACTCGACCAGGGTGAGCGCGGCGATGCCGGCCTTGGCCGCCGAGTAGTTGCCCTGGCCGACGCTGCCCATGAGCCCGGCTCCCGAGCTGGTGTTGATGATGCGGGCCTCGACCGCCTCGCCGGCCTTGGACCGTTCGCGCCAGTGGGCCACCGCGTGTCGGGTGGGCGCGAAGTGGCCCTTGAGGTGGACGCGGATCACCGCATCCCACTCCTCCTCCGACGTGTTGGCCAGCATGCGGTCACGCAGGAAGCCGGCGTTGTTCACCACCACGTCGAGCCGCCCGAACGCCTCCACCGCGGTCGCCACCAGCTGTTGGGCCTGGGCCCAGTCGGCCACGTCCGCGCCATCGGCCACCGCCTCGCCGCCCATGGCCCGGATGGCCTCGACCACCTCGCCGGCGGGACCGTTGGAGCCACCCCGCCCGTCGCTCTCGGCCCCCAGGTCGTTGACCACCACCTTGGCGCCCTGGCGCGGCGAACTCCAGGGCGTGGCCCCGGCCGATGCCCCGGCCGGCCCCGGTCACGATCACCACTCGTCCGTCGCAGATGCCCGTCGGTGCGTCCATCGGGCGATCATGGCACGCGGATCTGACGACCCGTCAAGAAGCGGCAGGGTGGTCAGTCGCTGACCACCGCCTGGGCGAGCGCGACGGCAGCCTCTGGGGTCGACGGTCGCGCTCGGAGGCCAGCCCCACGGCCAGCGGAACCCGCGTCGGCGGGGCCCCTAGGGTGAGCACATGCGTCACGGCATCACCATCTTCGCCACCGACCAGACCATGGACATCGCCGCCCTGGCGCGCGAGGTCGAGGCCCGGGGCTTCGATTCGCTGTACCTCCCCGAGCACACCCACATCCCGATCAGCCGGCTGACCCCTCCACCCACCGGCGACGCCGAGCTGCCCGAGGAGTACCGCCGCACGTTGGACCCCTTCGTGGCGCTGGCGGCGGCCGCGTCGGTCACCGAACGCATCCGTCTGGGGACCGGCATCGCCCTGCCCGCTCAGCGCGAGCCCATCGTCACGGCCAAGGCGGTGGCCACCCTCGACCACCTGTCGGGTGGACGGGCGGTGCTGGGGGTGGGCTTCGGTTGGAACCAGGACGAGCTGGCCGACCACGGCGTCACCATGGCCGAGCGGCGCGACGTGGCCCGCGAAGTGATCCTCACCATGCAGGCGCTGTGGACCGACGAGGTCGCGTCCTTCGACGGCGCCCACGTCCACCTCTCGCCCAGCTGGGCCTGGCCCAAGCCGGTGCACGGGCATGTGCCGGTGCTGCTGGGGGGTGCGCCCGGACCCAAGCTGTTCGCCCACATCGCCGAGTACGGCGACGGGTGGATGCCGGTGGGCGGCACCGGGTTGTCGGCCGCCATCCCCGAGCTGCGTCGCGTGGTGAGCGAGGCGGGACGAGACCCGGCTGCACTCGAGATCGTGCCCTTCGGCTCGATCCCCGACCGGGGCAAGCTCGAGCACTTCGCCTCCATCGGGGTGACCGAATGCATCTTCCGGGTCCCCAGCTCGACGGCCGACGTGGTCCTGCCCATCCTCGACGACTGGGCCGAGCTCATCCGATGAACGGACCGTGGCCGTGACGGATTGGGCCACCCTCGCCTCGCTGGCACCGCCGGAGCCACGCTGCGCGTGGCCGTGATCCAGGGCTGGTACCCCCAGATCGACCCGACCCCCGGCATCTTCGACTTCCCCGAGCTGGACGCCTTCCGACACCAGACCCGCGTTCTCTACGTGGGGGCGAACGATGTCGGCCTCTGGCAGGGAGCGCGGCGCGATGACGACGAGACCAAGGCGTTCATCCGCGACCTGGTCGATCGCGACGAACGGTTCTCGGTGGGGACCTGCGCGACCGCGACCTGGAAGGCCCCCAGCGGTCAGAGCCGCTCGATGATGGTGACGTTGGCCTGACCGCCGCCCTCGCACATGACCTGGAGGCCGTAACGACCGCCGGTGCGCTCCAGCTCGTTCAACAGGGTGGTCATGAGCCGCACACCCGTGGCGCCCAGGGGATGGCCCAGGGCGATGGCCCCGCCGTTCACGTTGACCTTGGCCAGATCGGCGCCGGTCTCGCGCTGCCAGGCAAGCACCACCGATGCGAACGCCTCGTTGATCTCCACCAGATCGATCTGGTCGAGGGTCATGCCGGCGCGCTCGAGCGCGTAGGCCGTGGCCGGAATGGGCGCCGACAGCATGAACACGGGGTCGCCGCCGCGCACGCTCAGGTGATGGATGCGTGCCCGCGGGTTGAGCCCGTGGGCGTCGACCGCGGCCTGGCTGGCGATGAGCATGGCCGCGCCGGCGTCGCTGATCTGGCTGGACACCGCGGCGGTGACGCGACCGTCGGGACGCAGTGTCTTGAGGCTGGCCATCTTCTCCAGGCTGGTGTCGCGGCGGAACCCTTCGTCCACGGTGACCCCTTCGAAGGGCACGATCTCGCGCTCGAAGCGACCCTCGTCGGTGGCTTGCGCGGCGCGACGATGGCTCTCCAGGGCGAAGACCTCCATCTCCTCCCGGGTGATGCCCCACTTCTCGGCGATGAGGTCGGCGCCGCGGAACTGGCTGATCTCCTGGTCGCCGTAGCGCGCCTGCCACCCCTTCGATCCGCTGAAGGGATCGCTGAAGCCGAAGGGCTCGGCCACGGTCATGGCCGACGAGATGGGGATGGCGCTCATGTTCTGCACCCCACCCGCCACCACCAGGTCGGTGGTGCCGCTCATCACGCCTTGCGCAGCGAAGTGCACCGCCTGCTGGGACGAGCCGCACTGGCGGTCGACCGTGGTGCCCGGCACCTCCTCGGGGAGCCCGGCGGCCAACCAACAGGTGCGGGCGATGTCGCCGGCCTGGGGACCGATGGTGTCGAGGCACCCGAAGATGACGTCGTCGACCGCGGCCGGATCGACGTCGACCCGCTCGAACAGCTGCGTGAGCGGGAAGGCGCCCAGGTCGGCCGGGTGGACGGCGCTCAGGCCGCCGCCGCGCCGCCCCACCGGGGTGCGCACCGCATCGATGATGTAGGCCTCGGGCATGGGTCGCTCCTGGGGGTTCGCCCCGGACGCGACCGGGGCTCGGGATCGGATCTCAGGCTAACGACGAACGCGCAGGACCGAGCAAGGACTCGGCGACCTTGGCCCGGTGGACCGCGGCATTGCCGAACGCCTCGCTCAGCGCCCACACCCGCTTGAGGTACAGGTGCAGGTCGTACTCGACCGTGTAGCCGATGGCCCCGTGGCACTGCAGGGCGTGGCGCCCGACCCGGCGCGCCGCGTCGCTGGCCGCCGCTTTGGCGTGGGAGGCGCAGCGGCTGGCATCGGCCTGGTCGGTGGCCAACGACCAGGCCGCTCCGTACACGACGGGCCGGGCGAACTCCAGAGCCAACAGGGCGTCGGCCAGGTGGTGCTTGACGGCCTGGAACGAACCGATGGGCACCCCGAACTGCGTGCGCTCCTTGACGTAGCCCACAGTCAGGTCGAGCAGCCGCTGGCCCAGCCCCAGCAGCTGGGCGGCGGTGCCGAGCGCGGCCCGGTCCAGGGCGCGTTCGATCAGGGCCTGGGCCACGCCCGGCTCGGCCAGCACGACCTCGTCGGCCGGCGACCAGCTCACCGCGGCCAGGGTGCGAGCACCGTCCACCGAGGCCTGGGCCACGCCCTCGACGAGCCCACCCGGGACGGCCACCAACCGGTCCGCCCGCCGGGCCAGCAGCAGGTCGGCGTCGGCCCCGTGGGACACCAGGGGTGAATCGTCGAGCGCGACGGCGACCACCGCCTGGCCACCGGCGACGCGCGCCAACCAGTCCGCCAGCGACGCGCCGCCGACCGTCGTCGTCGGCTCCGCCGGCCGGCCTCGGCCAACAGCCTCGGCCAACAGCGGGGCCGCCACCGCCGCGGTCTCGACGATCGGATCGGGAAGCGCCACCCGCCCGGTCTCCTCCAGCAGCAACACCAGATCGATCTCGTCGAGGCCAAGCCCCCCGTGGGCCTCGGGGACCTGCACCCCGAGCACGCCCATCTCGGCCAGGGCCTCCCACACCTCCACCAACCGGCCGTCGTCGTCCACCCAGGCGAACCGCACCTGCTCGGGCTGGCACTCCTTGGCCAACAGGTCGCGCACCGTGTCGCGGAACAGCAGCTGGTCGTCGCTGAAGGCGAATCGCATGGTTCGAGGTCCCCGATCCCAGTCTGTCCGCGGCTACCGGCGAGGCAGGCCGAGGACGCGCTCGGCGATCACGTTGCGCTGGATCTCATTGGTGCCGGCGTAGATCGGCCCCGACAGCGAGAACTGGTAGCCCTTCATCCATGCGCCTCGGTCGACGGCCAGGGGCGCTTCCGCCTCGAGCTCGGCCACCGGACCGAGCAGCTCGAGGGCGGTCTCGTGCAGGCGGACGTCGAGCTCGGACCACCACACCTTGTTCAGGCTCGAGCGCGCCCCGGGGCGCGCCCGTCGGTCAGGTCGGTGACGTCGCGCAGCGTGTAGAGCCGGTACGCCTGGGCATCCATCCAGGCCTGGGCCACCTGATCGCGAACCGATGCCGGCGCGGCGGCGCCGGTGCGTCGGTAGAGGTCAATCAGACGGTCGCAGGCGGCGGTGAAGCGCCCGGGGCTGCGCAGCGTGAGCCCACGCTCCGAGCCGGTGGTGGCCATCGCCACGCTCCACCCCTGGTTCACGCCGCCCAACACATCGGCGTCGGGCACGAACACGTCCTCGAAGAACACCTCGGCGAAGCCTTCGTCGCCATCGAGGCGCCCGACGCCGCGCACGCTGACGCCCTCGGCGTCGAGGGGCACGAGCAGGTAGGTCATCCCGTGGTGGCGCTCGGCCTCCGGGTCGGTGCGGAACAAGCCGAACAGGTGCGTGCAGAACGCGCCCCGGGTGGTCCACGTCTTCTGCCCGGTGATGCGCCAGCCGCCGGCTCGCTCGTCGCGCTGGGCCCGGCTCTTGATCCCGGCCAGGTCACTGCCGGCATCGGGCTCGCTCCAGCCCTGACACCACAGGTCCTGGGCCGCGGCCATGCGGGGCAGCAGGCGATCGCGCTGCTCGGGGGTGCCGAACTCGAAGATGGTGGGGGCCAGCAGGAAGATGCCGTTCTGGGTGACGCGCTGGGGCGCGCCGGCCCGGTAGTACTCCTCTTCGAAGATCAGCCACTCCCACAAGGTCGCCTCACGGCCGCCGTAGGCCTCGGGCCACGACACCACTGACCAGCGATCGGCGAAGAGCCGGCGCTCCCAGTCGAGGTGGAGGGCGAAGCCTTCGGCGGTGTCGCCCGACGGCAGCGGATCGGCCGGCACGTTCGCCTCCAGCCAGGCCCGGCACTCAGCCCGAAAGGCGCCCTCGGGTTCGGCGTCGGTCAGATCCATGCGGTCTCCATCGGGCCAAGAGCCTGACGCACCGTCAGATCCGCCGCAAGATCCGACGCGGCAACGGCGGCTGAGACCCGGGCGGCGTGTGCTACTACGTGTGCATGAGCGTCTGCGCTCACCGCGCCCATGAACCTCGACGTGCACGAGAGCCGTTGCGGCACGTTCGGCCACAACGTCCGGGAGCGGTCTCGACCTTCGCCGTTGCGGCCGAGGTTCCCGATCCGAGCCATCCCCGGCCGGTGAGCAGCTGGCGGCGGTGAGCGGGCCGACGCGGCGCACCCCCCTCGGTGACCTCGAGCGACCTGTTCGTCGGCTTCGGCCTCACGATCCTGCTGGCGGTGGCCAGCCAGATCCTGGCCACCCGCCTCCGGCTGCCCGCCATCGTGGTCCTGCTCCCGGTCGGCTTCATAGCCGGCCACTACGTCTCCGCCGTCGACCCCGAGAAGAGCTTGGGGGCGGCCTTCTCGCCGCTGGTGGCACTGGCCGTGGCGGTGATCCTCTTCGACGGAGGCCTGGATCTCCAGGTGCGTGAGCTCGAGGGCCACAGCCGGCCCGCGTCGTGCGTCGGCTACTCGGGTTCGGCATCCCCGTCACCTGGGCCGGCGCAGCCCTCATGGCCTGGCCGCTGCTGGGCTTGTCGGGCGCGCGCCGCCCTCATGCTGGGAGCAATCGTCATCGTGTCGGGCCCCACGGTGGTGGCGCCCTTGCTCGAGGTGTCCAGGCCCGGGCGACGGGTTTCGCTGATCCTGGGCTGGGAGGGAACCACCATCGATCCCCTCGGCGCCATCATCGGGGCGCTGGTCTTCCAAGCCCTGGTCAACCACGTGCAGCCCGGCCAGGGTGAGGCGGCCCTGGCCTTCCTGCGCAGCCTCGGCGTCGGTGCCCTCGGCGGGGTCATGGGTACGGCGGTGCTCTGGCTGCTCCTGAGCCGGCTGCGACTCTCGGGGGTGCTGGCCACAGAGGCCATCGTGGCCGTCGTGATAGGCACCGCCGCCCTGTGCGACGCGTGGCGCGACGACACCGGCCTCATCGCCGCCATCGTGATGGGCGTGGCCCTGGCCAACCTCCCGGGCATCGACCTGCCGGCCGACCGCCCGTTCTTCAAGACCATCGTGCAGCTCGTCATCGGTGTGCTGTTCATCTCCATCTCCGCCACGGTGACCACCCAGTCGGTCGCTCGGGTGGTGTGGCCGGCTCTGGCCCTGGTGGCCGGGCTGGTGCTGGTCGTGCGTCCCCTGGTGGCCGGCATCTCCACCTGGCGGACCTCGCTCTCGTGGCGGGAGCGCGCCTTCGTGGGCTGGATGGACCCGAGGGGGATCGTGGCCGCGTCAACTGCCGCCACCTTCGGCGCGCCCCTGGCCGCGGCCGGCGTCGCTGGCGCCGACAAGTTGCTCCCGACGACGTTCGTGGTCATCGTGGCCACGGTCACCGTCTACGGCCTGTCGGCCGCGCCGGTGGCCCGACTGCTCGGGCTGAGAGAGACCCCGATCCAGTTCGACGCCGAGGCGCGCCTGGCCCCCGACCTGCCCGACGAACCCGACGAGCCCCCGCCACAAGGCGACGAGTGACCTGTCCCACCTGCAACCGCACGGTCGCCACCTGAGCGGGCGCTCCAACCTCAACTCAGGCGCCGGGACAGCCCGCGGTTGGGTCGCCGGGAACCGCGGTCGGCACGCCGGGAGGCCAGAAGCAGACGTGTTGGTGCAACGCCGCGGTCCAGGTCCGTCCGCCCGGTAGGTCACCACCACGTCGGGGACCTCGACCGGGACCCTGGCCGTGAGCCGGTACGCGATGACGAGCATGGTCTCGACAAGCCAGTGAGATCGAGCTCCGGACGGAAGCGACCCGCCGGTGAGCACCCCGGCCCGGGCCGACTGGCCGAGCGGGCCGCGTCACACGGTGGCACCAGACGGCCCGGTAGAGTCGCGCTCGTGTCGGGATCAGGCGTTGTCAGTGTCGTCTCCTCTGAGTTGTACGAGGCCAGCGTGGTGGTGCCGGCCTACAACGAGGAGGCCGGGATCGACGCGGTGCTCGACGATCTCGAGCGCCATCTCGGCCCGACCTACGAGATCGTGGTCGTCGACGACGGGTCCACTGACCGCACCCGGGAACTGGCCGCAGCCCACCACTGCCGGGTCATCAGCCACCACCAGAACGCGGGCAAGGGCGCAGCCATGAAGACCGGCGCCGAGGCCGCCACCTCCGACGTGCTGGTGTTCATCGACGCCGATGCCACCTATCCGGTCGAGGCGATCCCCGAGATGGTGGCCGCCATGGCTGATCACGACCTGGTGCGGGCTACCCGATCTCACACCTCCGAGCACATCCCCGCAGTGAACCGGCTCGGGAACCGGGCCTTCGATCGCCTGCTCAACGCCTTCCACAGCATCGAGGGCTACGACCACATGAGCGGGCTGTACTCCATCCGCCGCTCGTCCTTCCTGGGACTCGACGTGCGTTCCGACGGCTTCGATGTCGAGATCGAGTTGGCCGTCCACGCCCGCCACACCGGCATGCGGGTGGCCACCGTGCCCATCGACTACCAGCCCCGGCTGGGCGAGAAGAAGCTCAAGCCGGTCCGCGACGGCATGCGCATCCTGGTCCGCATGCTGGGCATGGTCGTGCTCTACCGGCCCGTGGCCACCTTCGTCGTGCCCGGGCTCATCCTGCTGGTGACCTCGCTCACCGCGGCCATCGCCCTCAGTGGCGGCCCGCTGGTGGTGGGCCAGGTTGGGCTCACCACCAACACCCTGATCGTCGCTCTACTGGGCGTGATCTCGGCGAACCAGCTCATCATCCTGGGCATCGGGGCCAGTCACTACCGCATCGAGATGGGCGCTCCGGCCAGCCGCTGGCTGCTGCAACTGGGCCGGCGCGACGTGCGGCTGGGATTCGCATTCGCCGGTATGGTCCTCTCATTGCTTGGTGCCGTCTGGCTGGCGGTGATCATCGTGGGCTGGCTGGCGAGCGGGCACGGCCGGTTCTCCAACACCCAGCACCTGGTGGAGGCCGCGGCCATGGGTGCCACCGGCCTGCAACTGCTGTCGTTCGGGCTCTTCCTGTCGGTCTTCCACGTCCGACGCGCCTACACGCGCCTTGTCCTCTGACGTCGGGGGCCGATCCGTGCGGCCTCGCGACCTCTCGGAACTCGATGCCCACGGGCTTGCGCCCGGCACCATCACGACCCTCGTGGTCAACCACCAGGGCGGCGACGGGCTGGTGGCGTGTGTGAGCAGCCTGCGCCAATGCGGATTGGTGCCCCACGACATCCTGGTGGTCGACAACGCCTCCACCGACGGCAGCGACCGGGCCGCCGAGGACCTGGGCGTCCGCGTGCTGCGCACCGGGGCCAACCTCGGCTACGCCGGTGGGGCCAACGTCGGGCTGGCCGAGGTCAGCACCCCGTATGTGGTGGTCATGAACATGGATCTGCTGGTCGACCCCGGCTGGCTGATCCCGCTGGTCGACACCCTCCGGTCCGACCCAGCGGTTGGGGCGGTGTGCCCACTCATCCTGCTGGCGGGCACCGAGCGGGTGAACGCGGCGGGCCAGTCGGTGACCATGAGCGGCCTGGGTTTCAACCGCTTCCTGGACGCGTCGGCCACCCAGGTGCCACCCGAGCCCCACGAGGTGAGCGGCATCCACGGCGCGGCGGTGGCCATGCGCACCGACGTGCTGCGCGAGCTCGGCGGCTGGGACGACAGTGGGTTCCTGTACCACGAGGACGTCGAGCTGTCGTGGCTGCTGCGCCTCACCGGACGCCGCCTGGTGTGCGATCCCCGCAGTCAGGTCTGGCACGACTACGAGCTCAGCATGTCGCCCCGCAAGCTCGAGCTGCTCGAACGCAACCGCAAGGCCATGTTGCGCACCCACCTGCACCCGCGGACCCGGCTCCTGCTGGCACCGGTGCTCTTCGTCGACGACGCGGTGGTGTGGGCCTTCGCCCTGCTCCGGGGTCGCCCCTACCTGGAGGCCAAGTGGCGGGCGGCTCGATGGGTGCGCGGCCGCAAGGCGATCCTGGCCGATCGCCGCGCCGCGATCGACCGGATACGAAAGGTCGACGACTGGGCGCTGCTTCGCCGAATGCGCCTGGGCTACCCGCTGCGCCAGCTCGTGACCCTGGGCGGGGAGCAGACCCCTCGGCGCGATCGGCTGTCGAAGCCGGCGGCGGCGCCGAGATCCAACCCGTCCGAATCTGACGCACCGTCAGATTCGGACGTCTAGAATCGGCTCATGGCCGAGTTGCCCAGGATCATCAGCGTCGACGACCACGTGCTGGAGCCGCCTCACGTCTGGGTCGACCGACTGCCCGCCAAGTACCGCGATGTCGGACCACGCATCGAGCGCAAGGTGGCGTCGAACCTGCAGTTCAACGGCACCACCTACACCTACGACCTTGATCAGCCCGACGGCGTGCCCACCGACTTCTGGGTGTACGAGGACCTGATCATGCCGCATCGCCGCATCATCGCGGCCGCCGGCTTCCCCGTCGATGAGGTCACCCTCACCCCGATCACCTACGAGGACATGCGACCGGGCTGCTACCAGCAGAAGGGCCGCCTGGAGGACATGGACATCAACTGGGTGGAGGCGTCGCTGTCGTTCCCCACCTTCCCCCGCTTCTGCGGCCAGACCTTCCTGGAGGCCAAGGACCGCGACCTGGCCATGCTGTGCGTGCGGGCCTACAACGACTGGATGGTCGAGGAGTGGTCGGCCGGCACGGGTGGACGGCTCATCCCACTGTGCCTGATCCCGTTGTGGGACCCGATCGAATCGGCCGCCGAGGTGCGGCGCAACGCGGCGCGGGGCGTGCCCGCGGTGTGCTTCAGCGAGATCCCCTACCACCTGGGCCTGCCCAGCATCCACGACACCGAGCACTGGGAGCCGTTCTTCGACGCCTGTGAGGAGACCGACACCACGGTGTGCATGCACATCGGCTCGTCCTCCAAGATGCCGGCCACCTCCCCCGACGCTCCGGCCTCGGTGCAGGCCACCCTCAGCTTCAACAACGCCATGGGGTCGTTGAGCGACTTCCTGTACTCGGGTGTGCTGGTGCGCCATCCCCGGTTGAGGTTGGCCTACAGCGAGGGTCAGATCGGCTGGCTGCCCTACATCCTCGAGCGGGCCGACGACGTGTGGAACCAGTTCCGGGGGTGGGCCTTCCCCCGCGAACAGGTACCCGAGCCGCCGTCCACCTACTACTACCGCCAGGTGTTCGGCTGCTTCTTCCGCGACCAGCACGGCATCCGCTCTCTCGAGGAGGTGGGCGTGGACAACATCACCTTCGAGACCGACTACCCCCACTCCGACTCGACCTGGCCCAACACCAAGGCGGTGGCCGAGAAGATGTTCGCCGAGCTCAGCGACGAGGACACCTACAAGATCGTGCGGGGCAACGCCATCCGCATGCTCCACCTCGACTTCGACGCCTGAGCCGCCCGGCGTCGCGAGGCTCCTCGTCCTGACCACCTACCACATCGACTCGGACCGCTCGGAGGTGTCCGCCGTGGCGCGTCCGGCGCTGGGCGAGGGCGCCCTGGCCGCCACCATCACCGGCCAGGTGGTCGTGGCCGATCGGACACCCGGCGAGGGGACGGTGCACCTCTCGGTGACCGGCGTCGGCGGGGAGTCGGGCGCAACGGTCGAGGTGGACGTGGCTCACACCCGACCCGAACTGGATCGCGGGCCCGACGGCGAACTGCTGTTGCGGGGCTCGGTGACCCGACCAGCCGCCGAGCTCGGCCGACCCGGTCCACCGCTGCTGAACCCGACCGTCGTCCTGCGCTGGCGGGCCGTGCTCGTCCCCGACGCCTGACCCCCAGCGCGGCGCTCTGGCGCTGATTCGCGCCCTTCCGGGGCGCGGATCGACGCCAAAGGTGCGGTGGCGGCGGTCAGACCGCGGACGGGGATCGACGCCAAAGGTGCCGTGGCGGCGGTCAGACCGGGGACGGGGAGGTCGACTGGGCCAGCAGCCGGTCGTAGGCGGCGCTGCGCTCGGTGTCCTCGAAGTCCTCGTGGGCCACGATCCGACCCCATCGGGTGCGCAGGTAGAGCACGGCCCGGTTGTTGTAGCGCTCGTGACCCGGCTGGCCGTCGAGCCCTGGATGGCCCGGCCGCCCGGGGGCCCAGTCGTGGGCCACCACCGCCACCCGGGCGTTCCACGGCGGCCCGTTGACCAGGATGTCCTCGACCTGCATCTGGAGGCCCTCGGACACGTATCGAGCCAGGAACGCCTCGATCTCGTCCCGGCCCCGATGGGTGGCGAACGGGGTGCGGCCGGGTTCGAGCGGCCGGAACATCCGGGCCCACGAGTTGTCGCCCGGGAAGGCCAACGTGGCGTCGGGTGCGTACATGACCAGTGCTGGCTGGTAGTCACCTTGGTTGAGCCGTCGCTGGGTCCGTCGGAGCAGCCATCGAGCCGTGGCCTTGTACATGCGTCGCCTCCTCATCTGGGATCGATCCCGTCATCGGGTGGATTCCTACTAGATCGATCGATCTAGACAGTAGGCTGCGCCCATGGCCCGCGCCAAATCCGATGCCGAGCGAGCGACCGTCACGCCACGCCCCACCCGCGACCGGCTGATCGCCGCGACCGTCGAGCAGTTCCGCCACGGCGGGTACCACGGCTCCGGCATCAAGTCGATCCTGACCGCGGCCGAGGCCCCGTACGGATCGCTCTACCACTTCTTCCCCGGCGGCAAGGAGGAGCTGGCCGCGGCCGCCGTCGAGACCAGCGGGCAGGCCTACCGAGAGCTGGTCGAGCTCTTCTTCACGCCCGGCGCCGAGCCGGTCGAGACCACCCGAACCTTCTTCGCCCAGGCCGGCGAGGTGCTGGCCAGCACCGGCTGGATCGACGGCTGCCCGCTGGCCCGGGTCGCCCTCGAGACCGCCCAGGACAGCGATCGGCTGCGCCAGGCGGCGCGCCAGGCCTTCGAGTCGTGGCTGGCCGTGTTGACGGTCCGCCTCGAGGAGGTGGGCGTGACCTCCGAGGCGGCCCGAGCCCTGGCCGTCCAGCTGTTCTGCCTGATCGAGGGTGCGTTCCTGTTGGCCCGGGTGGAGCAGGACCGTGAAGCCATGACCACGGCGGGCGACGCCGCCGCGGCCCTGGTGGCGGCGGCCCTGACGGCCCGGGACGAAAAGATCACCTCTTCCATATAAAGAGGAACTCCTATATTGTTGGGTGGTGGCCACCCAGGGGGAACGTAAGGCGGAGACGCGCCAGCGCCTCCTGGACGCGGCGGCCGAGCTGTTCGCCGACCGTGGCATCGACGCCGTCTCCATCGATGCGGTGGCTGACGCCGCCGACCGGACCTCAGGGGCGGTCTACGCGCACTTCGGCGGCAAGGACGGCCTGCTGGTGGCCCTGCTCGACCACCTGGTCGACGACATGGCCACCGTGATGCGAGCCGAGCTGACGCTGAGCGAGGCGCCCGAGGTGGACGACGAGCAACTGGCCGCCCTGTGGCGCACCTTCAGCGATCCGCCGCCCGGGCCGGGTCGGGAGTGGCTGCTGCTCGAGCACGAGTTCTGGCTCTACGCCGCCCGCCACGAGGACGCCCGCCGACGGCTGGCCCGGCGCTTCGCCCTGGCCCGCGAGACCGCGGCGGCGGCCATGGCCGAGCACGCGCAACAGGGCGTGGCCGAGCTGCCCGCACCTCCCGATCAGGTGGCCACGATGCTGATGGCGCTGCTCATCGGCCTGGAGATGCAGAGCCGCATCGATCCCGAAGCCGTCCCCGACGCCGCCGCCGTGACCGGCCTGCGCGCCCTGACCGGCCTTGGCGGCCGGCCCGACCCGCTCCGCTCCCCCACCCGAACCATGAAGTCGACCAGGAAGTGGTGTTCCCCATGAAGCTCGACGAGATCGACCTGCTGGCCGAGACCTGGAGCCACGAGGTCCCCCACGCGGCCTTCGACGCGCTGCGAGCCGACGACCCGGTGTACTGGCACCCCGAGCCCGACGGACCCGGCTTCTGGGCCGTCACCCGCCACGCCGACGTGGTGGCCGTCGAGCCGCGACAGCGAGACCTTCTCGTCGGAGCTCGGCGCCACCTTCATCCCCACCCAGGACCGACGAGGCGCTGGCCCAGTTGCGCCTGACCATCCTGCAACATGGACCCGCCCAAGCACAACCGCTACCGCCGGCTGGTGTCCGAGGGCTTCACCCCACGGATGATCGCCATGCTCGTGGAGCAGATCGAGCAGCCGGGCGGTCGCGGATCATCGACGAGGTCGTGCGACGCGGCGAGTGCGAGTTCGTGGAGGACATCGCCGCCAAGCTGCCCCTGCAGATGATCTGCGAGATGATCGGCCTGCCCGAGGCGGACTGGCACGCGCATGTTCGAGCTGGCAACACCAGCTCGTCGGCCCGCGACGACCCCGAGTTCCAGGCCAACCCCGAGATGGCGTGGCCGCGGCCACGGAGATCTACTCGCACTGTGCGACGACATCGCCGCCGATCGCCGGGCCAACCCCCGCGACGACCTCATGACCGCGCTGGTCCAGGCCGAGCTCGACGGCGACCGCCTCGACGAGCTCGAGCTCAACCTGTTCTTCGTCTCCTGGTGGTGGCCGGCAACGAGACCACCCGCAACCTCATCAGCCACGCGCACGCTGGCCCTGCTCGACCACCCCGACGCAGGCACGCAGCTGGCTCGCGTCGACGACCCCGCGCTGTGGGACACCGGCGGTCGAGGAGATGCTGCGCTGGGGCACGCTCGATCCACAACTTCCGCCGCACCGCCACCCGCGACACCGAGATCCGGGGCGTGCCCATCGCGGCCGGCGACAAGGTCGTCATCTACTACGCGTCGGCCAACCGCGACGAGGACGTGTTCGCCGACCCGCACACGCTTCGACATCGCGCCGCACCCCGAACGACCACGTCGACCTTCGGCGGCGGCGGCGTGCACTTCTGCCTGGGCGCCAGCCTGGCCCGGCTCGAGATCAAGGCCATCATGCGCCAGGTGCGTGCGACCGCTATGCCCGACCTCGACGCTGGCCGGCCCCGCCGCCGCCTGCGCACCGACTTCGTCAACGGCATCAAGCGAGATGCCCGTCACGCTTCACCCCCACCGCCCCGCTGCAGCCGGCCTGAACCCGACCCCGCTAGAGGAAGCTCCAACCATGCACACCGATCTGTGCCGACCAGCTCGGCATCGAGTTCCCCATCTTCGCCTTCACCCACTGCCGTGACGTCGTGGCCGCGGTGTCAAGGCCGGCGGCTTCGGCGTGCTCGGCGCCGTCGGGTTCACCCCCGAGCAGCTCGAGATCGAGCTGCGCCTGGATCGACGAGCACGTCGGCGACCACCCCTACGGCGTCGACATCGTCATCCCCGGCAAGTACGAGGGCATGGGCGGCGACGAGGACCCGGCGAAGCTCGCGGAGATGCTGCAGGAGATGGTGCCCCGGCCACCTCGACTTCGCCAAGAAGATCCTGGCCGACCACGGCGTGCCCGAGCTGCCCGAGGACGACTCCAACGCCTGCAGCTGCTCGGCTGGACCGAGGCCACCGCCACCCCGCAGGTGGACGTCGCCCTGAACGCACCCGAAGGTGAGCGCTCATCGCCAACGCCCTGGGCACGCCGCCGCGCCGAGATCGATCGACCACATCCACGACGACCGGACGGCTGGTGGCCGCGCTGTGCGGCTCGCCCTACCAGGCCTCAAGCACACCAGGAAGCCGGCGTCGACATCATCATCGCCCAGGGCGGCGAGGGCGGTGGGCACACGCGGCGAGGTCGGCTCCATCGTGTTGTGGCCCCAGGTCGTCGGCGGCCAGTCGCCCCCACCCCGGTGCTGGCCGCCGGCGGCATCGGCACCGGCCAGCAGATCGCCGCCGCCCTGGCGCTGGGCGCCCAGGGGGTCGTGGACGCGGCTCGCTGTGGCTGACCGTCGAGGAGGCCGACATCCCGCCGGCCCAGAAGCAGCAGCTACTCGACGCCGGCAGTCGCGACACGGTTCGCTCCCGCTCGTTCACGGGCAAGCCCTGCCGCATGCTGCGCAACGACTGGACCGAGGCCTGGGAGGACCCCGACGACCCGAAGCCGCTCGCCATGCCCCTGCAGTACATGGTGTCGGGCGACTGCGTGGCCCGTGGCACCCGCTACGCCGACAAGGCCACCAAGGTGATGTTCAACCCGGTCGGCCAAGTGGTCGGCCAACTCAACACGGTACGCAAGGCCCGTGACGTGGTGCAGGAACTGGTCGAGGGCTACCTGGAGGCGACCGAGCGCCTGGACTCGCTCAACCGCTGAAGCAACCAGGTCGAGCGGCTCGTTCGGGAACGGCGCGGGCCACGGGGTAGCGTCGGGCCGTGCTCCGCCGGGAACTCCTGTCGCCCACACCCACCAACCGCCTGCGTGGCCTGGCCTCGCGAGCCAGCGGCGAGTTGATCCGCTGGGCCTGGGACCGAGCGGCCCGGGTGGCGGCCATCGGGCCCACGTCGCACGCGGCTGGGCGCTTCGGCTCCTTCGGGGAGGGCAGCGTCATCTGCTTCCCCACCCAGACCGTGGTGAACCCCCAGTGCATCCATCTGGGGACCAGCACCATCATCGCGCCGGACGTGACCCTGTCCGCGGGCTGGGGGCCGGGCCAGGAGGGGCTGCCCGACCGGGTCGTCAGCATCGGTGATCGCTGCCTGATCGGTCGGGGCAGCGGGATCGTCGCCCACCGCTCCATCCAGATCGGCAACGACGTCTGGACGGGCCACAACGTCTACCTGACCGACATGAACCACGGCTACGAGCTGGTCGACCGCCCCATCTCGGTGCAGAACCAGCCCGAGGCGCCGGTGTCCATCGGTGACGGCTCGTGGCTCGGCCACGGGGTGGTGGTGCTGCCCGGCGCTCGACATCGGGCGTCACGTGGCGGTGGGCGCCAACAGCGTGGTCGCCGGCGAGTTGCCCGACTACTGCGTGGCCGTGGGCGCCCCCGCCCGCGTGATTCGCCAGTACGTCGAGGGGAAGGGCTGGATCGATCCCCGCTCGGGCCTCCCGGTCGAGCCGCCGGCCCGGCCACCCGTCAGCCTGGTGGCCGACGTGCTGGCCGGCGAGGCCTGAGCCAGCCCGGTCGAAACTCGCTTGGTCATCGCCGCGCGACATGTTGGGATTGGCTCGCGGCCAGACCAGGCCGACGGGACCGATCCGGGAGGTGGTGGATGAAGACCGTGGCCTACGACGTCATCACGTCGCGCTCCAGACCGAACGGCGCCTTCACCGCCTGATCACCGGCGGGTCGGAGCCGGGCGCGACGCCGTGTCGTCCTCGGCCCTTGGAGGTCTTCTTGTCACGCGATCCGCGTCGACGCTCCGCCCGTTCACGGACGGAGTCCTTCCGTTGCCGTCACTGCCACCTGGATGTGGCCCTCGACGCGCCCGGAACCGCACACCGCAACCACTGTCCCAACTGCCTGTGGAGCCGCCATCTCGACGACGACCGCCCCGGCGACCGCGACGCCGATTGCGGTTCGGCCATGGAACCGATCGCGGTGTCGGTCCGGGGCGACGGGGAGTGGGTCCTGGTGCACCGCTGCACCGGGTGCGGGGTGATCCATCTGAATCGCACGGCCGCCGACGATCAGCCGCTGCTGCTGGTCCGCCTGGCCGTGCGACCGCTGGCCCAGCCACCGTTCCCGTTGGAGGTGATCGGCCGATTGTGAACCAGATCTGATGATGCATGGGGTGGTCGGCAGCGGGACTGGCACACTCGTCGGGTGCCCAGCCCCTCTCGACCGCCGACGCGCTCCCGCTGGGAGGTCAGCTGCCGCCTCGAGTTCGACGTGTCCGAGGCGGCCCACGTGGCCTTGCTGGTGGCGGCCTCTCGCACCGCCGGAGCCATCGTGACCGACACGCTGGGTGTGTGGGTCGACGGCGACCCGGACCGGGTGACACCCACGCGGGTCGACCGTGCCGATGGGCAGCGCGCCCATGTCCTCGACCTGCCCACGGGCTCGGTCTCGGTGGCCTACGACGCCGAGGTGGTCCGGGCGGCGACGGTGACGTCCGAGCCGGTCTCCGTGGATGACCAGCTGCGCTACCTGCGACCCAGTCGCTACTGCCCATCGGACCGATTCGGTGGATGGGCGCACCGCGAGTTCGATCCGGTGGCCGACTTCGACGCGGACGACCCTGACCAGCAGGAGCAGCTGGCGGCGGCGGTGACCAGCTGGGTGTTCGAGCGCACCGACTACGTGTTGGGCAGCAGCGGCGGCTCCGACAGCGCGGTGGACACCCTGCTGTCGTCCCAGGGTGTGTGCCGGGACTTCGCCCATCTGGTCATCACCATCTGCCGAGCCCTCGACCTGCCGGCCCGACTCGCCGCGGTCTACGCGCCGGGTCTGTCACCCATGGACTTCCACGCCGTCGCCGAGGTGGCCATCGGTGACCGGTGGCGGGTGTTCGACGCCACCGCCCTGGCCCCCCGGACGTCGCTGCTCCGCATCGCCACCGGCCGCGAACGCGACCGACACCGCCTTCGTCACCGTGTTCCGGGGCCAGGCCGAGCTTCTGACCAGCACCGTGCAGGCCGTCATCGACGGCGACCTGCCGACCGACGACCACGACGACCCGGTCGAGCTGGCCTGACACGTCGCTCACCGCGCCGCGCTCAGCGCCGCCCGATCTCGATCACCGAAGCCGTATCACGATTCGGATGACAGTCGGTCCAGCACGCCGTCGGCCTCGGCCACGATGCGGGCCACCAGCTCGGCCACGGTGGGCAGCTCCTCGATGACCCCGATGCCCTGACCGGTAGGCAGGATGCCGACCTCGGGACGGCCGTCGACCATGCTGGCCTTGATCAGCATGGGGGCGTTGGCGGCCATGGCCAGTTGGCTCCAGCTCAGGTCCTGGTTGCGCTTCATGGCCAGCCCTTCCCGCACCAGGTCCTGGTAGGAGGTGCCGGTCAGCTTGCGGAACTCCAGCGCTCGACGCAGTGCCCGGGGTAGGCGCGTGACCATCGACGCCTGCTCGATCTCGTCCACCACCTCGGTGCGCACCACTCGCTGCGGGTAGCCGTCGATGGCGGTGGTCACCACCGTGTCGGTCACCGACTTGGTCAGGTAGAGCTGCTTGACCGCCTCGGGCACGGTCGAGTCCTTGGTCAACAGGAAGCGGGTGCCCATGGCGATGCCGGCCGCCCCCCAAGCCAGGGCGGCCACCAGGCCCCGCCCGTCGGTGAACCCCCCGGCTCCCAGCACCGGGATGTCGACGGTGTCGACCACCTGGGGCAGCAGCAACGAGGTGGGGACGACCCCGGTGTGACCGCCCCCCTCGGCCCCCTGAGCGATGACGGCGTCGACGCCCCATTCCGCCACCTTCTCGGCGTGGCGACGGGCGCCGACGGTGGGCATGGTCACCACCCCGGCGTCGTGCAGCTTGGCGATGACGTCGCGGCTGGGCGCCTGGGCGAACGAGGCCACCCGCACGCCCTCGCGGATCAACAGGTCGAGGCGGTCGCCGATGTCGGGCTGATCGGCCCGCAGGTTCACGCCGAAGGGCTTGTCGGTGCGGTCCTTGACCTCGCCGATGGCCGCGACGGAGCTCGTCGTAGGTCATGGTGGCCGAGGCCAGGATGCCCAGGGCACCGGCCGCGCGGTGGCCGAGGTCAGCCGGGCGCCGGCCACCCATCCCATGCCGGTCTGCACGATCGGGTGCTCGACCCCGAACAGCTCGCACACCCGGGTGTGGAGCGCGGCGTGGGTCACCCGAACCCCCGCTCCCCCACCAAATTGGGCATGAAAAAGTTGCGGTATCCGCACGCAAGGATTCCCAATTCCGATTCGGGGCGCGGCGTGGTCACCCGCGACCTCGGCCTTACGGGGGTCGTTGGGATCGAGCACCTCGCGGATGAGGTGCAGCTCCTCGTCGGTGGGCAGGCGGGTCTCGTCGAACTCGTCGGGCACGACCAGCTCGAAGCCGGTGGCCGCGACCACCTCGTCGACGGTCACGCCCGGGTGCACCGAGCGCAGGCGCATGCGGTGGTCGGGGGTGGCGAAGTCGAACGTGCCCAGGTTGGTGACCACCCGGCGGATGTCGTGGAACCGCGAGGCCACCGGCCCGAGCGCCGCGGCCCGGTCGTAGCCCACCCCGCACACCACGTCGACGTGGTCGACGAACACCTTGGGGTGTGGTTGGGGATGAAGTACGAGGTGGTGTGGTTGATGGTGTTGCCCGGGCGCGCCCCGGAAGCCCAGCAGCTGCGCCTTGGGGCGGTGCCAGTCGCCGATGCAGGCGAAGTTCTGGTTGCCGTAGGGGTCCATCTGGCTGGCCCCCATCATCACGTGGCGCTTGCCGTTCCACAGCACGCTGAACATCTGCGGGTACGGGTTCCACGCCTCGACCACCACCTCGGGATCGGCCACGCCCACGGGCACGGCGTTGGCCGCGAACGATGGCGAACCCGTCGGTCATGACCAGGTCGGGCTCGAAGGTCTCCCGGGCCAGGCGGCCACCGATCATGGGGATGGTGCCGATCGGGTTGCACAGCCGCTCGCCGTCGCCGCGGAAGCACTCGGCCACGGCCACCACGCAGATCTCGTCCTACTTGCTTGGAGCGACTCCGTCGCTCCCGGCTTCGCCGATCCGGGTGTCATCGCTCGAGCCGCTCCGCCTGGCGGCTTCGCAGCCGGGTGATCGTCATGAGCGCTCCTTCAGGCCGCTTGGTAGTCGGCTTCGTCGCCGGACAGGTACTCGCTCGGAAGGCGTCCCACAGCTCGGGCGACGACGCGGTGGCCGCGTACTCCTTCTGGAAGGCCTCGTCGCGGCCGTAGTCCGGCGGGCACTCGGTGAAGTGCGCGCCGTCGGGCGCCTCGACCACGCCGTCGACCATGAGCCGGCTGATGCGCAGGTGTGGAACGAGCCCTCGGCGGTGAGCTGCCGTCGGTGGGCACGATCCGCTCGGCGGACAGGTAGGTCTTGGTGGCGGCCATGGCCATCAGGTCGTCCATGTACAGGTCGGGACCCAGGAACTGGCCGTTGCCGCCCTGGTCGGCCCGGTTCATGTGGATGAGCGCGACGTCGAGCTCGAGGGCCGGCATGGCCACCAGCTCCTCGCCCGGTCCGCCGTCGGGGCCCGGGTAGGGCGAGCGCACGGTCAGGATCTCGGGCATGACCCGCAGCAGGTCCGAACCCAGCCCCGCCCGGGTGGGCAGGAAGGGCACCCGCCAGGCCGCGGCCTGCAGGCCCAGCAGCATCATTCCCTTCGTCCAGCTCCATGGCCTCGACCGTCCCGGTCTGGCGGGCGATGCGGAAGTGGGGTTCGAGCGGGATGGTGTCGAGCGAGACGAAGCCGTAGATGGCCTTGCGCACCTTGCCGGCCGCGCACAGCAGCCCGATGTCGGGACCGCCGTAGCTGACGATGGTCAGGTCCCGCAGGTCCGAGCGCAGGATGGCCCGCACCAACGACATGGGCTTGCGCCGCGAGGCCCAGCCCCCGATGCCGATGGTCATGCCGTCGGACAGCTCGGCCACCACCTCGTCGTGGGTCATGCGCTTGTCGGGGATCACTTGTCGAACTCCGCATCCCGCTTGGCCACGAACGCATCCCGGGCCTGGTCGCTCACGCCGGACAGGTTCAGCTCGAACGTGAAGCCCTGCTCGAAGCGGTAGCTGCGCTTCACGTCCACCGGGTCGATGCCGTTGAGCGACTCCTTGGCCGCCCGGATCACCGTCGGGCTCTTCTCGGCGATCTGGCCGGCGATGCGCAGGGCCGTGGCTCGCAACTCGGCCTGGGGCACCACGTCGAGCACCGACCCGAAGTGGTGCAGCTCGGCGGCGGTGGCGGTGGCCGACGTGTAGACCATGGCTCGCATCTTGTGCTGGGGGACCAGTCGGGCCAGGTGGGTGGCCGCCCCCAGGGCGCCCCGGTCGACCTCGGGGAGCCCGAAGGTGGCGTCGTCGGCGGCCACGATGACATCCGCGTTGCCCACCAGGCCGATGCCACCACCCAGGCAGAAGCCGTTGACCGCGGCGATGACCGGCACCGCGCACTCGTAGACGGCGGCGAAGGCGGCGTAGCAGCCCCGGTTGGCGCCGATGAGCGCCTCGAAGCCCTCGGTGGCCTGCATCTCCTTGATGTCCACGCCGGCGTTGAAGCCGCGGCCCTCGGCCCGCAGCACCACGCACGCGCACGGATCGGGTCGTCGCCCAGCGAGCGCACCTGGTCGGCCAGGTCGAACCAGCCGGCCACGGTCAGGGCGTTGACCGGTGGGTTGTCCATGACCACCTCGGCGATGCCGTCGGTGATCGAGTGGATTGTCGGCATGCCGCGGGCCCCCGTCCGGCAGAAATCTGATGGCGTGTCAGATTAGGCGCAGCAGCGGAGCCGGGGCGAACCGCCGCCACGCGGGCCGGACTCACCGGGCTGGCACCAGCTCGTCGTCATCTGGATGAGCTCGCTCCGATCAGGAGTGACACCACATGAACAAGTTGCCGCGCACAGCCGGGCTGACTCGCAGGGTCAGCCCGTCCACCTCGGCGGTGACGATCGGGTAGGCGTGCGACGGCTGGTACCGGATGCCCCTGCCGTACCCGGAGCCCGCGACCGAGAGACCTGGCAATGGTGAGCGGGTCCGAGGGCAGGAAGACCTGACCCTTTTCGGCTGCTGGTGCTGGCCTCCCACCCCTACGACCCGGCCGACTACATCCGCGACTACCACGAGTACCGGACCCTCGCCCGCCAGGCTGACGACCCGGAGGGCTGACGTCCTTCGAGAACGGGGCGTGGCCCGGACAGGCACGGGTGTCCGTTAGCGTGCCGGCTGTGACCCCACCCGCCGCTCCCCTCGACTTCACCGGGCGCGTGGTGTTGGTCACGGGGGGAACCAAGGGGGTGGGACGCGGCATCGCTGAGCGCTACCTCGACCTGGGCGCCACCGTGGTCATCACCGCCCGCCACGAACCAGACCAGCCGGTGAGCGCCGGCGATCGGGTGGCCGGGTTCGTGACCGCCGACCTGCGCGACCCCGACCAGGCCGCGGCGGCCGTGGACCAGGCCGTCGAGCTGGGCGAGGGACGGCTCGACGCCGTGGTCAACAACGCCGGAGGATCGCCGCCGGCCGATGCGGCCACCGCGTCGCCCCGGTTCACCGAGGCGATCGTGAAGCTGAACCTGCTGGCACCACTCCACGTGGCCCAGCGGGCCAACGCCGTCATGCAGGCCCAGCACGAGGGCGGGTCGATCGTCAACATCGGCAGCCTGAGCGGCCTGCGCCCCTCCCCCGGCTCGGCGGCCTACGGCGCGGCCAAGGCCGGGTTGGTCAACCTCACCCGGACGGTGGCCATGGAGTGGGCCCCCAAGGTGCGGGTCAACCTGGTGACCGGGGGGCTGATCCAGACCGAGCAGGTCGAGCTGTTCTACGGCGACACCGAGGGCCAGGCCCGGGTGGCGGCCACCGTCCCCATGGGCCGACTCGGCACCCCCCGCGACATCGCCGACGCCTGCGTGTTCCTGACCTCACCGCTGGCCTCCTACGTGACCGGCGCCAACCTGGAGGTGCACGGCGGGGGCGAGCCGCCCTCCGTTCCTCGGCGCCGCCTCGGGCGCCTGAACGGAGACAAGGTGGACGACGCACTTCCCCCGCCTCCGAGCGCGCCGGTCCCAACGCCGTTGCCTCCATCCCCAACGGACTCGAGCAGGCTCGGCTCGCGCTGGACCTAGTGGGCGGCGCCGCTGGGTTCGGCGCACCGCCGTGGCCGCGGCGCTCGTGGCGGTGGTCGTGGTCGGACTGCTGGTGGCGGCCAACGTGATGGTCCTGGTCGAGGGCACCCCTCCCAGCACGTGGGCATCGCCGCCGTCGGGCTGTCGGTGCCCGACTGGCAGCACCACCCGGCCCGGGCCAGCTTCCGCTACCCGCTGCGGATGCAGATCAGCTTCACCGGCCGCGAGTGGCTGGCCCGGGCCAAGGCGGTGTGGGACACCGACGTGGCCCACCGCCAGCCCGACGTGGGCGGCCCCTACGTCGGCCTGGCCTCGACCTGAGGCGACCCGACCGGGAGATCCGCCGGGCTTGGCCCGCCAGGGCGGTGCCGCTGGACGATGACACCCGGATGCCGAAGGCACCCGCCGGGAGGCCTGCCGACCAGAGGGCCAGGAGAGTAGACAGGAAGGGTGATCCCGGCTCCGGCCTACCGTGAACTCCGAGCCGCCTTCGATCGCGGCAACGTCGAGGCCGTGCTGGGCCAGGCCCAGGCGGTCCTCGACCAGATCGAGCCCGATCCCGATCAGTCGGTGCTCGTGCCCGCCGTGCTGCTGCTCGCCGGCGCCAGCCTGGCCGGCCTCCAGCGCTACCCCGACGCCCTGGCCTGGCTGCGCCGGGGCGCGAGCTGGCCACCGAGGATCCCGCATTGGTCCGCGAGATCGGCACCGGCGAGTCCTTCTGGCTGATCGAGCTGGACCTCCTGCTGATCACCGGGACGCTTCCGGGACGCGTGGGACCTGGTGGTCCCGCTGAGCGAACCCGGGCGGGCGCTGGAGAGCCGACTGGGGGCCACCCGGGCGTCACGTGGCCCTGGCCACCACCTTCGGCGACTTCGACCGCGCCTACCAGCTGCTCAACACCGCCGCCGGCCTCGCCCACCAGCTGCGCAGCCGACCCCAGCAGGTCGTGGTGGACGGCGATCGGGCCATCGTCCTGGCCCACGCCGGACGGCTCACCGAAGCCTCCAGCCTCGCCGCCACCGTCCTGCCGCGGCTGTCGCGGCCGGGTCCCGGCCCGCGGCTGGCGTGGGCCATGGCCCAGGCCGTCACCGTGGCCACCACCGTGGCCCGACTGGCCGCGGCCCAGGGCGACGTGGCCACCGCCGAGCGACTGCTGGCTGCGCTCTCGCCCATCGAGGCCACCCATGGCTCCGGGCGTCGCTACGACGACGGCCAGTACGCGCTGGCCCGGGGCACCGTGTGGCGCGACGGCGGTCACCTCACCGAGGCCGAGCCTCCCCTGGCCGCGGCCCGACGCATCTTCCAGGCGCTGGGCTGCGCGCCCGCCGCGGCCCAGGCCCAGCTCGAGGAGGCCAGGCTGGCCCAGCTGCGGGGCTACGGCGCGTCGTCCCGGCCGCTGTTCGACCGGGCCCGGGCGGAGTTCGCCGCGCTCGGCCTGACCCGCGAGGTGGCCGACATCGACCGCACCCTGATCGCCGGCTGATGCCAGTTGGCCCGAACCTGGGTCGGTCAGCCGGTCGGTCGAGCCGGGTCGAGCCCAGGAGGGTCAGGCGGAGCGCGCGTGGATCCGGCCGCTGGCGATGGCCTGGACCAGGGCGGCGTGGTCCTGCTCGGTGGTGCGGGCGTAGGCCGCGGAGAACGCGGCCACCGCCCGATCGAAGCCGGAGCCGCGGCCCAGGTAGCCCGACAGCTGCGCCGGGTCGCCGGTGCGGGCGTGGGCCCGGGCCAGCGCCCAGGCGCACAGCGCGCCGTAGTAGGTCAGGTTGTTGAGATCCATCTTGAGCGGATCGCCCTGGCCCTTGAAGTCCCAGAGCTGGCGCACGTAGTAGTGGCGGCCCGAGCGCGGGCCCTGGGTCCAGCCCAGGAAGATGTCGCTGGCCGCCTGGGTCAGGCGCTGGCCGGTGACCACCCGATGGCCCTGGTGCTCGGGCGCGGCCTCGGCCACGTAGGGCTGCAGGACCGACGGCGGTGCCTCCTTGATCTGCAGGATGAGGTGGTCCCCGCCCGGACGCGAAGGCCCCTCGAACAGCGTGATCCAGCAGCGGGTGCCCACGCTGCCCACGCCCACCACCTTTCGAGCCACGTCCACCAGCCGGAAGCGGTCGAACAGCGTGCGCAGATCGTCGCTGAGCGACGCTCGGTAGCTCTCGATCATGGGGCCCACGTCGTCCAGGTCGTATTCGGTGTTGTCCAGGTGCACCAGCAGCGGCGGATCCTCCACGAACCCGACCTCGCCCCCTTCGGTGCGGGTCAGCTTGGCCACCGCCCGCAGGTGGGTCTTGCGCCGCGACTTGGCCACGTCCCGCTCGACCATGGGTCGGTACCGGCGGGGGAAGTGGGAGATGACCTGGTCGATGTGGATGCGGTCGTACCAGACCTCGAGCGCCCGCATGCGGGCCGAATCGGCCAGGCACTCACGGTAGGTGCGAGCCGCGGTGGTCACCACCCGATCGCACTTGGGCGACGAGAACCCATGGCCCCGGGCCACCACGGCCAGACTGGCGCACAACCGTTTGACGTCCCACTCCCAGGGCCCCGGCAGGGTCTCGTCGAAGTCGTTGATGTCGAAGATCATGTTGCGCTCGGGGGTGGCGAACTGGCCGAAGTTGGTCACATGGGCGTCGCCGCAGGCCTGGACCTGCAGACCTGTCACCGGCGTGGTGGCCAGGTCCATGGCCATCACCGCGGCCGCGCCCCGGAAGAAGGCGAAGGGGGATTCGGCCATGCGGCCGTAGCGGATGGGGACCAGGTCGGGTTCGCGGGTGGCCGCCTGGTCCTCGAGCACGGCGACCGGGTCGCGCCGGGCGGCCCCGGCGGTCCACTCGGCGTGGGCCGAGCGAGGCACCGAAGCCCGCAGCACCCGGCCGGCTTCGAGACGATCGTGGGGCTGCACAGTCATGCCTGGACCCCGACCACCGCGCCGATGACCACCAGGCGCAGGTCGGATCCCTCGTCCTCGCTCACTGCCGAGCTCTGCGCGAGGTGGCCTCGCTGATCTGGCTGCGCATCGATGCTCCCCCGTCGGCACGAGCCGAGTGGCGGCTCCGGTGAACGGCGCCCAGTATCGCATCGGTCACAGGTACTGGCTGCGTGCCAACCGACCCCGCCGTGGTGGAACCGTTCAGCTCGAGCTCGAGAGTGGTGCACCCGGGTGGCGAAAGGCCATCGACTCCGGCGGGGTTCGGGGGCCTCGTCCCGACCTGGCGCCTCCGCAGGACCCGCCGTCAAGCCGAGTCGTCCAGGTCGAACAGGCGACGCAGCCCTGCTGAGTGCCGAGGCAGGATCCGGATGACGGGCAGCGAGAACACCGCGGCGGTCAGACTGCCGTAGCGATCGAACAACAGCGGGTTCAGCTCGATGGCGAAGACGATGGCCCGACCGAGGATGAAGAACCAGCCCAGGGTGACGACGGTCGAGCCCAGGGCGCCGTAGAGCTGGCTCGCCCGCGCGAACCGGCCGGGCAGGTAGAACTGGCTGACGGCCTGCATGGTGGTGATGACCAGCGCCACCACCGCGCTGCCGGGCAGCACGGCCCCGGGATCGTCGCTGCGGCGGGGCAGCAGCAGGGAGATCACGAACCAGGCCACGGCATAGAGAACGAAGGCGGGGATGAACGAGAGGCTGGCCGGTCCCAGTCCGACCGCCTCGCGGATGCGGTTGATCAGCACCGACACCAGGCCCATCCCGCCGACCAGGCCGGCCACCGATCCGACCACCCGCCACGACGGCTTGGCCACGATCGGTATGTCCCAGGCGCGGTAGCTGGTGGCCACCAGCGCCCGACTGAGGGAACGGCCGGTGGTGGCCATGCCGAACAGACCGATGAGCAGTGCCACCGAACCTGCGGCGGCCTCCTGGTGGAAGGCGGCGCGGATCTGGGCGGCCAGACTGCCCGAGACGCCGGCATCGTGGGCCACGGTGGCGGGATCGACGTGGCCCGACAGGAGCCCGGCCACACCCACCAGGAACAGCAGCAGCGGGATGAAGAACAAGAAGAGTCGGAAGGCGATGGCGCTGCCCACCACCGATCCTGCACCCTGCCGGTCGAGGGCCATGAACTCGGTGATCAGGGCCACGGCCGGGCGGTCCTGGTAGCGCTCGAGACGACGAGCGATCCGACCAGGGATCGTGGGACCCAGCTGCTCGACATCGACGGGGTGCGACCCTGACCCGTCACCGACTGCCCGATCCCCCCACCGACCCTGGTGGTCGCTCATCGCGTGACGGTATCGGATCGTCCCGCACCGATCGGACCTCCGTCGGTGAGCCAGCGCCGACGGGGCCCGAACCGACGGCACCCCGGGCCGGCCCCGCCGGGGCGACGTGTAGCCTGACCGGATGCCACTGGGGACCACCGTGCGCGCGGCTCTCGGGCCCTTCGAGGGCCGAGCAGCCAAGCGCTACCGCGAGTGGTTCATCGATCTGCCCGAGTTGGCCCGCGACATCGCCGCGCTGGGCAACTTCCGGCGAGTGCTCGAGATCGGTGCCGGCGACGGGCTCCTGACCATGGGCCTGGCCGACGAGCTGGCCGAGGCCTCGATCCTGGGCGTCGACATCTCGGCCCAGCCCGGTCGCCTGGCTCCGGACGCCCACGAGCGGGTCACGTTCCGGCAGGTGTCGACATCGGACCTGTTGGCCGAGGCACCCGAGCCCTACGACCTGATCGTGATCGGCGACGTGTTGCACCACGTGCCCGATGCCGAACGTGAGGCCCTGCTGGCCGACGCCGGCCACCTGCTGGCCCCCGACGGGGTGCTCGCCATCAAGGAGTGGGAACGTACCCGCACCGCCTCCCACGTGGTGGCCGACGTCTCCGATCGCTACGTGACCGGCGATCGCCAGGTGAGCTTCATGACCCGCGCCGAGCTGCTCGAGCTCGTGCACGCCGCCGTGGCCGACCTGAGCCTGATGGCCGAGTTCCGCATCCCGCCCCGGCCCAACAACCTGCTGGTCGCGCTTCGCGCTCCCGCCGGGTAGTCGGCCCGACGCTCGGCCGGTGAGGCCGGGGTCTTGGCGTCACCCGGATCAACCGTTGGCCGGCCCCGACACCCGCCGACGTTCTCCGCCGTACAGGTCGAAGCGCGCACCGCAGACCTCGCATCGACCGGTCAGCCGGCCCGCTGACCCGTCCTCGGGCAGGTCGAACACCACCGAGCCATCACACTCGGGAACGTCGCACGGTATGGCGATGTTCAAGCTCACACCTCTATCTGTACCCAGGCCATCCCCGCCTATGCGCGGCCGCGTCAGGTGGGCTTCATGGCCGGACCACCCCACCGCCGCCCCGAGTCAGGCGTAGTAGCCGGCGATGTCGCAGATGGCGTCGACCTGGCCACCGGCGTTGTAGAGGGAGATCCCACCGCCCCCGGACAGCTTGACGGTGACCGCGTTGGGAATGGTCTCGGCTGCCGTCCAGTTCAGGCTGGACACGGTGGGTCGGGTCGCCCCCTGCGGCCAGATGGTGAGGAACGACGAGCTGGTCGTGTCGGTGACCGTCACGTTCGCCACCACCGAATCCGCACCGGTCAGGACGCCGGCCACGCCGGCCACCGCCAGGTTGCGCGAGGTCGCCGCTCCCCAGGGCGTGGCGTAGCCGCCGACGTTGCCCGCGCCGGGGCGGGAGTCGAGGATGCGACCGGGGGTGAGCGGGTGGAAGAGCTTGCCCGTGCTGGCCTTGAAGTAGCCGGCCACGTCCACGATCACATCGGTGTTGCCCGTCAGGTTGTAGAGCGAGATCTTGCCGTTGGCCGCGTTGAGCTTGACCGTCACCGCGTTCGGGATCGTCTCCCCCGCCGTCCAGTTCAGGCTCGACACCGTGGGCCGGGTCGCGCCCTGCGGCCAGATGGCGAGGTAGGAACCGGCGGTGGTGCCGGTCACCGTCACGTTCAACACCACGGCATCGGCGCCGGATGGCACCCCGCCGGCGCCACCCACCTGCAGATCGCGGGTGGTCCCTGCGCCCCATGGCGTGGAGAAGCCGCCCACGTTGCCCGTGCCGGGCCGGGAGTCGAGGATGCGGGCCGGCGTCAACGACGTGAAGCCGTCACCGGCCGACGATGTCGTAGTAGCCGGTCACGTCGACGATCACGTCGGCGTTGCCGCTGGCGTTGAAGACCGAGACCTGCCCGCCGGCGCCCAGCTTCACCGTCACCTGGTTGGGGATGGTCTCGCCCGCCGTGAAGTTCAGGCTCGACACGGTGGGTCGGGCCGCCCCGGCCGGCCAGAGCGACAGGTACGAGGAACCGGTCGCACCGGTCTCGGTCACGTTCAACACCACGGCATCGGCGTTGGCGGGCACCCCGCCGGCGCCACCGACGCTCACGTTCCGGGTCACCCCCGAGCCCCATGGGCTGGTGTACCCGCCGACGTTGCCCGCACCGGGTCGTGAATCGAGGATCCGCGCCGGGGTCAGCGAATGAAAGGCATCACCCAGGGCGGGCTTGACCGCAGCCGACGCCGACGACGCGGGGCCAGTGCCCGCTGCGTTCGTAGCGCTGACGGTCACCGTGTAGCTGGTGCCGTTCGTCAGCCCGGTCAGGATGCAGCCGAGGGGCCCGGCGCTCCAGTGACACGTTGCCCCGCCCGGTGAGGCCGTTGCCGTGTAGTCGGTAATGGGTGAGCCGAAGTCGCTGGCCGGCGACCACGACACGGACAGGGCCGTGTTGCCGGGATCAGCCACCACGTTGGTCGGCGCCCCAGGCACGAACAGTGCGTCCAGCTGGGGTGACCCGCGCCCGGTGAGCTCGTCGAAACCCACCCCGGCCGAGTACGGGGCGAACGCGCCGCTGGTGACGTCGCGGAAGGTGGCGGAAGGCGCGTTGTACAGCGTCGAGTGGATGTCACCGATGCCGGTCGTTCGGGACGAGTTGGACAGTTCCGAGATCAGCCCGCCGGTCACGATCGGCGCGGCCAGGGACGTGCCGCCGCCGTTGTACCAGGACCCGTTGAGCAACACCGTCGGACCGACACACGGGTCGGCCTCGGCGGAGATGTCGGGCACCAGGCGGAACGAGCCACCGATCCCCGTGTTGGTCTGCCAACTGGGTCGCGACACCGACGTCGACGTCCCGCCGCCACCACCGCTCGGGCCGCCTGCGCCGACGCAGCTCGTGGCGTTGGGATCCTCCCAGGCCGTCTCGGCATAGGGGCCGGTTCCGGTCAGGTGCGTGCCCCCGACGCCGACGACGTTGGGCGACACCGCGGGCCAGTCCGTCGACAGCGTCACACCGTCGCGGCAGTCATAGGGCCCGTCGTCGCCGGAGGCGGCGAACAGCGTCGCCCCCGCGGCCACGATGGCGTTCAACGAGCTCTCGAGGCTGGACCGGAGGCTGGCGGAGCCGGCCCAGTTGGCCTCGCAGAACCCCCAGGAGATGCTGACCGCAGCGATGTGGTCGCTGGCCACGTGGTTGGCGATCTGGGCGTAGACATCGATGAGGCCCGTGGTGGTGTTGGGGGCGATGTACATGAGCTGCTTGGCCGCCGGGGCCATGGCCAGCAGGGTCTCGGCGTCCAGCGAATCCTCCTGGTCCGAGCCGCTCACCGCCGCGCCGTCCACGCTGATCGAGGTCAGCTGGCCCGGGGCCAGGGTGAGACCGGCGGCCGTCGCGTAGTCGGTCAGGTCAGCCGAGTTCCAGCCGTCGAACTGCACGGTGGCCACCGTGAGGCCCGAACCGGTGCCCGACACCCCGTAGGCGGCGCGCAACTTGGCCGCGCCGTAGCCCCCCGGCCAGCAGGTCGGCCCCGACGAGCAGGCGGGCGTGGACGTCAGTCCGGTCATCGGTCGGTTGTGCAGGCCCAGGGGCTGCATCCGCAGCGGGGACACGTCGGACCCGGCGCCGGTGGCCACGCCCGTCAACGCGGTGGGGACCTGCGGGGCCGTGGCGCTGCCGAAGGTGGAGGCGATCTGGGCCCGCGACCCGGACACGGTCACCACGCCGTTCACGGTGCCCACCACGGTGAGGTGGTTTTGCCTGGCCCAGGCCGCCACCTGACCGGAGGCACCCGAGGCGTGGGACAACGGCAGCGCGACGCGAGGCGGCGTTGGGATCGGGCTGGTGGTAGGGCAGGCCTTCGGCGCGCGACGAGATGGCGGGCGCCGCCTGGCTGGGCGTGGAGGTGGCCGACGCCACGTTGACCATCGCCGGCGACGCCGCCAGCAGACCGGCGAGCAGCGCGACGACCGCCGTCAGTCGGACCAGACGGGTCATCCCGCGACGCGTCGCCCACGCGCCGCCCATCAACTCGGCGGACGACACAGCTCCGGTCTCCACGTCGCGCATCCACCACTTCGCCCCCCAGCTGTCGGCGGTCAGCGCCGCCTGGATTTCAGCAGCTGGCACCCTACCAGTCAACCAGAACGAGTCGAACGGACTGGGTCGGGCCGACCGGCCCGACCGCCGGAGCGGGTCCTGACGACTCGTCAGGACCGGGGAGGCGGGTCGACTACCGTGGCGGGCGTCGCCGCCGCACGCCCACCGGCTGCCCGCTGGGCGAGTCGTCGCTTCCGTTTCATCCGACCGCAATCCGGGAGGTCCCGTGGCCGCCATCACCCAGGTGCCGGCGATCGAGGGGTGGTTCACCCTCGACCCCGAGCGCCCCGCCCTGCTGGGCAGCCGATGCACGCGGTGCCAGAGCGTGTTCTTCCCCCGCGAGACGTCGTTCTGCCGCAAACCGGGCTGCGGCGGACGTGACTTCGCCGAGACCGAGCTGAGCCGCACCGGTACCATCTGGTCGTTCACCGACAACCGCTACCAGCCCCCGCCGCCCTACGTGTCGGCCGACCCCTTCGAGCCCTACGCCATCGCCGCGGTCGAACTGGAAGCCGAGCAGATGGTGGTGCTGGGCCAGCTCGTGCCCGGCACCGACATCGAGCGGCTGTACGCCGGCCAGCCCGTCGAGCTGGTGCTGGGCACGCTCTACGCCGACGACGAGCACGAGTACCTGGTGTGGAAGTGGAGGCCGATCGACACCGACCTGGTCGAGGCCGAGACGACGCAACCGGAAGGACAGACCCGATGAGCGACGACCGTTCTGTGTCGGTGCTGGGTGTGGGCATGCACCCGTGGGGCAAGTGGGGCCGCAACTTCGTCGAGTACGGCATCGTGGCCGCCCAGGACGCCCTGGGTGACGCCGGGCTGAGCTGGTCCGACATCGACTTCGTGGCCGGCGCCGACACCATCCGCAACGGCTATCCGGGCTTCATCGCCGGCGCCACCTTCAGCCAGGCCCTGGGCTGGCAGGGCAACCGGGTGGCCAGCTGCTACGCAGCCTGCGCCTCGGGGGCCCAGGCCCTCAACATCGCCCGCGCCCAGATACTGGCCGGCCTCAGCCAGGTGGCGCTGGTCGTCGGCGCCGACACGACGCCCAAGGGGTTCTTCGCCCCGGTGGGCGGCGACCGTCCCGATGATCCCGACTGGCTGCGGTTCCGCCTGCTCGGCGCCACCAACCCGACCTACTTCGCGCTCTATGCCCGGCGGCGGATGGAGCGCTACGGCGCCACCACCCAGGACTTCGCCCGGGTCCGGGCCAAGAACAGCCGCCACGGCGCGGCCAACCCCAACGCCCGATACCCGAAGGAGTTCGCGGTCGACGACGTGCTGGCGTCGCCGGTGGTGGCCGATCCCCTGCACCTGTTGGAGATCTGCGCCACCTCCGATGGGGGCGCGGCGGTCATCCTGGCCAGCAACGAGTACGCCCGGCGCCATCTGGGCGAGACGACCACGCCGGTCAAGGTGGCAGCCATCTCCACGGTCACGCCCGACCTATCCCCAAACGGTGATCGAGCTGCCCGGCCTTCGCCACCGACTCGGCCGCCGGGGCCGACGTGGCGGCGCGGCCCTTCCGCGACTCGCATCGCCCACGCCGCCTACGAAGAGGCCGGGATCGGCCCCGAGGACCTGGACCTGGCCGAGGTCTACGACCTGTCGTCCGCGCTCGAGCTGGACTGGTACGAGAACATCGGCCTGTGCGCCGAAGGCGAGGCCGAGCGCCTGCTCAACGACGGCGACACCGAGATCGGCGGGCGCATCCCGGTCAACCCGAGCGGCGGCCTGGCCTGCTTCGGCGAGGCCATCCCGGCCCAAGCCCTGGCCCAGGTGTGCGAGATCACCTGGCAGCTGCGCGGCCAGGCCACAGGACGCCAGGTCGAGGGCGCCCGCGCCGGCGTGACCGTCAACCAGGGGCTGTTCGGCCACGGCTCGTCGGTCCTGCTCACCCGCTGAACCCCAGCCGGTCGAGCCTCCTGGCTGACCCAACTCGGACCTGGCAGCCCAACGACGTCGGACACGTCGCGTCGCTGACAGCCTGCGGCGCCCCCGAAGCAACGCCAACGGCCGAACCAAGAGCTCGACGCAGCCCGCACCGCCGACGGTCAGCTCCGGCCACACCGATTCGCCCGACTGACCACCGACGGGGCCAGGCCGTTCCCGGCACATCCAGCCACCGAAACGGTAGTCAGACGTGCCGGGAACCCACGCCCCCACCTCCCGGCACGTCCAGCCACCGAAACGGTGGTCAGACGTGCCGGGAACGGGATACGACAGGCGGCCGGAGCGGGGTCGGGATCCCGGGCCGCCGCTACGGTTGAGCCGATGAGCCCGCGCCGCACGAAGACCGATGAGTTGTGGCGGGGGTACCGGCGCCCGGTGTGGTCGGACCGGGCGCTGTGGGTGGCCGTCGGGATCATGGTGGTCCTCGTGGTCATCGAGTTCGGGCTCTCCAGTCCCAGCACGCCGCTCGGGTGGGTAGCCTTCGGGCTCATCGCCGCGGCCCTGGCCGTGTTGGTGGTGAGCCTGGTGGGCGTGGCCGCCGGCGTGTTCCGGGGATTCGCCGACGGGTGGCGTTCGAACCGTTCGCGGACCACGCCGAGAGAGTCGACGTCGTCCGTGCGGGAGCCGAGCTCGGAGCCGACCAGATCGGCGTCGATCGACGAGGGGACCGAATCGGGACCACCCGAGGACGCGGAGCGTCCCTCGCTTCCCCGTCCGGCAGCTGCCCGACTCGGTAAAGAACCTGGCCGCCGCCGCCCAGGCGCGCAAGCCGACCAGCGTGGACGTGGACCGCACCGCCCGTGCCCTCGGACGCGCGGCTGGCGCGGCCAGGCGGGCCTACCGCAAGGATGACTGACCAGATCGTGCGAACAGGTACCGGGCGGCACCCCAGCCATCCGACCTGGTGGAGGATCGCCCCACGCCATCGCGGGGAGGTACGGGCGATCGAGGATCAGGCGTGCTGGCTGCTGACCGAGACCACCTCGCCGGTCATGTAGGACGAGTAGTCGCTGGCCAGGAACACGATGACGTTGGCGATCTCCCAGGGCTCGGCGGCCCGGCCGAACGCCTCCCGGGCGGTGAGCTCGTCGAGCAGGTCGTCGGAGGTCACCTTGGCCAGGAACGGGTGCATGGCCAGGCTGGGCGCGACCGCGTTCACCCGCACGCCGCCGACGGCGCCGCTTCGATGGCGGTGCACCGGGTCAGCGCCATGACCCCGGCTTTGGCCGCCGCGTAGTGGGCCTGGCCCTCCTGGGCCCGCCACCCGAGCACCGAGGCGTTGTTGACGATCACGCCCAGACCCCCGACCGCAGCATGTGGCCGCAGGGCGGCTCGGGTGGCAGCGGAACGTGCCGGTGAGGGTCACGTCGAGCACCAGGTTCCACTGCTCGTCGGTCATGTCGACGACCTCGGCCGTGCCGCCCAGCCCGGCGTTGTTGACCAGCACGTCGATGTGGCCCAGCTCGTCGACGGCGGCGGCGAACAGCCGGTCGATCTCGGCCTGCACCGTGACGTTGCACGCCGACCGCCAGCGCCGGGCGACCGGCCAGATCGGACAGGACCTCGGCCGCCTCGGCCAGGCGACGCTCGTGGGCGTCGCTGATGACGACGCGTGGCGCCCTCCTCGACGCAGCGGCGGGCCACGGCGGAGCCGATGCCCGTGCCGGCCGCGGCGGTGACCACGCACGGTGCTTGCCCTCGAGCAGGCCGTGGCCCTCGACGTAGGGCGGGACGGTCACGGTGGTCTCCTCGACTCGGGTCGGCGGGGTCGGTCCGGTCCGCGTTCAGGTCGGGCGCGGCTCGGGGGGCAGGCCCAGCGCCCGCTCGCCGATGATGTTGCGCTGGATCTGATCAGATCCGCCATAGATGGTGTCGGCTCGGGTGAAAGGAACAGGCGCTGGGCCGCGGACAGGTCGTAGGGCGTCCGTGCACCGACGATGGCCGTCGGGGCCGAGTACGTCCATGGCACAGCTCGCCCAGGTCCCGGTGCGAACCGGGCCCAGTAGAGCTTGGCGATGCAGCGACGCGCCGCTGAGCTGGGGTTCGTCGGCGTGGGTGAGCATGCGCAGGCTGTTCGCAGCGCATGATCTCGCAGGCGACTCCACGCCGTCGGCCAGCCGCTGGCGGAAGGCGGGGTCGTCGGCTCGCCCGTTGGCCCGGGCCAGGTCGGTGATCTCGCCGAGCTCGCGCTCGAAGCCGAACTGCTGGCCCAGCGTGGATGCACCCCGCTCGAACGAGAGCAGGCCCATCGCCACCTTCCAGCCCCCGTTGACGTCGCCGACCACCAGCTCGGCCGGGGTGCGGGCACCGGCGAAGAACACCTCGTTGAACTCCGAGGTGCCGGTGAGCTGCACGATCGGTCGGATCTCGATGCCCGGCGAGTCCATGCGGATGAGCAGGAAGGAGATGCCCCGGTGCTTGGGGGCCTCGCGGTCGGTGCGGGCCAGCACGAAGCACCAGTCGCTCCAGTGCGCCAGCGACGTCCACACCTTCTGACCGTCGATGACCCACTCGTCGCGGCCCTCGCGTCGGTGGCCAGATCGCTCGGGTCTGGCATGTTGGCCAGATCGGATCCGGCGTCGGGCTCGGAGTAGCCCTGGCACCAGAGCTCCTGGCCCCGGCGAGATCGCGGGCAGGAACCGGCCCTGCTGTTCGGGCGAGCCGAAGTGGATGAGCGTGGGGCCGATCAGGCCCTCGCCGATGTGGCCCAGCCGGCCGGGTCCGCCGGCGCGGGCGTACTCCTCGAAGTAGATGACCTGCTGGTTCAGCGGCAGGCCACGGCCGCCGACTCGAGCGGGCCAGCCCACGCAGGTCCAGCCGTCGGACGCCGAGCCGGCGCTCCCAGGCCAGGCGCTCGTCGAAGAAGGCGTGCTCGTCGCCGGGGCCGCCTCGACCCCGGATCATCGAGAACTCACCGTGGAGCAGGTCGTCGAGGTAGGCCCGGACCTCCTTGCGGAAGGCGTCCTCCTCGGGGGTGAAGCGCAGGTCCATGGCGGCGACGAGCCTAGTTCACCCCGTCCCACGGACCTGACGCCCCGTCAGGAATGGGCCGAGGCCCGAGCTCGCCACGCCACGGCGCACAGGGGCGAGCACTGCAGGCCGTGGGCCAGCGCCACCGGGGCGAGGTCGACCGCCCCGCCGCAGGCCACGCCGGGACGGTTGTGGTCGGCGCCCGGCGCGTCGCCGCCGCACTCGACGCCCAGGTGGGCGGTGGAGCCACAGGCGAGCAAGGAGCTACCGCGATCAGGGGCACCATCGGGCGCAGGGCCACGACACGGATGCGGGGCCGGAGTGCGGCTGTTCGGTCATCAGTGACCGTTCTGCATGGTCGCCGCCCTGCTGGACGCAGGCAACGTGGTCGCCGGCGTCGTGGTGGTCGGTGGGGGCGTGGACGGCAGCACCTGGAGCGCATCGAGCTGGGCCGCCATGACTGGGGCCAGCCAGCTGGCATAGGTGGTCGTGATGTGGTTCTCGTCGCGGTACAGCAGCATGTTGCCCACGATCACCGCGAGCGGGCCGGCGTGCAGAACCACGGCCGCACGTCCAGGTAGTGGCCACCCGCGGCCACCACCGCGGCCTGTTCCCGGGCCAGGCCGGCCACGTCGTAGGCGTCGCTGATGGCCTGGGTGCAGTTGGTGGCGTGGTCCAGGTTGGTCGACAGGCAGTTGGGCTCGTCGTTGGCCGGATGCGGCACCGGTCCGATCACCAGGACCTGGGAGCCGTCGGCCCGGATGGCCGCGACGGTGGCGGTGAGACCGGCCAGCCAGGCCGGGCCGTACTGATCGAGGTGGTAGGCCGAGCCGTAGGCCCGGTTCATGTCCAGCACCACGAGGTTGGGTCGCAGTGACGCGAGCCTGGGCTCGCGCCGCCGTGTTGAACGCATCGCACTCGTGGTACTCCCGGCCGAAGTTGGGAGCCCACACCGCGGTCTCGAGCGGCGGGCAGGTGGCCTTGGTGAACACCTCCAGGCGCCAGTTGCGCTGGTTGGCGATGGTGTCGAGGGCCGGTAACCACATCGCCGCGTGCGAATCGCCGAACACTGCCACGGTGGCCACCGGTTGTGCCGAGCCGTACGTGCAGGTACCCACCGCCGTGGCGGTGAAGCTGGCCAGGCAGCCGTCGAGGAAGGGGCGGGCCGCGTTGGCATCGAGCTCGGGCCAGTGATGGATCGAGGTTGACCGGGACGGCGTCCACCCCGACGGAGGCTGCCACCGCGGCCGTCACGGGCGCGGTGGCGTTGTCCAGGGCCGCAGTCAAGGGATCGACGGAGCCGTGAGCTGCCGCGACCGGGGCCTTCCGGGGCGACAGGGCCACGGCCACACCGTGACCCGAGATCGGGGGCACCGGGAGCGCGTATCGTGGCCACCACGGCCACGGCGATGAGGGCTGCCCCGAGGCTCAACGCCCGCCGGGGCGTCGCCAGCTGGGGGGCGAAGCGGACGGGCGCCTCGATGACCACCACCGTCACCGCCGACAAGCCGACGGACACCAGCACCAGACCCAGGTTGGCGGCCAGCGACAACGCGTGGCCGACGGCCAGGGGCACCAGTACCAGGATCGGCCAATGCCACAGGTACAACGTGTACCACAGCCGTCCGCCGACGTGGAACCGGCTTGTGTCTGAGCAACCACTCAGCCCCCCAGGTGTGGGGTGCGCACCCGGCGGCGATGACGGCCGCGGTGCTTCCCCACCGGGATCACCGTGGCCAGGCCAGGGTAAGGCGTGGCCGCCGACAGTCGGGTTGTGGCCCACGCCACCGCCAACAGTCCCGCCCACCCGACCACCCGGGCCACCCCCCCACCGATCTGCTTCAGCCACGGCTCACCGAGGGCCAGCAGGGCACCAGCGCCGAGCTCCCAGGCCCGCGTGGGCAACGAGAAGAACGCCCACGGCTGGTTCACACCGGTCAGCCACCACGAGGCCAGCAGCGACAGCAGGCCCAACCCGGCCAGCACGGCCAGCGCCTGGCCGTGGAGCGCTCGCCCAACCGTGGGGCGCGGGACACGAACAGGAGCACCGCGGGCCACACCAGATAGAACTGCTCCTCCACCCCGAGCGACCAGTACTGCTGGAAGGCCGACGGCGCCGCCACCGTGAGGTAGCTGGTGTGGGCCAGGGCGAAGCGGATGTTGGCCACGAACAGCGCGCGCTGGCCAACCCGTCGCGGGTCACAGATGGCAGCTCCAGCGGCGGCACCACCCGCCAAGCCACCAACACGGTGGCCACGATGACCAGCGTGGACACGGGCAGGATCCGCCGGGCCCGCCGGGCGTAGAACGACGCGGAGCCGATCCGGTCGTCGTGGTGCAGCTCCTTCCAGAGCAGGTCGGTGATGAGGAAGCCCGATAGGACCAGAAAGACGTCCACGCCGACGAATCCACCCGCGAACCCCGGCACACCGGCGTGGAAGAGCACCACCGTGGCGATGGCCACGCAGCGCAGGCCTTCGATGTCGCGCCGGAACCGACGGCGTGGGTGCAAAGGGTCCAAGCGGGCCTACACCAGGTACCGGCTCAGCGACTCGATGACGCAGGCCGGCTTGGTGCTGCCCTCGAGCTCCATGGTGATGGTCATCGTGGTCTGCACCCCGCCCGACACATCCTGGGCATCGGCCAGCGCGACACTGGCCCGCAACCGCGATCCCACCAGCACGGGCACGGGGAACCGGACCTGGCCCAAGCCGTAGTTGATCCCCAACGAGAAGCCGCGCACCTCGACGACCTCGGGCAGCAGGGCGTTGGACAGTGAAAGGGTGAGGTTCCGCTGAGCCACGGTGGCGCCGAACGGACCCTCGGCCGCCCGGCCCGGGTCGACGCTGATCCACGGTTCGTCGCCCGTGGCCCTCCCGAACTGGTCGATGCGCTTCTGGGTGACCTTCAGCCACTTGCTGGTCCCGAGCTCGCGTCCGACCGCGGCGCGCACCTCTTCGATCCCGTCGAGCACGGTTTGGGCCATGACAGGATGATGCCATGACCGATGAGGACACCCTGGCACTGGCCGATCGCCTCTTCGCCGCCATCGAGGCCGGCGACCTGGAAGCGGTGTCGACCTGCTACGCCGATGACGTCGAAGTGTGGGCCAACTTCAACGACCGCGCTCTGGACAAGGCCGCCTCGCTCCGGGTGATCGGCTGGCTCTGCACCAAGCTGGCCGATCGCCGATACGACGTCCGTCGCCGGGAACTGCTGCCCGACGGCTTCTTCCAAGAGCACCGGTTGCGCGGCACCGTCCCGGACGGGACGGAGGTGGCCATCCCCGTGTGCATGGTCGCGCACCGTGACCGGTGACCGGATCTCGCGTCTCAACGAGTACCTCGATCCGGCCTGGGCCGCGTCGCTGTCGAGCTGAACAGGTGCTGGCCGCGACAGTGGCCGAGGCCGCCCGGCGCTTCGGCGATCAGCCTGCCTTCGCCTCCCCTCGAACCGACGCCGGACCCCGCTGGACCCTCAGCTTCCGCCAACTCGATCAGATCAGCGACGAGGTCGCGACAGGTCTCGGCCGTCTGGGGGTCATGGAAGGATCGGTGGTGGCCCTGGCCCTGCCGTCGACCCCCGAGTACGTGGTGGCGTATGCGGCCGCGGCCAAGCTGGGCGCCATCACCGTCGGGCTGAACCCGCGCGCCACCGATCACGAGCGGGCGGCCATGGTCGAGGTGGTCGACCCGACGCTGATCTTGGCCACCGCGCCCTGGCCGGCGGGCTGTCCGGCGGGGCGATCGACGATCGCCGGGTCGAGCTGATCGAGCTCGCTTCCTCGGCCGCTCCGATGCTCGCCCGCCTGCGCCGGGGCCTGGCCGGCCGCACGCCAGACAAGCTGGCCTCCGACCCCGACCGCCCGGTAGCCATCGTGTTGACGTCGGGCACCACGGGCACACCCAAGGGCGCGGTGTTCACCGAGTCCGAGTTGGCCGCGGTCTGCCAGGCCGACACCGGCGGACGCTGGGGCGGCGGCGCCGCCATGTTGTCGGGCACCCAGCTGGCTCACATCGGGTTCATGACCAAGCTGCCCTGGTACCTGCGCACCGCCAGCACCGTGCACCTGGTCGACCGCTGGCGGGCCAACGACGTGCTCCGACTCATCGCCGACCAGCGCATGCCCAGCATCGGCGGGGTGGCGCCGCAGCTCGCCCTGCTGCTGCGCGAGCCCGACTTCGACTCGTTCGACCTGTCGGCGGTGAGGACCATCGTGATGGGTGGCGCCCTGTCTCCCCCGGCCCTGGTGCGCGAGGCCCGACAGCGCATCGACGCGGCCTACTCCATCCGCTATTCCTCCACCGAGTCCGGCGGCATCGGCACGGCCACGGCCTTCGACGCCGACGACGACGAAGCCCTGTTCACGGTGGGCCACCCCGACCTGGCGTCGAGCTGGCGATCCGCGATCCCGACGACCGGGCCGTGGCACCCGGCGAGGTGGGAGAGATCTGCCTGCGCTCTCCCACCCAGCTGCGCGGGTACTGGCGCGACGCGGCGGCCACCGCGGCCACCTTGCGCGGCGGCTGGGTGCACTCCGGCGACCTCGGCCGCATCGACGAGAACGGGTGCCTGCGCCTGGCTGGTCGGGCCAAGGAGATGTTCGTGCGCGGTGGCTACAACGTGTACCCGCTCGAGGTCGAGGCGGTGCTGGCCTCCCACCCCGACGTACGGGAGGTGGCAGTCGTGCCCCGGCCCGACCCTGTCATGGGCGAGATCGGTGTGGCGGTGGTGGTGCCCCGCCAGCCGGGCGAACCGGTGTCGCTCGCCGAGCTGCGCCGCTTCGGCGGGGACCGACTGTCGAGCCACAAGCTGCCCGAGGCGCTCCGAGTGGTGGAGGCGCTGCCGCTGACTCCCATGCAGAAGGTCGACCGACGGAGCCTGGCCGACCGCGAGGCACAGGAATCGGGCTGAGGCTCAGGACGCGACGGTCCGGTCGGCGGCCAGGGCCGCCATCTCGGTGAACACCTTGGCGATGTCGACGGGCGCGTCCCAGGCTCGACCCTCGAACTCCCGGTAGGCCCGATCGAGTTGGAAGGCCAGGCGCTCGGGTTCGGTCCACAACTCGGTACGGACCGAGGTCGATGCGCCGGGCCGCATCCAGGGTGGGGAGCCCGGCGTCGAACCCGACCGCGCCTCGCGCTGCACGTAGACGAGGTACTCCCGCAGGTCGGCCAACCCGTCGACTCCCGACAGCGGACCGTGGCCGGGCACCACCGTGGCCGGTTCCAATGCCTCGATGCGCTCGAGGGCGGCGATCCAGTTGGCGAAGGTGCCCTGCCAACCGATCGGCGTGCAGCGGTGGAAGAGGATGTCGCCGGTGAACACCACGCCCTCGCTGGGCAGGTGGACCACGACGTCGCCGGGCGTGTGGGCGGGGCCCACATACAGCAGGCGGACGTCGAGGCCGTCGAGGTCGAGCTGCGTGTCGTCGTCGATGAGGGTGGTGGGCGGGGTCAGCACGATGTCGTGGAAGTCGTAGTCGGACAGTGCGGCGCTCAGCGCGGCGAAGGCGGGCGGGACCTCGTCGGCCTCGACCAGGCTCACGAACAGCTCGGGCGAGGCCTCGCGCTCGAAGTACTCGGCGCACAGGCGATGGCCGATGATCTCGGTGCCCAGCTCGGCGAAGAGCTGGTTGCCCCAGCAGTGGTCACCGTTGTGGTGGGTGTTCACCAGCCGTCGGGCCGGGTCGGTGCGAACCGTGGCGTAGAGGTCGATGAGGCGTCGGGTTCGCGGCAGGTCGTAGAGGGTGTCCACCACCAGGCCGCCGCCGTGGTCGACGAAACCGGAGTTGGACGCCCCCAGGCCGGTGTCGGGTTGGAGGCAGGCGTACACACCGGCACCGATCTGGGTCAGGTCCATCCGCCCGAACCTACTCAGGCCCGGCGGGGGCTGCCGGGGCGGGGAGCGGGTAGGTTCGGCCGGCCATGGAACTGGGACTCGTGGGCCGTCGGGCCGCGGTGGCGGGCGCCTCCAGTGGTCTGGGTCGCGCCACCGCCAGGGCGTTGGCTGCCGAGGGGTGCGGGTGGCGGTCTGCAGCCGGGACGCGACCCGGATCCAGACCGCCGCCGCCGAGCTGACCGCCGAGCTGGGTCTCCCCGACGACGCAGTGGTGGGTCTGGTCTCGGATGTGTCGAACGTGGCCGGCGCCACCGGGTTCGTGGCCGACGCGGAAGACGCCATCGGCCCCATCGACATCCTGGTCACCAACGCCGGCGGTCCTCCGCCCGGCACCTTCGCCACCACCGATCTCGACGCCTACGCGCCCGCGCTCGAGCTCAACCTGCTGTCGGTGGTGGCCATGCGTCGCGCCGCCGTGCCAGCCATGGTGGATCGCGGCTGGGGTCGGGTGGTGGCCATCACCTCGATCTCGGTCCGCCAGCCGATCGAGGGCCTCATCCTGTCCAACACGGCCCGGGCCGGCGCCACGGGCTTCCTCAAGACCCTGGCGCTGGAGGTGGCCTCGGCCGGGGTCACGGTCAACTCGATCCAACCGGGGTCCCACGACACCGACCGACTCCGATCGCTCTACGGGGACGACCTGAGCGGCCCCGCGGCCGCCACGCCGACCGGTCACCTGGGCCGACCCGAGGACTTCGGCGCGGTGGTCGCCTTCCTGTGCAGCGACCAGGCCCGCTTCATCACCGGTGCGGCCCTGCCCGTCGACGGCGGCAGCTACCGGGCCCTGCTCTAGCCCTATCCCCACCGACCAGGAGGTTCCCGATGTTCCGGCATGTGGCCGTGTTCCGCTTCACCGCCGAGTCCACCCCCGACCAGCACGAGGCCGCCTGGGACACGCTGCGGGGGTTGCCGGATGTCATCCCCCAGATCCGCGACTACCGGGTCGGCACCGACGCGGGCCTGGTCGAGGGCAACTGGCAGGCCGTGGTGGTGGCCGACTTCGACGACGAGGACGGCTGGCGCACCTACAGCCAGGACCCGACCCACCTGCAGATCATCGCCGACCAGATCACGCCCATCGTGGCCGAACGGGCCGCCGTGCAGTACGTCATCTGACCCCGGTCGCCCTGAGGCGCCGGCGGTGACGCTTCTCGGCCGCGTCCCAGACCCCATCCAGGTGGCGACGCACGTCGAGATCGGTGGCGTCCGGGTCCAGCCAGGCCCCGTCGAGCGAGGCCCCGGTTCCCCAGACCGACCCGGCCAGCACGCCCACCACCTCCCCCGCGTGGCGGGCCGCCACCACCAACGGCCGCACGCCGCGCCAGCGCGTGGCCGTCGCCGTGGCCGGCGCGATCTCGTCGAGCGCACCGGCGGCTTCCAGCGCGCTCGCGGACCTGCGGATCGAGGTGCTCGCTCGGGGTGAGCTCCAGTTCCAGCCCGCCGCGACCCACGATGTGCGACGGGGCGAGATCCACATCGGCAACGGGACGCCATTGGCGCCCCTCGGGCCGGTGCTGCTCCTCGAGCAGGTGCAATCCCTCGACGTGCACCGGCTGTGGCGTCCAGTCGGCCGAGGCGGCCACCACGGCCGCCAGCCGCTCGGCGGCCACACCCTGGGTGAGGGTCACGTGGGGGACGAAGTCGTGGTCGGCCGGGCGGTCGAGCGGCGCCTGGTTGACGCGGCGGTGCAGATCGACCAGGCCGGCCTCCATCGCGGCGGAGCCGTGCACCTCGAGGTAGGCGACGTGCTCGTCGCCGGGGAACACGGCGACCGGACCGAGGGTCAAGTCGAGGGGGCGAGTCCGGCCGGCCGCTGCTCGCAGGCAGGCCAGGGCGGCGGATAGGTCCGCTTCACCGACGTTGATCGGCGGCACCAGGGTGATGTGGGGCACCACCCGGTACAACGCGGGATCGCCGAAGGCACGTCGAAGTCCGTCGACGGCATCGGCCAGCGGGGCGGGCACCACCAGGACCACACCAAGGCGTCGGCGGGGCATGTCGCGACGCTAGAGCGTGGCTGGGCCAGCATGGAGCATGGACATGGACCAGTTCCGGGTCGAGCCCGGTCAGAACGTCAAGCTCTCCAAGCGCCCGACCACCGCCATCGACGGCGCCCCCAGCAAGGACCACGCCAAGGTCCAGAACGACGAGCTGGCGACACGACTGTTCGACCTTCAACAGGTCTTCTACGCCGGCGCCAGCCACAAGCTGCTGGTCGTGCTCCAAGGTATGGACAGCTCGGGCAAGGACGGCACCATCAAGCACGTGTTCAAGATGATCAACCCGCTCGGCGTCCGGGTCGCCAACTTCAAGCGCCCGAACCACGTGGAGCTGGCCCACGACTATCTCTGGCGGGTGCACCACAACGCCCCCCCGGCCGGCGACATCGCCATCTTCAACCGCAGCCACTACGAGGACGTGCTGGTGGTGCGGGTCCACGACCTGGTGCCCGAGAAGGTGTGGCGGCGACGCTACGACCACATCCGCCACTGGGAGCAGATGCTGGCCGACGAGGGCACCGTCATCCGCAAGTTCTTCCTGCACATCTCCAGCGGCGAGCAGCGCAGGCGGCTTCAGGAACGGCTCGACAATCCGGCCAAGCACTGGAAGTTCGAGCACGGCGACATCGAGGAGCGCAAGTACTGGGACAAGTACACCGCCGCCTACCAGGACGCCCTCAGCGAGACCTCCACCCGTGACGCGCCGTGGTACGTGGTCCCGTCCGACCAGAAGTGGTTCCGCAACCTGGTCATCTCGACCGTGCTGGTGGAGACGCTCGAATCGCTGGACCTCTCCTATCCCGAGCCGGCCGCCGACCTCAAATCGGTCCAGCTCGACTGAACCTCGTGAACCTTCGACGGGCCCCGGAGATGACGTTGGCCCCAGGGATATCGGGCATCAATAGGTGCGGTTTCCGAACGCAAAGATGCCCAATTTGCTGGAGGGATCAGGACGGCGAGGCGACGGCCAGGCGGGCGTTGGCCCGGGCCAGCGCGGCGGCGGCCTCCGAGCCCTTGGCCTCGTCGCCCGGCGGCAAGGCCGCTTCGGCCTGCTCCCGGGCCGTCTGGGCCCGGGCCACGTCGATCTGGCTGCCCAGCTCGGCCAGGTCCGACAGGATCTTGACCTGGTTGTTGGTGACCGAGATGAATCCTCCGTGCACCGCCACCCGCTCGGTGACCCCGTCGGGGGTCACGATGTCGAGCGGCCAGGTGTCGAGTGCGCCGATGAAGGGCGCGTGATCGGTCAGGAAGGCGATGTCGCCCCCCCGGATCGTGCGCGCCACCACCATGGTGGCATCGGTCGACAGCAGGATGCGCTCGGGCGAGACGAGCTCGACGTGCAGGGTCATGCGCCCTTCTCGAGCTCGCGGGCCTTGGCCCGGGCCGAATCGGCGTCGCCCACGTTCAGGAACGCCTGCTCGGGCAGGTCATCCAGGTCGCCGTTGACGAGCTGAGCGAAGGAATCGACGGTGGTCTCGGTGTCGACCCAGATGCCGTCCATGCCGGTGAACACCTTGCCCACGAAGAAGGGCTGGGACAGGAAGCGCTGCACCTTGCGAGCCCGGTTGACGGTGATCCGGTCCTCTTCGGAGAGCTCGTCGAGGCCCAGGATGGCGATGATGTCCTGGAGCTCCTTGTAGCGCTGGAGCACCTCCTGCACCTGGCGGGCTACGTCGTAGTGGCGCTGGCCCACGACCTCGGGCGCCAGGATCGACGAGGTGGACGACAGCGGGTTCACGGCCGGGTAGATGCCCAGCGAAGCGATCTGGCGGTCGAGCTCGGTGGTGGCGTCGAGGTGGGTGAAGGTGGTGAACGGCGCCGGGTCGGTGTAGTCGTCAGCGGGCACGTACACGGCCTGGAGCGAGGTGATGGAACGACCTCTGGTGGAGGTGATGCGCTCCTGCAGCTCGCCCATCTCGTCGGCCAGCGTGGGCTGGTAGCCCACGGCCGAGGGCATGCGCCCGAGCAGGGTGGACACCTCGGAGCCGGCCTGCACGAACCGGAAGATGTTGTCCACGAACAGCAGCACGTCCTGGCCCTGCACGTCGCGGAAGTACTCGGCCATGGTCAGCGCGGAGAGGGCCACGCGCAGGCGCACGCCGGGCGGCTCGTCCATCTGGCCGAACACCAGGGCGGCCTTCTCGATCACGCCCGACTCCTGCATCTCCAACAGCAGGTCGGTGCCCTCGCGGGTGCGCTCGCCCACCCCGGCGAACACCGACACGCCACCGTGCTGGGAGGCCACCCGGTTGATCATCTCCTGGATGAGCACGGTCTTGCCCACACCGGCGCCTCCGAACAGGCCGATCTTGCCGCCGGCCAGGTACGGGGTGAGCAGGTCGATGACCTTGATGCCGGTCGGGAAGACCTGGGCCTTGGGCTCGAGGGAGTCGAAGGCGGGCGCCTCGCGGTGGATGTCCCAGCGCTCGGTGATGCGATCGAGCACCTCCTGGCCACCCATGAGTGGCTCACCGATGACGTTCCACACGTTGCCCAGGGTGACGTCGCCCACCGGCACGCTGATACCGCGACCGGTGTTGGTCACGGGCGTGCCCCGGGTCAGCCCGTCGGTGGGCTTGAGCGAGACGACCCGCACGCGGTTGTCGCCGATCTGCTGGGCCACCTCGCCGGTGACCAAGTTGTCCTCACCCTCGAGGGTGATGGTCATCTGCACCGCCGTGTTGATCTCGGGAAGGGCCCCGCGGGGAACTCCACGTCGACCACCGGGCCGGCGATGGCCACCACCCGACCGTCCTTGAGGGGAGCGGCGGCGGCTGGGCTGTCGGTGCTGGGGGTGTCGGTGACGGTCATACGGGGTCTCCTGGTGCGGGCGATCGAGGCATCGGCGCCGCCGGGGCGGGCGCGCCGGGTCAGTTGTGGGGCTGAGCGTGCGCGGGGCTGTGGTCGGTGGGATCGAGGTGTTGGGCGAAGAGGTGCTCGGATCCGACGTGTTCGAGCAGCAACTGGTCGCCGCCCTTCTTGTCGCCCTTGAGCGCCTCGGCACCACCGACGATCTCCATGATCTCGGTGGTGATGGCATCCTGGCGGGCCCGGTTCATGATGCGGCTGAGCGTGGTCTTGAGTTCTTCGGCGTTGTCGGTGGCCGCCTTCATGGCCCGCTGCTTGGCCGCGTACTCAGACGCCGAAGCGTCGAGCAGGGCGGAGAAGATGCGGCTGGTCACGTACCGCGGCAGGAGCTCGCCCAGGATGGCGGTGGGCGACGGCTCGTACTCCAGGTCCGCAGTCGGCCCAGTGGCCGCCTGGCCGGCGTCGGCGCCCGTGTCGTCCATCTCCACCGGCAGGATGCGGCGGGTGACCGCCTCCTGGGTGCCGGCGCTCACGAAGCGCCAGTAGCAGATGTCGGCCGACAACAACTCGCCCGCCGCGAACCGGCCGATGATCGACTCGCCGATCTCGCGGGCCTGCTCGTAGGTGGGCTGGTCGGTGACGCCCAGGAAGGCGTCGTCGATGCGGTAGTTGCGGAAGCGGAAGTAGGTCTGGGCCTTCTTGCCGCCCACGATCAGCGCGTAGCGATGCCCTTCGGCCTCGATGGCCTTGAGCTGGCGCTCGGCCATGCGCATCATCGTGGAGTTGTAGGCGCCGCACAGCCCACGGTCCGAGGTGATGCAGATGACGGCCCGGATATCGGCGCCCGGGTTGTCCCGCAGCAGCGGATGGTCCTTGGCCGCACCGGCGTGGGCGAGCTGGGCGATGACTGCGGTGATCTCGTCGGAGTAGGGCCGCGCCGCCGCGGCCCGCTCCTGGGCCTTGACCACCCGGGTGGCGGCGATCAGCTCCATGGCGCGCGTGATCTTCTTCGTCGAGTCGACGCTGCGGATCCGTCGGCGGAGGATCCGCTCCTGACCACCAGCCACGACTACGCCTCCCCGACCTCGACCGCGTCGTCGACCTCGTCGGCGGTGGCCGCGGCGGTCATGGCGCGGTCGATCTGGTCGGTCTCGGCCGAGGCCGACAGGGTGGCAGCCGTCGAATCGGAGGGCGAGAACTCGTCCTTGAAGGCAGCCACCGCCTTGGCCAACGCCTCCTCGGCCGGCAGCGCACCGGAGGTGCGGATCGACTCCAGCAGGTCGCCGTGGCGGCCCCGCAGGTAGTCGAGCAGATCGGACTCGAAGCGCTTGACGTCGGACACCGGGATGTCGTCCAGGTAGCCGCCGGTGCCGGCCAGGATGACCGCCACCTGCTCCTCCATGGGCATGGGCGAGTTCAGGTTCTGCTTGAGCAGCTCCACCAGCCGGTAGCCCCGGTCGAGCTGGGCGGCGGACACCTTGTCGAGCTCGGAACCGAAGGTGGCGAACGCCTCGAGCTCGCGGAACTGGGCCAGGTCGAGCTTGAGCGTGCCCGACACGGCCTTCATGGCCTTCGTCTGGGCGGCGCCACCCACCCGCGACACCGAGATGCCCACGTCCACCGCCGGGCGCACGCCCGACTTGAACAGGTCGTCCTGGAGGTAGACCTGGCCGTCGGTGATGGAGATCACGTTGGTCGGGATGTAGGCCGACACGTCACCGGCCTTGGTCTCGATGATGGGCAGGGCGGTGAGCGATCCGGCGCCCGGCTCGTCGGACAGCTTGGCCGCCCGCTCGAGCAGGCGGCTGTGCAGGTAGAAGACGTCGCCGGGGTATGCCTCACGACCCGGCGGGCGGCGCAGCAGCAGCGACAGCTGGCGGTAGGCCTCGGCCTGCTTGGACAGGTCGTCGTAGACGATGAGGGCGTGCTCGCCGTTGTCCATCCAGTGCTGGCCCATGGCGCAGCCGGCGTAGGGGGCGAGGTACTTGAACGGCGCCGGGTCCGACGCCGGCGGCCAGCACCACGACCGTGTAGTCGAGGGCGCCGTGCTCGCGCAGCGTGTTGACCGTCTGGGCCACGGTGGCGCCCTTGAGCCCGATGGCCACGTAGATGCACTTCACGCCCTGGCCCTTCTGGTTCAGGATCGTGTCGATGCACACCGTGGTCTTGCCCGTCTTGCGGTCGCCGATGACCAGCTGACGCTGACCGCGCCCGATGGGGGTCATGGCGTCGATGGACTTGATGCCGGTCTGCAGCGGCTCGTGCACGGGCTGGCGGCCGGTGATGCCCGGTGCCTGGATCTCCATGCGGCGCAGTTCGGTGCCCACCGAGGGCGCCCTTGCCGTCGATGGGCTCGCCCAGGGCGTTGACCACCCGACCGAGCATGCCGTCGCCGACCGGCACCGACAGGATGCGTCCGGTGGCCCGCACCGGCGAGCCCTCCTCGACCTCGGCGGCCGACTCGCTGTCGCCCAGGATCACAGCACCGATCGACTCCTCGTCGAGGTTCAAGGCCAGTCCGACCGTGCCGCCCTCGAACTCGAGCAGCTCGTTCACGGCCGCGTCGGGCAGGCCCGACACGCGGGCGATGCCGTCGCCCACCTCGAGGATGCGGCCGACCTGGCGCAGCTCCACGTCAGGGTGGAAGTCGGCCAGGTTCTTCTGGAGGGCGGCGGTGATGTCGCCGGTGTTGATGGTCAGTTCAGCCATGGCTCTCGACTTCTCGCTCTAGATGGTCTCTCGGAGTTGGCTCAGCTGGTGGCGCACGGACCCGTCGATGACGGTTCGCCGATCTGGGCGACGACCCCGCCCAGCACGGACGGATCGACGATGACCTTGACCTCGACGGGCGAACCGGTGGCCTCGGCCAGGGCGGCCTCCAGGCGGGCCCGCTGGTCGGCGGTGAGCTCGATGGCCGAGCGCACCTCGGCCACCGCGCTGGTTGTCGCGATGCGCTGGCCGCCACCAGACGATCGACGATGGCTGGCAGCTCCCGGGCCCGACCGACGCCCACCAGCATCGAGATGAGGGCAGTGGTGACCTCGGTGGCCCTGCCCGCCAGGAGGTCCTCGACGATCTGTTGACGACGGGCCGCGGGCAGGTGGACGTCACCCAGGGCGTCACGCAGTTCGTCGGAGCCCTCGAGCACGCGGGCGAATCGGAACAGCTCGTCGGCCACCTCGTCGAGCTGGTGCTCGTTGGCCGCGATCACGAGCATCGCCTCGGCGTAGCCGGCGATCCGCTGGTCGGTTGTGCTGTCGTCGGCCACGAGCCGATCTCCTCCGGGTCAGTGGGTCGAAGACCCGGTCAGTTGGCCGAGCCGACCTGGTTGATGTAGTTCTCGATCAACGCCACCTGCGTGTCGCGATCGAGGTTGCGCTGGACGACGACCTCGGCGGCACCGATGGCCAGCGACGCCACCTCACCGGTGAGATCGGCGATGGCCTGGGCCTTGGAGGCCTCGACGTCGCGCGCGGCCCGCTCACGCATCTCGGCGATCTCGGCCTCGGCCCGGCGGGCCATGTCGGCCTTGAGCCCCTCGGCGGTGGCCCGGGCATCCTCGATGATCCGGGTGGCTTCGGCCTTGGAGTCCGCCACCTGGCGCTGGTAGGTGGCCAGCAGCTCCTCGGCCTCGCGTTCGGGCCGTGTCGGCCTTGGCCAGATCGGTGCTGATGCGCTCGGACCGGCCATTGAGGCCGGCGGTGATGCTGGGCAGGGCCCACTTCCACATGGCGGCCAGCAGGATCAGGAAGGCGAGGCCACCGTAGAAGAGGTCGGTGGCGTCGGGCACGATCGGGCTGGGTGCCTTGTAGCACTCGCTGACGTCTGATCCCTGGTTCACGGCATCGACGACGCAGCGCTGCAGCTCGGTCGCGTCCTTCGGATAGGGCACGGTGGCCGAGGCCGCGGCTGGTAGGGCGACGATCATCCCGGCAGCCAGCACCACCGATGCGATCAGCGTTCGGATGCGCATGGCGGAACTCCTAGCCCTTGAGCAGGAACGCGAGGACGAAGCCGAACAGGGCGAGCGCCTCGGTGAAGGCGATGCCCAGGAACATGGTGGTACGCACCGGGCCGGAGGCCTCGGGCTGGCGGGCCATGGCCGTGATGGCGTTGCCCACCACGATACCGATACCGATGCCGGGGCCGATGGCGGCGCCACCGTAGACGATGCCGGCTCCGACGGTCTTGAGACCGGTCGCCAACTCGCCTGCCTGTTGAGCAGCAAGCACGAGCACTGGATTCTCCTTGTTGTCTTTCGGGACGTGGTGCGGGGGTGGGATGGGCCGGGCGCTGAGGGTCAGTGCTCGGGGTGCATGGCCAGGCCGATGTAGACGGCGGCCAGAATGGTGAAGATGAACGCCTGCAGGAACGAGACGAGGACCTCGAAGCCGGTGAGAGCGATCAGCAGGCCGAAGGGCAGGACGCCGAACGGGCGCAGATAGATGGCGTCAGCGGTGAACATGGCAGCCGAGAGCACGGCGAAGCTGGCCAGCAGCAGGTGGCCGGCGAGCATGTTGGCGAAGAGCCGGACGGCCAGCGACAGCGGCCGCACGAACAGGGTGGACACGATCTCGATGGGAGTCACCAGGATGTACAGCGGCCACGGCACGCCGGGGGGGAAGGCCATGTTCTTCAGGTAGCCGAAGAAGCCCTGGCTCTTGATGCCCACGATGTTGAACAGGAACCAGACCAGGATGGCCAACTCGGCGGGCACGGCGATGTGGGCGGTCACCGGCATCTGGAACCCGGGGATGACCTCCCAGATGTTGAGCACCAGGATGAAGCTGAACAGGGTCAGCATGAAGGGCGTCCAGGACAACCCCTCCTCGCCCATGCTCTGCAGGATGATGCCGTCCTGGATGAAGTCCACGGCCGATTCGGCCACGTTCTGGGCTCCCTTGGGCACCAGGGCCTTGCGACGACCGGCCAACACGAAGAAGGCCAGCACGACGATCACGGACAACACGATCTGGACCGTGACCCGGGTCACGCCGAACGGGCCGGTCCCCCCGAAGAGGACCTTCCACGTCACCAGTTGGCTGACGGGGGGGAAGTCGAGGCCGAGGATCACCTGTCAGGCTCCTTTGCGGGGCTTGAGGCCGGGATAAGCCAGGGAGATGGATACGTAGCGGGTCTCCCACATCAGCAGGCCGACGTGGGTGATCAGGATCGTGGCGAGCATCGGGGCCATCACGGCCCAGGAGGCGTGGTGGACGAGCATCACCGCAGCCACGATCAGGATCATCCGCAGCAGAAAGCCGCCCAGGGTGGCGGCCATCAACATGGTGGGTGAGATGCGGGCGGCCCAGGCCAACAGCGCGGCGGCGATCAGGAAGTTGCACAACACCAGGGCCAGGCCATAGGCGCTGGACAGGGCCCCGTCGATCCCCCAGATCAGACCGCACACCAGCAGCAGCACCGGGGCCACGGGCAATGCCCGGCGCACCATGTCGCGGGCGATCTCGAGCTCGGGGGCACCCTCGACGAAGGACTGGTCGACCGGCTCGAACATCTGGGGCTCAAACATCGGTCACGCTCGATTCGGGCTGCGACGTGGCTGGCGCGGCCGAGACGGCCCGACGCGACCACGGCGCCGCCTCGTCGTGGCGGGCCATGTCGGCGCTGTAGCGAGCGACCAGCTTGTACATCATGTAGGCGAAGGTCATGAGGCCGAAGATGAGGGCGAAGACGAGGTGCAGCCCGAGCCAGCGGTCGAGCAGGTACCCGAAGAACGCGAAGATGATGGGGGTCACCACCATCTCGAAGGCGGCCGCGAGGCCATCGCCGAACCCGTTGTTGACTTCGCGAAACGCTCGAAGGTCCACGGCGGAACCTCCTCTCGACCGGTGAGAATCGGGTCTGCCGGCCCTGCGCCGACCACCCGATCGCCCCGAACGGGGCTTGTGAATCCATTCGCAATCTATCGTCGGGGTCGGCACAGGCACAAATCCAGGCCTTTCCCCACAGCGCGCCGAGTGCCGCCGCGGAGGCGACGAGGGGCGCTGGTAAAGCGGGCAGCAACCTACGCGTGGGCTCGGTCAGCCGCAACTTTGACGACACAAAGATCGCGGCAACAGCCCGTCGCACTCTGACTGGTGTCCACCGCCGGCCCCACGTCACCGGGCGATTCCCGACGCTGGTTCCTCGGTCGTGGTCCCCGCCGGCGCGCGCGGTCAGTCCTGCTCGGCGAACACCTGGGCGTGGGTCTTGCCGTAGGGATAGAACTCGTCGTGGTCGCCGGCGTCCCAGCGCTGGCGCAGGCCAGGCGCCGACAGGTCCCAGTCGGGCCGGACCTTGGCCGTGATGGCCCGCGGGTCCTGGCGCAACTCCTCGAGGGTGGGACGACCGAAGTACCAGTAGCCGCTGTACATGCGGTGGATCACCAGGCCCGGCTCCAGCACGACGGTGTGGGGCGCCATCGGGTTGTGGCGGGGATCGGTGTACTCGGCGATGTCGAGGTCTCGCTGGATCTTGCGGCCGGGGTCGGACAGGAACGGCCAGTGCGCGGCCACGCCGGAGCGGAACTCGTTGGTGTCGAGGAGGTTGTCGGTGCTGATGGTCACCAGCTTGGCGTCGCCGACCTCGATCTCGCGATACAGCTCCACCAGCCCGTCGTGCTGGCGCGGTCCTTGGGGCGGTAGCCGTCTCGGCTGAGCACCACGATCATCGGATCGCCCTGCTGGAGCTCCGACCGCCTGCGGTGGGTGCCGGTGTGACCGGACAGCTCGTAGTCGGGGAACGTGGCCCCCGCGACCATGTCGGCGCGCATGGCGCAGGTCTACGAACGCGGCGTCGGCGTGGGGTCCTCGAGACTGGTCAGCGCTTCGCTCGCCGAGCGCTCGTGGGCGGCGCGGGCCGCGTCCTGTTCGGCTCGACGCACCTCCCGAACACCGGGGTGCAGCAGCGTGTAGAGGGCCAGGCCGAGCGCGGCGATGCCGAAGGGGGCCACGCCGTCGCCCTTGTGGGTGTAGGCGGGATAGAGCACCAGCCCCGACAGCAGGGCGGTCCAACCCCACAGGATGAACACGCTGCGCCGATGGCCGTGGCCCAGGCGCATGAGGCGATGGTGCAGGTGGTCCTTGTCCGCCGTGGTCGGACTGGTTCGCGTCCGGGTGCGCCGCAGGATGGCGAAGGCGGTGTCCAGTATGGGCACCCCGAGGATGACCAACGGGATGAACACCGGGGCGAAGAAGAAGAACGACTGCCCGCTCACCGGGGTGTCGGTGCGACCGCCCACCACCATGGTGGACGCGGCCATCAACAGTCCCAGCAGCAGGGCCCCGCCGTCGCCCATGAAGATCTTGGCCGGATGGACGTTGTGGGGCAGGAAGCCCAGGCACATCCCGAGCACCAGCACGGCGATGAGCGGACCGATGTTGCCCGGCTGGAGCGCGCCCTCGCGGCCCAGCTGCTGGGCGTAGAGGAAGAAGGCCGCCGCGGCGATGGCCACGATGCCACCGGCCAGGCCGTCGAGCCCGTCGATGATGTTGATGGCGTTGGTCATGCCCAGCACCCACATCACGCTCACCAGAAACGCCCAGTTGGCATCCAGGATGAACGTGCTGACGAAGGGGATGCGCAGCGACAGGATGCTGATGCCCGACAGCACCAGCACGCTGGCCGCCAGCACGATGCCCGCCACCTTCGCCGGAGCCGACACCTCCCGCAGGTCGTCGATGACGCCCACCCCGAGGATGAGCACGGCCGCGATCACCAGGCCCAGCGGCTCGGTGTTGTTGTCGAAGATGGAGCCGAAGGCGTGCAGCCGCCAGGCCACGGCCATGCCGGCCAGGAAGCCGACCAGCATCCCCACCCCGCCGAGCAGCGGCGTCGGGCGCTCGTGGACGCGGCGTTCGTCGGGGCTCACCACCGCCCCGATGCGCACGGCCAGCCGCAGCACCAGGGGCATGACCACGAACGTGGTCACGGTCACCACCGCCAACACGATGGCGTAGTCGGCCAGCGGTGGCATCAGCGGGTCGCGGGCATCGAGGGCGTCGAGGGCATGAGGGCGTCACCCATCAGCCGGGCGGCGGCCAGAGCAGGTCAGCCAGCCGGGTGGTCAGTCCCGCCAGCTCGGTGGCGGTGGCCTCGTACACCTTGGGCCCTTGGCCGACCGGATCGGCCACGTCGTCGAGAGGGGATTGCCCCAAGTGGTCGACGGGTCGGCGATCCTTGTGCAGCCGGGCCAGCCAGTCCTCCAGGGCCTCGCCCTCGGGCCGGTGACCTTCGCTCCTCGCCCCGTCGGACCAGCTCCTTGAGCGTGAAGGACCGGATGTAGCAATCAGGCCAGAGCACCGCGGCATCCCGCACGTGCTCACGGGTCATGGCCACGATCAGGTCGGCCGAGGCCAACATGGACGGGGTCATGCGCCGGCTCTGGTGGTCAGAGATGTCGAGGCCCCGGGCGGCCATGGTGTCCACCGCGGTGCCGGTGGCCGGCTGACCGTCGGACACGCGCCCGGCCGACGTGATGCGGGCGTCGATCCCCCGCTCGGCCAACGTGGCGCTCAACAGCGCCTCGGCCATGGGTGAACGGCAGGTGTTGCCCGTGCAGAGGATCAGGATCTCGATTCGAGGAGTGTAGTGAGAGCCGGTGATCCCGCTAGGGTCGCCGGGCTCGCCAGACCAGGAGAAGACGATGTTCGACGGCCTCGACCCCCGCACCCCGGTCCTGATCGGTGCCGGGCAACTCAGCCAGCGGGTGGACCGCGGTGCCGACGTGCTGGAACCGGTCGACCTGCTGGTCGAGGCCCTACGCCGGGCCGAGGTCGACAGCGGCGGCCGGGGCGTGCTGGCTCGCGCCGATTCGGTGCGGGTAGCGCGGATGCTGTCGTGGCGCTACGGCGATCCGGGGGCACTGGTGGGCCGAGCGCGTGGGCGCCAGCCCGCGCCAGACGATGTACACGGTCATGGGCGGCAACTACGTCCAGTCGCTGGTGAACCTCTCGGCCGCCGACATCGCCGCCGGCCGGGCCGACGTGGTGCTCGTCGGCGGGGCGGAGGCGTGGCGCTCGCGGACCCAGGCGAGGGCCGAGGGCCGCGAGCTGCCCTGGACCACCCAGCCCGACGACACGGTCCCCTCCGTGTCTCTGGGCGAGGACAGGTCGCTCTCGTCGCCCTTCGAGGTGGAGCGAGGAGTCTTCCTGCCGGTGACCGTCTACCCCATGTTCGAGGTCGCGCTTCGTGCCGCCGCAGGCCGCAGTCCCGACGAGCAGCGCCGGCGCGCCGCCCAGCTGTGGGCCGACTTCAGCCAGGTGGCCGCCACCAACCCCCATGCCTGGATCCAGCAGGCCTTCACGGCCGAGGAGATCGCCACCCCCACCCCGGGCAACCGGATGATCGCCTATCCCGTACACCAAGCTCATGAACTCGAACAACAACGTCGAGCAGGGGGCCGGACTGATCCTGTGCTCGGTGGAAGCAGCCCGCTCGATGGGAGTGCCCACCGACCGCTGGGTGTTCCCGCTGGCCGGCACCGACGCCCACGACCACTGGTTCGTGTCCAACCGCATCGACCTGTGCTCGTCGCCCGCCATCCGACTGGCCGGCGCCCGGGCCATGGACCTGGCCGGCGTGGGCGTCGACGACCTGGCCCTCGTGGATCTCTACTCGTGCTTCCCCTCCGCGGTGCAGATCGCCGCGGCCGAGTTGGGCCTGGGACTCGACCGACCGCTCACGGTCACCGGCGGGATGAGCTTCGCCGGTGGACCGTGGAACAACTACCCCTGCCACGGCATCGCCACCATGGCCGACCGCCTGCGCGACGACCCCGGCACCATCGGGTTGTGCAGCGCCAACGGTGGCTACACCACCAAGCACGCGTTCGGCCTGTATTCCACCGCCCCACCCGCCGCCGGCTTCCGCCACGACGATCTGCAGTCCCAGGTCGACGCCAGCCCCTCGCGTTCGGCGGCGGACGGCTACCAGGGCCCGGTCGAGATCGAGAGCTACACCGTGACCCACGCCCGCGACGGCCAGGCCGAGCAGGCCCTCTACGCCCTGCTGACTCCCGAGGGCGGCCGCACCTGGGGATCGGGCACCGACGCGACGGCCCTCGCGGAACTGGAGTCCGCCGAGTGCGTCGGGCGTCCCGCCCAACTGGCGGCCGACGGGTCGGTCGAGCTGCTCGCCTGACCGATCCTCGGTCGCGCTGGTCAGCTCGGTCGCATGCGAGCGGCCAGGATCTCCATCACCCGGTCATGGGCCTTGGGCATCTCCTCGAGCAGCCGCTTGAAGGCCTTCGTGTCGAACACGATCAGCTTCATGGGGGTGTCGGCCACCACCGTGGCGCTGCGAGGCTTGTGCTCCACCAGCGCCATCTCGCCCACCATCGAGCCGGGTCCCGACGTGGCCACGTGCTCGCCCGACACATACACGCTGGCCTGGCCCTCGAGGATGACGTAGCACTCCTGGCCCACCCGCCCCTGGTCGACGAGCACGGCACCCGGCTCGGCGTCGACGTCCTCGGCCAGCTCGGCCACGCGCTGGAGCTCCTCGGGCGAGAAGCCGTCGAAGAACGGCACCCCCACGAGCTTGCCCACCCCGTCGACTGCCTTCTTCCTGTTGCCGAACATGGTTGGGCCCCCGAGTGCGTCATCGAACCGGCGCTGGAGCCTACTTGCCTTGCCCTTCGGTCGGCGAGCCTCCCTGCGGGCGCCTTCGGCATCCCGGTGTCATCGAACCAGCGGCTCCGCCCTGGCGGCCTGCGCCTTCTGAACCGGGCCGGTAGATTCGCGCGGCCAGGGGGACGAGACGACCAGCAGGGGGGCCCGTGAAAGCAGCGGTGATGCGAGGCGGGGAGTTGGTGGTGGACGAGGTGGCGGATCCTCGCCCGGGCAACGGTCAGCTGCTGGTGCGCACGCTGGCGTGCGGGATCTGCGGGTCGGATCTGCACGCCCTGGCCCACGGGGACCAGCTCGTGGCGCTGTCCGACGAGGCCGCCCGAACCGCGGGCGACGGCATGCCGACGCCCCAGATGATGGATCTGGCCCATGACGTGGTGATGGGCCACGAGTTCGCGGCAGAGGTGGTCGAGCTCGGACCCGACCTGGTCGGTGGGGGCGCCAACCACGGGGTGGGCGACGTGGTGGTCTGCCTGCCCGTGGCCTTCGGCGCCGACGGCGTGCACGCCGTCGGCTACTCGAACCACTACCCGGGCGGCTACGGCGAGCTCATGGTGCTGAACGACCTGCTGTGCCTGGACGTGCCCAACGGTCTGGATGCGTCGCGGGCCGCGCTCACCGAACCCATGGCCGTGGGCCTCCACGCCGTGAACCGGTCCCGCATCGAAGCCGGCCAGGCTGCGGTGGTGCTCGGGGCCGGACCGGTCGGGCTGGCCGTCATCGCCGCGCTGGCCCGAGCCGGCGCCGAGCCGATCATCGCCGCCGACTACTCGCCCATGCGCCGATCCCTGGCCACCACCATGGGGGCCCACGAGGTCGTCGATCCGGCAGTGGAACCGGCCATCGAGGCCTGGCGGCGCCACGGGGCCCGGCTGCCGGTGGTGGTGTTCGAGGCTGTTGGCTCGCCCGGGATGCTGGACGCGGCCATGGTCGACGCCCCCCGCAACGCCCAGATCCTGGTGGTCGGGGTGTGCATGCAGCCCGACACCGTGCGCCCGATGCTGGCGATCAGCAAGGAGCTCAACCTCCAGTTCGTGCTGGGCTACGACCCGCTGGAGTTCGCCGAGACGCTGCGACGGATCGCCGAGGGCGAGCTGGATGTCTCACCCCTGATCACCGGGAACGTCCCCATCGAGGGGGTTCCGGCCGCCTTCGTCGAGCTGGCCCACCCCGACGCCCACGCCAAGATCCTGGTCGAACCTGGGTGAGGACCGCCGGGGACCGGCGGAGTTGCTACCTTTTTGTTGCCGCGTTTGCTGCAGTAGGTCCGTCGCGGTGCCGATCTAGGACGCAACCGTCTCGTCTTCGTCGACCTACTGCACCCCGACCGGTGGGAGTCACACCCGATGGCCAAGAACCGATGCCCGTCCTGCGGAGCCTCCCACAAGGAGCCGCCCGGCACCTGCCGCTTGTGTGGATACGTGATGGACGGATCGGTGGAGACCCCCCTGCCCAACGAGATGGCCCGGGCCGCGGCACCGCCCAAGAAGCGGGGCGCGGGCAGCCTGGCGCTGATCGGCGTCGTCATCGTGGTGCTGCTCGGCGTGGCCGCCCTGGCCCTGCACATCGTGTCCGGGGGCAGCACCGTCAACAAGGCCGTCGAGAAGATCGGCATCCACGGCACCACCAACGGGTGGAAGACGGTGACCGATCCCGAAGGTGGCTTCACCGTCAGCCTGCCCCCGACCGCGGCCGCCACCTCGGTCGGCTTCGCCCCCGCCGACAACGGCCAGCTCACCGGCTGGCTGGCCACCATCGGCGAAGCACCCGTGGACACGCAGATCTACGTCCTCTACGGCAAGGTGCACGCCAACCCCGGCGAATCCGGCGAAGACACGGTGTCTCGCCTGGGTGACGCCAAGATGGCCGCTGACGGTGGCTTCGTCGAGAGCCGGACCCAGACCAGCTACCAGGGCTATCCGGCCATCCGCTACAAGATCAACCGGATCACCTTCGAGGGCGGCAACGGCTACGAGAACGCCCTGCTGTTCCTCAAGGGCGACGAGCTGTACCTGGTCGAGACGCTGTCGATCTACCCGGGCGACCCGGCCGACGCCGGGTTCGCCGCCGTGCTGAACAGCCTCACGTTCACCAGCTGATTCAGCTGGTCGGGCCCAGCCGGGCCACCAGGGCGCGGGGGCGCTCGGCCAGATCCGGCCGCACCTCGACGCGGTCATAGCCCGCGGCGCGCGCCACACCGACCATGGCCGAGCCCTGGTGGGGGGCCAGTTCGAGGACCACCGCGGCCGGGCGCGACAGCCATCGACGACCTTCGACCACCAGGTGCTCCAGGCTCTCCGTGCCGAGCGGTCCGGCGACCAGCGCCGACTCCGGCTCCCACCGCGCCACCTCGGGTGGGAGCTCGTCGCCCTCGGCCACATAAGGCGGATTGCTGATGATCAGGTCGATCGTGCCGGCCAGCTCTGGGGGGAGCGCCTCGAACCACGAGCCCTGCGCCAGCCGCACCCCTGTGGCTCGGATGCCCAAGGTGACCAGGTTGGCACGGGCCACGTCGAGGGCCTCGTCGGAGGCGTCGGTGGCCCAGATCTCGAGGCCCTGGCGCTCGGCCGCCAACGACAACGCCACCGCGCCCGAGCCGGTGCCCAGATCGACGACGCGCAGCCGCCGCCGCTCGCCGGTCACCGCTCGGGATCGGAGCCGATCCAGCTCGACCAGGGCGTGACCCACCACCGACTCGGTCTCGGGGCGGGGGATGAGGACTCGTCGGTCGATCATCAGGTCCAACGTGCGGAATCCCCAACTGCCCAGCACGTACTGCAGCGGCTCGCCCCCGAGCCGGCGGGTCAGCATGCGATCGAAGTGAGCCACGCCCCGGACCGTGGCCAGCTCGTCCAGCCCGACGGCCAGCTCGGCCGGAGTGCGTCCCGATGCCTCTTCCACCAGTCTCCGGGCCTCCACCTCGGCGCTGGCCACCCCGGCGGCCGCCAGGCGCTGCTCGGCCTCGGCCAGCAGGAGCCGCCAGGCCAGCGTGGCGTCGTCGGCCACTCAGGTGCTGCCCTGGTCGCTGAGCTGGTAGGCCCGCTCGTCGGCCACCAGCGCGTCGACGATCTCGTCCAGCTCCCCGGCCAGCACCTTGTCGAGTTTGTAGAGGTCGAGGTCGATGCGATGGTCCGTGACCCGGTTCTGCTTGACGTTGTAGGTGCGGATCTTCTCGGATCGCCCGCCCCCGCCCACCTGGCCGCGGCGGGCGTCGGAGAGCTCGGCGCTCTGGCGGTCCTGCTCGAGCTTGAGCAACCGGGCTCGCAGCACCTGCAACGCCTTGGCCCGGTTCTGGATCTGGCTCTTCTCGTCCTGCATGGCCACCACGATGCCCGTGGGGACGTGGGTGACGCGCACGGCGGAGTCGGTGGTGTTGACCGACTGACCGCCCGGGCCCGGAGGACCGGTACACGTCGATCTCGAGGTCCTTCGGGTCGATCTGCACGTCCACCTCCTCCGCCTCGGGCAGCACGGTCACGGTGGCCGAGGAGGTGTGGACCCGCCCCTGGGACTCGGTGGCCGGCACCCGCTGGACCCGGTGGGGGCCACCCTCGTGCTTGAGCTTGCGTCCACACGCCGTCGCCCTTGACCAGGAAGGTGACGTCGCTGCAGCCCGCCCATGTCCGACGGGCTCGAGCCCAGGACCTCGCACCTTCCAGCCCTGACGGGTCGCGTAGCCCAGGTACATCTCGAACAGGTCCCGGGCGAACAGGTTCGCCTCCTCCCCGCCTTCGGCGCCGCGGATCTCCACGATCACGTTCTTGTCGTCGTTGGGATCCCGGGCAGGAGCAGCAGGCGGATCTCGCCCTCGAGCTGATCGATCAGCTGCTCGTAGTGGTCGATGTCGACCCGCACCACGTCGCGATCGGCGCTGGAGGCCTCGGCGTACATCTCCCGGGCCACGTCGAGATCGCTGCGAGCGGCACGCAGCCGCCGCGAGCGCGGACACGATGGCCTCCAGCTCCTGGTGGCGTCGGGCCACCTCGCGCGTAGCGGCCCTGATCGGCCAGGACGCTGGGGTCGGCCAGGCGCGCCTCGACCTGGTCGAACTCACGCTCCAGGTCTTCGAGTCGGTCGAGCACCTGTCCACGCTACCGGCCGACCTCGGCCAGCTTGGATACGCCACGAATCCCACCCCAAATCGGTGTAGCGATCCACGCTCGAACGTGCATCTCTACACCGATTTCGGGGCGAGGGCGCGCCGTTCAGGCCCTCCAGTCGCCGGGCAGGGCCACCACCTCGGCGGGGTCGACCAGCGAGGCCGCCAGGCGACGGGTCACCGGATGTGCATCGCGCTCGGGCACCACCAGCACCAGCCGAGCGCCGGGGGCATGGGCCAGACGCAGATCCGCGGCCGCGGGCACCAGGCCCAGGTCGATGCCCGTCGACGCCACCACCACCACGGGCCGGCCGTCGGCGTCGGCTCCCATCGCCGCGACCGGCACCGACTCCTTGACCCCACCCCGGGGCAGGACCCCGGGCGACCGCGGTCAGGGCTGCCGCCCCCGCCCGGTGCGGCTCGGCCACCAGTCGCGCGCGTAGCCAGCGGGGAGCGCCGAGCCGGTTCAGCGGGTGAGGTGGCGCACCGACCCGGCGATGCGCGCGACGGTGCGCACCACCGAGACCAGGGACTCGAGCCGATCCTGATCGGCGTGGATGATGGCGAAGGCCTCGCGGTCGTTGCGGCCCACACCGACCTCAGAGTCGGGCGGCACCGTCGTCGTCGAGCACCACCCGGGCCACCTCGAGCCCCAGCACCTCGCCGATGACCTCGCCGTGCGTCGATCACCACGTCGACCCCCTGGCGCTCGAGCACGTCGACGAACTCGAGGGCCGGCGGCAGGCGGGGCGTCGGGCGGATCGTGTGGCGTCGGGCGCGGCCGGGACGAGCAGCGTCCCGGTCGATCTGCCAGACCTGCGGCGGCTCGACGAAGGCCGCCGCCTGGCGGGCCAGCAGACCGGCGTGGCCGTCGACCACCAGGTGCAGGTCGCGACCGTAGATCGAGCGGCCGGTGCCCAGGCCATGGTCGGGCCCAGGGCTCGTTCCGGGTGTTCGTCGGCCAGCACCCAGCCCTGCGCTCCCGGTCGACGCCGCCGCCCGCGCTCCCGGTCGCACCACCAGGCCGGCGCCCCCCGGGAACGGGCCCGGTTGGTGCGACGAGGGCCCGGCGGAGTCGCCCCCGGACGCGGTCGACGGGTCGGCACTCGCGCTCAGGGCGGCGAGCTTGGCTGCCAGCAGAGCGGCGCGACGCTCCTCGGTCAGCGCCACCGCACGGACGCTCAGGCGTCAGCGGCGGTCTTGGGCTTGCGCCTGCCGTAGCGGCGCTCGAACGTTCGATGCGACCGCCGGTGTCGACCAGCTTCTGCTTGCCCGTGTAGAAGGGGTGGCACTCGCTGCACAGCTCGAGTGGAGTTCGGCTTGGTCGAGCGGGTCGTGAACGTGTTGCCGCACGAGCAGCGCACCTGGGCGGTCACGTACTCGGGGTGGATGTCAGCCTTCATCAGGTGCTCAGTCAAGAGGTGGCCGGTCGGGGAATGTCCAAGTCAACCCGAGATCGAGCCGGCGCCTTGGCCGACCTCGGCGAGGAACTCGTCGTTGCTCCTGAACGTGCGCATGCGGTCGATCAGCATCTCCAGGCCGGCGCCGCTGCCCCGCCCTCGCCGCGCGAGCCCGGACAGCACCCGGCGCAGCTTCCACACCATCTGGAGCTGCTTGCGGGCTGAAGAGCAGCTCCTCGTGGCGGGTCGAGGAGGCGTCCACGTCGATCGCCGGGTAGATGCGCCGCTCGGCCAGGCGACGGTCGAGGCGCAGCTCCATGTTGCCGGTGCCCTTGAACTCCTCGAAGATCACCTCGTCCATCTTCGAGCCGGTCTCGACCAGGGCGGTGGCCAGGATGGTGAGCGACCCGCCCTCCTCGATGTTGCGCGCCGCCCCGAAGAACTTCTTGGGCGGGTACAGGGCGCCGGTGTCGATGCCACCCGACATGATGCGGCCGGTGGCCGGGGCCGCCAGGTTGTAGGCCCGGGCCAGCCGGGTGATGCCGTCGAGGATGATGACCACGTCACGGCCGTCCTCGACCAGGCGCTTGGCCCGTTCGATGGTCAGCTCGGCCACCTGGGTGTGCTCGTCGGCCGGACGGTCGAAGGTGGAGGCCGCCACCTCGCCCTTCACCCAGCGACGCATGTCGGTGACCTCCTCGGGCCGCTCGTCGACGAGCAGCACGATGAGGTGGACGTCGGGGTTGTTCTGCTCGATCGACCGGGCGATCTGCTTCATCACCGTGGTCTTGCCCGCCTTGGGCGGCGACACGATGAGACCGCGCTGGCCCTTGCCGATGGGCGACACCAGGTCGATGATCCGGGCGGTCATGTTGTGTGACTCACCCGGCACCTCGAGGCGCAGGCGATCGTCGGGGAACAGCGGGGTGAGGTCCTCGAACCGGGGACGCTGGCGGGCCACCTCGGGATCGCACGCCGTTCACCGCGTCGATGCGCAGCATCGCCGGGTTCTTCTCGTTGCGACCGGCCGGGCGGGCCGCTCCCGTCACCTGGTCGCCCTTGCGCAGCGCGAACTGGCGCACCTGCTTGACCGAGATGTAGACGTCGTCCTTGCTCGGCAGGTAGCCGGCCAGGCGCAGGAAGCCGTAGCCCTCGTCGCGCAGGTCGAGCAGCCCCGCCACCTCGACGGGCTCGCCCTGGAAGGGCTGGTCGGCGTCGGTCCGCTCACCCTGGCCACCCTGGGCCTGCTCGCGGTCGTTGCGATCGCGGCCGCGACGGCGACGACGCCGGTTGCCCGACTCGCCTTCGGCCACAGGCTGGTTGGGGGAGGTGGCCTGGCCCTGGTCCTGGATGTTGGCCTGGTTCGACGCGTTGCCCTGGCTGTTGTTGTCGGTGGCCTGCCCGGCGCGCTCGGGGGCCTCGTCGGCGGCGGGCTCACCGCCAGCATTGTTGGCGGTGCTCTCGGCCGCGTCGGGTGTCGACCCGGCCGCACCCGAAGCGCCGGCGGCGGGCTCACCGCCGGCATTGTTGGCGGTGCTCTCGACCGCGTCGGGTGTCGACCCGGCCGCACCCGAAGCGCCGGCTCCGGTGCCCGCGGCGGCGTCGCGGCTGCGGGCTCGCCGGGCGGGGGTGCGCTCGGCCGAGCGCCGACGGCCCTCGGCACCCGGTTCGGGGGATGCGCCGGCGGAGTCGGCCGCGGCGGGAGCCGGGACCGCCTCGGACGCGTCCGCACCATCGGCCTGAGCCGGCGAGCCGGCCGCGGCGGGAGCCGCCGGGACGCCGGCCAGCTCCAGGATGAGGTCGACGATCTCGGCCTTGCGGGCACGGGATGTGGGCTTGCCGCCGAGCGCGACCGCAATGGTGTGCAGCTCGTCACGGTCCTTGCGCTCGAGCGCCGAGCGTTCGAGTTGCTGGGTGTCCGCGCTCACGGCGACCTCGTTTCTGGATTGTGGAAGAAGGGTGGGTGACAGGCTGGAGTGGGAGGGTGCCGCCGCGGGCTCGGAGCCCCCGGATCGGCTGCGCCGATGCTTGGCGGCCGCCGACGACGTCGAAGAACGGTTGGGGGTTTCGCCACGCTGGCGGTCTTCCCCGCACCAGTCGCCCCGGAGCTCAGGGCTTCGGGTCAGACGGAGCGCCGCGGAGCCAAGCCCTACGACTGGCCGCAGCCCCCGTCATCGACCGGCGAATCGTACCCGCCCGCCCCCGCGGGGGGCAACCCCGCGCTCGTCACGGCGAGGTGGCCACATCCGCTAGAACATGACGGATTTCTGACGAGACACCCGGTCAACCATCGGAGGTAGTCAATGAACGCAGGCGACACGGCCTGGATGCTGATCGCCACGGGGCTGGTGCTGTTCATGACACCCGGCCTGGCCCTCTTCTACGGTGGCATGGTCCGGACCCGCAACGTGCTGGGCATGCTCATGCAGAACTTCTTCTGCATGGGTCTGGTGAGCGTGCTCTGGGTCCTGGTGGGGTTCAGCCTCGCCTTCGGACGCGACGTCGGTGGTGGGTTCGTGGGCGGGCTCGGGCTCTCGGGGCTGCACTCGGTGGTGAACAGCGGCATCCCCGGGATGGGCTCGCTCACCTTCCCGGTGTTGCTGTTCGTGGCGTACCAGATGATGTTCGCCGTCATCACCCCGGCGCTCATCACCGGGGCGACCGCCGATCGACTCAAGTTCGGTGCCTGGGCCCTGTTCGCGGCCGTGTGGGTCATCGTCGTCTACTGCCCCATCGCCCACTGGGTGTTCTCCCCCGCTGGCTGGCTCGCTCGCCGGGGGTTCTCGACTTCGCCGGGGGCACGGTGGTGCACATCAACGCCGGCGTCGCCGCGTTGGCCGTGGTCCTGGTGATCGGCCGGCGGCGCGGCTGGCCCGACGAGGCCATGCACCCTCATTCCCTGCCCCTCACCCTGCTCGGCACCGGGATCCTGTGGTTCGGGTGGTTCGGATTCAATGCCGGCTCGGCCCTGCACGCCAACGGGGTTGCCGCTCAGGCCCTCCTGAACACCCAGCTGGCAGCGGCTGCGGGCATGTTGGGCTGGATCCTGCTGGAGCGCATCCGTGACGGCGCGGCGACGACCCTGGGCGGCGCCTCGGGAGCGGTCGCCGGCCTGGTGGCCATCACGCCCTGCGCAGGCTACGTGAACGCCCTGGCCGCGCTGGTCGTGGGTGCGGTGGCCGGGATCGTCTGCGTGCTGGCCATCAGCCTGAAGTTCCGGTTCCGCTACGACGACGCCCTCGACGTCGTCGGTGTGCATCTGGTCGGAGGGATCCTGGGCTCGCTCATGGTCGGGCTGTTCGCCTCCAAGGCCGTGAACCCGGCCGGAGCCGACGGCTTGTTCAGCGGCGGCGGCTGGCACCTCCTCGGGCTGCAGGCCATGGCGGTGGCCGTCACCCTCGTCTTCTCGTTCAGCCTCACCTGGCTCATCGCCACGGGCATCCACAAGTTGATCGGCCTGCGCGTGGACGAGAACGACGAGCTCGAGGGACTCGACACCACCCAACACCGCGAGACCGCCTACTCCTCGGGCGGACTCGGAATCATGGAGAGGCTGCACAAGTGAAGCTGATCACCGCCATCATCAAGCCGTTCAAGCTCGACGACGTGCTTCGGGCGCTCAAAGCGGTCGGAGTGACCGGCATGACCCTCAGCGAGGTCCAGGGGTTCGGCCGCCAGCAAGGACACACCGAGGTGTACCGGGGCAGCGAGTACGCGGTGGATCTGGTGCCCAAGATCCGCATCGAGATCCTCTGCCCCGATGAGGAGGTGGCTCGCTACCGAGACACCATCGCCGCCGCGGCCCGGACCGACAAGATCGGCGACGGCAAGCTCTGGATCCTGCCCGTGGACGAGGCCTTGCGCCTGCGCACGGGCGAGCGTGGCGTCGACGCCGTGTAGATCAGCCGGACGAGAAGCGCCGAGCTCGGGCCGCGGGGTCCTGGCGGTAGAAGCTGCGGAGCACGTCGTAGAGATCCGGGTAGGCGCGTGCCAGCTCGAGGGGCCGATCGAAGAAGACCTCGGTGGCCACCGCGAAGAACTCGCCCGGATTCACGCCGGCGTAGTCGTCCAGCAATGGTCCGGCTCGACCGTCGCGGATCTCCTGGTAGACCGCGGTGCAGACGTCGATCCAACGCGGGCGCTGCGCTGGGTCCAAGGTCGGCGTCCCGTCCACCGTGCCGTCGTCCATGTCCAGCTTGTGGGCGAACTCGTGGTACACGACGTTGTGCCCGCGCTCGGGGTGGCGGGCGCCTTCCCGGGCCGCGTCCCAGGCGATGAAGACGGGTCCGTCGAAGGTGGTCTGACCGACGATGGGCAGGTCCGTGTCACTCACCACGCCCTCGGCACCGAACGATCGAGGCCCGCGGTGCACCATGGTGGTGGGCTGCACCTCGATCCAGCTGACGCCGCGGTAGGCGTCGTCGGGCAGGCCCAGCGCCAGCAGGCAGGCCATGGCGCTGATGAGCACCCTGATCTCCTCGGTCAGCTCCAGGCCGCCGGCCGACTCCCACTTCCTTTCGACCAGGAAGACCCGGATCAGGTCCTCCAGCCGGCTCCGCTCGGTCTCGTCCAGCAGGTTCCAGTGGACCAGCCGACGAGCCAGGAGGCTCCGCCAGTCCTCGGGGAACGGAACGGCCAGCGCCCGTCGGCGCCGGGCGCCCCGGGTGAGCGCGATCACCGACGGATCAGTCGACCCATGAGCTCGTGGCCCGGCACGAGTGGGGCGCCCGCCACCCCCACCTCGGTGAAGGTGCCGCCCGGCCCATCGACCTTTGAGTCGACGAGCAGATAGGGCACCGGATCGCGGGTGTGGGTCTTGAGACGCAACGGCGTGGCGTGATCGGGCAACATGAGCAGTCGCCAGGGGCCGAGCCGGTCGAGTGCCGGTGACAGGGCGCCCAACACGTCACGATCCCAGCTCTCGAGAGCTCGGATCTTCTCGTGCACATCACCGGCGTGTCCCGCCTCGTCAGTGGCCTCGATGTGGATGAGGAACAGGTCGGCCCCGTCGGCCAGGGCGTCGAGCGCGCACTCGCGCTGGGCCGCGTAGTCGGTGTCGAACCCGGCGGTCATGCCGTCGACGTCGACCACCTCGATGTCGGTGAGCACACCGAGGCCGCGCACCAGGTCCACCGCGCTGTTCAGCGCCGCGTCCACGCCGTAACGGGAGGCGAAGCTCGGCAGCTGCGGACGCGTGCCCTGGCCCCACAGCCAGATCTGGTTGGCAGGCAGGTCGAAGCGATCCAGCACCGGCTCGCGACGCGTCCATGAGGTGCTGGAGCTGAGGGGCGGCGGGACCCTGGGGCAGGACCACCGGCTTGTCGGACAGGTCGTGGGGTGGCGTGCACTCGACGTCGGCCCACGACGTCGGCGCCACCAGGATGTGGCGGTACTCAACCCCCGGATGGAAGGCGATCCCGTCGCCGCCCAGCTCGTCCTCGAGGGCGGCCAGCACCTCCGTCGCGGCCTCGGTGGTGGGGTGGCCCCCGGAGAAGTCGACCATGGTGCCGTCGACCACCGTGACCAGGTTGCACCGGAACGCCACCTGGTCGTCCGCCAGCTCGATGCCCAGCGCGGCCGCCTCGATGGGCGCGCGGCCCGTGTGGTACGTGGCCGGGTCGTAGCCGAAGATCGACATGTTCCCCACGTCGCTCCCCGGCGCCATCCCGGAGGGAATGACCTCGGCTCGACCCACCTCGCCCCGGGCGGCCAGCGCGGTGATGGTCGGCAAGTGGGCCACCTCCAGCGGCGTGCGCCCACCGAGTTGGTCGACCGGCTCGTCGGCGCAGCCGTCGGGAACGCACACCACGTACTTCACCGGGGCATCATGCCAGGTATCGGTCCCGTCGACCGAAGGCGTCACGCCAGGCCCGACCATCGCGGCCGGTGGCGGCCGGACCCGACTCAGGCGATGGCGGCGTCGATGGCGGCGCGCACGTGCTCGTAGTCGTTGGGCACCCTCTGGTAGTGCTCAGGACGATCGAACAGGTCGCTGAGGGTGTCGGGCAACGCCGGGCGCACCCCGGTCGCGGCCTCGACCGCATCGGGGAACTTGGCCGGGTGGGCGGTGGCCAGGGCCACCATGGGCACGGCCGGATTGGCGCGTGCCAACTCGGCGGCGCCCAACCCGACGGCCGAGTGCGGGTCGACCAGCAGGCCCAACGTCTCGTACAGCCGAGCGATGACCTCGAGGGTGGCGGGGTCGTCGAGGCTGGCGCCCACCCAGTGCTCGCGCAGCAGACCCATGCGATCGGGGTCCACCGAGAACGCGCCGTCGGCCCGGAACCGCTGCATGGTCTCGGCCACCGCGGTGCCGTCCCCGCCGTAGATCTCGAACAGCAGGCGTTCGAAGTTGCTCGACACCTGGATGTCCATGCTCGGGCTGAGCGTGGGCTCGACCCCGACCATCTCCATGACCGCCGATTCGAGGAACCGGGTCAGGATGTCGTTGGCGTTGCTGGCCACGACGAACTGCGCGACGGGCAGGCCCATGCGCTGCGCGCCGTAGCCGGCGAACACGTTGCCGAAGTTGCCCGTGGGCACGGCGAAACTGACCGGCGAGCGGCCACCGGTGAGCCGAGCGGCCGAGGTGACGTAGTAGACGATCTGGGCCATGACCCGAGCCCAGTTGATGGAGTTGACCGCCGACAGGTTGACCCGATCGCGGAACACGTCGTCGGCGAAGAGCGCCTTGACCAGGTCCTGGCAATCGTCGAAGGTGCCCTCCACGGCCAGGTTGTGGACGTTGGGGGCGTCGACCGTGGTCATCTGGCGGCGCTGGACCTCCGAGACCCGCCCGGCTGGGTGCAGGATCACGATCTCGATGGCCTCGCGATCGCGGCAGGCGGCGATGGCCGCCGAACCGGTGTCGCCCGAGGTGGCCCCGACGATCGTGACCTTCGAACCCCGGCGGGCCAGCTCGTGGTCGAACAGGCGCCCGACCAGCTGGAGCGCCACGTCCTTGAAGGCGAGCGTCGGGCCGTGGAACAGCTCGGCCATCCACAGCTGCGGGTGCCAATCCGAGAGGTCGCGCAGGGGTACGACGTCGGGATGGTCGAAGGTGGCGTAGGCGTCGTCCACCATGGCCGCGAAGTCGTCCCGTTCGATGGATCCCTCCACGAACGGCCACATGACCTCCCGCGCCACCTCGGCGTAGGGCGCCTCGGCGGCCCGCACGAGCAACCCCGAGGGCAGGGTGGGCCAGGTCTCGGGAACATACAGGCCACCGTCGCGGGCCAGCCCGGTCAACAGCACGTCGGCGAACTCGAGGGTGGGGGCGCTCCCGCGGGTGCTGAGGTACTTCACGACGTCTCGGAACCCTCGGCCGGCACCCGGATGAGACTGCCCAGATGACGGACGGCGTCGAGATCGCGCAGGTCGCGCAGGGTGGCCTGCACGTCTCGCTCCAGAGCGGCGTGGGTGATGAACACGAGATCAGCCTCGGCCTCGGTCTGGCCGGCGCCGAGCTCGGGCAAGCCCTGGCTCATCGAGCTGATGGACACGCCGTGGGTGCCGAACACGCCGGCCACCGAGGCCAGCACGCCGGGTCGGTCCACCACGTGCAGGTGCAGGTAGTACGCCGACACCAGGTCGTCGACCGGACGGATGGGCACCTCGCTGAGCGAGCCGATGCTGGCGCTGGAACCCTTGCGCAGGTTGAGTGAGGCGTCGATGAGATCGCCCAAAACGGCGCTGGCCGACGGGTTCGCCCCCGCCCCCCGGCCGTAGAACATGAGCTCGCCCACCGCGGCACCTTGGACGAACACGGCGTTGAAGCTGCCTCGCACCGACGCCAGCGGATGGGTGGTGGGCAGCATCACCGGGTGGACCCGCACCGCCAGCTCCGGCCGGCCAGCCGGACCGACGAGCTTTTCGGCCACCGCCACCAGCTTGACCACGTAGCCGTTGCGACCGGCGAAGGCGATGTCGGACGCGGAGAGGCCCGAGATCCCCTCGTGGTAGACGTCACCGGCCACCACCCGGGCGCCGAAGGCGATGCTGGCCAGGATGGCGATCTTGGCCGCGGCGTCGTAGCCCTCCACGTCCGCGGTGGGATCGGCCTCGGCGTAGCCCAGGGTCTGGGCTTCGGCCAGGGCGTCGGCGTAGCTGGCTCCCAACTCGGTCATGCGGGTGAGGATGTAGTTGGTGGTCCCGTTCACGATGCCCATGACCTGGTCGATGGGCTCGCCCAGCAGCGACTCGCGCAGCGGGCGCACCAGAGGGATGCCACCGCCGACGGCGGCCTCGAACAGCACGTCGACGCCCGAAGTCTCGGCGGCGGCGAAGATCTCGGCACCCATGTTGGCCAACAGCTCCTTGTTGGCCGTCACCACCGGCTTGCCGGCCTTGAGGGCGTCGAGGATCAGCTGGCGTGCTGGCTCGATGCCTCCGATGACCTCGATGACCACGTCGATGTCGGGATCGTTGACCACCGAGGCCGGGTCGTTCGTGAACCGATCGAGTGAGAGGTCGACCCCGCGGTCCTTGGACGCGTTGCGCACCGCCACCCGGGTGATCTCCAGCCGCAGGCCGGTGCGGGACTCGATGCCTTCGGCCTGCTCCCGCACGAGCTGCACCAACGCGGAGCCCACCGTCCCGCAACCGAGCAGGCCCACGCGCACACCGGATCCGTCCACGCCCCCACGCTAGTGGTCCGCCCAGGAGCATCCGGTACGAGAAACGCGCCGGCTGAAACACCCGAGCCCGGCGCGTCGACTCTCTTTCAGTAACTATTCTGTTGTTTCATTGATTTTGTGTCTGGAGCGAACCTATCGTTGCCCGGTCGGGCTCCTGACGGTCCAGCGCCCCCCTTCCGCCGGTCACCTCCGTCAGGAGCCCGACCTGTTCCGACGAACGGGTGGGTCGCGAGTCACCACGTCCCTAGCCGACGTCGCAGGCCAGCAGATCGTCGGTGGTCTCCCGGCGGACGACCAGGCGCACCCGCCCGTCGGCCACGAAGACCACCGCCGGACGCAGAACCTTGTTGTAGTTCGAACCCATCGAGTGGCCGTAGGCACCGGTGACCGGCGTGCACAAGATGTCGCCCACCGCCAGGTCGGACGGCACCCACCCCTCGCGCACCAGCAGGTCGCCCGACTCGCAGTGCTTGCCCACCACCCGGACCGCCCGATCCCGGTCGGCTCCGACCGCTCGGGCCAGAAACGTCTCGTAGCCGCTGCCGTAGAGCACCGGTCGGGGGTTGTCGCTCATCCCACCGTCCACCGACACGTAGGTGCGGATGCCGGGCAGCTCCTTGATGGTCCCGACCGTGTACAGGGTCACCGCGGCGGAGGCCACGATGGATCGACCGGGCTCGGCGGTGACCCGGGCGGTGATGCCCGCCTGGGCACAGGCCCGGTGGACCGCGGCGGCCCACTCGGTGATCGAGGGCGCCTCCTCGCCTTCGACGTAGGCCACCCCGAGGCCCCCACCGATGGACAGCTCGGCCAGCGGGTGCTCGACGAAGAACGGCGCCAGGGCCGCGACGGCCATCTCGAAGAACCGGGCCTCGAAGACCTGACTGCCCAGGTGCGCATGCATGCCCACCAGTTCGACCGCATCGGATGCAGCCGCCCGGGCCAGCACCTCGGCCGCGGCTCCTGACGCCACGCCGAAGCCGAACTTGGAGTCGTCCTGGCCGGTGCGCACGAACTCGTGGGTGTGGGCCTCCACCCCGGGCGTGATCCGCATCAGGACCTTGGGCGCGGCCAGGCCACCGGCCACCAGGGCCTCGATGCGGTCGAGCTCGTCGAAGGAGTCCACCACGATGCGACCCACGCCCTCGACCAGCGCGGTGCGCAGCTCCTCGACCGACTTGTTGTTGCCGTGCAGCACCAGGCGATCCGGTGGCGTCCCCGCGGCCCGGGCCACGTGGTACTCCCCGGCGGTGGACACATCGAGGTGCATGCCGGCATCGGTGGCCAGCCGGGCCATGGCGCGACACAGGAAGGCCTTGGTGGCGTAGCTGACGCCGGGACCGAAGGCGGCCACCGCCTCGGTGCAGCGGGCTCGCAGATGCGCCTCGTCGTAGACGAACAGGGGCGTGCCGAACTCGGCGGCCAGGTCGAGGGCGTCACACCCGCCCACGACCAGGTGCCCGTCGGGACCTTCCCCCGCCGAGTCGGGCAGCAGGTACCGAGGAACGCTTGTCACATCGAGTCGGGGGCGCCCACCCCGAGCAGGTCCAAGCCGATGGCCAGGCCGATCTCGGCCACCTCGACCAGCCACAGCCTCGCCTGGGTCAGCTCGGGAGGCACCCCATCGCCCAACACGTAGCAGTCGTGGTAAAAGCCGTGGACGGAGCCGGCGAGCTCACGCACCCAGGTGGCGATGCGATGGGGGGCCCGGTCGGCACAGGCCGTGGCCACCACGTCGGGGAGGGTGGACAGGACCCGCAGCACGTCCAGCTCGCGCTCGTGGGTCAGCTGCCCCAGATCGACCTCGCCGATGGCGAACCGGGCCACCCCCAGCTCGGCGGCCCGACGCCCGATGGAACGCAGGCGAGCATGGGCCATCTGCACGTAGTACACGGGGTTGTCCATGGCCTGGCTGGTGACCACGTCGAGGTCGAAGGTCTGGGGGCTGTCGATCGACTGCAGCAGGAAGGTGAGCCGGGCCGCGTCGGGACCGACCTCGTCGATGACCTCGCGCAACTCCACGATGTCGCCGGTCCGCTTGGACAGGCGTACCGGCAGGCCGCCCTTCATGAGGTTGACCAGCTGCACGATCGACACCTCGAGCTCAGCCGGATCGTGGCCCACGGCTTGCATGGCCGCTTTCATACGCGGCACGTACCCGTGGTGGTCGGCACCCCACACGTCGATGAGCAGGTCGAAGCCCCTGGAGAACTTGTCGCGGTGGTAGGCGATGTCGGGCAGCAGGTAGGTGGGCTCGCCGTCGCTGCGCACCAGCACTCGGTCCTTGTCGTCCCCGAACTCGGTGCTGCGCAGCCAGACGGCACCGTCTGCCTCGACCACCACGCCGTGGGCCCGCAGGTCATCGAGCGTGGCCTCCATGGCGCCCGAATCGACGAGCGAACGCTCGCTGAACCAGGTGTCGAAGTGGATGTCGAGTGAGGCCAGCACCTCGCGGTGGTCCTCGATGGCCCGTGCCTCACCCCAGCTCAGGGGATCGGCATCGTCAGGCATCTCCGTGGCCCAGTCGATGACGTACTGGCCGGCGTAGCCGTCCTCGGGCAGCTCGCCGTCGGCCTTGCGGGCAGCCAGCGAGGAGGCGAACTTGGCCATCTGGGTGCCACGGTCGTTCAGGTAGTTCTCGCGGGCCACCTGGTGGCCGGCGCGCTCGAGCAAGCGGGCCAGCGAATCGCCGTAGGCCGCACCGCGCCCGTGGCCGGCATGGAGGGGCCCGGTGGGATTGGCGCTGACGAACTCGACGTTGACCCGCACCCCGGTCCCCAGGCTGAGCCGGGCATAGCCGTCGACTCCCTGCTCCACCACCTGCAGCAACACGTCGTGCAGCCAGGAATCGGCCAGGTGGAAGTTGACGAAGCCGGGACCGGCCACCTCGACCGAGGTCACATGGGACGGTGGCGAGGCATTGAGGATCTCGGCCAGCTGACCAGCCAGCTCGCGGGGGTTGCGCCCGGCCGCCTTGGCCGTCACCAGCGCCACGTTGGACGACCAGTCGCCGTGCTCCCGCCGAGCGGGTCGTTCCATGCCGATCGACTCGGGCACGGGCTCGACCTCGAGGGTGGCCAGGGCGCTGCGCAAGGCGTCGGCGAGCTGGTCGCGGATCACGGGGGTCTCCTGGTCTGGCCGATCGGTCGGGCGATCCTACCCGCCGCCCCCTGGAGCGCCCGAGCCGAATCCCGCCCCGATCTCCGGGCGGGGTCACGACGGTGCTGCGCTAGGCTCGCGCCCCTTGCCCTCGTAGCTCAGCGGATAGAGCACCGCCCTCCGGAGGCGGTGGCGCAGGTTCGAGTCCTGCCGAGGGCGCTCAGGAACGCCGCCACCGTCTGTCGCGGTGCGACTCGAGGGCGGCGGCGAGGACCGCCCCACCCCCCACGCCGATGAAGTTGTCGAGCGCCATCCCGCCCCACCGATCGCCCTAGGATCAGGCGCCATGCCCCACCTCTTCGGGTCCCGATCATGAACTCGATGGGTGAGCGGGCCACGCTGGTCGAACGGCTGTCGGCTGGTCTGGCCAACCGGGTGGGGCGACGCAGCTTCCTGGCCCGCACGGCCATCGTGGGCAGCGCCTTGACCGTGGCACCCACCGACCTCTTGCTGCGCCCCACCACCGCCTACGCCGCGGTCTGCTCATGCGTCGGATCCAACTGCAACTGCGGCGCGCTGTGCTGTGACGGCTACACCGAGTTCTGTTGTTCGATCTACGGTGCCAACGCCTGTCCCCCGGGCACGACCGTGGCCGGCTGGTGGAAGGCCGACGGCTCGGGCTTCTGCGGCGGCCCCCGCTACTACATGGACTGCAACGCCGGCTGCGGGGGCTGCGGATGCGGCGGCACCGGCTTGTGCTCGGGCGCGTGTTCCGGCACCGGGTGTGGGTGCGCCAACGGCAACTGCAACGAACGCCGCGCCGGCTGCAACGAGTTCCGCTACGGCCAGTGCAACCAGGCCATCCCCTGTCTGGGACCCATCGTGTGCCGCCTGGTCACCTGCATCCCACCCTGGGAGATCGAAGCCAGCTGCACCACCACCCCGGCCACCGACAACTCCACCGGGCCCCATGACGCACCCTGCCTGCACGTGGCCGTCGGAGGGATCCACACCGCCTATGTCACCAACGGCGTCCTCACCGTCACCGGTTGGGCGCTGGATCCCGACGTGAACGGTGCCATCCCGGTGGACATCTACGTCGATGGCGCCTTCGCCGAGCGGGTGTCGGCCAACCAGCCCTGGTCCGACGGCGTGCTGGAGCACAACGGCCACGGCTTCGTGGCCAACCTGGCGGTGACCACTGCCGGTCACACCGTGTGCGCCTACGCCATCAACGAAGGACCGGGCACCACCAATCCGCTGCTGGGCTGTCTGTCGGTGGCCCCGGCGCTGGTGTGGAACTACCGCTACGCCCTCAACGGCGGCGCCGCCGATGTCACCCAGGTGTTCGGCGATCCCGGCGACCTCCCGGTGGCCGGTCACTGGCATGCCGGGGCGGCGGACTCAGCCGCGGCCTTCCGCGATGGTCGGTGGCGCCTCCGCGACTCGTTGTTGAGCACGGCTCCCGACACCGTCATCAGCTACGGGACCACCGGCGACCTCCCCGTTGCCGGTGACTGGAACGGCGACGGCACCGACACCGTCGGCGTCTACCGCAACGGCGTGTTCTACCTGCGCAACAGCAACACCAGCGGCGTGGCGGACCTGATCGTCCCATTCGGCAACCCGGGCGACCACCCCGTCGTCGGCGACTGGAACGGGACGGGGCTCGACACCATCGGCGTCTACCGCGACGGCGTCTTCTACCTGCGTAACAGCAACACCCCCGGCCCCGCCGACCTCGTCGTCCCATTCGGCAACCCGGGCGACCACCCCGTCGTCGGCGACTTCGACGGCTCGGGCACCGACACCATCGGCGTCTACCGCAACGGCATCTTCTACCTGCGCAACAGCAACACCCGCGGCCCCGCCGAGCTCGTCTTCGCCTTCGGCGATCCGGCGGGAACGCCACTCATGGGTCGCTGGACCGTGGGCGGCGGTGGGATCCAACGGCCGTCGAGCCTGCGCCGTCCCATCCCGGTGGGACCCGCCGTGGCCCGGTGATCCCCCGGGATCAGTCGTCGATCAGCAGTGCACGCCCGGCGGTGGGCTGCCGGCCTGGAGACCGATCGGCGGCTCCGTCGTCGAGGTGGTCGAGGTGGCCGTGCCGCTGGTCGAGCTGGAGTTGCTCGAGGACGACTTGGCCGTCTCCGACGTGTGGGAGATCCCCTGGAAGTCGGAACCCACCACGAGCTCCACGGCACCCGCAGCCAGCGTCGAGTCCGCCACCACCTCGGCGTTGCCGCCGGTGACGTAGCTGGCCACCAGATCGGCCTGGCTCTCGCCGCCGGTGCCGTAGTGCACCTTGGTGGTGGCCGATGCCGAGGCGTTGCCCGTGCCCGAGACGGTGAACCCGAACGAGGTCAGCTTGGCTGCGGTCCGCGACGCCTCCCCGGTCACGCCCGCACCGTTCTCGACGGTCAGGGTCACCTGGCTGGGCTTGACGTTGGTGGACTGCTGGCTCTGGGGCCGGAAGGCGTCGAACATGGGCTGGGCCGCTGCCGTCTGCAGGTGCAACACCTCGGCCCCGCCCGCGGTCACGTAGGGCGTGGTGGGCAGGGTGAAGGTCTGCAGCTTGTCGGCGTTGAAGTACTTGTAGTCGCCCATGAGGCTGAGCATGTCGCTCAGCGTGAAGCTGGAATCGACCTTCAGGTTCTTCACCACGCTGTGCACCAGGTTGTTGGTCGTGATCAGGTTGATCCCCGTGAGCTTGCCCTCGGCCCGTCCGACCAGGGTACGGATGAAGATCTGCTGGCGGGTGATGCGACCCAGGTCGCCGGTGCCGTCGTACTTCCAATAGCCGACCTTGGTGTCGTAGTACTGCAGCTCACGGGAGCGGGCGAACGAGAGCGCCTGATTGCCGTCGAGGGTGACGCACCCCGGCGTCTCGATGTCGAGCCCGGAGTTCTTGTCCCGCATCCGGGTGGCGAAGTAGAGGGGCACCCCACCGATGGCGTCGACCACATCACGGAAGCTGTCGAAGTTGACCTCGACGTAGTGGTTGATGGGGATGCCGAAGTCCTGCTGGATGGTGTTGATCAGTGGCTGGGGACCGTTGTTGTAGGCCGTGTTGATGCGCTGGCTACCGCTCGTGCCCCAGATGGGCACCCACAGGTCGCGGGGGAACGACAGGAGCTTGGCCGTCTTCTTGGCCGGGTCGATCCGGACCACCATGATCGTGTCGGAGCGCTGACCGCCGGTGGCGTCGGTGCCGCCCTTGAACACGTTGTAGTCGGGGTCGTTCTTGGCGATGACCGAGCGGCTGTCGGACCCGACGATCAGGTAGTTCTGGGGGACGCCCGACGTCGGCTTGGCCAGTTTCAGCTTCTCCTTGTGGAGCTGGCTGAACCGCCACTCCGAGTAGCCGACCGCGGCCACTGCGCCCACGATGGCCAGCACCACCACGATCCCCGTGCCGATCACGGCGCGCTCGGCGCCAGCTGCGGCGCGGCCGTCTGGGCGCGGACGTCGGGTTGGCTTCGGGGACGGGCGGCTCGTCCCCGACGCCTCGGAGGGAGGGCGGGGTCATGAAGTAGGCCAGGGTACTAGCCGCTCCCCCCCACCTCAGGTCACCCCGGGGTGCCTCAGGTCACGCCAGGCGGTCCGATTCCGGCTCTCGTCGGGGAGTCGGACCGGCTTCGGCTCCTCGGGGAGTCAGACCGGCTTCGGCTCCTCGGGGAGTCAGACCGGCTTCGGCTCCTCGGGGAGTCAGACCGGCTTCGGCTCCTCGGGGAGTCAGACCGGCTTCGGCTCCTTGGGGAGCCCGAGCACTCGCTCGCCCACGATGTTGCGCTGGATCTGCGAGGTTCCACCCCAGATGGTCTCGGAGCGGGAGAAGAAGAACGACGACTCCAGCGCCGAGGCCGGGTACCTCTCGTTGGTGCGTCGGGCGCCGTAGCCGGGAACGGCCTCCTCGATCTGCGGGTCGCCGCTCAGGATCTGTCCGTCGGGACCCTGGATGTCCATGGCCAGGTTCATGACGGCCTGGTGGTACTCGCTCCAGAACATCTTGTTGGTGGCCCCCAGGGCGGCCACGCCCAGGTCCTTGCGGTTCTGCACCACCGCGGTCAGCGAGCGGAGGCCGTTGATCCGCATGATCTGCACCTTCGACCAGGCCCGGGCCAGATCCTGGCGCACCAGCGGATTGGATGCCCGGCCGTTGGCCCGGGCCTTGTCGATGATGACCTCCAGCTCCTTCTCGAAGCGACGGTGCCCGGTGGTGGCCGACGTGCCGCGCTCGAAGCCGAGGGTGGTCATCGCCACCTTCCAGCCGTTGTTGACCCCGCCCACCACGTTGTCCTTGGGGCAGCGGGCGTCGGTGAAGAACACCTCGTCGAACTCGGCGGTGCCGTCGATCTGCTGGATGGGGCGCACCTCGATGCCCGGCTGGTCCATCGGCAGAGCAGGTAGGAGATGCCGTCGTGCTTGGGTGCCTCGGGATCGGTGCGGGCACAGCACGAAGATGTAGTCGGCGACTGAAGCCCTGGGTCGTCCAGATCTTCTGGCCGTTGATGACCCACTCGTCGCCGTCGAGCACGGCCTTGGTCGACAGCCAGGCCAGGTCGGATGCCGGCGTCGGGCTCGCTGAACCCCTGGCACCAGGCGATCTCGCCCGAGAGGATCTTGGGCAGGAAGAACTTCTTCTGCTCCTCGGTCCCCCACTGCAGGATGGTCGGACCGACCAGCGTGTCACCGAAGAAGTCGGCCCGCAGCGGCGCGCCGGCCCGGGCGAACTCCTCGTTGAGCACCACCGCCTCCATGGTGGACAGGCCCTTGCCGCCGTACTCGGTCGGCCAGGTGGCGCAGATCCACCCACCCTCGAACAGCGGCACGGGTCCAGACCTTCTGGAACTGCGACCTTGGCCTCGGCGTCCATCTCGAAGCCGGGCTCGAACCACCCCTCGGGGAGGTGGTCGTCGAGCCATTGGCGGATCTCGACGCGGAACGCTTCGGCTTCGGGCGGGTAGGTCAGGTCCATGTGCCCATCTTGACTGATCGGTCAAGTCGAAGGGAAGTCCGGCGGCGGCTCCGGCCTGGGGGACTCCGCCTTCTAGGCTGGCGGCCATGACGGCCACCGAGACGACCGAGGCCCCCAAGCGCGAACGGTGGAGCTTCCAGTGGAAGGAGCTGTACGAGGAGGTCATCACCAGCGGCCTCTGCACCGGTTGCGCCGGATGCGTCATCTCCTGCCCCCACGACGTGATCGGCTACGACCACGAACAGGGCGGCTACAAGCCCTTCCATCTCGAGGACGAGCTGGGCCCGGCCGACTGCGGCCACGGACTGAAGGGCTGCACCTCGTGCACCCGGGCCTGTCCCCGCTTCCGGGCCTGGGAGCCCGAGGCCAACGAGCACCTCTTCGATCGCGAGCGCCAGCCCGACGAGGTGGCGGGCATCTACTCCGACATCCTGTTGACCCGGGCCAGCGACGACATGGTGCACCGGATGGGCCAGGACGGCGGACTGGTGTCGGCCATCCTCATCTGGGCCATGGCCGAGGGCTACATCGACGCGGCGCTGACCTCCTTCCTCGACGGGGCGGCCGGAGACTGGAAGGCCAAGCCCGGCGTGGCCACCAACCGCGACGAGGTGCTCGAGGCGGCCGGGAGCCGCTACACCTACTCGGCCAACACGCTGGCCATGGACGAGGCCCTCGAGCGCGGCTTCTCCAAGCTGGCGCTGGTGGGCATGAGCTGCCAGTCATCGGTGCCGCCGGTGATGTGGCACCGCAAGATCGGCAAGATCTCCAAACCCATCGTGTTCAACATCGGACTGCTGTGCTCCAAGACCTTCGACGACGCCATCTTCGAGGAGCTGTTCGAGGCCAAGTACGGGCTGGCCAAGCAGGACATGGTCAAGATGAACATCAAGGGCGTGTTCCAGATCTGGATGCGCGACGGCAGCTTCCACGAGATCAACCTCAAGGAGTGCCACGACTGGACCCGCGAAGGGCTGCACCCACTGCCCGGACTTCGCGGCCGAGCACGCCGACATCTCCACCGGCGGCATCGGCAAGGACAACGACTGGACCCTGACCATGGTGCGCACCGAGCTGGGCCGCGAGATCATCCAGCGGATGATCTCCGACGGCTCGATCATCGCCCGCCCGGCCGACGAGGATCCGGCGGCCATCGCCCTGATGCGCAAGCTGGCCGAGCGCAGCCGTGCCCGCTGGCCGGAGTGGGCCAACCCGGTCGTGCGCGTCGGCCTCCCCGAACCGAAGGTCAAAGCCAAGGTCTAGGAAGGCGAGGGCCGCCACGCCAGAGCCGCTGGACCGATGGCACCCGGATGCCGAAGGCGCCCACCGAGGGGCGAGCCGACCAGGGGGCCAAGAAGGAAGGTTGGCTCCGGCGGTGCTACCTGGCATTCACCCCTTCGTCGTGGTGGGGCCGCCGCTGGATGATGGCTTTGCCGTGGTGGTGGTCGTGCCGATGTAGCCCTCGCCGTTGCAGGTCTTGACCCAGGCCTCCTGCAGGTTCGACGGGACCTTGTTCGGGTTCGACTTCAGCTCGCTGTTGATCTGGATGAAGGTCTGGCCGGTGTAGGTGGCGAACGTCTTGCCGTGATCTCGGGCCTTCTCGTCCGCGCCCGACGCCGGGATCATGCCCGTGGTCACCGTGTACATGCATTCGCACAGCGAGGGGGAGGCCAAGGTGGTCCCGGTGCTGCCCCCGACGCAACCCTGGGTGAAGTTGTCCTTGGTGACCGAGTTGTAGAACTGCGGTGTGTTGTCCTGGCCACAGGCACTGGCCAGCACCGCCAGCGCGCCCACTGCTACCACCAGCAGAGGCGCCCGACGACGGGCCCGACGGGGGGGGCGTCGCGTCGGCGCCGCGGGCTCCAGGGGGGTCGTGCACGTCATCTGCCAGCAGCCTCGGGTGGGGTTACGGGGGCGGTCGGCCGACACGGTAGCCGGGCAGGGTCGGCCATCACCATCCGGGGGCGATGGCGGGGCTGCGCCGGCGGGTGGGGTCGAGCCCGCGGGCTGGCTCGACCCGGGCTGGTGGCGGCGCGCTGGCTCGGGAAGCGGGGACCGGTGCTACTGGTCGGCTGGGGTCCGGGGGCCGTCGAAGACGATCACGTCGGCCTCGTAGGTCCCGTCCTCACCGAGGGTGCCCTCGACGCCGGCGGCCACGCGTGCCAGGTAGGCCAGGTGCGGAGCCTGCCGGGCCAGGTCGATGACCTCGGCGGGCTCCGACCGCAGGTCCGCCACCGGCTGGCTCCGATCCTCGGCGAACAGGTCGGTGGCCGAGTCAGCGGGAGCCGCCTGCCGGGCCCGGGCCACCGCGTTGGCCATGGCGGTCCACAGACCCCCTCGACCGCGAGGTCCGACCGCGGGGCTCGGCTCGCTCACATCAGCGGAGAGCCAGTCCATCGACGGCCACACGTCGACCTCGGCGGGTTGCTGGGTCAGGTCGATCCTGCGGATGCTCGCTCGCATGTCGCCATCTTCCGGGGCGGTCGTCGCCAGCGGATGAGGCGCCCGACCCAAATGGTGATCAAATGATCCGTACGCCTCACCGGGCCCGTCGCCGCCCTGGGCCTTCCGGCCCCGCGGACAGAGCCTTCCGGCCCCGCGGACAGAGCCTTCCGGCCCCGCGGACAGAGCTTCCGGCCCCCTCGATCAGTCGAGGGCCAGAGTCCGAGCTCGGGTGAACACGGCGTCGAGCATGGGCTCGGTGAGCCGGCCGGTGAACGTGTTCTGCTGGCTCACGTGGTACGAGCAGATGACCGTCCTGGCGGGTCGGTCCCCGGCGCCCGGAACCGAGACCTCGAGCCCGTGGGCGAACCGGGGCCGGGGACGGATGCCCAGCAGGGCGCTGACGGCCTGGTAGCCGATCTGGCCCAAGGCCACGTAGACCCGTGCCCGGTCCAACAGGGCGAGCTCGCGCTCGATGAACGGACGGCAGCGACGCTGCTCTTCAGGGGTCGGCTTGTTGGCCGGAGGCGCGCACCGCACCGGCGCGGTGATCCAGGCGCCGGTGAGCACCATCCCGTCCTGGCGTGAGGTGCTCTCCGGCTGGTTGGCGTAGCCGGCCCGCCACAGCGCCCGGTACAGCCACTCCCCGGAGCGGTCGCCGGTGAACATGCGGCCGGTCCGGTTGGCGCCGTGGGCGGCGGGGGCCAGACCGATCACCACCACCGTGGCCGCCGGATCGCCGAACCCGGGCACCGGCCGACCCCAGTACAGCTCGTCACGAAAGGCGGCGCGCTTGGTGGATGCGACCTCCTCGCGCCAGGCCACCAATCGGGGGCAGGCGCGGCAGCCGACGATGGCATCGTGCAGGTCGGCCAAGGAGTCCACTTCGCCACGTTACGGGTAGGTTGGGGTTCGTCCATGTCCCCATCCCCGGCCCCCAAACGCTCGTCCCGGCGCACCAAGCCCACGCCGCCCGCGGCCACCACGGTGCTGTTGGTGCGCCACGGCCAGACGCCGTCGACCGGCACCACCCTGCCGGGCCGGGCCAAGGGCCTGCACCTGGCCGACTCGGGGAGAGCGCAGGCCGACGCGGCTGCGGCCCGCATCGCCAAGCTGGACAAGGTCACCGCGGTGTACGCCTCGCCCCTCGAGCGCACCCGGGAGACCGCCGCGCCCATCGCCGCCGGCTTGGGGCTGCGGGTGAAGACCGATCGCGGGCTGCTGGAATGCGAGTTCGGCGACTGGACCGGGCAAGCCCTCAAGGAACTGGCCCGACTGCCCGAGTGGAAGACGGTGCAGCGCTATCCGAGCGGGTTCCGTTTCCCGGCCGGGGAGTCCTTCGCGGAGATGCAGACCCGTATCACCTCCACCCTGGCCCGACTGGCCGCCGCCCATCGGGGTGAGACGATCGTGGCCGTCTCTCACGCCGATCCCATCAAGGCGGCGCTGGCCGACGCGCTGGGCACCCATCTCGACCTGTTCCAGCGCATCGTGGTGTCACCGTGCTCGATCAGCGTCATCTGGTACGGCGACGCCGGTCCGGCGGTGCTGACGGCCAACTCGACCGGCGACGACCTCAGCACCCTCGGCCTGTCATGAGCACCTCGTTCGGCTTCGACGAACCCGATCACTTCACCGCGGGCGCCGTCGGTGAGCCCGGGCACCGGGTCTTCTTCCTGCAGGCGTCCCAGTCCGGCTCGGTGGCCACCCTGCGTCTCGAGAAGCAGCAGGTGGCTGCCCTGGCCGAGTACCTGGCCGGCATCCTGGCCGACCTGCCCGACGCCGAGGCCACCGGGGTGGAGGCGGACCTCATCGAGCCGGCCATCGAGGAATGGGTGGTGGGGGCGCTGGCCGTCGCCTATGAGGAGGCCAGCGACCGGATCCTGTTGGTGGCCGAGGAGCTGCTCATCCCGGTCGATACCGATGAAGGGGACCGCGACGACCTGTTCGAGCCCGACGACCCGAGCGGGGCACCCGACGCCCATGGCGATGACGACTCGGCCACCGCCCGGTTCCGCCTCACCCGGGCGCAGGTGGCCGGCTTCATCGCCACGGCCGCCGCCCTGGTCCTGTCCGGACGACCGATCTGCCCGCTGTGCGCGCGACCCATCGACCCGGACGGGCACGCCTGCCCCCGGCTCAACTGACCGAGGTGGGGCGATCGGCCGGGTGGACTCTGTGACCGACGTCTGCCAGCTCCTCGTGCGCGGCGAGCTGACCATCAAGGGTCGCATGCCGTGGAGCTCCAACGGCACCTATCTGGCCGAAGTCGCCTTCGAGGGCGCCGCCATCGACAGCGTGTACAAGCCCCACCGTGGCGAACGTCCGCTGTGGGACTTCCCCACGGGCCTGTTCCGGCGCGAGGTGGCGGCCTACGAGCTGAGCGAGGCCCTCGGCTGGGGGTTGGTGCCCCGCACGGTGCTGCGCTCGGAGGGACCCTTGGGCGAAGGCTCGTTGCAGGAGTTCGTGGACGCCGACTTCGATCAGCACTACTTCACCCTGTTCGAGGACGAGCAGTACCACGACCAGCTGCGGGCCATCTGCGCCTTCGACCTGTTGGCCAACAACACCGACCGCAAGAGCGGGCACTGCCTGCTGGGACGCGACGGACGCATCTACGCCATCGACAACGGCCTGAGCTTCCACCACGAGTTCAAGCTGCGCACCGTTATCTGGGAGTTCGGCGGCGAACCGGTCCCTGCTCCGTTGCTCGAGGACGTGACTCGCCTGGCCACCGACGGCCTCTGCCCGCCGCTGATGGCCCTGCTCGATCCGTTCGAACGCGACGCACTGTTGACCCGGGCCCGCGCCCTGGCTCGCGACGGCTGCTTCCCAGTCGATCGCACCGGCCGCCGCTACCCCTGGCCCCTGGTCTGAACCGTCCGCAAATTGGGCATCTTTGCGGCCGGATTCCGGCCGCAAAGATGCCCAATTTGCTGAGTGCGGGGTTCAGGTGGGTACGGGACCGAGGATGCGTTCGAGGTAGGTCGTGGTGAAGCGGCCCGCGGGATCGAGTCGGGCGCGCATGGTCTGGAACTCGTCCCACCTCGGGTAGCGCGGCGCCAGGGTGGCCGCCGACTGATAGTGGAGCTTGCCCCAATGGGGCCGACCGCCGTAGTCGTCCATGATGTGCTCGACGCCCTGGAAGTACTGGTCGTAGGTCGTCCCCTGATACACGTGCACCGCGACGTAGGCGGTCTCGCGACCGTAGGCCGTGCTGAGCGGGATGTCGTCAGCCGCCACCACCCGCACTTCCACCGGGAAGCTGATCGGCACCCCCAGCGTCCGCACCAGGGCGCGCACCCGGTTCAGGGCTTCGACGAGGTGCTCGCGACCGATGGCGTACTCCATCTCGTAGAACTTCACGAGGCGGGGGCTGGCGAACACCGAGGCGCTGGGGCCGACGTAGTCGGCCGGTCCAGCGCCGGGTAGCAGCTTGGCCACCCGAGGGATGAGGTCCGGTCGACGACGTCCGATCCGACAGGTCACGTCGAAGGCCACGTTGGTCAACAGGTAGTCGTCGCGCCATTCACGCCACCGGGGACGGGGCCGGATCGGCTCAGTGGTCCGCTGGTTGCGCTTGGTCAGGGCCCAGCGCGTGCCCGGGATCCAGAAGAACTCGAAGTGGTCGTTGCCGACGATCTCGTCATCCCACCGCTCGAGCACGTCGTCCACCAACTCGGCTCGCTCGACCGCGTGCAGGTTGAAGGCGGGCACGCACTGCACGGTGACGGTGGAGAGCAGGCCGAGGACCCCCACTCCGACGCGGGCCACGTCCAACACCTCGCGATGGTGGTCGGTATCGGCCTCGATGACCGAACCGTCACCGGTGATCAGACGCATCCCCACGATGCGGCTGGACAGGTTGGCGAAGCGCAACCCGGTGCCGTGGGTGGCCGTCGAGGTGGCGCCGGCGATCGACTGGTAGGCGATGTCGCCCAGGTTCTCCATGGCCAGTCCCTGGCTGGCCAGGAAGCGGTTGAGCGCGGTCAGTCGGATGCCGGCCTGGACGGTGACGGTGCGAGCCTCGGGGTCGACCGACAGCACCCGGTCGTAGTCGCTGAGGTCGACCAGGTCGCCATCGGTGCACACCACCGGGGTGAACGAGTGCCCGGCCCCCACGGCGCGCACCGTGCGACCGGCCTCGGCGGCGCGCTCGACCACCCCGACCAGCTCGGCTTCGCTCGTCGGGCGCGGGATGCTGGCAGGCGCGCACCGCTGGTTGCCGGCCCAGTTGCGCCAGATGAGCTGGCGCGACCGGAGCGGGTTGGCCAGGCGGGACCTGGCCGGGATCAGCCCGCCAGTCAGCCCCGGGCCTTGAGCTGGTCGATGAGGGCCGGGATCACCTTGTTGACGTCGCCCACGATGCCCAGGTCGCTGATCGAGAAGATCGGGGCCTCGGCGTCCTTGTTGATGGCGATGATGTTCTTGGATCCCTTCATGCCCACCATGTGCTGGGTGGCGCCGGAGATGCCGGCGGCGATGTAGACGGTGGGCTTGACCACCTTGCCGGTCTGGCCGACCTGGTGGGAGTAGGGCACCCAGCCGGCGTCGACGATGGCACGCGACGCGCCGGGGGCGGCGCCCAGCAGCTTGGCCAGGTCCTCGATCATCTGGTACTTCTCGGCCTCACCGAGGCCACGGCCACCCGAGACCACGATGGCGGCGTCCTCGAGCTGGGGCCCCTCGCGCTCCTCGACGTGGCGCTGGGTGATCGTGGCGCCAGCCGATGCACCGAGGTCGGGTACCGCGAGCGGGCTGACGGCGGCGGGACCACCGCCGCTCTCCTCGGCCGCGAACGACTTGGGCCGGATGAGCACCAGTGCCGGGCCGCTGCCGGTGAAGCTCGTGACCACGTTGGTGTTGCCACCGAACACGGGCTCGGTGACGGCCAGCGAATCACCCTCCAGCGCCAAGTCGACGCTGTTGGTCAGCACCGGCTTGTCAGAGCGACCGACAGGCGCCCGACCACGTCGCGGCCGTGTAGGTGGTGGCGAACAGGATGGCGTCGGGACCGGCCGACCCGACCGCAGCGGCCAGCGCGGCGGCCACCGGGACACCGGGCAGGGCGTCGCCCACGCCGGCGATGGCGTGGACGGTGGTGGCGCCGTGGGCCCCGAGGGGGCCGGCCACGGCATCGGCGTCGGCGCCGGCGTAGACCGCCTCGACCACGTCGGCGAGCTCACGGGCCTTGGTGAGCACCTCGAGGACGGTCGACGACACCTTGCCGTCGGTGGCCTCGGCAAAGACCCAGATCTTGGAAAGCGTCATGGCAGGGGCTCCTAGATGACCTTGAGGTTGTCGAGGAAGGCAACGATCTTCTCGGCGCCGGTGCCGTCGTCCTCGATGATCTCGCCGGCCTGGCGGGCCTCGGCGGCGGTGACGGACACGATCTGCTGACCGCCCCCGGCCCAACCCACGGTGCTGGCGTCGATGCCGAGATCGGCCACCGTCACCTCGTCGACGGGCTTGGACTTGGCGGCCATGATCCCCTTGAAGGAGGGGTAGCGGGGCTCGACCACGCCGGCGGTGACCGACACCACGGCCGGCAGCGGGCACTCGACGTCGTCGTAGCCGGCCTCGGTCTGGCGCTCGACCTTGACGGTGGCGCCATCGACGTCGATGGACTTGGCGAAGGTGACCGATGGGCGATCCAGCAACGCCGCGATCTGCTCGGGCACGGTGCCGGTGTAGCCGTCGCTCGACTCGGTGGCGGTGAGCACCAGATCGGCGCCCTCCACCCGCTTGATGGCCGCAGCCAGGACCTTGGCCGTGCCCAGCGCATCGCTGCCGGCCAGGGCCGGGTCGCTGACCAGGATGGCCTTGGCCGCGCCCATGGCCAGGGCGGTGCGCAGCCCGCTCACCTCGCTGTTGGGCACCATGGAGACGAGGGTGACCTCGCCGCCACCGGCCGTGTCGACCAGTTGCAGGGCCATCTCGACCCCGTAGGAGTCGGACTCGTCCAGGATGAGCTTGCCGCTCCGGACTGAGGGTCTTGGTTTCGGGATCCAGCGCACCCGGGTCGGCCGGGTCCGGGATCTGCTTGACGCAGACGACGACGTTCATGGCCTCATTCTTTGCCGAGACCCGGGGTCTGGCCAAATCGGCCCGAATCGGCTCGCTGCTACCGTCAGTCGCCTGTGAAGGTGCTGCTGCTGGTGAACTCCTCCGCCTCCTCGGTGACCGCCCGGGGACGGGTGGTGATCCACAAGGCCCTGTCGGCCGACCACGATGTGACCCTGGCCGAGACCAGCCGGCGCGGCCACGCCATCCGATTGGCCCAGGCGGCGGCCACCGACGGCACCGAGGTGGTGGTGGTGCTGGGCGGCGACGGCACCATGAACGAGGCGGCCAACGGCCTGGCCGGGACCGACACCGCACTGGCCGCGCTGCCCGGCGGGTCCACCAACGTGTTCGCCCGCACCCTGGGCCTGCCCGACGATCCCATCGAAGCCACCGGCGTGCTGCTCGAGGCGCTGGCTCGCAACGCGGTGCGCCGGGTCGGGCTAGGCCTGGTCAACGGGCGCTACTTCCTCTTCCATGCGGGCATGGGGTTCGACGCCGCCATCGTGGCCCAGGTGGAGAAGCGCGGCGTCGCTCAAGCGCTACGCCAGCCACCCCCTGTTCCTGTTCTCAGCGGTCGAGACCTGGTTCCGCCACTTCGACCACAGCCGGCCCCGGTTCGCGGTGCACGTCGACGGCGAGGCGGTGGACGACGTGTACTTCGGCGTCTGCCTCAACACGAACCCGTACACCTATCTGGGCACCCGACCGCTCAACCTGGCCCCGGAGACCACTCTGGACACCGGGTTGACCATGATCTCGGTGCGCTCCCTCGACTTCGTCACCATCATCGGGCTGGCCGCCTCCGCCCTGGCCAGCGGCGACCACCTGCGCCACAGCCGCCAGGTGGACTACCGCACCGATCTGCCGAGCCTGGTCATCGAGGGCTACGGGCCGTTCCCCTACCAGGTGGACGGCGACTACCTGGGCGAGGTCACCCGCCTCGACTTCCGCCACGAGCCTGAAGCCCTCGCCCTGGTCATCCCGTAGCACGAACCACCCGAAATCTGTGCACTTCGAGGCGTCATCCGTCCTCGAGTGCACAGAATTGACGGGGAACGGTCGGGTCGGGGTCGGGGCACGTCAGGCCGCGTCGACCACCCGCCGAGCGACGTCGGGGACGTTGGTGATGATGCCGTCGACCCCGAACCCGATCAGCTCGGCCATGCGGGCGGGATCGTCGACGGTCCACACGTTGACGGCCAGCCCCACCGCGCCGGCCGCTTCGACGAGCGAGGCGTCGACCACACCGTCCCAGGGGTTGACCGCGACCAGGCCGCCGTCGCGCAGCTCGGCCATCAGGTGCGCCGGCCGACCGACGCGCGAGACCAGCGCGGCGGCCGACAGCTGGGGGTGGCCGGCCCGAAGGTGGCGCAGCACCTCCGGGTCGAACGAGCTCACCAGCAACTGGTCGAGCCGGTGGCGTGTCGGCATGCCGGCGTCGCTCGGCGACGCGGGTCAGCAGCCGGTCGGCGACGGCCCTCGCCGTGGTACCCGACGGGTCGTAGTCGGGATCGTGGGGGTCGTTCTTGATCTCGACGTTCACGCCCATGCCGGCGCAGGCGTCGAGGGCGGCGTCGAGGGTGGCCACCGACGCCGGCAACTCGGCCGCGGCCACCTCGACGATGGTCCGGCCGTCGGCCAGTCGGGCATCGTGGTGGACGATCAGCGCGCCGTCGGCGGTGCGCCGCACGTCGAGCTCGACCCAGTCGGCACCCAGCTCGGCCGCGTGGCGGAAGGCCTCGACCGTGTTCTCGGGACGGGCGGCGGAGGCGCCCCGATGGGCGATCACTATCGGGACGCTGGGACGGCCACGGTTCGCGGTTGTCATCGCGCCTTTCGTCTCACTTCTGACCGCCGGCGCCGAGGAACCTTTGGATCGAGCGCGACGAGACAAGTGTCATACCAAAAACCCCGCCGGAGACCCTTGAAACCGACCTCGGTCCCCGTTAGGTTCAGTACGTCCCAGCCACACGCCCTGGTTTCTCCTACGCGGTGGCATGTGATTCGCTTCACGAACGGTCGTGCTTCGCGCCCCTCCTGAAGCCCTACTCGTGGAGGCGCAGTGGCCCTCACCTCGGCTGACTCACTTTCCCTGTCCAGTGATCCGGACCAGTGGCGCGACGTCGCGGCCTGCCGCGACACCGATCCCGACCTGTTCTTCCCGGTGGGCACCACGGGTCCGGCCATCGGCCAGATCGCTGCGGCCAAGGCCGTGTGCGACCAGTGCGAGGCCAAGGCGCCGTGCCTGGAGTTCGCCCTGACCACCAACCAGGACTCCGGTGTGTGGGGTGGCACCTCCGAGGAGGAGCGCCGCAAGCTGCGCCGCCAGTGGGCCGCCGCCCGCCGCCGCGCCACTGCCTGACCACCCGGAACCGCGCCACACCCCTCGATCGGTCCCCCAGGACGGGGGACCGAATCGCGTCTGGTGCGAGGTCGCCGCCCTCGCCGTTCGTGCCTCACGGATCGAGCGTCTCGGCCTCGGGAGCGAGCGGAACGCGCAGATCGACGGCGGCGCCCGGACCGGGACCACCCTCCAGGCCGGGCCCGAAGGCGATCGTGCCTCCCAGCTCGGTGGTGACCAGCGTGCGCACGATCGACACCCCCAGCCCGGTGGCGGCGTCAGCGGTGAACCCGGGAGGCAGCCCGATCCCGTCGTCGCTCACCGTGACCCGCAGCTCGCGACCGTCGTTGTCGAGCTCCAGCAGCACATGGCCGGGTTCGCCGGTGCCGGCACCATCGTCGCCGGCAGGGTAGGCGTGGTCGACCACGTTCTGGAGCAGCTCGTTGAGCACCACGGCCAGCGGCGTGGCCACGGTGGCGGGGAGGTTGCCGGCGTCGCCCGTGATCTTGATGTCGATCGGGTGGTCAGGCGAGAGCAACCCCTCTTCGACCATGCGGACCAGGGGACGGGCGATGTCCACGAAGGGAACGTCGTCGCCCGCTTCGTGCGACAGGATCTCGTGCACCAAGGCGATGGAGCGGATACGGCGAACCGACTCCTCGATGGCGGCTTTGGCCTCGGGCGACGACAGTCGCCGACCCTGGAGGCGCAACAGCGACGAGATGGTCTGCAGGTTGTTCTTCACCCGGTGGTGGATCTCGCGGATGGTGGCGTCCTTGGAGACCAGCAGACGGTCGCGGCGGCGCAGCTCGGAGATGTCGCGCAGCAGCACCACCCCGCCGGTGACCCGTTGGTGCTCCACCAGCGGGATGCAGCGCAACAACACCGTGACCTGGGGTCCGCGCTCGATCTCCTCCGTGTCGGGCACGGCCAGCGAGAAGGCGGTGCGCACGACCGTCTCCGCCAGGCCCAGCTCACCCAGGCGCATCCCCTCGGTGTTGGCGTGCACGCCGATCCGGTGCAGCGCCGACACCGCGTTCGGTGAGGCGTATTCCACCCGGCTGGCGCCGTCGAGCAGGATCACGCCGTCGCCGACGCGGGGTGCCTCCTCGATCAGCCCCTCCTCGCTGGCGAAGGGGAACTCCCCCGCCGCGATCATGCGGGCGAAGCGGTTGAACACCTCGACGTAGGTGCGCTCCAGCTCCCCGGGATGGCGCACCGAGGGCGCCGCCTCCCGGTTGAGGACCGCGATGGTGCGACCGTGGTGACGGACGGGGATGCACAGCGCCCGTACCCGCTCCTTGAGGGCCTGGCTGGTGACCTCGCCATCGATGATCTCCCCCAGCTCCAGCGAGCGAGCCACCAGTGGTCGGTCCTCGGTCGACACCACGGTGCCCACCAGATCGCTGCGATACAGCGTCTGGTTGGTGAGCGGACGCATCTGGCCCAGCACCACCAGGCGCCCGGGCCGGTGGGGTCGGTCCGCCGGGTCGGCTCCATGGCTCGAGTCCGCGTCGGCGGCCACGAAGAGCAGCAGGTCGGCGAAGCACAGGTCGGCCAACAGCCCCCACGACGCCACCAGGCGCTGGAGGTGGCCGATCTCGGACGCGTCGAGCCGCGTGTGCTCCCGGGCGAACTCGGCGAGGCTGGCCATCCCCGCATTCTCGCAGGCTGGCGCCCGCATCATCGCCTCGGCCCGCCGGCCCACCCGACCGACTCGGTGGGTCCTGCCTCAGCGCCAGATCTGCTCGCCCAGGCGCAGCAGCCCGGCCAGATCGTGAATGTCGGTCTCGAAGTAGGGGACGCTCGCCACCAGCTCGGGCTTGCGGGACAACTCGGCCCGCTGTTCGGCCTCACGGGTGGCGATCACCCGGTAGTTGAGGAAGCTCTCCCCCACCTCACGCAGCACCCGTGCGACGAGGGCGGCGTCGGCCAGCTTTCCCCGGCTGGACTCGGCCACCGTCGCCGCCAGTCCGTCGGGGTCGGCGGTCACGGCCCGAGCCGCGGCCGTGGCCCCACGGTCGAGGAGGTAGGAGGGCAGCACCTTGTTGAGGATCACCGCACCCAGGTCGAATCCCCGGTCGTCGAGCGCATCGATGAAGAAGTCGGCCTCGCGCACCGGAGCCGGTTCCAGGGTGGTCACCACCACGAAGGTTGTGCGTCGGTCGGCCAGGGTTCGGGTCACCGCCTCGGCCCGCTCCACGAATCCGTCGTACATGGTCTGGAACAGGATGAAGAACTCGGCGATGTCGCCCAGGAACTGCGACCCCAGCACCCGGTCGGCCACCGAGTAGAAGGGCCGGGAGGCCGCGTTGTACAGCCGCGACCGGTACGGGGCGATGAGCCAGCGCAGCAGCCGGCTGGAGAAGAAGTCGGCCATGCGCTCGGGCGCCTCGAGGAAGTCCGAGCGCGTTGCGGGTCGGGGGCGTGTCCACCACGATCAGGTCGTATCGACCCGACGAGTGGATCTCGTACAGGCGCTCCATGGCGATGTAGTCGTGGCTCTGCACGAACTTGCCGGTGATGTTCTGGTAGAGCGGGTTGGCCAGGATGGCCTCGCGGGTCTCGGCATCCGGTGCATGGGTGCGTACCAGCTCGTCCCAGGACTGCTTGGTGTCGAGCATGGCCGCCCACAGCTCGCCCCGGGGCTCGACCCCGGCGGCCACGAACAGCTCGTCGGGCACCCGGGTCTCGACGTTGCCGAACTGCTCCAGGCCCAGCGCGGTGGCCAGGCGACGGGCGGGGTCGACGGTGAGCACCAGCACCTTGCCCCCCAGCTGGGCGGCGGCCATGGCCCCGGCCGCGGCTGCGGTGGTGGTCTTGCCCACGCCGCCCGAGCCGCACGTGACCACGATCTCGCGGCTGGCCATCAGCTGCTCGATGGTGCTCGACGAACCCGACGACTTCGAGGAGGCAGAGGAGGACCGGGCCGAACGCCCGGGCGCGAGGGCCACCGCTACTCGTCGATCTCGGCGGACAGGGCTTCGGCCACGGCCCGTGTGGCCCGAACCCCGTGCGCGCGGGCGAACAGGTAGGGGACGTAGACCAGCGGCACCTCGTCGGTCAGCTCGCTCCGGAGACGGGTCAGGTGCTCGGCCCGGGTCCGGCGCAGGGTCACCGCCAGCTGGGCCGCGTCGAGCAGGCCGGCCACGGCATCGGCCTGAGGCTCCGCTCCCGAGGTCCGGCCTCGTCCCGAGGACCCGGCCGCGGCCAACGCCTGGGTGAGGGCCCGCCGGCCGGCGGGCCGGCGCAGCTGATCGAAGACCTCCTCCTCGCGCCGGCCGAACAGCTCGGGCAACACCCGGTTGACCAATACGGCGGCCAGGTGCACATCGGTCTCCGCGGCCAGGCGCTCGGCCAGCTCCAGCGTCTCGGTGACCGGCATCTCCTCGGGCGAGGTGACGATCACTGCTGCCGTGGAGGTGGGGTCGGCCAGGATGTCCACCATCCACCGGGTCTGGTCGCGGACGCGACCCACCTTGACCAGGTCGTTGATGGCCTGGGGAGCAGCCAGCTGACCCACCACGTGGCCGGTGGCCGAGGCATCCACCACGATCAGGTCGTAGCTGCGCTCGCGGACCTCGTAGCAGAGCTTGCCGACGGTGAGGATCTCCTTGACCCCCGGGGCGGCGTCGGCCACGAAGTCGAACGTGCGAGCCACGGGCCCGATTCGACCCAGCAGGGGCACCTTGAGCTGCAGCTTGAGGTACTCGCGCAGCGACTCCTCGGTGTCCATGGCCATGCCCCACAGGTGCGGGGCCAGCTCGGTCGGGCCGAACGACAGCCCGCCGACCTCGAAGGAGTCGGCCAGGTCGCCCTTGGCGTCGATCTCGCACACCAGGGTGCGCCGGCCGCGCTGGGCCGACAGCAGGGCCAGGCCGGCGGCCATGGACGTCTTGCCCACACCGCCCTTGCCCGTCACGAACAGCAGGCGATGGTCGAGCAGGCGCGTGTGTCGGGCCAGGTAGGTCCGGGTGGGTGGGGACGACGGCACGGTCAGCGATCGCTCGCCGCCGGGTGGGGGCCGACGTCGCCGCTAGGCCGCACCGAAGCCGATCCGGCGCTCACCGTCGGCGCCGCCCAGCTCGATGTAGGCGATCTTGGCCGACTGGACCGCGATCTCCTTGCCGGACTTGTCGGTCAGCCACAGGACCTCGTTCTCGTCGGCCAGGGCGGCATTGATGCTCTTCTTCACCTTGTCGCGGTCGGCGTCGGCCGGCAGCTCGATGTCGATCTCCTTGACGGTGTTGGTCACACCGATGCGAACGTCCACGACGGATCCTCCTGGGGCCCGCGGACACGGCGGGCGGCTGGGCTGGGCGCCTACTGGCTAGGCGACGAGTTGGGCGAAGTGGCGTCATCGTACGCGCTCGCGGCCCGTCCCCATCCTTCCGGCCACGATTCGCGGCGCACGAGATTGGGGAATCCTGGCCCGAGCCGGGTCGCGGGCGGTTCGTCGTCGACTGGCTCGTCAGATGAGCTTGAGCTCGGCGTTGAAGACCGCGGGTGGGGGCCAGCTCGACGTCGATGCGCTCGGCGATGGCCGCGAAGGCGGCCGCCGCCTCGCCGTCGGGCTCGCTCACCACGATGGGATGGCCCGTGTCGCCGCCCTCGCGCAGCGCCGGCACCAGCGGGACCTGCCCCAGCAGCGGCACCTCGAGGCGGTCGGCCAGCTCCTGGCCGCCGCCGGCTCCGAACAGCTCGTAGCGGGTGCCGTCGTCGCCGGTGAACCAGGACATGTTCTCGATGACGCCCTTCACCTCGAGGTGCACCTTCTCGGCCATGAACGCGGCGCGCTGGGCCACCCGCTGGGCCGCCGGCTGAGGCGTGGTCACCACGTAGACCTCGCCGCGGGGCAGGAACTGCGCGAGCGACAGGGCGATGTCACCGGTGCCGGGCGGCAGGTCGACCACCAGGAAGTCGGGCTCGTCCCAGTAGACGTCGGTGAGGAACTGCTCGAGCGCCTTGTGCAGCATCGGACCCCGCCAGATGACGGGCTGGTCCTCCTCGGCGAAGAAGCCCATCGAGATGCAGCGCACGCCGTAGGACTCGGGCGGCAGCAGCATCTCGTCGATGACCACCGGCGGCCGGTCGACCCCCAGCATGCGCGGGATGGAGAAGCCCCACACGTCGGCGTCGACCACGGCCACCGAGTGGCCACGGCGAGCCAGGGCCACCGACAGGTTGGTGGTGACCGACGACTTGCCGACGCCTCCCTTGCCCGACGCGATGAGCAGGCACCGGGTGCGGGACGACGGGCTCGGCGAAGGGGATGGCCCGGCCCTTCGGCGTGGCCGTGGCCGGCGTGGGTGCCGGCGGTGGCCGCCGGATCGCCGTGGAGCTGCTCGCGCAGCGCGGCGCGCTCCTCGTCGGTCATGACCGTGAAGTCGAGATCGACGGCATCCACGCCGTCGAGTGCGGTCAAGGCGCCCGTGACCCGGTTCTGGATCTCGTTGCGCAACGGGCAGCCGGCCACGGTCAGGGCGATCTGGACGCCGACCCGCGGCGTCGGCGATCGTCACCGTGCGCACCATCCCGAGGTCGACGATGCTGCGGTGAAGCTCGGGATCCTCCACCGGGCGCAGGGCATCGACGATCTGGGACTCGGTGACTGGCATGGGATCGGGTTCCTGGTTGGTGGTCGGCAGCGGCGGGGTCGGCAGGGGTCGGGTGGCGCCATCGGAATTTCCCCTACGCAGATAGGTACAATACCGAGGTGGATCAGGCGCCACTCACGCCCACCGAGTTCTCCTCGGTGGTCACGCGCCATCACCTCGGCGTTCGGCGACCCGACCCGGCGGGAGATCTACCTCTACGCCCGCGAGCACGACGGACCGGTCACCGCTTCCGAGGTGGCCGAGCACTTCGACCTGCATCCCAACGTGGCTCGCCACCACCTCGACAAGCTGGCCGGCGGCGGCTACATCGAGGTCGAGGTGGCCCGCACCGAGGGCGCCGGGGCTGGTCGCCCCTCGAAGCGTACCGGGTCACGCCGACAGGCGGCCAGCATCGAGTTCGCCGGTCCGCCACGACGACCTGCTCATCAGCCTGCTCGGCCGGGCGCTGGCGCTGCATTCCCCGTGCCGAGGCCGAGGAGATGGCCGAGGAGGTCGGCATCGAGTACGGCCGAGCTGATGGCCGCGTCCATGGGCGATCGCGGTCAGGTGGCCGATGGGACCGCCAACGCGCCCCGATCGTTCCGCGCCGCGCTGCACGCGGTCGCCGACGCGCTCACCGCCCACGGCTTCGCGGCCCACGCCGAGCAGCACGACAACGGGCTTGCGCATCGTCAGCGAGCACTGCCCCTTCGGCGACGCCGCCATCGAGAACCCGGTGATCTGCGCGGTCGACCGGGGCATGGTCAAGGGGATGCTGGGCGCGCTCTACGGCGACACCTCCCCCGAGACCTTCGAGTCGTCGATGCCCATGGGCGACGAGCATCTGCGTCACCGCCGTCGAAGCCTGACCGGTCGCCATGGCGCGGCACTACCTCGACCACGCCTCCACCTCGCCGTTGCGACCGGTGGCATCTGAGGCGATGGTGGGCGTGCTCGAGGGCCGCGGGTTCGAGGGACTGGTGCCCGCCGATCCGGGCCGCATCCACAGCGAGGGCATGGCGGCGCGAGTGGGGCTGGAGCAGGCCCGCGCCCAAGTGGCCGACCTGGTCGGGGCCCGTCCTCGGGAGGTCGTGTTCACCAGCGGCGCCACCGAGTCGATCGCGGCGGCCACCTGGGGCGCGGTGTGGCGCGCCACCCGGCCTCCGACGCCCGACCCGGGTCGGGCGAGGCCCCAGGTGGTGCTCGCCGCAGCGGAGCACTCGGCCGTGCGCCAGTCGAGCGGGTCCTTCGCCGACGCCCTGGGCGCGCGGGTGACGACCGTGGGCGTGGACCGACGCGGGCGCGTCGATGCCGACGAGGTGCTGGCCGCGGTCGACGCGGCCGGTCACCCCGGCGAGGGCGGCGGGACGGCACTGGTGCACCTGCAGTGGGGCAACCACGAGGTCGGGACCGTCCAGCCGGTGGCCGAGGTGGTGGCCGGCTGTCGGGCCCGCGGCGTGCTCGTGCACGTGGACGCGGCCCAGGCCGTGGGCCACGTACCGGTGGCCTTCGACGAGCTGGGAGCCGACCTGCGTCTCGTTCAGCGGCCACAAGCTGGGAGGGCCGCCCGGCATCGGGCGTGCTGCTGGTGCGGCGCGGCCTGCGGCTGGCACCGCTGCTGATGGGCGGCGACCAGGAGCGGGCCCGACCGGGCCGGGTTGGAGAACCTGCCCGCCCTGATCGGCCTGGGCGCAGCCGCCCAGGCCGCTGACGACGGAGGGTCCGCTCGCCCGGGAGCAGACCCGGGCGCGGGCACAGACCGACCGGGTGCTGGCCGCGGTGACGTCGCTCGAGGGCGTGACGCCCTACGGCGACCCGATCCACCGGCTCCCCCAGCTCGTCTGCCTGGGGATCGATGGCATCGAGCCTCAAGCGGTGCTGCTCGGGCTCGACCAGGCCGGCATCGCCGCCCACTCGGGCAGCGCCTGTGCCACCGAGGGGCTGGAGGACTCCCCTGTGCTGGCGGCCATGGGGGTCGACGCCCATCGCTCGCTGCGCGTCTCGGTGGGATGGTCCACCACCGACGCCGACATCGACGCGCTGATCGACGCCCTCCCGAAGGTCATCGCCGGCCTGCGCACCCTGGGGGCGAACCCATGACGGGCGTCCGCCCCGACGATCGGGACGACGACCAGGTCGGTCTCGGGCTGCCGGTGGCCGAGTCGTGGTTCGTGCACCGGCGCATGGCCGATGGGATCACCCTGGTCAGCGAACCCCACGTCCACCGCTACCTGCGATGCAACGTCTGGCACGTGGCCGGACGCGACCGCGACCTTGTGGTCGACACCGCGCTGGGCCTGATGCCGTTGCGAGATCAGGTGGCGCGCCCGGGCACTCCGCTTGCTGGCGGTGGCCACCCACGCCCACCGCGACCACGTGGGTGGCCTGGCCGAGTTCGACCAACGCGCCATCCACGCCGCCGAGGCCGATGCGATCGCCGCCGACGGGACCACGTCGGTGCGCACCGAGGACTACGGCGACGCGGTCGAGCCCTATCGCCGGGCCGGCTACCGGTTCGGGCCGTGGCTGGTCGACGCCGCGCCCCGTGCCGGCTTCGATCCGACCGCCATCGAGGTGGCGTCGGCCCCGGCCACCCAGATCCTGCGCGAGGGTGACGTGGTCGACCTGGGTGATCGGGCCTTCGAGATCCTCCATCTGCCCGGCCACTCCCCCGGCAGCATCGGGCTGTGGGAAGCGGCCACCGGGGTGCTGTTCTCGGGTGACGCGCTCTACGACGGGCCGTTGCTCGACCGACTCGACGGCTCCGACACCGACGCCTACGTGCGCACCATCGAGCGCCTGCGCGACCTGCCGGTGACGGTGGTCCACGGCGGCCACGAGGACAGCTTCGGGCCCGACCGCCTCATCGCCCTGTGCGATGCCTACCTGTCCGGCGAGCCCTACCGCCTCGAGGACGTGGGTCAGTAACGGGAGAGCCCGTGGGCCTGGCGAAAGGTCGTCCAGTCCTGCCAGGGGAACTCAGGACGGTCCCACCGCGCCACCAGCTCGGGGGCCGTCGTGGGCAGGTCGCTGGGTCGGATGCTGTCGGGGTAGTTCGCCGGCGCGCCCAGGGCCTCGGCGATGCGCTCGGCCACCGAGTCCCCCACGAACTGGGCGTAGGCCAGGTGCGAGGGCCACACGGCCAGGAAGCCCTCGAGGCCGAGCTTCTCCAACTTGGCCGGCACCGGCTGGGCCACCGCCGAGATGTCGGCCACAGCCAGCGAGGGGTGCTGGGTTCGCCTCGACGCGTAGACACGCCCATTCGAGCGCGCCCGCCTCCTTCTCCAGCGCCGGGCTGGCCGCGAACAGCTGGCCCACCAGGCTGGCCACCCGGGCTCGAGTCGATGGTGGGATCGAAGCGGCGTGTTGGCCGGCCCCACGGTGGTCTGGGCGTCGTCGATGGGCGCCGAGATCACCCACGTCCGGGCCGCGTCGGACCCGCGGGCGTGCGAGGCCACGATGAACGGTCCGAACCGGCCGCTGACCGAGGGCAGGTCGCCCCGGATGCAGATCTCGTACTGGGTGCGCACGGCCTGGCACGAATCCACCAGCTCCTTGGACGACTTGCGGCGGGCGTGGTCGGAGAACCGCGAGCTGACCTTGGTCAGCAGATCGGCGTTGCCCACCCCGGCGGCCGCCACCACGAAGCGGGCCACGATCGGCACCAGCATGTCGCCCACCTGGACCTGCACATCGTCGATGGCCTCGTCGGTGAACAACCCGAACCGCACCACCTCGCCCTCGATGCAGCGGTCGGCGATGTCGCGCCGCAGCTCGGTGAGCAGCACGGCCGGGTTGATCACCACATCGGTCTCGGCGTGGAAGGGCACGTCCTGGGCCAACGACCCGTCGGCGAACATGGCTGGGAGCTGGTCGGCCTGGGTGACGGCCAGGGCCGCGTCGGACCACAGCCGGGTGCGGCTGGACAGCTCGTCGCGAGGCACCACGAACCAGGTGGGCTCCGGGTCGAAGGGCACCCCGTTCGACTCGGCCCACAGCCGCCACCAGGCTGCGGCCCGCCGCGCCGGCTGGATGCGGTTGACGTCGTTGCCGTCGTAGCCGGCCGACAGGTAACCACCGGATTCAAGGGTGGCCGAGGACATGGCCGGGTCGGCCACCACGCACACCGAGTAGGTCTTGGCCACCTCGCGGGCGATGTACAGCCCCTGGATCCCGGCCCCGATGACCAGCACATCGACGGCCAGATCACCGTCGAGATCATCAGGAGGCGATGCCATGTCCCGAAGCTACCCGGTGACCACACCTGTACCGGAGGACCGTGACCCTCGACCCGGGCGCACCCAGTGGCCGCGAACCCGCGACGCCGCTCGTCGCCGTCCATCTCCCGCGGGCGACTCTGAGCGGAGCCCGCTGAATCACTCCTCATCAAGGGATCACACAAGAGAATCGCTCGCACATAGGCCAAATGGCCCGGATACTTTGCCGAAATCAGCCGGGCATCTTGATGGGGAGCGCATGGCGACTGATGTGGGCGAGGCCGTGGGGTCCCCCCGTTCATCTGGAACATGCGTGGCCCGTCGGTCGAGGTGCAAGCGGAGACCGTGCCCGTGCTGTTGGCCAGCGCCGAGGGTTGATCGCCACCCAACGCTAGGTCAGGTCCCTCCCCGCTTCCGGACGGGGATAGGGCGGCGGCCTGCACGGGCGCACGCCGGCGTCGGGCCGACACCAGCGGCCAGGCGATCACCGCGAACACCAACTCGGGCATGAGCACGCTGGCCGAGTGTACGTAGGGCTCCAACAGCATCTCGAGCGCCACCAGCCACAACACGATGGCCAGGGCGATGCGCAGCTTCACCCGGTCGACCTCGAGCGAGCTGACCCACCAGTACAGGGCGCGGATGCCCAGCAGGGCCAGCGTGCTCGAGGCCAGCACCAGGAAGCCGGGCTTCTTGACCGAGAAGGCCAGCGGAACGGTGGCGGCGAAGTAGATGTCGGCGGTCAACAGCACCACCAGCATGGCGAAGGCCAGGGTGTAGCGGCGCCGGACCGGTCCGGTCGGATCGTCGGGCGGCGACTCAGTGACCACGAACCGGTCGTCGCGCCAGGTGTCGGTGAACTCCAGGTGGCGCCGGAGCCACCGCAGGTAGCGGTTCTGGGCGGCGTCGGGGTCGGCCTCGCTGCGCAAGAGGAAGACCAGCCCGCCTACGATGAAGGCCCCGGCCACGATCCAGTGCAGGCTCTCGGGCTCGGAGCGGGCGATGGCGGTGCCCACGGCGATGAAGGGCAGCTTGAGCAGCAGGCCCAGCCACAGGGCCAGGAAGATGGCTCGCTTGGCCGGCCGCCCGGGTGCCACGAAGCCGGTCACCACCAGCGCGAAGACCAGGGCCTGGTCGACGGTCAAGGCCTTCTCCACCGCGAATCCGGTGAGGTACTTGACCGCGTAGACCTCGCCGGCCTCGACCCACACCAGACCGGCGAAGCTCAGGCCCACCAGCGTCCAGACCACCGTCCAGCGCCACGCCGTGCGAGGCGCGAGCTGATCGTGGCCCCGGGGGAGCACGAACAGGTCCAGCGCCAACAAGATCGGGGTGGTCGCCAACAGCACCACCCAGGCCCAGAGCGCGACGTGCATCCCCGAACCCTAGGAGGCCTCCCCGGAGGTGTCGCTCACCCCGGCCCCTCCCTGCGCAACCTGTCAGCCCAGCGACCGCGACGGCGTCGCTGTGCTGCCGTGAGGTTCGCCGGATCGAACAGCTAGCCGGTGAAGGCCGGGGTGGCGGCCACGGCCTGGGCTGCGGCAGCCGCGCTGGTGGTGGTCGATGCCGGGGCGGTGGTGGTCGTGGTGGGCGCCGCGGTGCAGGTCGTGGTGTCGTCGCTGACTGTGGTGTCGTTCAGGTTTGAGGTGTTCCCCTGGACGAGCACCGAGTTCGCGGCCGTGCCGCCGCCCGAAGCGGTGGCCCGGTTGCCCACGATGCTGCCGGCGTTGGTGGTGACGTTGCCACCCTCGGACAGGATGCCGCCGCCGGCGTCGGCGCCGTCACCCGCCGTCGTGGCCGAGTTGCAGTTGTCGGTCACCGTGCGGAAGGTGACCGAACCACCCTCGGACAGGATGCCGCCCCCGGCATCGCCACCTTCGGAGCCGACCGTGGCGGTGTTACCCGAGACGGTGGAGGTGGTCACGATGACCGGGCCGCCCTCGGACGACACGCCGCCGGCCGCGTCGCCGTCGCTGGTATCGGCCGTGTTGCCGGTGATGGTCGACCCACCGATCGTGACGCTGCCCCCCTCGGACAGCACACCGCCGGCGGCATCGGCGGAACTGGAACCGGAGTTGTCGGTGATGTGGCAGTCGGTGATCGACACGGGACCCCCCTCGGAGAGCACGCCGCCGGCCGCGTCGCCCTCGCTGGAGGTGATGTGGTTCCCGCTGATGGTGCAGTTCGATACAACCATGGTGCCCCCCTCCGAGACGATCGGGGCGGCGTCGTTGCTCGTGGTGCCGGCCCCACCCGAAAGGGTCAGACCGTCGACCGTCACGCCGGTTCCGGCATCATCCACCAGCCCGGCGGGCTGCCCGTTCAGGTTCACCGTGGCGCCGTTGCCGGTGATGGTCACGGCACCGTCACCCGACCACGAGAGCGGGCTGCTGATGGTGATGGTGCCCACACCGGCCTGGATCACGACGGTGTCGTCGCCGGCGTTGGTGGCGGCGTCGTCGAGCGCCTGGCGCAGCGAGCCCGCGCCCGAGTCGTTGGCGTTGGTCACGGTGAAGGTGTTGGCCACCGCGGGCAGCGCCAAGGGCCCGGCCACGGCGACCGATCCCACCAGCAGCACGAATGCCCCGGCCAGTGCGCGTGATGTGCGAATGCTCCCCATGTAACGCCCTCCCCAGTCCAGCCCCGCTCAGCTGCATCTCAGCGTCCCTTCATCGTAGCCCAGGACCGCCCCGGCGACCGAGATGCCGATTCGGAGCCGCGCCACAACCGACGCGCCACGACCCGAGCGAGCCGACCGTCCGCCAGCAGGGTCGGGCCCGCTCCTACCATCCAGCCGTGGCCAACGACCCCATCGAGGACGTGGAGACCGCGGCCGAGTTCGTGTCCGCCGAGTTCGACGAGGTGACCGAGGACCTCAGCCGCGCCGGGAGACAGATCGTCGAGCTCCTGCGGCGGGACCTCCTCAGCCGCGACGGCTATCTCATCGTGCTCATCATGGTCTTGTTGACCGTGGTCGTGATCGCCGTGGACGACGCCTACACCGGGGGCCAGGTGGTGTCGGCGATGATGCTCGCCCTGCTGGTGCTGACCACCCTGAGCCGGTCCCACGTCTCGCACACCCTGCGCGTCTTCGGCGCGGTGGTGACCGGCACCACCGTGATCATCGCCATCGCCGCGGCGCTGACCGGTCACGCGCCCGGGGCGACGGTCAGCGGCAACACGCAGTTGATCTTCGCCATCGGCGCATCCCTGTACACGGTGCTGTTGGCGTTGCTGTTCCCGGCGATCCTGCGCCAGGCCTTCAGCCATCGGCGGGTGAACCTCAACACGGTGGCCGCCTCGCTGTCGGCCTACCTGCTGCTCGGGCTCATCTTCGCCAGCGCCTACCGCGTGGTCCAGATCGTCAGCCCGCCCATGTTCAGCCAGCCCAACACCAACGGCTTCACCTACGTGTACTTCAGCTACGTGACCCTGACCACGATCGGCTACGGCGACTTCACCGCCCACAACGATGCCGGGCGGGCCATCGCCATCTTGGAAGGCCTGTTCGGCCAGGTCTTCCTGGTCACCATCGTGGCCCTGGTGGTGACCAACCTGGGTCGGGAACGCCAGGTCTTGCGTCGATTGCCCGGCGACCCCAGTGACCCCAGTGACCCCGGCGACAGGGGCACGGGGGAGGCCGACGAGGCTGGGGACGGCGATGGAGCCGCGGCGGAGTCGGGTCCGCCCGCCACCGTCCGCGGGGCGGACGGTGGTGGTCAGCAGGGGCAGTAGCCTCGCCCCATGCCGGTGTACCTGGTCCGACATGCCCATGCCGGCAACCGCGCCGGCTGGCGTGGGGAAGACGCCGATCGACCCCTGAGCGACCGGGGCCACGCCCAGGCCGTCGGCCTGGCGCACCGGCTGGGCGTGCGGGGAATCGAGCGGATCAGCTCCAGCCCGGCTCGGCGCTGCATCCAGACGGTGGAGCCGCTGGCCGACGAGCTCGGCCTCGAGATCGAGTTGGACGAGCGGCTGGCCGAGGGAGCGGCCGTCCGCGGTGCGCTCGACCTGTTGCTCTGCAGCGGCCCCGACACGGTCCTGTGCGCGCACGGCGACCTGATCCCCAGCTTGATGCACCGCCTGGTCAGCCAGGGCATGCGGGCCGAGAGTCCCGATCGGTGCCAGAAGGGCTCGGTGTGGGAGATCGAGCTCGACCGCGGCCGACCGGTGAAGGCCCGCTATCGCGCCGTGCCCCGCGCCTGACCTGCTCGCCCTGACCCGCACTTGCCCTCGCGGGCCGTCCGGCGCGGTGGGCTCACCCCGTGGTGGAGGTGGTGGATCCGGACGCGATCTGGGCTTGCATCTGCGCCTTGAACTGATCGATGGTACCGCTCATGAAGCTGGGCAACTGGCCCGCCGGAACCTTGGCCAACTCGGCCAGGGCGTCCTGGGGTCGGCCCAGATCACCGAGCAGCACGGCCATGAACACCAGGCTGGTGCCGTCGGTGGGGTCGGTCCGCAACGCTTGTTGCAACGAGGCCAGGGCCTCGGCTTGGAGCTGGGTGCGTTGCTGCCCGCTGGCGCTGGTGGCCACGATGCGCAGCATCCAGCCTCGGTAGGCCAGCGCCTCGGTGTTGGCCGGATCGAGTTGGAGCACCTTGTTGTAGTCCTTGATGGCGTTCAGGTACTGCCCGTTGGCACCCTCCTGGCGGGCCGCCAGCAGGCCGTCGCGGGTGTCACCCCGGATGCCACCGGTGATCGAGTCGCCGGCGCCCCTCGAGCCTGACCATTGCGCCACCAGGACCCCGGCCCCAACCGAGAAGATCACCACCAGGGCAGCCACGAGGATCCGTCGCCCCGTGGAACGGGATGGTGCTGGTCGTGACCGGGCCGCCTCGTCGGCCTCGAGGGCGCGGATGGTGGCGGCGGCCCGCGCCGTGTAGTCGTCGGAGAGGGAGGCGTAGTCGCGATCGTCGACGTCGCCGGCCTCGTGTTCGGCTTCGAGGTCGCGCAACGAGCCCAACAGGAAGTCGCGCTCCTCGGCCAGCGCGGCGGCACGCGCCGGATCGCGCGGCTGGCGACCCTTCCCCCGGTCCGTTCCCGAACCCGACCTGGGCGGGGTCTTCGACGAGGTTTCTGAGGGATCCTTCGAGCTCGCCCGGGTCGACGTCTCACCGGGCGCTCCGGCCGACCCCGCCAGACGCGCCGCCCGAGCCTTGGTGCCCCGCGAACCCGACCCGCCCGAAGGCGTCGTCATGTCGAGCTTCCGGCGTCGGCGTCGGTGGCCACCGGCGCAGCCGGCCGGTCCGACGGCGACCTGGCCAAGGCGTCGGCCACCAGGTCGCGATCGGCCTGGCTGGCGTGCACGTCGCCTTTGACCTGCCAACGCCGGAACACCATGACCAGCACCGCGGCCGACACCAGCAGCGCCACGACCGGAATGATCCACACCAACCCCGAGATGCCGCTGGACGCCGGGATGAGCGACACGCTGGCCCCGTAGTGCTGGATGTAGAAGGCACGGATCTGGCTGGCGGACTGGCCCTCGTCGAGGCGCTTGGCGATGTCCACCCGGGCCTGCTGGGCGAAGTCCGAATCCGACTGGGCCACCGACTCGCCTTCGCAGACCTGACACTTGAGGGTGCCGGCGATGGCCAGCATTCGCCCCTCGTTGGTGGTCGGACCCGTGGTGCCGGTCACCCCGATGCCCAGCGCCGTGGCCACGATGACGACCATGACCACCCACGGTCCGTAGACCCGCAGCAGCCGGCCCACCGAGGGAGCCCGATCCGCGGGGGCCGCGCTCGCCGCCGGGGCACCGGGGGAACCCGCAACGGAGGGCGCGGAGTCGGTCACGGTGTGGCGCTCCCGCTGGCGGAGGCGGCGCTGGAGGTGACGGTGGTCGACGAGGTCGACTCGCCGCCGTAGCGCTGGATCACGTCGTTCAGCGCGGTGGCGGTGATCCCCGCTTCGAACTTGGCCACCACCTGGCCGTTGGGGCTGACCACGTAGGTCTCGGGCACGCCGGTCACCCCGAACGTCAGCGCCGTCGAGCCGTCGTCGTTGAGGATCGGCCAGTTCGCCCCGGTGCGCTGGTAGAAGGCCAGCGGCGTCGGACTTCTTGTCCGTGTACATGATCCCGACCATGGCCACGTTCGGGTCGCCTTGGTGCTGTTGGGCGAACTTCACCAGCTCGACCTGCTCGGCCTGGCAGGGCACGCACCACGAGCCGAAGAAGTCGATGACGACCCACTGGCCCAGGTGCTGGTCGACGTCGAAGCGGGCGCCGGCCAGCGTCGTCCCCTTGACCGACGGCACGGCCTTGCCCACCACCTCGGATCGGGCCACCTGCTCGTTGCTGCTCTTGTGGGTGGCCAGCAACGCCACCAGCGCCACCACGAGCACGCCGACCACGATGGCGACGGTGCGGGCCAGGTGAGCGCCGCCCTGGCGCGGCGCCACCTCGGGTGGCTCGACGGTGGTGCTCATGCCGGCTCGATCCGGGCGTTGATCGTCTCGGGCTGGCGATCGGGCGGTTCGCGGCCCGGCGCTGGACCATCGAGCGAACCGGGATCGGACCGACCGGGACGGCGATCGGGCACGGGCGCGGACACCGGTTCGGTGGGGCGACGGCGCCGACCGGGGAACGCAGCCAACGCCGTGCCCAGCCCGATCACCCCTCCGCCCACCCAGAGCCACATGACCAGGGGCTGGCTGGTCACCCGGATGGTCACGGTGTTGGAGTTGGTGGCCGGGACGGCCAGCAGGCTGAGGGCGACGTCGCCGCGGGCACTGGTGTAGATCGAGGGGCTGCCCACCGGGTCGCTGGTCCCGTCGGACTGGCGGAATGCCACGATGCCAGGGGCGTAGGGGCCCGATCCGTCCACCGTCACCATGGCGCTGGTCTCGCTCTTGCCGGCCGAGGCGGTGATGCGCAACCGCTGGTAGGTGATGGTGTGTCCGTTGAACTCGGCCGACTGCCCGGGATGCAAGGTGAGCTCGGCCTGCTGGACGTTGCTGGAGCTTGCCGCGAAGGCAACGGCGATCATCACGATCCCGATGTGGACGATCATCCCTCCGTTGGCCCGTCCCACCAGCCCACGCCAACCCTGCCGCCGGGTGGCCAGGACGAGCTGGCGCGCCGCGGAGCCGGCGGCGAAGCCAGCCAGGCCGTAAGCGATCAGCGGGGCCAGGCCGCGCTGGCCGGCCACCACCCCGGCCACCAGGGTGGCCGTGCCGCACCAGGCCGGCCAGTACAGCCGGTGGCGCAACAGCTCACCGCTGGCCTTGCGCCACGGCAGCACCGGGGCCACCGCCATGAGGAACAACAGCGCGATGGCGATGGGCAGGGTCATGCGGTTGAAGTACGGCGAACCCACCGAGACCTGGCTGTTGTTGATGGCCTCGACCACCAGCGGGAAGACGGTGCCGAGCAGCACCACGAAGGCGAAGGCGCCGAACAGCGCGTTGTTGGCCAGAAAGGCGCCCTCGCGCGACAGCGGGGAGTCGATGCGCCCCGGCGAGCGCAGCTGGTCGCCCCGCCAGATGATCAGCCCGATGGTGACCGCCACCACCAGCCCGAAGAAGCCGAGCAGCAGCGGTCCGATCGTGGAGTTGGAGAAGGCGTGCACGCTCTGGACCACGCCCGACCGCGTCAGGAAGGTCCCCAGGATGGTGAGGGCGAAGGTGGCGCACAGCAGCGACAGGTTCCAGACCCGCAGCATCCCCCGCCGCTCCTGCACCATGACCGAGTGCAGGTAGGCGGTGCCGGTGAGCCAGGGCAAGAACGAGGCGTTCTCCACGGGGTCCCAGGCCCAGTACCCACCCCAGCCGAGCACCTGGTAGCTCCACCAGGCGCCGAGCACGATGCCCACCGACAGGAAGCCCCAGGCGATGAGGGTCCACCGCCGGGTCTCCACCAGCCACCCCTCGCCCACCCGACCGGTGACCAGCGCGGCGATGGCGAAGGCGAAAGGCACGGTGAACCCCACGTAGCCCAGGTAGAGCATGGGAGGATGGATGGCCACCAGGGTGTTGTTCTGCAGCAACGGATTGGGGCCGGGGCCGTTGAAGCCAGGCGCGGGGTTGAAGGCCCGGAACGGGTTGGCCGGCCCCATCAGCAGCCCGAAGAAGAACAGGCAGGTCACGAACATGACCAGGAGCGCCCAACCGACCAGCGGATCGCCCAGGCGCCTGCGGAACTTCTGGCCCACGGCGAAGGTGTACCCGGACAGGAACAGCACCCACAGCAGGATCGACCCTTCCAGCGCCGACCACATGCCGGCCACCGTGAACAGCAGCGGGGTGTTGGTGCTGCCGTTGTCGGCCACGAACTTCACGGTGAAGTCATGGGTCAGCAGCGCGTGCTCCATGGCGAACACCGACAGGACGGCCGCGCCGATGATGAGCCAGGTGTAGATCCGGCCCAGGCGCACCATGTCCGGGCGCTTGCGCACCAGGCCGACGGCCACGGTCACCACGGCGCACAGCGAGGCCACGAAGCCGAGCACGACGCCGGCTGTCCCCAGGGCGAGGTTCACGGCTGGGTCGACGCTCCGGACCCGGCGGGCGTCGTGGTGGTCGTCTTGGGTTCCACCTTGCCCCCCTGGACCGCCTGCTTCAGGCGCTTGCCGTTCTTGGCCGTGTAGGTGGCGTCGTGCTTGACCAGCATCTGGTTCGACAGGAACAGGCGCTGGGCGCCGCCCTGGAAGTGCCCTTGGAGCACCACGGGCTCGCCGGGCTTGAACAGCTGGGGCGGATCGCCGGTGTGGTCGACCGGCACCTCGACGCCCTGATAGGTGATGGTGAAGTCGGCGCCGTCGGCGGTGCGCTTCACGTCGTTCTCCACCGTGCCCTGGATGCGGAAGGTGGTGGTCCCCAGCGAAGGCTCCTTGGCCACGGCCTCGTCCGCGTTGTAGAAGAACAGCGAGGCCGAGGTCAGGGCCTTGGAGACCACGAAGCCGGCCGCCACCAGGACGGCCACCACGGCGATCTTGGCAACCCAACCCCGTCCCCGCCGGCGGGCCGCCACGACCCGCGGGGTGAGATCGAGGCCGGCCGTCTCATTGGTGGCGTCGGTCGACTCGACCGGATCGATCGGGTGGTCGGCGTCCTCGGGACCGGGAGTGGCGGCGCCGCTGGGCGGATCGATCACAGCCATCGACGGTCCTCGGGCGGTACGCGACGGCTCACGACCCGGCCGCGCAGCACGATCCACAGGGCATAGGCCACCAGCACCACGGTGGCGATGCCCCATCCCAGCCCGACGTAGCCCCAGTCGCTCACGGCGCCATCTCCGTCCGCTCCCGACGACTGGCCACCGGGGTCACCGGGGAGGTGGACGGGACAGGTGAGACCGGGCGAGCGGTGGACGCGGGCGCGCCCTCGGCCCGCCGCTCGGCGATGGCCTCGTCCAACTCGGCCGCTTCGGCCTGCTGTTCGAGCCAGACCAGCCGCCAGCGGTGGACGAGCAGCCAGGTGCCGACCAGCAGGCCCACGACGATGTTGAACACCAGGGCGAACGCCATCTGGTCGTGGATCTTGGGCTGGAGGGTCTCGAGGATGGTGGTGCCCTGGTGCAACGACCGCCACCAGGTCACCGCCCGGTTGTCGAGGAAGACGTTCGGCAACACGAGCAGGCCGACCACCGCCGAGCGCCGGGCGCGGCTCGTCTGGTCACCTGGCAGGCGGCGCACGGCCAGGTAGCCGAGCAGGAGCAGGGCCAGCATGGCGGTGGCGGTCAGACGCGGGTCCCACACCCAGAACGTGCCCCAGGTGGGCCGGCCCCAGATGGAACCGGTGACCAGCGTGAGACCGGTGAAGACCAGCGCGAGCTCCCCGCAGGCGGCGGCGGTGACGTCCCACCACGCCGTACGCCTCCACAGGTACATCACGCTGGCCACCGTGACCAGGGTGGCGGTGATGTAGGCCACGGTGACCACCGGCACGTGGAGGTAGAGCAGCCGGACGGCATCGCCCATGTTCTCGTCGGGAGGGCTCGACACCAGGGCCAGGTAGGCGCCCAGGGCGATGGCCGCCAGCGTGATCGCCCCGAGGATGCGGGTGCCCTTGGAGCCGGTGCCCCGCGGGCCCGGATCGGCGCCGACGTCGGCATCGACAGCCCGTCGCCGGTCGACCTGGCTCGGCTGGCTGGTCACGATTCCTCCAGGAGGGGGCCGAAGCCGAAAGCTCCGAAGATGGTGTATCCGATGGCGAAGGCGGCCAGCAGACCCACCCAGGGCCACCCCTGGCTGGGGGTGCGGTCGTGGGCGGCCTCGAAGGCCCGGGTCGAGCCGATGAGCACCGGCGCGAGCACCGGGAGCAGCAGCAACGGCAGCAGCGTCTCCCGGACCCGGAGCCCGGCGGCGAGAACGCCGTAGAGGGTACCGGCCGCGGCGATCCCCGCGGTCGCGGCCGCACAGGTCACGACCAGCAGCAGCCAACCGGTCGGGGTGCTGTTGTAGAGCACCGCCACCCCGATCCCCAGCAGCACTTCGAGCACAGCCAGCTGGGCGCAGATGGCCAGCATCTTGCCCAGGAAGACCCCGGCCGGCTCCAGGCCCGACAGACGTAGGGCGTCCTGGTTGCCGTCGGCCGACTCGATGGCGAACGCACGCTGGATGGCCAGCACTGCGCAGAACAGCACCGCCACCCAGAACAGGCCGGGGGTGGCCGAGTGCAGCACGCCGGTGTCCGGGTCCAGGGCGAAGGCGAACAGGATGAGCACCAGCAGGGCGAACGGCGCCACCTGGTTCAACGCCACCCGCGACCGGGCCTCGATGCGCAGGTCCTTGCCGGCCACGGCCAGGGCGTCACGGAACACGGGTCACCCCCGCCGGCTCGGGGGCTGCGGCGTCCCCCGGCTCCTCGCGGGGGGTCGCAGCCGCGGGCCCCGCTGCATCACCCAGGCGAGTCGGCTCGGGGGGTCCTGCAGGTGCCGCGGCGGGCTCGATGACCCCGCTGGTGATGGTGACGACCCGGCCGGCCAGGGCATGAGCCCGCTCCAACTCATGGGACGCCACGACCACGGTGGCCCCCGCTCGGACCGCGCCGCGGATCAGGCCGTCGACGGTGTCGCGGGCCTCGGCGTCGAGGCCCGCGTGGGGCTCGTCCAGGAGCCACAGCTCGGGTCGGCGGGCCACCAGTACGGCGATGGATGTCCGCCGGCGCTGACCGGCCGAGAGCCGGGCCACGGCCACCGACCGCAGGCGTCCACCCAGACCCAGCGCCACCAGGGCGGCGTCGGCATCGGCGGGATCGGCACCGGCCGCCCGGGCCCAGAACCGGATGTTGTCATCCACCGTGAGCTCGTCGTAGAGCATGGTGGCGTGGCCCAGCAGGCCCACCTGGCGACGCACGGAGCGGCGGTCGCGACGCAGATCGTGACCGAGCACCACGGCCGTGCCCGAGACCACGGGATGCAAGCCCGCCAGCGTGCGCAGCAAGGTGCTCTTGCCGGCCCCGTTCGGGCCCTGGAGCAGCACGATCTCGCCTCGGGCGACGTCGAGATCCACCCCGGCGAGCGCCGGAAAACGGCCGAGGAGGGACACCGCGGCGCGAAGGTGGACGGCGGGCTCCATGGCGATGCACCAGGCTACTGGTGCAGATCGATGGCGACCAAGGCGCGGCCCGACACGGCCGCAGCGTCCGGACTCACTATCGTTCCGTCGTGCGAACGGCTCGGGTCATCGGCGCGGTGGGACGACTCATGATCCGCGGCGGCGCACTGGTCCTGCTGCTGGTCCTCTACCAGCTGTGGGGCACCGGCATCCACACCTCCGAAGCACAGGACAACCTCCGCAAGCAGTTCGTCCAGGACCAGGCCGCCCAGTCGGCCAAGGCGCCCGCCACACCCACGACCACCCTGCCGTCGGCCGCCCCCCAGCCCGCGGCCGACGGATCGATCCCGGTGCCCAAGCCCGGTGACCCGATCGGCACGATCCGCATCCCTCGGATCGGCTCCAACTTCGTGATGGTGGAGGGAGTCGCCCTCAAGTATCTGTCGGAAGGCCCGGGCCACTTCCCGGGCACCCCGCTGCCGGGTCAGGCGGGCAACGCCGCGGTGGCCGGCCACCGCACCACCTACAAAGCGCCCTTCAACCGCATCGACGAGCTCCAACCCGGCGACGAGATCTTCATCACCACATTGCAGGGCCAGTTCACCTACAAGGTCATGGCCCAGGCACCCGACCAGCCCGGGGGCCCGGCGTTGGGCCACCGCATCGTCAAGCCGAACGCGGTGGAGATCCTGGCCGACAAGGGCCGCAACCAGCTCACGCTCATGGCGTGCAACCCGAAGTACTACGCCACCCAGCGCATCGTGGTCGAGGCTCTGCTGGTGGGCAACCCGGTGGCAGGCAACCCGGCGGCGAACAACCCGGCCGCCCACGTGTCCAACGTGAACCAGGACGCGCTGGCTGGCCTGACCAAGGGCGACAACTCCGAGCGGCTGCCGGCCACGCTCTGGCTGCTGGCCGCGCTCGGGGTGTGGTTCCTGACCTGGTTGGCCTCGCACCGCCTCAAGCTGCGCCGGGCGCGCGCCGCCGCGGCAGCCGCCGCGGCCGCCGCCGGGGACGACTCCGACGGCCTCGGGTCCGATGAGCCCGACGCGGGCACGACCGTCCCCGCTCCCGGCACCCCCGGGTCCGGGGCCACCGCCACGCTGGCCCCGCCCGCCCCGCCGTCGGCCAGCCCGCCCGTGGCCGCGCCGCCCTCGGCGGCCAGCTGGTGGTTGCGCTGGACGCCCTACCTGTTCGGCTTCCCCATCTTCATCGTCTGCCTCTACGCCTCGTTCGAGGCGTTCTCCAAGGTGCTGCCCGGGGCGTTCTGAGTTGGACGACACCCGAAGGCGCACCCCCGGCCCTCGCGGGCTGCTGGCCGTGGTGGCGGTGACCGCTGCCATCGTGGTGGCGGGCTGCTCGGGCGGCGGCGGCGCCCGTCAGGTGGTCACCACCACCACCACCGCGGCCCCGACCACGACCACCACCGAGGCGCCCCTCGCCGCCGGGCGCCAGATCAGCGTCTACGTGCCCTCGGTCGGGGACTGCTACGACCACCGAACGGTCGGGACACCGCCGACGACGTCGGAGATCGTGCTGTTGTTGCCGTGCACCCTGCCGCACGAGAACCAGGTGTATGCCACCCTCGACTACCCGCCGTCACCCGCCTTCCCCGGTACCGGCGTGCTGGAGGCCTATGCCAAGGCCCACTGCGTGGCCAACTTCGTCGGCTACGTGGGCAAGCGCTACGAGACCTCGGTCTACGGGCTGGCCTACGAGCTGCCGACCGAGGCCAGCTGGGGCAATGGCATCCGCCACGTGCTGGGTTGCCTGCTGGTCGACCCGGCCGGCGGCCGCCTCACCGGCACCGCCCAGGGCAGCGCCAAATAGCGCACCGCCCAACCGCCCAACCGCCCAACCGCAAATTGGGCATCTTTGCGGCCGGATTCCGGCCGCAAAGATGCCCAATTTGCGGGGGTGGTGGGTTGGGGGGCAGGTCAGCGGGCGCGGAACTGGGGTGGGCGGCGTTCGGCGAAGGCGGCCAGACCTTCCTGGAGATCCGTGCTGGCCCACGCCGCGTCGAAGGCGGCGCGGTACTCGTTGGTCCACTCCAGCTGGCCCTCGGCCTGGTTCAACCCCAGCTTGAACCCGGCCAGGGTCATCGGCGCCAGCTGGGCGATCTGGTCGGCCCAGGCTCGGGCATCGGACTCCAGGGCCTCGGGCTCGGCCAGGCGGGTGACCAGCCCCAAGCCGTGCGCGCGCTCGCCCGAACAGGTCTCCGCCGCCAGCAACATGGCCCGGGCCATCGAAGGCCCGGCCAGCGCGGCCAGGCGCTGCACGGTCCACTGGTCGGTCATGAGTCCGAGCTTGCCGGCCGGGATGCCGAAGGTGGCCCGGGCCGTAGCCAGGCGCAGGTCGCAGGCGATGGCCAACTGGGTGCCCGCACCCAGGGCCGCGCCGTCCACGGCGGCCAGGGTGGGGATGGGCACGGTGCGCAGCCCGTCGAGCAGCTCGTGGAGCTTGGCCACGAAACCTTCGTCCTCCACGGTGGTCAGATCTGCGCCGGCGCAGAAGTGCCCGCCGGATCCGAGGAGCACCAGCACCCGGCTGCCCAGATCCGTGGCCGCCCCCAGCGCGCCGAGCAGCCCGTCGAGGGCGTCGTGGTCGAGGGCGTTGCGCCGCTCGGGCCGATCGATGGCCACCACGGTCAGCGGACCATGGTGCTCGACGTGGATCATCGGCCGACCCAGGTGGGCGGCCGCTTCTGCGCGAACGCGGCCCGACCCTCCGCCGCGTCGTCGAGGCCCGACGCCACGGTCAACATGGCCTGCAGCAGAGGCAGTGCATCGGTGGCCGACTGATCCCACACGTCATAGAACGCCTGGCGGCCCAGCCGCAGCACGGCCGGCGACTTGGCCGCCAGCGAAGTGGCTAGCTCGTCGACCGCCTCATCGAGCTCCGCGACCGGGACCACACGGTTGACGAAGCCGACCCGCCGCGCCTCGTCGGCGTGCACCCGTCGACCCGTCATCATCAGCTCGAGCGCCACCTTGGGCGGCATCGAGCGCATCAGGGGGACCGTGATCATGTACGGCCACAGGCCGACGTCGATCTCGGGAGTGCCGAACACCGCGTCCTCGGCGGCCACCACCAGGTCGCAGGCCAGGGCCAGGCCCATCCCGCCGGCCAGAGCGAAGCCGCGCACCCGGGCGATGGTGGGCTTGCCCAGGTCCCACAACTCGCCGAACAGGCCAGCCAGGTCGCCCCGGCTGTCGTGGGTGGCCAGGTGGCCCGGGTCGTCGCCGGCGGTGAGATCGGCCCCGGCGCAGAAGGCCCGGTCGCCTGCGCCGGTGAGCACCAGGACGAGCGCCGCGGGGTCGGCCTTGATCTCGGCCACCCGGCGACGCAGGTCGCGCAGCACCGACCAGGACAGGGCGTTGCGCTTCTCGGGCCGATCGATGATCAGTCGGGCGATGCCGTCGGACAGCTCGTAGCGCAGCTCGTCGCCGTAGTCATCCCCGAGTCCTGCACCTGCCGCGGCCACGCCCGGCAACCTAGCGGAGGCGGGGCCACCCGATCGGGGTGCGCTCATTCCGACTCCGCCGCGTCGCCGGCGCGCGCTGAGCACCGCCACGCGGCACGGCACGGGTCGGTACCCGACGCAGGGCAGCCGCTACCGCTTCCCACGCCCGCGGACCAGACCGCGGCCCGTGATGAGCGGGAGGTCGAGGGCGGAGATCAGGCCGGGTCGGGCGTCCACCACCGCGGGCACGGCGTTGACCAGGCGCATGGCCGTGGCCTTGAGCCCAGCCGTGTTGTGGTCGCCGTCGGTGCCGAGCATCTGCATGTCCAGCGTGTAGTTGGGTTCGCCGGTGACCATCACCCGGTACCCCCCCTGACCCAGCGGCTGGGGCCAGTCCGGGGCCAGGTCGTCGCGCAACCGGGTGACGTGTTCCAACACGACGACCGCCTGCCCGTCCTTCATCCCTCGCACCTCGAAGCGCAGCCCCGCCGCCGTGCCGGCCTCGACGGTGCCCGAGGCGATCTCGAAGGTCTCCGGCGCCGGCACGCGCTCGTAGGACTCCTCCACCGCATCGAGCTCGACCCCCAGGCCCGCCGCCAACTGGCGAACCACGCTGCCCCACCCCATGGTCAGCACGCCAGGTAGCAAGAGCATGGGCGTCTCGTCGAGCGAACGCCCGAACCCCATGATCTCGAACATGACCAGCTCGTTGTCGTAGGTGGCGTAGTTCAGGATCTCCATGCAGCGCACCTCGTCGATGCGCTCGCTGATGCTCGTCAGGTTGAGGGCCATCCAGTCGTTGGCGAACCCCGGATCGATGCCGTTCACCCACAGCGTGGACCCTCCGGCGGCGGCGGCCCGCTCGACCGGCTCGTACATCGAGGGATCGACGACGCCCCAGGGGTACTGGAGGTACACCGGGCCGCTCGACACCACGTCGATGCCAGCCTCCAGGAACCGGGCCAGGTCGGCCACGGCCTCCAGCAGGCGGTTGTCGGCCATGGCCGTGTGCACGATGCAGTCCGGCTCCAGGGCCAACAGCGCTTCGGCGTCGGTGGTGGCGGTGACACCCAGATCGCGTCCCAGACCAGCCAGCTCCCCGGCGTCCCGACCGGCCTTGGCCTCCGACGAGACCCAGGCCCCGACCAGCTCCAGATCGGGGTGGGCGTCGATGCCGGCGATGGTGTGGCGCCCGACGTTGCCGGTGCTCCACTGGACGATGCGAAGGGACACGACGGCTCCTGTGGTCAGCGGGTCAGCGGGTCAGGCGGTGAGATCAGGGAGGCGGAGGTCGAGGTTGGGGCGCTGTAGGCCCCCATCCACGGCGACGAGCTTGCCCGTCACGTAGCCCGCGGCCGGCGAGCACAACCACACCACGGTGGCGGCGATGTCGATGGGATCACCGATGCGCCCGACCAGGGTGCCGGCCGCCATCTCGGCGGTCATGGCCTCGTCGTCGAGGACGGTGTCGAGCGCGGAGGTGGCGATGGAGCCGACCTCGATGGCGTTGACCCGGATGCGCGGTGACAGGTCGGCGGCCGCCAGCTCGGTCCAGTGGGACAGCGCGCCCTTGGCCGTGCCGTAGGCGGCATAGCCACGGCCGGCCAGGCGGCCCATGGCCGACGAGATGTTGACCACCGAGCCGCCGTCGCCCCCCAGCATGGTGGGGACGGCTGCCTTGGTCAGCGCGTGGGCGGTGAGGACGTTGAAGCTGAAGGCCCGCGCCATGTACCCCACGCTGGTGTCCATGAAGGAGCGGGGCGCGGTGCCCCCCACGTTGTTGACCACGATGTCGATGCGCCCGAAGGCGTCGACCGCGGCCTGAGCCAGGCCACCCACGGCGTCGAGGTCGGACAGGTCGGCCGGGACCACCGCCGTCCGGCGACCCAGCCCCTCGATCGTGGCGGCCACCTCGCCCAGCTGATCGACGCTGCGGGCCGATACGACCACGTCGGCCCCCATCTGGGCCAGGGCCACGGCCGTGGCCGCACCGATGCCGCGCCCGGCACCGGTCACGATGGCCGCTTGGCCATCGAGGCGGAACCGCTCGGACATGCTGGTCGGGCTGACCTCAGCCATCGTCCCCCTACCTCTCCCCTTGGAGCCCGGCGAACGACGATCGATGCGTCGTGGACCCGAGCCATTCCTAGCGCCACCGGCGCAGCCGGACCAAACCTCGCCGCGACCATCCACGCGCGCGGCCACGTCGGCTCCTAGCTTTTCGATCATGTTCGCGCGATCCAGGCGCTCCCCGGATGGTGATCGTCTCCCCCAGGGGGCAGAAGCGGCACTCTGGTCGATCGTCGAGGTGATCCCGGATCCCCGAAACCATCTGGCCCTCACCCGTGATCCCACCTGCGAGATCCGTCTGAGTGCCGGCCAGCTCGAAGCCGCAGCTGCCGCTCCCGTGCCGGTGGCTGCGGCTTCGGCCTCACCCGGGTCGGCCCCTGCCGACAGGCGGGGATCGGTGCACGATCTGACCGATCGGGCCATGGCGGCCCCCACCGAAGAGGAGCTCATCCGAGCCCTGTTCGCCAAGAGCGCCTGACCGCCCCTCGGCGCGAGCCGAACGAGGGGTTGAGCGGTTCAGATCACCATGGCGGCCAGGGCCGTCCACGACTGGGGCACGGCACCCATTCCCTGGCCGGAGTCGGGCTCCCAGTACTCGGCGAAGCCGGATCGCTGCGCGCCCGCCACCAGGCCGCGGGCCAGGCGGCGGGCGTCGTCCACGCGACCCCGGCGCATCGCGGCCAACCACAGCAGGTAGCTCAACTGGGGCCACGCCGGGCCACGCCAGTAGGTGCTGGGGTCGAACGACGGCTCCGCCCGATGGACGCCCGTCGGCCCGAACGGGGCCCCGAAGGCGGACCGGTCGGCGAGTTGCGCGAACCCGGCATCCACCGCCACCGGATCGTTGCTGACCAGCAACGCCAGCAGCGATTCGACGGTGCGCACCTCGGCCGTGGCCGGCGGACCGGTGACGACGTGGTCGGCCCAGGTGGCCGAATCCGGCCGCCAGCGTCGGTCGAGCGCGTCGGCCAGGTCGCCGGCGGCCGCGGCCAGGTCGCCGTCGCCGCTGACCTCGGCGAGCTCGGCGGCATTGAAGGCGACGAGCGCGTCGAACCCGGCCGGGGCCACCTCGAAGTCGGCGCTGGCCACCGGCGAGCCCCCCGGGGCGAGCTCGAGCGCGCCGACCAGCTCGCCCTTCACCGCCCGCCATCTGGCCGGGCGCCCACGTCCGCCATGCTCTTCGGGGTCGACGTCGCGTCCGCCAGCCAGGCATCCCAGCGCGGGCTGTCGTCGCACCCGGACTCCCAGGGGTGCACGATGATCGGCCCGATCCCGTCGCGGACCCGGGACTCGAGCAGGAAGCGCAGGCCGCGTCGAGCCCGATCGACCACGTCGGCGTCGACGTCGACGCCGCGCCGGACCAGCTCGGCCACGGCGTGTCCGTACATGGGTGGTTGGGTGATCGACGACGTGCCCCGACGTCCCCAGAACTCTGCATGGGTGTCGTCGTCGGGCCGTCCGCGGTCGGACCAGTACGTCATGTGGGGCACGAACCCATCGGCGGACTGCTGGCTGAGGGCGTTGGCCAGCTCGGTGCGCGCCCGGTCGGGGTGACCCAACCGGGACCAGCACACGGCATGGAAGCACGAGTCCCACAGCCACTGCCACGGGTAGGAGGTGGCGTTGGGGACACAGAAGCCGGGGCGACGCCAGTGCCCGGCCAGCACCGCTTCCGCGGTCCGGACCACTCGATCTGGATCCGACGCCGCGCTCGTTGCCCTCGCCGGCTCCCTCGTCGGCCCGAACGGCTGGCTCGGCCGGCGAGTCGCTGGGCGGGTCGGACCGGCCCGATACCGTGGCGCCACTCACCGCCGGTCCCCTCGCCGGCACCCGACCCGGTCTCCCGCGCCCATGCCCACCTGCACGTTCGTCTCGTTCCGCCTCGGCCTCACCGATGGGGTGTCGATCGTGGCCGCCAACTGGGCCCAGGCCATGCGCGGGCTGGGCTTCGACGTCATCACCGTGGCGGGCGAGGGCCCGGTGGACCGGTTGGTCCCGGGCCTCGCGCTCGACGCCACCGTGCCCCCGCGACCGCGGCGCGGTCGAGGCCGCGTCTGGGCGACGCCGATCTGGTGGTGGTCGAGAACCTGTGCACGATCCCGCTGAACCTACCGGCTGCCCGCGTCGTGGCCGCGGTCGTCGCGGGCCGTCCGGCATTGCTGCACCATCACGACCCGCCGTGGCAGCGCGCCGAATGGGCCCGCGTGCGACCGAGCTGCCGCCCGACGATCCGGCCTGGCGTCACGTCACCATCAACGACCTGACCCGCCGGCAGTTCGCGGCTCGGGGACTGGCGGCCACCACCATCTACAACGGCTTCGACACCCGGGGCGGGACGGGCCACCGCGACCAGACCCGCGCCGAGCTGGGCGTGACCCCCACCGAGCTGCTCGTCGCGCACCCCGTGCGGGCCATCCCTCGCAAGCAGGTGCCCACCGCCCTGGCCCTGGCCGAGCAGCTGGGCGGCACCTACTGGCTGCTCGGCGCCGCCGAGCTGGGCTATGGACCCGAGCTGGAGCGGATCCTGGCCGGCGCCCGGACCCGGGTCATCCGTCGACCGTGGCCCCACGGCCCCGATCTCTACGCCGCCCCCGACGTGGTGGCCTTCCCCTCCTCGTGGGAAGGGTTCGGCAACCCCCCCATCGAGGCCGCCATCGCCCGGCGCCCGGCGGTGGTCGGTGACTACCCGGTGGCGCGGGAACTGGCCGCGCTCGGCTTCCGGTGGTTCGATCCGACCCACGTCGAGCCGCTCCGGGAGTGGCTGGCCCATCCCGACCCCGATCTGCTCGACACCAACCAGCGCTTGGCCGAACTGCACTTCTCCCTCGAGGTGATGGCGGCGGCCATCGCCGACCTGCTGGATGGGGCAGGCTGGCTCCCGTGACCGACTCGTCCCCCGAGCCCTCCCGCGATCCCGTCCGACGACGCCGGGCCCAGGTCGCCCGCCTGGTGTCGGCAGGCCAACGGGTCGGCTACGGCCTGTTCGCGGTGGCGGTGGTGGCCTTCTTCGTGGGGTTCGTGGTCGGCTTCGACGAGGCGGTGGTGGACCTGATCGTGGGAGCGATCATCGTCGGCTCGATCGTGCTGGCCCCGTCCATCGTGTTCGCCTACGCGGTCAAGGCGGCCGAGCGGGACGACCTCGAGCACGGCCGCTGAACCTGACGACCCGCCAGGGAATGGCCGTGAGGCCGCCGCCGGGCCGCGACGCGATCCGGGCACCGATCACGACCTCAGGGGGGATCCCATGACCGAAGGCCGCCGTGCTCACCGGCGTCGACACGCCACTCGACATCCGCGACGACATCTCGGTGCAGGCCCCGGGTCCGGGCGAGGTGCGCATCCAGGTCGGGGCGTCCGGCGTGTGCCACTCCGACCTGTCGGTGGCCGAACGGCACCATCCCGCTGCCCACCCCATCGTGCTCGGCCACGAGGGCGCCGGCGTGGTCACGAGGTCGGCGACGGCGTGACCCGGTGGCCGTGGGCGATCACGTGGTGCTGTCCTTCGTGCCCAACTGCCAGGACTGCTACTTCTGCAACCGGCGGCCAGGGCTACCTGTGCGAGAAGTCGGCCATGCAGGCCGCCGGCGGGATGCTCGACGGCACCACCCGGCTTGTCGAGCCCTGGCGGCCCGCTGCACCAGATGGCCTGCCTGGGCACCTTCTCGGAGCGAGACCATCGTCCCCGAGATCTCGGTGGTGAAGATCCACGACGACATCCCGCTCGAGGTCGCCGCGCTCATCGGCTGCGGCGTGCTCACCGGCGTGGGCGCGGCGCTGAACACCGCCGACATCCAGCCCGGCGACTCCGTGGCGGTCATCGGCTGCGGCGGCGTCGGGCCTCAACGTGATCCAGGGCGCCAAGATCGCCGGTGCCGAGCGAGATCATCGCCATCGACATGTTCGACTCCAAGCTCGCCATGGCCAAGGAGTTCGGCGCCACCACGCTGATCAAGGCCGACGACGGCGACCCGGTCAGCAAGGTGATGGAGCTCACCGGCGGGCCGCGGCGCCGATGTCTCCTTCGAGGTGATCGGGCTCGAGCACGACGATGGAGCAGGCCATCAACATCACCCGCAAGGCGGCGAGGTCGTGCTGGTCGGCGTGCCCCGGATGGACGTCATGCTGAACCTGCGCGGCGTTCACCTTCCTCTACCTGGCCAAGACGATGAAGGGCTGCTGGTACGGCTCGTCGAACGTCCAACGAGGACGTCCCCAAGCTGCTCGGCCTCTACCACGACGGCCAGCTCAAGCTCGACGAGCTGATCTCCCGGCGCATCGGCATCGACGACGTGAACGACGCCTTCGCCGCCATGCAGGCCGGCGAGGTCGCCCGCTCGGTCATCACCTACAGCTGATCGCGCCGGTCCGGCCCGGCGACCGCCTCAGGTTGGAGGACGGCCGCGGGCCGGACCGCGACCGGCGGAAGCCGGTGCGCGGTTGCTAGCCCGTGAACGTGGCTTTGGCGGCCACCGCGGAGGCCGGCGCGGCCGCGGTGGAGGTGGTCGCCGTGGTGGTCGTGGATCCGGCGGCCGTCGTCGTGGTGGAACCCGGATCGCTGGTAGTGGTGGTGGGATTCCTGGTCACCGTTGATGGTGATCACCACGCCGGCGTACACGAAGTCGACGAAGTCGCCCTGGTAGCAGGCGGTGCGCAGCGTGTACTGCCCGGCGGGCAGGGCCAGGTTGCTGCCGCCCGGGATGTCCTTGGTCCCCGACCAGTTCCCCTCGCCATCGGGCAACGCGGAGTTGCCCGTGCCCACCACGTTGGTACCGATGGGCTCGGAGTCGGCGACCACACCCTGAGCCAGCCACATGACGACGCCGGTCACCCCCTGCCCGGAGCACCCCGCGCCGCTCTCGTCGATCGAGTCACCATGGTCGGTGCCCGAGTGGGCGGTGGTCTTGCTCACGACGATGGGTGGGTAGGTGACGGCACCGGCAGGCGCACCACCGACGACCAGGAAGCTGGCGGTCAGGGCCAGCGCGGCGCCGGCGGCAAGCAGGCGATGGGAACGGAACGGCACAGGCATCGGGTCTCCCCAGTTCGACAGGATGGCTGAACGCGGTGGCCGACCGCGGCCCGGTCAGCCGGGGCCACCGTCGCACGTGCACGGCTCACCGTCATGAGCAATGTTGCTCACGGTCGTGTGCACATTGCTCACGGGAGCAGGCCTCCCGGGGGCCCGGTGGCGCCGGCTCGGTCAGTCCGGGTCGAGGGCTTCGGACAGCTCGCGGCGACGCCGGATCCCGAGCTTGGCGTAGGCGCGCCCCAGCAGGTTGTCGACGGTGCGCACCGAGATGCCCAACTCGGCCGCGATCCGACGGCTGGCCGCGCCACCGGCGGCCAACTGCGCCACCTCCCGCTCACGGTGGGTCAGCGAGGCCGCCCCGGTGGCCAGCCGCGGCGTGGACGCACCCCGGCACACCACCACCGCGGCGTCGAACACGGCGCGAGCGGTGCGCATCACGGCCCGGTCGCTGCGCCGACTGGCCTCGGCCATGGCCTCGGCGGCCAGCTCCGCGGTCTCGACGGTGCGCCCGGCCTCGGCCATGGCCTCCGCCGCCGCCAGCCAGGCTGCCGGTTCCTTGCTGGCCCGTGCGTCGAGATGGGCGGCGACGGCGGCACTCCAGGTCCCGACCACCTGGGCGACGAGTTCCCGCAGCGCCGCGGGCGCCCGGTTCCGCTCGCCCAGTCGAAGTGCGTCGTGCCACACCACCAGGGCCAGGGTCCGGTTCCCGACCGTCGCCGCATCGGCGGCGGCCTCGACCAGGCGTCGCCGGGCCCCGAGGGTGTCGCCCTGCGCGTGGTCGGCCCAGGCCCGAGCCCGAGCCAGATCGGGAGCCAGGAAGGCAACCCCAGACGGTCCCAGCGCCTCCATCCTGGCCAACAGGTCGCGGCAACGACGGGGTTGACCGCTCACCCCAGCCACGTACAGCTGGATGGCCAGGGCCCACAACCACGGCGTGAGGTCGTCGAACTCTCCGAAGATGACCTCGGCCTCGCGCCCGTAGGCCTCCGCCGCCCCGAGCTCGCCCCGCGCCACCGCCACCCGGCCGCGGGCCAGGGCCATCCAGGCAAAATCGGTCGGGTGGCTGCTCACCAGCTCGTACCCAGTCGCGCCCAGCTCGGCCGCTTCAGCCACCTGACCGTGCTCGGTCAGGCCGAGGGCCAGCGCCAGCAACGTGGTCTCGGGATCCTCGGGCGTCACGCCCGGAGACGGATTCAGGCAGCGGGCCAGGTTGTCCCGGGCCAGGACCACGCCTCGATCCAGCTGGCCGGCCAGGGCGAGGGCGAGGGCCACGCTGGCCTGGGTCTTGACGGTGGGCGAGTGGGCCATGGCCTCGAGCTCGGCGGCCAGGGCCACGGCCTCGTCGATGCGCCCCGCCTGAACGCTGATCTCCACCAGCGCGCCCGTGGCCGGACCGCCCAAGCCGCCGGTGCGCGCCGCGGTGTCGCGGGCCAGCTCGATGGCCCGATCCGCCCAGTCGAAGTTCCACAGCCACAGCGAGGCCAATTCGTCCACGGCCAGGACCCGCAGGTCGTCGTCGAGTCCGGCGCGGTCCAGCAGGGCGGTGAGCAGGGCGGCGGAGCCCGACCAGTCCGCGCGCTCCGAGCGCAGCTCGGCCAGCACCACGGTGGCCGCCAGATCTCCTTGGTCGGCTGCGGCGCGGGCCACGATCTCTGCCTCGTCCAAGCGGCGCTGGGCCAGCAGCTGGCGAGCCACCGACACGGCCGGCGGGCGATCGCCGGCCTGGGGCGGCGGCTCGGCCAGCGATACCCAGAGCTGGTGGTCGATCGGGCGTGGGTCCGGGGTGTCGGCCAGCAGACGGGCCGCGGTGCGACCGATGCCGAGCGGACCGAGGTCGGCCAGCACCGCGCGGCGAACAGCTCCGACCGCCGGCCCCAGCCACCGGTCCTCCGGCGGTCCAGCCCAGGCCAACAGTCCCCGACGGGTCAACTCGTCGGTCGAGCCGGCCACCGAGGGCAGGTTCCACATGGCCGGTCCCAGGCGACCGGTCACGCAGGCCGCGGCCAGCACCTCCCGGGCCTCCGGCTCCAGCCCGTGGGCCCGGCGGTGCACTCGCCGTTGCAGGCCCACCGGGCAGGGCAGCGCACCGGCCAGGCGGGCGTACCCCAATCGGACGGTCAGCCCCGCGTCGGGACCGGCCTGGGTGAGGGCGGCCAGGGTGTCGACCAGGAGCCCGGGCAGGCCACCGCTGTCGCCCAGGAGCACCTCGAGGGTGGAGCGGTCCGGTGGCGCGCCCACCAGGTTCTCGATCCAGGCGGCCACCGTGGCCGCGTCGAGGGCGTCCACATCGACGCGATCCAGGGTGCCCGACTGCCACAGCCACTCCAGAGGGGCGGCCAGGCGCTCGGGTCGGGTGGAGCCGAGCAGGCACCGGAGCCGGCCGTCCAACACCGCCCGACGGAGTTGCGTGGCCGTCGTGTCGCCCAACTTGTGGACGTCGTCGAGCACGAGCACCGGCAGCTCCGCGGTCAGCGGGGAGGAGGAGCGGGGAGCGTCGGCCCCGCCGAGCAGGTCGTCGAGGGGATCGGTGGCCACCCGATGGTCGACCACGGAGCCGGCGGCGCGACGGCCTCGAGCCACCGCGGTCAACAGGGCCGAGACGCCCACGCCACGAGGGCCGCTCACCACCGCCCCGCCCACGTCATCGAGGGATCGGTCGAGCCGGCTCAGCGCGGAAACGCGGCCGACCAACGCAGCACCGGCCCCAGCCGGCTCACCGATCGGAGATCGGCCAGCCACGCGCACAGTCTAGGAGCCCGGCCAGCGCCAGCCGGCGGGGTGTGGGACGCCGCTAGCGTGAGCGGGTTCCACACCAGCTGGGAATCGGAGGGGCACCATGCACTTGAGGAGTCTGGGACGAACCGGGCTTCGGGTCAGTCCACTGTGTCTGGGGGCGATGATGTTCGGGACCTGGGGCAACCCCGACCACGACGACGCCGTCTCGATCATCCACGCCGCGCTCGACGCCGGCATCAACTTCATCGACACGGCCGACGTCTATTCGGCCGGCGAGTCCGAGGAGATCGTGGGCAAGGCCATCGCCGCGCGCCGCGACGAGGTGGTGCTGGCCACCAAGTTCTTCGCCCCCATGGGCGAGGGACCGAACCACAGCGGCGGGTCGCGCTACTGGATCATGAAGGAGTGCGAGAACAGCCTGCGCCGATTGGGCACCGACCACATCGACCTCTACCAGGTGCACCGCCCGGACCCGAACACCGACATCGACGAAACGCTCGGCGCGCTGACCGATCTGGTCCACCAGGGCAAGGTGCGGTACCTGGGCAGCTCGACGTTCCCGGCGTCGGGCATCGTCGAAGCCCAGTGGACCGCGCAGCGGCGCCAGCGCGAGCGGTTCGTGTGCGAGCAACCGCCCTACTCGATCCTGGTGCGCGGCATCGAGGCCGATGTGCTGCCCACCTGCCAGCGCTACGGCATGGGGGTCATCCCCTGGAGCCCGCTGGCCGGTGGCTGGCTGTCGGGGAAGTGGCGCAAAGGCGCCGAGGACCTCACCAGCCGGAGGGCGGCGCGCCTGCCCGACCGCTACGACCTGTCCAAGCCCGAGAACCAGCACAAGCTCGAGGCGGCCGACGCCCTGGGCGCCCTGGCCGACGAAGCGGGCATGAGCCTGGTGCACCTGGCCATCGCCTGGGTGATCAACAACCCGGCCGTGACCGCGGCGATCATCGGGCCGCGCACCATGGACCAGCTCACCAGCCAGTTGGGGGCCGTGGACCTCCGGCTCGACGATGCCCTGTTGAACCGTATCGACGAGATCGTGCCGCCGGGCACCAACTTCAACTGGGCCGACGCCGGCTACACCCCGCCCACCATCGCCGACGCCTCCAGGCGCCGCCGACCGCACTAGCCCTCCGGTCGGCAAGCCTCCCTGAGCGCTCCGTCATCCGGGTGGCACGACGCAAGCGGCGTCACCGGCGAGCGATCGAGCCCGGTCAGATGATGGAGGGCACCACGGCTTCGATCACGGTCGGGCCGGGCGTGGCCAGGGCCCGACCCAGCTGATCCACGAACTCGTCGGCCGTGGTGGCTCGGCTGGCAGGCACGCCCTGCCCTCGGGCCAGGGCCACGAAGTCCAGGTCAGGAGGCGTCAAGTCGAGCATGCGGCGGGCCCGCGGGCCCGCCGGCTCGGCTCCCACCCGGTTGAGCTCCATGTTCAACACGGCGTAGGAGCGGTTGTTGAGCACCACGGTGGTCACGTCGAGGCCTTCTCGGGCCATCGTCCACCAAGACTGGAGCGTGTACATGGCGCTGCCGTCGGACTCGAAGGCGACGACCCGCCGATCAGGGCAGCCCACCGCCGCCCCCACGGCCACCGGCAGGCCCTGGCCGATGGCGCCGCCGGTGAGGCACAGCCAGTCGTGGGGCGGTGCCCCGGCGGTGGGCCCGGCCACGAACAGACCCGACGTGTTGCCCTCGTCGGACACGATGGCGCCTTCGGGCAGCAGCGCGCCCATGGCCGCGCCCACCGTCTCGGCGGTCAGGGCCCCGGTGGGCGCCGGTGGTCGCCCGGCCGCCTGCACCGACCCGGCGGCCCGAGGGGCATCCAGGGCCGCCACCAGGGCGGCCAGGGTGGCCACCGCGTCGTCGGTCGGTCCGGCCAGGTGGTGCACAGCGCAGCCGGGCGGCACCAGGTCGCTGGCCTTGCCCGGATAGGCGAAGAACGACACCGGCGAGGCCGCGTCGATCAGCACCAGGTGGGCCAGGCCCTCGAGCTGGGCGGCGGCGAACTCGGCCAGGTAGCCCAGACGCTCGACCGGCGGGACGCCGGCGCCCCGCTCCAGGCGGGCCGGGAATGTCTCGCACAGCAGCCGGGCCCCGGTGGTAGCGCTCACCGCCGCCGGCGTCGCGCAGTGCCGGCCCCGACACCACCCGGCCGCCCACGAACAGGGCGGCCGGTTCGCCCGAGCGCAGCACCTTGGCCGCAGCCTCGACCCGGTCGGTGTCCACGGCCGGCTCCACGGCCATGCGCCGGCGGGCGGCCCGTAGCTCGTCGGGGGACCGCAGCTCGGAGGCGGCCACCTCCGACCACGAGGCGTCGGCCGGCAGCACCAACGTGGCCACCTGCCCGGGCGGTCCCGAGGCGGCGGCCACGGTGGCCAGGGCGTCGACCACCACGTCGTCGGACCGCTCGGCCCGGCGGACGAAGCTGGACACGTTGCGGGCCACCGTCTCGATGTCGGATTCGAGCTGGGGGTCGTAGGCCTTGTGGTAGGTGGCGTGGTCGCCGACGATGTTGACCACCGGCGTGTGCGCCCGTCGGGCGTTGTGGAGGTTGGCCAACCCGTTGCCCAACCCCGGACCGAGGTGCAACAAGGTGGCGGCCGGATGCCCGGCCATCCGGCCGTATCCGTCGGCCGCGCCGGTGGCCACGCCCTCGAACAGGGCCAGCACGCCGCGCATCTCGGGGACGGCGTCGAGGGCGGCCACGAAGTGCATCTCGGAGGTGCCCGGGTTCATGAACGCCACGTCCACGCCGAGCTCGGTCAGGGTCCGGATGCAGCGCCTGGGCACCGTTCACCGCGCCACCTCCGGGTTGAGGATGCCGGCGGGGTCGAAGGCGTCCTTGATGCGGCGCATCAGGACGAGCTGGGCGGGATCGGCCAGCTCCAGGAAGACCTCCCGCTTCTCGGTACCGAGCCCGTGCTCGCCCGAGACCGCACCACCCATGTCCACGCCGGCGGCGATCATGTCGTGGACCAGGCCGTGGCGCACCTCGGCGTCGGGCTGGAAGACCGACAGGTGCACGTTGCCGTCGCCCACGTGCCCGCAGCCGGTGATCAGCGATCCGGTGGCGGCGGCCATGGCGTTGACCCGGCCGATGTAGGCGGCCATGGCCGAGCGGGGCACGACCACGTCGACGATGTCGTCGGCGCCGGCCGCCTTGGCCGCCCAGAACGCCTTCTCCCGGGCCTCGATGAGCTGGGTCCCGGCGTGGGCCGGCAGCACGTAGACGTCGAGCGCCCCCAGCTCGGCCAGCAGCACGGCCAGCTCCTCCACGTCCTCGGCCAGCCGGTCCTCGCGGCGCTGCTCGATCACCACCACCAACCAGGCCTGCGCCTGGTCCGCACACTGGCCTCCGACCCCCAGGTCGAGCCCGGCGTGGGCCACGATGCCGCCCATGGCCAGCAGGTCGATGTACTCCACCAGCAGCGGACCGATCCCGCTGCTCACGATGGACGGGGTGGCTCCGGTGGCCCCGGCCAGTGTGGGGAAGGGGGCCAGCACCGTGGCCGCCCACGGCGGACGCGGGTAGAGGCGCAGGGTGGCCTCGGTGACCAACCCCAGCGTCCCCTCCGATCCCACGATGAGCTGGGTGAGGTCGTATGCGCTGCTCGACTTCACGAACTTGCCGCCGGTGCGGATGAGCTCGCCGGTGCCGGTGACGGCTTCCAGGCCGAGCACCTGGTGGCGGGTGACGCCGTACTTGATGGCCCGCATCCCGCCGGCGTTGGTGGCCACGTTGCCGCCCAGGCTGGCCGAGCTCTCCCCCGGGAAGACAGGGTAGACGAGCCCGACCTCGGCGGTGGCCTCGTCGAGCTGGTCGAGGGTGACGCCGGGCTGGACGACGGCCACGTGGTTGTCCAGGTCGAGCTCGAGGATGGCCGCCATCCGCTCGAACGACACCAACAGGCCACCCGGGCTGGGGACGCAGGCCCCGGAGAGCCCGGTGCCCGAGCCCCGGGCGGTGACGGCCACGCCCAGCTCGGCGGCCAAGGCCACCACTGCCGCGACCTCCCCGGCGCTGGCCGGGCGCACCACGGCGGCGGGCACCTGCGGGCTGGCGGTCAGGGCCTCGTCGTGGGTGAGCTCGTCAGGGATGTCGTCACCGACGAGCACGTGTGAGGGCCCGACGATGGCGGCCAGGCGCTCGATGAGGTCGGTCACCGGCCCAGCATGCCACCACCGGTCCCGGGCGGGCTTGTTACCCTCCGCTGAGATGGCTCGTCCGACCTCCGCCGGCACCCCCCGCCTGCCTGCCGCCCAGCGCCGCCAGCAACTGCTGGAGGTGGCCCTGGCCGTGTTCGGCCGTGACGGCTTCCACCACACGTCCATGAACGACCTGGCCGAGGCGGCGGGGGTGACCAAGCCGGTGCTCTATCAGCACTTCGGGTCCAAGCGCGAGCTCTACCTGGAGGTCCTGCGCGAGGTGGGCGGCCGGCTCATGGCGTCGGTGGGCAAGGCCATCGCCGCCGCTCCCGGGCCGCGCCAGCAGGTGGAGGCCGGCTTCCTGGCGTACTTCCAGTGGGCGGCGCTCGACCGGCGGGGCTTCGAGGTGCTGTTCGCCGGTGACACCCGGAGAGATCCCGAGTTCCTGGCCGAGCTGGGCAAGGTGGAGACCCAGTTCGCCGACTCCATCGCCGAGCTCATCGTGGTGGAGGGGATGCCCCACGATCGTCGCCTGCTGCTGGCCTACGGGATCGTGGGGATCACCGAGACGACGTGTCGCCACTGGGTGGCCGCCGACCTGGACCTGAGCGCCGGGGACCTGGCCCAGACCGCGGCCGACCTGGCCTGGGCCGGTCTGCGAGGTCTGCGGGCCGACTGAGCGGCGTCAGTTCCCGCCCGGCGCCGAGGTCGTCGAGCTGCTGGGCGGCGTGGCGCTCGACGTCGTGGTCGAGCCGCTGGGAGTGGCGGCGCAGGCCCCCATGGTCAGGCAGGGCATCACTCCGGGGGTGGTCAGATCCAGGCGCAGGGAATCGGGAGCCAGCAGGGCCCGCCAGGTGTCCAGGCTGAGGACCCGCAGCGAGGCCGCTACCCGCTGGGCGTCGGCCAGGCCGGGCACGGGGCCGTCGGCGGGCGGACGCTGGCCGTCCCAGCGCGCCGGCGGCCCGTACCGCAGTTGATACACCTGGCCCTGCTCGAGCCACGACAACAGGTGCTGATGAACCGGGACGTAGATCCCCGGACCAGCGTCCTGCACCGAGCCAACGGTGCCACGCACCCGCGCCGCATCCTGGTTGCCGGCCTTGGCCAAGGGCTGGGTCAGCGGGGGGTCGAAGTTGGTCGTCAGCGAGAACGAGCCCACCGGGAAGCCGTCCACGTCCAGGACGCTCTGCACCTGCTGTCGTCCGCTGTTCAGTTCCATCACCGTTGTCCGACCGCCGGGCAGGCCGAGCCGAGCCCGGGATCATCGAGGCTGTGGCCGTGACGAGCCGGGAAGGTGCCCCCGGAGGGACTGCGGGTCGCGTCGTAGCCCGACGACGCTCCGCCGGTGATCGCCAAGACCGGGAAGTGGAGCCGGGGTCAGGGCGCCGGCAGGGGCTCCGGGGCTTCGGGGCCGGTGTAGCGGGCGCTCGGGCGCAGGATGCGAGGGTCGTCGGCCTGCTCGAGCACGTCCGCGCCCCAGCCCACGATGCGGCTGGTGGCGAAGGCCGCGGTGAACAGGTTGGCCGGCAGCCCGCAGGACTCCATGACCACCCCGGCGTAGAACTCCACGTTGGTGCGCAGATCGCGCTCGGGATAGCGGTTGGCCAACAGCTCGACGACGCGGTCTTCGACGGCCTCGGCCAGCTCGACACGGGGCCCGGCCTGGTCTCGGGCCACCTGGCGCAGCAGCTTGGAGCGCGGATCCTCGCCCTGGTAGACGGCGTGGCCGAAGCCCATGATCCGCTCACCCGACTCGAGCTTGGGGACCACCACGGCGTCGATCCGATCGACGGTACCGATCTCGTCGAGCAGGTCGAGGGCCCGGCTGGGGGCACCGCCGTGCAGCGGCCCCGACAGGGCGCCGACCGCGCCCACCACGCAGGCACCCACGTCTGCCCCGGTGGAGGCGATGACCCGGGCGGTGAAGGTGGAAGCGTTGAACCCGTGGTCGATGGTGGCGATGAGGTACTGCTCCAAGGCGCGGACCCGCCGGGCGTCGAGGTCGGTGTCGCCGATCATCCACAACAGGTTGGCGGCAGTGCCCAGATCGGGTCGGGGATCGATCGGGTCGCGGCCGTGCTGAAGCTGGTGAAGGGCGGCCACCAGGGTGGGCGTGGCCGCAGCCAACGTGAGGGCGTCGAGGCGCCGCTCGGCCGCGTCGATGTCGAGCACCGGACGCATCTTGTGGGCCGCGGCCAGCACCGACAGTGAGCTGCGCAAACCGTCGAGCGGCCCTTGCGCGCCGACGCCGGCGATGGGGGCCAGGGCCGGGATCACCGCCGAGGGGACGACTCGTAGCGGGGCCACGTCACCCAGGAAGGCGCGGCGCTGGACCTCATCGGGCAGGTGACCCTCCACGAACAGGTACCAGACGTCCTCGAACGAACGGTGGCGGGCCAGGTCGACCGCCGAGTACTGGCGGTAGTGGTAGAAGCCTTCACGGCCGCGCACGTCGCCGATGGCCGTATCGGTGACGGCCACGCCCTTGAGCCCGGGCGGTACCTGGAGGAGAGAGGCTTCGCTGGTCATGACGTCATGGTGTCGTCCTGGACCTCGATGATCAACGTTGATTACTATCAACATTGATGACATCAACATGGCTCACCACCAGCCAGGTGGCGCAGCGCCTGGGCGTCAAACCCGCCACCGTCTACGCCTACGTCAGCCGAGGCCTGCTCCCGCGCCAGATGGCCGAGGACGGACGGACCAGCCGCTTCGATCCCGCCGAGGTCGAAGCCCTGGCCCGGCGCAGCCGGCCCCGGACCGACGCCCGCCGTACCGGCACGGTGGACGTGGTCCTGTCCACCACGCTGACCGAGATCCGCGCCGGCGAGCTGCGCTACCGGGGACACGACGCCGTCGAGCTGGTGGCTTCGGCCACCTTCGAGGACGTGGCCGAGCTGCTGTGGACCGGCCAGCTGACCGATCGGGCCCGTTGGTCGGCCCCGGCCAAGGACGTCAACCTGGTCCGCAACGTCACCGCGCCTCTGGGCTCGGGCGTGACGCCGGCCGATCGCATCCGGGTGGGGACCGCGGCGGTGGCGTCGTCTCGACCGCTGCGCGTCGACCTGCGACCCGAGTCGGTCACCCATCACGCCCGCACGCTGCTGGCCACCCTGGTCGAAGCGCTCCCCCCGATCCACCGCGCCCGCGCCGCGGCCACCACCGCGGCCGCGTCCGGGCCCGCCAACCGCACCAGCCGCGCCCGCCCGCCCCGACTGGCGGCGCGCCTGTGGCCCAAGGTGGCGAGGGTGGCACCCAACCCGGCGCGCACCCGCGCCCTGGACGCCGCCCTCATCCTGTTGGCCGACCACGAACTGGCCAGCTCCACCCTGGCCGCCCGCATCGCCGCCTCCACCCGGTCCGACCCCTACGACGTGGTGCTGTCCGGCCTCGGTGCGGTCAGCGGCCCCCTCCACGGGGGCGCCGGCGCGGCCGCCCACCGCCTGCTGACCCACGCCAAGTCGTCGGGATCACCCGAGCGGGCCGTGGGTGAGGCGCTCAGCCTGAACGGTTCGCTGCCCGGCTTCGGCCATCCGCTCTACCCCGACGGCGACCCCCGGGCCCGATGCCTGCTGGGGTTGCTGGCTCCTCTGCTGGGCCCGCACGACACGACGCTGGTGGAGGCCACGCTGGCCGCGGCCGCGTTCGAGCGCGGCCGAGCCCCCGAACGTGGACTTCGCCCTGGCCGCCCTGGCCTTCTCGGCCGGCATGTCCACCGACGCCATCGAGGTCATCTTCGCCCTGGCCCGCATCTCCGGCTGGATCGCGCATGCCCTCGAGGAGTACGCCGAGACCCCGCTGCGGTTCCGGACCCGCGCCATCTACGTCGGGGTGTGACGCCTCGGCGCGACACCCACGGCCAGCAAACCGGGGTAGAACGGGCGCTCAGATCTGGACGGGTGCGCCGACCTGGGGGCGGCGCACCTGCGAACGAGGAGCGCCGATGAGATTCCGCCTGACCCCGACGCGCGCCGCACTGACGACCGTGGCCGCGGCCGTCGTGCTGGCCATGGTGGTGGTGCCGGGAGCCGGGGCGTCGAACGCGGCGCCGGCCCCCACCACCGATGTGTTGCCCGTCCCCGCGGGCGCCATCAAGCATGTCATCGTGATCGACCTCGAGAACGAGAGCTACTCGACGACCTTCGGGCCCACCTCACCGGCCACCTACCTGAACCAGACGCTGTTGACCAAGGGCGAGCTCATCCCCAACTACTACGCCACCGGTCACGTGAGCCTGGACAACTACCTGGCCCAGATCTCGGGCCAGGCCCCGAACCAGACGACCAACAGCGACTGCTCCGGCAGCTACCTGGGCATGCTCAACGGTGGCTCGCCCTCCACCCTCGATCCGAACCAGGCCCTGTACCCGGGTCAGGTCGACGGACAGGGATGCGTCCAGCCCTCGGTGGCCCTGACCATCGGCGACCAGCTCGACGCCCTCCACGCCCACGCCAAGAGCCCGACGTGGCGCGAGTACGCCCAGGACATGGGCAACGACCCCGTCCGCGACGGCGGCGCGACCGACACCTCGGCCGGATCGGCGGGCGGCACCACCTGCGCCCATCCCACCGTGGGCGCCACCGATCCGACCAACGGCGCCACGGCCACCGACCAGTACGCCAGCCGGCACAACCCGTTCATCTACTTCCACTCGGTGATCGACGACGCGACCGTGTGCAACGCCGACGTGGTGCCGCTGGGCACGATCTCTGTCGGCACCCCGAGCAAGATCGGGTCGACTCCGCTGGCCGACCGGTTCTCCGGACACCTGGTCAGCGACCTGGGCAACCGGGCCGAGACGCCCGCCTTCATGTTCATCACCCCGAACCTGTGCAACGACGGCCACGACCCCACCTGTGCGGGCACCAACACCGAGGGCACCAAGACGGGTGGCCTGGTCGGCGCCGACCTGTGGCTCGAGCACTGGATGCCGTTGATCCTGAGCTCCCACGCCTACAAGGACGGCAGCACCCTGGTGGTCCTGACCTTCGACGAAGGCAACCCGTTCACCGACCAGGCCGCCTGCTGCAACGAGCAGCCCGGCCCGAACTGGGCCTATCCGGGAGCCAGCCCGCTCCTGATGGGCGTGTACACCGCCTTGGGCCTCACCCCACCCAGCCACCCCGGCGACATGCCCGGTGGAGGCCAGATCGGCGCGGTGGTGTTCAACGCCCGTTACATCAAGGCGGGCTCGGTCGACTCGACGGGTTCCTACAACCACTACTCGGCGCTGCGCAGCTACGAGGACCTGCTGGGGATCACCACCGGCGGGGCCGACGGCCAGGGCCACCTCGGCTTCGCGGCCGCCTCGGGCCTGCAGCCGTTCGGCCCAGACGTGTTCAACAAATAGCTCGGCCCTCCGGGTGCCATCCACCCAGCGGTTCCGGCCCAGCGGCCTGCGCCTTCCCGAACCCCAGGCCGACAGCTGCTGAGGACTCCGCTCAGGTCGGGCGAGGACCAACAACGCCACGGGCGTTGTCGTGGAGGACCTTGCGCCGGTCGTCGGGCGACAGGTCCTTGACCTCACGCAGGTAGTCGAGGGGCTCGGGCAGGGCCTCGATGTGGGGCCAATCCGACCCGAAGATGACCCGGTCGGCGCCCATGATGTCGACCACCTGGTAGAGGTCGTCCTCCCAGAACGGGTTGATCCACACGTGCTGGCGGAAGATCTCCACGGGATCCTCGGGGAAGTACCCAGGGATCTTGTTGGCCGTCGAGCGCACCTTGCGCACCAGGTCACCCAGGAACTCGGCGCCGTTCTCGACCGACGCGATCCGCAGGTTCGGGAACTTCACCAGGTGGTTCTCGAAGATCAGGCTGACCAGGTAGTCGTCGATGGCCCGCTCGATGGCGAAGGACTTGATCGACGGCTTGTAGCTCCCGGACCCGAAGTTGGCCGCGAACCCGTCCACCGCGAAGCCGTTGGAGGAGACACCCCCGTCGCTGGCATGGAGCACCACGGTGATGCCGGCCTCGTCGACCAGGCCCCAGAACCGATCGAACTGGGCATCGAACGGTGAGCGCACACCGGTAGCGGTGGTGGGCGCGGCCGGGCGCATGACGATGCTGGTGGCGCCCGAGTCCAGCGCCCAGGACAGCTCGTCGACCGCCCAGTCGGCGTCGGCCAGCGTGAGGTAGGGGGCGGCGTAGATGCGGTCGGCCGCGTTGAAGCCCCAGTCCTCGACCAACCAGCGATTGAAGGCCCGGAACGTGTGGCACACCGCTTCGGGATCGTGGCGCAGCGGCTCCTCGTAGATCATGCCCAGCGTGGGGAACAGCCAGCAGCCCGGCCAGGTCCTGCTCGTCGAGGGTGGCCAGGCGGGCGGTCGGCTCCCGGTAGGCGGGGCGGATGGGCTCGCGGGCGGCCAGGAACTCGAGCGGGTTGCGCCCATCGGGATTGCCGCGGAAGTAGTCGTGCATCGCCCCCGGCATGGCGATGGGGTCGAAGGTCGGGTTGCTCACCGCCTTGGACACCCGGCCGCCGAGCACGTGGTATCGGCGTCCGCCGATCTCGCACCACTGCACGCACCGCGGCCCCAGCGCCGGGTCGAGGTGACGAGTGAAGGCATCGAGCGCCTCGTAGTAGTGGTTGTCGGCGTCGAAAACCGGGTGTCCGAGGTCGTCGAAGTCGCTCACGTGATCTCCCCAATCGGTCCGATCGCGGACCCGGTCCTGGGCCCGGCCGGATGGCTCGTGCTCACGATGGTAGAACGTGTTCTCATCCGTGCCCACCCGTGGGATGATGAGCAGCCTGACCGGTCGGCCGCCGCCGACGCGGACGCAAGGGGGACAGCATGCACGATCTCGTGGTCCGGGGCGGAACCGTCGTGGACGGAACGGGCGCCGCGGCCCGCACCGCCGATGTCGCCGTAGACGACGGTCGCATCTCCGAGGTGGGTGACCTCGACGGCGCCGCCGCCCATCGCGTGATCGAGGCCGACGGGCTGCTGGTCACCCCGGGCTGGGTCGACATCCACACCCACTTCGACGGCCAGGCCACCTGGGACGACGTGCTGGCCCCCAGCGCCTGGCACGGCGTGACCTCGGTGGTGATGGGCAACTGCGGCGTGGGGTTCGCGCCGGCCCGACCCGACCGCCACGACTGGCTCATCGGACTCATGGAAGGAGTGGAGGACATCCCCGGTACGGCTTTGTCCGAGGGGATGACCTGGGGCTGGGAGTCCTTCGGCGACTACCTCGACGCCCTCGAGCAGCGGTCGTGGACCCTCGATGTGGGCACCCAGGTGGCCCACGGCGCGGTGCGGGCCTACGTCATGGGCGAGCGCGGCGCCCACAACGAGCCGGCCACCGCCGACGACATCGCCGAGATGAAGGCCGTGGTGAAGGCGGCCGTGCGGGCCGGCGCCCTGGGCTTCTCCACCTCGCGCACGCTCGCCCACCTGGCCATCGACGGCGAGCCGGTGCCCGGCACCTTCGCGGCCGAGGACGAGTTGTTCGGCATCGGCGCGGCGCTGGGCGAGCTGGGCACCGGCGTGTTCGAGCTGGCCCCCATGGGTTCGGCCGGCGAGGACATCATCGGCCCGGCCAAGGAGGTCGACTGGATGCGACGGCTCTCGGCCGCCATCCACCGGCCCGTCACCTTCGCCCTGCTCCAGGTCGACGCCGACCCGGGGCTGTGGCGCGAGCTGATGGACGAGTCGCTCCGGGCGGCTGACGACGGCGCCGACCTGTGGCCCCAGGTGGCCGGGCGAGCCACCGGCCTGCTATCGGGTCACCACACCACCTACTCCCTGTTCGACATGATCCCGGCCTACCAGCAGCTCAAGGCCCGGAATCTGTCGGATGCCGACCTGCTGGCCGCGCTGCACGACCCCGAGGTCCGACGCACCATCGTGGAGTGGGAACCGCCCGACGCGGCCGCGGCCGAGCGCATGGCCAAGAGCTACGACACCACCTTCGTGCTGGGAACACCACCTCAATACGAGCCCGGTCCGGAGCGTTCGCTGGCCTCGTTGGCCGCCGCCGCCGGACGGACCCCGCTGGACATGGCCTATGAGGCCATGCTGGCCGAGGACGGCCAGGCCTTGCTGTATGTGCCCATCCTCAACTACTCATCGGGGAACTTGGAGCCGACCCGACAGATGCTGCTGCATCCCCGGGCCGCGCTCGGTCTGGCCGATGGTGGCGCCCACTGCGGGGTCATCTGCGACGCCGGCCAGCCCACGTTCATGCTCAGCTACTGGACCCGGGATCGCACGGCCGGCGAGAAGCTGCCGTTGGAGTGGGTGGTGCGCAAACAGACCCGCGACACCGCCCGGCTCTACGGCCTGGGCGACCGGGGCACGATCGAGGTCGGGATGCGAGCCGACCTGAACGTGATCGACTACGAGCACCTCCAGCTGGGCACGCCGATGGTGGTCGACGATCTGCCGGCCGGGGGCAAGCGCCTCGTGCAGCGGGCGGTCGGCTACGAGGCCACCATCAAGTCCGGGACCACGACCTTCGAGCGAGGCCAGGACACCGGCGAACGTCCCGGACGGCTTCTGAGGGGTGCCCGATGAAGTTCGGACTCCATCTCCCCAATGCCGGCCTGGTTCCCGAAGGTGCCGGCCTGGTCCGGGTGGCCCAGGCCGCCGAGGCCGCCGGCTTCGACTCGGTGTGGCTCTTCGACCACCTGTTCACGCCCACCAACCTCGAGTCGAAGTACCCCTACACGGCCGACGGCTCGTACCTGATGACCGCCCAGCTGCCCTTCGCCGACCCGGTGGCGGTCATGGGCGCGGTGGCCGGAGGAACGTCGACCATCCGCTTCGGCACCCGGGTGCTCATCGCCACCTATCGCCATCCGGTGGTGCTGGCCAAGGAGCTGGCCACCATCGACTACATCGCGGGTGGTCGCATGCTGCTGGGGGTGGGGGCCGGCTGGATGGCCGAGGAGTTCGACGCGGTGGACGTACCCATGGAGGGCCGCTTCGCCCGGCTCGACGAGCACATCGCCCTCATGCGCAACGCCTGGGCGAATCCGGTGGCCGCCTTCGACGGATCGCTGTACTCCCACGTCGAGGCGGGCTTCGGGCCTCAGCCTCCTGGCGAGGGCCACACCATCCCGGTGATCGTGGGCGGCCACGGTGATGCAGCCCTGCGCCGGGCCGCTCGTTGGGGTGACGGCTGGGCCGTGTCGGCCAAAGGCGATGCCCTGCTGGCCGACGGCTTCGACGCGGTGGCCGAGCGACTCGAGCAGCTCCGGCGGTTCTGCGACGAGGAGGGCCGCGACTTCGACGACCTGCTCCTGGTCAGCCAGTGCCTGCCCGAGGACACGGTGGCCAGCCTGGAGCGCCAGGCCGAGCTGGGGATCGACATCGTCGACCTCATGGTCTTCGGGTCCGAGGACCAGGTGATCGAGGGCGCCCAGCGCTTCCTGGCCGACGTCGCCTCCCAGATCACCTGACCGGGAGCCATGGACAAGGACGAGCTGGCGTCGCTGTTCGACCTGACCGGCCGGGTGGCCATCGTCACCGGCGGCACGCGAGGGATCGGCCGGGCCATCGCCGAAGGGTTCGTGGCCGCCGGCGCCGCCGTGGTGGTGGCCAGCCGCAAGCCCGACGCCTGTGCGCAGACCCAGGCCGCGCTCGAGGCGGCCGGTGGTCAGGCCCTGGGCGTGCCCACCAACCTGAGCGACCTCGACGGCATCGCCGCTCTGGTGGCGGCCACCGTCGAACGCTTCGGTCGGATCGACATCGTGATCAACAACGCCGCCACCGGACTGACCGAGCCCCTCGGGGAGTTCACCCCGTCCGCCTACGCCAAGATCATGGACGTCAACCTGCGGGGCCCGGTCTTCCTGGCCCAGGAGGCCCTGCCGTGGCTGTCGGACAGCCCGGGCGGCTCCATCGTGAACGTCATCTCGGCCGGCGCCTTCATGTTCGCCGCCACCCAGGCCAGCTACGCGGCGGCCAAGGCCGGCCTGCTGTCGTTCACCCGGTCGATGGCCGGCGCCTGGGCCCCGCTCGGGATCCGGGTCAACGCCCTGCGCGCCAGGCACGACCCTCACCGACATGGTCACCAACAACCCCGACGAGGTGGTCGAGTCCATGCGCACGCTCAGCCTGCTGGGCCGCTTCGCCGACCCCGACGAGATGGTCGGCCCCGCCCTGTTCCTGGCCTCCGACGCGGCCAGCTACGTCACCGGCCAAGTGCTGATGGCCGACGGTGGCCTGGTCCCCCATTGATTGCTTGCCCTTCGGTCGGCAAGCCTCCCTGCGGGTGCCTTCGGCATCTGGGTGACACCGACCCAGCGGCTCCAGCCTGGCGGCCTTCACCTTCTCGAACCCCCGGCGCGGTAGGGTGGTCGTATCCATCCACGACCGTGGGAGAGAACGACCATGAGTGCACCCACCGTTCCGGACTTCCGCATCGCCTTCGTGCAGGCCCAGTGGCACCGTGCGCTGACCGACGGGTGCCGCGACGCCTTCCTGGCCGAGATCGGAGCGCGGTTGGCTGACCCGCAGGTCGAACAGTTCGACGTGCCCGGCGCCCTGGAGATCCCGCTGCGGGCCAAGCTGCTGGCCCAGACCGGCCGCTTCGACGCGGTGGTGGCTGCCGCCCTGGTGGTCGACGGCGGCATCTACCGCCACGAGTTCGTGGCCCAGGCCGTGCTCGACGGCCTCATGCGAGTCCAGTTGGAAGCCGAGGTGCCCGTGCTGTCGGCGGTGCTCACCCCGCAACGCTTCGACGAGCACGACGCCGGCGACGTCCGCTTCTTCACCGAGCACCTGGTGACCAAGGGCGTCGAAGTGGCCCAGGCCTGCGCCGACCTCCTGCGCAGCGGCTCCCGACTGGCGTCGCTCAGCTAGCGAGCGTGAACCGGATGCCGACCTGTCGACCCGTCGGCCTGCCGCCCGCGTCCGCCGACCCGCCAGTAGCCTCGATTCATGAATCCGGGGAACCCCGCTGACCCCGCTGGCGCGGCGGACGCCCGCAACCCCGGCGCCCGCCACCCCGAAGACCAGGTGTCCGGGCCCGGCGCTCAGGTCCCCGTCCGCCACCTCGAGCTGAGCGACCTGCCGCCGGCGGTGGCCGAACGGCTCCGCTTCGACAAGGCCGCGCCCCGCCGGCTGCGCAACGAGCGGCTGCCCGAACCCGTGCGCGACGAGCTGGCCCAGCTGTGGGACGGCGTGGTGGCCGACGTCTACGACGAGGTGGCCGGCCTGCGCCGCTACCGGGGCCTCAGCTCGGCCACGGTCGAGCGCGTGCTGCGACGGGTGGGCGACCGGGTCCTCCAGGCCGAGCGGGTGATCATCTTCGCGGCCGTGCACTACCCGCTCACCAGCGACCGCGGCTCCCGCCACGTGGCCCTGGCCGGGGTGGGTGGCGCCTCGGCCGCCGCGGCCGAAGAGCTGGCCCTGTTCGGCAGCGTGGGCACGGCCACGGCCGCCGCCATCCTCACCGCGGTGGTGGGCGAGGTGTTCGAGACCTACGTGGCCGCCTCGGCCCGCACCCGGGCCTATCAACGAGCCGGGCGCTCCCCCGACCCCGACGTGGTGCTCACCGACCTGGCCGAAGCGGCCGGCTACGCCACCTCCGTCGGCCGGCGGGCCACCCCGGCCATGGCCCGCGACGCGGCGGCGTGGCTCAGCGACCTGATCCTGCGGCGCACCGCGGTCCGGTTCTCGCGGGCGCTGGTGCCCCTGGCCGGCGTGGCCATCGGCGCCGGGATGTCCATGTTCAACGTCCGGCGGGTGTCGCGCCTGGCGCTGCGACCTCCGGCGCCCGACGAGGTGATCCGCCTGGCCGAGGACATCGTGAGCGACCGCCACGCCTACGACGAAGCCCGCCAGCGCTACCTGGGGCTCCCCGACCCGCCGTCCTGAGCCGGCTGGAACAGGGCGAGGTGGCGCCCATCGGACATCGGCTCCCAGGTCGCCTCGACCGCCATGCCCACCGTGACGTCGAGCGGCGCGATGCCGACCACGTTGGTGAGCATGCGGACACCCTCGTCCAGTTCCACCAGGGCGATGGCGTAGGGCTCGTCACCGAACACCCGGGCCAGCAGAGCGGGTCGGTGGTCGACCGTGACGGCGTAGACCTGACCGCGGCCCGACGCCGGCCGCCACTCGATGGCCGAACCCAGACAGCGCGGGCAGACCTCCCGGGGAAACCAGAAGGCCCGATCGCACGCGACGCACCAGGGCAGCACCAGCCGCCGCTGGCGGGTGGCCTCCCAGAACGGACCGCTGGCCTCGGTGACCGGGGCCTCCAGGCGCGCCGGGCGCGCCGCCCGGTCGTCGCCGCGGGGGCTCATCGCGGCCCCGTCATCGCACGGCCTGTCATCGCGTCGACTCGGTCCCCAGCACCAGGGTGGACATGCACGACAGCACCATGCCCGACCCGTGCGCCACCGCGATCTGCGCGCCCGGGACCTGCCGGTCCCCGGCCTGGCCTCGGAGTTGGCGCACGGCCTCGACGATCAGGAACATCCCATACATGCCGGGGTGGGTGTAGGAGAGTCCGCCGCCGTTCGTGTTCATGGGCAGCGACCCGCCCGGAGCGGTCCGCCCATCGGCCACGAACGGACCGCCTTCGCCCTTGGCGCAGAAGCCCAGGTCCTCGAGGTGCAACAAGGCGGTGATGGTGAAGCTGTCGTAACCCATCAGCACGTCCACGTCGTCTGGCGCGATGCCGGCCATGGCGAAGGCGTTGGCCCCCGACACCGCGCCCGGCGTCACGGTCAGGTCCGGCATCTGGCTGATCATGGCGTGGTCGTGACAGGTGCCTGCGCCCAGCACCAGCACCGGGGGGTTGGCCAGGTCGGCGGCCCGTTGCGCACTGGTCATGACGAAGGCCCCGGCACCGTCGGTGACCAGGCAGCAATCGAGCAGGTGCAGCGGCGAGCACTGCAGGGGCGACTCCAGCACGTCGGCCACCGTGATCGGATCTCGGTAGCGGGCCCGGGGGTTCAAGGCGGCCCACGCACGGGTGCTCACCGCGATCTCGGCCAGCTGCTCCGAGGTCGTGCCGAACTGGGCCATGTGCCGGTTGGCAGCCAGCGCGTAGGGGCCCATGGGCATGCGAAGGCCGTAGGGGGCCTCCCATTCGAGCATCGGGTTGGGTCCGGCCAGGTTGGGTCGGCCGACCGGACGCCCATGGGTGCGGTCGCTGCGGGGCGTGGCCGCGTAGACGCTCACCACCACGTCGCACAGTCCGGCGGCGATGGCCGCCGCCGCGTGCTCGGCGTGCACCTCGAAGCTCGATCCCCCGGTCATGGTGGAGTCGGTGAACCGAGGGTGGATGCCCAGGTACTCGGCCAGCTGCATGGACGACCCGGCGTGGCACACGCCGTCCACGTCGTCGAGGGTGAGCCCGGCATCGGCCAGGGCCTCGGCCACCATGGCGGCCTCCAGGGCCCGGCCGGTCAGCTCCAGCTCGCCGGTGGGCGAGACCGCGTCGGCCACCCCCACGATCGCCGCAACCGCCCGCATCGATTCGATGCTAGCCATCGCGACCGGGCCCCCGGTACGAGCATCCGGCGGTGCAGGTCTCGCGCACGTCCACCTGCGACAACCCGGGCAGGGCCGGCCCCAGGCGGTCCCACAGCCACGTGGCCAGCACCTCGCTGGTCGGGTTGTCGAGACCATCCACCTCGTTGAGGTAGTGGTGGTCGAGGACGTCGAGCAGGGGGGCCATGGCCGTGCGCAGCTCGGCGAAGTCGACCACCCATCCCCGCTCGGGATCAACCGGCCCCTCCACCCGGACCGTGATCTGGTAGGAGTGGCCGTGCAGGCGGGCGCACTTGTGGCCCTCCGGGGCGTAGGGCAGGCGGTGGGCCGCCTCGAAGGTGAACGCTTTGAACAGCTCCATCAGGGGATCCCGATCGCCTTGTGCGTCTGCACCGACAGACGCCAGCGGGGATGGGTCAGGCACCAGGTGACGGCGGCCTCCGTGTTGGCCGCCCGCTCGGGGCCATCCATGGGCTGCACGAAGAAGTGGTCGAAGTCCAGCTCCAGGAAGTCGTCCATCTCGGCCGCACCGAAACCCGCCTGGGGCACGACGACCTTGATCTCGTCACCGGCGCGCACCACCAGGTCGGCCTCGGCCTTGGGACTCACGCACACCCAGTCGACACCCGGCGGAACGGCCAGCGTGCCGTTGGTCTCGATGGCCACCGTCGAGCCACGCCGGTGGAGGGCATCGAGGAGCGGGCCGTCCAGTTGCAGGAGGGGCTCCCCGCCGGTGCACACCACCAACGGACCGCCCCGGCGGCTGCCTCCCTGTCCCCTGGACCAGCCGGTCGGGCCGGTCCACGCCGCGATCACAGCATCAGCCAACTCGTCGGGTGAGTCGAAGCGGCCTCCGCCCGGGCCATCGGTGCCCACGAAGTCGGTGTCGCAGAACCGACAGACCGCGCCGGCGCGGTGACGCTCCTGTCCGCTCCACAGGTTGCAGCCCGCGAAGCGACAGAACACGGCGGCGCGCCCGGCGTTGGCACCTTCGCCCTGCAACGTGAGGAACAGCTCCTTGACCAGGTAACCCACCTCAGCGCACACCCCGGATCGACGGAGCAGCGGGACAGGCCATGAGCCCAGTATGACTCCGGCTCAGGAGTCCCATGCCCGCCGGGCTCGCGGCCCGGCCGGGCCCACCGCTAGGTTGGCCCGGTGCTGCGGCCGTCCCTGTCCTCCGGCTCGGTCGAGGCGCGGGCGCGGCGCTGCGCATGACCCCCCTCGCCCTGGCCGCGGTGGCCGTCACGGGTATGGCCGCGGGTGCAGTGAACACCATCGCCGGGGCCGGGTCCCTGCTCACCTTCCCGATGCTCATCGCCGTGGGGCTGCCCCCGCTGTCGGCCAACGTGACCAACGACATCGGCGTCCTCCCCGGCAACATCTCGGGCGCCGTCGCCTTCCGCAACGAGCTGCGCGGGCAGGCGCCGCGGCTGGCCCAGCTGCTGCCGCTGGCCGCGGCCGCATCGCTGGTGGGCGCGGTGCTGTTGCTGGCCTTCTCGGCCGACACCTTCGAGCGGGTCGTCCCGGTCCTCTTGCTGGCCGCCAGCGCAGTCACCGCCGTCCAACCGGCGCTGGCCCGATGGGTGCAGCGGTCCTCGCACCAGGGGCACGGTCCGCTGCGTCTGGTGATCCTTGCCATCTCGGTGTACGGCGGCTACTTCGGCACCGGCATCGGCGTGCTCTTCTTCGCCGCCCTGGGTGTGTTCGTGGACGACTCGGCCGCCCGGCTCAACGCCACCAAGCAGACGCTGGCCCTGGTCTGCAACGCCGTGGCCGGCGTCCTGTTCGCCTTCGTGGCCCCCGTGTACTGGACGGCGGCCGCCGCCCTGGCCATGGGCAGCGCGGTGGGCGGGCCGATCGGGGCCCGCCTGTCGCGGCGCATCTCGGCACGGGCCCTGCGGGCCGTGGTCTGCACCGTGGGCGCGGCGGCCGCCGTCTACCTGGCCGTGAAGCAGTGGTGAGCGCCGGTGATCGTTCGACCCCATCCAACAGACGTCGGCACCGACTGAGCGGTGAGGGGGCCGGCGAGGCGGTTCGCGGTGCGTACGCTACGTCCGTCCCGATCCTGGAGGTGAGCCTTGTCCAACCTGTTCCTGTTCCTGGCGGCCTTCGGGGCGTCGGCCGTCGAGATGGTGGAGGCGCTGACCATCGTGCTGGCCGTGACCGTCACCCGGGGATGGCGCTCAGCGGCCTGGGGTGTGGCCGCCGCGCTGGGCGCGCTGACGCTCATCGTGGTCGTGTTCGGGCCGGCTATCACCAAGCTGCCCATCGACGCCCTGCGGGTGGTGGTGGGCACGATCCTGCTGATCTTCGGCCTCCAGTGGCTGCGCAAGGCCATCCTGCGAGCCAGCGGACTCAAGGCCCTCCACGACGAAGATGCCATCTTCCAAGCCGAGGTCGACGACCTGCGAGCCAACGCCGGACATGACTGGTACGGCTTCACCGTCGCTTTCAAGGGGGTGTTCCTCGAGGGCCTCGAGGTCGCCTTCCTGGTGGTGACCTTCGGCGGCACCCAGCACAACGTGGGCCTGGCCGCGTTGGGGGCGGCGGCCGCGCTGGTGGTGGTCGTGGTCGTGGGCGCGGTGGTGCACGCGCCGCTGTCGCGGGTTCCCGAGAACACCCTCAAGTTCGGGGTGGGGATCATGCTCACCACCTTCGGCGCGTTCTGGAGCGCGGAAGGCGCAGGGGTGATCTGGCCCGGCGGGGAGACCGCCATCCTGGCCCTGCTGGCCTTCGTGGCCCTCGGCTCGTTCGCCTTGGTGGCCGTGACCCGTCGCCGGGTGGGCGCGACCACGTCCATCCCTCCCCTGCCGCCCGTGGCGCCCACGTGAAGCGCATCGTCGCCTTCGGGCACTTCTGGTACGACTTCGTGGTCGGCGACGACTGGACCATCGCACTGGGTGTGGTGGTGGCAGTGGCGGCCACCGCTCTGGCCGCGCACCACGGGATCGCCGCCTGGCCGATCCTTCCGGCGAGCGTGGCCGCGCTGTTGACGTGGTCGATCTTCCGCGCCCGCTGACGCCATGACGCGGCGGTCGGTTGCGTCGAGCGTGGCCATGGTCGCGTTCCTCGTCCTGGCCGGCTGCGCGTCGTCGCCCACGATCAGGAACCCGCCGGTCACCGGCCACCGTCGCGCCACGACCACCACCGCCCCCCCGTCGACGACATCGGGTTCCGTCGGCCGGTCGCGTACGTCAGCTGACCGTGACCTTCACCGACCCCACCCGCCCGACACCGGCGCGCCCGCCGGTCCCGGCCCGGTCCGATCGGACCCTGACCACAACGGTGATCGAGCCGCCCGCCGGGGCGGGACCATGGCCGCTGCTGGTGTTCGGGCCGGGCTTCGACGCGTCAGTCGTTCGCTACCTCCCGCTGCTCGACGACCTGGCCCGGGCCGGCTTCGTGGTGGCGGCACCCGAGTTCCCGGGTGCCTCCAGCGCGTCGGCGGGAACCCCCGACGAGCGCGACCTGACCCAGGAGCCATGTGACCTGCTCTTCGTGGCTGGCCGGGTGCAGGCCGCGTCGGCCCTGGGCGGTGCGCTGGCCGGAGCCGTCCGGCCCGGACCGGTGGCCCTGGCCGGCCACTCCGACGGCGCCACCGCCGCGGCGTTCGCCGCGCTCAGCCTGTCGGCCGGCACGTGCGGCGGCCCCGCGGTGGCAGCCGTGGTCGCCTACTCGGCCAGGCCAGTGCCCATCCGGGCGGGCGCCTCGGCATCGGTCTTCGCCGTCACCGGCAGCGCGGATGTGACCAATCCCCCCTCACAGACCCGGGCCCTGTTCGCCGAGGCCCCCATTCCCAGCTACTTGTTGACCAGCATCGGCGATGACCATGCCGGACCACCCACCACCTCGCCCCGGCGCGACGCGATCGCGGCCGCGGTGGTCGCTTTCCTGGATTCGGTGCTGCTCGGAGACACCGCGGCCCGGACCCGCATCACCGCTGCCGGGACCCGGCCAGGTCTGGTGCTCGAGCAGCGCTGAGGCCACATAGCGGACCCTTCACCCGCATCGGCGACATCACCCGCGGTCGGGGTCTGCCAGGTAGGCGCGCAGCTGGTCGCGACGGCGGGCCACGAACCGCAGGCTGAGCTTGTGTCCGGCGAAGAACGCGGCCATGGACACCACCGCGGCCAGCGCCACGCCCCCTGCGAAGTGGGTGGTGGGCAGCTTGTCGGTCAGGCCGTGGGCCGACAGCATCGACCACAGGACCAGGCTCGGGGTGATGATGATGACGGCGAGCAACGGGACCAGGCCGTAGGGGGTCAGCACCAACGCGATCCAGCGCACGATCATGTGGCGCCACTGCCGCCGGTGCTCCCAGCGGAAGCGAAGCTCACGGGGGTGATAGGGCCAGCGGATGCCCACGCAGGCGCTGACGCCCAGGGTGCCGAACGGGACCACGGCGATGGCGGTGATGCTCACCAGGGTCGGGGGCCAGTCGTGGTTCACCCAGCCGATGATCACGGCCACGACGGTGCAGAACGGCGCCACGAAGCACCACAACATGAGATTCTTGGCGTAGAGCAACCGGCGCAGCATCGCCGGGTCGTCGAGCGCGGCGAGGACGCGCCAGCTATCCGGGGCGAGCACGTTGGTGGCCGGCACGTCGGAGTACATCCAGCCGGCCAGCACCATGGCGAAGGCCAACGGACCGTGCAGCGTGAACAACCAGTTCTGCCAGGTGGGTGGGAGCCAGAACCAGGCCACGCACATGAGGGCGGCGTTGAAGGCCACCACCGCCAGATCGGCGAACGGCGGACGCAACGCCTCGCGCAGTTCCCAGCCAAGCGCGGCGCCCAGCGACGAAGGCAGCAACACGGGCTGCTCGTCGAGGGCCAGGGCTTCGGGCATGAGCCCAGCCTGACACGCGATGTCCGCAGCCAGAGGCGATCTCGGACGACTCGGCCGGCCCCCGGCCCGCGACCTGGCTCAGTCGAAGGGGTGCAGGCTGGCGCCTACCACCCACGTGCTGAAGTACTGGCTGTTGGCCCCGTAGGCCATGGCCAGCGCCACCTTGGCCCCGTCCACCTGGTGCTCGCCGGCCGCGCCGCGCACCTGGTTGGCGGCCTCGGCGAACCGCAGCAGGCCGGAGGCCCCGATGGGGTTGGACGACAGCACGCCACCCGAACAGTTGACCGGGAAGTCTCCGCCCAACTCGGTCGAGCCGTCATCGATCATCTTCCATCCGTCGCCCGGCTCGGCGATGCCGTGGGCCTCGAGCCAGATGGCCTCGTGCCAGGAGAAGGGGACATAGAGCTCGGCCATGTCGATCTGTTCGCGGGGCCGGGTGATCCCGGCCATGGCGTAGACGTCCTGCGCGCACTGCACGGCGGCCGCCGGACGCACCGGGTCGCGACCCGGGAAGCTCGGCGGCTCGGAGCGCGACGACGCCCCCAGCAGCCAGGCTGGAGCCCGACCGTCGGCGGCCGCGGCCTCTCCGCCGGCCTGATCGGTCAGCACCATGGCGCAGGCGCCGTCCGACGACGGGCACGACTCGAGGAAGCGGATCGGCTCCCACATCATGGGCGAGGCCTTCACCTTCTCGATGGAGATGTCCTCGATCCGGAGGTGGGCGTAGGGGTTCTTGAGCGCGTTGAGACGGTCCTTGACCGCCACCTTCCAGCCGATGTGCTCGGGAGCACCACTGCGGTGGATGTAGGCCCGGATGAACGGCGCGAACGCGCCACCCGCCCCCAGCGAAGCTCCCTTTCCACTGCCCAGGGCGAACTGGGCGTTGCCTTCTGACTGCTTCTCGAAGGCCACGGCCAGCACCGTGCGGTGCTTGCCGGCCTGGATGTGGGAGGCGGCCACGATGGCGGTGGTGCCGCCCACCGAGCCGGCGGTGTGGACGCGGAACATCGGTTTGCCCACCGCCCCCAGCGCATCGGAGAGGTACAGCTCAGGCTTCATGACCCCCTCGAACAGGTCTGGGGCCTTGCCCAGCACCACGGCGTCGATGTCGGCCATGGTCAGCTGGGCATCGTCGAGGGCGCGGAACACGGCCTCGCGCACCAGACCGCCGAAGGACACGTCGAGGCGGCGCGACTTGTGGTGGGTCTGACCCACCCCGATGACGGCACACGGGGCCGCGCTCATGGCTGGTCCTCCACGATGCAGACCAGGTTCTGTTGCAGGCACGGACCCGAGGTGGCGTGGGCCAGGGCCCGATGCCCACCGCCGAAGACGTGGTCGGCGGCGTGGCCGATCCGGCACAGGCCGGTGGCCATGATCGGGTTCGCCCGCAGAGCGCCACCCGAGGCGTTCACCACCACCTCGTCGCCCAGCTCCAGTACCTGGCGCAGGAGCAGCTCCTCGTGGGTGAAGGCGGCCTGCAGCTCAGCCACCTCGACCGGGCCGTCGCCCAGACCGGCCGCGGCCGCGGCGATGCGGGTCGAGGGCGAGTCGTCCAGGGCCCGCAGCGCGGGGTTGTGGCCCTCGGTGCGATGGTCGAAGCCGTGGATGTAGGCGGGCCGATCCACCAGCTGGCGGGCCCGGTCGCCGCGGGCCAAGATCATGGCCGCGGCCCCGTCGGTGATGGGGGGGACGTCGTGGCGACGCAGCGGCTGGCGCACGTAGTCCTGCGCCAGCAGCGACTCGACATCGCCGGTGCCCCTGGACCGCACCGCCACCTCGGCCATGGCCCGCTCGTCGACCTTGCCCGCCGCCATCAGCGCTCGGGCCTGGAGGGCCGCGAAGGTGAGCGGATCCGCTCCCAGCGGGGCCAGGTAGTACGGGTCCATCTCCATCGGGTAGATGAGCGCCGGGTCGCCGGTGGACGAACGACCCGAGCCGGTGACCACGGCGATGTCGATGTCGCCCTCGCCCAAGCGGAGCCAGGCCTCGTACAACGCCCAGGCTCCGTCCATCTCCACGTGCGAGTCACGTTTGGGTGGCCAGGCGCCGATGGCGTCGAGGTTGGATACGAACGAGAAGGCCTGGCCGGTGATGTAGTCGCACGATCCCAGGCAGGTGAAGTCGACGTCGGCCCGGGTCAGCCCGACAGGATCGAGCGCGTCGGTGATGACCTGCATGAGCAGCTGGACCTCGGACTGGTCGGTGTGGCGGACCATGGGGGTCTGGGCCCACCCGATGATGGCGATGTCGGTCGAGGTGGCCATCAGAAGATCCGGTTCACCAGGTCGGGGTCGTCGACGTCGGGCTCCCCGCTGGGCATCCAGCCCAGCAGGTCGCCGTACGCGCCACCCATGGCCCCGCCCTCGTCGGACTCCTCGCCCGGCGAGGCCCACACCGCGGCCACCCGCTGGCCCACCCGTACGTCGTCGGCGGTCAGCTCGATCACGGGTTGGTAGGAGAGGATGACGTCGACACCGTCGAGCAGCACGAAGGCCCGCACGAACCGCTCGGTCTCGGTCTGGCCCGGATACTGGACCGGCGTGACGATGGTGAAGTTGGTGACGGTGCCGGTGTGTGGCAGGTCGACCTCATGGTCGGCGCCCAGTTCGAGCGCGTCGATCGGGCAGTAGCCCCGGCCCCCTGTGTAGGTGCGCTGGCAGACCGGGCACCGGAACCCCAGCAGCCGCTGCTGGCGCGACGCCTCGACCGTCCGGTCGGCCGCGGCCGGCACCGGGTTCCGGTAGGTGATGGAGGCCAGGTAGTCCATGCGGGTCACCGGCTCGTCGGCCGGACCCGAGTCGATGCCTTCGGTCTCGGGGTCCTCGCCGGGCACGAAGCAGATGATGTCGTCGATGCGACCGACCCGCGTGCCCCGCCACCGCGGCGCCACGCGGGCTCCGTCGCGCAACGCGTCGGGCGAGCCTGCGTCCACCGCGTGCAGCATGGGGGTGGTGGCCCCGTCGAGACAGATGAACGCGAAGGCGAAGGGTCGGTCCAGCGGGTGCTGTTCGGACGGGACCGGAACCCAGGTCCAGGACTCGACCGTGCCGGCCGGGCCGACCTCTACGAAGTCCTGCGACAGCTCGGCGCCGGTGACCGGGTCCCACTCCAGCGGCGGCACCAGCACGGCATCGCCGTTGCGGATACCCAGGATCCGCCGCTCGGTCAGCGCCGACATGAACGGGCCGATCACCGGACCCAGCGAGCGCTTGTACGGAAAGGTGATCGTGCTCTCGACGAACCGGGCCAACGCTCCCCCTGGCGATGCGCTCTTGATCTGACGGATCGTCAGATTCCGTGCGTCACCTTACCCACATCGGCTTCGGGCGCGGGACGAGCCGCGCCGGCGGGGGCACAAACCTCCGCCCCGGGCGATGACGATCCCCCACGTGTCCGTCGCATCCGCCGGTCTGGCCAGGGTGTTGGATGTACGACACATGCCTTGCGCCGGTGACCAGGTAGCGTGGACGACACCGAATGGAACCGGTGACCCCCCAGGCGGGTGGTCCGATCCCGACCCGGCCGCTCGAAGCCTGAGATCTGCCAGGCGACACCGCCGAGAACCCGAAGGAATCCCATGCCAGGACACAGCCGGCGCCGAGTCGCCGGTTGCGCCGCGTTGGCTGGCCGACGATCCGCCACCCAAGCCGGTGCGAGATCCGCTGACCCGACGCCGGATCGTCGAGGCCGGTCTCGACATCGTCGAACGCCAGGGACTGGCCGGCCTGACCATGCGTCGGGTGGCCGCGGCGGTGGGCGTCTCACCCATGGCGCTGTACCACCACGTCGCCGACAAGGCCGAACTGGTCGACCTCCCGGCGGACGCCCTCGTGGGCGACCTGGCGAACGATGGGCGCGCAGCGACCGCACCCTCCAGGATCAGCTGCGTCGCGGCTTCGGCGCCGCCGAGCCGAACCAGATCCCCGACGTGTTGGCGGTGACCCCGTGGCTGGTACAGGACTCCTCCGAGTTCGGGCTCGAGATCATCCTGAACGGGCTCCAGCAACGACTGGCTGACAGGCAGCGTTCGGTGGGCACGGCCGTCGAAGAGCCGGCGCCCGATCCGTCCGAGTCCGAGGAGTGGTCACCGTGACCGGACCGCAGGTCTCGGTCGGTCTGCGCTCGTTCGCGGCCGACGACCCCGGTGGGTGGGAGCCCCTGTTCGAGCGGGCCCGCATGCTCGACCGCGCCGGCGTGGACCGGCTGCTGGTGTCGGACCACGTGGTGTTCGGGGAGCACCTCGAGGAGTACGGCCGGCCCGAGGTGGGGGGTACGGCCCAGGGTGTGCAGCCGACCGGGCCCGACGGGCACTGGCTCGAGCCCGTGACCACGCTCTCGGTGCTGGCCGGCATGACCACGCGGATCCGACTGGGAACCAACATCCTCATCGCCGCCCTGCGCCGACCGGTGGTGCTGGCCAAGGCCGCCGCCACCCTCGACGTGCTCTCGGGCGGCCGCCTCGACCTGGGCGTAGGCGTCGGCTGGCAGCGCGAGGAGTACGAGGCCGCTGGCCTCGCGTTCGAGCGGCGAGGTCGCCTGCTCGACCACACGCTCGAGGTGTGCCAGACGTTGTGGAGCGAACCGCGGGCGTCGATGGCGTCGACCGAGCTGTCCTTCGACGCCATCCACCAGATGCCCAAACCCACGCAGTCCGATGGTGTGCCCTTGTGGATCAGCGGGCGGGTCAACCCGGCGGTGGCCCGGCGGCTGGCGCGCTTCGGCGCCGGCTGGATCCCGTGGGGTGAGGATGCCGTCGACGTGGTCGGCTCGATCGGGCGCATGCGCACCGCGGTGGCCGAGGCGGCGGACACGGCCGGCCTCGAGTGCGACCCACGAGATCTGGATGTCGCCGGCCAGCTTCCCGAGGTGCGCGACCAGGGCGGCGGGTTGGACCTGGCCGCCACCATGGCCGGGGTCCCCGCCCTGGTCGAGGCCGGCGTGACCGACTTCCGTGCCTCGCTGCGCATCCCCAGCGACCCGGCCGAAGCCCAGGACCACCTGGGGCGGGTCATGGACGCGTTCCGCCAGGTGACCGGCCGGGGCTCGACGAGCTGACCTGCGGCCGGCGCGTCCCGGACTGACTGGGCGTCTCGTCGTTCAGCCGGTCCTGGCGCACTGCGGCCCTCGCCCACCCACGAGACGAAGTCACCGCCGCCGCCCGCGACGTCGAGCGACGCGAGCAGATCGAGCGGGGCGAGGCCACCTGCTCGACCTGGCCGAGCTCTTCACCGACGACGTCGTCCATCGACGACGGCCGCGAGTTCCTGGTCGACGGCATGACCGCGCTGGAGGACTGGCTCTTCCCCATCGGCTCGCGGCCGTTGCTGGCGACGACGTGGTGGTCAAGTGGCTCCAGATCATCCCGTGCGGGCGCCGTCCAGTCGGGTTGGAGTCGGTTGTCTAGGCCGGTAGCGGCCGGTTGGGCACGACGGGGGGCGCTGAACATGGCCCACGCGCTCGACGACCTGGGGGCGACCGACTGCCCCCGAAGGCTTCAACCTGCCCGCGCCCAGCCGAACGCGACCTCTCCATCCCTCGTACCCATGAGCAGAGCCCAGGGGGGCGCAGCCCAGCAAGGGCCCACCTGAGGGCGTGCAGTTCGTGCCCTGACTTGAACATCTGTTGACATGACTTGCACGTTGTATAAAGATTCGGATCAATGTCAAGAAGAGTCCTTGCGCCTGACTGGAAGGAAGGGCGGCGACGCGCGGCTCGCGACGCCATCGTCGACGCCGCGTGGGAGGTCGTGCGCCGCGAGGGTCTCAGCGGGCTGTCGATGCGGGATCTGGCCGCGCAGGCCGGCATCACCACGCCGACCGTCTACGCCTACTTCGATTCCAAGAACACCATCTTCGACGCCATGTTCGCCCGGGCGGCCGCCGACTTCGCCGACCTCCTGACCCGGCCGTATCGATCTGACGATCCCCGCGCCGCCCTCACCGAAGGAGTCCAGCGCTTCGTCGAGTTCTGCACCGCGGATGTTGCCCGATACCAGTTGCTCTTCCAACGGACGATCCCTGGCTTCGAACCGACGCCCGAATCCTTCGCTCCAGCTGTTCTGGCCCTGGACGCGACCCGGGCCCGCCTGGCTCGCAACGGGATCACCGATCCGCGACACGTCGACATGTGGACGGCGTGGACCACCGGACTGGTGGACCAACAGATTTCGAACGATCCCGGCGGTGCTCGCTGGACCCGGCTGATCGAGGACTTCGTGGACATGTTCCTGAGCTACTGCCACGAGAGTGGGCCGGCCCGGCGACCGTCGGTCAAGAGGGCCACCGCGAAAGGAAGCAGACGATGACGACCAAGCTCGACGAGATCGCGCCCGACATCTACCGGCTCTCCACCTTCGTGGAGGGGATCGGTCCCAACGGGTTCACCTTCAACCAGTTCCTGATCGACGACGAGGAGCCGCTGCTCTTCCACACCGGGCACCGGTCGATGCTGCCCGCGGTGGCCGAAGCGATCGGGAGGGTCGTGCCGCTCGACCGCCTGCGCTGGATAGGTTTCGGCCACGTCGAATCAGACGAGTGCGGGGCGCTGAACGGGCTCCTGGACGCCGCCCCTCGGGCCGAGGTGCTGTTCGGAGCGCTCGGCTGCCTGGTCTCGATCACAGAGATGGCCGACCGACCTCCCCGCCCCCTGGCCGACGGCGAGACGGTCATGCTCGGCACTCGGCGTGTGCGCCACCTCGACACGCCCCACGTACCCCACGGATGGGAGGCCGGGCTCCTCTACGAGGAGACGACCGGCACGCTGCTGTGCGGTGATCTCTTCACGCATCTGGGCGATGGACCCGCGCTGACCGACGGCGACATCCTCGAGCCGGCGGAGACGGCCGAGGACCTGTTCGGCTACTCCAGCCTCGCGCCCACCACCCCGGCCACCATCCACCGCCTCGCTGAGCTCCGGCCTCGAACCCTCGCGCTCATGCATGGCTCCTCCTATGCCGGTGATGGCGAGGCTGCGCTGCGCGCCCTGGCCGGCGCCTACACCACTCGACTCGACAAGGTCACCTGAGTCCCAAGGAGGAACCCACCATGTCGACCGTCGCTCCCGCTGCGAATGCACCACCTGGCGCTCACGGTGTCCGACGTCGAACGGAGCGTCCGGTGGTACCAGTCGGTCTTCGACCTCAAGTACCGGATGGACGTGCCTCACCCCGGCGGACTGGGCAAGCTCCTGTCCGACGACGACATGCAACTCGTCTTCGTGTTGCACCATCATGACCGCAACGACGGTCAGGCCTTTCGCGAGACCACCACGGGCCTCGACCACGTCGGCCTCGTCGTGCCCAGGCGGGAGGACCTCGAGACTTGGCAGGACCATCTCGAGGTGAACGAGGTCAGACGGGTCGATGTCGCCGATGTCGCCCTCACCCAGTCCCCCATCGCCGATGAGCCCTACGGCTCGGTCCTGGTGTTCCGAGATCCCGACAACATCCAGCTCGAGCTGTTCAGCCCACCGCACTCCGCCGGATGAGCGGGGCTGCACAACCGAGGGCCCGACCGGTACACGTCGGTCGATCTGTTGGCCGACAACCGTGGAAGGCGTTCGTCAACAAGAGGTCCGCGGCTGCGCCAAGCCCACTCGGTGTCGCCGAGGAGCCCGTCGTTCCCGTCCCCCGCGGCTGGATCGACGAGGCCGGGGATGCGCAGGAACCCGTCGCGACGCCAGTCGGCCAGCTGGTCGGCGCCCAGCAAGCGCATCAGACCATGGCCTGTTCGTTGCGGACCGAGGCGGCCGTCGACGCGCCCAGCATCGACATCGCCGATCTGCGCGACACGTTCATCCGCTCCATGCGAGCCGGTGCGACTCTCTGTCAACCCGTTGGCGGGTTGACGAACCAGGTGGGCTCCTCGATGAGGTGTTCGCTCTTCCACCCCTGAATCGGGCGCTCGCCGCGATGTCCGTATTGGTCCCAGCCGGCGCGATCGCGTTCACGCGCAGCGGGCGCTTGAGGAACTCGACTGCGAGCGCCCTGGTCAGCTGGAGCACTCCGCCTTTGCTCGTCGCATACGCAGCGGCGCAGGGAATGCCCTGCAGCGCGGAGTTGGATGCCACGTCCACGATGTTCCCGTTCCGTTCCAGCAGATGCGGGATCGCCGCTTGAGCGAGGAAGAAGTAGGCATCGAGGCTGACCGCCATGTTCTGTCGGTAACTGGGCGACCCTGCCACTGACCAGCTGGCTGGGTGACCCGCCCCTCAGGCCGTCATGGCACACTGCGGCCATGACGCACCCACGAGACGAAGTCACCGCCGCGGTCGCCCGCTACGTCGAGCGACGCGAGCAGATCGAGCGGGGCGAGGCCACCTGGCTCGACCTGGCCGAGTTCTTCACCGACGACATCGTCTACATCGACCCGGCCTGGGGTCGGGTCGAGGGCATCGAGGACGTTCGTGAGTTCCTGGTCGACGGGATGACCGGGTTGGAGGACTGGCGCTTCCCCATCGAGTTCACCGCCGTCGAGGGAGACGACGTGGTGGTCAAGTGGCTGCAGATCATCCCGGGCGGACAGCGCCAGTCGGGTTGGAGCCGGCTGGTCTACGCCGGTGGTGGCCGGTTCTGCTACGACGAGGACACGCTGAACATGGTCCACGTGCTCGAGGATCTCGAGGCTTCGGGTTGGCGTCCGCTGGAGGGCTTCAACATGCCCCCGGCCCAGCCCGACCGCGACTTCTCACGGCCCGGCCCCGGCGCGCCCACCTGATCGGGAGTTGCCATCGCTTCCACCCGGCGGTCGCCGGCGTCCAAGCCGGTCGGGGTGCACACTGGCCGGGGGCACCGCCACGTGCCCGAACCTGATCCGGACGCGGCTCGTGATCGACACCGGCGTCGGCAGGGCGGCTCGCTCGTATCGAGCACCGACTCAGCCAGCGCGCGGTGGTGTTCGAGTACCTCTATCGGCTGGGAAGCACAGCGACTGGCGACGCTTCGCGGTCCGAAGCCCTCCACCCGCAACATCCCATGTCGGCCTCCGATCTCGTTGGTGACGGTCCGGTCCGGGCCAGGCCGGTGCTCAGGCGCCGACGGCTTGGAGGGCCGCGGTGAGCTTGGTCGCGGCGCTGTCGGCCAGCCCAGCCAAGGCTGGGGCCGGCATGAGCTCCCTTGGGTCGATGGCACGGATGCGGGTTCCGCCGCCAGGGGCCGGCTCCAGGACGACGTTGCAGGGTAGAGCCAAGGCTGAGCCGGGGTCGAGCTCGAGGGCCTCGTTGGCGAAGGTCGGGTTGCAGGCACCGAGGATCTTGAGGGCCGGCCGGTCTATGCCGAGTCTGGCTTTGAGCGTGGCCGCGACGTCGATCTCGGTGAGGACACCGAATCCGTTGTCCGCGAGGGTGGCCCGCACGGCAGCTTCGGCTTGGTCGAGGGAAAGTGGAACAGTCGTTTCGATGGCATGCACGGGAACCTTCGATCGAGGATGGAGGGGGAGGTGGGTCATCCGTCGACCAAGACAACGTATACCCCCGGGGGGTTTGTTCCTCCTACTGGAAGGCCCTCAGTTGGCACGTCGAAATGGGGTGGGTGTCACCGAAGCCCCGGCCCGCGTGAATACCCCCCAAGGTATGACCTTCGGCCCTATCCCGGTCAGCCGCGACGGCGCACGATGCAGATACCACCAAACCGCCATTGGAGAATCGTCATGAAGCAGAACATGGGCTCCGCAGATCGGATCGCCAGGGCTATCGTCGCAGCCCCTGTGCTTCTCGTCATCGCCTACCTCGTCGGATTCGCCAGCGTCGTCGGTGTCATCGCCACCGTGCTGGCCCTGGTGATGCTCGGAACCGCGGCCGTGGGCTTCTGCCCGTTGTACGTGCCGTTCCACTTCCGCACCGACCACCACCAGGGTGCCAGCGTGTAAGGGCATTGGCTCTACCCATAGGGGTAGGCGATGCCACCAGCTGAACCGGACCTGATCTGCATCGCGGCTGCACCCAACACCCACGTCGTGACGCTTGGCACGATCCTGCCTGATGAACCCAATCAATATCCTCGAGGGGTTATGGGAGGGCGAGGGGGTGGGGTCGGGTCCTTGGGCCCTAGGCGCCCCCGCCCTTGCCGTCCATGCTTCAGGCGTGGACGATTCAACGACGCTTGAACGGAGTGTCCCGCCATTCCGAGCCCTCGGCGTCGTGCGCGACGCGGGCATCGTGGCCGGTACCCGGCGGGGTCGAAGGATCGACTACACGCTCGAACGCGACAAGCTCGATCACGTTGCCCGCAGCATGTCACCCGCCCCGATGGAAACAGGCCGATGACCGCTCCAGCAATGAACCCCTCTCGGAGCGCTCTGCTCCGGTGGGGCGGTCTCCTCGGTGCTGCGCTGGTGTGGACCGTGTTGTACCAGGCGAATCTGCCGTTCTGGACGTGGGTGCTCAGCGGCGTCCTCGGTGTCGACCTGCACTCGAGGGCGGGCGACACCGCTCTCTTCTTCGTCTACGACACCACCAAGATCCTGCTGCTGCTCGCCGGCATCATCTTCGTCATCACCATCCTGCGCAGCTTCATGAGCGTCGAACGGACCCGAGCGCTGCTCGGTGGGCGTCGAGAAGGAGTGGGCAACGCCGCCGCAGCTGGGCTCGGTGTCGTGACGCCGTTCTGCTCGTGCAGCGCGGTACCTGCGTTCATCGGCTTCGTCGCCGCCGGCGTTCCCCTGGGCATCACCCTCAGCTTCCTCATCGCGTCGCCGCTGGTGAACGAGATCGCCGTCGTGATGCTCTACGGGCTGTTCGGGTGGCAGATCGCCCTGCTCTACGTCGTGGCAGGGCTCGTGATCGCCACCGGCGCCGGCTACATCCTGGGCCGCCTCCACCTCGACGCGTGGGTCGAGCCGTTCGTCTTCGAGACCCGCCTCCACGGCAAGCTCATCGACCCAGCCCAGGGACTGACCTGGGACGACCGCATCCAGATGGGCCGCGAAGAAGTCATCACCATCGTCCGCAAGATCTGGCCCTACCTTCTGGTCGGCATCGGACTCGGCGCTGTGATCCACGGCTGGATGCCCGCCGACTGGTTCGCCACCCACGCCAACGGACCACTCGGCGTGCCCGTCGCCGTCGGCGTCGGCGTTCCCCTGTACTCCAACGCCGCCGGAGTCGCACCACTCGTCGAGGCGCTCCACGACAAGGGCATGCCGATGGGAACGGTGCTCGCCTTCATGATGTCGGTCGTCGCCCTGTCGCTGCCCGAGATGATCCTGCTCCGCCGCGTCCTCAGGCCCCGCCTCATCGGGACCTACGCCGCCATCGTCGCCACCTCGATCGTCGCCATCGGCTACCTGTTCAACGCCATCCTGTGAAAGGACCATCCATGGACGTCAAGATCCTGGGCAGCGGTTGTCGCAACTGCCAGAACCTCGAAGCCAACACCGCGCAGGCCCTCCACGAACTGGGCATCGACGCCACCATCGACCATGTGACCGATGAAGTCGAGATCATCGGGTACGGCGTCATGAGCACGCCCGCCCTCGTCGTCGACGACGACGTCGTCGTCTCCGGCCGCGTCCCAGGGCCCGATCAGCTGCGCGCCCTCATCGATGCCCGCGGCCCCGCCTAGCCTGCGAACGGATCGGTCGGCTGCGTCGCTGGTGGCGGAGGTATGGGCGGTGGCGGCGGCGGGTCACCGTGGGTAGCACCCGACTCGACCTTCTTTCACCGGTGCGCCGCCCGACATCTTCGTGGGACCAGAGGCACCGGTCACGGACTACACCCCATCCAGCGGAACGGTCACCTTCGCCCCCGGCGACACCACCGCGATGGTCCACATCCCGGTCCTCGCCGACAGCTCGCCAGGACCCGACGAGTACCTGGTCGTCTCGTTCAGCGCCCCACCAACGCCCGCATGGGCGGCTTCTGGGGACTCGGCTTCGGCGTCATCACCCCCGCTCCATAGCGCGGCACTTCTGGACACGTGGATTCGGAGACGCTGTGTAGGTTGGTCGGCCAGTCGAGTGCCCGATGGGAAGTGCCCAATGGATCGAGACACCACGCCGACCACTTCTGGACTGGGCGAGCGCGCCCGCCGCTGGCTCGGGTTGGGCGGATGGTTCGACTGGACCCCGACCGAGCCCCTGCGCCACGCCGAGGGGCTCCGCATCTTTCATGCCGAGCTCGGCGACCCCCACGCGCCTGTCTTGGTCTTGGTGCACGGTTTCCCCACGAGCAGCATCGACTGGTACGACGTGGTTGAAACGCTCAGCGCAGAGCACCGGGTGTGCATGGTGGACTTCCCGGGGTTCGGCTTCTCGGACAAGCCGGCCGACGAGCACTACACGCTCACCCGGGACGCCGAACTCCTCGACTACTACCTGCAGGAGGTAGTGGGCGCGGACCGGGGCACGGTCGTGGCCCACGATCGGGGCGACAGCGTGGCTCTCGCCTTCCTGGCCCGTGTGACGGCCAAGGCGTCCTCGTTCGAGATCACGAACCTGGTGCTCAGCAACGCCAACCTCTTCCTGCCCTTGTCCAACCTCACCGACTTCCAGCGCCAGGCTCTCGATCCCGGATCCTGGCCGGCCGTGGTCGAGGTGCTGACTCCCGAGATGCTGGCCGCCGGCCTGGGCGACGCCACCTTCACCCCCAGCCGCGACCTCGACGATCCCGCCGTGCGGGCGCTAGCCGACACATTCGCCGTGCACGACGGGATAAGCGTATTGCACGACACCATCCAGTACCTGGTGCAACGCTCCGACCACGAGACCGAGTGGCTCGACATCTTGGCCCGGTCATCGATCCCGACCACCCTGGTCTGGGGTCTGTATGACACCGTCTCCCCACTTCGGGTCGCCAGCTACGTCTGGCTCACCTATCTGGCCTACAAGCCCGGCGACAACACATTCTGGGTCCTCCCCAGCGCGAACCACTACCTCCAGCACGATCAGCCCCAGCCGTTCACCGCCGTGGTCACGGCCGTCACCGCAGGAGCCACCGGCGGCCTCGGTCTCGGACCACTCTCAAACCAGCCAGGAGCACCGCTGCTCATCGACAGGTCGCGCCCCGCGCTGCGAGCCTCCAAGGACGTACTGGCGCCGTAACGCACATAGGGCGCCGTGCGCGGGATGCCGAGATGGCTCCGCTCAGCGGCCGGGCTGAGGCACGTCGATCACTTCGAGCCCGTCGATTCCGGAGAAGTCGTCCGAGTTGCAGGTGTGGATCGGCAGTTCGGTCGCCACACAGATCGCCGCGATCATCGCGTCGTAGGCGCGGGCCGATGGCTTGCGACCTTGTCGCCGCAGCGACGCCGCCACTCGACCGAAGCTACGCGCGGCCGCCGAATCGAACGGCAACGGATCGAAGTCGGCCTCTGCCTGTTGGACGTGTGCTTGACGAGCAGCCCGTTCCTCGTCGGCCGCGGCGACCAGCGGACCAACGGAGAGCTCGGCAAGCGTGATGGTGGTGATCAACGGCTCGGTCGGCAGAGCGCCGGCATCTTCGATCCGACCCAGCAGAATCAGGGTGCTGGTGTCGAGCACACCGCGAGCCATCTCAGAGCGCTGGGTCGATGACGTCGTCGATGTCGCGACGAAGCGCGGCAGGGTCGACCGGCGGCAGCTTGGCCCAACGCCGGCGCAGCTCATCGAGAGATGCGGATGAGCGTGGAAGCGCCACGAGCTCGGCGACCGGCTTGCCCGCCCGGGTGATCGTCAACCGCTCGCCGCGTTGGGCGCGCTCCACCACCTCACCGCCGTGGTTCCGCAGGTCGCGGATCGAGATGTTGGACATGTTCGGATTGTATCACGCGTGATACAGAGACGGATCAGTCTCGGACTGGTTGGTTCCAACCTGGTGCCGCCGGAACTCCGCGGATGGGACGAACAGCTCTCCCCAGCGGGAGTCGACTTCTAGCGATTCAGTGTCGAAGCGCAGTGATGCGAACTGAGACCAGAACAGCCCGCGCCAGGCCGACCCGCGAATTTCCACCGTCATCTCGTCGCCCAGTTCCGTCTACTCACGAGGGACCTGCAGGTGCCATCTCGACGAGCTCTGGACAGACGCCCTATCGGCCCTCGGCGCTGCGCGCGGGAACGCCCGAGAGCTGGTGAGGCGCTAGTCAGGACTGTCGGAGCCACGTCCTAGGTTGTTTCGTGCTCGGCGATCGCTCCGGTCTCCTCGTACTCGGCCAGCATGGCGATGCGCCGCTTGTGCCGCTCGTCCTGCGAGAACGGCGTCGCGAGGAACAGGTCGACGAAGCCGATCGCCTCGTCCTCGGTGTGGTTGCGGGCGCCGATGCTGATGATGTTGGCGTCGCCGTGCTCGCGGGCCAAGCGCGCGGTCTCCCTGCTCCACACCGAGCGCGGCGCGCACGCCGGCGACTTTGTTGGCCGCGATCTGTTCGCCGTTGCCCGAGCCACCGATCACGATGCCAAGACTGCCCGCCGTCGCAACGGTGAGGTGCGCGGCGGCGATGCACGGCGGCGGGTAGTCGTCGAGCGCGTCGAACTCCAGCGCGCCACAGTCAACCGGGTCGTGGCCGGCGTCGAGCAAATGGGTGAGCAGCTTCGCCTTGAGCTCGAATCCGGCATGGTCTGAGCCGAGGTAGACCCGCACGGAAGTCATCATCGCAGGCGCGAGAGTGGGCTCGAAGGAGCCAGGCAGCGACCCGTCATCGGCGATCAGTCGCCCTACGCCATATCGGCACGTAGGGCGCTCGTCGCGAGGACTTCCGAACGCCGGTTGTAGACGATCCAGGGCGGTCTTGCGGGGGGAACTCAGTCCCGAACGAATCCCATGCGCACCATCTCAACATGGGGCCGGTCGCCGTCGGGCGCGTCTCCGCCGCGCAATGATGGCGGCCGTGAGCTCAGAGCGGAATGCCCGCATCGTGGCGCGCTATCGGGCCGGAGCGCCGCTGGAGGAGATCGCGGCCGAGCACGGCTTGAGCGCCGAGCGGGTGCGCCAGATCGCCCGTCGTGCGGGCGAGCCGGGCCGGCGGATGTCGCGGGGTTCCACCAACGGCGAGCGGGTGAAGCTGCGGATCGGCAACCTGGCCAAGGCCGTGCTGGTCACTGGTCAGGCCTATCAGGACCCGAAGGACGCCCTGAACGAGTTCATCTCCAACGCGGCGGACGAGTACGCATTGACGGGGCGCGGGGTGAGCGGATCCGGGTGGTGCTACGCCGCAAGGGGCGCCACCCGGTGGTGATGGTCGATGACCAGGGCCGAGGCATGTCACCGGACCGCCTGCGCGAGGTGGCCCGTAACCTCTTCGAGAGCACCAAGGCGGGCGACGATCGCACGCTCGGGGAGAAGGCCATCGGCCTGCTCGGCTTCCAGCAGCTCGGGGCCCGCTGCGAGATCGTGTCCCGGGGCACCGGAAGCGACGAGACCTGGGCGCTGATGCTCGAGCGGGGCCGGGCCGAGGCCACGCTGGTACGGGAGCGGCGGCGAGCGCGTACCGAGCCCGGTACCACCGTCTATGTGGCCCAGCTCGACCCCGAGGTGCTGCGCATGCTCACCCAGCGCAAGGTGGTCGAGTACCTGCGGCGTCGCCGTGGTCCGGCGCTGGCGCGAGGGGATTACTCGATCGAGGTGGTCGAGGGCCGCAGCGCCGAGCTGGTCACTCCCGAGGAGCCCGAGGGCGTGCGCCTCGCCATCCCGGCCCGCGCCACGCTGTGGGGTCGCATCGAGTTCGCTCTCTACGTGGCCGCGGATTCGTCACCGTCGCGTCACGTGGCCGTCGTCGGCCGTGCCGGCACCGCCATCCTCGATCGCATCACCGAGCTGGAGGAGTTCGACCACGAGCCGTGGAGCTCGGGGCAGGTGTCGGGCCAGGTGGTGTTCGAGGCGCTCCATCAGACCGCGGGTCGCCGAGCGGTCCTGCGCGACGGCGACGCCTTCCCCGTGTTCCGTGAGGCGGTCCTGTCGGTCGAACCGCTCGTGGTTCGGGCCGTCGAGCGGATGCGCCAGGAGGTCGACCAGCAGACCACCGACCGCGTGTCCGACACGGTGCGGCGCATCTTCGAGCGAGTGCTCAAGGAGCTCGCCGACCTGGAGAACCCGATGCGCTCCCCCGCTGGGGAGGAGCCAGGCTCGGGCGCGCTTCCCCTCGGTGGGGGCGAAGGCGACGACGGCCCCGCCGGCAACCGGTCGTCTGTGCCGGTTGGCGGCGGCGGAGACGATGCGGTGCCGACCGAGAGCCCGGGCATCGACGACCTCATGCCGGGCGCCCAGGCGACGCCCCTCGAGGGAACCGGAGCGACCCGCCCGGCGGCCGGCCGGTCCCGCCACCTGCCGACGGTGCGACCGGATCCTGAACCGGGACCGGCCCGCAGCCGTTTCGACCCCGACGCGGGTGTGGTGCTCTACAACGAGCACCACGCCGACTTCCTGATGGTCAAAGACGACGAGCCGGCGTTGCTCGATTACCTGGCGACACTGGTGGCCAAGGAGTACGTCGTGTACAACAACCCGCTGGCCCCCGCAGAGGATCTGGCGGAGGAGATGGTGCGCATGCTGGTACGGGTCCGCCGCCATCTCCCGCGCCGGCGCTGACCATCATCTCTGTTACAACCGACGCCATCATGGCGGCGTTAGGCATCATGTGAGAGGGCGCGAGTCGAGACTCCAGACGGCCACCACCGCGATGGGGGTCCCCACCGCCACGACTCCCAGCATGATCCGCCACCGAACTCGATTCGGCGAGCTCCGTCACCGACCGGAAGCCTGGCGTGGGTGGCAAGGTCACGCCGTCCAGGTCACCGCCTGACCGTCTGGCTACCCCTCGGACCTTCGAGTGCTGACCAGACACTCGTCCGCGCGCGCGACCTGACCAGCTCCCAGGTGGCGGGTGGCAGCCCGCTGAGCAAGGGCGCCCCAACAGCTCCCGGTCTCCACGGGCAGCGTGTCGCACGCCGAGGTGCCGATAGGGCGTGTCCATTCGCCGGCTTCGGGGCACAGCCTCGGCACTGGGGACACGATGGAGGTGTCCGTGCCCAGTCTGCCAGAACCCTGCGGGCTGCGCGTCAACGGTTTTGACGCTTTCGTCCAAGAGATAGACTGAGTGGATGGCGGACGATCTGAACATCAAGCTCGACCGGGTCGAAGCGCTCGAGCTGCTTGCCGTCGCGCAGGCGACGTTGAACGCCATCGCACGCAGCCGTGAGCTGACGGTCGGCGCAGCAATCCTGTCGGGGATCCGGTCGAAGCTGATTGACGCGCTGGAGGCCGACACCGGCTCATGAGGAGGACAAACTGAGATGACCAAGACGATCGACGACCTCGACCTACTCGGTGAATCGGTGCTCGCCGAGCTCAGCGACGCCCGCAGGACCGCTGATGCAGTCGGTGCGGCCACCGCCGCGGCCGCGCTTGCATCACGGCGAGCGGCCGAGGAGCTCGCTGCACGCGACCGCATCGTTCGCATTGCTCGCCACGAGGGCGCGACGCTGAGGTCCCTGGCCGAAGCCACCGGTCTCAGCCGCCAGACGATCGCCAACATCTGCAAGGACTGACCAGTTCGACGGGGTCCGAGGCCGTGCCCGCAGCCCAGGCATCGGGAACGCCTTCGAGGAAGCGCCCTATGTGCCTGATTGAGTGGCAGGTGACGCTTTCGTAGCGTCGTGGTTCCCGACGGGCTGGCTCTCTATGTGCCTGCCGTCCCCTTCGGGGGGTTGGCTTTCTAACGAGATGCCTGCCCGTCGGGTCCCACAGGTCGCGGTGTGGCTCGAAAGAGGAGTGCACCTCATCCCGAATCAGGAGTGCCCACCGCGGCCGTCCCCATAGTCAAGGAGGATGGACATGACGGTACTGATCGGGGTTGACCCTCACAAGGGTTCCCACACCGCGGTCGCGATCGACCGCGACGAAGCAGTGATCGACGAACTACGGGTGGTCGCGACGGTCGGCCAGGTCGACGCGCTACTCGGCTGGGCCAAACCGCTCGGCGAACGCACCTGGGCGGTGGAGTCCGCTGGCGGTCTCGGCTATCTGTTGTCCCAGCAGTTGGTGGCGGCCGGTGAGACGGTGCTCGATGTGCCCGCCACGTTGGCGGCGCGGGTGCGGGTGTTGGGCACCGGCCGCTCCGACAAGAACGACCCCAACGACGCCCGCTCGGTGGCGATCGCCGCGCTCGCGCGCCAGCTCTCGCCCGGGTGCGCACGGAGGATCACATCAGCGTGTTGCGCTTGTTGGCCAAACGTCACGGTGATCTGGGTCGAGCCCGGAACCGCATCGCCTGTCGATTGCACGCCATCGTCGCTGAGCTGGTGGCCGGCGGGATCGACAAAGAACTGGTAACCACCCAGGTCAGAGCCCTGATCGACGGGTTCGAGGCCACCACCGCCACCCAAGCGGCACGCCTCGAGATCGCCGCCGAGCTCACCGACGACCTCGCCCGATTGGATCAGCAGATCAAAGCGTCGAAGCGGCGCTTGGCCGACGCGGTCACCGCGTCGGGTTCGACGTTGACCGACATCTTCGGGATCGGCCCGGTGCTGGCGGGGATGATCATCGGCTACACCGGCGACCCCACCCGGTTCGAGACTCCGGACGCGTATGCCAACTACAACGGCACCGCCCCGATCGAGAGGTCCTCGGGCGACCACGGCATCCACCGCCTGTCGCGGCGCGGGAACCGCCAACTGAACCACGCCATCCACATGGCCGCGGTCACCCAGATCCGTTTCGCGCACAGCCCCGGCCGCGGCTACTACGACGCGAAGCTCGCCGAGGGCAAGACCAAGAAGAAGGCGCTCCGGGCGTTGAAGCGCCGACTGTCCAACGTCGTGTACCGCCAGCTGATCGCCGACCACCGCGCCACCCACTGACGCTCGGCTGATACGGGCCCGGGAAGACAGACGGGAACGACTCTTGCCAGCGTGGCCGACTCCACGTCCCTGATGGTCGGCTCTTCGGTGAGGTCATTCCCGGACCCACCACAACGCTAGACCCATCACCCGACCCGAGCGCCGGGAGGACCGCGCAACGCGCCCCGACAGACCCCACCGACCCCCTTGACAAGCAAAGAGGCTTCGTTCGGGCGCGTGCCCAAAGGCTCCGGGCACACCTCAGCCACCCCCACATAGAGTCGCTGGCATCGAAGCCGAAGGAGCTTGGCGTTGAGAATCGATCTGGCTGATCCGGGTCTGCTCCTGGATCCTGAGGTGCTGGATGACCCGAGGGCCTTTCACGACGTGCTCCTACGGGAGGCGCCGGTGTGGCAAGTGCCGGGCCAGGACACCTTCCTGGTGTCCTCGCCGGGACTCCTGCGTGAGGCCGTGGCCCGAACCGAGGACTTCTCGTCCAACCTGGTGACCGTCGTGCATGACGGGGGCGGGGGCACCTTGGTCCCCTTCGACATGTTGCCGTACGGCGATCCCAGCCACGTGATCGCAACGGCCGACCCGCCGTCGCACACCCGTCAACGCAAGGTGCTTCAGCCGCACCTGAGCCCATCGGCGATCACCGCCCACGAGCGATGATGGCCACCGTGGTGACCGATCAGCTCGGCCAGCTCCTGGCCGCCGAGCACCCCGACGCCGTCACCGCGTTCGCCGACCCGATACCAGGCGCAGTCATCTGTCAGGTCCTCGGCCTGCCCGTGGCCGACGCTTCACGGCTCATCGCCCTCGTGGGCGACATCGGCCTGCTGCTCGACGGGGTAACCGACGCCGACGGCATGGCCCGGGCGGGCGAGGCCGCCCTCGAACTCATGGAGTACGCACAGGCGCACCTCGATCGCACCGGTGATCTGCCTCCGAGAGAGCGCATCGGACTTCTAGGTGTGGTCGCTGACGCAATCGACGCTGGGAACCTGACCGCCGATGAGGGCGTCGGGGTGATCGTGCTGCTGATCAACGCAGGCACCGAGACGACCGCGAGCCTCATCGCCACCACGATCCGGACCCTGGCCGAACAACCCGGCCTCCAAGCGGAGCTACGCAACCACTCCGACCGCATCAGTGAAACGCTCGAAGCCATCCTGCGCGACGACGGACCATTCCAGTTCCACTACCGCTACGCGCCAGCCGACACCGTCCTCGGCAACACGAAGATCCCAGCAGGCAGCCGCGTGCTTGATGATGTGGGCCGCCGCCAACGCTGGCACACCCAATCAGCCCACCAGCGAGGCGCAACGCGTCCCGCCACACTTCGCGTTCGGTCGAGGCTTGCACTTCTGCATCGGCGCCCCACTAGCCACGATCTTTCATAGGGCTGGGTGAGCTGGGCGGCCTGTGGTCACGGTGAGTGGCTGCAGGGCGTGGCGGAGGCGGTTGATAGCGGCGAGGAGGGTGGTGGTCCAGGGCCAGGTGCGGTCGAGGTCGAGTCGTCGGCCGGCTCGGGTGGTGCGGGCGGCGACGTGGAGGAGCCGGTTGCGGAGGGTCTTGGGGGTGGCTCGGCGGAGGGGTCCGGTGAGGCTGATGGTCTGGGCCCAGACGAGCAGGTCGTGGGCGGTGAAGCAGAGCTGCATCCAGACGTCGTTGTTCACGACGTCGTCGAACGGGAGGTTGGCCAGGCCGCAGGCCTTGGTGTCGCGGATGACTGCCTCGGCTCGGGCTCGTTGGCGTTGGAACAGCTCGAGGGTGGCGATGTCGTGGTCGGGCTGGTCGGTGATGAACGCGGTGTGGCGCATGCCTTCGACGGTGTCGAACAACGACAGTTGGGCGCCGGGGTGGGGGCGTTCGCGGCGCACGATCACCCGGGTGCCTTCGGGCCAGGCGGTCAGGTCCATCAGGTCGGTGAGTTCGGCGACGTGTGCCCCGGGACGCGCCCGGCCGTTGCCGTCCACGGCGGGAATCCAGGTGTCGTCATCGACACAGACGATGGCGTCGCGGACCGCGGCGGTGATCTGGAACCCGAGCGAGAAGGCGATGTTGCGGTCCCGGCACTCCTCGACCAGCCAGTGCGAGGTGCCGCCCACGTCGGCGCGGACGACCAGCTCCTTGGCCGTGTCATCGGGGTGGTCACCAGGCCCGTGCCCGGCACGCCAGAGCGCCGGCAGCGCGGCGACCGCGTCGGCGAGCACGACGATGTGGTCGGCGGCGGTGTTGGACCCGGCGTTGCCCGGGCGCAGCATCCCGGCCAGCACCTCGTTGCAGTCCCCGGCCATGGCCAGCAGCGGGTGATGCCCGTAGGTGCGCTTGTAGGTCGGCGCCGCGTCCTGCTTGTCGGCCTTGGTGGTCACGATGGTGGCGTCGATGTCGATCACCAACAGCTCCCCGTCGGGCCCCGCACCAGCCGCCCAGGCCCGCTCGCGTGCCGAGGCCCGAGCCGCGGCGATACCGCGCAGCTCGGCGGGGCCCACCCGCTCGAAGGTCCGCCACACCGTCGGCTCCGAGGCGACCGGGCCGGCCAGAGCCGGCTGGTTGCGAAGCACCGCCAGATCCGCAAGACACGTGGCCCCATCGGCCAGGGCCAGGGTCACCTGGGCCACGGTCCGACCTGGATGGTGACGCCGCCACGACTGCCCGTCGAACGCCTCGACCAGCCCGCCCGACAGGCCGGTCAGGTCGGCCGCTTCAGCCAGCCACGCCAGACCGGCTCGAGACACCAGCCCCTCACCGTTGCCCGTCACCGTCCGTGGCCGAAACAGCCTGGTACCGTTCATCACGAAAGCCCTCCCGATCTCGGGTTCGATGTCTGTTCAGCGACTCACATCTTCCCAGTTCAGGAGGGCTTTTCGCGAGCCCAACCGGCTCGCTATGAAAGATCGTGGCTAGCGCGGCTCGAACCGCGCATCGCCATCGAACAGCTCCTCGCGGCCACCACGTCGATCGCCCTCGACGCCGACAAACCACCGACGAGACGACCCAGCATCCTCATCCGTCGGCACTCCGCCCTACCCATCCTGATCCGCACCTAACCGGCGCTCGGCTCGATCACGAGGAGCGCCGACGTGCCGTTCGGTGCGGCTAGGGAGTGGGTGGACGATGTCTCCCAGACGCGGTCAGCAGGTCAGTCCACGCATCGCCGCTCATTGTCAGCGGTGCCCACCCTGGCGAGTTCCACGCTGGCCAGGTCTGGGTGTGAACACGAAGACGGTCGCACAAGTCCTCTGGCGGGGCGGAACGGCACTTCGAGGCCACGACAGACATCGTCGGCATGGAGGATGAGCTCCAACCCGCCACGGGGCACGAAGTCCTCGGGTGCCGCAGTTGCGATTCTTGGTCGACGCCAGATGACGGCGCGGACGGCAGGGTCGGTCGTCGAGACCACGCCGACAAGGACCCGGGCCGCCGCCTCCAAGGCCTCCGCCAGTACATCGGGTCCAGCCTCAGGGCCTGGGTTGAATACGCCGTAGGTCGGGTAGTCGTCGCTCTTGCGGGACGCGAGGAAGAAGGCAGGAGCGAGCACGGTGTCGATGGCGTGGTCTGCCGTGTGGCTGCACGTCCATTCCAACTGTCCAGCGGCGGCGGACCAGTCGTGGTCACCCCCGGACCGCCACGCATCAGCCACAAGAGCCGCGAGGACCTGGAGATCGTCACAGGTGAAGGTCATCGGACGCATGCTAGGCAGGGCACCAGAGCCGGCCACCGACCCGATGGCCCCGAGCGCCGACGTGCCGTTCTGTGCGGGGTCTAGCCTCGCTCGGTCTTGGCTTGTCAGTGGTGGGCTCAGCCCGGAGCCAGGGAGAACGGCGTGGAGGCGTAGGCCGCGTACGACGAGCTCTGGGTGGTAACCGTGATGGTGCAGCCGGTCGTGCAGTCGAGCGTCTGGGCGTGCACCGCACCGGGCAGGTTGGCAGGCACAGTGAAGCGGCGGCGCAGAGTCAGCAGCTGGCTGATCGTTCCCTCGGCGTCGGCGTGGGCCACCACCCCGAACGCCGAGTAGCCGCAGTCGGCATTGGGAGGGCACTCGCTTACCCACACCTGGGTGTTGGGTGCGAAGCCGCGACCCGTCACGAGGACCGACTGGCCGGCTCGTAGCGCGGTGGCGGGCGTGAGGGTGACGCTGGGCAACGGTCGGGCCGCACCGGGACCGAAGGTGATTCGCACCCCGGTGCCTTCGGGCGTGTTGATCGGCTGGATGGCCGGGACCCACGGCCAGGTCGCAACCCTGGATCTCGGTCCCGCAGTCGTAGGCGGTCGTCCCGACCCGGATGAGCCGCCGCAACGTGTAGGCGGTGTCCAGCACACCCTGGGCGTTAGCCGGTAGCTGGACCAGGGTCTGGGCGTCACAACTCGTCGCTCCCACACCCGGCTGGAGGTTCCGGGCGTCGCAGGTCACCAGGCCCGCCATCTGGTTTGGGGCGAACCCCGTGGCGTGCACGTGCACGGTTTGGCCGTCCCGCAGGTCCGAGTTCGGAATGACCGAGAGGTGCCACCGGTTCGAAGCGGCCAGCGACGTCGACGTGGTGGACGAGCCCACGACCGACACCGAGCGCGTCGTGCTCCGGTGGGCCCACCACGCCACCCCCACGACCGCGGCCAGCACGACGACCACGGCGGCCACGGCGAGGGGCCGGGACCACCCTCGTCTTGTACGGAAGTTGTCGATGTCGCTGTCAGGTTCGGGGAGGCCTCCCGCTGTCCCGGGCGTCCATGTCCGAGCCCGTTCCCCGCCCATCCACCGCTTGCTCGGCGCGGGTGGCCAACGCATCGAAGTAGGCGCGTAGATCGTCAGCGAGATCAGGCATCGTCGTAAACCCCGATGGATCGGCGCAGGCGTTGCAACCCGCGTTCGGTGTGATTCTGGATCGATGATCGGGACAGACCCAGGAGGTCCGCAACCTCTTGGTAGGTGCAGCCGAAACCGTGGACCAGGGCTACACAGACCCGCTGACGCTCGGACAGCTCGGCGAGCGCCCCGGCCAGTCTGGGCTCCACAGACGGAACACCCACATCCACGGGCATGGGCAGGAGAGGAGGGCGCCGACGGTGACGGGACCGACTCACGCCCACCCGATAGAGGTACCCGGCCGGATTGACCAAGGACTGGACTTCGGTGAAGTGCTCCCAGGCGAACGCCATGGCCTCAGCCAACGCCTCCTGACCCCGATCCACCCCGAAGGCAGCCACGAATGCTCGGGCGAGTCGTGGACGTACCTCACCCAGGAACACCTCGAAGTCACCCGAATCAGCCATCCACACAAGTAGAGCGCCCAACCATCGATCTGTACCACGGCCGTTACCAGTCGACAGGTTGGGTGCGCCGACGTGCCGTTCGGCGCTCCGGTGCGACCGAGCGCGTCACGATCCCGCCCAACTACCAGGCAAGCCGGTAGTCGCCCGAGCGGGATCGTGAGCGCGGGCCCATCGGGCCTACCCATCCTTATCGGCGGGCTGGGTAAGGTCACCACAGAGGCCGTACGACCCAATCCTCGCCACTGCACCCGACGTGCCGCGACCCCTCGTTCAACCCCGGGGCGAAGCGAGGGAACGAGGGGCCACGACAACACAAGGCTAGGAGGCAGCGTCTCGTCGATCGCGGCACTCGGGCTCCGCCAGGAGCGCCGACGTGATGCGCCTCTGTGTGTCAAGCGGCGATTTTGGTGGGTTGGTCGAGGTCGATGGCGGTTATGAGGGGGTAGAGCTCGCGGGCGATGTAGCGCTTCAAGCAACGCATGATCTCGGGCTTGGACAGGCCTTCGGTGGTGCGTCGGGTGACGTAGTCGCGGGTGGGTTGGTGTGATGACATGCGGGCGAGGGTGATGGTCCAGAGCGCGGAGTTGGCGTGGCGGTCGCCGCCGCGGTTGACCCGGACGTGGTGGTTGGTCTTGCCGGTGCCGGCGCGCACCGGTGAGGTGCCGCAGAGCGCGGCGAAGGCGCGTTCGTTGGCCAGGCGTGCGAGGTTGTCGCCGGCGGTGATGAGGAGCTGGCCGGCGGTCTCATAGCCCACGCCGCGGACCGCCAGCAGGTCGGGGGCGAGCTGGTCGAGGATGGCTTTGATGTCGCGGTTGAGGGTCCGGATCTCGTCGTTGAGGTGACGCCACCGTCGGGCCACCGCGCCGAGCGCTCGTTTGGTGACTGCCTCGGCGCCATGGTCGGGGCCGGGCCGCCAGCTGATGGCCTTGGCCACCTTCTTGTGCATCGAGAGACCGCGGAGCTGGGCGCGGATGGGGTCGGGGGCGGTGTCGCACAGCGAGTGGATCTGGTTGGCGGCCGCGGTGCGGGCCTTGACCGCCCGGACCGGGCGATCCGTAACTGCCGCAACGATTCGACGGGTCCGGTCCCCGCCTTGGGGACCACCGCGGCCTCCCCGGCGAGCACGGCTCGAGCGGCGGCTTCGGCGTCGATGCGGTCGGATTTGCCGCGTCGGCGGCGGCGGTTCTGACGGTTCGGTCGGTTCACCTCGATCACCTTCACCTGGCGGGCGGTGAGGTGGCGGGCCAGTTCCTTGCCCCACGACCCGCAGCCCTCCACCCCGACCTCGATCACCTCACCGTGGGACTGCAGCCAGACCAGCAGGTGGCGGTAGCCGTGGGTGGTGGTCGGGAACGACTCCGCGGCGATGAACCGGCCCAGCTCGTCGATCACGACGGCCACATGCATGTCTTTGTGGGTGTCGACCCCGCCGATCACCCGCAGGTCGGGCTGTTGCGCGATGGTGGTCATCTCACTCCTGTCTCTCTAGTCGGAACACGGGGGTCACACGCACCGCCGGAGCGGCGGACAGGACAGTGATGGGCCTCTCAGACAGGCGCCTCTTCGGTCACGTTCGCCCCGACAGCGAGTGCTACAGCAGTGCCTTGTTCACCCGGTCGACTGATCACTTCCAAGGCACCCGCAAAGGGGCCGGCCGTTCGGTGGGTCAGACCGGGTGAACGAGGCACTGCCCACTCACTACCAGCGAGCAACACCCACCACCCATACTCACTGCCGTTCGGCGTGCCCCACATCCCGCTGCTCCGGTCTTCGGGGCCAGTGTAGCACGGCGTGCTACACTGGTTCGCATGGCACGAGAACTGACACAACGGGAACTCCGAAACGGCAGCGGTGAGATCATGCGCGAACTGGATCGAGGGGAGAGCTTCGTGGTCACACGCAACGGCGTGCCAGTCGCGGAGCTGACCCCGCTACGGCGCCATCGTTTCGTCGCAGCGGAGGCTGCGGTCGCCATGTTCCGCACTGCTCCGAGCGTGGACTACGACCGATTCAGAGCTGACCTCGACCGAATCGCCAGCCAGGATCCAGTTCCTCGTGGCTGAGACCGCACGCCCCCGCCAAGGATTGCTCGACACCTCTGTCGTGATCGATCTCGACCAACTTGATCCGTCCAAGTTGCCCCTCGAGGTGGCCGTCAGCGCCGTCACCATGGCGGAACTCGCGGCAGGCCCCCACGCGGCCAGCGACGCCGACGAGCGAGGGCGTCGGCAAGATCGGCTGCAGCGAGCCGAGGCCGCGTTCGACCCGCTCCCGTTCGACAGCGAAGCAGCCCGCGCCTACGGACGCGTCTACGCCGCGGTCGCCGCGGCCGGCCGCAAGGCTCGAGGTGCAAGAGCCGTCGATCTGCTCATCGCAGCAACGGCCTGTGCTTCCGGGCTGCCGCTGTACACCCGCAACGGCGCCGACTTCGAAGCCCTCGAAGACCTGGTCGACGTAGTGGTCGTATGACGAAACCGGGGCCCTGTCCGGGCGCCGATGTGCCGTTCTGTGCGCGAACCCGCGGTGCCAATCGCGATGCGAGACTGCCGTGGTGACGACGGTGGCCGCACTGGTGAGCAGCTACATCGACGCCTGGAATGGGGACTTGGAACGGCTCCTCTTCGCGACCGACGACCCTTCAGAGGTTGCTCTCGTCCTCGAGGATTTCTGCGACGAGAACCTGGCTCGGGTCGCGGACGGGATCTTCTACCGATCCGGCGTCGGTGTTGTCGCGGGTCTTGCCTTGGTCGATGGACGGCAGGTAGTGGTGAAAGTGCACCGATGGAACGTCTCGATCGAGAGGCTGACAGGGGTGCAACAGGTACAGCGTCACCAGGCCGAGTCGGGACTCCCAGCCCCGATGCCGTTGGCGGGCCCCACCCTGCTCGGCGCGGGGATCGCTACAGCCGAGGAGTATCGACCCGGTAGCTGGCCTGACTGGCCCGCCCACAGAACCCGGCAATGCGTCGCTCAGGGCTTGTTCGCCTTCATCACATCGGCCTCTGCCCTCGTAGGACGCGTGAACGTTGGCGCGCCGGGACTGCTCCGACCACCCACCGAGCCGTTGTGGCCCGAGCCGCACAGCATCCGGTTCGACTTTGAGACCAGTGCGCCGGGCGCTGAATGGATCGACGAATTGGGGGCGGAAGCACGACGGCGAGCACAAGCCATCCAAGCCCCGCCTGCTATCGGCCACCTCGACTGGCGCGTCGAGAACCTAGGGTTCGACGACTCCGCCGGACTCTGCGCCATCTACGACTGGGACGCAGTGGGCGAAGCGCCCGAAGCAGTCATCGTCGGCACCAGCGCCGCGTCCTTCTCATCAGACATGGCCCACTACGACGCATGCCCTCTGCCATCGGTAGCGGACATGCGTGCATTCGTCGCTGACTACGAACACGCGCGGCATCAGCCGTTCACTCCAGCCGAGCGCGAGTTGCTCGACGCTGCCAACCTCTACCTGGTCGCCTACGGAGCCCGCTGCCAGCACTCAGATCGACTCCTCTACCCACATCTCGCCGACGTTCCCGGCGGCGGTTGGGAACCCCTCCTACGCGAGCGAGGCATCCGTGCCCTGTCGTGAAGTCTGGCGTTCGGCGAGGAGCTCGAACCGGCGCCCGGGACGATCGCGAGGAGCGCCGATGTGCCGTTCGGGCGCTGCCGCTAGCGGCTGACTTCACCGGTGTCGACCTGGTTCCGGCACGGGATGAGGTTCGGGAAGACGGGACTGTTGAACGCCGTCGTACGCAACACCCCATCGACCAAGGCCAGGGCCAGCGAGGAGAGGACCTCGATGTCCTCGGGCCAGACCGACTTGGCTGGTTGGAGAGTCACGAGTCTGGCGGGATCGACAAGCTGGTCCAGGCTGGTGATGTTCTCACGATCGAACCGGCCCAAGAGGTCTGCGAGGAGCTGATGGAACTCGACCCTGCACGGTTCGTCCGCCAGGTCCCCGTCCAGATACAGGCCGACCCCGCCACGAAATACCTGGCCCGTCACCATCTCGTCCCACTTCCGAAACCGGGCGGTGAGCGCAAGTCCCTTCGAACGGCGGTCCTGTTCGGCCCACGCCAGCACCACGACTTCGAGGTGGTTGGGCACGCACCAGAAGCCGTGATCGTGAAATCCGACGAACGATTTCGAGGACACCGAGGCAGCCTGCCAGACCCGATCCCGCGAAGCCTCCTGTGATTACGCAGGCTGAGTCTGCCTGCTTGGCCGGGCGTGTGCCCGCCCAGAACCGGCTCTCGGGCCGCCCCGGGGTGCGGTCGGGTGGGGAAGGATTGTCTCTCGTCTCTTGACTTCGCTCGGATGCTCCGCTGTTGTCCTCCCATGACGCCGGGGAGACCTCGCTCGCGTGGCTGACTCTGGCGCTCGTCTCGGCGTGACAGGCTGCGTCGATGTTGGATGAGGACCCAGGTTGGCCGCCGGTCAAGTCGCTTCTTTGGCTATTGGTGCCGAAGGTCGGAATCGACGCGTCACCCAGAAGGGTCGGGGCGGAGCGCTCCTGCAAATCCGACTCACCTTCATCACGTTCGTTTCGGCGGTGTGTCTCTTCCAGGTTGTACTGGCGTTCCTGCTGAGCGATTCCCGACAGCCCACCGGCGGACCAGCCTGGATACTCGTCGTCTTGATCGCGGTCGGGGGACTCGCCGCTGTGCTTCTGACTCGATTCGAAAGGCCGCTCGACTGCGCCGGTGACCTGACGCTGGTCGCCTCGTACCGCACCCGGTACTTTGCTCGGGCTGCGGTGGCCCAGTCATCGGCGCTCGTAGCGTTCGTCGGCGCCATCACGACACGCGAGTGGTGGATCTACCCGCTCGGCCTGGTGGTATCGCTTCTGGGCTTTGCCCGGTTTGCTCCAACCTCCAGGCATCTCTCCCGCGACCAGGCCTTCCTTTCAGACCACGGATGTCGCCGCTCACTCGGCAAAGCACTGGCCAGCCCACTGGCGCAGCCTCCTGCCTCCGCCTCAGGGACAGCGGCCTGACTCCACGGGCTAGGCGAAACCGAGCCAAATCCCGGGCCACGCCCCTCCCGCCACCGCGGTCTGCTCGCCTGAGACACGGTCGCACCAAACCGGTACCGACCCCCTGAGCGGGCCCCGATGGGACTGTCCGGGTAACGGTGTAACTGGCGCTGGCGGTTGTCATTGGTCGGCCGGGAAGAGCCGTCCCTCGCCGCGAGCTCGGCCCGGGCGTCTCCCACCGGGTCCGCCGGCGCCGGCAACACCCACTCCGCGGCCCGATCCCCTACCGTCACTTCAGACACATCGGTCACAGCCTGTCCTCTCGGGCCAGACCCCGCTTGGGATCCAGCCTGTCAGGCCAGACCAGTTACACCGTTGATCCGACACTCCCGGAGCGTCGACGTGCCGTTCGGGCACGACGCACGATGTGGCTCCGAGGGGGGACACTGATCGGGATGAATCCGTTTGCGGCTCGGGTGGTGCGTGGCGCCTACGACGAGGTTTCGGCTGACTACGCCGAGGCGTTCGCGAATGATCTGGATCAACTTCCCGTCGACCGCGCAGTTCTCGACGCGGCAATGGCGCGGCTAGACGGCAGAGGTCCGGTTCTCGACATCGGATGCGGGCCGGGGCAGGTGGGTGCCTACCTGGCACGAGGGGGATCCCAGGTCCTGGGAGTCGACCTCTCCCCGGGCATGCTTCGCGTCGCGAAGAGCCGCGGCACGCCGTCGCACCTCGTGTGCGCCGACATGAGGTTGCTCCCGATCCGGTCGGGCTCCTGTGCGGGAGCGGTCGCGTACTACTCAGTACAGCACCTTCCCCGAGCCCACATCGGGGACCTGTTCAAAGAGGTTCGGCGCGTCCTCGCACCAACCGCGCTCATCGTCCTTGCCACGCACCTCGGCGAGGGCGAGGTCTATTCGGGCGCCCTGCTGGGTCACACCTTCGAACCGGTCGGCGGCACGCTCTACCGCGAATCCGAACTCCCCTCGCTGCTGACCAACCACTCCTTCGTCATCCACGACATCTCCTACCGCGACCCTCTTCCCCACGAGCACCAGTCGAGACGGATCTACCTGACCGCGACCCTCGGCGATACCTGACCACGGTCGGGTCCGCCGGTCCCCACCTCGCTTCGCCCGCTCGGAAGCGGCGCTCGGGCGCCCTCGCGCAGAGCGCCGACGTGCCGTTCTGGCGCGGTCGCGGCAGCGACAAGTGCCCGGGACCCGGGCCTGCGGGGAGCACTCCAAACGGAGCCGCCGTCGCGGCATGGCCTCAGGGTGTTCGGATGCGGAGCCCCCTGACCTTGTTGAAGTCCTTGTGGTTCCTGGTGGTGAGGGTGAGTCGGTTCTCCAGAGCTGTCGCGGCGATGAGCGCGTCGGGCAGCCGGAGTTGGAACTCTCTTGCCACACGGCCGGCGCGCTCGGCCACGGCACGATCCACGGTGATCTCACGAAAGGGAGCCAGCAGCTGCGACACGAGATCGGTCGCGCTGTTGCCAGCGAACAGCTCGGCTCGCGTCACCACCGAGTAGTGGAGCCGGTTGCGACCTGGCTTGAGCTCAGCGGATCCGCGCAGGTGATCGATGAAGATGTCGGTGTCGACGAGGATGTCAGCCACGCTGCCACTCATCACGCGACGGTGACGTGGCGTCTGGGACGGCGCCGAACGTCGAGTTCAGGGCTGCCGCGGCATCGACGTCGCCGCTCAGGTACTCGTCGAGAGCTCGACGGATGACCTCTGCCATCGGGATGCCCTCAGCGGCGGTCACCTGGTCGATGCGGTGACGTTGTGTCTCAGTGAGGTAGATCTGCGTCCTGGTCGCCGACATACAGCAATGGTATACAGCACACCCACCGACATCAACCTTGTGGATGAGCCGTTCTGGGACGCTCTGGATGTGCGCCGAACCGGCGCTCAGGCGCCGTCGCGAGGAGCGCCGACGTGCCGTTCGGGCGTCGTCGGTCGGGTGATGGATCAGTTCGGTCGTACCGCGTGTCGGACCATGGTGAGGCCTGACTCACGGGGCGGCCCGACGGGCCGGAAGCCAACCGACTCGTAGAGCCGCCGCGCCGGGTTGCCGTGGTTGACGCTGAGACTCAGCATCGGGTGGCCCTGGACCTCGCTCGCCTCGATAAGGCCGATGAGCAGCCGTCGTCCGATCCCTTCGTGACGACGGGATGCAACCACGGCGATCGACAGCTCGGGGACGTCCTCGGCGACGAAGCCATGTCCGTGTTCCATCTCGGTATAGGTCCGATACCAGGCCGCGCCCAGAGGGCCGTCCCCCTCGGCGACCAGTCCGAAGTCGTCGGGTCTCGGCCATCCAGCGAGGTACATCGAGTAGCGCGGATTGGCCATCACCTCGACAGCGGTCGGCGTGGGCTTGTCCGGTCGCCAAACCGCCGCCTCGCCGAGCATCCTCGCGAGAAAGGGGAGGTCCTCAGGCCTGGCTGGACGACAACGGAAATCCTCCACCTGGGTGAGTCAAGCAGAGCGGCGACCTGCGACCCCCTGGGAGGCCCCCTCGCCGCACCCGTCACCGACTGGGTGTACGTCCAGAACCGGCGTTAGGCGCCGCCAGAGCGCTTCCAGAGAGCGTCCCGGCCGTCTACCGTGAGGGTGGTGAACCCTGGGAGTCACCCGACGGAGCAGGATCGCCAGGAGGCCATTGGTCTGGCGCTCTCGGGGCTGGCATCTGGTCAGGATCCCTTCGAGCTGGTTGATGCGCTCGAGCCGCTACATCGGGACAACACCATCTTCCCGGCGGACGTGTTGCTCGAGTTGGCTGCCGACGCGCTCGAGCTCGGTGGCGTGAGCCGTGAAGCGCCCATCGAGTACGAGGGGCTGCGGGGAGCGTTTCCTGCCCGAGTGGGAGGTCCGGGGAAAGCTGGCGCACCATCGCAGTCACTACGTCTTGCGCGCGGTGCCGATGATCGCAGCAGGTGTGGCGCCCGACCTGATGGAGGAGATGGGCTGGCAACAGGTGCCGGGCTGGTGGATCTGGTCGGTGTACGCCGTGGTGGTCTACGCGCGGGCCGCTGCCGATCACAGCGACCAGCCGTTGGCCGACCTGCTCGGTCAGCTGGCGCAGCGTCATGGCGTCCAGCTCGGCGCGTCTCTGTAGCCTCCGAGGCGTGCCGAAACCTCCGGCCAGCCCGTGATCGACTGCGTGATCGATCTGGACGAGGTCGTGCCGCGAGTGTGGCGTCGCTTGCTGCTCCCCGGGACCGTTCGCCTGGCCAAGCTTCACCGCATCTTGCAGGCAGCCATGGGTTGGGAGGACTGTCACCTGCACGCCTTCGATGTCGCCGATCGGCGCTATGGCCTGCTGCTCGACGACCACCCCGACGACGAGCTCGACGAGGCCTCGGTGACCGTCGTGACCGCCCTCGACGACGCGACGACCTTCACCTACACATACGACTTCGGCGATGGCTGGGAGCACCACGTGGTGGTGCGCGCCGCGTGGCGCATGCCGATCGGATTGAAGTTCGCGGTCTGCCTCGATGGCGCCAACGCCTGCCCACCCGAGGACTGCGGGGGTCCCGCCGGCTACGAGGATCTCCTGCAGGTGCTCGCTGACCCATCACACGAGGAGCACCCAAACCTGCTCGAGTGGACCGGTGGCCCGATCGATCTCACCCAATTCGACATCGGGCTCGTCAACGCCCGCCTCCAGGCCGTCCGCTGAGCAGAGCCAACCCGCGCCGACGACGGCCGCCGCGAGCGGTTCAACCGTTGCACCAGCGGATCGTTGTCGGGCCGGCCGGAAGGAGGGCATGGCCTATCACGGTACGCAACGCGGCTTGCCGGCTTCCCGCTCGCATCAGCGGATCGGAAGGTCGCGGATCGAGAGACGCGTCGGGCTGAGGGACACGACGACGCCTCGTTGCAGATCCTCCGCGATGGTTGGCAGGTTCGCGAGCAGTAGCTCGGTGTGCTCGCTCCACCCCAACTCGGCAACGTGGCGGAGTTGGACAACCGATGGGCTCGATGTCCGCCGAAGGGCGAGAAGCATGGCGAAGTCGCTGTCGGCAGTGACCACGACGAGTTCGTCGGCAACGGCACGGTCGAAGATCGTTGAGTCCGTGGCGGTGGCGAGGCCGAGCTCAGCGACGTGCACGACGTCGTGGCCCGCCGTGCGCAGCGGGTGGAGGAGCCGCGGTGAGAGGTTGGCGTCGAGCAGCAGCCTCATGCCGGACGGGCGACGGGCACCTCACGCTCGTTGACGACCGCCGCCGCGTACTCCAGGGCCGCCAACACGTCCGCCCGCTCGAGGTAGGGGTAGTCCTCGAGCACCTGCTCGATGGACCGGCCCACGGCGAGCTGGCCCAGCACCATGCTCACAGTGACCCGCAGGTCGCGGATGCACGGCACGCCGCCCATGCGGTCGGGGTCGACGGTGATCCGCTCGAACGCCATCGCCCTATGGTACGCGGCACACGCTCGCGAGATGAC
>CAVZAT010000005.1:0-11329 GCA_963773335.1 uncultured Microthrixaceae bacterium | reverse complement strand
GAAGGGCGGGCGTTGCTGCTGGCCGAGCGGCTGGCGGTGCCGACACCCTCGCTGTTGGCCCTCGACGCTGACGGTGACGACACCGATGCACCGACCCTGGCCACGACGCTGCTCGACGGGCGACCCGTGTGGGAGACCAGATGGGCTTCGAAATGGGTGTCCCAAGCCGTCGACGCCATGATCACGCTGCACGACATCGACACCTCCGAGGTCGATCTGCCGCCGCTTCGCACCTACACCCAGAAGAGCTACGACCCGCCCAGGTGGACGAGCGACCCGGGCCTGTGGGAACGGGCCGTCGAGTTGTTCGGACGTCCGGTGCCGACCTGCGATGTCGGGTTCGTCCACCGTGATTTCAACCCGGGCAACGTGTTGTGGGTTCGAGGCCGGCTCAGCGGCCTGGTCGACTGGCAGTGGGCCTGCGTCGGTCCGCGGTCGATCGATCCGGCCCACTGTCGGCTCAACCTGTTCCAGTACAGCCCGTCGATGGCTGACGACGTCCGTACGGTCTGGGAGCAACGGTCCGGGCTGAGCTTCGACCCGTGGGCCGACCTGGCCAGCATCATCGGCACCCTCGACCACATCCGACGACCTCGACAGCCCGACGCAGCCCTGCGGGCTATCGAAACCGCTCTGCAAGACGCCGTGGGTGCCCTCTCCTGACACACGGGCGCTTGCCAGTCCGCCCCCAGCCCCGAGGCGCTGCACTGAGGTTGGTCCTAGGGTCGATCGTCGGGCGGGGGTGAGACGCCCGGTTCGGTCTCCGCTCTGGTGAGAGGAGGCCGAGATGGCCACGACCGGTTCGGCGTTGGTGTTGTATCACCCGAGGACTCGGATCCCGAAGCGACCGCGGTGGTCGGGTTCCTGGGGCGGTCACAAGGGACGAACCCGCGAGGCCTACGAACTGGATCTGCGCCAGTTCGCCCGATGGTGCCAGCACCGAGGGCAGCGTCTGTTCGACGTGACCCGGGTCGACATCGAACCCTTCGCCCGTGACCTCGAGCAGTCCGGGCGAGCGCCGGCCACGATCAGTCGCCGGCTGGCCACGATCACCGGCCTGTACCGCTTCGCCGAGGAAGAGGGCCTCATCGATCATTCCCCAGCGGTGCACGTACGCCGGCCCGGCGAACCGCTGAAGGCGCCCGACATGCCGATAGGGCGCTCGGGAACTTTGGTACCGTCGGCGCTCGCCGACCGAAGGCGCCTGCTGCGACGATGTCACTTCCCCCGCCAAGCTCCGGTGGCGAGCCCGCAACACCCGTCGAATCGACCGCGGCCGAGGTCCCGGCCCGCAAGCCGGATGCGTGGAAGCGCAACGCCGTTGAGTGGCTGTTGTGGTGGTCGCGGCGGTGACGGTGGCCCTGGTCGTCTCCGCCACCAGCGCCCAAGCCTTCGTGATCCCATCCAAGTCGATGGAGAGCACCCTCCATAGACAAGATCGGGTGCTGGTGAACAAGTGGAGCTACCGGCTTCATGCCATCCACCGAGGCGACGTCGTCGTGTTCACGAAGCCCCGGAACCTGGTCAGCAATGACACGGACCTAATCAAGCGGGTCATCGGGCTGCCGGGCGACAAGGTCAGCTTTGCTGATGGCCACGTCTACATCGACGGCAAGCAACTGTCCGAGCCGTACCTGGACCGGGGCACGATCACCGCCAACGTCCCCGGTCAGCGCCAGTGCACCGCGGCGGCGCCGTGCGTAGTGCCCACGGGCCAGATCTGGGTCATGGGAGACAACCGGGGAGATTCCGAGGACAGCCGCTACTTCGGGTCCATCCCGGAATCCACCGTGGTCGGTGCGCCATGCTGCGCATCTGGCCCCCCAATCGAATAGGCGGCCTTTAGACCTGGGTGAGGGGGCAACCGAACCGGCGGCGCAGGGGGACGCGCGCTAGTGCATTGCGAGCTGTGGTGGCGCTACCTCTTGAGCGGCTCTCAGGCAGTCACGACGACGGAGCATCGAGATACCGATCACGGCGAGAAGAGCGATCGCTGCGGCGGTCAGTGCCCAGTCTCGAGGACCGACTATGTGGGGCTGGGCTGTGCAACGGGACCCATGCCACGCCGTCCCCGGCATGATGCAAGCCTCACCCGAGGGCGTACGGAGACCTAGAGGCAGCGCTGTGAGTTCGAGGACGAGAAGCCGCCCCGCGATCCAGATGAGCGCTCCCCAACCTCGCGATGCGCGTCCCTGATGGCGCTCGCCGAAGTTCCCCAGGTGTGCTCATCGAAATTCCCCACCTGTGAGGCGTGGTCAAGGTAGCGGGTTCGGTTGCCGGTGGTGGTGCGTCGGAGGGTGTCGGTGCGGGCGTTGGTGGCTTCGCGGAGCCGGTAGCTGTCGCCGTCGAGGTTGATGACGACGGAGCGGTGTAGGAGCCGGTCGAGCATGGCTGCGGCGACGGTGGTGTCGCCGAGGATGTCGCCCCAGTGGGCGACGCCTCGGTTGGTGGTGATCACGATGCTGGTCTTGAGGTAGCGCTGGGAGACGAGCCTGGAAGAGAGCGGACGCGGCTTCGGCGGGTAGGGGCAGGTAGCCGAGTTCGTCGATCACGAGCAGGGTGGGCCCGGCGAAGAAGCGCATGGTGTAGGCCCAGCGGCCTTCGATGGCGGCTCGGTGGCAGCGGGCGGCGAGGTCGGCGGCGGTGGTGAAGTAGGTGCGGTAGCCGGTCTCGGCGGCACAGCGTGCGAGGCCTGCGGCGATGTGGGTCTTGCCGACGCCGGGCGGGCCGATGAGCAGCACGTTGGTGGCGGTCTCGATGTAGCGGCAGGTGCCGAGCTCGGCGAGCAGGGCGGGGTCGATGCCGCGGGCTGCACGTCGTGGTCGAAGTCTTCGAGGGTCGCGGGGGTGGGGATCGACGCGAACCGCAAGCCGGCCCGCGAGGCGGCGGGCTTCGGCGGTGTCGACCTCGAATCGAAAGAAGCCGTTGGAGTGCCACGTTCAGCGAAAGCCCTTCGGCTTGGGCGGCGTAGGACCACGAGGGGAGTGCTTCGGCCGAGGCGGTGAGCTTGAGGTTCACGAGATGTCCTCGGAGTTGTTGTGGGTGAGAGGCTGTTCTCGCCGACCGTCGCCGGTGTGGTGGTGGTCATGTCAGGGTGTTCCTTTCTTGGGCGGCTTCCGCGTAGACGGACAGGTCGATCACGACGCTGTCGTCGTGTTCGGTGTAGGCCGCGACAGGACTGCGGCGGCGGCTCGAGCAGCAGGGCCGGGCGGGATCCGCACCTTGGGTCGGTGTGGCGTGTCGTCGTTGAACCCGGCGAGCGCGGCCAAAACAGACCCCCCTACAGGGCGGTGACGTGGCCGTGGTCGGCGATCACCGCGCCGAGGCCGTCGCCGGCGGGGCGATGCCGGGCGACGACGATCCCAGCCAGCAGTCGCGATGTCGATGTGGGGATCTCCGAGACGGGCGGTGACGGTGACGGCGCTGTGGTGCAGCTCGGGTGGCACCGAGTAGAAGTTCCCGCGGGTCCGCGACCGGGCCCGTGGCAGTGGACGCGCCGCTCGACGGTGATCGTGGCGGGGAACGGTGTCAACGGCACCGGCCGCAACCGCTCTCGTTGGGCGTGGTCGGCAACCGCCGCACGAACACCGTCGATGACGGTGGGACGCGCATGTCGACTTGGTGGCGCACAGCCGGGGGTCCAGCGACGCCTGGGCCTCTTCGACGGTGACGTCGTCGCCCAGGGTTCCGCCACCACCGTTGCGCCGCTGAGTGGATGGCCTTCTCGACGACGCCTTTGCGGTTGCCGTGGCGGGCCGGGCAGGTCACGAACCCGACGCCGTAGTGCTTCACGACCGCGGCGAAGCTCGCGGTGATCTTTTATCCGGTCGCCGGGTGACAAGACCGTGGCCATCCGATCGAAGCGCCACACATCGCTCAGGCCGCCCAGCTCACGGGCGACCCGGTCGAGGGCGTCGATCACCTGGGCCTGGTCTTCGGACTCGGCCAGGCGGCCCCGCCGCCTCGATGACTGCGGACAGGGCACCGACGAACAGGTGGGCCTTGCTGCCCCACCCCCACGCCTCGGGCGGGTCGGGCAACTCGACCCAGTCCCACTGGGTTTCCTCGCCCGGCGGGTGCTCGATCACCGCCGACAGAATAACCCTACAGCCCATCGCACGCCTGCCACAGCCAGACGTGCCTTCGCGGTCAGGTCCCCAGAGGTTCCGGGCTGCTGATGGCCCTCTGCACCTCGAACCGGAGCTCTTTGAGCTCCATAGAACAGCGTCGAAGCCCACAAGTGCGGGTCTTCGGCCCGAGTCGGGCACGTACAGTGAGCCAACGAACCGCTCGAAGGGGTCAACGCCTCCACGAGCCGACGTTCACCCGCGACACGATCACCGCGCAGGTCACCGCGCGGATCGTCTTGCGGTGGCGATGGCCCCGCTCAGATGCCGGGCGATCGCTGAGATCGCCCAGGCCTTGGCGTGGGCTTGTACAGCATACCACGTCGTCCTCCCGTGTGAGCATGAGCCGGGGCTCCTTCGTCAGCTGGTGGTGGTCCAGAGACCGTCAGCTTCGAGGGAGCCCCACCCCATCTGGTGGAGCCCTACGGGTGGGGAATTTCAGTGAGCAACTCTGGGGAGATTCACCTGAGCACCGTCATCCCCCGGCCACGGGCGGCTCACAAGCCGTACTGTGCACAGGAAGACCGCCGCCCCAATGGCGGGCGATCTGGGACGGCACCGACCCGGCGATCGGGGCGATCGACGAGGAGCGCCGACGTGCCGTTCTGTCGCCCGACATTCGCTCAGGGTGCGGGCACGCCGACCCGGGGGCGGATGTGGCGGGCGGTGTTCAGGATGGCTCCAGGGGACGACTTGGCGTGGACGGTGTCGCGGACGAGCATGAATCGGCATGGGCCAGGAGCCCGGGTCGCGGATTGGATAGCTCATGCAGGGCCCGCAGAACGCCGATCAGGGTGACGGCGGCGGCACCGAGCCAGCCGATCACCCCGACGGCCAGTACCCACGGCGTCGATGCGGTGGCCAACACGATGACGCCTACGCCTGTGATCGCCAAAGCGACGTACCCGGCACGTAGGGCCCAGACGGCGAGCCGCGAGTACCTGTTGTCGTGCAGCTCCTGCGGCTCGTTCACTTCGGCGATTGTGCGACAGTCACGACGTAGCTGTCCATGACCGCGGCGGGCGTGCGCCGATGTGCCTTGGTTCGGGCGCGGTCCGTGGAGGTTGGCCACGCGGGTGGGCTGTCATCAGGGTGCCTCGGCTCGCGGGTGATGAGGCACGCTGTTGTGATGCCTGTCCTGATCGTGCTGAACCGCCCGCCCGCTGCAGGGAAGTCGACCACGACCCGACCCCTAAGGCCCGCTGGTCGATGCTCAGCCCTCGAGACAAAGCCACGATGCAGAGCCCGCGTCCAAGCCATGAGCATCCCCCAAGACCGTGAGCCCGCCGGTCGCTCGATCGAGCCGGACCTGGGCAGGGACTTGTTCGGGTGACGGCATGGGAGGCTCAGCAGCGTGGACGCTCCAGCCAGCTCACCATCCATGCCACGGAGAGGCTGCTCGCTCGGGTCGAACGACCGATCGTCGCTGAAGTGCCGACGAGTCCGCGCTACAAGCGTCATGTGAGCCCGACCGCAGCTGAAGTCGCTCGTCGCTGATGCGATGCGCGGAGCCGCGGATCGTCAGCTATTCGTCGTACAGGCCCGCCGCCTCCGCGTCAGCGGTCATCTCACCGAGAGCTCGGTCGGCCCGAGCGTCGGCTCGGTCGCGATAGTCGAGGACGTCGGCGGTGACCAGTCGACGTGCCGCACCGTGTCCGCGCACGCGCAACTCCTTCGCCTCGATCAGGCCCGAGAGGAACATGAGGCTCACGTTCAGGACCTCGGCCGCTTCTGCGATCGTGAGCTCATCCGTTGATGGAGTGTCGTTCATGTCGGGTCCAATGTTGTGATCGCCGGGTCCTCCGTCGATGGATCGAGGAGTTGGAGGCCGCGGTCCTCGGCATCGTTGGAGTCGATGAAGGCGTTCGTGCGCTCGAGGAGTGTGCGTGCGGCGGTGAGAGTGGACCAGTCCATTCGGGTGGTCCAACGCCGAACTCGGTCGAGGTAGGCGACGAACAGGTCGGGCTGGTCCTGTCGGCTCAGCCGGCGAAGCGCACGCAGGTAGTCGTTGCGGGAGATGGTGGGGATCACGGCCCGTTGCTCGTCACCAGCGACGAACTCCGCGTTCATGACTGCGCGCGCCAGACGTCCGTTGCCATCGTCGAAGGGGTGGATCTCGGCGACGAGGAAGGCCGCGAATGTGCCTCGTTGGGTCGGTGTGGTCAACGAGTCGAGGATCTCGTACCCGCGTCGAAGGGTGCCCTCGACCAAGTCGGGCGCGACGAACACCGTGTTGCCCGCCTGGTTCGGGTAGAGCTTGAACTCGCCGGGCCGCTTGTCGAGACGGCCACCCAGGATGGTGCGGTGCCACCCTCGCAGCATCTCGATGAACTCATCGGCCGAAGCGGTCCGGCGCCGCATACCGGCCTCGTTCGAGACGAGCTGGTAGGTGCCGAGCACATCGTGCGCATCCTCGGGACGGGCAGCGGGAACCTCGCCCCCGAACACGATGCGCTCGGCCTCGTCGGGGGTGAACTCGGTTCCCTCGATGAAGTTCGAGAAGTACGCCTCCCAGAACGGCAGGGTCGCACGCCGTGACGCGTCGGCGGAGCAGCGCGGGGTGACTCGTGACCACGTCTCGCAGATGGTTGGCGAGCAGCTCGAAGCGAAGGACCCGCCCTTGGTCGAACGGGATGCCGGCGGCGCGGGCCTTCATCGCTTGCGACCCGGACGTGGAGTCCCGTGTGCCGAGCGCGGCGCCGACGATCTCGTTGAGCCTCTCGACGCGGGCAGGTGACACCTCGAGCGTGTCGGCGAGTGCTTCGGCGGCGTCGCGGTACTCGCTCACCCGCTCGGCGCCGTCGACCGCGCAGAGGTGGTCGATCCAGTCGGCCAGCTCGGCCCGGGCCAGGGTTGCCGGGGGCAGCACCGATCGCCTCCGGGTAGGTCGGGTGTTGTCGAGGAACGCACGGGGACGCGAAGCGAGATGCACGCCGGCGCCCATCGCGATGTCACCCTCGACCGCTCCGGGTCCCTTGCGGGAGACGACGACCAGGCCGGGAAGTTCGAGGCTGCCGTCACGGGCGGACGCGATGAAGAGGTAGCCATCGTGCGGTTGAGCCCAGACTGCGGAGCGGTCGGTGACAACCGCGTGCGGGAACCTACGGCCCACGATCTCCCGCCACGCCCGACGGACGACGTCGCTGGGGTCGGCGTCGACGTCGGTCGAGTAGATGCCCCGCGCCAGCCGAACGATCTCGCCCCGGGTGAAGCGGTCATGCAAGGTCGAGTCGGGCACGTCGTCGGCGAAGACGATTCCGTTATCCATCGGTTCCTCCGGGCTGAATCGGAGAAACTACCAGATAAGAGACTGAATCCGAAGAAAGAGCCATATAAAGCGCGGTGCCCTGTGGATCGGTCTTCTGCTCTCTAGCTGATCGGGCTTGCTCCGCCCGTACCGGTCGGCCGCTGGTCGAGCTTCGCTTCGATCAGGCCGTTGAGGGCGTCGGCGATCTCCTGGTCGCGGTCCTGGGTGGCGTGCTGGTAGATCAGCGCGGCCCGTGAGGTCGACTGGCCGAACCTGGCCATCAGCTCCTTGGTGCTCGCCCCGGTCATCGCCGCCAGCGTGTTGCCGGTGTGGCGGAGGTCGTGGGGCTTCATCCCCTCGATCTCGAGCTTCTTCATCGTCCGGCCCCAGGCGGTGTACCAGCTCGCCCGGCGCAGCGGCTGCCCGTCGGGCCCGCAGAACACCAGCCCCTTCTTGCCCGACGCGGCGAACTGGGCGAGATGGGCCTCCAGCTCGGGCTTGAGCATCGCCGGGATCGCCACCGTCCGCACGCCGGCATCCGACTTCGGCGGGCCGAGCACGAGGGTGCCGTCCTTCAGCTGCTGGTACTGCTCGACCACCTTGATGCGGCCGTGCAGCAGGTCGACCCGCTCGCGGGTGAGCGCCAGCATCTCGCCCGAGGCGAAGCCCGACGAACGCCCCGACCAGCACCATGGCCCGGAACCTCGGCTCGATCACATCGGCGATCTCGAACACCTGCGGGATCGAGGCGATCGGCCGTTCCGGCGTCTTCTCCTGGCCGGCGCCCTTGATCACGCACGGGTTCCGCGCCAGCAGCTCATCGGTCACCGCCGTGTTCAGGATGACGTGCAGCAACCGGTAGCACTTGGCCACCGTCGTGTTCCCGGGCTTGTCAGCCTTCAACAGGTCGGCGTGCCAGTCGCGCACCTTCGCCGGCGTGAGCTTGGCCAGCTCGACGTCGCCGAGCACCGGCAGGATGTGCAGTCGCAGCTCGCCCTCGTAGAGCTCCACCGTTCGGCCGCAGGTCCGGCCGCTGCGCCAGCCACTTCGTGGCGTAGCTGCGCAGCGTGACCTTCCCGAGGCCGGGTTCACCCACTGCCCGCGCTCCATGTCGGCCCGCACCGTCGACAGGTACGCCTCGGCGTCCCGCTTGGTCCGGAAGGTCGTCGGCGCCGCGACCATCTTCCCGTCGACCCGGTAGCGCGCCTGGTACCGACCCGACGGCAACTTCCGGACGCTTCCCCACGCCGCCTTACCCGCCATGCTCATCACCTGACCTGATCCCGAACCGGCGCCGCCGTGCCAGTTCGCTCCTGTGCTTCACGCCACTATGACACGCCCGATCCGGTGTGGCACGTATGTGGCACACCGGCCCGGAGATGACGAAACCCGCAGGTTCGAGGCCTCCGGAAATGCCTCTGACCTGCGGGTTCCTGTGAGGAGGGGCGATGGCCAGTGGGATCTGCCCGGGGGCGGTCAGTGGTTCTGCCCGGTGGTGGCCATCAAACTGCCCGGTGGTGGCCGGTAGAGCTTGCCTGGGGTCATCGGTCGAGGGGCTCACCCCCTTGCCGGTCGTGGCCTGGGTTAGGCGGATCGAGTCGCCGGTGGTCATGACGATGTGGGCGTGGTGGAGGAGCCGGTCGACGGTGGCGTTGGCGATGGTCTTGGGCATGAGCTCGTCAAGCCGGCGGGGTGCAGATTCGACGAGAGGGCGTGTGCGTTCGTAGGCGGCGTCGACGACGCGGTAGAGCGTTTCGGCGGTCTCGGCGCTGACCGGCAGCAGGCCGATGTCGTCGATGGATGAGGTCGGCACGTATGATCTTGCGGATGGCGTGGCCGGTGGTGTCATCGGCTCGGTGGCGGCGGACAGCGTGCCGAGGCTCTCGAGGGAGAACCACGACCGTGGGCGCCGGCGTCGACCGCGGCGTGACCGAGGGCTTCGAGGAGGTGGGACTTGCCGGTCCCGGAGGGCCGCAGACGACCAGGTTCTCGTGTTCGCTGACCCATTCGAGGGTGCGCAGCGACCGCTGGGTGGGCGGCGGGATCGATGAGGTGGTCTCGTCCCAGCTCTCGAAGGTCTTGCCGGTGGGGAACCCGGCCGCTTTGCGCCGTGCCGACCGATGAGGCTCGGCGGCCGGCGAGCTCTTCGGCGAGCAGGGCCCGGATCGCTTCGGCGGGTTCCCAGCGCTGGGCTTTGGCGGTGGCGAGGAGGTCGGGGGCGTGGCGGCGCATGTGCGGCAGGCGGAGCTGGCGCAACAGGTCCACGACCTCATCGGTGATGGCGCTGGCGGGGGCGGTCTCGGCCGAAGTCTTCCCAGACGCGGGTGCCGTCTTGCAGCGGTGGCCCTCGCCGGCGCGTCGGTGCTCGCCGGCGGGGTGCGCGGTGGATCGAGGCGATGTCGCCGTCGTCGAAGCGAGCGAAGGTGGCGGCGTGACCGAGCGCCCAGTCGACCCGGTCGGTGCCGTGGAGGGCGGCGAGCTCAACGGCCTCGGCCATCTTGGCTTTGACCCGGCTGGCGCCCGCGGCGCCGGCCTCGATCAGCCACGTCCGGGCGCCGTCGCCCAGCTCGAGGAACGCGGCTTCGGCCGGGTTGGCGGCCTTGGGCTCGCGCCCGAGGGGTCCGGCGGGCCGGGGCGGGTAGTGAGCGTCGTCGATCATCGGGGCCCCGGTGTCGACAACCGGTGGCGGGCGACTTCGGTGGCGCCTCGCCCGGCCAGGTGGGTGGCGACGAGCTCATCGCCCTCGACCCGGACCCACACCGTCTCATCGGCGAGGTGTGCGGGACCGAGTAGGTGACCCCGCCGAAGCTGATCGTGGCGACCACGAGACCCGCCGGGTCTGGCCGAAGCAGGCGGTGTAGCCGACGCGGGCAACCGGTGCAGGTGGCGTTGCTCCTCAGCGAGCATCTCGACCGGGGGCCGCCGGGTGGCCCGGTGCGGGCGGCCGTTGACCTCGACCATGAACGCGTCGACGCATCGACCAGCTCAGCCCAGTCCCGGTAGCCGGGACGGAGGTTGGCGTCGGTCGGGACCAGGTCCGCCTTCGCGATCCGCACGGTCGCTTCCACGCCGCCCTTGGACTCGGGATCGAACGGGACGCACGTCGCGATCGTGACCCCGTAGTGGTGACCGGCCGCGACGACCGCCGGGTTCCGGACCGGGACCCCGGCCACGTGATCGACCGTCACCGTCTTCTCGTTGTCGGTCAGCCAGTACGTCGGCGCCCCGCCCGCGGCGCGCATCGCCCGGTCCAAACAGCCGATCACGGTCGGCCATCGTGCGGTCCCAGGTTGGGATCACGACCCGGAACCGTGACCACCCGAACCACGCGCAGAACAGATTCGTGGCCCGCCCCCCGATGATCGGGCCCTTGCCCCAGTCCCACTGCGCCCACATGCCCGGCTCAGCGATCCACGGCCGATACACCCGCCGGTTCCCCCGCTTGTAGTTGCCCTTGACCCCGGCGACGGCCCGACGCACGGTGCGCGCCGACCCGGCGAAGCCGACCGCGACGAGGCGGTCGAACACGACATCGGCGCGGATCTTGCCGTCGGACCGGTCGACCCACTCCTCGATCTTGGGCAAGAACGGGTCGATCAGCTTCGGTCGTTCGGTGATCTCGCCCGGCACGGGCAGCTCGCCCCGGTCGCGCTTGGCGACCCAGTCGGCGACGGTGTGATGCGAGCACCCCGCCAGCTCCGCCGCGTCGCGGAACGATCGCGTCAGATCGAATGCTTCAAGAATCTCCATGACTTCCTCGTAAGACTTCACATGCCTCTCCTGGTCGACGGTCTGGTCAGCACCGACCAGTCGATCCAGGAGGGGCACCCACCGGGCGGACCCCAGCAGGCAACCGACATCAACAAGGGCAGAACCACTGACCACCAGCGGGCAGTTCTGTTGGCCACGCCCGGGCAGCTACTTGGCCGCCTCCGGGCACGATCTCATGGCCGCC